>JADKDM010000033.1 GCA_016714565.1 Candidatus Villigracilis propinquus
CGAAGACGCCATCCGCAAGGCTGGCTCCATGGACCGATAAACTTCTTCGTCGACGCCCAAATCGTCGGGGAACAAAATCAGTTACTCCGGTCCAGAAAGAGGCGGGTGAATTAGTTCTCAGGCCCATCGTACAGCTCAGGCTATTTCAACAATCAGAAGCCACAAAAGCCGCAGTCGATGAGCGTGGATATTTTCACACGGGCGATATTGCTCAAATATGATGACGAAGGTTATTTTAATTGTCCGACCGTAAGAAGGATATGTTCATTAGCGGCGGTGAGAATGTATCCTGCCGAGATTGAAAAGTCGTTGTATCAGCACCGACCGTCCACATGGTACCGTGATCAGCTTGCCCGATGCGAAGTAGGGCGAAGTCAGCAAGGCTTGTGTTGTATTGAAGCCAAACCAGAGCGTGACGGAGGGAAGAATTATTGAAATTTATGATAGAGCGATTGGCAAATACCAAGTCCCCAAGTCAGTGAGTTTCATGGAAGCCCCTGCCCATATCCGCCGCAGGAAAATACTCAAGCGCGAGTTGCGCGAAAAATATATGTAGATAACGCCGCTCTCCAAGTTTTTGGATGTTTTGCAAAAATCTGTATAATTTTCATTATCAACTTATACAGATTAAATCAAATCACATTGAGAGGTTTTGTATTTTGTAACTGCCTGATACCCCCATCCATATATACTCAATCAAAGTTGACCACAGAGGTTTCCCGCATGGAAATTCTCGGAAAGACCACTCTGAATTTCAGGATGTGCTGACACCCGAAGCGTTGCTTTGTCCGAACAACTCGAGCGCGAGTTCAGTTCCGCGTCGCCATGAGATGCTGCAAAAACGGGTTGAACGCCAAAAAGCGTTCGACAATACAGCGCCATGCCGGTTTTCCTCGAAGAGACTGCGTCCCATCCGCGCCGGAGATTGGCGAGGTCGGCTCGTTCAAATGACCTGCAAGACCGCCGCGTCCGAGATCACCGGCCCGCCCGAACGGAAGATGGCGATCAACGCGCTCAACTCGGGCGCAAAGAATTTTCATAGCGAGACTTTGAAGACTCAATGCGCCATCCTGGGAAAACCTCATCGGGGTGCATCTTAACCTGCGCGACGCCATCGAACGAAAAATCTCCCTGACCACCCCGAAAAAATATCAACTAAACGAAAATCCCGCGACGTTATTTGGCTGCGCCCGCGCGGCTGGCATTTTGGATGAAAAGCACGCCCTGCTGGATGGAAAACCCGCCTCCGCCCTCTCTCTTCGACTTTGGCTTGTTCCTGTTTCTAAATGCGGATCGTCTCCTCAAGCGGGGGCAGGGCCATACCTCTACTACCTGCCCAAATTGGAAAATCACCTCGAAGCGCCTGTGGACGAAGCGTCTTCAATTTCGCGCAGGACAAGCTCGGCATTCCGCGTGGAACCATCAAAGGTGACTCATGCTCATCGGAAACCATTCTACCGCCTCCTTCGAGGATGGACGGCGAGATCCTCTACGAACTGCGCGAGCATACCTCGTAGCGTTGAACGCCGGTCGCTGGGATTACATCTTCAATACCATCAAAAAATTCAGCAAACAACCGGGCTTCCTCCACCCGACCGCGCCCAGATCGCCACTGACCGTCCGGTTCATGCGGGCGTACACCGAGCTGTTGGCGAGGACCTGCCATAAACGTAAGCGCGCACGCCATCCGGCGGCATGGCGGCATTCATCCCCAACCGCAAAGACAGGAAGTGAACGACATCGCGCTTGGCAAAGTCCGCGAGGACAAATTACGCCCAGATCCAAAGACGGCTTCGACGGACGTAGGTCGCCCACCCAGACTTGTGCCCGTTGCCAAGAAGTCTTCGACAATGTGCTGAAAGACGGAGCCGCATCAAAAGAAAAGATGCGTTCTGACGTGAATACCACCGCCGCGGATCTGGTCAACTTCAACATCCCAAACGGACAGATCACCGAAGCCGGAGTGCGGCTGGATATCAATGTCGCTTTGCAGTACATGGATGCATGGCTGAGGGGTTCGGCGCAGTGGCCATCCACAACCTGATGGAAGATGCCGCCAACGCCGAGATCTGCCGCGCCCAACTCTGGCAATGGATCCATCATCCCACCGCTGCCCTTTCCGATGGTTGAAAGATTTCAGAGGTTTTATCGCCGGTTTCTGGCGGAGAAATTGAAAGATAAAAACCTTCTATGGGTCGCAAACATACGCGCCAGCAGGATGGATGAAGCGATTGCGTTGTTCGATGGATTGGTTACATCGAACACATTCGCGGGAATTTCTGACTCTGTCGGCGTATGATATTTTGATTGAATTCGGAGGAGATAAACCATGTATCGAAGTATCAACCAAGTCTGTGGAAGAACTGAAAAAGGAATGGGCGGGGGATGCCCGCTGGAAGGGCGTGTGTAGGCCGTATAACGCCGAAGAAGTGGACAGCCTGCGCGGCACCTTCCAGCATGACCATACCATTGCGCGTATGGGAGCGGAGCGACTGTGGAATTTGCTCAACGATGAAAAGTACATCCGTGCCTTGGGAGCGCTGACGGTAATCAGGCTGTGGAAATGGTTCAAGCGGGACTGAAAGCCATTTATCTCCAGTGGCTGGCAGGTGGCTGGTGACGCCAATGATGCGCTCACCATGTACCCCGACAAAGCCTATACCCGGCCACCACTGTGCCGACCGTGTTGAAGAAGATCAATAACGCGCTCATCCGTGCTGACCAGATCCAACACATGGATGGACGCGATGGGGAGGTGCAATACTTCGCGCCCATCGTGGCGGATGCGGAGGCGGGCTTCGGTGGTCCTCTCAACACATTCGAGCTGGTCAAATCCATGATCGAAGCAGGAGCGGCGGGCATCACCTCGAAGATCAGTTATCTTCCTTGGAAGTGTGGACATGGGCGGAAAAGTCCTCGTGCCCGTGCATGACTTCATTCAGAAACTTGTCTCTGCCCGCCTCGCCGCGGACGTGATGGGGGTTCCCCACCCTTTTCATTGGCGCACTGACGCTTTGTCCGCCACCCTTATCCGTGGTGACATTGACCGCGTGGACCATGAACATCTCACCGGTGAACGCACTGCCGACGGTTTCTACGTGGTGAAGAACGGCCTCGAATACGCCGTCGCCCGCGCGTTGGAATTCGCCCCGTATGTCGACTTGATCTGGTGCGAAACCTCCACCCCCGATATCGAAGAAGCGCGCGAATTTGCGAAAGCTATCCACGCCAAATACCCCGGAAAGATGCTCGCTTATAACTGCTCGCCGTCCTTCAATTGGAAGCGCAAGTTGAACGACACGCAGATCGCGGAATTCCAGGAGCAGCTTGGCGATGCCGGTTATAAATTCCAGTTCATCACATTGGCGGGCTTCCACCGCTTAATGCCAGCATGTACGAACTGGCGCATGGTTATGCCCGCACGGGGATGAGCGCCTTCGTCAAACTCCAGGAACATGAATTCGAGATGGAGAAGAACATTGGTTTCCGCGCGGTCAAACACCAGTCCTTTGGGTGCCAGTTACTTCGATGCCGTGCAGACCACCGTCACCAGTGGGAAGTTTCCACCGCTGCGATGAAAGGCTCTACCGAAGAAGAACAGTTCAAGCATTAGTTATTGAAATAAGACTTGAGCTTGATCATCAAAAACTTTTTATTAGGAGATAAACATGTCAACAGTTCCAACTTTATCCGGTATCACATCCAAGGTTGTTGATACCCCCCGCTTGAAACAGCACGTCCTCTTTAGTGGCCCCGAGAACGGCACTCCAGTTTTATTCATCCACGGCAATGCCTCTTCCGCTTCGTATTGGGAAGAGATCATGCTCAAGCTGCCTGCTGGCTTCCGCGGCATTGCGCCTGACCTGCGCGGCTATGGCGACACCGAAGATAAATTGATCGATGCCACTCGCGGCATGGGTGATTGGATCGACGACCTCGCCGCATTGCTTGATGCGCTCAAGGTCGAAAAGACTCACGTTGTCGGTCACTCCATGGGCGGGACAATTGTGTTCGGACTCGTCGGCTCTTTGAATGGACGCGTGTTGAGCGGAACCGTCGTCAACCCCGGCTCGATCTACGGCTTCGGCGGCTCGAAAGGTCTCGATGGCACGCCCTGCTACGATGACTTTGCTGGTTCAGGCGGCGGCGTGGTCAACCCCGATTTCCCCAAATTGATGGCCGCTGGCGATCGCAGCACCGACAATCCGCAGGCATCACCGCGCGTGGTGATGAACGGTTTCTACTGGAAGCCGCCTTTCGTCCCTGCCCGTGAAGAAGATTTGCTCACCTCGTTGATGACCGAAAAAGTTGGTGAACAAAAATACCCGGGTGACTTTGTTCCCTCAGGCAATTGGCCCAATGTTGCGCCCGGAAAATTTGGCCCGATCAATGCGCTTTCTCCCAAATACGTCGGCGACAGCGAAGAATTTCGTTGGCGCAGCCAGCAAACCAGCCATCCTTTGGGTACGAGGCGATTCAGACATGATCGTCTCCGATAGTTCTTTCTTTGATTTCGGCACCCTCGGCAAGTTGGGCTACGTCCCCGGCTGGCCCGGTGAGGAAATCTATCCTCCCCAGCCGATGGTGGGACAGACCCGCAGCCTGCTCGAAAAGTATGCAGCGCAGGGCGGCTCGTTCGAAGAAGTTGTCATTGCAGATACAGGCCACACTCCCTACGTTGAAAAACCAGAGGAGTTCATGGCAGCGTTTGAAAAGTATTGAAAAATAAGTGGTAATAAGTGAGCAGTGGGTAAAGTGAACAGAAAATCCTTACCCACCACCCATTTCACACTATCCACTACTCACTACGAGGAGGCTTTATGCCTAAATCAAAACCCCTGTCGCGCGGAGTTGCAATCGTCGGCGCAGGTATGTCCAAGTTCGGGGCGTTTGCAGAAAAGAACAGCCGCGATCTTTTTGTCGAAGCATTCAAGGAAATGACCAAGTCCGTTGATAAGGGACTCGATACGTCTGTCATTGAATCGCTCTATGTCGGGAATTTCTCCAGTGACCAGTTCGAACATCAGGCACACACTGCTCCGCTTCTTGCGGATGCCGTTGGTCTGACGCCCATCCCCGCAACACGCGTGGAAGGCGCTTGCGCCTCAGGCGGACTTGCACTTCGTCAGGGTGTGATGGCAATTGCCTCAGGCATGTACGATGTCGTGCTCGTCGGCGGCGCGGAAAAGATGACCGCGCTCACCACCGCAGGCGTCACCGATGCACTCGCCACCGCGG
Source organism: Candidatus Villigracilis propinquus (assembly GCA_016714565.1). Classification (GTDB taxonomy): domain Bacteria; phylum Chloroflexota; class Anaerolineae; order Anaerolineales; family Villigracilaceae; genus Villigracilis; species Villigracilis propinquus. Next base: position 5,239 of record JADKDM010000033.1, read on the forward strand.
CAGATGTCCCGTTTGAAATTCCCGCTGGCTTCACCTTCCCTGGCTTTTATGCGGCAATGGCGTCCGCGTACATGCACCGCTACGGAATGAAGCCCGAACATCTCATGAACGTCGCGATCAAGAATCACGACAATGCTTCCCTGAATCCCTATGCCCAGTTTGGCGTCACCATTCAAAAGTGGATGGAAGGACGCGTCGCGGCTGCGATCAAGAAGGGCAAGCCCGCCCCAACATGGTCAACGATTTGGGATTTCCTCCACGACGAATCAGGCAACCCGACAGTTGCGGGCCGCTTCGCCTGTTTGATTGCTCCCCCGTAACAGACGGCGCCGCCGTAGTGTTGCTCGTCGCCGAAGAACGTATGCACGAATTCACAGACCACCCCATTCATATCATCGGTTCGGGACAGGCCTCTGGCTCCGCTTCACGACCGCCCCGAGTTGACCGTAATCCCTGCGGCAAAAGTCGCCGCGACGCAGGCCTATGAAATGGCTGGCGTCACTGCCAAAGACATCCGCATCGCCGAAGTGCATGATTGCTTCACCATCGCGGGAAGTGATCGCCAGCGAAGACCTCGGTTTCTTTGCCCCAGGCGAAGGCTTCAAAGCCGCTGAAGACGGCGTGACCGCCCGCAACGGCGCGAAGCCCATCAACACCTCTGGTGGATTGAAAGCAAAAGGACATCCCGTCGGCGCTTCAGGCGTGGCACAGGCTGTCGAAGTGTTCAAGCAGATGCGAGGTCAGGCAGGCGAGCGACAAGTGGCAGGCGATGTCAACCTGGCGTTGACTCACAACGTCGGCGCGACAGGTTCCACCTGTGCCGTCCACGTCTATGAGCGGAGAAATTAATCATGAGCGAAGAAACCACCACGATCCGTCCGTTTTCAGCGGCGGCGTTTAATCAATACATTGCCGAACATAAATTGATGGCCACCCGCTGCACAAAATGCAGCAAAACCTATGCCCCTCCGCGCGCGATCTGCCCGAACTGCCACAGCGAAGAGATGGAATGGCTCGAGACCAGCGGCAAAGGAAAACTCGCTGGCTTCACGGTCATCTACACGGGGCCAACCTTCATGTCCGAACAAGGCTTCGACCGCAAGAATCCCTACGTCTCTGGCATTGTCGAACTCGAAGAAGGCACAAGCATCAGCGCCCGCATCACAGGTCTGGACGCATCCAAACCCGCCGAGATAAAATTGGCACGCCTTTGAATGTCGATTTCGTTGAATTCGGCGAAGGCGAAACAAAGAAGACCTATTTAGCCTTCAAAGATAAAGTTTTTTTTTGTCCAAGGGGCAACAATTTTTTGGAAAAAATAATTTTTGCTTTGTAACTGGCTTGTAACAAGGATACGTTAACCTAGCAACACACAGGATGTTCCGATATGCCTAAAGTCCATGCTAACGGCGTTGAACTCTACTACGAACTCCACGGTTCCGAGACTGCCCCTCTGTTGGTCCTCAACAACGGCATCATCATGAACGCGGCCACAAGTTGGGCGTTTCAGACCAAGGCGTTAGCACAACATTACCGCATCTTGCAATACGACTGTCGTGGACAGGGACAGTCGGAACATCCTGGTAGTCCATACTCCATGGAAATGCACGCAGACGACCTCGCGGCATTACTCACAACCCTGAACGTTGACAAAGCACATATCGCGGGCATCTCCTACGGCGGCGAAGTAGCACAAGCTTTTGGATTGAAATACCCCGAGCGGACTCTCAGCCTGATATTGGCCGACACCGTGAGTGAAGTGGGCGCTGAAACACGCATCATTGTCGACGGGTGGCTTGACTCTGCACGAGCGGCAGATTCCAACGCCTTTTTCAATGCCACCGTCCCGTGGAATTTTTCCCCAGCCTTCATCACTGCCAACCCGCGTCTGCTCGAAGACGCCAAAGGCCGCTACAAGCTGTTGGACTTTCCAGCCGTTGTCCGTTTGTGTGAATGTTTTTTGAACGTGAACTTTACCGCCCGCTTGGGCGAACTCAAATGCCCAACCTGCATCATCGTCGGCTCACTGGATTTGTTGAAAGGCCCAGCCTACGCCGCGATATTGAAAGCGGGCATCCCCCACGCTGAAATGCACATCCTGCACGGAGCAGGACACGCCTCCAGCTGGGAACGACCACAAGAATTCAATACAGCCATTTTGGGATTTTTGGCTAAACAAACGACTTCAGTCGTTATAAAAAATATAAAGGAATAAACACCATGCGCATGAAAGATAAGGTTGTACTCGTAACAGGCGGGGCAGCGGGAATTGGCAAGGCAACAGCTTTGCGTTTCGCTGAAGAAGGCGCCAAGGTTGTGATTTGTGATGTCAACGAAGCCGTTGGACAGGAAACTCTCAAGGAACTCGGCGAAGGCGCCGCGTTCTACAAAGTCAACGTGACCAGCCGCGAAGATGTTCAAAAATGGGTGGATGATGTCGTTGCAAAATATGGCCGCATTGATGTCATCGTCAGCAATGCAGGCGTATTGCGTGATGGACAGTTGGTCAAGGTGAAGGAAGGCAATTTGGTCGGGCAAATGTCCGAGCCTGATTTCGACCTCGTCATCTCTGTCAACTTGAAGGGCGTGTTCAATTGCGCTCAGGCAGTTGCACCCGTGATGGCAAAACAAGGCGGCGGCGTAATTCTCAATGCCTCCTCCGTTGTCGGCCTCGACGCAAACTTCGGACAGACCAACTACGTCGCAACAAAATTCGGCGTGATCGGCATGACCAAAGTTTGGGCGCGTGAGTTGGGCAAATTCAACATCCGCGTCAACGCTGTGGCCCTGGCTTCACCGCCACTGAAATGGTCACCGCCATGCCCGAGAAAGTTTTGGACGGCATGAAGTCTCACACTCCGCTCGGTCGTTTGGGCGAACCGCGTGACATTGCCAACGCCTATCTCTTCCTCGCTTCGGATGACGCCTCCTTCATTACTGGCGAAGTCCTCCGCGTAGATGGCGGAATCGTTGTAGGAACGTAAATCACGTGTCAAGTATCACGTGTCAGGTGTCAGGTTGTTGACACTCGACACGTGATTTTTTCTCCACATCTTTCACTTGAAACCTGATACCTGGAACCTGACACCCTCATCATGAATTCTGCCGATATTCTGACCAAACGAGCACTCCTGACTCCGAACCGCGAGGCGATGATCGAACTCGCAAGCGGAGTCCATTACACCTATGCGGAATTGGATCAACGCGCCAACCGCGCCGCGAATTTCCTGCGCGAGAAATACGGCGTGGAAAAAGGTGACCGTGTGTCCATTCTCGCGCACAACAGCGTCGCCTATGTGGACTTGTTGTTTGGTTTGGCAAAACTCGGCGCGATCCTTGCTCCGCTCAATTGGCGGCTGACCTCGCGTGAGTTGACCTACATCGTCAACGACTGCCAGCCCAAGGTGTTGATCGTCGGGCCTGAATTCGTTTCGGTGTATGACGAGATGAAAGACTCCATCAAAGTGGAGCAGCTCATTTCGCTGGAAGGTGCGAATGTTTCAGGGGAAGCATATGAAAAATTGGCCGACCAAGCCTCGGCGGAAGAACCGAAGCGGCCCGTCATCTCAGGCGATGATGCCGTTTGCATCCTGTACACATCAGGCACAACGGGACGGCCCAAAGGCGCAGTCCTCCCGCACAGACAGGTGATTTGGAATTCCATCAACACCGTTGTGTCGTGGGGCCTGAACGAAAAAGATATTTCTCCGATCCTCACGCCCATGTTTCACTCGGGCGGGTTGTTCGTTTTTCTTGCGCCGCTCTTTCATGTTGGCGGCAAACTTTTGCTCGGACGCACCTTCGACCCCGACGCTTCGTTGAAGTTGATCGTCGAAGAAAAATGCACGGTCATTCTCGGCGTGCCGACTCTCTTTCAAGTGTGGATGAATTCGCCGCAATTTGAAAATGCAGATTTCAGCCACGTGCGCTTTTTCATCAGCGGCGGCGCGCCATGCCCGCCTTCTTTGATACAAGCGTGGAGCGAGAAGAAGGGCGTTGTGATGCGCCAGGGTTACGGACTAACCGAGGTCGGCGTGAACTGCTTTTCGATGACCGATGAAGATGCGCTGCGAAAACTTGGTTCGGTGGGCAAGCCCATCTTCCATAGCGAGATGCGTTTGGTGGATGCGGATTGCAACGATGTGCCCGTCGGCTCGACTGGTGAACTCATCATCAAAGGCGATCACGTTTGCGCTGGCTATTGGAATAACACAGATGCGACCACGCAATCATTGCGCGATGGCTGGTTCCACACAGGCGACATGGCGCGCATGGATGAAGAAGGATATTTCTACATCGCTGGCCGTTTCAAAGACATGATCATCAGCGGCGGCGAGAATGTGTACGCTGCCGAAGTGGAAGCGCTCTTCCGCGAACATCCTGCCGTTGCCGATGCCGCGTTGATCGGCGAGCCTGATGAGAAATGGGGCGAAGTCGGTTTGATGATCGTGGCTTGCAAGCCAAATCAAACGACCAATGAAGATGAGTTGTTGAAATTCTGCGCGGGACGTTTGGCGAAGTACAAGCTCCCGAAGCGCATTGAGTTTGTAGATGCCCTGCCGTATTCACCGTATGGGAAGGTGATTAAGGCGGAGTTGAAGGCGAAGTTTGTTGGTGAAAAGTAGAAAGTGGAAAGTAGTGAGTGGGTTGCCCACTTTCTACTCACCACTTTCCAAAGGAGTAATCCATGCCAAAAATTAAAACTAACAACATCGAACTCTACTACGAAATCCACGGCGCGGGGCAGCCGCTCGTGTTGATCTCCGGCCTTGGCTATCCACTCTGGCAATGGCACAAGATGGTTCCGCTTTTGGCGGAGCATTTTCAAGTCATCACTTTTGATAATCGCGGCGTGGGCCAAAGTGACAAACCCGCAGGCGCATACACCGCTCAAATGCTCGCGGCAGATACAGCGGGCTTGCTCGATGCGCTTGGAATTGAGAAGGCAATTATCGCAGGTCATTCGATGGGCGGGTTTATCGCTCAGGCAATGGCGCTTGATTTTCCGCAGAAGGTAGCGAAACTGATTCTGTGTTCGACCAACTTCGGTGGGCCGCACCATGTACCGGTCACGGCTGAGGCGATGAAAGTCCTCACCGATGTGACGAGCGATGCGCTCACTCGCTTCAAGAATGGACTATCTGTCAGCACTGCTCCAGATTGGTCGGAAAAGAATCCAGAGATGGTAGATGAATGGGTCAAGTGGCGCGTTGCAAATCCAATTGAACCTGCACCATACCAATCACAACTCGCAATTGGATTTGGATTGATGCCTGAAGCCGCCTCTTTTGAAAACAAACTTGAGCGCCTCAACGTCCCGACCTTGATCCTGTTCGGCGCACATGACAAAGTTGTCCCACCTGAAAACGCTTCGCTTTTGGCGGAGAAGATTTCAGGGAGCAAGGTAGTCATCCTCCCCAATGCGGGGCATTTCTTCCCAATTGAAGTTGCGGAAGCTGCCTCGCGCACAATCACGGATTTTGCAGCATAAGAGGCGGTCTCTTGTGCTGATAATCGAACTACTAATTTTCAAGGAGAAGAATAAAATGAAAGTTTTTCGAACGCTCGCATTTTTGCTGGTAGCTCTATCACTCGTTTTAGCTGCCTGCGCCCCCGCTGCCACAGAGGCCCCTGCCACTGAAGCAGCGACTGAGGCTCCTGTCGCTACCGAAGCCCCAGTTGCCACAGAAGCTCCTGCCGCTGGTCTCACCTGCGCTGAGCCCATCAAGGTTGGTTTGATCACCGATGCTTCCGGCGCGCTTGCCATTTATGGCGCTCACATCCTGCGCTCCTTCATGCTCGGCATGGAATATGCCACCGGCGCAGCTGGTTCCGCTGGTGAGAAGTTCGATTTCACCCAGACCCAGGAAAACGTCTTCAAGATCGATGACTGCGAAATTCAGGTCTTCGTCCGCGATGACGCCAGCACCCCCGATAACACCGCCACCGTTGCCCGCGAACTGATCGACGTGAACGGCGTGAACATTCTCGTCGGTACCGTTTCCTCCGGCGCCACCGCCACCTTGCAGGGCATTGCCCTCGAAAGCGGCATCCCGTTGATCGTGGCCCCCGCCGCCGCGAACGACATCACCGGCGCGAACTTCAACGAATACACCTTCCGCGTCAGCCGCAACAACTACCAGGACGCCATCAACGAATGCAAGGCTCTTACCCAGCAGTACAAGACCTTCGTTCAGATCGCTCCTGATTATGCGTTCGGTCAGGGTTCCGCAGCCGCCTTCCGCGATGCCTGCTCCCTCGAAGGCGCTGAATTCATCGCTGACGATATCTTCGCCCCGTTGGACACCACCGACTTCACCCCGTACATGGAACAGATCGCTGGTTCCGGCGCGGAAGCCTACATCGTCACCTGGGCTGGCTCCGGCTTCGTCTCCCTGGTGCAGGCTGCCAAGGATCAGGGCGTGACCGAATCCATGGCTCTCGGCGCAACCTTCATCGACAATGTTCTCATGCCGACCTTCTTCTCGAATGCAGTTGGTACCACCGCGGGCATTCTGTATCACTACAGCGCCCCGCAGAACCCTGCCAATGATTTCCTCAAGGAACAGGACAAGGCCCGCTATGGTGTCATGCCTGACCTCTTCGATGCTGATGGCATGAACGCCGCCATCCTCGTTGTGGAAGCCATCAAGGCCACCAATGGCGACGCCAGCGGTGAAGCTCTCAAGACCGCCATGGAAGGACTTTCCTTCGAAGGCCCCAAGGGCACCGTCACAATTCGCCCCGAAGATCATGTCGCCATTCAGGACATGTACATCATGAAGCTCGTCAACGTGACCGACCCGGATGCCAACTTCTACGAATATGTTGACACCACCCGCCCCGAGCCTCCCTGCTTGCTCCCCGAAGCTTTGAAGGATCGCTGCGGTGCTTTGCCCTACGGCAGCCTCGGCGGACAATAATTTAGTACTACAATGAGTGACTGGAATTCGTGAGAGTTTCAGTCACTCAACCTCAAGACCATAGACCGTAGACAGTAGACCGAGATTTAACACGGTCCATCGTCTACGGTCAACGGTCAAGAATCTGGAAGGCTTTATGGAACCCGAGATCATTTTCGAAACCCAAAACCTGACCAAGCAATTTGGCGCTCTCGCCGCTGTGGATGGGGTGAGCATTAAAGTCCGCAAGAACTCATTACATGCCATTATTGGTCCCAATGGGGCCGGCAAAACCACATTTTTCAACCTGCTCAGCGGAAACATCGAACCTACCAGCGGCAAGGTCATTTTCAAAGGACAGGACATCACGCATCAGCCTGTCCATCGCACCATCCATTACGGAATTGGGCGTTCCTTCCAGATCACGAACATTTTTCCCAACCTCACTGTATTTGAGAATATCCGTCTCGCCGCGCAAGCCATGGGACATGATAACTTCAAGTTCTGGCAGGCTGCGTCCAACTTCAAATCCTACGAAACGCGGACGTTGGAAGTCATTGAGAAGGTCGGCTTGAAAGAGCGTGTCCATACACTGGCGCGCACCCTTCCGCATGGCGACCAGCGCAAGCTCGAGCTTGGCATGATCCTCGCACCAGACCCTGAAGTGCTGCTGTTGGATGAACCCACCGCTGGCATGGCATCGGAACAGGTCCCTGAATTGATCGCGCTTATTCAGGGTATTCAAAAGGCTGGCAATAAGACCGTGATGCTCGTGGAGCACAACATGAACGTGGTCATGAGCGTTTCCGACCAGATCACCGTCATGCATCAGGGCAAAGTCCTCGCAGAAGGAAATCCCTCCGAGATCGCCGCCAACAAGGAAGTCCAAACCGCGTATCTTGGCGGGCTGTACGAATTGAATGTGTAAGAACAGTTGGTGGTTGGTGGTTGATAGTTGACAGCAAGAATTTAACTGTTAACCACCAACCATCCACTACCAACCAACTGAGGTCCCATGGAACATATCCTCGACGTCCAGAACATCCACACCTTTATCGGGCAGTATCACATCTTGCAGAGTGTGAACGTGCGCGTGCCGAAAGGCTCCATCGTCGCTTTGCTTGGACGCAATGGTGCCGGCAAGACCACCACGCTCAAAACCATTCTGGGACTCACTCCGCCCCGTGAAGGCAAAGTCATTTACGGCGGGCAGGGAGTCAACGGTTTGCGCTCTTTTGATATTGCTAACATGGGCATTGGTTTCGTGCCTGAACACCGCGCCATCTTCCGTGACCTGAGTGTGGAGGAAAACCTCAAAATTGCCGAACGTAAAAAAGGGGACTACCTTCGCAAACGTGATTTCATCTTCAACCTCTTCCCGGATCTGTCGCGTCTTATCGCATTGCCCGGCACCGCTCTCTCTGGCGGTCAACAGCAGATGCTCGCCATCGCGCGCGCGCTCGTGCCTGATAATCAACTCCTGCTTATCGACGAACCCAGCGAAGGCCTCGCGCCGGTCATCATCGAATCCATGATGACAGCCATTCGAGAACTGGCAAAAGAATCAACGGTCATTTTGGTCGAACAGAACTTCCTCGTTGCCAGTCAGCTTGCTGAATACTATGTCATCATCGAAGAAGGGCGCTCGGTGCAGGATGGCAAAATGAAAGACCTCGCCGCTGACAAAGCCGCCATTCATCGTTTCCTGGGAGCCGCGTAAGATGAACTCCTTCCTCCGTAAAAATATCGTCATACTCGTTGCCGTTTTCGTGATGGCGGCTTTCCTCATCGCCGCAGCGCAAGGCATGGAAAAACAGGAGTTCGTCATCACGCTCCTGCGCGGACTCGCTGTTGGCTCCATCACCTTCCTCGTCGCTTCGGGCTTCTCGCTCATCTTCGGTCTGCTGGATGTGCTCAATCTCGCGCATGGCACACTCTTCATGATCGGCGCATACATGGGCTGGACGGTTGTCGTCCGCCCGGATACGTTTGTGGATCTGCTGACTCCGCTGGCGTTGATCGTCTCCGGGTTTGCGCTTGGGGATGTGTATCCGCTTCTCGCAAGCCGGATCAGGCCCGGCTTAAGTATGAGGCGGATTCTCCCCTGGGCATTGATCCTCGTCTCGATCCTGCTCTTCGGCTTTATCCTGCCCCGTTATCCCATCGCCATCTGGAACGTGGAGAATTACGCCCAAAGCCCTGTGACCTTTGCATTCATGGCAGACTCGGGTGCGCGCTTGCCTGTGCAGCCTGCTTTGTTCACTGAAATTTCCATGCCGCTTGCGGTGATCGGTTTACTGCTTGCCAGTATTCTTGGCGCCTTTGGTATTTCATTATTTGACAACACGCCACGCACAGTGCGCTTGAGCTGGAAAAATTTTGTCAGCATTGCGGTGGCATTGGTCGTTGCTTTGGTCGGCTTGATCTTCAATGATCAACTCAGTGCATTTTTATATGGTTTGAATTCCAACTGGCTGTTTTTCATCGCGGTGCTGGTGGCTTCCTTGAGTGGTGTTGCCCTCGGCGGTTTGATGGAGGCTACGCTCATCCGTCCGTTGTACAGCCGTCCGATCTATCAATTGATGCTCACGCTCGGCATGAGCGCCATCGGCATCGAAATGGTGCGCGCCATTTGGGGACGCCCTGAATTCGTAATGCCGAAGCCTGAATTCTTCAACGGCTCGGGCGGTGCCTGCCCCGCGACAAATTTTGCAGATTGGTGGGCGAACCACTGCTCGACGATCCTGCTCCTCGATGGGCGTGTGCGCGTGTATAACGAGATATTCATCCCGCTGGTTGGTCTGGTCGTATTGATCTCGATCTGGATTTTGCTGCAACGTACCCGCCTCGGCATGATCATCCGCGCAGGCGTGCAGGACAGCCAGATGGTGGAGGCGCTCGGCATCAACGTCCGCCGTGTGTTCACGATGGTCTTCGCTCTCGGTGTGGGACTCGCCGCCCTGGGCGGTGTGCTTGGCGCGCCATCCACGGGTCTCTCGAATGTGATGGGGGAGAGCCTGTTGTTGAACGCGTTGATCGCGCTTGCGATTGGCGGTCTGACGAGTTACCCGGGTGCAGCGCTTGGTTCGGTCATCGTCGGTATGATCCAGCAGTTCATTATCAAATACGGGCAGATCGGTATTGCCATTCCCTTTACCGAGATCATCTTCAAACCCACCCCGCCGCTTGTGCCAGCCTCAACGGTGTTGTTGATGGTCATTGTTTTGCTCATCCTGCCGAACGGCTTGCTCGGTAAAAAGGAATAGACCAGGCTATGAAAACATTCTTCTCTTCGAATCGCAATTCGCTCATTACCCTGCTCGTGTTGGTCCTTTTACCTTTCATCATCGGCCTGCTGGATGGCGCTTCTCCCGCGACGGTCTTTGTCAACGGCAGCGGACAATCCAAGTTCATTCAAGGTCTGGCCATCGAGATCTTCATCCTTGCCATTTACGCCATCAGCTTTGATCTTATCTTTGGCATCACAGGCATGTTGTCCTTCGGCCATTCCATGTTTTACGGCGTGGGCGCGTACCTGACGGGTATTGCCATCAAAAGTTTTGGCTTGTCACTTTTGCCCACCTTTGGGCTTGTCATTCTCGCTTCCATCGTGCAGGCTGTTCTCTTCGGGCTGGTCTTGCCGCGTGTCAAAGGCATCACCTTTGCGTTGGTCACACTTGGGCTTGGCTCGGTATTTCATATCGTTGTCATGTCCAGTGAAATGAGCAAGTACACAGGCGCAGACGTGGGATTGCAAGGCGTGGTTGTACCTGCGTTTATCAGTCCCGCCAATGAACGCCTTCGCTTCTATTTCATCATGCTGGCAGTGATGGTGCTGGTCTATCTGGCATATCAGCGCTTTGTCACTTCCCCCACGGGACGGGTCTGTGTTGCCATCCGTGAGAACGAAGGGCGCGCCCGCATGTTGGGATACAACACCTTCTATTTCAAACTTGCCGCGCTGATGCTTTCCTCCTTCACGGCTGCAATGGCGGGATTCTTCCACACGCTGTATCAGCCCATTGTCAGCCCGAACATCGCAGGGATGGGATTTACAGTCACTGCCTTGCTTATCATCCTCATCGGCGGCGTGGGCACACTCAATGGGGCGTTCGTCGGCGCGATCGTGTATCGTCTGCTGGATTATGGCCTGCGCCGTTACATCGGCGAAAGCGCCAGCTTTATCAATGGTGCGATCTATGTTCTGTTCGTGCTGTTCATTCCGTATGGCATCGTTGGGACATGGCGGATGAAGTCCACGCAAATGAAGCAGGGATGGGATCGACTGTTGGGCTTGTTTAGTAAATAAGACTCTTAAAAACACAGACCCCGCATAAAGTGCGGGGTCTGTGTTTTTATATTCAATTTAAATCATGATTCTGCGTCTGTATTGCAACGCCTGCGCCGATAAATGGAACTCTTTGCTATGGTAAATCGACACAATTCCCAGTATTTAGCTGAATCGAATGATTTGAATTTGCCACCAATGCACACATTTGCGTCGCATTCGCAGGACGATTGGCAATGGTGTATTGTGTGAAGGGTGGATTTCCATAAGCACCCCAGGTTAATTTCCACGGACCGGATCCCGGGGAACCCGCCTGGTCTGGAGGAACGGTGTTGAAGAAAATGTGGACATGCAATCCATCGGTAAAGTTGTTGACTTCATAATCCACCGCATAAAGATTGCCTTCAGCTCTGATGGCAGTGATAACCACATAGGGCCCTGTAGGCGTTGCAGTTAATGGAATTGCTGTTTCAGTGGGAGCCTCTGTTGCGGCGGGAAGTACGAGCACAGGCTGTGTATCCGTTGCGATCACAACAGCAGTCTCGGTTGGCGCAGGGGTGCCAAAAAGTTGGCTTGCCGCGAAAGCTCCCACCCCGGCAAGGCAAAGCAATCCAACAACCACAGCTGCAATGATCGGAACCACCATTGATTTTTTGCGCTTTGGAGCGGATGGCGCAACTGGTGTTGAATAGATGGAACTTGACATGGAACTTGGCGCTGAACTTTCGATCATTGTTCCTTTTGTAGGAACGATGGGTGTGTTTTCAACATAAGTCCCGGCAAAAGGTTTTTCTATGGTCGTTCCGCGCGCCTGTTTCATTGATGCTGCATCTTCCATCATGGTGACTTGAGGAGAAGATGAGCCGGCTGAAAGCGCATTTCTTAAGGCCACCGCCATTTGTGCGGCGGTTTGATAACGATCGTTAGGGTCTTTTTCAAGCGCTTTATTAATGACTGCAACCAGGGCATCCGGCACATCAGGGTTGAGACTCTTGATGTTTGGGATCGGGTCGTTTATGTGCATCATCATCAGCGTCATGGCTGAATTGGCATCAAATGGCGGGCGGCCGCTGACCATTTCAAACAGGGTCACGCCAAGGGAATAAATATCCGTACGACGGTCAGGCTGTTCTCCCTTGATCTGTTCGGGCGACATATACATCGCTGTCCCGACAATTGCTCCAGTGGCCGTGTGACGCGTTCCGCCGACGATCTTGGCAATACCGAAATCCATTAGAATGACCTGGCCTGTGGTGGTAAGCATCAGGTTGGCCGGTTTGATATCGCGATGGATCATTCCGCGCTGATGGGCGTAATCCACCGCGTCGCAAATGCCGGCCATATACTCAATGGCTTTTGCGGGCGAAAGTTTTCGCCCGCTGTCATTAAGTCTTTTTAGATGATCCTGGAGAGTCTCTCCCGGAACAAATTCCAATACCATATAGTAAAGATCATCATCGCGATTGAAATCATAGACTTGGATGATTCCGTGATGGCGCAATTGCGCCACAGCTGCTGCTTCCTCTTCAAATCGTTGGACGAAATCAGGGTTGTTGGACAAATGAGAATGAATGACTTTGATCGCAATCACCCGTTTCAGGTTGGGGTCAGTGCCTTTGTATACTGCGGACATCCCGCCTTGTCCCAGCATTTCTTCGACAACATATCGATTACTTATGGTCTTTCCAATTAAGTTGTTAGCCATCTTTTCTCCTAAAGATAAAAACACCAAACCAATTAAGTGCCACTACTTCCACTAAAATAATAATCTGCCTATTATGGCGAAGGTTAATCTATTAGGAATAACCATCCATTATCGAACTTGCATGTTGTTTTGCGCCCTGATTCGCTTAATGCCACCAATGCCATAAATCCCCGATCAAAAACAGTGTCTGCTGAATTAAAGGCCCTTTGCCGGGCGGCAAAATCCGCCTTGATTTGGGCGACGATCGCCTCGTGTTCAACTTTTTGTTGTTCATAGAGCGCCATCGCTTGTGCGTCCGCCTGATTCGCAGGTTTTTCAGGTTCCGGCGGAATATTGGGTTGAGTAGGGGGCGCGCTCGGATCAACCTCTCCGATCAAGGTACCGTTTGTATAAACCCAAAAATGATTTCCACGTCCCACGATCGTCAACCGGTTGGTTGTGTTATTTTCCCATTTAAAAGTTTTGTCTTTGTAGCGGGCGTAAATATCGCGGCCGGTAACCACCTCACCATCTGACATGGTGGAAAAAAGGAAATGCCCGCTTGCCACGCGAGTTATGATCGCTACATATTGGTCTAATGCATCTGTGTTTCCATCGGATCGTAAAACAAATCCACATCCTGAGGTACTGCCAACTGTATCCCAGGTGATATCTGCAGAGATAACAAAGTCTTTTGCCAGAGTTCCAAGGTAGTAATTGACATATTCAAAGTGATGATAACCGGATGCGTCCATGGATACAGGCGGGTGAACCCAGCCTATTCTTCCCTCTGACGGGTCGACCCCGTACTTGGGCAGTTCTGCAAGAATTGGAGCAAAAGCCGCCGCTGTTGCAGTTAATGACTCGGCACTCAAGTCTGCGGCCTGTGTTGTTTGCGGCCCTTGTGCTGCGGCTGCGGTGCCGGTTCCGGACACCTGTGTACTGATGGCCTGAACAGTGCTTTCTCTTGCAACATCACTGCCGCTCGCTCCACAAGCCAGCGAGGTCACAGTCAAGACCAATAGGAATATTACAAGTTTATTTTTTTTCATTCGATCCTATATCACGTCTTTTCGTTTTTGCAGATATAAAATTGCACCGAACAATATCAAAATGATGGTGAACTGTACGACCCATGTGAAAGTGACTTTGGAGTAATAAGCCACAGGATCGTTCTTATCTACATAAGCAAAGCCAGACCCGTTATAAAAGGTTCTCACAACAGCTTCAGCAGGTGCAACCGCCACTCTTATTTGAGCGTTCGCCGTCTCGTAGGCAGTTATTTCACTTTGATACTGACTGACCTGTTCCTTATAAATCTCAACTTCAGCTTCATACAATTTAAGTTTGGTGAAGAACTCAGCCATTGCAACATTATCTGATTGATCCTGAGGTTCCGCAGGTCGAACTGGTTCGGGCGGGAGCGGCTCTGGGGGGAGTGGTAATGGTTGGTCGATCAGTGCTATGCGGAACTTGCCTAAACCGGGGTGATTACAGGATTCTTCTTTCAGCATATTCACGCCCAGACATTTGCAATTATTTGCAAGTTTATCTTCCAAAGTCATCGCATTGCGCACGTCTGGTGGAAGTGCCCAACAAACGTCCGCTGCAACATCAGACCCGGAGCCTGAGATGGCGATCAACGATTCGAAAGCCCAACGCGTTGAAAAGGGTGCGCTGACAAAGCTTGGGACGGGGATCAACGCTCCAGCCAGAACGATTTGGGGCAGCATCAAAATAATAACAATTAACGGAGCGGAACTGGAGTTTGGCGCAAGTGCCGATGCAAACAACCCGAGCATCATGCCTGCGAAAGTCGCCAGAGTCATGGTGATATAGATCTGGAAAAATTCAAACACGCCTCCCGGCATGTTGAACGAAAGATAATGCACCACAGTGTATGCCACCGCCTGATAGAGAGCCAGCAAGGCTGCCACCCAAACTTTCGATAGCACGTAAGGCATGATCTTGAGATTGACCAACCTCTCCCGTTTATAAATATCCTGCTCTTTGACGATCTCACGCATCTGCGAAATTCCGCCAACCATAATGCCATAGATGGTCAGAAGGAAGAGGGTAATCATCACCTGAGACATATCCCCGGTGTAGAAGTCGAAAATATTCCGACCCATCACAAAGGAAAGGATTACATCCAGCAGGCTTACCACTGGCGCAGTTGCAAGCATTAATCCCAAGGCAAAGCGGTCACGCGTTAATATTTTTAAGTTGCGGGCGGAAAGGATCAGAAGTTGCCGTAACGAGGAAACCTGCCTGGAATTTCCTGCTTTTTGCGGCAACCTTTCCGGTTGAGGTACGGTCATTGCCCTGCTTGGAGATATCTTGCCGGCCAAAGGTTTTGAGACGTATTCTTCATGGGCTTTGCTCTCACGGTATCGTTTTGCCCAATCCTCTGCCTTGCCCTTGCTGGGATCATCCAGAATGGCGTAGATCTCGTCGAACTCGATCTTGCCAGCCCTGCGAGCGCGTTCCGAACGATATTGATCGAAGTATGCCAGCGCTTCGTCTGGAGGGCCGAACCACGCAAGGAAACCGCCTCTTGCGAGAAAGATCACCTTGTCTGCCAGCATAACGTTTTTCGTGGCATGAGTGATCAGAATGATGGTACGTCCCTGGTCAGCGAGGCGCCGCATCAATTGCATAAGAGCGGTTTCTGTGCCGGGATCCAAACCGGAAGTGGGTTCATCGAGGAAGAACAAGCCGGGCTTGGTCAACAACTCAACGCCAATGGAGACGCGCTTTTGCTGTCCACCGCTTAGGCCGCTGATCTGAACATCCTTGCGATGTGTGAGATCAAGATCTTCAAGAACTTCCATGATGCGCCTGTGCCGTTCTTCAGGGGACGTGTCTGCGGGCATGCGTAATTGAGCGGCATAATCAAGCGCCTGGTAGATGGTCAATTCCATGTGAATGATATCTTTTTGAGGCACGAACCCGATCTCATTTCGGATCGCGTCAAAATGAGTGTAGATATCAATGTCGTTGACGTATACTTTCGAGGGAGGAGTGGCAGGGCGATAGCCCGCAACCGCATCCACAAACGTGGACTTGCCGCCGCCGCTTTGCCCAACGACAACGATAAACTCTCTGGGGTTAAATGATGCGTAGATATTTTGAAGGATATTCAGATCCTTGCGAACCCACTTGTTCAAGCCAATCACATCCACCCGTAGGCCATTCCCGTCATCGTAGCTGGCCAATTGATCTTTGCCCATCACAAAGCGATATGATCCAATGCGAATGGAATCGTTGGGCTTTAGCCACACCGATCCATCGATGCGTTCTCCATTGACATAGGTTCCATTGGAGCTGCGCAGGTCTTCCACGCGATAGCGCTGTCCTACTTTTTCGATCTGGGTATGGAAGCGTGATACGTTGGGGGAGGGGATCACAACATCATTACCCGGGTCACGCCCTATTTGGATGAGCGTCTTTTCGCCAAAAATGATATCCCGCTCTACTTGCTGCGAAGCCTCACTGGGGGCGTTGTAGGTCATGGTGACCATAACGCCGGGATCCAGACTGCCAATTCGCAGCATATCGCCATGGCGTAGAACGTGCGAACCGTCAATCGGTCGTCCTTCAAACTGGATCGGGTTTTTTGCTTCGGGGATCACAATCAACTTGTACCCCCCACCATTGACTTGTTCGAGTCGAGCATGTCGGCTTGACACGATCTGTGACGGGATGACAATATCGTTGGTCTCAAGCCTGCCGATCGAAAAGGAGGTGTGTGTTAAATTAATAGTTTGTGCGTTTCCGCCTGCGATGGTTACAACCAGTTGGCGCGGCCCCGTACTAGCCTGTGGGATGATAGGCGCCTCCCCCATAATGGTTTGCATTACATAGGCTGGTTTGGCGGGAGCGACACGCGCCACGGTTTTATCAGGCTCCGTGGAACGAAAGACAGTTTTATCAGAATCCACGGAACGCAATACGGTTTTATCGGATTCCACAACAGGTGCGTAATAAACCAGGTTGATGATCTGCCCCAATCGTATCTTGTCACCTGATTTAAGCGGACGCCGCTGAACCAGTTCCTCGTCATTGACGAAGGTGCCGTTGCTGCTCCCCAGATCTTCCAACACATAATTCTCGCCTTCCAGCATGAGCCTGGCATGGCGGCGTGACACAGCAGATGCGGGAATGGTGATATCCACACTGTCTTCACGGCCAATGATAATTTCTGGTTTTGTTAGTTCGAATTCTTTGGAAGGGGTGCTGCTTTGATCATTGATAAGGCTTAGCTTGAAACTGTTTGATTGAGCCAATGGATTATTCCTTTGTTACAGATTTTCAGCACAATTCCGAAAAATAACCTGGTAAATCCAACTCTGAGTGAGATTTGGCACAAAATAAGACAATCTAGATAAGATTATACCTTTTTGTTAAAAAGCATGTCAAGCTACCTATGGGGGATGGGTAAAAATGATGGAAATAATTACAGTTGTTCAATATGGATTTGCCATAAATAGTCTATCTCTTTATAAAAGAACTCAGCTACAATAAAAAAGATTAGAAGACCGGTTATCTTTATTGTTTTGTTCAGATCGTTGAAGGCATGCAAATTGGAATTGCCTCCCGACTGATGGGCTAAGGTGCTTTTAAAAATAAATGTGATACTCTTGGTTTTTACGTTATAAATTAAAAAATCTTGCTTATTAATGGTGAAATTTATATGAGGCAATCATCTCTTTTAACCCCCAATTCGTCTTACAAAACAAATACACTGGTCAGTCTTCTACGCTGGAGAGCAGATCAGCACCCTGATATGCTGGCTTTCAGATATTTACCAGACGATACATCTGAAAGCATAACGATCGATTATGCAGAACTCGACCGCCGCGCGCGAGCGATTGGCGCGTGGCTGGAAAGTTTTGGCGCAAAAGGGGAACGTGCGCTTCTGCTCTATTCCCCGGGCTTAGATTATATTGCCGCTTTCATGGGCTGCTTGTATGCCGGTGTGACAGCGGTGCCTGCCTATCCGCCGCGCCTTAACCGCCCGGTGCCGCGCATCCAATCCATCGTTGATGATTCACATGCCAGGTTTGCGCTGACCACAACGACCATCTTTTCGAGCATCGAAAAGCGATTCGAACATGCTCCAGATTTGAAGGCTCTCCATTGGTTGAACACCGAGCAGCTACCGGCGGGGTTGGAAGCGGATTGGCGCGATCCCAATATCGCCACGGATACCCTCGCGTTCCTTCAATACACATCCGGCTCCACCAGTCAACCAAAAGGGGTCATGCTTAGTCATGGCAACTTGATGCATAATCTGGAAGCCATCAGCCGCGGCTTCCACATCGACTCAACGGTGAAGGGAATTTTCTGGCTGCCAAGTTATCACGACATGGGGTTGATCGGCGGCGTTCTGGAGCCGATGTACCTCGGCGGCGAAACTACTTTGATGTCGCCGCCATCTTTCCTGCAACGTCCTGTGCGCTGGTTGGAAGCCATCACCCGCTACGGCGGCAACACCTGCGGCGCGCCCAACTTTGCCTACGATCTGTGCGTTGATAAGATCACACCCGAGCAGAAGGAATCGCTGGATTTGAGTTCCTGGACGCTGGCATTTTGTGGAGCCGAGCCAATTCGCCCTGAGACGTTGGAACGCTTCGCACGTGCCTTTGCAGGGTGCGGCTTTCGAAAGGCATCTTTCTACCCTTGCTTTGGCATGGCAGAAAGCACGCTGATCGTCTCCGGTGCAGACGGCCCATCTGAACCGCGAACTTTTACAGTAGATAGAAAATCGCTGGAGAGTGACCTTGTGATTCCCGCACTGGCAAATGAAGCAGGTTCTGCGACCATGGTAAGTTGCGGCCCGGCGATCATTGACCAGAAGATCGTAATTGTTAACCCAACGACATTGCAACGCTGTGATTCGAATCAGGTTGGCGAAATTTGGGTGGCGGGCCCCAGTGTGGCACAGGGGTATTGGGGCTTGGAAGAGGAAACCCGCAAAACATTTCAGGCTTACATCGCAGATACAAATGAAGGGCCATTCCTGCGCACAGGCGATCTTGGTTTTCTGAATAACGGTGAGCTTTTTGTAACAGGCCGTTTGAAAGACCTGATCATTATTCATGGAAGCAATCATTATCCACAGGATATTGAATTAACCGTCGAGTCCAGTCATCCTGCATTGCAGCCCGCAGGTGGAGCAGCGTTCTCGATAACCGACGGCGGCAAGGAACAGCTCGTTATCATTCAAGAAGTCACGCGGCAAAATCGACAAGCTGATGTTAATGAAGTCGCTGCTGCCATTCGGCAGGCAGTATCAGAGAAGCATGACTTGCAAGTCTTCGCCATTGTTTTGATAAAGCCAATGAGCATTCCCAAAACATCCAGCGGAAAGATTCAACGCCGCGCATGTAAAACGGCTTTTCTAAATGGCGGGCTGGAGATCGTCGGTGAATGGCGCGCGAAAAAGTTGCCCACTCCAACTACTCAAAAAGAAAAAACTGATTCCCTTCCTTCTAAAACTGCGAAGACGGGAATGACCGCGAATGTCATTCAAACATGGCTTGGTGACTCGCATTGCCTCCATCTTGGAAATGGATGCCGCCTCCATTGATCCCCGTCAGCCGTTTACATATTATGGCTTGGGTTCTGTTCAAGCTGTCAGCCTTACTGGAGATTTGGAAGATTTTCTAGATCGTAAACTCGCGCCCACCCTCGCATGGGATTATCCGACCATCGAATTGTTGGCGAATCATTTGGCAAGCTATTCCCAGCCAACCAAAACGGTTTCGCCTCCCGCTCCCATTCAGCCTTCTTCAAAATTCACGCGTGAACCGATCGCCATCATCGGGATGAGCTGCCGCTTTCCCAAAGCCGCGAACCCGCAAGCATTTTGGGATTTGCTCCGAAACGGAGTGGATGCCATCAGCGAAGTCCCCGCAGACCGCTGGAATGTGGATGCATTTTATTCATCCGATTCTGCCACGCCAGGGAAGGTCACTTCTCGTTGGGGCGGCTTCCTTGAAAATGTGGATCTGTTTGACACGCACTTCTTTGGGATTTCTCCGCGCGAAGCAGCACGCATGGATCCGCAACAACGCCTCTTACTTGAGGTGAGTTGGGAGGCTCTCGAAAATGCATTTATCCCACCTGCATCATTAGCGGGAACCCGCACGGGCGTGTTCGTTGGCATCAGCAGCAATGATTACTCGCGCTTGCAATTTGATGACGCTGAAAAAATTGATGCCTACGCAGGGACAGGCAACGCTCATAGCATCGCCGCGAATCGACTGTCTTATTTCTACGATTTACGCGGCCCCAGCATGGCAATCGACACGGCTTGTTCATCGTCTTTGGTGGCGGCGCATCTAGCTTGTCAAAGCCTGCAGAACGGCGAATCAGACTTGGGCGTGGTCGGAGGCGTGAACTTAATCCTCACCCCCGAATTGACCATCACCTTCTCACAAGCACGAATGCTCTCTCCCGATGGACGCTGCAAAACATTCGATGCCAGCGCAGATGGCTATGTGCGCGGCGAAGGCTGCGGGGTCATTATTTTGAAGCGCATGTCAGACGCGATCCGCGATGGAGATAACATCCTTGCGTTGATCCGCGGCTCGGCAGTGAATCAGGATGGACGCAGCAACGGATTGACCGCCCCGAACGGACTCGCTCAACAAGATGTTATTCGGCAGGCATTATCAAATGCACAAGTCGCGCCGCATCAAATTAATTATGTGGAAGCGCACGGCACAGGCACGCCGCTTGGTGACCCGATCGAGATGGCGTCGTTGCACGCGGTTCTTGATGATGGGCAAACCAATGGCAGGGTGTTGGTCGGTTCGGTAAAAACGAATATCGGTCATCTTGAGTCTGCGGCGGGAATTGCAGGGCTGATCAAATCGGTGCTTGCCATGCAGCACGAAGCCATTCCGCCTCACCTTCATTTAAAAGAAGTCAATCCATATCTGTCTTTGGAAAACTCACGCCTTGAAATTGGAACTTATCTGCGTCCGTGGAAGCGCCGCGAGCAACCGCGCTTTGCGGGTGTGAGTTCCTTTGGCTTTGGCGGCACGAACGCGCATATCATTCTTTCTGATGCGCCGATGCTTGCTTCATCAACGCCGTCAGAAAATATGGAACGTCCGCGCCACATTTTTGCTTTATCTGCAAAAACAGATTCTTCATTGCTTGAATTGGCTGAACAGACAAGCATTCAAATCGAGTCAACGCAATTGCCTGCAAGTGATTACAGCTTTACGGCAAATACAACTCGTTCACACTTTGAACATCGCTTGACCATTCAAGCCAGCACGCCCGCAGAACTAAAAGCTGGATTGGATGCTTTTATTTCCAACACGAACATCCCTGCCTTATCAACAGGCCATGCAAAAACCTGGTGATCAACCGAAGATCGCTTTCCTGTTTACCGGGCAGGGCGCGCAATATGTTGGCATGGGGCGTCAGCTTTATGAAACGCAGCCCGTCTTTCGCGCAGCGTTGGATCAGTGTGCGGATATTCTGAATTCCATTTTGGATCGTCCATTGTTGGACGTGATGTATCCACAAGATAAAAACGATACGTTACTCAATCAAACCACCTACACCCAGCCCGCGCTCTTCGCTTTCGAATATGCGTTGGCTGCAATGTGGCGCTCTTGGGGTTTCGAGCCGCAAGCCGTGCTTGGGCATAGCGTCGGTGAATATGTTGCCGCATGCATCGCAGGTGTCTTCACGTTGGAAGATGGTCTGCGCCTCATTGCCGAACGCGCGCGCCTGATGGGCAGCCTTCCGAACAACGGAAGCATGGCTGCCGTTTTCGCGAATGCTTCGCGCGTGGCAGATGCTTTGAAGCCGTATCAAGCGCAAGTTTCCATCGCCGCTGTGAATGGACCCGACAACACGGTTATCTCTGGCGAGAAATTCGCCGTGCAAAATGTTTTGGATGCCCTGACCAAACTTGGCATTTCATCCAAGCCGCTCACGGTTTCACATGCGTTCCATTCTCCTTTGATGGATTCGATTCTGGATGACTTTGAATCAGCCGCGCGACGGATTCAATTCAATGCCCCGCGCCTCTCTCTAAGCTCGAACCTGCTCGGCGGTATTCTCGAACCTGATTCTGCGCCTGACGCTTCTTACTGGCGGCAGCACATCCGCGCAGAAGTGAAATTCGCCGAAGGGATGCAGTCTCTTGCCAACCTTGGCATTGATACCTTCATTGAAATTGGTCCCAGCCCCACGTTGTTGAGTATGGGCAAACGCTGCCTGCCAGAATCCAAAAGCCGCATGGCTGCCCTCTTTGCGTCAGGGACAGGATGACTGGCAGATCATTTTAGACAGCCTCGGCAAACTCTACACCCAGGGCGCGGATGTAAACTGGGCTGGCTTCGATGAAGGCTACCCACGCCAAAAAGTTTCCCTGCCCAATTATCCATTTGACCGTCAACGCTATTGGTTTGAATCCGCTGCAAAGAAGTTTGTGGTTTCGGAAAACCCTCAGGTTGTGTCAACACCAAAGGCTCAACCTGAAAAAAATAATGGAAAGACTCCAAGCCGCAAAACGCCAAAGGCAAAAGGACTTCCCGCGAATGATCTGGATCGCACTCTTCTATTAAATACAGAACCAGCGAAACGCCAGCACGCCTTGGAAGATTTCATCCAGCGAAACGCCGCCCGCATCTTAGGCATGGATGCTACGCGCCTGGATATTAATCAACCGCTGGATACAGTCGGACTCGATTCTTTGATGGCAATCGAGCTCAAGAATTCACTCGAATCCAAACTGGGAATCAATCTTTCGATTGCCAGCCTGCTTCAAGGGCCGACGATCTCCAGTCTCGCCAGGGAAATGCTTGGGGAACTGGATTCGCCTGAGGCTGCGAATGAGGCGCCGCTTGTCATCGCACAAGAACCCTCAGACGAGAGTCCGCTTTCTTATGGGCAGCAGGCGCTCTGGTTCCTGCATCAACTTTTGCCGGAAGAAATTTCATTCAACGTGGCGGGTGCGGTTCGCATTCTCGGTGAGTTGGATGTCGCTGCCCTTGAAGGCGCACTCCAGCAAGTAGCTGCGCGGCACGAGGCCTTACGCAGTACTTTCCATATTGTGGATGGTGAACCTGTTCAGCATGTCCATGCAATTGCAAATGTTCAATTGAAGGTTGAAGATGCGTCAAATCTCAGTCAGGAAGATTTGCACAACAGGCTCGCCACCGAAGCGCATCGTTCTTTTGACCTCGAAAACGAATCAGCCATACGTGCGCAGTTATTCACGACGAAAGAAAAATCCGAGCACATCCTTCTTCTTTCGATGGATCACATCATCACCGATTTCTGGTCGATGACGGTGTTCGTGCGCGAGCTGCTTGCTGCGTATCAGGCGAATAAATCTGGCGAGAAAATGGAACTTTCTGCACTTCCCGCGCGCTACTCGGATTATGTCCGCTGGCAGGCGAAGATGTTGCAGAGCCCGCAAGGGGAGAAGCTTTGGGAATATTGGCGGGAAAAACTTTCTGGTGAGCTGCCCGTGTTGAACCTGCCCACGGATCGTCCGCGCACGGCGATGCAGACCTACCACGGTGACTCGGAACATATCTTCATGGGTGCCGAGCTTTACAAAGGACTGAAATCTCTTGCTCAGGAAAATGGCTCAACATTGTTTATGACTTTGTTGGCTGCCTTCCAGACTTTATTGCATCGCTATTCGAATCAGGATGAATTCATCGTTGGGTCTGTCACCGCCGGGCGAAGTCACTCGGAATTGACTGACCTGATGGGCTACTTTATCAACCCGATTGCCTTGCGCGCGGATTTTTCTGGCACGCCAACATTTCAAGAAGTTCTTCAGCGCGTTCGGCAGACGACGCTTGGCGCGTTTGAACATCAGGATTATCCGCCCGCATTGCTCTCCAAACGTTTGGGATTACAACGCGACTCCAGCCGCCCGCCGCTTTTTGAAACCATGTTCATTCTGCAAAAAGCGCAGGAAGCGGAAGTGCAGGCTTTGAGTCCCTTCGCATTGGGAATCGACGGCGCACGCATGGAAATGAACGGGCTGACATTTGAATCCATTGCGTTGAAAGGTGAACCCGCGCAATTTGACTTGACCATGATGATGGCTGAAACAGAGAATGGTCTGGCGGCGGCTCTTCAATACAATACGGACTTGTTTGACCCCGAAACCATTCAACGTATGTTGGAGCATTTTTCCAATTTATTACAGGATATTGTTTCCAACCCGTTGAAGCCAATATCATCCTATTCCTTGTTGAATGAGTCGGAACGCGAGCAAATCCTCGTCCGCTGGAATGAAACTCAAACAGATTATCCACGCGAGCTTTGCATTCATGATCTGTTTCAGGAACAGGCGAAGCGTACTCCCAATGCAGTTGCTGTTCAATTTGAAGATCAGAGTTTGACTTATAAAGAATTGGACAAGCGTTCTGACGAACTTTCCAAAATACTGATCGGTCAGGGAGTGAAGCCGGGGATGCTTGTGGGCATCTTTGTAAATCGTTCGCTTGATATGCTGGTTGGTTTATTGAGTGTCCTCAAAGCTGGCGGGGCGTATCTGCCTTTGGACCCGTCATTCCCGTCTGAGCGGCTTGCATTTATGCTGGCAGATTCGGAGGCATCCATTATTCTTTCGCAAACGAGCCTTCAAGCAACTATGCCAGAGCATAAGGCGCAGGTCATTTATTTGGATGCTCTTGAACAAGTGACTTTAGAAAGAAGAAAGAAGAAAGAAGCCAAACCTGGTGACCTTGCCTATGTGATCTATACGTCTGGTTCTACGGGCAAGCCCAAGGGAGTTCAGATTCACCATCAGGCGGTGGTCAATTTCCTTTGTTCCATGCAGCAGAGTTTGAAACTCAATGCAGAGGATACGCTTCTCGCAGTCACGACGCTTTCGTTTGACATTGCGGTTTTGGAATTGCTGTTGCCGCTTACTGTGGGCGCTCGTGTTGTTATTGCCAGTTCAGAAGTCGCTGCGGATGGTGCATTGCTTGCGGATGCTCTTAGCCAGCTCAAATGCAACGATCATGCAGGCAACACCCGCCAGTTGGCGGTCTTTGCTTGAGGCGGGTTGGAAGGGGAAAGCCGATCTCAAGATATTGTGCGGCGGCGAAGCACTGGTCTTTGACCTAGCTGAGCGGTTGTTGGAACGCGGCGCGGAGGTGTGGAATCTGTACGGCCCAACCGAGACGACGATCTGGTCTACGCTGTATCAGGTCACATCAAATGAAACGCACGGCATTTCCAATACGATGCCAATTGGCCGTCCGATTGCAAATACACAGATCTATATTTTGGATTCCGATTTGCAACCCGTTCCTGTGGGTGTGATCGGTGATCTGTATATCGGCGGGGACGGGGTCAGCCGTGGATATCTAAATCGTCCCGAATTGACTGCGGAGCGGTTTATTTCGAATCCATTTCAAGTTTCAACCACCATTTATAAAACAGGCGATATTGCCCGCTATCTCCCCGATGGAAACATTGAATTCTTCGGGCGCAGTGACCAGCAGGTGAAAGTCCGCGGCTTCCGCATTGAGACGGGAGAAATAGAAGTTCGCTTGGTAAGCCATCCATCTGTTAAACAGGCCGTCGTCGTAGCTTGGAAGGAAAAATCGTCAGATGCGAGTCTGGTTGCTTATGTAGTACCAGCTTCGGGCGCGAAAGAAGCGGATACACATCAACTGCGAGAGTTCCTGCGTCAGTCGCTTCCTGAGTACATGGTTCCATCCATTTTCATGAATATCGAATCGCTGCCACTCACGCCAAATGGAAAGGTTGACCGCAAGGCGTTGCCTCAGCCAACACAGGCACGTCCCGACCTTCGTTTGCCGTATGTCGCGCCGCGCACGCCGTTGGAAAAGGAATTGGCAGAAATTTGCGCTCAGGTTTTGGATTTGGAAGACGCAAACGCTGTGGGCGTGCATGATAACTTTTTTGATCTCGGCGGTCATTCGTTGTTGGGAACACGTTTGGTTTTTAAGCTGCGTGAAAAATATGGACTCGAATCCGCGCAGCTGCCATTGCGAGCGTTGTTCGAACAACCGACGGTTGCCAATCTGGCGAGAATTATTGATGTGGCTGTAAAAGGGGAGGGTGAAGTAATTTATGCGAGCCGCGGTCACTTTATTGAGAACGGTCAATTAAGTTTGGAAAAGCTAAATGAGGAAGTGCAGCTTGACCCGAGCATTACGGCAGGCGACCTTGTTTATGAACATGTGAATGACCCGAAACATATTTTATTGACGGGCGCGACTGGTTTCGTAGGGGCGTTCCTGCTGCATGATCTGCTCACGCAGACATCGGCAGATGTGCATTGTTTGCTGCGCGCAGATGACCTTGAGATGGGCGTCCAACGCTTGAAGCGCAACCTGAATACTTATTTATTGTGGAACGATTCGTTTGCAGAGCGCATCAAACCTGTATTAGGTGATCTGGGCGAAACTCAACTTGGCCTTGCCGATGAAGTCTTTGAACGACTTGCCCATGAAATAGATGTGATCTATCACAACGGTGCGATGGTCAATTTTGTGTATCCATACCACGCGCATAAATCTTCCAATGTGCTTGGCACACATGAAGTGTTGCGGCTTGCAAGCCGCATAAAACTAAAGCCAGTTCATTTTGTTTCCACTTTATCCATTTTGTATTCGGGTGATGTCAACGATGGCCGTGTTATCCATGAAGACATAAATTTGGATGAAGTCGGTGCGCCGTTTGGCGGTTATGCTCAAAGCAAATGGGTGGCTGAAAAGTTGGTCAGGCTGGCGGGTGAGCGCGGCATTCCTTACGCCATTTATCGTCCGGGTTTGGTTTCGGGACATAGCATCTCTGGCGCATGGAACAACGATAACCTGATCTCCAGCATGACCCGCGCTTGCATTCTTTTGGGAAGTGTTCCCACTTTGAATGTGACGGTCAACATCGTGCCCGTGGATTTTGTGAGCGCCGCGATCGTGCATCTTTCCAAAAATCCTGATAACTTGACCAAGGTCTATCACCTGGATAACCCCGAAGCGCTTCATTTCAGCAAAATGGCAGAGTGGATGACCGAGCAGGGATTCAACGCCCGCAAATTATCCTTCGACGAATGGCGCGCGGAACTATTCAGACAAACCGCTTATATGCCGTCTGATGGATGGGAGCCCTACCTGCCGCTGCTTGAAGAAGTGGAAGAGAAACAAGTCTTCATGCCGGAGTTCGATCTCAACAACACACTCACTGCATTGAACGGCAGCGGCATTGTCTGCCATCCAGTGAACGGACAGTTGCTTTCGAGATATCTGAAATACTTCACTTCAGATGGTATCCCTGAGGGCATGTTTAATGACTCTTCGCTGAACACACAAAGCTCGGAAAGAAACAAAGTGAATCAACCTTCACCCAAGAAAGATCGTTGGTTTGTTTGTCCGCAGCCCAATCCACGCGCAGACCTGCGTTTGTTTCTCTTTCCCTATGCGGGCGGCACTCCGGCGGTGTTCAACAAATGGCCTGCCGAGTTTCCAGATAACATTGAAACAAACATTATTCACTATCCGGGAAGAGGCTCGCGCTTTAACGAATCTCCCATCAAAGAACTTTCTGTTTTGGTTCAGGAAATCAATCATGCCATCCTGCCGCTGTTGGACAAGCCGTTTATTTTTTTCGGTCACAGCATGGGCGGCATGATCGCGTTTGAACTCGCGCGCAAATTGCGTCAACAAAATCTTCCCCAGCCGCAAATTCTTTTTATCTCGGCTTGCGGTGCGCCGCAACTTCCCAATCCAAACCATCCCATTCATTCATTGCCCGATTCTGAATTTATCAAATCTCTGCAAAAACTTAATGGCCTGCCTGCCGATGTAATCAATAATTCGGAACTAACACAATTACTCCTCCCCACTTTGCGCGCCGATTTTGAAGCCGTCGAAAACCATAAATATGTTTTCAACGAAGATCAGTTGGAATGTCCCATCATTGCTTTCGGGGGCAGTGATGATACTCACGTAAGCCGTGAGCGTCTCGAAGGTTGGGCGGCTCAAACATCCGCCAGTTTCAAATCACAATATTTTTCAGGCGATCATTTCTTCATCAATACCGCGCGTCAATCAGTGACAGCTTCCATTATTGATTGGATAAAGAAATCCCATGCAACAAGATAACTGGACTTCCCCGCCCGACTCTCTACATATAGAGAGTCGGCATGTTGACGTTTGGCGCATCTTTCTTAACCTTCAAGCTGATTCTATTAAATTAGCAGAATCCACTCTGTCAGCGGATGAAGCCCAACGCGCCGCACGCTTTCACTTCCCAAAAGATAGAGACCATTTCGTTGCCGCGCACGGAATCTTGCGCCAGATAATAGGGCGTTATCTCCACTGCAAGCCCGGTGAGTTGACATTCTCCGTTAATCAATATGGAAAGCCCTCACTTGTGGATTCCAAGCTGGAGTTCAATCTTTCGCACTCCGGTGATTTTGCCTTGCTTGCAATCACACAAAACCGAAAAATCGGCGTGGATGTGGAACGCGTCCGTCAGGGAATCTCCTCGCATGTAATCGCTCAACAATATTTCTCAAAAGCTGAGGTCGCTGAATTGCAGTCATTGCCTATGGAACAAAGAGAAGCCGCCTTTTTCACATGTTGGACTCGCAAAGAAGCGTACATCAAAGCGCAAGGCATCGGCTTATCCCTGCCGTTGGAAAGTTTTGATGTCTCCCTTTCCCCGAATGAACCTGCCATGCTGCGAGCAGTTCGCCCTGACTCACAGGAAGCTGCTCGTTGGACATTGCGTCCACTGGATGTGGCTCCAAACTATGCAGGAGCGCTGGCTGTTGAAGGCATTGATTTAGATTTCAGACTTTGGGATTGGAATAGTACCGTTCATGTTTAAATGTGTTTGCGGATTATCTCCACGGCGCGGGCAACACCATCCTCCGCGCTGATCTTTGCCCCCAAGCTGGCAGCCTGCTCACGCATACCAGAATCATGTAAAACGGTGGAAAGAGCCGCTGCTAATCGCTCCACAGAAAGCTTCTTTCGTGCGATGGGTTCCGGCCCAACGCCAAGCTCAGCGACACGTTTTCCCCAATAATATTGGTCACCAAAATGCGGGACAACCACATTCGGCACACCGGCACTCAACGCAGCTCCAGTTGTCCCTGCCCCGCCATGATGAACAATCGCCGCCATTTGAGGAAATAGCCATCGATGAGGTGTGTTTTTAATTAGGAAAACATTCCTGGGCAATGGCTGGTCGGTTCCAAGTCCACTCCATCCTGTAGATAGGATCGCTCGTGTTCCTGTTTTTTTCAATGCCTTAAGAATGATATTCCCTGTAACCTGATTCTTGGCAGGGTTGCCCATGCTTCCAAAACCGATATAGATCGGTCGTGGAGCGGATTGCAAAAACTCAGTCAGTGCAGGGTCAGGCTGCCAATCCGGCTGCGGGTCTAGAAACCAATAGCCGGTAACGGTTACGTGCTTGGGAAGATCCTCGGATGTAGGGAGCACAGCGGGACTATATCCGCATAGGATTGGTGTTCGTCCTTTCAAAATCTCCCGATAAGGCCCAATGAGTGGAAGTGCCGTTTTTCCATTCCAGTGCTTTCGCACAACCGGCAAAAACACCTGCCAGGAAATTTGGTGAACAAGCAGGTGAGTCAATAAATTGAATGTCTTACTTGGGCTCCACATCATATTCGACAATATAGCCGGATACGACCGCGTGGGCATTGGATGTAAACTCGCAGGAATACAGGGAATATTCAACTGTTCGCAAAAATAATGGACGAAAGGCAAAGCGTAACTATGATAGATAACCGCGTCGCTTCCTTCGCAGGCAGCGAAAACATCCCTCATGATGCTGGACAGCATGGGACGAATTACACGATTCGTACTCAGAATAAGGCTGGGGATCGATTCAGCGTCGAGCCAGGATTGCGTCCGGCTGTTTCGTGTGAACTCGAAGGAATCCGATTGAATTGAAAAAAACTCCAAACCATAGCTGGCTGTAAGACTCGCAAAATTTGAGTTGGCTGCAAACCGAACGTTGTACCCTTCGTTCTTCAACCCGACAGCCAGAGCGAGATATGGTTGAACATCTCCCTGAGAGCCTACCGCTAAAATAGTTATAGTCATTGATTGGAATATACTATAATTCCTGACATTGCATAACGTTGCAATTGTGTTTTCTGATGTTCACTTATTCGCGCATCGCCCTCATTTAGAAATATCATACGAGAAAGCTTCAGAAGGAGCATTGCAACAATGGAAAGTTCCAACAAGATCCTTGATGTTCTGTACAAATATCGTTTCTCGAAGAATCTGGTTTATCAACTATTGAAATCCAGAGCAGGGGATCTAGCTCAAACGGTTTCTCCGTATCTAAATAAAGACGAACTTATTCTGGACATTGGCCCGGCCAGCTGTACGGTAACTGAAACCCTGATCAAACAGGGTCTAAAAGTTTTTCCCGCGGATATTGAAAATTTCAGCATAGTCGATGCCGTCTTGCCGACAATATATGACGGACACAAGCTGCCATTCAAAGATAACCAATTTGGTACTTCATTGATACTATTTGTGCTGCATCACACACCTGATCCTGCAGAAGTGTTGGTTGAAGCCAAACGGGTATCAAAAAGAATTCTTGTGTTTGAAGATATTGTTACATCTCCCACCCATAAATCTCTGACCGCCGCACTGGACAGTCTTGTAAATTTGGAGTTTTTCGACCAACCTCACACGAACAAAAGTGACCAGGAATGGCGGTCTCTTTTTGGCGAATTAGGTCTTAAAGTATTGGACCGGGAATACAAATCATCTATGGCGATAATGAGACATGCTTTATATTTTCTGGAAAAATAACCGCAAAGAAAATAATGTTTAGATATTTTCCCGTGCTTTTCGTGATAAATATTTTTACACATTTATGAAGGGTTGTTTTACAACTCTCTTAATCTTCGTTCAAGGAACTCTCGCTCAGATTTCTGCTGGCTTAATAACAGTGCCCGTTCATAGGAGGCACGAGCCTCTGCTGTTTTCCCGAGGCGGCGACATAGATCTGCATGTGCAGAATGGATGAAATGATACTCGTTGAGGTCACCCCGTGCGAGAATGGATTCGATGATCTCCAGACCGGCCGCAGGGCCATCGCGCATGGCGACGGCTACTGCACGGTTCAATTCAATAATGGGGGATGGGTCTGCCTGGATCAAAATATCGTACAAGGCAACGATCTGATTCCAATCTGTTGCATCCGCAGTGGATGCCCGTGCATGGACGGCTGCGATCGCGGCTTGAATGGTGTATGGGCCGAATCGGTGCGAGGCGAGTGCCTGTTGGATCAAGCTCAGGCCTTCGGTGATTTGAGCGCGATCCCACAGCGAACGATCCTGCTCATTGAGCAGAATCAGCTCTCCCGTCGGTGAGACGCGCGCGGCCCGCCGCGATTCCTGTAATAACATCAAGGCCAGCAATCCAATAGCTTCGGGTTCCGCTAACAACTCCACCAAAAGCCTTCCAAGCCGGATGGCTTCGCTGGAAAGATCGTGACGGGTGAGGGATGCCCCGAAAGATGCGGAATAGCCTTCATTGAAAACCAGATAAATGACATGCAAAACAGAATCAAGCCGATCCGGCAGATCAGCATGCGATGGCACTTCGTAGGGAATGCGTGCATCACGGATCTTTGCCTTTGCGCGCACGATGCGCTGCGCGATGGTCGGTGGGGGAGTGAGAAACGCGTGCGCGATCTCTTCGGTGGTGAAGCCGCAAACGGTACGCAGGGTTAATGCGATCTGCGCATCTGGAGATAAGGCCGGGTGGCAGCAGGTGAAGATCAAACGCAGGCGTTCATCTTCGATATCTTCATCCTCTGTTTCAAATGGATTTTCCGTGGTTGGCCCCAATTCATTAGCGATCTGTGCAAGGGAGGAGTCGAAGCGCGCGCGGCGGCGGATGTTATCGATGGCTTTGAAGCGTCCCACCGAAACCAGCCATGCCCGTGGATTTTTCGGCACGCCTTCGCGTGCCCATTGCTCCAATGCAGTGGTAAAGGCTTCATGCAAGGCTTCTTCCGCAAGGTCAAAATCCCCCAGCAAACGAATTAACGTAGCGAGGACGCGGCGTGATTCAAGGCGATAGATTTCATCGATCGTCTCGCGTAGTGTTTTGCTCACGTCCTCGCTCATGCTCAAATTCAGGCTGTTAGAAAAGCCAGCTCGGTTTCCCATTTGGTCATATCGGGTTCAATCACCGGGTCGGAGTAATACCATTCCACACGCCCGCCCCAGCGTTCACCGTTCATCTTCCATTGGATGTTATTCTTTTCCGCCCAGGCCAATAGGTTTGCTGTGGCTTCTTCGAGTTCGGCAGGATGCCCCGTGTGCAGCATCACGGCATAACGCCCGGCAGGCAAAATGTCCGCGATGATCTGCCCATCCCCTTTGATGGGGGAAGCAACGGGCACAGCCACATCGATCTCAAGTTTCTTATCCATCTCCACAACGTTATAGCGCCAGAATACTGCGCCCGATGGTTGGATTCCTTTTTCGGCAAGCCAGGCAAAGACATCGTCGCTCAGGGGAGGCAGGGTGGGGCCGATCTCAGCCATGCTGACGAGTTTGCGGATCGCTACATAATGTTGTTCATTGCGATCCACGAGTTTGGGTTCTGTAATGTTGATCATGTTTTCTCCTTGTTATTTTAATCGACGAGTGCGCCGCAGGTTAAGTTCGCGACCGAGGCGGTCATGGCGCTGGCACCGTCCGAAGCCATAAATGCCGCGACGTTTGCGATCTCCGCCATCCACGGCATGCGCTTGAGCATGGATCCACGTGCCGCATACGCATGGAATTCGTCAAAGGTCATGCCGGCATTTTTTGCATGAATACTTAAGGCTTCATGCACGCCGGGTGCATCCGGCGACCCTGCCGAGCGCAGACAGATCACCCGCACGCCATCCTGTCCCACTTCCACGGCAACCTGGCGGCACATGGCTTCGATGGTGGCACACGCAACGCCGAACCCGCCGGAATAGGAGGAAGGCATGCGCGCTACATTTGCAGTCAGCGCGAGGATCACGCCTGATTTTTGTTTTGTCATATGCCGCGCTGCAGCGGTCATCGTCAAAAATTGGGTTTGCAGAGCAGTAGTGGGTGAGATTAAAAACTCATCCAGAGTCATATCCACAAGCAGGGTGCCCTGTTCATCTGCCAGGCTGATCAAGTTGAAGGAGACATCCAAGCTGCCGGCCTTTTTGACCACGTCCGCCGCATGCTTCTCCACCGACTCTTGATCCAACGCATCCATTTCCGCGACTTCAGCTGATCCACCCAAAGCGGCAATTTCCTTCGCTACGGCTTCGAGTTTCGCCAATGTGCGGCCTGCGAGAAAAAGGTTCGCGCCTTCGCGTGCAAACGTATGAGCCATGGTTCCGCCGATCGCGCCGCCTGCACCGTAAATGATCACATTTTTATTCTTAAGCATCATGATGGCCTACTTCTTTTCCAATTCCCAGATCGGGCGGACTTCAATGCCACCGAAACGGGCAAGCGGAATTTTTGCAGCGACCTGAATGGCATCGTTCAAGTCTCTGGCTTCGATCAGGATGAAGCCGCCCAGTTGTTCCTTGGTCTCCGTGAATGGACCATCGGTGGTGGAGATCTTCCCGTTACGCATTCGCACGGTCACGGCAGATTTTACAGACTCAAGTGCCTCTGCAGCGATGAAATGGCCGCTGCGCTGAAGCTCTTCGTCATAAGCCAGTGACTCATTGTCAAAGGCGATCTTTTCAGTCTCCGACATTTTGTCGAGTACCGTCCCATCAAAATAAACCAGACATAGATATTTCATTGTGTGCTCCTTTAAGTAGAGTTGCGCTTGCTTTCATGGAATAGTCGTTTGGTAAAACCCAAAATCGACAATCTGGAAAAATTGCCTACTTCTTCTCAAATTCGTAAACGCGGCGGACTTGAATAAACCCCATGCGGGCGGAGGGAATCCCGGCAGCGACCTGGACCGCTTCCTCCATATCCTTTGCTTCGATCAGCACAAATCCGCCCAATAGCTCCTTCGTCTCTGCAAAAGGGCCATCTGTAATGGATATCTTCCCGTTTCGGACACGCACAGTCGTGGCGGTTTCCACGGGTTGCAGAGCTTGTGCAATGAGCCAGTGCCCGCTTTGTCGCAGGGTTTCGTCATAGTCGAGATGCTCATTCACGAGATCCTGTGCTTCGGTCTCGGTTTGCGGCCCCAGTCCGCTCGGTTCTTCATAGACAAGACATGCAAATTTCATCATAGACTCCTTTTTATTGAATAGTCGTTTGAGAAGGTTTGAAATCGACAAAATATCAGTTGGAAAACTGAACTGGTGTGAAGGATAACGGAAAATAATGCAATTGAGTGAAAATCGACTGGTATTTTGCTGCTTTTGTAAACGGAATTGCACTCTGCTGTGCATATCTCTGGAAGTTGGCACGCGTTTGCGGGTGGCTTCGCCTGATTCGCACAGCCTAGCGCTGCTGAGTTTTCCGTAATTAACTCTCTGAACTTCAATGTGAATATCGATGCGGTCGAGCAGGGCCGGACATTCGCTTTTGATATTTGGTGACCATGGCGGGGGCACAGGTCTACAGAGTTGGAGAGAGTTGCCGTAGTAACCGCAAGCATAGGGTGTATACAATTGGACATATTTTTATGCTATATCAAAATCTAAAATGGGTTGATAATAGAGCTTCAAGGATGCGCCGAACTGCTCCTCCGCATCCGTTGCTTTTTTCTCTTTCCATTACTGGGCTGGCAGATTTTAAATTTCCGCCATAGCAACCTGTATAGAGTAAAATGTTTAAGGTTGCGGAGAATAAAATATGTCCTACAAAGTTTTTTTTGTTGAAGATGAAATTATTACTCGCGAAGGAATTCGCGATAATGTGGATTGGCAGGCAAGCGGTTTTGAATTTTGCGGCGAAGCGGCTGACGGTGAAATGGCTCTGCCACTTTTGCGTACAGTTCAACCTGACGTGCTCATAACTGACATTAAGATGCCGTTTATGGATGGTCTACAGTTGAGCAAAATCGTGCGAGAACGTATGCCGTGGGTGAAAATTGTAATTCTCAGCGGTCATGACGAATTTGAATATGCTCAGGAAGCGATCAATCTGGGGGTTACAGATTATCTATTAAAGCCTGTTACGGTCCAAAAGCTGCAAAATGTTCTTCAAAAACTTACCACGCAATTGGAACAGGAAAAAAGAGACAAGGATAAACTGAAACGACTTCAGGAACAGGTGGAGGAAAACCAGGCGATTCTTCGCGAGAGATTTTTGTTTAAGCTGGTTGTGGGTGCAATTTCTCCGACAGAAGCCATTGAGAGAGGACAAAATCTGGGTATTGACCTGATTGCCAGATGTTATTTGATCGTAATTCTTAAAATTGCGCTGGGCGATCGTACAGAACAGTATGACTACGATGAACACCAGCAGATTCAATCTGCCGTCATCGACTTGGCCGAAAAAAATCCAGATGTTTTTGTGCTGAAAAGAGACTGGGGCGACTTGATCTTAATGATGAAGGGCAATACACCGGAGTATCTGGAAGAGGAACGCGATTTGCTTCTGGAAGAAATCAAGCAGTCGGTTGCAGAAACCCGCTACAAGGCATCCATAGGAGTAGGGGCCTCCAAAAATCAAATTGCCGATATCTACCAATCCTTTGTAGAGGCTCTGGTGAATATGGAGTATGCCACCGGCGAAAATAAATCTGAGTTGAACCAGGCCATCGAGCGGGCGGAATTGCTCAAAGTGGATAAACTCGCAGTTGAAAATTATCTGCGGCATGGCGTGAAAGACGGCTATAACGAATTCTTCAACTCCTATATTCGGCCTTTGGGTGAAGCTGCTTTAAAATCTAACTTGATCAAGAATTATATTTTCATGGATGTCGTTCTGGCTACTGC
Organism: Candidatus Villigracilis propinquus; assembly: GCA_016714565.1. Taxonomy (GTDB): domain Bacteria; phylum Chloroflexota; class Anaerolineae; order Anaerolineales; family Villigracilaceae; genus Villigracilis; species Villigracilis propinquus. The sequence continues at coordinate 41,045 of JADKDM010000033.1, forward strand.
AAAATTAGTGAACGATCTGGGTGGCGATATTGACAATGTGATCCCGGAGCTAAACTCCATTGAAATGACCATGTCATCCATCAAAACGATCGATCAGTTGCAGGAGCAGGCTCGTAAAATTCTATCCAGCGCAATTGCCTATCGTGACAGCAAACCTAACGGGCAATATAAAAACCTGATCCGCCAGGCGAAAGAATATATCGAGCGCCATTACACAAACCCCGACCTTACCCTTAACGATGTGGCTTCACAGGCAAACTTGAGCGCCAGTCACTTCAGCGTTGTATTCAGCCAGGAAACCCATCAAACATTCAAAGAATACCTGACCGAGATACGTATTAATAAAGCAAAAGAATTACTACGCATGACGGCATTAAGGTCAGCTGATATTGCCTATCAGGTGGGTTATAACGACCCGCATTATTTCAGCTCGGTTTTCAAAAAAAATACCGGTTTCTCGCCCATCGAATTTCGATCACAAATTTAGAACCTTTCACAGGAGAACACTGTGGCTCAAAAAACAGCGGTGCCTGGTTTCAGGCAATTTTTGACCAGAATAAGTGCCCGGGCAAATTCAACCAGTAAATTCCCACTCAAAATCGTGGGGCGGCTGGCTGATTTTCTTGCCGGGGTTAATCTATCCATCCGTGTAAAGATTCTTGTTGCGCTTTGTATTGTCATCTTTCTGATGGGAACCACTAACATTGTGTCCATGCTGCAAGTGCTGAACTATAGCCGCCAGTATGATGCCATTATCACCAACATTACCACTGCCAACAGCATCAGCGGCAGCATCAAGCTGGATATTGATAACGAAATGTGGAAAATCGTATCTGGGAAGGTCAAATTTTCCGATGGGAAACAATACGAGATCATTGATAATGTAAACACCAAAGTGCGTTGGATGATGGATAATACGGATTCGCAGCGAGCGAAGGTAAAGTTGGATTTGATCCTCCGCACATTGCAATCGCTGGAGGAATATGTCAACCAGATGGGGGACATAATTGCGAACAATAGTACTGCTGCCGAAAACGAAGCTGTCTTGGAGAATATCCGTTTCGCAACTTCAGTAATGGAAGAGGTGGTTCAGAATTATGTTCTGTACGAGGTGAATCGCACAGAAAGCCAGTATCAATTAATGCGCGAAAGCTATGTGCGCTGGCAAATCTTTTCCATCATTTTGATCTTCAGCGCTGTGGGCTTTTCAGTAGTGGCTGCCTGGAGTTTATCCAGAAGCATTTACACCCCCATCAAAAAACTGCATGATGTCACCACCACCATCACCAAAAATGACCTGCAAGCATTAATGACCAGCGACAATGTGGACGAGATCACCGAGCTGGGCATGAGTTTCAACATCATGATCGGCAAGATCAAAGAATTGTTGGATTCTAAGATCAAGGAACAGGAAAATCTCAAGAAGGCCGAACTGCGCGCGCTTCAGGCGCAGATCAATCCCCATTTTCTGTACAACACCTTGGATACGATCATCTGGATGGCCGAATCCAAGAAGACTGACCAGGTGGTGAAAATCGTCACTGCATTATCAAACTTCTTTCGCATCAGCCTGAGCAAAGGCATGGACTGGATCACAATTGGGGAAGAGGTGGAACGCATCAGAAGTTATCTGACTATTCAGAAGATGCGTTATCGGGATATTCTGGATTTCAAGATCGATGTGGAAGAAGATGTAGCCGAGAACACGATCCTGAAACTGCTTCTTCAACCGCTGGTGGAAAATGCCTGTATCACGGCATTAAAAACAAACGACAGCGCGGCATGATCCATGTGCGTGCCAGACGCAAGGGCGAGAACGAAATCCTTCTTGAAGTGGAAGATGATGGCATTGGGTTTACGCCCGAGAAACTAAATCAACTCCGTGCTGAGTTGGATGAAGATCAGGGTGATATCAAACTGGAAAGCGGCTTTGGGCTTGGTAATGTTAATAAACGCATCAGGTTATATTATGGCGAACCGTATGGGCTATCAGTTCAAAGTGAATATACGAGCGGCACTTGTGTAACCCTGGTGATCCCAGCCAAAATAGAGGCAGCTCCCCAAAGGGAAGACCCTGTCAACGGTCAGGATTAAGAACCGTTACAGGAAGTTTCGAGGAGCATTTTTGATGAAGATTTCACACATCCTGATTTTATGTACGATTTTCGCTTCCGGTTTTGGACCTGTGGCCTGTGTTCAACAACCCGATTCATTATCTACTCTGCTGCCTGATTCCAATTCAAATGCAAGGCTTGAGAAAAATTATGAAGACCTGATCGTCGGCTATGCTCAACTGGGAGCCGAAAGCGAATGGCGTGCTGCAAACACCATCTCCATAAAAGAAACGGCCGAACAATTGGGTGTGGAACTGCGTTTCCTGGATGCACAGCAAAAACAGGAAAACCAGATCGAGGCAGTGCGTAAATTCATCATCCAAAAAGTGGATGTCATTGGGATCTCTCCCATTGTCGAAACAGGCTGGGATGAGGTTTTTCAGGAAGCAAAAGATGCGGGTATTCCCATCATCCTTGTAGATCGGCGCGCGGACGTGCCTGAAGATTTTTACGTCTCTTATCTCGGTTCAGATTTTCTGGAAGAAGGCCGCAAGGCGGCACGCATTATGGCAGAGCTAGTAAACGAGAAGGCAAGCATTGTCGAGTTGGTGGGTACCCTCGGGTCGGCTCCTGCAAATGACCGCTATACAGGTTTTCGAGAAGTGCTAAAAGGTTATCCGCAGATGCACATCATTGATTCGGAGTCCGGTGATTTTACGCGCGCCCGGGGCCGAGAAGTGATGAGTGCATTCTTGATAAAATACGGCAACCAAATCACTGCAGTATATGCCCATAATGACGATATGGCACTGGGTGCCATTGAAGCCATTGAAGAGTATGGACTCAAGCCAGGGGTAGATATCAAGATCGTCTCCATAGATGCCGCGCGAGGTGCGTTCGAAGCGATGATCGCTGGTAAATTAAATGCCACGGTCGAGTGCAACCCCTTGCTGGGTCCGCAATTTTTCGAACTTGCCCTGAAAGTGGTCAATGGTCAGCCTATTCCCAAATGGGTACCCTCCATCGAGGGTGTTTTCTTCCCTGAAGATGCCAGCGAGATCTTGCCCACCCGCAAATATTGAGAGCCCTCTAAAAAAACGCTTAAATCGAAAGAAAATTAACTCTTTTCGAAAAAAATCTGCCATCGGACAAGATGGCAGATTTTTTTATTTTGGCGAACCATAAAAAATCAACTTCTTCCAAATAAGAAACTATGGAGATTGGTACCCAAAGGGGTTATTCTGTTATCAACATGTTATCGATAACACAATAGGACAGTCACTTGATTCTATCTGATCGAAGAAAACGTGTCACCATCAAAGATGTAGCGCAGGCGGCGGGTGTTTCCACCCAAACCGTTTCGCGCGTAATGAACAAGTATTCGTATGTGTCGGGGGAAACGCGCCAGCGGGTTGAAGCGGTGGTTCAGCAATTAGGCTATAACCCGAGTGCCCTTGCACGCAGTTTGAGTCAGCAGCGCAGTTATACATTGGGAGTAGTTACCTTTGGATTGAAATACATCGGTCCATCACGCACTATCAATGGCATAGCCGACAAAGCAGACGAACTTGGCTACATGCTTTTGATGAAGGAACTTGATAACTTCAACAGTAGTAGCATAGATGAAGTAATTGATTCTCTGCTTGCCCGCCAGGTGGATGGAATATTATGGGTGGCGCCTGAAATTGGGGATAACCATAGTTGGGTTGCGGAGAAGAATTCTACGACCTCAGTACCGATATTGTTCCTGGCTATGAAACCGCGCGATAGTATTTCAAGTGTATCCACTGATAATTTCCAGGGTGCGGTGATGGCAGTTAAGCACCTGTTGACCTGTGGGCGGAAAAAGATCGGACATATTTCAGGCCCGCTGAACTGGTGGGAAGCAGATGAACGCAAACGTGGCTGGCGCGAGACTTTGAGCGCCGTTGGTTTTGATACCTCAGATTACTGCTGTGCAGAAGGCAACTGGTCATCTGCCAGCGGGGAGCAGGCTTTTATTCATTTGATGCAAAAATTCCCAGATGTAGACGCTGTCTTCGTTGCCAATGACCAAATGTCCCTGGGTGTGCTGCGCGAAGCGATCCGCCGGGGTATTCGTGTACCGGAGCAATTGGCAGTCATCGGCTTCGATAACATTCCCGAATCCGCATATTTTTATCCCTCACTAACTACCATTTATCAAGATCTCCAGTTGCTCGGTGAGCAAGCAGTCCAAGTTATTGTGGAGATGATCCAGGCTCGGCAGGGGAACCGATCTGTTATAGCACGATCAAGGTTTATTCAACCAACCCTTGTTGTTCGTGAAAGTTCGGGATGTGTTTGATCATGTTTCGTCAAATTGATTAGGCGAAAATATGGATGTAAATGAGAAGGAGGTGTGTTGGAAGAGATAATGAAATTAAAAAGAGAAGTGCTCGCTTATTGATTGGCGTCTCCAAGCAAGCACTTCAGGGAAAAGATGCCCATCTGAGAAAGGCACTCACCCGTGCCCCAATTATAGTGTAAGAAAACCTCCGCAAGGAGGAACACAGTGATCCATCAAGGAGAGAAGATCATGTTTAAAAAATTAGCTTTTCTGATCATACTTGCTTCCATGATTTTGACCGCATGCCAACCTGCTGTTGCGACCGAAGCCCCGGCCAAGGTTTGGACGTATGCTGATATGACCGTCGGTTTCCTACAGACTGGTTCTGAGGGTGGTTGGCGCGCTGCGAATACCGCTTCCTTCAAGGAAACCGCTGAGCAATTGGGCCTTACCCTCAAATTCTATGATTCGCAAAATGATCTGGCCAAACAAGTGGCTGGTTTCCAACAATTCATCGAGGATCCCGAAGTTGACGTGATCATCATGTCGCCTCTTGAAGTTACCGGTTGGGAACAGGTTTTGAAGGATGCCCAAGCCGCTGGAAAACCCGTCATTCTTTCAGACCGCCGCATCGACGGTTTTGAAGATCTGTATGTCTCTTTCATCGGCGCTGACTTCGTTGAAGAAGGCCGCAAAGCCGGTACTGAAATGTGCAAACTGCTTGAAGGCAGCGAAAGCAAGAACGTTTGGGAATTGGTTGGTAATGTAGGTGCCGCTCCTGCCATTGACCGCGGAAAAGGTTTCCGTGAGACCGCTGAAGCTTGCGGTATCACGGTCGTCAACAGCCAGACCGCTAACTGGAGTGTTGTCGAAGGCAAGCAGGTCACTGAAGCCTGGTTGAAAGAAAGCAAGGATGTCCAGGGTATCTTCGGTCAGAACGATGAAATGGCATTTGGTGCCATCGAAGCCCTCAAGGAAGCCGGTCTCGTACCCGCAGTTGATGTCAAGATCATTTCTGTGGATGCCACCGCTGGCGCCTTCCAAGCCATGCTTGACGGTACCTTGAATGTGACTGTTGAATGCAATCCTCTGCTCGCCCCTCAGGTTTACGAAGCCGCGCTCGCTGCTCTTAATGGTGAAGCACTTCCCAAGTGGATTCCTTCACAGGAAAGTGTATTCTACATGGACGACCCGAATCTGAAAGACATTGCAGCGGGTCGCAAATACTAAAATTTTGAATCTCATCTGCTACATCTTGGGGAATTGCAGATCAGACCCAGATACATATGGATTGGGAAGCGAAGTTTTCTTCGCTTCCCAATCGTTCAAAAAATTTGTTTACAAAAGGCAGGCAGGCATGTCTGAGGCAGATCAAAATATACTTAGTATGGAAGGCATAAGCAAAGCCTTCCCAGGTGTGAAAGCGCTTGACGATGTAAGCTTGTCTCTAAAAAAAGGTGAGATTCTCTGTCTGGTAGGCGAAAACGGCGCAGGGAAATCCACCTTGATGAAAGTATTAACCGGGGTGGATAAGCCTGATTCGGGCAGAATAATTTTTGACGGCAAGGAAATTCAGGCGAAATCTCCGCAACATGCTCAGTCTCTGGGGATCAGCACGGTGTATCAGGAAATCAATCTCTGTACCAACCTCACGGTTGCAGAAAATATTTTACTTGGGCGTGAACCTCAAAAAATGCGACGGATCGACTGGGTCAAAATGGACGCCCTGGCTAGTGACACCCTCAAACGCTTGCTGGGCGTTGACATTGATGTCACCCAGCCGTTGGGTTCCTATACGGTTGCTATTCAGCAGATGGTAGCAATTGCCCGCGCGCTCTATGTCGAGTCTGCGAAAATCCTCATTCTGGATGAGCCTACCTCCAGCCTTGATGTTAATGAAACAGCGCAACTCTTCAAAGTGATGCGGAAACTGAAAAGCGAAGGTGTGGGCATTATTTTTATCACACACTTTATCGGGCAGATCTACGAAATTTCTGACAGGATCACCGTCTTGCGGAATGGAAAACTGGTCGGAACGTATGAAACAACTTCGATCAACCGCGTTGGACTAATCTCAAAAATGATCGGCCGCAGTTTAGCCGAGTTCGACGAAATGACAAAAATAAAACTGGAAAGCAGCAAACATATTAAAAGTGAAGCCTTACTGCAAGCCAAAGGATTTGGATTAACCGGGGCGATTCAACCTTTTGATCTGGATTTACATGCCGGGGAAGTTGTCGGCTTGGCGGGACTTCTCGGTTCGGGGCGTACAGAAACGGCAAATATATTGTTCGGCTCAGACAAAGCCGACACAGGTTCCATTACGATGAGCGGCTCTGTCGTTCAGGATTATTCTCCGCTAAGTTCCATCAAACGCGGTGTCGCTCTCTGCCCCGAAGATCGCAAAGCGGCAGGCATTGTAGATGACCTATCGGTTAGGGAAAATATCATTCTTGCCATTCAGGCTAGCAAGGGCTGGTTTAAATATTTGAGTCTGCCGGAACAATATGAAATTGCAGAGAAGTATATTAAATTACTTAATATCGCCACCCCGTCGGCAGATCAGCCGATTAAAAACTTGAGTGGAGGAAATCAGCAAAAGGTGATCCTGGCTAGGTGGCTGGCGATCAATCCCCAAATACTCATCCTGGATGAACCCACCCGCGGAATTGACGTAGGCACCAAAGCTGAAATACAAAAGCTAGTGCTGTCGTTTGCAGAAGATGGCAAGTCCTGTGTATTTATTTCTTCTGAATTGGAAGAAGTGCTGCGTACCAGCCATCGCATTGTAGTTTTGCGTGAACGTGAAAAGGTCGCCGAGTTTGCCGGTGAAGTGGATGAGAATACGATTATCCACGCGATTGCAGGGAGTGAAGCATGAAAAAAACTACACAACTATCATTCACATGGAGGAAGATTACGGAGAGCCGGCTCTTTTTCCCAATTTTAGCTTTGTCCCTGATCCTACTCTTTGACTTTATTTTCATCCCCGGGTTTTTCACCATTGAGAACAGGGAAGGAAACTTACATGGAAGCCTGATCGATATCTTTCGAAACGGCTCGACGGTAATGATCCTGGCGATTGGCATGACGCTGGTCATCGCAACTGGCGGTGTGGATCTATCTGTTGGCGCAACCATGGCGATTGCAGCTTCCGTAGCGGGAATTTTGATGAACCCATCCGCATTAAACAACGAAGTTTTTTTTGTTACGGACCCTAATTACACCTTTCAACCGCTTTGGTTGGTGATTACCGCGGCTCTGGCTGTATCCCTCATCTGCGGATTATGGAATGGCGTGTTGGTAGCCTATATGAGAATCCAGCCGATGGTGGCAACGTTGATCCTAATGATTTCCGGGCGAGGGATCGCGCAGTTAATTACAAACGGTCTTCGGGTACAGATTACCTATAAGCCGTATGCATTTATCGGACAAGGTTGGATCATCTTGCCGTTTTCTCTCTACCTGGTTGCCATCGTGTTTGCCATTACCTGGTTCCTGACTCGTAAAACTGCCATTGGGATGTTCATCGAATCAGTGGGAATTAATTTCCGCTCCAGCTTTTTCAGCGGCATTGATGAAAAGAAGATCAAGCTGCTGGTTTATACGTTTTGCGGTTTTTGTGCAGGCATCGCTGGCTTGGTCGCCAGCTCAAATATCAAAACATCTGATGCAAATAACATCGGTCTGACTACTGAACTGGATGCGATCCTTGCCGTGGTGATCGGTGGAACAGCCATGGCGGGTGGACGTTTTTCTCTGCTTGCCAGTATGGTTGGCGCTTTAGTAATGCAGGCTATTACGCAATCCATGTATGCAATTGGTGTACCCGCGTTTGCTCTGCAAGCGATCAAAGCTGTGGTGGTGATCTTTGTGATCTTGCTCTATTCAGACCAGGTTAAAAACTTTGTCCGAAAGATCAGTGCGCCTAAAAAAGAGGTGGTTTAACCATGTCTCAAACGATAGGTAGTTTTATTTCCAAAAACCGTAAGTTTATTCCATTAATTTCCACGGCTTTATTGGCACTGGTGGCATATGGGATCGGAGCCTACTTTTTCGTTGGCATGCGGAATCCGCAGGTGTTTTTTAACCTGTTTCGAAATAGTTCATGGCTCTTGATAAGCGGTATCGGAATGACCTTTGTCATCCTAACTGGTGGCATTGACCTTTCAGTGAGCGGTGTGGTGGCGCTTACGACAGTAGCCTCTGCGGTCTTACTTCGCGAAGGTTGGAATCCGTGGTTTGTGGTTTTTCTCATGCTGGTAATGGGAATGGCTCTGGGTGCGACCATGGGCAGTTTTATCACCTACTTAAAAGTTCAGCCATTTATCGCCACTCTGGCAGGGATGTGGTTTGCCCGTGGAATGTGTTTCTTTATCAGTGATGATGCCGTCACCATTGATGAGCCCATTTTTCAAATTCTTGGCAAGACAAAGATATTGATCCCCGGGTTGAAAGAGTTGGCTGATCAACAGGGAACTCCAGCGCCATATATTTCCATCCCCGTTATCGTTGCGTTTACCCTGTTGGGCATTGCGATCTTTGTTGCCCACTACACAAGGTTTGGCAGAACGGTTTATGCCATTGGCGGCAATGAAGGCAGGAATGAACAATCCGCTCGATTAATGGGGTTACCAGTCAACAGAACCAAAATGCTGGTGTACACCTTCAACGGGTTTTGCTCTGCATTGGCTGGGCTTTCATTTAGCCTTTTTGTTTCTTCTGGTCATGGCTTGTATGCCCCTGGACTCGAGTTGGAGGTTATTGCCTCAGTTGTGATGGGTGGAACCATGCTGACTGGCGGTTCTGGATACGTGTTCGGGACATTCTTCGGGGTTTTGGTCCTCGCTGTAACCCAAGCTCTTATCCAGTTCATCGGTTCATTGAGTTCCTGGTGGACAAAGATCGTCATTGGCATTCTTACGCTTACGTTCATTGGAGTACAAACCGTATTGGCAAATCGAAAAAGCGGAAAGACTGCTCAGACTACACAAGAATTAGTGGCGCTTCATCGCAAACAGCAAAGGCTCGCGCTTGGAATTGGCATTTTTGTTGTCTTGGCTGTGGCAACCATTTTCTCTGTTTCCAAATTCAGAAGCAGCTCTACGAATGTAACTACTGCCGATTCCCAGTGTGTCGTAGCACCATTTCGCGAAGTTGAAGCCGCAAATCTTGTAAAAGATGGCGCAGTCATTGTATATCACCGGACTGCTGGGCCGCAATGTGTGGATGAGTTGTTTGCGATCTATCCTGATGGCCGGGTCACAGGGAGTGATGGTGTGAAAGAGGTGGAGAAACAGATCGCTCCTGAAGAAGTGGAACAGTTACTTGTTGCTATTAGTGTAGAGCACCTATGGTTTACGAATGAGATATACAGTACATACCTTAATCCATGCAGGCAATGTTTCGCGCACTATATCGATATTTCATACAACGGTCAGGCGAAATCTGCAACCGGTGTGGATGGCACAACTGCCATGCCTCCAGGCTATGCATTTGCCCTGGCTGAGATCAGGCCTTTGCTTCCAGAAATTAATCCTGCGCCCTAGTCGGTAGGGCTGCAATGCTTTCCTGTTTAGAAACGAATGAATTAGTTTTGTTTGACCGTAAAAATTTATCATCCAAGGAGAAGGAAAGATGACTGTTAGAAAGATACTAATTCCAGCCCTCCTGGCTTATCTTTTTTTTAGTTTTGCCTGCGTGTATATTGTTTTGCCGGAAGGATTGGAAACTCCGGAAGCTGTAGTAGAAGGTGCGGAGTTAAAAGCATGGAATGCAGTAGTGACGAATGTGGGCAGGTCTGATGCGGGAGATCTACACATCGATATCACGATTCGGAATGATACGGGTGATTGGAGCACGATGCAAGCTGTGCCAGAAAAGCCTGCTGTACTCACCTCTAGTGACGGAAAAACTACAAATTGCACTACTGTATTTCTTGGAACCGGTGGACACCGTCTGGCACCAGGTTTTCAAACCCGAGGCTACACCACCGGCAAGAAGGATGATCTACAAACCCAGCTTATTTATGTCGAGTGTAAGGACGCAACAGCTGATGCAGGTTCCAAACTCTCGATCGAATATGAAAGTTTCGGTGGCATCTTGGATGACTATGATCCGGAAGCCAATAAGACCGAGGGAGTATTGGAACTAAACCTTGACGAGGTTGTTACGGATCTCGCCTACCCAATCGCTGTACCAGTAGATGATTTGATCCAGGATGCAGGCATCAGCATTACTGCGTTGAGCGAAAATGTGGTCAATCTGCTCGATGTTCAACGCACGGATACAGGTTTCCAGTTTACATGGCAAAACTTTAACCCAACGAAGTTCCCCCTAAAAACGCACCTCGGAACTCCGCCGGTCATCGGCGCTGACGGCATCATTTATGGTTTTTATGAATCTCTGGATATCGTGCCTATCCCAATCACTCCACCAAATGAAAAGGTGGAATGGACGACTGAAGTCGCGGTTCCTATGGACGTCAAAGGGTTTTACATCCTACTCAGCGTAGAGACCAATAAACCACGCACCTACGTGAACTACCTTATTAATATAAGTGATAAATAAATAGCTGTAACCATAAAAATATTTACTGAGGATATCACTTTGAATCTTCTTAGAACTATGATGATTTCACTAGCTTTTATCTTAACGGTATCTGCCTGTGCAGGCACACAGGTAGATACCGTTAGCTCGCCTGCGGCACCAACAGAGATCTTTCCGTCTGCCGTTGCAACACCAGACTGGTTCGATATGGAGTTGGTTGATGCCCAGACCGGCGAAACATTCACCATGAACGATTATGCAGGAAAGGTCGTTCTTCTTGAAACAATGGCAATCTGGTGCCCGAATTGTGTTGTTCAAGGCAATGAAATCAGAAATCTTCACAAATTACTTGGAAACCCAGATGATCTGATCTCAGTCAGCCTGGATGTTGATATCAATGAAGACAATGCCGCACTCAAGGAATATGCGTACGGATATGGCTTTGACTGGCATTTTGCCATTGCCCCCTTGGAAGTTGCCCGTGCGCTTGGGAACTTATATACTGCCCAGTATTTAAATCCGCCGCTCGCTCCTATGCTGATCATTGATCGTAAAGGCAACGTTCATCATCTTGAATACGGCATTAAAGACGCGGCAACTCTCCAGGCGGCTGTTGAGCCTTACCTCGCAAAGTAGCAATGATGCTCAACCTGACGATTACATCCATACTCCTTGGCTTATTAACTACCGCTAGTCCATGTATATTGCCGCTTTATCCAGGTTTTCTGGCATATTTGGGCGGGCAAAATGAGATAGGCAGGCAAAAATACTTCCTTGGTTTTTTCGTGCTAGCTGGAGTGTTAAGTATGATGATCGCTCTCGGCGGACTGATTGCTTTGCTGGTAGTTCCCATCGGCAGCGTGCTGCTTTATATCATCCCACTGGCAGACCTTTTGATTTTTATCCTTGGAATTCTACTTTTACTTAATTTCAATCCGTTTAAAAAGCTCCCCCAAATTCAACTGCCTTTATTCCAGCACCCATACAGCAATGCTTATGTATACGGTTTACTTTATGGTCCAATTGCGCTCCCTTGCTCTGGTCCAATGGTAGTCAGCATCTTCGCCTTATCTTTTACAGCCGGAGAAGCTTTTAGCCAACTGTGGGCTTTTCTTTGTTTCGGGCTGGGACTTGGCATACCACTCCTTGTGCTTTCGTTTTTATCCGCTGCCCTCCAACGTCAATTGACTGTCATTTTTGCCCGTCATAGCCGAATGGTCAATCTTATCGGTGGCATCCTTTTGATAGGCGTGTCCATTTATGACCTGAGTAAGAACTGGGAATTATTGAGATTATTTATTAGGGCTTGAGGCTTTGCGGACTCTAAATTATCCCATCATCTTCGGACGGTATTGCAGCGCCTCGGCCAAGCGTGCTGGCTGTATCTCTTCACTCCCTGCCAAATCTGCGATAGTGGGTGATAGGTGCGTGACAAATTGAGCTGACTCGCCGTGGCCCGCATCAAACTCTGACCTTTGGGTTGGATTTTGTAAAATTACCTTACCTACATATCTTTCACGCTTCTCCATTGGGGAAGCGTTTGTTTTTTTTATATCTCTTACTATTTTGCACTCGCTGGCGAATCGATTCGCTCGTTTCATCGACAACCCTGTTGCTGAAAAGCGCTCCCTCAGGGTGACATGATTGTGGATTTGGCTTGTCCATTATTGACGTTTGTTAGGGTGTATTGTTATAATGTTATAACATTTAGCCTCGGAGGCAGTCTTTGGCTCACAAAACAAAAATACGAGCGGCGGCGGTACAGTTTGCGGTGACGGATGATGTCGCAACGAATCTGCAAACGTGTCTGCGGATGATTGACGAGGCGGCGAAGGTCAAGCCAGATGTGATGGTGCTGCCTGAATTTGTAAATCACATCGCCTGGTATAAAGACGCGGCTCATTGCTACGGGGTGGCTGTTTCGCTCGACGATGACTTTATCCACGCGATAGGTAGAAAAGCCAAAGAGCATGGCTGCTATATCAAGATCAACGTCACGTTGAAGAGGGATGATGGCAAGGTTTCGGGCACGAATGTTTTAATTAACCCAGCGGGGAAAGTGGTCGGGTTGACCGACAAGCAGATCTTGATGGGCAATGAAAATAACTTCCTTGAGAAGTCCACGACGATCGCGCCGATCCTTGAAACGGAAGTGGGGCAGGTGGGCATGTACGCCTGCATGGATGGCGTCATCCCTGAGGTGGCGCGGGCGTTGGCGGTGCGTCGCCCGCAGATGTTGTTGAACAGCTTGAACTCATTCGCACATGATGAAGCGTCTTTACATATTCCCGTCCGTGCGGCGGAGAATAAAGTATTCGTCGTTGCGGCGAATAAGGTTGGGTCGCTTGTTCCAGAAGAGATGCGTGCGGGTGTCGCGGCACGTTTGAAGATCGCCCCAAGTTTTCTCGAAGGCGCGGGCGAGAGTCAGATTGTCGCACCTGACGGCACGGTGTTAGCCAAAGCGCCGATGAAAGGCGAAGCCGTGGTGTTCGCGGATATTGATTTGAGCGAAGCCGATAACAAGTTAAGACCCGATGGCACGGATATCATGTCCACGCGCAGACCGGAGTTGTATGCGCCGCTTGGCTTGGAGTCAGTGAGTGGCGGGAAAAAGCCTGGAGCGGAGAGTCTGCTTGCGGGGGCGGGGCAGGTTTCGGCGTCAGGAAAAGAAGCGGTGGATTCAGCGTTGAAAATGATTGCAGAGGGGGAAAAGGCTGGAGTTAAATTAATTGTCCTCCCAGAGTTATTCCACATCACAAATTTGGAAAATGCAGAACGTGAATCACAGGAGATGATTCGTGCTTTGCAGAGAGAGTTGATCCATACATATGTAGCGACGTCGATTGTGGAAGATGGCGCGCATGTGGGTGTGCTGTTCAATAAAAGCGGCGTTGTGTTGAAGCAGCCGCAATTGCACGTGTCGGGCAGACATGCGTGGTCGAAGTTGGGCGATGAGGTGAATGTGTTCGATGCGGAGTGGGGGCGCGTGGCGTTGGTGATCGGTAATGATGCCATTTACCCTGAGACGTTTCGGCTTGCGGCGTTGAAGGATGTGGAAGTGGTGGCGGTGCCGACGTTGATCTTGGAGAAGTGGGAAACCGAGTTGGGTTTCAAAGAACGCGCAGCGGAAAACAGGATGAATGTGATCGTGGCGAGTAAAACCGACAGCGGCATTTATGCCATCACCGAAGATTTTACGTTGTGGACGGAATGGAAGAACCGATCGTTCGATGGCAATATTAATTATCCCGTGGTAACGATGGCACAAGGTGATGGCTTGACGATTGCAGAGATTCACCCTGCGGCGGCGGTGAATAAGATGGTTTCGCATCGCACCGATGTTTTGAATGGCAGACCGTGGAAGTTGGCGGAGCCGTTAATTAGCTGACCCGTCATTGCGAGGAGAGCTCTTGTTCTTCGCGACGATGCAATGACGAAATAAAAAGGAGACAACCATGAGCGGAGATACAGTTCAACACCTGGCAGATGTGCTTGACTCGCGTGCGCCTGTCAACAATACGGAAGTGTTCAACTATTTGTTGAACGTGCGCGAGCAGGCGTGGAAGATGGTGAATGAAGGCTTGAACCTGCGGCGGGATATGAAATGCGCGGACATTGAACAGATTCCCGATTTGCAAGGGAATGTGGTGGGAAACATGTTCACCTACACGGGTGACAAGATCAACTGGGTCATCCGTTCGTGGATCGGGAAAGCTGAAACAGGCTTCACAAATATTCATCTCACTTGCTGGGTGAACGATGAAATTGATGTGCCGCACTTGGGCATGGCGTTGGGGACTGCGCCCGATGTCTTTTGCTATGTCGATTATCTGCCGCGTTATGAACCTGTCATTTCGCCCGATCATCTTGACCAGTATCACGAAGCGATGAATCAAAAGTGGATCGAGTTACGCCGCAACCCTGCGTACAAGACCTTCAACCCAGTCCATCTTTACACGCGCGGCACATTATCGCCGATCGCCATTTGCGGGTTGATCCCGTTTGCCGATTTCAAAGCGCATGTGGAGTCTGTTATGTTGGACTACGTCCGCAATTGGGTGGAGTTGGTGAAGAATGCCAAGCCTGTTGCGCCTGAAAAACGCGCGGCGTTGAAACAGCGCGATGAACTTGTGCGCCGCACGATCGTGGAGAAAGACCCCGCCAATATTCTGGCAGATCGCATGCTTGGTGTGCCGATGCGTGAACGTCTGGTGCGCATCTTGCACGCGGGCGAACGCGAATAAACGACGATTAGACAATAGACGATGGACGATAGAAAGTGGTCAATGGTCTATCGTCCATCGTCGTCTTAATTCACCCTATGTCTGAAAAACAACTTCCCATCCTCATTGCTGGCGCGGGTCCTGTGGGGCTTTCGTTGGCGTTGGCGCTTTCTCGCGCGGGCATTCCCGCCGAGGTCTTCGAAATGGACGCGGAACTCAACACGCAGATCCGCGCGAGCACCTTTCACCCCAAAACGCTTGAGATGTTCAAAGAGTGGGGCGTGGTGGATGAGATCATCCAGCATGGATACAAAGTAGATCAACTTCAATATTGGGAACGCGCTCCGCGCCGCCTCATCGCGGACTTTAGTTATGCCTCCATTGCTGACGATACTCCCTACCCGTATCGTTTGCAGTGCCCGCAGCATATCGCCACGCGTGTGTTGAAGCCTGCCGTCGAAGCGACTGCCACAGGCAAGGTCCACATGGGGCACAAACTCATTGACTTCACCGACCACGGCACACACGTCACAGCACGATTTGAAACTGCCAGCGGAATCGTCGAACGCGAAGGCTCGTACATCGTCGGTGCAGATGGGACACATAGCACAGTCCGCAAGCAACTTAACATCGGTTTTCTAGGCAAGACCTACGAAGACCGCTTCTTGTTGATTGGCAGTGACTTGAAAACCGAAGACCTTCTCCCCGGCGCGGCACAAGTCTGCTACATCTTTGACCCGCAGGAATGGGTCATCATTTTGAATCTGCCTGATATTGTCCGCGTGGTGTTTCGTATGACGGATGATGAAAATGAAGAAGTGGCGATGAAGGAAGAAAATCTGCGGGCGCGGATTTCTAACTTCTTCGGCAACGTCCCTGATTACAAGATCAAGACCACGCAGTTGTATCGCGTCCATCAGCGCGTGGCGGATACCTTCCGTGTGGGGCGGGCGTTGCTCGTGGGTGACTCGGCTCATAACAACAACCCATCGGGCGGCATGGGTATGAATAGTGGAATCCACGACGCAGCGAATTTAGCGGATAAGTTGCAACGGATACGAAACGGAGAATCGGATTCCATTTTGGATGATTACTCGAATGAACGCAGGCAGTATGCGGTTGAGTCTGTGCAACTCTATACCGACCAGCAATACAACAACATGGTCATGAGCGCGGAAGAAGAACGCGAGCGCAGGAACAAGTCGCTTTCAGGTGCGGCGAGTGACCCTGCGAAGGCACGGGCGTATTTGTTGCGGGCGTCCATGTTGGAAGAACGAATATAACGTAGGGGCGAGGTCCCCTCGCCCTGTAATTACCCAACATAATATTGGGCGGGGAAACCCCGCCCCTACGGGAAACTCAATATGAAAACTTACGGACACTTCATCCACGGACGAGAAATCCCTGCTGCGAATGGCGAGACATTCCCCAGTTACGCGCCGATGACAGGCGAGATTCTTGGTCATGCCGCGCGCGGCACGGAAGCGGATGTGGAGGCGGCGGTGTCGTCTGCGCGGAAGGGGTACGAGCATTGGTCGTCGCTGCCGCCGTATGAACGGGAGAAGATTCTGTTGAAGTGTGCGGATAACGTCGAAGCGAATTATGACCGCTTGTTGAATCTGCTGATTGACGAGAGCGGGTCATCCATCATCAAGGCGAAGTATGAGGTGTTGTACACGGCGTCGGTGTTGAGGGTGGCGGCAGGGGAGGTGCGGCGCATGTATGCGGACACGTTGCCGAACGAGAAACCGCATCGCATGTCGCTGGTTGTCCGCGAACCTGTCGGTGTGGTGCTGGCAATCTCGCCGTTCAATGCGCCGTTGGTGCTGCTGGCGAAGATGATCGTCTTTCCGTTGGGAGCGGGCAATGCCGTGATCGCGAAGCCGTCAGAGGAGACTCCGCTCATTGCGGTGGAACTGGCGAAGGTCATGCATGAGGCGGGGCTTCCTGATGGAGTCTTCAATGTGGTGACGGGATTCGGCGCGGAGTGCGGCGCTCCGCTGGCGAGACATCCCAAAGTGAATGGCATTGCGTTGACGGGTTCGACGGGGACGGGCGTGAAGATCGGTGAGATCGCGATCCAATCCATGAAGCGAATGCAGTTGGAACTCGGCGGAAAAAATCCGCTGTTGGTGTTGAACGATTTCGACGTGACCAAGGCGGCGGAGATCGCGGCGGTGGGCGCGTTCACGCATGGCGGGCAGATTTGTATGTCGAGCGCGCGCATTTTGGTCGAAGCGCCGAACGGACGCGCGTTTGCGGAGGCGTTGGCGAAGAAGGCGGCGAGTTTACATCTCGGCGATTTGCGCGATGAGAAAACGGCGTATGGTCCGCTGATTAATCAACGTGCAATTGATAAAGTTCTTCATCATGTACAAGCCGCAAAAGATGGCGGCGCGGAAATTCTCACAGGCGGAAATGTGCATAACGGACTTGTGTTTCAACCGACGGTGATCTACAACCCGCCGATGTCGGGTCCATGTTGGGATGAAGAGACGTTCGGTCCCGTGGCGATGGTGATGGAAGTGCCGTCGTTCGAAGAGATGCTCGCGATTGCGAATGAAAGCGATTACGGTTTGAGCGCGGGCGTGTTGACCAATGACCTGGTGCGCGGCATGACCGCGGCGCGACGAATCCGCTGTGGGTCGGTGCATGTCGGGGCGCACTCGTTCCAGTCTGACCCGATGGCGCCGATCGGCGGCTATGGCATGTCTGGCATTGGCAGAAGCGGCGGCAAGTATTCGGTGGAGCATTTCACCGAGTTGAAGTGGATCAGTTTGGAGTTGGGCGAAACGCCCAGACCGTTTTAGATTGACCATAGCCATCATCCAAATTTTAGAGGAGAGAGTCATGACAACCGAAGCCGTGCAAAAGAAGTTTGGTCCTGTTCGACTCATGCAGGGGGTCACTGCTGCAAACATGTTCACGTATTACTTTGCCACTGTCACATCGCTTTTGCTGTTCACGTTCCTGCCGCAATTCCAGCCTTTTCTGCTGGCGGAAATGCTTGCCATCCCTGAAAGTCAACAAGGGGTTATCAGCGGCAACCTTACGTTTTTTGGCGAGATCATCATCCTCGTTTCCATTGGCGGCTGGGGCACCTTGTCCGATAAGATCGGGCGCAAGTTCGTTTTTGCGGCGGGCTTTTTTCTGATGGCGGGCGCGTTGTATCTTTACCCCAACGTGAATAACATCCCGCTGCTCTTCGCCTTTCGCGGATTGTTCGCGCTCGGTTCCTCTGCTGTGACCACCATGATCTCCACAGTCATCGCTGATTACGCAATGGACGAAGACCGCGGCAAGGCATCTGGATTACAAGGAGTTGGCAACGGGATCGGCGCGCTTCTGACGGTCTTTGTCGTGCTTCAGCTCCCGAAAATTTTCATGGCTGACGGCATGTCCGCACTCGATGCAGGACGATTGACCTACATGGCACTCGCAGGCATAGCCGCCATCTCTGCTGTGATTCTGATCGTTGGCTTACAGAACCGCACCAACCTACAAAAAGAACAAAAGAAAAGTATCTTGCAAATTTCAAGGGAAGGCTTCGCCGCCGCAAAAGACCCTGGAGTTGCTCTTGCCTACATGGCAGCCTTTATCTCACGCGGTGACCTTGCCATTGTCGGCACGTTCTTCACGCTTTGGGTTGTCACCTATGGAACCGCACAAAAGGGACTTCCCACCGCTGAAGCGCTTGCAACCGCAGGCATGATCATCGGCATTTCGCAGACCTTTGCCATGATCTCCGCACCGATCTTCGGCATGTTGGCAGACCGTATGAACCGCGCCAATGCGGTCATCATCGCAGTGGCACTTTGGCATCTCTTGGATATGGCTCCACGATCTTCGTCTCTGACCCGACCAGCCCTGCAATTTTCATTGTCGCCGCCTTGATCGGCATCGGCGAGATCAGCGGAGTCATTGCCAGCGGCGTGCTGATTGCCCAACAAGCTCCGCGTGATATTCGCGGCTCGGTCATTGGTATATTCAGCTTATGCGGAACTTTCGGAATCATGATTGCTACTGGAATTGGCGGTCAACTCTTCGACAACTGGCTGCCGCAGGGTCCGTTCGTGTTGTTCAGTGCTTTAGGTTGGATCGTGGTCATCGTCGGCTTGATCATCCGCAAGCGCATCGTCCCGAAGAACGAAGGCGCGGATATGGCAGTCGGGCATTAAATCAAAATCTCCCAAGTGCAAAACTTGGGAGATTTTTTGTCAGTTCAAAAATTCAGATGAACTTCTTTCTTCAATGTACTCGATCAAAAATCCGCCTGTATCTTCTGGGTTGAAATACACCATCTTCTGATGCGGCATGGTGATGATGCCGTTCGGTGTCACATGCCCTGGGCGGATGCCTTTGGCTGCCATCTCTTGCACCGCGGCTTCGATATCATCCACAGTGAAGCAGATGTGATTGATGCCAACACCAGAGTTGAAGAGAATATTCTTGAAATGCTCCGAGATCGGCTCGATCAGTTCGAAGGATAAACCGTCAGCGTGGAAAAAGGCAAATCGAGTGTCAGCAGCCAACTCAAAGGGAGGAATGATGCGGATGTCTTCATCCTGCAAGTCGAACAGGCGTTGAAAATCCGCGACCGATTGCTTCAAGTCGCGGACGATGTATCCGATGTGGCGGAAGGAACGTTTTGGTTTCATAAGAAATAAGAAAGAGGAAAGAAGTTTGGCAAATCTTTCTTCTTTCCTCTTTCATGCTAGTGTTCTCTCAACAACCTGCCCGCCCCATAAACTTTCTCTTCAATCCCATTGTCCCGCATCGCCATCCAATACGTGGCGGCGTTGATCGCAATGACGGGTTTGCCGAGCCAGCGTTCGGCTTCGTCTGCGAGGCTGACCATGCTGAGATTGGTGCCGACCTGCACCAGCACATCGGCATCTTTATTGACTTCGATGAGCGCATTACGCAATTCATCCTGTGAGACATTCGCAATCGCGATCGCCGTTGGGCAGCGGAAGCCTTTAATGGCGGTCACTTCAAAGCCGATATCGTTGAAAAAACGCACAACATTCTTATCGCCAATGGGTTGGTAGGGAGTGACCACACCGATCTTTTTCACGCCAAATAATTTCAACGCGCGCTCGCAGGCTTCCGCGCCGGTTGCCACGCGTAAGCCATGCGCCCAATCGGAGATCATCTTGGTGAACTTGCGGTTGCCTTCCACGCCGTCCCAAAATGTTTCGGCGCTCATGCCCATCACCATGTAATCAGGTTCGGCGGTCATTACACGTTGCACGGCATATTCAATTTCCACGCGGATCTGTTGCAGCAGATTCTCGAACGCCTCATCGCTGCTCAAATTCTGATCGCGGATGTGAATGCGCGAAATGTGCGGCGTCACACCGGGCACGGTCATGCGATAGAAATCCGGTTCCACAATGGTGTTCGTGCTGGGGATGATGACCCCAAACTTTTTTCTCCAACCGAGTTGGTCTGTCATGGGTGAGTCTCCTTGACTAATGAAGGTAAATGTTATAACATTATAACATTCAGGAGAGAGATGTCAATTATCCGCAAAGGCTATGTCGATACGCCGAACGGTCAAGTCCACTTTCGCCAACTCAAAAAAGTTGACGGAGTTCCGCTCGTCCTGCTTCATCAAACCGCCAGTTCGGGGATGATGTTCGAGCCGCTGATGACTCTGCTCTCGGACTCATTCCACACTCTGGCATTAGACACTCCCGGATTCGGCGCCTCTTTTCTCCCCCCAACCTGTTCACTGTCCATTATCTTTCATCTACGCTCCATGCCACTCTTACTACTCTCGGCGTGGAGTCTTGTTATCTGTTCGGACATCACACCGGTTCTGCCATTGCTGTGCAGATGGCGCATGACCACCCTAACTTTGTGAAGAAGATGGTCTTGTCAGGTCCGCCATTGTTGAACGAAGCCCAAGTCAATGGACTGAAAGCCAGCCTCAAGCCATTTGCAATTGCCGAAGACGGTTCGCATCTCACCCAAGTCTGGGAGCGGATCCGGAAACGAGATTCAGCTCTAGCGTTGGAAACGGTTCATAGAGAAGTCCTCCTCACCCAGTCCGCGAGAGAGGCGGCGCAGGGCGCGTATCAAGCCGTGTTCGAGCAACCGTTCGCGGAGCAGTTATCCGCGCTTGAGATTCCCATTCTTGTGATGTCTGGTGAAAACGATACCTTGCGGGCGAGTCTTGAGCCTGCGTTTTCCATCTTGAAGAACGGCACGATGAAAGTAATTCCGAACGAAGGTCCTTACATCTGCGACCAAAATCCCCAAGCGGTTGCGGATGTCATCAAAGCATTTTGTGTTTAGGAAAAAGGAGAGAGATGCTTACTGTACTTTACATCGTCTTCGTTGCCTTGTTCGTTTATCTGACGTGGCAGACCGTTGGAGTTTATCGAAACAAGCGGTTATCGTATACATTGTTGTTGTTGATCGTGCTGGCTGGGCTTGCCTATGATGTGCTCATTATTTTATTGGGCAGGTTCATTGGGGAAGGGGATTTGCTCAAGACGTTGAATGCCGGTCGTTATCTTGTGCATGGATTTGCTACACCTATCATGATTATCTTCGGCTTTGGTGTGCTGAGAAATGCCGGTGTAAAGTGGGCGCAAAGCAGAACTACGCATATCGTTGTTTGTGTCTTTGTCACTCTGCTGATCGCTCTTGGTGTGTATGAAGATGTACTTGCACTTGATTTGCAGACAAAGACCGTCATGGATATACTCCGCTATACCAACGAAGGCGGCATGAAAGGTCCACCGATCCCCGCCATGCTAACCATCGTCTTTTTGATCGTGGCGGGCATTTCACTCTGGCGCAACACAGGTTGGTGGTGGCTTGCGGCGGGTGCGATTTTCATGTTCATCGCCGCAGGTGCAGGCATGGGTGATATGTTCTTCATCGGCAATCTCGGTGAAGTTGTACTTGGGCTTGGCAATGTGTTGACTGCAAGAAAGTTTTTGTCCTGACGATCGACCATAGACCATGGTCGACCGTCCATGATCCAATTAGGAGCCTCGCATGGAAACATACACTCTCGGGCTTGCTCTCGAAGATTTTCTTCCCGTACTTTTCTCTTCCATTGGCTTGTACTTTGTCAGCCGTATGGTTAAGAATGTGAATGCCCGCCTTGGTCAGATGGCGACCATAGGTTGGGTATTGGTGAGCGTTGGTGGTTTCCTCAAAGCGACATGGAAACTTACCATGGCGGCAACCAACGCTCAGACCAATATTGCATGGTTCGATAAAGGCATGTTCATGTGGATGTCTGTTGGTTTCACGTTGCTGGCATTCGCTCTCTGGTTCATGAGCGAGATCCGCAGCAGCAAACGTCAGCTCGGGCGCATTTGGCTGGGACCGTCAGTGGTGCTGGGGCTGAGTCTGGTTGCCATTCTTTTTACCGGCTTCCCCGACCTGACGGTTAACACCTGGCGTTTTATTTTGCTTGGTGTCATGACAATCGGTAACGTGGTCATGGTGGTGCTTCTCATTCAGCAGGCGCGTTACAACAACCTGAATAAAATGGCATGGCTTTTCCTTGCGAACATCGTCATCGTCTTTGTCCTCAGTGGGCTTGCTCGCATCCCTGAACAATCCATCCCGCTGCAATGGACAGAACAACTGTTGAATACTTTTGGGCAAGGCGCTTTTGCCTACGCCTCCTGGAAACTGGCGGGCATCGTCGCACCCGCGTCTGTACAAGCAACAAGGCAAGCCAGTGTCTGATCTGGCAAGTAATTACAAAGGCGTCTTCGATGGTCGCCTTGGATTTGGAAAACGCCCCGCGCTCCTGATCGTGGATTTCATCAACGCCTATGTGACGGAAGGTGCGCCTCTTTTCGCGCCCGATGTTGTCACCGCCGTCGACGAAACGATTCCACTCCTCAGCCTTGCCCGCGAAAAACAGATCCCCGTTCTGTATACGAAAGTTCTCTACAACAAGAACTTCCGTGACGGCGGCATCTTCATTCAAAAAGTCCCTGTGCTGAAAACGATGGTTGCAGGCGAACCGCTAGCAGAGATCGTCCCGCAGTTGACTCCTGTTGACAGTGACATCATCATCGTCAAACAATACGCATCCGCATTCTTCGGCACATCCCTCGCCGCCACCCTTACCTCCCTCGGCGTGGACACGATTCTCCTCACAGGCTGCTCCACCTCTGGCTGCATCCGCGCCTCCGCCGTGGACGGAATGCAATACGGCTTCCGCGTCATCGTCCCGCGCGAATGCGTGGCAGACAGGCACCCCGGTCCGCATGAGGCGAATCTGTTCGATATCAACTCAAAGTATGGCGATGTGGTGGGGAAGGGCGAAGTGATGGAGTATTTGAAGAACCTTTAGAAACCGAATGAGTGAATTGTAAAGAATTTAAGCGGATTGGGACGGTCGTGTCGTCAATCTGTTCAATGCCAACTACCCCATCTTCTCTCCCTTCTGGTCCTTCACCAACTCCGCAATGGATTATTTCCTCTTTGCGTTGATTGGGCTTGCTCTTATTTCTGGTCATCACCTTGCAAACCCAAAAGCGGACAATCACTGGCTACAGTCCGCGCCTGGCATGGATTCGCGGCGGCATCTACTTCACTAGCGGATTCATCCTCAGCATTCTGACGGGCGTTCTGCCTGCATTGTTCAGTAATCCGATTGCAACTGCTGAACAAGTTTCAAATCTTTATTGGTGGCTTTTTACTTTTTTGTGCGTTGGTATCATTTACTTCGCTTATTTTTACTTATGGGTCAAAGGCACACTCACGCATGGACGTGAACTGCACCTTCCGCAAGTCTTATTCTTCGGCTTGTTTTGGGGGCTTGGCGAAGGACAGGTTTTACTCTCTGCTTGGGCGGTGACCGAGAAATTCATCGGCAATGTCTGGCTGACCGCACTGGTGACTTTCCTCATCGTCGGCACATTCAAGGGACTATGGCAAAGCCAATACTGGGATATTCATGTTGCACCCGAGCACAATATCCCTGAATGGAATCTGAAGAAAGTTTTATTCGGTCATATCCCAAATTTGATCTTCACGCTCTCGTATCTTGCCGTCTTTGGCAATGCGCTGATCTTTTTGCTTTTACAAACCGCAGGGCTGATGTATATGACCTATCGTATGCGCTTCCCGAAATTTGAATAACTTCGGTGGTCGAGTAGTGGCGCGTGCTTTTTGCGCCACTACTCGACCACCGATTACATCAATAAACAAGGAACCTCAATGAAAGCCCTCCAAGGAATTCGAATTCTCGACCTCACTCACATGCTCAGCGGACCTTACGCAGGCATGATCCTCGCTGACCTCGGCGCGGAAAGTATCAAAGTGGAGCCGCCTGTCACAGGCGAAGGCACACGCCGACTGTTGGAAAAAGACCCGAAGAACAGCCTCAACGGCTTCGGCGCCTATTACATGACTCTCAATCGCAACAAGAAAAGCATCACCCTCGACCTCAAATCGGAAAAAGGTTTGCAGGTCTTTTACGAACTGGTAAAGACCGCCGATATCGTCTTGAGCAACTTCAGCGCAGGCGTAACGACGCGCCTCAAAATTGATTACGACCATCTTTCCAAGATCAATCCGCGCATCATCACTTGCACGGTCACAGGCTTTGGCGAAACGGGTCCGAACAAAGACCGCACCGCTTTCGACATGGTCGCCCAGGCGATGGGCGGCGGCATGAGCATCACAGGTCAGCCCGATAATCCGCCAACTCGTTCTGGCATTCCCATCGGCGACCTCGGCGGCGGACTGATGGGCGTCATCGGCGTGCTCGCGGCGTTGCAGGCACGTCACACCACGGGGCGCGGACAACACGTGGACATTTCCATGCTCGACGCGCAGATCAGTCTGCTCAACTACATGGCGACCATGTATTTCCTTTCGGGCGATATTCCCGATAAACTCGGCAATGGACATTTTGTACACGTCCCATATGATACATTCCAATGCTCCGACGGCTTTATCATCATCGCCGTCATCACCGATAATTTTTGGACGGCGCTCATGGAAGTCGTCGACGCGCCTGAACTCAACACCGAAGAGAACAAAGGTCAGCCTGGGCGTTGGAAGAATAAACTTCTCATCAATCAACGCCTCAACGAGATTCTTTCCACCAACACCCAAAAGCATTGGCTCGACAGCATGCAAGCCAAACGCATTCCCTGCGCGCCCGTCAACAACATGGCGCAAGCCCTCGCCGATGAACAAGTCCTCTCGCGCAATATGGTCATCGAAGTCGAGCATCCACTCGGTGGCAAAGCCAAGATGCCCGGCAATCCCGTCAAATTATCCGACACCTACGAAGACACGTTTTCGCCACCGCCTACGCTTGGTCAACACAATGATGAAATCTATGCTTCGCTCGGCATGACCACGGATGAGTTGAAAGCCTTGCAAGACACAGGTGTGATTTGATATTCGACCGCAGACGATAGACCACAGACGATGGTCCATGGTCTATCGTCCATGGTCAGGAGCTTGACTATGTTCATCCAAGAAAATCGCCTCAAACTTAAACTCAAAGCTGGTCAGCCAGCCTTTGGCGTGATCTCCACCTCGACCGATCCGCAGCTCGCCGAACTCTTCGGCTTGGCAGGCTTCGACTACTACATGCTCGACGCCGAACATGGACTGCTCCACCCCGACCAGGCTGTCAACGTCATCCGCGCCTGCGAGTTGACGGGCATGACTCCCCTCGTCCGCATCGGACCCAAAGACCCGAAGCTCGTCCTGCAATATCTCGACGCAGGCATGCTGGGCGTGATGATGCCCGACCTGCGAAATGCGTCAGAGGTGAAAATGCTCATCGACGCGGTGAAATATCCACCCGTCGGGAAAGAGAGGCGTGGGCATTTCCAGAGCATCCAAATACATGGCATATAGCGGGGGAGCGGAGAAATACATCCAATTTGCCAACGAACAGACGATGGTCATCCCGCAATTCGAAGACCCTGCTTTGCTCGATGACTTTGAAGCCATGATCTCCCAACCGCACGTGGACGCAGTTGTGATCGGTCCGCGTGACCTTTCGCTCAACATGGGCTTCCCCGATGGACCCAATCACCCCGAAGTGCAAGAGATGATCGATAAGGTGATTGCCGTTTGCAAGAAAGCAGGCGTCGCGGCGGGAATCACCGCAGGCACCAAAGCGGATTCTGATAAGCAAGTTGCCCGTGGCGCGACGATGATCCTTGGCATTGCGCAAATATTGATCATGAACGGCTCGAAAGATTTTCTCGGAAAATAATCATGGCAATCACGCTTGCTCACGTAAACACAAAGTCCACTCGCGTTTTCATGGGGACATTCACCAATGGTGAAGCCATTCACGCTGCGTTTGCAAAGATCGCAGACGCTGAAAACGTCCACGCCGCAACATTTGAAATGCTCGGCGGGCTGACCGAAGTGGAGTTCACCGAATATGACTTCATCAACAAAACGCGCAAGCCGCCGTTGGTCTTTGCCCGACCGTTGGAAATACTGTCGGGTCACGGAACAATCTCCAGATTAAATAATGAGCCGCATGTCCACACGCATCTGACACTTTCCTTCCGCGATGAATCCGCGCCGAATGGCATCTCCGTCCTCGGCGGACACGCCGCCCGCGCCATCGCCTTCGCCGTCGAGTTCACGTTGACAGCTTACGATGGCGTACCCGTGAATCGCTCCATGCATGAGGCGACAGGGTTGCAACTTTGGAGTCTCCCTGACTTTTAACTTGATACCTTGAAACCTGACACTTGACACCTTATTGGCAAATAGGTATTATTGTTATAATGTTATAACATTTAGCCAGAAATCAGGTTCCCATGCTAAAAGTCGACCGAAATTCACCTTTGCCTCTGCACTACCAATTGAAACAACACCTGCTCGAGAAGATCGAGTCGGGCGAGTGGAAGCCGAAGGATCTCATCCCAAGCGAACAGGAATTGCAGACCTCGTTTGGTTTGAGTCGCATCACGGTTCGCCAAGCCTTGAGCGATCTTGTCTATGAAGGCTTGCTCATCCGCGAGCGCGGACGCGGTACTTTCGTTGCGCCGCCCAAGATGACGCATAGCCCTGAAGAACGAAAGAGCCTGACCGAGTTCATGACCGAGAAAGGCATCAAGCCGGGCTGGCAGGTCATTGAAAAAGGATTTGTCGAAGCCAATAAAGAAGTGGCAGCGAGTTTGAAGTTGCCGCACAAGACTCGTGTCTATCGCATTCGTCGCTTGCGCCTGGCAGCAGATGAAGCCATCGGGCATCACACGGCTTATTTGCCGGAGTCAATTTCAGGTCAGATCGATGAAGCGGGTTTGTTGGATGGGGGATCGCTCAACTACATCGCCCACATCCCGCAGATGGCGACATCGCATGCGACTCGTTCCATCGAAGCCGTTGCCGCCTCAGACCTCGACGTGAAGCTGCTTCACCTTTCTCAAGGCTCGCCTGTGCTGATGATTCAACGCGTCGTCCTCAGCGCCGCTGGCGAACCGCTGGAATTCTTGCAGGCGCGGTATCGCGGTGACCGATTCAAATATCAAATTGGAGATTAACATGACGAAGACATACGGCGACCCGAAATCAACCATTCCATATCAATGCTTCATGGGGCGATGGGAAGGCTTGTGCAAAACCTTCAGCCCCAAAGGCGACTTTATCGAATCTGCTGCTGTTCATATGGATGTGTCTTGGAACGAAATCGGCAAGAGTTGGCATTTGATGGAAGACTTCGAAAATCTTTACGAAGTTGGCAAGACCGTCTTTCATTCCGATATTTCCACCGACGGAAAATTCTGTTGGGCGACCAGCGAGCAGTTAAGTCTGCACGGCTCCGAACTCACGCCATACAACTATGTCTTCACCATCGATAGCAAAATCTCCAAGACCCTCGTTCACAACAATCATTATTTTATCGACCCGAATAACCGCCGCATCATCACGCACAAACTGCGTGAAGGCAAGACGCATATTTTTCAGATCCAGGATTTTGTGAGAATTCAGCAACCGTAAATTGTTTTGGGGGGGGGGGTTTTTTGGGGGGGGAAGCTTTCCCGTGTTTTTGTTGGGTGTTTGGGGCGCCCCCCTCCAAGACGAAATGGAGTCATTATGATCATTCAAACCTCACTTGAAGGCAAACCCAACTTCGCCATCGAACAGCCCGACCACACGCGCACTTGCGGTCAACTCGCGCGTGCATTTGGCAATGCGGACTTTGCTCAACCCACGCCGCGTGATCTCGTCGTCTACATCGTCGAGCATCATGATGAAGGCTGGGCGCCCATCGATGCATTGCGCGAACAATCGCCGACCACGGGCTTGCCGCATCACCTCACGCAGACCCCTTTGCCGTATCTCATTCAAACCAGCAAAGGCTCGCCCGAGTTCAACGAAAAACATCACGCCTATTGCGGCTTGCTTTCGTCCATGCACACCTATGGCTTGTTCAACGGGCGCTACGGTCTTTCGGATTTTATTTTCATCGACAAGATTTCAGCGGAGCACAAAGCCGCCGCGGATGCGATGCTCGCAGATGAACTCACCCGTCAAGCCCGCCTCAAAGCGGACCTCGGAACTGATTCAACATCCCAGGCTTGGATCGAAGAGAAAGCCTTGTTCAATAACTACAAACTCTTGCAGTTCTTCGACACGCTGGCGTTGTACTTCCACACCACACACACCGAAGGACGCAAGGAAGGCAAATTCCTCAATGTGCCCGATGGCAAAGGGACAGATCACACCGTCAGCATCACCCCGCGAGAAGACGGTTCGTATGCTCTCTCACCGTGGGTCTTTGAAGACGACTCGCTCGAAGTCTCTGTCGAAGGACGTTACATCACCGCCCAACCTCAAGGCGCAGACTTCAAATCCATTTTCGATAACACGCCCAAAGAGAAGCAAATCTACAAACTGGTGCGCGGATAACCTCCAATTACCAATCACTAATTACTATGAATCAACCCATCCAATTCAAGCAAGGACTCGGACGCTGGGCAGGCAATGCCGAAGTATTCGACAGCAAAGGCTGCTTCCTCGGCAACGGCTCAGATTATCGCAATGTGCAATCGCTCCCTGAAGGGCGTGTACGCATTGACGTGTCCTTCGTCGGTCCCTTCAAACATAGCGGACATTACTTCATTCAACAGCAGGATGACCATCGCCTGTACGAGGGTCCCGCCAATATCGGGTATGCCGAAACACTGAGCGAGAACCTTGTGGATGCCAATGCGTATTGGTCAGCGCTTGGGTTGAGTCAGCGGTTCTTTTTGATGATTGTGGACGGGAATTTACAACTCTCACTTGCCCAGATGTCGCGCGGTGAACACATGATGTACATCGTCGTTGGTCAAAATGACCGCGTGCCCGAAGATACTCCCGTCCCACAACCGACCGTGGTCAGTGGCACGCACTACGACCTGCACGATGACCCCACCTCTGGGCGCGGCGAGATTTTGCTTCATCGTCCTGGTCGCTGGAGCGGTGAACTCTCCGCGTTGGATGGCGAGAGAAGACAACTTGGCAAGAAATTATATGAAGAGACCATCACTCCCATCAAAGAAGGCATGATCGGACTTCGCATCGAAGGCGGCTCATTCGGACCCGAAGTCCGCAAGATGTCGCTGGTTACGAATCAGTGGCAGGCGTGGGCAACGGATGACTCGGAAATCGTCGGCAGTTATTCCCTCAGCGGCGGACGTGCCCTCAGCGGACAGTTCTATCATCGCGAAGCGCATCTGCGTTGCTGGCGGCGCGAAGTGGTGACACTCGATGGCAAACGCAAAGCCGTTGTCCAGCATTGGTATCGGGGCGGGCAGCGAGTTGGCTCGCAGTTTGGTGTGATGGAGTTTGAAAGCGCGTGACAACTCCCTCCTTCCTCGGCGACTGGCTCGTCAGCGAATACGTGTACACTCCTGCGGGCGAATATGCGGGTGTGATCCATCAACGCCGCAAGCTCCAGCCGCAGGGAGATGTGATCCGCGTGATCCAGATCTGTGAGCCTGTCAAAGTTGCGGATGGCATATCCGCAAAAGCGCAGGAAGTTGTGGATGTCATGAACAAACGTGTGGGTGAGTTTGTTTTTGATTTGAAGATCGTTGGCAAGGCTCGGCACTATCTTGGCGAGGATGTGGTGGGGGGCGGGTTCTCGTGGCGCGATGGCGTCCTCACCGCGCGCGGCATGTGGACTCGCTTTGGCTATAACTTCACTTCTTTTTCGATGCTGGTCAACCCGAACAGACAAGTCACTGGCGGAAAGTTTTTCAATGCCAATGAAGAAGTTGCGACCATCGTCGGTGTTGGCGTCCCTGAGAACGAAGGCTTTCCAATTTTGGAACCAACCCAGCCAGGCGGCGATTATCAGGGTGAACGATATTTGATCTCGCCCGATGGTGAGTTACTCGAAACCATTGCCATCACCGCGAACGATGTGACCTTCAACGAAACCGAAGGCATGCGTGGACGTCAAAAGCAATACGGCGCTTTGCGCGAGATCGAAGCCGTGACTGCGCCTGGTGAAACGGTCTCATGGCTGGAAGTGAACGACGAAACGACAGGCATGGTCGCTGGTCTGTGCAAATGGAACCGCGACGAAAAACTACATCATGTGCATGTATATCTTTTGAGGAAATCTTCGTGATTCGCGCCCTCTTCCACGCCACGACTCTTCCGAATGCCAGTGCACCGTATAACGTGCTGCATTTGAAAGTTTATTATCCTGCCGCGCCGACTAACAGCGACGCGGAACGGATGAGTGGCGTGATTCCTGCGGATAAAACGTCCGTGCCGATGCCGGTGGTGATCTTCTTCAATGGCATCAATGTGGGCATCGAAAGTTATCACTGGCTGGCGGTGAAACTTGCGGAAGCGAACATTGTCACGGTGATGTACACGCATGTGGCAGAGACATTGCCTGGCGTGATCGGGCTGACGCCTGCGATTGATCTATCGAAAGTAAAACCTGATACGTACGGAAGCGGCGCAACCTGCCCGGCGATTCAACCGATCCTTGATTCGCTGGCGCAGTTGAATGGCGATGAGAAGAGTCCGCTGTGTGGGGCGCTGGATTTGAATAACGTCATCCTTGGCGGACATTCCGCAGGTGGGACGGTAGCGTTGCAGAATGCGCAATTCTTCGAGCAGGTGAAGGCGGTCTTTGCGTATGCGGGGCATACGATGGCATCCACGATGCTGGGCTTTGCGCCAAACACTATATTGAAAGTGGGCAGCAAGTCGGTGATGTTGATGCGCGGTGATAAAGATGGCGTGATCGCGGCGAGCCGTGTCCGCTATGGGACGGAGGGGCAGAGTCAAGACCCAGTGGAGAAAACGTTCGACGAAGCGTGTCAACCGTCGGCGGGGGAAGAGGCGTGGGACGTCCTCTTGCAAGGCGCGAATCATTTTTCCATCGCCCATCCACTGGACGAAACAACAGGTCGCTTTTTTCTGGATATGGAAATGACAAGACCTGCTGATGAAATTCGAAATGAGATCGCAGGTCTTGTGGAAGCATTTATCAATAAACATGTGCGCAGACAAAATTTAGAGCTTCGGGCAGAGCACGCTGTCATTCGCAAAAAATAACAAGGAGAAAAATCATGTTAAAGAACTTTTGGTGGCCGTTGGAATTTTCGCACGTTGTACAGAAAAAACCGATCCGCGTGACGGCGCTGGAGCAGGAGTTTGTTTTGTATCGCACGCCGGATGGGGTGGCGCATGTGTTGAGCGATCTGTGTGTGCATCGTGGTGGGGCGCTTTCAGATGGCTGGATGGAAGGCGATTGTATTGTGTGCCCGTACCATGGCTGGGAATATAAATCGGATGGTTCGTGCGTGAAGATTCCCGCGCATCCTGATATGCCTGTGCCGAAGAAGGCGCGCGTTGACTCGTACCCGACCGTTGAAAAGTATGGATACATCTGGGCGTTCCTTGGCGACCTGCCTGAAGCCGAACGACCTGCATTGCCCGACCTGCCGCACTTCGATAACCCCGATTTCAAAGTGGTGCGCGGCACATTTGAGTGGCCCGTCTATTATGAACGCGCGCTTGAAAATAGTCTCGATGCCGCGCACGCTCCGTTCGTGCATGGCGGCGCGTTTGGCAATCGCGATGAACCATCCATTCCGGATTATGAAACCAATCACATCCCCTTGGCGCGGAAATGATCGTAACGCTCAAGCCGCAGCGCAAAAATATCCCAGGTTTATGGAAGCGCTTGTATAAGCAGGAAGAAGAACCCAAGGGTGTTCGCACCCGCGCCGCATTTTGGATGCCATGCATGACGCTGCTCGAAGTGAACTTGCCGATGGGTCAGATGATCTTGTTCAACTTCCATGTGCCTGTCAATGAATACAAGACCATCACCAAGTGGACGCAACTGCGCACTTTCTTCAAAGGCAACTGGGCAGATGGCGATGCGCTCAAGCGTGTGTTGAAGATTTTCAATCAAGATTATCCCATCGTGCTTTCGCAGCGCCCCGAACTGTTGCCCTACGACATCGGCGCGGAACTTTCGGTGAAGAGCGACGGTATTCAGATCGCCTATCGCAAGATGCGCCAAAAGTACATCGACATGGGCTGGCAGATCGACATCCATCGCATCAAGAAGGAATTTGGTCGCCAACATGCGGTGGTCATTCCTTCGCCTGCGCGCAAGGAAGTTCCCGAACTCGCCAAGGCATGGGTGTTGAAGGAAGTGCCGACGGTGGAAGTTAAGAAGAGTGATCAGTAACCAGTAATCAGTGGAGATGAGATGTCCTTACCGCAACAACTTTCATTCGGAACTTTAGAGAAGATAAAAACCCGCTTCGGACTCACCGAGGTCGGGTCGCCATACCTGAGCCTTTCCTCACCGATGAGCCCTGCTCCGGTTGGCTCTGTCCGTTTCTTTAGCGGAGACAAGGTGCATAAGATGGTCTACATCGGCTTGGTCGTTCCGCCCATCGGACTCGACTCGCACATGATCTTCGCCTTCACCAAACCTGAGAGCCATATCCCACACTTCACATTGGACTCGGTCATGGCGGGTCCGCACTTCGCCTTTCATCTTGATCTGATTCCGCGCGCAGATTTGGGTGCCAATCTCAAGTACTTAAATGCAGTTTTCGATAGTTTGACTCCCATCTTTGATGATGCTAAAAAGATCGAAGGCTTGACCGCCGCTCAGTTAGGACCCAAGCAATACGCCCTCATGTCCCCGTGGATGCTGGCGTATCGCGCAAGTGAATCAGCGTTTGAGCAGATTCAAACTCCCGTGAACGGTTATCTCGATCATTGGTTCAACCTGGTCGAGAACGGCGTCCCTGCGGATGCTGTGCCCACTGGCGATTTTGCCGCGCGTGACCAACTCAACCGCAACGCCATCTTCGACCCCGAAGTGGACAAGGTCTGGGCGCAGGTGGAACGTCTGTGGGCGGGGCGGCGGAGTCTTGAAGAATCAGGAGAGCGGAGACCATCGGAAGCGCGAAGTTGCGTGAGATAAAATTTTTGAAGTACTCAGGATGTGGCGGTGAAAAGGAAAACTTGACCAATCAACCATCCAGTTGGCAGCAAAAGATCGAAGGTGAGTGGCATGGACTGCCATCTATCTTTGATGTGCATGGAAATCATTCTGGCTATAACAAAGTCTATCGTTCATCTGTTTTCAAAGACGGGCAGACGACTTACATGATGAATACGAAAATTCAAGAAGGTTCAAATGAACTGCTTCCACGCCTTGAAGTTTCAGACATCTTTTCCTTCGGTGTGGTCGATAGTGATCAGGACAGAATTTATCTAGGCCCCGACTTCATCGGCGCGGGTCATCCATATGGGACGCTGGTGGATGCACATTACTACTCCCCAGGCTGGACGGGCGATCTGCGCACGATGGTTCACATTCTGCCGGATGGCGAGACGCAGGTGTATTCGTCGTTGATCTATGACGGGCCAACATTGTTCACAGTCTTTAATGGCATTTATAAGGTTGCCTTCGACTATCACACCAACCCAGAGACCAAAGCTCGCATTGACGCGCATTGTGAAGGCGAGCGAGTCAACGGACGCTTGCCACATATTCTCCCGTCGAAAAAATCTGGCGCATGGGATGGCGAAATGATCGTCTATGGGGCAGACCAGAAGCAGATCGGCGTGAATAAAGTCCACATCGATTACAAGCCGATCGACCTGCTGCGTGCCGAGATGACGGTGGAGATCTCGGGTGTCTTCAACAAGAAGTACACCTTCAAACGCTATCGCAATCATGCCAAACATTATTTTGAGGGTCCCGACGTCTTCGGTAACTCCATGGGTTACGGACGCGCATTGTACACGTCACAACATTTTTATGGTGAGTCGCTGAAAATAAAAGGACGCGAGTTCATTATTGACGATAACTTCAACATGAGCGTCGTCTGGCAGTTCTATAAGTCTGACCGAATGCAATACACGACCTTTGGAGTGTTGAATTGGAAGGAAGCATGAGCAAAGTCATCGTTATTACGGGGTCCACGAAAGGCATTGGCTACGGGCTTGCCGAAGAATTTCTTAAACGAGGACATAAGGTTGTCGTCAGCGGGCGGAATCAGGAACGACTCGATAAGGCTATATCTGCGCTTGCCCCGAAGTACAAGAATGTTGCTGGTTGTTTGTGCGATGTTACAAAATACGAAGATAACGAAATACTCTTTGCTTTTGCCAAAGAGAAGTTTGGGCGCGTGGATATCTGGATCAACAATGCGGGCGTCGCTCATTCCATGACCAATGTTTGGGATCTGCCGCTTGATGTAATTCAAGATTCGGTCAGTGCCAATGTGTACGGCTCGATCTACGGCTCGCGCGTCGCCATCAAAGGGATGTTGGATCAGGGTGGCGGGTGGATTTACAACCTCGAAGGCTTTGGCTCTAGCGGACGCGTGATGGCGGGTCTTTCTGTTTACGGGATGACAAAAGCCGCTGCTGCATATTTCAGCAAGTCGCTGGCGAAGGAAGTGCAGAATACCACTGTGAAAGTGGCGACGATCCAGCCAGGCATGGTCATCACTGATATGGTCACTGGTCAGTACAAAACGCCCGAAGAGTTGAACAAGGTCAAGCCGATCTTCAATATCATTGCCAACCGCCTCACTGACGTTGTACCGTGGATTGCCGACCAGATGCTTGCCAACGAAAAGAACGGCGCAGTTCTCGAATTCCAGCCGCGCTGGAAGTTGTTGTTGAGGTTTATGACGGCGCCTTTTGTAAAAAGAAATTTATTCGATTAGGAAATTTTCATGACTTTTGATCCAAACGATTTCAAACGCGCTATGGGACAGTTCGCTTCGGGTGTGACGGTGGTCACGTCCAAGCATGGTGAGACGTCTATTGGCATTACAGCGAGTTCATTCACGAGTCTTAGTCTCGATCCGCCGCTGGTGCTGGTTTCGCTCAATAAAAAATTGTTCACACATAATGTCATCGCCGAGAGCGGATACTTTGCCGTGAATGTTTTGTCCGCACGGCAGCTGGAGATTGGGATGCGCTTTGCGGGCATGAAGCCTGAGATCAAAGATCGTTTTGCAGGTTTGAAGACTCACACGGCGGTGACGGGGAGTCCGCTATTGCCTGATTCGCTGGCATGGGTCGATTGCACTGTTTGGGCGACCTATGATGGCGGCGACCATACCATTTTTGTAGGCGAGGTCAAAGACTTGTCTGTGTCAGAGTTGGATATGCCCCTGCTTTACCACAACAGGCTCTGGCGTCGAAGTGAAGCGTTGGAAGTCCCCACGGTGCCAATGGAAGTTAATTTGGTCGAAGTAGGGCTGAGGGATGGAATCCAGCGTGAGGAGAAGTTTATCCCCACCGAGATGAAAGTGGAATACGCCTCTCTCTTAGCCGACGCTGGACTCAAGAATATTCAAATTTCCTCGTTTGTGAATCCCAAGATCGTCCCGCAGATGGCGGATGCTGCTGAAGTGTTTGCTCGTTTGCCCAAGCGTGATGACGTGACTTTCAGTGCGTTGGTGTTGAATATGAAAGGCGTGGAGCGTGCGATCGCGGCGGGCGTGAAGCAGTTGGAAATGGGCGTGCCTGCCAGTGAAACGCTCGCGAAGAAAAATGCCAACACGACCGTTGAAGATGGAATTGCGGAAACTGCCGAGATGGTGAAGATGGCGCGTGAGCATGGCGTGAAAGTGCGCGTGGGTGTGCAGGTGGCGTTCGGCTGTGCGTATGAAGGCAAGATCGAACAAGCGAAAGTTGTTTCGATGGCGCGTCGATTTTTGGCGATGGGTATTGATGAGTTGTCGCTAGCTGATTCGGCAGGCTTAGGAAACCCGCAATTGATTCGGCGTGTGGTGCAGGAAGTGTTGCCTCTGGCTGGGAACGTACCTGTGGTGCTGCACTTGCACGATACCCGGGGACAAGGTCTCGCGAATCTTTTGTCGGCGTTGAAATCTGGTGTGACGATGTTCGATACATCCTTCGGCGGCTTGGGCGGATGCCCTTTTATCCAAACAGCGAAGGGCAATGTCGCCACCGAAGACACGGCGAATATGCTGCACGAAATGGGCATTCAAACAGGCGTGGACTTGAAGAAAATCGGCGCACTGTCGCGCCGCATGGAAGAATTTCTGGGCAAGGAATTGCCCGCGAAGATGCATAAATTGATTTAGATGCTCGGTGGTCGAGTAGCTGCGAACGATAGTGAGCAGCGTATCGAGACCACCCGTAAAAGAAAAACTTTATATTAATTGGTGGTCTCGATACGGTCTCGGCTGTCGCCTCAACCTACTCGACCACCAGAGTATTGATAAAACATGGCTCAAACCATCTCCGAAAAAATCATCTCTCAACACGCAGGCAAGCCCGTGAAAGCGGGTGATATTGCCATTGTCCGCGTGGATGGTGTCATGGCGACCGATGCGACGTCACCGTTTGCGATCAAATCCTTCCGCGCGATGGGTGGCAAGAAACTTTGGGATAGCGAGCGTGTGTCGTTGATCATCGACCACGCCTCGCCTGCGCCGAATGAGACGGTGGCGAACTTGCATAAGCTCATGCGCGACTTTTCCGCAGAGATGGGTTGCAGGCTGTACGACATCGGCGAAGGGATTTGTCACCAGTTGATGGTCGAGAACGCACACGTCAAACCTGGCGACCTCTTCCTCGGCGCGGACTCGCATACTCCAACCTACGGTGCGTTGAATGCCTTCGGCATCGGTGTCGGTTCGACGGATTTAGCCGCAACGATGTTAACAGGCAAGACCTGGCTCAAGGTGCCGAAGACCATCAAGATCACGCTCAATGGTGAATTGAAAAAAGGCGTGACCTCCAAAGACTTGATCCTCTTTCTCGTCAAAGAACTTGGCGTGGAAGGCGCGAATTATCAAGCCGTGGAATTCACAGGTGAGACGATCAAGTCCATGACGCTTGCCAGCCGTATGGCAATTGCCAACATGAGTTCTGAAATGGGAGCGAAGACGGGCTTGGTCGACCCAACGGGACTCGACCTTTGGTATCCCTTCGAACCGACCTTTGCAGACAGTGACGCAGAATACGTTCGCGAATTGACCTTCGATGTTTCAAATCTTCGTCCGCAAATTGCCAAGCCGCACTCACCTGAAAACGTCGTCGCCATTGACGAAGTGTTGGGCACGAAGATCCATTATGCCTTTATCGGTTCCTGCACCAATACACGGCTCGAAGATTTACATGCCGCAGCGCAAGTGTTGAAGGGCAAGAAACTTTCCAGTACACGCCTCATCATTGCACCCGCCTCCAAAAAAGTTTTCAACGATGCGCTCAAAGATGGCACGATCCAAATCCTCTCCGATGCTGGCGCGACCTTCATCACCTCGGGCTGTGGTCCCTGCGTGGGTTCACATCTCGGTGTGCCAGGTGATGGGGAAGTGGTCATCTCGTCCACCAACCGAAATTTTCAAGGGCGCATGGGCAACCCAAAGGCGCTAGTCTACCTCGGTTCGCCTGCTGTTGTGGCGGCATCTGCGCTGGCGGGAGAGATTGTGGAGCCAGAATGAAAAAGGAGATAGGGGACCGCCTCTACCACCGGAAAACAAAAATAAAAATTATGACCACTGCCCACGTTTACCCCGTCGACAACATCGACACCGACCGCATCATCCCAGGCAAATACACCAAGACCCTGGATATGTCCGCGTTGGCTTCGCATGTACTCGAAGACCTTGACCCTGAATTTGCAAAGAAAGTTCAGCAGGGCGATATCCTCGTGGCTGGAAATAATTTCGGCTGTGGCTCATCGCGCGAGCAAGCGCCAATTGCCATCAAAGCCGCGGGCATTTCGGTTGTGGTTGCGAAAACTTTTGCACGCATTTTTTATCGCAACGCCATCAACATCGGTTTGCCCGTCATCGAAGTGGAACATCACAACATTCAGTCGGGTGATTCGATCTCGGTTGATCTTGAGAATGGCATCGTCACGAATCATACTCGCAACGAAACTTATCAAGCCACCAAAATGCCGCAGCAGATGATCGAAATTCTCAACGCGGGTGGTTTGGTGAATTATTTGGTGAAGCATGGCGATTATGTAGCAAAACCAGGCGTCCAGCGCAGGTCGCGATCAGCCTATGACCCTTCAAACCCTCTCCTCCCTTCGCATCCTCGAATTCAGCCATGCGGTGCTCGGTCCTGCCTGCGGGCTGGTCCTCGCCGATCTTGGCGCGGAAGTGATTCGCATTGAGCCGCTGGATGGCGACCCGACCCGCAAGCTCAAAGGCTTTGGCACGGGCTACTATCCGTTCTTCAATCGCAACAAAAAAAGTATAGCCATCGATATCAAATCCGAATCGGGTCGTGAAGTCATTTTCAAGTTATTGGAATCGACGGATATCCTTATCGAAAACTTTGCGCCAGGGACAATGGATCGACTCGGCTTTGGATATGAAGCCCTCGCCTCACGCTACCCGACACTTGTGTACTGCTCCCTAAAAGGATTCCTCCCCGGACCTTACTCAGCCCGCCTCGCCCTTGACGAAGTTGTCCAAATGATGAGCGGACTCGCCTACATGACAGGTCCCGTTGGTCAGCCATTACGCGCTGGCGCTTCTGTCATTGACGTGATGGGCGGCACATTTGGTGCGGTTGCAATTCTCGCCGCGTTACGCGAACGTGACGTCACAGGCAAAGGTCAACTCGTGAAAAGTGCTTTGTTCGAAACCGCCGCCTTCCTGATGGGCCATCACATGGCGTATGCGGCTGTGACCAAGGAACCTGTCCCACCGATGCCAGCACGGGTCAGCGCCTGGGCAATTTATCGCACTTTCAATACTTGCGAAAATGAACTTGTCTTCATCGGCGTCACCAGTGACAAGCAATGGGTTCGCTTCTGCGAATCGTTCGAGATGCACGACCTGCTTGCTGATGAGCGTTTAGCCACGAATAACGGTCGCATTGACCAGCGCGAATGGTTGCTTCCACAATTGACAGAAAGACTGGCAAAGCTTTCAAAAGTCGAAGTCTTGCAGCGCTGTGAACAGGCAGATGTCCCATTTTCACCGATCGCCAAACCCGAAGATCTCTTCACCGATGAGCAGTTGATTCAGGGACATAGTTTATTGGAAACCATTTTGCCCAATGGTGACACGACTCAACTTCCACGTTTGCCTTTGTTGTTGGGCGGCGAAGGCTCGCAGTTAGAGATCAATCCACCCAAGATTGGCGAACATTCCAAAGAAATACTGTCTGAGATTGGAATCGATCAAGCCACAATCGAAAAGCTGCTTCGTGAAAATATCATAGCTGCCTAACCAATTACTATTTACCATCAACAGGAGTCATTCATGTACGACTTACTCATCAAGAACACAAAACTTGTGCGCCCCAATCAGACATCGGTGGAAGTGGCAGATATCGCCATCAGCGGAGGGAAGGTTCAGAGGGTGGCACCAAGCATCCCTGCGGAAGAGGCGAAAGAAGTCCATGATGCGAAGGGACTGTTGGCGTTCCCAGGTCTGGTCGATGGACATATGCATGTCGGTATCTATTCCCCGTTGGCGGAAGATGCGATCACGGAATCCAAAGCGGCGGCGATGGGTGGGGTGACATCGGCGTTGACGTATTTTCGCACGGGCGAATATTATTTGAACAAGGGCGGCGCGTATAAGGATTTTTACCCTGAGGTGTTGGATATTTCGAAGGGCAGGTATTGGGTGGATTATGCTTATCACCTTGCGCCGATCAATCGTGGACACATCGATGAGATGCCGATGTTGATGAATGACTTCGGCGTTTCATCGTTTAAGATATTTATGTTTTACGGCGGGCATGGGCTGCATGGCAAGTCTGACCAGCAGCATAATTTTTTGAAACTCGAAGGCGATGAAAAATATGACTTCGCGCATTTTGAGTTCATCATGCGCAAGTTGAGCGAGATGATCGAAGCAAACCCGAAACAAGCGCCGTACATCAGTTTGAGTTTGCATTGCGAAGTGGCAGACATTTTGAATGCGTACACGTCGATGGTGCAGCGCGATGGCAAGTTGAAGGGACTGCATGCGTATAACGCGGCACGTCCGCCGCACAGTGAGGGACTGGCGGTGTTCATTGCTTCGTATCTTGCGCATGAGACCAGTTGCGCGAATATCAACTTGTTGCACCTCACATCACGCAAGGCGCTTGAAGCCGCGTTGATGATGCGAGATTTATTTCCACACATCAACTTTCGTCGTGAAGTGACGATTGGTCATTTGTTATTAGATACCGACGAACCCAACGGTGTACTCGCAAAAGTAAATCCGCCAATTCGTCCACGGGCAGATGTGGAATTTTTGTGGGAAAAAGTTTTGAGCGGCGATGTGGATTGGGTTGTCAGTGACCATGCCTGTTGCTCCACCGAAATGAAATACAACGCCGATCATCCTGATGATATTTGGATGGCAAAGTCTGGCTTTGGCGGCACGGAATATATGCTTTCTGGTTTGCACAGCGAAGGCTCTAAACGCGGACTATCCTTGAATCGCATGGCGGAACTTGTTTGTTGGAATCCCGCCCAGCGTTATGGACTTTTATCAAAGGGTGATATTGCCGAAGGCTATGACGCGGATATCGTTCTGTTCGACCCGAACGAGTCATTTGTCGTCCGTGCGGCTGAGTCCGAGTCGGGGCAGGGGTACACGCCGTTTGAAGGACATGAGTTGACGGGGCGCGTGAAAGCCACGTTCGTACGAGGCAATAAAGTTTTCGAGAATGGGAAGATCATTGGGGATGCAAAAGGTCAATACATCAAGAGACCCACGTTGTAAATCTAAAAAATAGGAAAAGATCATGACCAAACTTACCGCCGAATTTTTATTTGATGACCTCACACCCGCCGAGCGGACTCGCGCCGAACGCGTCGAATCAATTCTCCCCGAATTGCGGGCTCATGCCGAAGAAGCTGATACAAGCGGAAAATTCTATGTGCCGCACCGTGAGACCTTAGCCAACGCTGGCTTGCTCGGCCTCGTCGTCCCTGAAGCCTATGGCGGACTCGACGGCACATTGCGCGATCTCGCCGCCGCGACCTTTGCGATGGGCACGGCGTGTCCGTCCACGGCGTTGGCGTATTTCTTTCACTGTTCAACATCATCTCGTGGAATCCTTGCGCTCGACGCAATTGAAGAAGGTAAATTCACAGCCGAAGAAATCCCCGCTGTGAAAACTTTTGCAGAAAATGTTTTGCATCGCATGGGCACGAAGAATCAACTGCTTGGGAATTTTGCCAGCGAAACTGCCAAGTCATCACAGAGCGCAGTCTTCATTTCAACCGAAGCGGAGAAAGTTGACGGCGGCTGGAAGCTCAACGGCGTGAAATCATTCGGCTGCAACACCGGCGTCGCGGATGCGTATTTGGTGGCGGCAAAGCTCAAAGGATACGATACGGCTGAAGGCTTGGTCATGTTCTTCGTCCCGCGTGAGGCGGAAGGTGTGAAGGAACGTCCGCAGTGGGATGCGCTGGGCATGCGTGCCACCGCGTCACATGGCATCATCCTTGAAGATGTTTTCGTGCCCGATGATGAGTCGCTAGCGATCCCTGGTGCGTTCGTCAAATTGATGCAAGCCAGTCGCGGATCATTGATGGGCAATCAGCCAGCGATCTCGACGATCTATCTCGGTGCGGCAAAACAAGCCTATGACTATGCTCTCGAAAAAACAATGAGCATGAAGTTCGAAGATACAGGCAAGCCGATTGCGACCAGTGCATTTCACCAAGAATTGATCGGCAAGATGACGGTGGAACTTGAAACCGCACGTTTGTGGCTTCGCAGACAAATTGATATAGAAACCTGTGAACCGCCCATTGCTTCGAAGACCGAAGTCATTCAGCATTGGCGCATGGCAAAGGGGACCGCTTCAGAAGCCTGCTTTGAAGTGGCGCAACTCGCCATGAAAATGACAGGCACCAGCGGTACGGCAAATCGTGGCGTGATCGCTCGCATGCTGCGCGATATTGCGATGAGTTTGGTCATGGCATTCCCCGCCGAACGCGGACGACTCGAAGCGGCGAAATCCATTACGGATGGCGCGGAAACGAAGTCGTTTACGGTTTCAAAATAACCCCGCTGGTTGAGTAGGCGACGATGCTCTTTCGTCGCCGTATCGAAACCAGCAATTTAAAGTAGAAATGAAATTTGTGGTCTCGATACGGGCGAGGCAAACACTCGCCCTACTCGACCACCGAGTATTTATAAAAGGAGATAATCATGGATTTTCCCCCAATTGCTATGCCCCCGCTCGACGAAGTGAAAAAACACTTCACCCTCTTCGACTACATTGACGGCGAACGCATCGCCCCAACCGTGGACATGAAAGCCTTCGTCCACAACCCGAACACGGGCGAGAAGATCGCGCCGCAAATGGCGACCAGCCCAG
Organism: Candidatus Villigracilis propinquus; assembly: GCA_016714565.1. Classification (GTDB taxonomy): domain Bacteria; phylum Chloroflexota; class Anaerolineae; order Anaerolineales; family Villigracilaceae; genus Villigracilis; species Villigracilis propinquus. The sequence goes on from JADKDM010000033.1 coordinate 83,986, forward strand.
AGAACATCGAACGCGCCTTGCAGGTGGCACAGCGTTTGCATGAATCAGGCGAATGGGCGAATACCTCTCCCGAAAAACGTGCCGAGATTCTCGATAACGCCGCCAATCACCTGATGGGACTCACTCCCATGATCGCCGCGGTTGAGTCATACAACACGGGCATTGTCTTTAGTACCACCAGTTTCGTCAACGCCATTGTGTGGTTGGCTTTCAAAGCTGCCGCGGGTGTGCTCCGCAGCGGATACGCTGTCAACAAAGTCCCGGGCCCGCATGGTGATGTGGAAGTCTTGCGCAAGCCGCTCGGTGTTGCCGTCGCCATCGTGCCGTGGAATTCTCCCGCCGCGCTCGCCGCGCACAAAGTTGCCAACGCGCTCGCCGCGGGCTGCCCCGTCATTCTCAAACCCACCGAATGGGCGCCGTATTCCTGTCTCTTCCTCGTGGATGGTCTCGAAGCCGCGGGCTTGCCCAAAGGTCTGTTCCAGATCGTCAACGGCGGCGGTGATGTCGGTGCAAAACTTGTCGGCGATAAACGCGTGCGCGCGGTTTCGTTCACGGGCGGTCTCAATGGCGGACGCGCTGTCGCTGCTGCCTGCGCCGCAGATTTCAAATCACTGCAACTCGAACTCGGCGGCAACAACGCCATGGTCGTTCTGCAAGACGCCGACATTGACAAGGTCGCCGATGGCATCGTCGCGGGCATGACCACACTCAACGGTCAGTGGTGCCGCGCGCTCGGTCGGCTCGTTGTCCACGAATCGATTCAGGATCAAGTCGTCAAAGCCGCGCTGGAAAAATTCAAGCAAGTCAAAGTGGGCGATGCGCTCTCAATGGAATCTCAACTCGGACCGCTCGCTAACTCCGCGCATCACGGGCGGATTGTGGATGCGGTCAACGCGCTCAAAGCCAAAGGTGGACAAACGCATCACTCCGCGCCGACGCCTGATTCGAAAGGCTACTATCTTTCTCCCACGCTGATAACGGGAGTCGCACCCGAAGAGACTCTCGAAGAGATCTTCGGACCCGTCGCCACCGTCCACACCTTCAAGACCGATGACGAAGCCGTCAAACTCGCCAACCAAACTCCCTACGGACTCGGCGGTTATGTCTTCAGCAACGATGAAGAACGTGCTCTTAAAGTGGCGCGTCAAATGAACACGGGTGGAGTCAAGGTCAATGGCGTGAGCCTGCTCGAATTAAATGTCGACGCGCCGCGTCCCGCCTGGGGCTTGAGCGGATTCGGAGAAGAAGGCACACTGGAAACGTTCGATGTCTTCTGCGGCAAATCGATTGTGGGAATCGCAGGGAAGTAGATAGACCACTGACCGCCGACATGATCACAGTATTGCGGTCGGCGATCAATCAATTTACTCAAGGAGAATCGTTAAATGTCAACTGTTCGCAACAACGTATTCAAGATCGGCGAGAATTTTGTCACCCTGATCGGTGACGAGGTGAAGGTGGGTGATACAGCACCTGAATTCACTTCTGTCGTGGTGGGATGGGGAAAGGTGAAGCCTATTCAGGAATCCAAAGGGAAGGTAATTATCCTCTCCGCTATTCCTTCGTTGGATACCGATGTGTGCGATCGCGAGACTCGCCGTTTTAATGAAGAAGCTTCCATGTTAAGTGACGATATCATCATCTACACCATCAGTTGTGATTTCCCCATGGCGCAAAAACGCTGGTGTGGTGCAGCAGGTGTCGAAAAGGTTAAAGTGGTTTCGGATGTGTTGGAAGCGGAGTTCGGCGAAAAATACGGCATCCTTATCAAAGAACGCCGCTATCTGCGCCGCTCTGTTTTTATCGTTGGGCGAAATGGGAAATTAACCTATGTCAATTATCTCCCGGCATTAGGTGAAGAACCCAATTATGAAGAGGTGATCTCAGCGGCAAAAGATGCGTTGGAATAGAAGAATGGAAAAGGGCGCTTCTTGCAATTGAGAAGCGACCCTTTTCCGTTAGTGATAGTGCATCTCATCATCCGTACTTTCAAACTCTTCGGACCATGTACCCCAGTATGACAGTTGACTCAATATCTCTGTTCGGCTGGGAAGCGTGATGAAGACGAGGTAGCAGCTGTCTTTCGCTTCTCCACTGGAGAAGCGTTCGTTTTGTATATCTCTGGCAGCTTGGACTCGCTGGATTCTCCAACTATGTTACTGCTGAGTTTTTCATAATCCACGCGTGAGACTTCGATATGAATATCGATGCGGTACAGCAGTAGACCTGAGATTCGTTTTTGATATTTGTTACTATTGATGGTGCGCAAGTGCAAGGCCTGAGTAAGTCACCAGAATCTCCGCAAAAATAGGGATACATCTTTCACTTGGAATTTAGTATTTTCATTTGAGAATCTCGTTTAGACGATGGGGTTATCTATAAAGTTCCTTGAAGGGGGTATTTGGATTCTGTCATTTAACTTACCCCAATCTTGAGCAAATATTGTTTTGGTTTCTGCCAAACTTACTCACTTCATCCGGGAACATTTTTCTTCAAATTTCGTTGTTTACTCGTTCAAAATTTGCAAAGGAGTTTTATATGTTGAATCGATTAAACGCTAAATCATTGTTTCTCATCCTTACTGTGGCATTGTTGCTCAATGCCTGTTTGCCCTTCACGACTAATTTGAGTTCATCAGGTGAACCGCCTGCTCCGCTTGTGGGGCAGGACTCTGCTGCAGGTTATCAACAAGTATCCGTTGACCACGTTGAAGTGGAAATCGGCGTGGGCTCGCCTATTCCTGTTTATGTAGTTATCAGTGGAAACCTGCCCGACACCTGCTCACAGGTCGAATACACTGAGATAAAACAAAACGGCTCAGATTTCAGGATCACCCTTTCAGCCATTCCGTCAAATGATGAAGCTTGTATTCAGGATACCCTGCCGTTCAAGATGTCCATTCCGTTGAATGTGATCGATCTGCCCGCTGGCGATTATTCTGTGACGGTGAACGGCTCACGCGCGGATTTTAGCCTGGATACCGGCAACGTGACATCTTCGCTGCCCCTGACAGGCGCGTCCGTGACGAAACATGATATTCAAGTGGATGACGTGAGTATTGAGGTCGGTGTTGGTTCGCCCATTCCAGTGAAAGCAGTTGTCTCCGGCAGCCTTCCAAATGTCTGCGCCCAATTGGGTGAGGTCCGCCTGCATCGTGCAGAGAATACATTCTTCGTGCAGCTTTTAGCTTATCTTCCCGGTCAGAATGATTGCGCTTACAACAGCGTTCCACCTTTCCGGCTGGAGATACCGTTGAATGTGGTTAATCTTCCAAAAGGGACCTATGTGGTTAATGTCAATGGTGCGACAGCGAGTTTCGATCCGTACGAAAAGAATGAAAGCGCCAATTCGTCAGATTGCACAAATCCTGTTGAGGTGCCTATCGCGAATGGAAAGGTACGTTTTGATGATATTTCTTTTACCCTTAATCCTGCATTGGCTGATGCCGTAACAGCACAAAGCTGCCCCGCTGTCTTTTTATCTGAGAATCAGGCTCCCAGAGAGGCACATCCACCCTATACGGTTTTTCTTTTCCCAAACCATGCCCGCGGGAATACGGATTTTCCGCCTGAAGTGCGCGTCTATGATGTGACACGCAATATGAAGGAATATCCCTTTCCTTTTAATCGACTGCTTGATTTACGGAATGCTCTCGATCAACGTGCTGAACCTATTGCTTGGTATGCCGCGCCACTTCATGCGCGTGAAACCTATCTGGATTTCGGCAACGGCGTAGGCGTCCGCGGGCTCATTCAGTACATGCAGGATTTCTTCTTCTTTACCAATAACGGGTTGACGTATGAGTTCAATGGACTAACTCAGGATGGGCACTACTTTGTCACTGTACGCTATCCCATAAGCGTACCTTTTCTAATGGAATTGGAGGGATCATCTCTTCCACCTGTTAATTTGAACCCGCAGGCAATATCCATTCCAGAGTGGCCAGATACATACGAACAGCAGTTGAAAATCATTGAGGGTTACAACGCAGAGGCATTGCGGCGTATGGAACAGATGGCGGAGGATCAATCAACGCCGGATATTACCCTGCTAGATGCGCTGGTGGAATCCATCCAGGTGAACAAACCATAATAGGGGTTTTACGCCCTTGGTGAATTCAAAAAGATCCGCAGGTTTCAGGCATTATCTGGATGCCTAAAACCTGCGGTTAATAGTACGTCATTTTGGGAAGCGCGGCTACTTCATAATTTCCTGTGCCAGAGCCTCTGCATTTTTTTCACGTACAAGCTTCTCTACTGTTTCAAATTCATGCGCCTGGATGCATGGCGAAAGTTCATCTCGCAAACATTCACTGCGCGCGCGCAGGTTGGGTGTAACAGCGGAGTGCGAGAGGATGGATAATGCTGCGGCGAGTTTGGTCTCTGCGGGAAGATCGTGCTGTGTTTCGACATAGGAAAGAAACGCATTCAGAAGGATGGGTATCCATTTGGATGATTGGGCGCTGGCATAGGCTTCAAGGAACAGGCGTTTTGCCTCATCGTTGGATTGAAGCGCTGCGTATGCTTGCCCAAGACGGATGGTGATTTGTGTGCTGTTAAATCGATCGCTAATCTCTTTATAAAGCGCGAGACTTTGTTTAAAGTAATCCAGCGCCTCTTCATACTGACCTTGAGTCTGTGCCGTAATCCCAATCATATCCAGGCCGAAAGCATGTGCCCAGCGATCCATATTGGCTTCAGCGATATCGTTGCTCTCCTGCAATATGACGCGGGCGTCTGGGATGTTGTTCAGAGCAATAGTGGTCATTCCCAAATACAACATGCAGAATACCAGCCCGCGTGGGTCTCCGACGGTACGCCAGATTTTCAGGCTCTCGGTCAACTGATGTTGGGCTTCAACCAAATTTCCCTGTTGATATGCTACGATACCAAGCACACTGGTCGGGATAGCAGTGTGCCACGGCGTGAGCATTTTTCCATAACGGAGGCTTTCGGCAGTCAGCCTGCCTGCTTCGAAAGCGTCGCCTGTCATCAGGGAGACATACCCCCAATTCCCATAAATATAATAGAGGACTTCTGTGTCGTTTGTCTCGCGGGCGATTTCCAAACTCTCGGCTAGCAGCGGGACCGCCAGTTCGATATTCCCTTTACGGGCTTCAAACCAACCCAATGAGTCCAATACCAGGGAAAACGTGGTCTTCTCCTTTGCGCTTTTGAGGTCGGTTAAAGCGCTGTGTGCGCGGAACCCATCCACTGCGGATTTGAACACGGTGAGGGCTTCATCATAATAGCCATGAACTTCGAAATACCAATTCAAGCAGGGGGTCATTTTGCGCAACAGATCAAGGCGTTGATGTTCGATTGCCCAATTCCAACTGCTACGCCAGTTGTTTGTTTCCACGCGGATCTGATGGGAGGTCTGCGGTTGGAGCGCGCTTTTGAAAGGAGCTTCCAATGCAGAGATCCAATTGGCGTAATGCTCGGCGAATTTTTCGGAAGCCCGCTCTTCTTCTAAGGGATGGGATTGGAGTTGGGTAAAAGCATATTGGCGAATCAATTCATGCAGATCATAACGGTCTGCATTTTTGCTATGGTGCAGGAGGGATTTATCCACCAAGGATGACAGCAGGGAGAGCGAAGTTCCCGTTGCGGCGTTGGCGGCATCGCGGGTGAACCCGCCTTGAAACACGGACAACTTCATTAATAGGTCGCGCTCGTCATCGGCCAGCAGTTTCCACGAATGGTCGAAGACGGTCTTGATGGAACGATGGCGCAAAGGGACGTCAAGTTTACGGGTTTCGAGAAAGTCGAGGCTTTTTTCCAATTCCTGCACGATCTCGCGGCAGGAGAGAATCCGCGCCCAGGAGGCGGCGAGTTCGATGGCGAGCGGAAGCCCGCCGACCAGTTTGCAAATGCGGACGAGAGCCGCTGTGTCCTCTGCTTCCAATGAAAAGTTTTGCGATGCCTGACGGGCGCGTTGAATGAATAATTTGATGGCGCTGTTGTTTTCAAGGACTTGAAAATCGGTCTCTTCGGGGATGGGCAATCCCTGCACTTCAAAGAGCCATTCCCATTGCAGGCGCAATTGCTCGCGTGATGTGACGATCATTTTGACATACTGGGTCTGTTGAAGAATTTCGCCAAGCAGACTTCCGCCTGCCAGAAGATGTTCCATGTTGTCGAAAACGAGGAGTATTTGTTTTTGGCGAAGAAAGCTGGCGAGCTGCACAATGGGTTCAGCGGGGCCAGAGAACCCGAGTCCCAACACATTGGCAATGACTGACAGCATTGAATCAGACATGCCGATGCCAGCGAGCGAGATGAAATACACGCCGTCTGTGAAATGTGCTTCGAGTTGACGAGCCACTTCAATAGAGAGGCGCGTCTTGCCAATGCCGCCAGGTCCCGTGAGTGTGAGCAGGCGACAGGCGGGTTCAAGGAGTTGTTTGGTGATGACGTTGAGTTCATGCTCGCGTCCGACGAGCGGTGTGGGGGAGACAGGCAAATTGCCAGGATTCTGCCTGGGAGCAGAATCAGGTTCGATACCGGAGAGAGGCGGAATCGAATCCAGATTGGCGGCACTTTTTTCCTGTCTGGCAGTTTTTAGAAAAATAGATTGTTGTTCAGTGGGGATATTCAATTGCCTGGCTAGTAGTTCTGCCATTTGGCGGGAGGGGCGGCGTTCATCGGATTCGATTTTGAAAATAAGAGAGGGAGAACAGCCGATCTGGCGGGCAAGCTCCTGCTGGGTAAGGTCGAGAGCCTTTCTTCTGCGCTTGACCCATGTGCCGAATGAGTAATCCATTCAATCCTCCGCAAACAATAAAAAGAATCCCGGTACGTTTTTTTACATTGTACTATTTTTTGTGCGATATTTTGTGGATGATTTTCATACCAGACGGGGCTTGATTTTCTGTATAACATATGCATGGAAAAATTCAACGCGTTATTGAGAGGAGATAGATGTAAATAATTAATTTCGAACGAACAGAATAAATATTGTACCTATCAAAAAATAATTAGGAGAAAATAGCTTGTCTACAATTACCAGTACTCTATCGAACGAAAAAGGCTTTTCGGTTTTTATCAGGAACCACCCGCTGGTTTCCTACTTTATCCTCGCGTATGGCGTAATGTGGTTCTTCATCTCGCCAATGGTGATCGATGCGCTTGAGCTTGCCAATGTCCCCGATGTATTAAGTTCGTTGTCTTTTATTCTTAGCTCGCTTCTGGGACCAACCGTGGCTGCTTTCTGGGTGACGAATGTGCTTGAAGGGAAGGAAGGCATGCGCAATCTGCGCCGCCGTATGTTCCAGTTTCGGGCAGGCGTGCAGTGGTATGCGGTTATTTTTATCGTCCCGCTTGTGATCTGGATCGGCGCTTATAGCTTCATCTACAACGGCGCGCCATTTGCCAACCTTATGGCGAACCCATCTCTGCTGCTTTCTGTATTCCTGCCGGGCGTGTTGATCGGCTTGTTGATCCCCTCCATTGGAGAGGAACCCGGCTGGCGAGGTTTTGCGCTTCCCCGTTTGCAAAAACAATATGGACCTGTCATTGCGACCTTGATCCTCGGAACGCTGCATGGGGTCTGGCATCTGCCCGCCTTGTTTACGCCTTTGTTCGATCCGTTTACTTTGGAAGGTTTCGCGGAATTTGTTTTGACTGCCATCGCTACCAGCTTCCTCTATACCTGGGTGTATAACGGCTCGCGCGGAAATGTTTGGATCGCGATTGTACTGCATGCCTCTGGAAATGCGGCTACCCAGTTGACGGGTGAACTCATCCCGAAGGATGTGGAACTCACTGGCTTGCTAAAGGTGCTGGACTCCGGCTGGATCAACCTCATTGCTTTTGGTATCGTCGCCATCCTCCTCCTCATCCTGACCCGCGGCACCCTTGGATACCACCCTGAGCGTGAAGAGGTAGCTTAGGCCGTTTTCCACATTGCTCTTTTGAGTTACGGCACTCGAAAGAGCAATGTGTATTTTCTGATTTAAAGCTGATTGTGATATTTTTTTGTCCAGTGAAATGTATGAATTCTTGACACCAATTCTTTTGGAAAATAAATAAAGTAGGGGAAGGATGAAGAACATTTTTATAGGTATATGCAGGATAGGCGAAATGGAACTCAAAAATCAATCCATTGGAATGGAAGAGTTATGGATAGAGAGCGCGTTGAATGGCGATCTGGATGCTTTCAACCAACTGATCTTGAAACATCAGGATGCTGCATATCATCACGCTCTTGCGATGTTAAACGATGAATGGCGGGCAGAGGAAGTGACACAGGATGGCTTCCTGAAGGCATTCCAAAACATCCGCGGATTTCGCGGCGGTTCTTTCCGCGCCTGGTTGATGCGCATTGTGACCAACACGGCGTATGACTGGCTGAGGCAGTCGGCGAGACGACCGTCGCAACCGCTCTTTCCCAACGATGAGCATGGCGAGGAAGTGGATACTCCGTATTGGATCGCCGACCCGAATACATTGGTGGAGGATGCCGTTGAACGAAATGAAGATGAGGAGTTTTTATATCGCAGCCTCGAGGAACTGCAGGATATTTATCGAGACATTATCACATTGATCGATATTCAGGGCTTTGATTATCTGGAAGCCGCACAGGCGTTGAATGTTCCCGTGGGGACAGTGAAGAGCAGACTCGCCAGAGCGCGCCTGCAAATGAAAGAGAAGTTGACCCCCAGGGTGGAACACAATCCGCGACCCTCATCTTCAAGGATGGCGACACGGTCAGCGTGGATGGATAAAGGCGAGGTTCGGAAAGTGACAGGATAAAGTACACGGCTGTGGTACACTGCCATCGAAAGGTTTGAATATGACCACTGCTACTGCCCTCGCCCATCCCAATATTATGGTTACGGCAAAGCTGGTGTTTCCTGGAGCCAGAGCTTCCTCCCTACCAACCAAGTGGATTTAGAAACGTACATTCAATCATTGTTTACTACAGCCGGGAAGGTCGCCCTGGAAAAATCTCTTTATGCCCAACATACTCATCAATACTAAGACCTATGCACCTACGCTTCGGCGTAGTTTGATTTCGCGCAAACGGCTCCTCACCATGTTATTGGATGGAATCAAACAGGGGCATAAGCTGACGATTATCTCCGCGCCTGCTGGCTTCGGCAAAACAACATTGGTCAGCGAGTGGGTCGCTTCTGAGAGAATCCCCGCCGCATGGATCGCATTGGATGAAGGCGACAGTGACCCCTCTCGCTTCTTGACCTACATCATAGCGGCCCTGCAAACCCTAATCACTGGCGTCGGGGAAGGTGTTTTGGCGGCGCTTCAATCGTCACAGCCCAGTTCTGCCAAAGACTTGCTGACCACCCTGCTCAATGAATTATCTGCAACGGAAGATGACTTCATTCTCGTCCTCGATGATTATCATGCGATAGATTCCAAAGACGTGGATGAATTGCTCACATTTCTGGTAGAGCACATGCCGCCATCCATGCATTTGGTCATCACCACCCGCGAGGACCCTCGTCTGCCTCTCGCCCGCTTGCGTGCCCGAAATCAGTTAACGGAGATCCGCGCTGCAGAATTACGCTTTACCGAAAACGAAGCCGCTGATTTTCTCAATCAGGTCATGGGGTTGAATCTTTCCGCCGAAAACATAGCCGCGTTGGAAACCCGTACCGAAGGCTGGGTGGCGGGGCTGCAACTGGCGGCGTTATCCATGCAAGGCAAAGCAGATGTGACTGAATTCATCCGTTCGTTCAGCGGGGCGAATCAATTTGTGCTTGATTATCTACTGGAAGAAGTGCTGCAAAAACAACCTGGATCCCTGCAAGGCTTTTTATTACGCACATCTATTCTGAACCGCTTGAACGGCTCATTGTGTGATGCCCTGTGGCAGGACGAGAAAACTTCGGCGCAGGAGATGCTGGAACAATTAGAACGTGCCAACCTGTTCGTCATTCCATTGGACGATGAACGGCGCTGGTATCGCTATCACCACCTCTTCCGTGATTTGCTCCGTCAGCGGTTGAGTCAAAAGCAGAACAAAGAGGCAATTTCACAGCTTCATATCCGTGCCAGTGAGTGGTTTGAACAAAGCGGCGAGATCGGTGATGCATTTCAGCACGCCCTCGCCGCCGCAGACTTTGACCGTGCCGCCACGCTGCTGGAAACGAACTGGCTGAACATGGATGAAAGCTTTCAGATGGGCACCTGGCTTGGGTGGGCGAACCAGCTTCCGTTAAGTGTGAGGCGCGTTCGTCCCGTCTTGTTGACTCAAATGGGCTGGTCTTATGCTGATGCAGGCAATGCGACTGCAAGTGAATCCATCTTGCAAGAAGCAGAAGCTTGTTTGAAACGTCCATTAAAAGAAATGGTGATTGTGGAAAAAGGGCAGTTTAGCACATTGCCTGCGCGGATCGCCATTGCGCATGCTTACAATGCCCAGGTGGAAGAACGTTTTTCAGATACGCTTAAATTCTCAGAGATGGCGCAAGACATGGCGCCGTCTGACGACGCGTTCTTGCAAGCGCAGGCTTCGGCAATTTTGAGCGGCACCTATTGGGCAAGCGGTGAATTGGAGAAGTCTTTTACGCTCATGAGCAACTGGGTGGATGTGACGCAACAGGCGGATAATTTTGCTTTTGCGGTTGCGGCTTCGTTTGCCAAGGCGGATATTCTTATTTCACAAGGGCGGCTGCGCGATGCGATTCAGGTCTATCAGACAGCCTTGAAATTGGCGACAACGCATGGCGTAGAAAGCATTACTGCACATCACCATTTGGGTTTGGGTCTGCTGTATCACGAAATGGGTGAGGATGAACACGCTGCAAGTCATTTACAAAAGTCATTTGAACTCGGCAGGCAAACCCCCATTGTAGATTGGGCATATCGCAAGAGTTTGGCACAGGCGCTCTTGAAAGAATCCGAAGGCGATTTTGATGCTGCGCTCGATCTGTTGGATGAAGCGCAGCGCTATTACGTCCGCACGCCTATTCCCAATCTGCGTCCCGTGGATGCGATGAAGGTGCGCATTTATCTCAAACAAGATCATCTGGATAAAGCACAAGCATGGGCCGCCAAGAGCGGGCTTTCTTTGCTTGAAACGCCCGATTATTTGCATGAATTCGAGCGCCTTACACTGGCTAAAATCGCGCTGGCTGAATATCAGCACGATCAGAATGAACAGCATATTCTTGATGTATTGAAGTTGTTGGAAGGTCAATTAAAGTTGGCGCTGAAACAAAATCGCCTGCACAGCCAAATTGAGATTCTTGTTCTACAAGCCTTTGCCTTGCAAGCAAAGGGAGAGTCTGCTCAAGCGATTTCTTCATTGGAGAAAGCCCTGTCTCTTGCTGAACCCGAAGGTTACCTGTGCATTTTTGTGAATGAAGGCGAATTCTTGCGATTTTTGATTTTGGATGTACGATCTGCGATTGAGAGAGCGGCAAATCCTTTGTTTGGCTATGTGGAAAAAATTCTGGCTAAATTCCCTCAACCTACAGAGCTCCAAATCCAAAAATCCAAATTCGAAAATCCAAAACCTGAACTGATCGATCCTTTGAGCGAACGCGAACTCGAAGTGCTGCATCTCATCGCACAGGGACTTTCCAACCAGGAGATCACCCAAAAACTGGTCGTCGCGCTCAGCACGGTCAAGGGGCACAACCTGCGCATCTTCGCCAAACTGCAAGCCAAAAGCCGCACCGAAGCCGTCGCCCGCGCCCGCAAACTGGGCTTGCTCTAAACCCCAACAATACTCAAAACAATACTTTTGGTCCTAACGGCAGCACCTCCCTGCCGTTATATTTGCGCACGTTGACGATGACTCACTTCTACGAAATTCGGATCGCAGGGCATCTGGATGCCCACTGGGCAGACTGGTTCGACGGCATGTCCATCACGCTGGAAGAGGATGGAACCACGCTTCTTTCTGGACCTGTGCCTGATCAGCCCGCCCTATATGGGTTGCTGCGAAAGGTACGTGACCTCGGTCTTCCACTCGTTTCGGTGAACCAGATAACAGTCACTTTGAGTCAACAAATTCTAAATAAAAAAAGGAGTAATACAAAAATGAATACAAACAACAAAGGAGCAATAAAAATGAATACAAACAACATGACCACTGAAATGGAAGACATCAAAGTCAGTTTGAAACTGAAGCTTGCAGCACTGTGGACGAGTTTTATGTTTTTCTACATCTATTTAGATTATTTCCACTTATATATGCCGGGCAAAATAGAAGAAATTCTGGCAGGAAAAATGTATGTATTTGACATTACACAAGTCGCTCTATTGGCAGGACTGACTACGATAATAATTCCAGTTCTTATGATTTTCCTTTCTGTTGCCCTGCCGGCTAAAGTAAATCGTTGGACAAACATAATCGTGGCTGCGGTATATATTCCTTATATGTTGTTTAATTTGGTAGGAGAGACTTGGTTGCATATGTATTTTGCCGCGGCTTTACAAACGATTCTTCTTTGTCTCATTATCCGTTATGCCTGGAAGTGGCCTAAACAGGAAAGTTAGCCCTAACAACAAAATCTAATAAATCAAGAGAAATTGAAATGACAAACCATACCGCTTCTAAATAAAAAAGGAATAATACAAAAATGAATACAAAAAATCTATCAGAAGATATAAGTGTCAAAATGAGCGAAGCAGCAACACCAGCGATAGCTGTGGGGAACCGGGTGTCCACGACGCGAATCGTCGGCGTCGCCGCGCTCGCCTACGCCGCGTCAATGATCGCTCAGAACGCGATGTTTGACGGTGGTGTAGCCCAACTCCTCGGCCTTGGCGACGGCACTGCAGCGCCCACCTACGGCGATCCTCTTGGTGTGGTCTTCGCCTACCACGCCGCGAACCGGGGCGCTGTAGCCGTCGCCGCGGGTCTGGAGTCCATGAACATGGTACTACTCCTGTTGTTCGTCACAGCACTGCACGGGCTCGTGCAACGCCGTGGCGGTGCAGGGGCGGACTGGTCGCGACTTGCAGTAGCAGCTGGAGCGACACTCTCGGCGTTATTAGCCCTCACCATTGCCACACACATTGCGGTCGTACTCGCCGCAAATGGATTGACCGAGCCGACCCCCGCCTTTGAGCTGATATGGCAGCTCCATGCCGCAACCTTCGCGCTCGCGCTGCCCGCGCTTGGGGCGACCTTCATCGGCGCGGCGTTGGCTACTCACGCCAGCGGTTTGACGCGACCGTGGCAGCGGCTGTTAGGTGTGGCGGGCGGCAGCTTGCCCATCTTGGCCGGGCTTGGAAGCCTCGCCATCGCGGATGGGTCGCCACTGTTGTTCGTCGGGGTTCTGGGTCTAGGTACGTGGCTCGTCTGGCTGGTTGTCACCGGACTACGGCTCATTCGTGGATAGTGCTGACATCGCTCTATAGGTGGCGCTCGTTAAAGCGAAAGGAAGGAGGTTGCAATTGGGGCTGTTGTAGTAGTCGTCCTTCTTTTACTAATTATTCGTTACGCATGGAAGTGGCCTAAACAGGAAGTTAGCCCTAACAACAAAATCTAATAAATCAAGAGTAATTGAAATGACAAACCATACCGTCTGGCTTGAAATTCGTTGCTTTGGAACATAACAATAAAACCTAACAAGAATTTTGGAGAGGTTGACTCTCAACCTCTCCAAAATTGAAAAGTAAAAAAACAATGATAGAGAAAGGAATGAAAAATGAAAAGAGTAAAACAATTTGGGGAAACCGTGGAAGGTTACAACATCCCTGTTTTAAACGAGCGGGAGATAAGGGCATCGGCAGGAATACTATATTTGGTTATGTTCTGGTCCTGGATACTGGTTATCTTTAATGATAATTATCTCCTGCTAAAGTATGCCAACACGATCTTCCTTGCAGATTTCATCGTACGCATATTTATTAGCCCTAAATATTCTCCTTTATTAATAATCGGGCGTTTAATTGTCAGCAATCAAACACCTGAATATGTGGGGGCTGCCCAAAAAAAGTTTGCCTGGACAATCGGTCTGGTTTTATCAGCAATCATATTCCTTCTATTGGTTGTAATGAATTCAGATAGCCTCATTAATTTTTTTATTTGTCAAACCTGCCTGATATTCTTATTCTTTGAATCTGCGTTTGGAATTTGTTTGGGGTGTAAATTTTATTCAATGTTCTATAAAGAAAAAGCTCAATACTGCCCGGGCGAAATTTGTGATGTAAATGCAAAACAAGAGATTCAGAAAACGTCGTTACTGCAAAAAGCTGTTGTTATTGGTTTTTTCGCGTTTGTTATAACGACAGCCATCCTGTTCAACGATGGGTTTGGTGCAAAACCGACTTCTCTGTGGTTTATCGTGAAATCTGCTTTTTCAATATAAATATTGTTTTCGAACAAAAATTAATTTTTGCAAAAAGATGGACTCGTTGTGTGCATTGACGATGGCTCACTTCTACGAAATTCGGATCGCAGGGCATCTGGATGCCCACTGGGCAGACTGGTTCGACGGCATGTCCATCACGCTGGAAGAGGATGGAACCACGCTTCTTTCTGGACCTGTGCCTGATCAGCCCGCCCTATATGGGTTGCTGCGAAAGGTACGTGACCTCGGTCTTCCACTCGTTTCGGTGAACCAGATAACAGTCACTTTGAGTCAACAAATTCTAAATAAAAAAAGGAGTAATACAAAAATGAATGCAAATACCACCAAAAAGCTCGACACGAAAGTTCTGCTCTCTACCCTATGGATCGTCGTCATGATCAACATGCTGAAAGCGGACATCCTTTCAGGGTTCATCCCTGCCATGGCGGAGGAGTTGGCAAGGACCTCCGTCAGCACCGGCGCCTCCATTCCTCAATTGATGCTTTTCGGCGCGATTATGGGGCAACTCGGCATTGCTATGATTATTCTATCCCGCGTGTTGAAGTACGAAATCAATCGCTGGGTCAATATCGTTGTGGGCATCGTCAACATTGCCTATATCTGGGGCGGTATGACGACATACCCTCACTACATTGTCATTGCCACGGTTGAGACGCTCTGTCTGCTGCTGATCGTCTGGTTTGCATGGAAATGGCGCAACTCCGAGGTATAGAAGTGAATCTGATGAAAGCCATTGTCTTCAACCAATACGGCACGCCTGACGTGCTGAAACTTGCGGATGTCGCTGTGCCCCAGCCGAAAGATGATCAGGTGCTGGTCAAGGTGTATGCCGTCTCGGTCAACTCTGCTGATTACCGCCTGCTAAGCGGACCAATTCCGCGCATTATGGGATTTGGACTATTCAAGCCGAAAGACAAGATCATGGGCGCGGATATTGCCGGGCGCATCGAGGCTGTGGGGAAAAACGTCACCCGCTTCAAGCCGGGCGACGAGGTCTTCGGTGATATTGCCACAGGCTTTGGCGGTTTTGCTGAATATGTCTGCGCACGTGAATCTATTCTGGTGAAAAAGCCCGCCAACCTGACCTTTGAGCAAGCGGCAGCAGTGCCGATGGCGGCGGTAACGGCGTTGCAGGCACTGCGTAAGGGGGCGTCCAGCCTGGAAGCCGAGTGGCAATTGTCGGCGCGTCTGGAGGCGTGGGGACGTTTATGGTGCAGATTGCCAAATCTTTCGGTGCTGAAGTCACAGCAATATCCAGCACGAAAAAAATGGAAGGGCTCCGTACTCTGGGCGCAGACCATGTCATTGACTACACCCGCGAAGATTTCACCCGCTGCAGTCAGCACTACGACCTGATCCTTGCGGTGAACGGCTATCGCCCGCTCGCGGACTATCGCCGCGCGCTCAAACCGCAGGGGACGTATGTTATGGTTGGCGGAGAAGGCAGGCAAATTTTCGAGTCGCTGATGATGGGTCCGCTTGTCTCCCGGCGCGGCGGTCAGACAGTGACAAATCTGGCGGCAACCCCCAATGCAGATGACCTGTCTTTTGTAAAAGACTTGATCGAGGCGGGTAAAGTCACTCCGGTCATTGACCGCACCTATCCACTTGAAAACACGGCGGAGGCGGTTCGCTATATTGGCGGGTCCTGTGCTGCGGGCAAGGTTATTATTCAAATTCAGGAGAACCCATGACCCTGGCCCGCCCGGTGAATATAGTTCCTACTCCAATTATGGCGCGACTCTTGCCGGGTATATTGTCGAGCGTGTATCGGGCTTGCCTTATGATGACTATGCTGAACAAAACATCCTGACCCCATTGAATATGGCACATAGTACCTCCCGCCAGCCTGTTCCAGCCGCGTTTGCCGCTGATCTATCCAATGGCTACGAATTTATCGATGGACAGTATCAGGTGCAGCCCTTTGAAACTGTCAATCCTTGTCGCCATGCTGACGGTGGTGTGTGTTTTTTTCACGACACAGATTTGGATGAAAAAGCTGGGAAGTCTGCTATGGCGTATTCACTACATGCTGGTCTCATTAGCCGGAGTTACTTTCACCTGGTTTTTATACGTTTGGAACTTGCTGGGTAAAGGATTCTGATTGTCCCTATTTATTCGTCGCTTGTGCTTGTTTTAATGACTACCTTCAGGAACATTACTTTCGATTGCCGGATCGACCTGTAGTTATGCAGTATTGTCTGTTGACCACGCGAATGCCATGTAATACACCAGTAACGTACCTCTGCTGCCTATCATGCCGATGTTACGTTACTGGTGTATTTTTATAAAAAGCGCACAAAAATACGATATGATAGCAACATCATGGAAGACCTTCAAATTGCCTACTATTTCGGTGTGATCCTGATCGGTTTCGCTGCGCTTGCGGTTGCAGGGGTTTGGGCGGTCAAAACTCAGGATGCCAGTCTGCGGAATTTTTGCATTCTGTATACAGCATTCACGTTCGTTCTTATACTCTCCGTTCTTATGAAATATCTTTCGCTAAACGTGGAGGGCTATTCTGTAAGGTCATTGTATTTGTTTTCCGGAGTGTACCAAACGGTCAACTATGGGGTCATTGTCGGCAGTATCCATTACTTTCTTGGGTTCAACCAAACACCCTCCCGAAAACGCATCGCAGCTATCTTCGGGTTCACGATCTTGATCTTCATCGCGCTCATCTTTTCCCCCCTCAGCACACGATTGG
Source organism: Candidatus Villigracilis propinquus (assembly GCA_016714565.1). Classification (GTDB taxonomy): domain Bacteria; phylum Chloroflexota; class Anaerolineae; order Anaerolineales; family Villigracilaceae; genus Villigracilis; species Villigracilis propinquus. The sequence continues at coordinate 100,989 of JADKDM010000033.1, forward strand.
ATGAAGCCCAAAATATCATTCATCTTGGAACTGGTTTTCAAGCTCTTACCATTTGGTATCAACTTTCGTTCACCTACGCCATCGTTCTGGGGTTCAGCGCCCTACGGCAGGCATGGAATACAGACAAGAGAAACTTTATGCTTGGGTTATTGATCTTTGCCCTGTTCGGGTACATCGAAACACTGCTGACCTTTTCACAAAATCTACGCACGTTCAATATTTCCCTGACTGTGGAAAATGGATTTCTTTTCAGTTCGATTCCATACACACTCTACGGAATTTTCGTCATTTATTACTTCCTGAATTTTTCGCCTCCGACTCCCGTTGAAGCGGATGTGCTTTCAGAGAGCTTTCTCTCCGCCTACGGAATCACGGATCGCGAGAGGGAGATCATCGAGAAGGTCATCGAAGGCAAAAGCAACGCAACCATTGCAAATGAGCTTTTCATTTCGCTGGCAACAGTCAAAACCCACCTGCACAACATCTATAAAAAGATCGGTGTGGAAAGCCGTTTCGACCTGCTTGCCAAGGTTCGCTCCAGAAAATAACCTCAAAAAAACAATCTACATCCAAAGTTGTAGGGGGAATTGGGCAAAATAAATCCAAAGTTCGATTCTCAAATCCTCTTGAATGCGGGATGATCCGTCCGCACCCAAAACGCCAGACGCACCCTATACCTCTGGCAAAAAGGAAAAAAAGAGGACTATGAGAAATTCAAACACCTTAGAACTGAGAAAAAGCACCATTTCCAAGAAGATTGGCTGGGGATTTATGCTGCTGCTGGCGATTCTTTTATTTGTTCTTGCCAGCCGCTATTTGACCCTGGATCCCAACGTCTACTTCCCTGAACAACGAGACGTGTACACCGCCAACCTCGCGTTCCTGCTTGTACACATTGTTGGCTCCATGCTGGCGACCCTCATCGGTCCATTTCAATTTTTACGCAGAATCCGCACCGGACGATATCTCAATCTTCATCGCTGGCTTGGCAGAGTGTATTTGCTGAGCGTGTTATTCGGAGGGCTGGGAGGCTCATACATGGCAACTATTGCCTACGGCGGACCTGTTGCTCGTCTGGGCTTCATAACCCTGGCGGCCCTCTGGCTGGTCAGCGGATTTATGGCGTACATCAATATCCGAAATAAAAAAATCGAACAGCACCAAAAATGGATGATTGTGAACTACGCCCTGACCTTTGCAGGCGTGACCCTTCGTTTGTGGCAAGTCATCTTCGGCGTAATTGGGGTGGACTTCCTCTCAGGCTATATCATCGTTGCCTGGCTATGTTGGCTGCCGAATCTGTTCGTTGCATTTTGGATCAACAATCGCAAACCGATCTGAAAGTTATTGAACGACCTCTCCAATCTTTACCAGCCTGCTTGCTCACAGAAGACTATCTGTATTGCCTTTTATCGCAGAACAAAGACCTGCGCTAGTGTTCCGGTTGCCGCAGAACTGCAAGTTCACTGTCATCAACCAGAGAAATAAAATTCACCAATATCACTCAAAAAGGAAAAATAAAATGAATGCAACCAAAGGAACTCCACTCGGCTCCAACAACAAGACTTACAAATTGGAAGATACAAAAATAAATGTAAAGACGAAGCTCTCTGCGCTATGGGCTGCGGTAATGTTTTGTTACATCTATGGAGACTATTTCGGTCTCTATAAACCTGGGACATTGCAGAGCATACTTGATGGGCAAATGGGGCCGCTTGGCCCAACAACGCAAGGAGTATTGTTAGGAACATCAATATTAATGATGTTCCCGAGTGTCATGGTTTTCCTGTCGGTGGTACTGAAACCCAGGGCAAATCGATGGACGAATATTATCCTGGGCATAATCTATACTTTTATCATGCTCATCAGTATGCCGGGGGCCTGGGCTTTCTATATTTTCTTTGGAATTATCGAAGTCGTACTAACGATACTGATTGTCTGGTATGCATGGACTTGGCCTAAACAAGGGGAAGGATAAATAACTGCGCGCGCCGATAAAAACGGTTAATAAAACTTATCCATATAGTTAGGTTTTGCAGCCTTACTAGACGTAGTGTCGTAAATTTTTTTTTGAAAGCCAAAGCAACTTTAAAGGAATGTTGATGAGAGCGATTGTGTACACAAAATATGGATCACCGGACGTTATTCAATTCAAAGAGGTGGAAAAGCCCGCGCCTCAGGAGAATGAAGTCCTGATAAAAATTCATGCAGCCTCCGTAAATGCGTATGACTGGCATTCCCTGACCGCTGACATCTTCTTGATTCGCCTGATGGGCGGTGGATTGCTCAAACCCAAACAGACAAGACTGGGCGCGGACATCGCGGGGCGGGTTGAAGCGGTTGGTGGAAACGTCAAGCAGTTTCGTCCAGGTGATGAGGTGTTTGGAAGTATAGGTCATGGCGGTTTTGCCGAGTATGCATGTGCCCCTGAGACCAGGTTGGCATTGAAACCCGAAAACCTATCTTTTGAGGAAGCCGCAGCTGTACCAATGGCTGCTCTCACTGCCCTGCAGGGCCTGCGCGATGAAGGACAAATTCATTCAGGGCAAAAGGTTTTGATTAACGGGGCATCTGGCGGGGTGGGTACCTTTGCAGTGCAGATCGCTAAATCGTTCGGTGCTGAAGTTACGGCTGTGTGCAGTTCGAGGAACTTGGATCAGGCGTATACGATTGGGGCGGACCAGGTCATTGATTACACGCGGCAAGATTTCACTCAAAATGGGCAGCAGTATGACCTCATCTTTGCAGCGAATGGATATCATCCGCTTTCAAATTACAAGCGTGCCTTAACTCCCCAAGGCATTTATGTGATGGCTGGAGGCTCCATGGCTCAAATCTTCCAGGCGATGCTCCTGGGATCACAGATGTCAAAAGCCGGGGGCAGGAAAATGGGCGGTGTATCGGCAAAAATAGACCAAAAAGATTTGGTTATTCTCAAAGGTTTGATCGAAGCCGGCAAAGTAAAACCTGTTATGGATAGACGGTATCCGTTAAGCGAGGCTGCTGAAGCGCTTCGATATCTTGGAGAAGGACATGCGCGTGGAAAAGTAGTAATTGCAGTGGATGTATGACGGCACATGATTTAGGGGGCCGCTGCTCTTGGTTATTTAAATCGAATTGAAACTTACAAATATCACTCAAAAAGGAAAAATAAAATGAATTCAACTAAAGGAACTCAGCCCGTTATAAGAGAGAAACAAAATATTAAAACTTTGCAAAAAGCTGGAGGCTTTGCTGCATTGATCCACGCCGCTGGGTACACTGTGGGCATTATATTGGCTTTTACATTAATTGCCCCGGCCCTATCAGCTGCCCCTGCAGAATATATGGCATTTGTCTCAAACAACCAACTGCTCATGAGTCTATGGATCCTGAGTGCTTATTGGGTAAGCGCCGCCGCTCTGGTTGTGATGGTATTGGCGATTTACGAGCATCTGAAAGCCAATTCGCCGGCACTCATGCAAGTAGCAACCATCTTCGGGTTAATCTGGGCCGGCTTAATTATTGGCAGCGGCAATCTCATGATCCATGACTTCGGCGTTATTGCCAATCTCTTTGGAGAAGATCCGATTCAAGCAGAGACAGTTTTGTTGGCAATGAAAGCGGTTGAAAATGGAATCGTAAGCGGAAACGAGCTTGTTGGCAGCCTATGGGTTCTTTTGTTAAGCCTTGCCGCCTTGCGGACAAAAGGTCTGCCCAAAGGTCTCAACTATCTTGGCATAATCCTCAGTGTAGCAGGCATCCTCACGCTAATTCCAGCAATACCGACATACATTTTTGGACTGGGAATGATCGTCTGGTCAATATGGCTGGGTGTCGCCTTGTTGCGTAAGCCTGCAAGCCAGGAATAATTAATTTCAGTTTTGCACTGACGCTAAATATTCAGGCGGAGAAAGCAGGGCACCCTTGGCAGGAGCCAAGGGTGCTTGGTCAATGGTGAAATATTTAAATTAAAAGATCGTTTTAACGAGGAAGAGTAAATTATGGACGAAAACAAAAGCGCAAACACACTACAGCAATACAGCCTGATGGAAATACTTGGAATATGGGCTGCGGTTGCCCTACCCATGGGATTCATCCTATGGGTGGCAATGCCCTTGATTATTCCGCATACGAACATTGAGCCGGGATTCATCTATCTGGTATTGATAACTTTAGGGTTGGTCTGGCAGGGCATTCTTGCCTACATCATCCTTAGACGGGAAGTTAAACCCTTCACATGGGAAAATATAAAACAACGGCTCTGGCTGCATACCCCAACAGATCCCAAAACGGGTGTGCCCTCTAAAAAATTATACCTATGGACCATCCCGATCATCGCTTTTACCCTGCTGTGGGATAACTTGAACATCCTTGGAGGATTAAATGATTTCTGGGTAAGAACATTCCCGTTTTTGTCCCCTCCCCAATATGCCATCATCCAAAATTTGGCGGACCCTGCCATTGGTCAATGGTGGCTGATGGGTGTGCTGGTTGTCTTGATTGCGTTCAACTACCTTCTTGGCGAAGAGTTAATATTTAGGGGCATTCTCCTGCCAAAAATGAACGGCGTATTTGGAAAATGGGATATTGTCGCCAATGGCATTCTCTTCGCCGGGTACCATTTGCATTTGATCTGGAGGCTTCCCTCAACGATCATCCTGCGCGATTGGGTATATTCCTGGGCAGCGAAACGGTACAAGTCATATTGGGTTGCAGTAATCATTCACGGGTTTGATGCCGTATTTTTGGTCGTTCTTTTTCCAATGGCCATCATGGGATTGATTAAGGCATAAAGACATCCGTTATCCTGTCTATTTATTTATTGGGCAACTCCTTAGATAAATTTCATTCAAGAGAGAATTATGAAACAGTCAATTGTACATATCGCTTTAGTTGTAAGAGACTATGATGAAGCCATTGTTTTTTATACCGAAAAACTTCATTTCACACTTGTCGAAGATATATACCAACCAGAACAAGATAAACGCTGGGTTGTGGTTTCTCCTCCCGGCTCAAATGGGACAACTCTGCTTCTGGCTAGGGCTTCAAAGCCAGAACAGCAACCCTTTATAGGTAATCAAACAGGCGGGAGAGTGTTTCTATTTCTTAACACGGACAATTTCTGGAGAGATTACAACGAGATGATTTCTAAAGGTATCAAGTTTATTAGAGAGCCAAAAGAAGAATCCTATGGACTGGTTGCCGTTTTTGAAGATTTATACGGAAACCTTTGGGATTTGCTACAACTTAATGTCGATCATCCATTGTTGACGTTAACCGTAAGACAAGGCGCACTGTAATTTTAATCGTTAACAAGCATAGGAATTGAATATGACCCTGGAATTACTAAAAAGAACTGATACTGGTTTGTACGAATTGGATTTTTTTGATGACTTTAGCGACAAGAGTCTGAATCGAAGAAGGTGGATTCCATATTATCTTCCACAGTGGAGTTCAAGAAAAAACTCCCGGCCGCGATTTAGAATTGAGAATAGCAATCTCATTCTTGAGATACAAAGCGACCAAAAACCCTGGTGCCCTGAATTTAATGGCTCTATACGGGTATCATCCATTCAAACTGGAGTGTATTCGGGCGAACTAAATACTTCGCAAGGCCAACATCTGTTTTCCAAAAACTGCCGGGTGCGCGAAGTACAAACGACAGAAAAAACTTACACACCTCAGTATGGATATTTTGAGATGAAAGCCAAATGCGCCATCACGAAAGGGAATGTTGCTGCATTTTGGATGATTGGATTCGAGGACATTCCCGAACATTCAGCAGAGATATGCATCTTTGAATTGAAGGCAGAGAATATCAGGAAAACAGGGTCAACCATTGGGTTTGGAATTCATCCATTTCAAGACCCAACCATTACCGACGAATTTTTCGAAGAAGAATTCACAATTGACACGTCCGAATTTAATGTTTATGCGGCAGAGTGGACTCCAGACGAGGTCATTTTTTATATCAATAGCGTGAAAGTTAAGACAATTCAACAATCCCCACAGTACCCCATGCAATTCATGCTAAGTATATATGATGTTTCAGAAACTAAACCGCGCCGTGAGAAAATGGAGTTTACTATCGATTATGTTTATGGCTACTGCTCAATAAAATTCTAAAGCGTATTTAATAATGCATCGCATAAATGCGAGACCGGTCAGAACTTTCAGCCTTTTTAATTTTCACATCATGATCTTTGGCCTGTACTGCAGCGCCTCTGCCAAATGCACGGATTGGATCTCTTCACTCCCTGCCAAATCCGCAATGGTGCAGGATAATTTGAGAATGCGGTGATAGGCACGCTCGGATAATTGCAGTTGACTCATCGCGTTTTTTCCTGCCAATTCCAAGCTAGGTAGTTTCCTGTGGATTTGGTATTTCGGTGCGTACATACTCAATAAACGCACTCATTTCCAATGGTTTACTGAAATAATAGCCTTGGAGCACATCACAGCCTTCATTTTTTAGACTTGATATCTGGCTAGAGGTTTCAACACCTTCCGCAACAGTCTGCAGTTCAAGCGTTTTTGCCATTGAAATAATGCTTGAGGTTAAATTTTTGCGTTGGGGGTTGGCAATATCATCAACAAATGACTTATCAATTTTTAGATAGTCTATTGGTAGGTTAGTCAGATAACTCAATGAAGAAAATCCTGTACCAAAATCGTCAAGAGCAATGCCGATTCCCAAGGCCTTTATTTCCAACAGGCAGGCGATGGATTTCTCCAATTCTTGGAGCAAAAAACTCTCGGTTATTTCAAAGACCAATTCAATATTTTGTGAGCTATTTTCTGCGATCACCTCTTTTATCTTCGAGACAAAGGTTCCATTTTCAAACTGTTTGGAAGATACATTAATGGCCAATTTTATATGAATGCCGTTTTCTTTCAAGGCCCGGTCGATCCGAAATATTTCCTCAAGGACCCAGTCCCCGATGGGTTTAATCAAGCCGTTACTTTCAGAGAGAGGAATAAACTTATCGGGCGTGAATTGGAATCCATTTTGCGTATTCCAACGGATCAAAGCCTCGGCACCAATTACCTTGAAACCATCCCCAACAAAGGCTATTTGAGGCTGAAGATTTAATATAAACTCATGATTAACTAGGGCTTTGCCAAGCATAAGCTGCATTTCAAGGGTTTCTTGATTTCTCTTTTCAATTTCTGCAGAAGAGAAAGAGTATCGACCTCTGCCAGCGGACTTTGCGTCATACATGGCGGCATCGGCTTTTCTAACGAGGCCTTCGGTGGTTATATCGTCACGCGGAGACAACGAAATCCCAATACTTACCCCGAGGGTTAGTTCTCTATTCACAACAAAATAAGGACGCCGGATTTGTTTGATGAGGTTTTCTGCCACAATCCTTGCATTTTCATCCTGTGTGATATCTTCAAGAATTACGGTAAACTCATCGCCCCCAAACCTGGAGACGGTATCAGATTCACGAATTGATGATTTAATCCGGTAGGCAACTTCCTTTAAGAGCAAATCCCCAATTGCATGTCCCAATGAATCATTAATCACTTTAAAACCGTCCAAATCCATAAACAGCAAGGCAACGGACTTCTTATTTCTTTTGGCCCGGCTCAATGCTCTTTCCAAGCGATGATTAAAATAAACCCGGTTGGGTATGCCTGTTAATGAATCATAATAGGCGAGGTATTGAAGATCCTCTTCGGCCTTTTTTATTTTGCTAATGTCGGAGGAAATACATATATAGTTTTCAACAGCGCCACTCGATTTTTTTAATGCAGTGATTGACATACGGTTGGGGAATATTTCACCGTTTTTCTTGCGGTTCCAAATTTCTCCTTCCCAATAGCCTTTGGCAATGAGGTCGTGCCACATCTCGGTGTAGAACTTCTTTTTATGGCGACCCGATTTAAATAATCTTGGATTTTGTCCAATTAAATCTTCGATTGTATAACCAGACATTTTTTCAAAAGAATTATTGATCCGAATAATGTTGCTGCCAGCATCCGTAATGTATATCCCTTCCAAGGCGTCATTGATGATACGATCTGAAATGACCAACTCTTCGTTTAGATATTTTAGATTATTCATGTATTCCTGCATCTTAGTAATGTCGTGCAGCATAAATAATCGGCCAATTTGGGATCCATCGGTATCGACTATTGGTGAGGAGTCCACCCTAAAATAAAAAATTTTGCCGTCAGAGTCAAGCGTAAGGATGGAGGAATCATTCGGGTTTAAAGTAGACGCAAGTGTCCTAAAGCCAGGGAAAATTTTCATGGCTTCTATCATCTTGATCCCATCAAAATCCATTTCCTGGAGAGTGGCCTGATCCCGGTCTGGTTTTCCAAAAGTTCTTATGAACTGCATTGCGGCGGGATTAATATCGATGATCCTGTCAGAAGAATCCAAAATGACGACAATGTCCTTGATATTTTCAATGACAAGATCCCTGGCAAAGGGCTTGATCACGGCGTTGGGCAAACGAAATATACCCCAATAGAAAACAACGAGGGTGGTTAATATACTGATTGAAGTCATATCGAAAAAGGTTGAGCCGAGACTGATGGCAACAACATTAATCGAAAAAGAAATAATTGAACCCGCAAAAATAAAAGTACTTTGCCGGCGATATAACTTGGGGGATCTTATGGCGTATAGCAAGAGGATAACGCATACCAACAATATGTTGCTATAAGAATAATAGGTATGAATCCAATAGCTTATCCCAGGGGTAAATGTAAATATTGGTCTGCCATCCAGATATACCCGTTGTATATTTGACGCAAACGAATAGGGAAAGTCATTGGTAATTAATGCTAACAACGAAAGGAGCGGGACGACAAAGATTATTAGCGCATATTGTGGAAATTTTTCTTTTTTATAAGCATATTCATAGGCTGTGAGGACATACAGTGGGGGGATGAATATAATGCTGAAAAATTTTGCCCTTTGGAAAAATATTACAAGTTCGATATTCTTTACGTAATAACATAGCGCTTCCATGAGAAGCCAGAAAGAAACCAGGATGGCTCCAATGATTAAACGCCTTGTAATATGAACATTTCTCACCCTATATAGGAGCACTATCAAAACGATAGAAATGAGGAAGCTTACAAGAAATATGATGCTATACACCATTAGCATTGCTCCTGGCTGATATAAATTTACAGCTTATCTTTAGAGGTTATTCAATAAACCTATTTTTGAATTCTCTCAAGATGGGAGACTGGGCTGGATGTGATCGGTTGTGGCTAGTTGGTTTCGAAACCAGTCTTCGATGGCGAGATATTTGGAATATTCGGGTTGTTTGGACATTGCGGTTTCCTCCGAAATTGGTTGTTGAGAGGGTTCGATCGGATTCAGTATAGCATTTTTGGTTGTACAGGTGACAGACCTGCCCAATTAACACTCGTAAAGAAACACTCATAGCACTGATTGGTAAAATTCCAGAATCTAGATGCCCGAATACATAAGGTACCATGTGTACTATCGGGCATGATATTGCGCTTTTTGAGAGTTACACAATCACCCCATCATAATCTTCGGACGGTATTGCAGCGCTTCTGCCAAATGCGGTGACTGTATCTCTTCGCTCCCCGCTAGATCCGCAATTGTGCGCGCTAACTTCAAAATGCGATGGTAGGCGCGTGCCGATAAATTGAGTTGACTCATGGCCGATCGCATCAGGCTCTGACCTTCGGGCTGGAGTTGGCAAAATTGCCTGACCTCGCCGATACGCATGTCGGCATTACAAACGATATTCGATGCTTCGATATTCGAGTTGCGAATACTCGAATATCGTTGTGTCTGAATATCTCTGGCGGTTTGTACGCGCTTGCGGATGGATTCGCTTGATTCGCCCAGCCTGTCGCTGCTAAGTTTTTCGTAATCGACTCTGGGGACTTCGATGTGGATGTCGATGCGGTCAAGCAATGGACCGGAGATGCGTTTTTGGTATTTGGTTACCACAGCAGGAGCGCAAGTGCATGGCTTTTGTGAATCACCGTGATAGCCACAGGGACATGGATTCATTGCCGCAATTAATTGGAAATTTGCAGAAAACGTGAGCGAGCCTTTGGCGCGGCTGATGGTGACAACTTTATCTTCCATCGGCTGGCGCATGACTTCGAGGACACGGGTACCGAACTCGGGGAATTCATCGAGGAAGAGGACGCCGCGATGGGCTAGGGAGATTTCGCCAGGCTTGGGAATGTTGCCGCCGCCGACGAGACCGGCGTGGGAAATAGTGTGGTGCGGCGAGCGGAAAGGACGATGTTTGATCAGCGGTGTGCCAACAGGGAGTTGATCTGCTACAGAGTAGATACGAGTCACATCCAGCGATTCTTCGATGGACATTTCAGGCAGAATACCTGGCAGGGCGCGGGCAATTAATGTTTTACCAGCGCCGGGAGAGCCGACCATAAGAACATTGTGTCCACCGGCGGCTGCGACTTCGAGGGCGCGTTTGACGTGGTCTTGTCCTTTGATCTCGGAGAAGTCTGTGGGGGTAAAGAGGGGTTCGAGGAAACTGTCTGAGGGTTGATAAGGCTGAATGAGCTGCCGACCAGCTAAATGGTCGTAGAGATGCGCAAGGGATTTGACCGGGAACACTTCAAGGTTGGGAATCAAGGCCGCTTCGGGCGCATCCACTTCAGGGACGAACATGCGCTTGTATCCATTGGCGCGGGCGGTGGCGGCCATTGGCAAAATGCCGCGGGTGTGACGGACGACGCCATCAAGCGAGAGTTCGCCGACGAACATGGCGCCTTCAATACTTTCTTGTGGGAGAAAACCGGCGAGGATGACGACGCCCAATGCGATGGGCAGATCGTAGGCGGGGCCTTCTTTGCGGATGGCGGCAGGGGAAAGGTTGACGACGATGCGGTGACGTGGAAAATTCAACCCGGCATTTTTGACCGCAGTTTGCACGCGTTCACGGCTTTCTTGAACGGCGGCATCGGGTAAGCCAACAATGACGACGGCAGGGAGACCATTGGTGTAATCTACTTCTACTTCGACGATTACGCCTTCAAGTCCCACCACGGCACAGGAATATACTCGAGAGAGCATGGGGTTATTTTAGCATATCCCTTTTATAAGACAATGTCTATGAAGATGTGGATATATAAATAAAAGTTATGACCAGCTATAAATTAATGAATGGGCTTGAATGACGTTTCATACTTGAAGGCAGAGGTTGGGAAGTATATGCTGAAAGTGCGGGCAGAGTCGGAAGATATTGTGGAATCCGGCGGCCCTCTGAGTAACTACTTCTGTTACTGCGACGTCCAATTTGCCTTTTGATCTTAAGGAGGACAACATGGCAGTTTCACTCTTTATTGGAGTGATGGGTGGGGCAATTCTGGGCTTTGCGACCCAAAATCAGCGACATACGATTTTTGCGACCATTCATGAAAAGCACCCCACCCTATATATTTTGGCAGGATTGATTCTGGTATTAGGATTGATCTCTGTTCCAATAGCAGTTTTGTATGATGTGTTCCTGATTGACCCGACACCTTTCTATTGGGGCGGGTGTATGGCTTGTAGTTTTTTCTTTGGCTACTTTATGGCGCACTACTCGATCCTTCAGGATACATTGGAGAATGCAATTTGATTCTTTGTAAAGATGGGCGGGGGGTGGATTAGATTGTGTTTTGAAATAACAGCGGAGACCTTGAAGGTTTAATAAATCCGTCTGGTGTTGATTTGTTTTGAGTCAATGCCAGACGGAAGTTGATATATCTACGCCTGATGTGTATGAAGCAAGTCTGTATTTTCGATGGCGTGGATGAATCCCCAAAATACATCACTGGGGCGGTGAGGGGCCGCTTCACGTTTGCGGACCATGTAGTTGATGCGCCTCATATCCACGCCATCGACTTTTACCTTTACAACACGTCCCAATTCCCGTAGGTATTTGCTAGCCAAGTCAGAAACAAAGGAAACGCCAAATCCACCTGCAACAATTTCCACAACAGCTTCAGCGTTGCCCACTTCCAAAAAGATCTTCAAGTCTTCAAGGCCAATATCGAATTTGGCAAGTTCTTCAAGCATCACCTTCCGCGTTCCGGAAGTGTCTTCCCGCATGATCAACGGTTCCTGTAATATTTCAGCTGCTTCAATGGAATAGCGTGTCGCCCAGGGGTGCCGGGCTGGCACGATCAAGCTGATTGAATCGCGGAAGAATTCCTGTGATTCCAGACTGTCATCACTTACTTCGGAACTGACAATGCCCAGATGTGCTTCTCCATCCAGAAGCCATGTAATTGCGGATCTTGGTCTGCACGCTAGAATGTGCGCCTGAATGGAAGGGGATCGCTTGCAAAACCGCGCAAGAATGACTGGCAAAATATACTTTCCGCTGGATGAGCTGCACGCAATGCGCAGGTCACCGACCAGGATATTTTGCAGAGACGACATCATATTCTTCATGTCGTTCGTGTCGTGGATGATGCGCCGCGCCCAGGGCATTAGCAATTGCCCCGCATCGGTCAACTTTAGGCCGGTGCTGCTGCGAGTGAATAACTTGACTTCGAGTTCCTCTTCAAGCAGTTTGATCTGGTGACTTAACGCCGGCTGGCTGAGATGTAATTGTTTTGCTGCCTCGGATAAACTCGAGGTTTCCGCCGCACTTAGGAATATTTCGATCTTGCGAATGTCCATTGCCTTGCTCCATGTATACCCATATTCATTATAGGAGTGATTCGATTGTATGGCAATCCAATCACTGGCATGTAGCAGGATGAAAGCCCACCAATATCACTTTTTTTGTTTAATAGCAATGCTGACCATGATATTTTTAGCAGGTGAAATAGTACGAAAGATTTATCACAACGGAATATCTCTGCACTATAATCGGCCGCATGGAAAATCAAAAACAACCCTTCTGGACGCGCGACTCATCCATTTTGCTTGGCGGATTTTTCGTCACTATTTTTTTGATCCTTTACATCTGGTGGCCGCTAGCAGAGGAGGTGCTCTCGTATATAGATTGGAATGGTCCGTGGTGGCTGTACATGGATTGGCTGCTGCTCGGCGTTTTTATGTTCATGTCCATCACCATTGTGGCGCGTGCAAATCTCAAGACCGATGTGTTGATCGTCTTCGTGGGAATCTGCGGCGGGCTGGCAATCGAGTCGTGGGGTACGCAAACGAATCTCTGGCACTATTACACTGCCGAACGTCCACCGCTGTGGATCATCCCTGCCTGGCCGATCGCATCTTTGTCCATTGATCGAATCACAAGACTTGTCAATTGGATGATCGAACGACTCCAAATCCGTTACAAATTCATCATTCATCACTCATCATTCTTCATTCTCTACTGGATAACATTCGCTTCTTTCTTAATCCTTATGCTGGTCTTTGTTTCCCCAACATTCGACAAGTCCTATACATGGCTCGCGTTGACCCTTTGCATCCTGCTCGTTCTCACACCAACAGACTATCGCTTCGCCCTGCTGACCTTCATTGCAGGCGCTGGGCTGGGCTACTTCCTTGAGCTGTGGGGGACAACCCGCGAGTGCTGGACGTATTACACATTTCAAAAACCTCCGTTGTTTGCAGTCCTTGCACACGGCATGGCGGCAGTTGCTTTTTGGCGGGCGGGGTTGATGGTGAAGATGTTTTGGGGGAGATTTGGCTTTTCGAAGCCTCAACAGGTAACGGCTAGGGAAGAAGCGTAGCTCGTCCTCTCAAATGGATATCTTTCGCAGAGACCTTGGTTTCCCGGGGTCTCTGTTTTTATCCCAAAAAGTGACTTTAGCTACCTTGACAAAAAATAGTAACTCGTATATTATTTTCTCGTTTTATAATTAGTAACCTGTATACTATTTTTCTAGGAGTCGCTTGTGTCCGTCCGTAATGCCATTTTGGGTCTGCTAGCACAGAAACCACGTCATGGATATGAACTGCACGCCGCGTTCTCGGCAGTGGTTGGAGAGGCAACCTGGGATGTGAAACCTGCCCAGGTCTACACCACCCTCGAAAGGCTGGAGGAATCTGGCCTGGTGCAGACCAAGTCCGACCTGGGCGAGGGTCGTGAACCTGAACGACGCATTTATGCCATTACTCGCGATGGGCGTGATGCCTTGAAAGGTTGGTTCGATGACAGCGTTCCCACCGAGCATCAACGTGACGAGTTTTTCGTCAAACTGATGATCGGACTGGTCTCCGGCGAAGCGGATCCGGCGCGTATCATCCAGACCCAGCGCTCGCGGTTGTATCAGGAAATGCACGATGCAACAACACAGCGCGATGGATATGACCCACTTGCAGAGATGGCGCAGATCCTGTTGACCGATAAAAACATCATGCACCTCGAAGCGGATCTGCGCTGGCTGGACATGATCGAGATGCGGCTTGAGGCGATCAAAGGCCAGCCCTTCCCCGAGCCTGAAATACGAAAGCGCGGACGCCCCAAGAAAATCCCGCAGGCCACGGTACTGCCTCCAACAGAGGATGTTATAGAGAAAACATAGAGCTTTATTTTTGGAATCATGAAAGAAAAAAATGAACTTCGATATTAAAACAACGAATTTGAAAAAACTTTCTGCCTGGGCTGGTCTCATTGGTTCAGCGCTGTTTGTGGCGATCTTTTTAGTCGAGGGTTGGCTCCGCCCGGGGTATAACCTGCTCTCCATGTACGTGAGCGCTTTGGCTCTTGGGCCACGCGGCTGGATACAGATTTTGAACTTCCTGGTTTTCGGAACGTTATTGTTCCTCTTCACGCGAGGCATTGCGGTTGAATTCCCAGACGGAAAGGCATCGCGCGGCGGGCTGTTCCTTTTGACCATTCTTTCAATAGGTTATTTTCTTTCCGGCCCGTTTGTCATGGACCCGATGAACACGCCTTTGGATCAGGCGAGCGTTCATGGCACAATACACGGTATTCTTGGCGGGATCGTGTTTTTGCTCATGCCCATTAGTATCTTCGTGTATTGGCGCAGATTTCGTATTGACCCCCGATGGCAATCCATCCAAGGATGGACGCTTGCGCTGGGAATTATCTGCGCCGCCGCAGATATTCTGTTTACTGCCATGTCAAAATCGTCAAGTTTACAAATCGCTTTTGTCAACTGGTTTGGCCTTATTCAACGATCAGTCATCATACCGTTCATGGTTTGGATATTTGTCTTTGCAGTGGCGATGTTAAAGCAAAATCAACAAAGCCAGTAGGATTTTTATAACCTCTTTATTTCAACTGCAAAGCACGTATCCAAGGAGAAACATCATGTCCAACATTCAAGTGGAAAAACTGACAAAAATTTACGGCTCTGGCTCAACCGCTGTGACCGCGCTTGACCATGTCAACGTCACGATCAGGGAAGGCGAATTCGTCGCCATCATGGGGCCCAGCGGATGCGGGAAGTCCACGTTGTTGCACCTGCTCGGCGGGTTGGATAAACCCAGCGAGGGGCATGTGATGATCGGTGGCCACAACCTGAGCGACCTCAACGATGACAAGTTGACCGAACTGCGCCGCCGTCGAATCGGATTTATCTTCCAGTTCTTCAACCTTATCCCGGTCTTGAATGCAGTGGAGAATGCCGCCCTGCCCGTGACGCTCGATGGAGTGAAACCAGCCGAGGCGAAGCAAAAAGCCGCGACATGGCTGACAAAATTCGGGTTGGCTGACCGGCTCTCCAGTCGCCCCGATCAACTCTCCGGCGGACAACAACAACGTGTCGCCATTTGCCGTGCATTGGTCGCTGAACCGGAACTGATCCTTGCCGACGAACCGACTGGGAATCTCGATACACGCGCAAGCGATGAGATCGCAGGCCTTTTGCGAGATGTCGCCAGGGAATACAAACGCACCGTGGTCATGGTGACGCATGACCCGCGCATCGCTGCCTATGCCGACCGTATCATCTTCCTCAAAGATGGCAAGGTCGTGGATGAAACCCTGCTTGAACGGAAGAACGGAAAAACCGCAGACTTCGTGGCAGGCAAAGTAAAGGAAATGGGAGATTGACATGAATCTCCAACTCACTCTCGCCGCTCGGTATCTGAGCGGACGCAAATTACGAACATTTCTCACCACCCTCGCAGTTGTGTTCGGTGTGGTGGTGATCTTCGGCATGAATATCATTATGCCCACCATGCTCAACGCATTACAAGTCAACGTGAAAAGCGCTGATGGGGTAGTGGATTTCAGTGTTACCCATATTTCCGGTGACGCGTTCCCGCAAACCGCGGCAGATAACCTGCAAGGTGTGGATGGCGTTCGTGTCTATGCCGCTTCTTTGACCCGCACCATTAACATCCCTGCGGATTTCTTCGACAAGGATTCGAACAAGCTCGATACCGTGACCGCGCTCTCGCTCGTGGGCATTGACCCCGAGGCGGAACATTCGCTTCGCGCTTTCCCGCTGGTGGCTGGTCGTTACTTACAAACAGATGACTCTACCTCTGCTGTGATCTCACGCACTCTGGCTGACACGCTCAAAATGGATGTGGGTGACACCTTCCGCATCCCCAGCGCAGATGGCACAACAGAGTTGACCATCGTGGGCATCCTCCCGGCCAAGATCACTCCTGGCAACGAGACCGTATGGGTCAACCTGCCTGATGCGCAGTCCATCACCAACGCGCCCGGCAAGGTCAATACGATCAACATCAACACGGAAACGATGGCGATGGAAGAACGCCGCGCCGAAGTGCAAGCGAATATCGAAACCGCATTGGGTGACCAGTACCAGGTTGGGACATTGTTCACCGGAACAGAAGTGTTCGCGTCCCTTGAACTCGCGCAGACGATGTTCAACGTCTTCGGTGTGTTGGCGCTCTTCATGGGCGGGTTCATCATCTTCAATACATTCCGCACCATCATCGCTGAACGCCGTCGCGACATTGGCTTGTTACGCGCGCTTGGCGCCAGTCGCCGTACCGTTATTGGAGTGATCCTTGCTGAAGGTCTCTTGCAAGGCATCATCGGGACCGCGTTGGGATTGGTGCTCGGTTATCTGTTGGGCTTGCTCAGCATTTGGGTGGCAGAGCCGTTCATGAGCAGCTTCGTCAATTTGAATCTCGGCATGCCCGTGGTCTCACCCGTTCTCTTGCTTACTTCGATCTTTCTCGGCGTTGGAGTCACTGTTTTAGCCGGGTTGATCCCTGCGCTTAGCGCCAGCAAAGTGACCCCGCTCGAAGCATTGAGGCCGTCAGTGACAGAAATGCACTTTGACCGGCAAACAGGCCTCGGCTTCGTAGGAGGCGTGGTCATCATCTTGCTAACGGTAACCGCCATTCTCAGCGGCGAGCCTGCACTCATTGTCCCCGGCGGTTTTCTCTTCCTGTTCGGGTTGGTGCTCATTGCCCCGTCATTGGTACGCCCGTTTGCGCTCGTCTTTGGCCGTGTGATCGCGTTGTTCTATGCAAAGAAAGGTATTGGCGAACTGGCACAAGGCAACATCACCCGCCAGCCATCGCGTGTTGCAGTGACTGCCAGCACCAGCATGTTGGCGCTCGCTATCATTGTGGCGGTCAGTGGCATGATCACCAGCCTGACAAGTGTGCTGTACGACATGCTGCGTGACAACCTTGGCAGTGACTATATCTTCATCCCGCCTTCCATCGCGCTGTGGGGCAGTAACATGGGCGCTAAACCTGAATTTGCAGACCAACTCAAAGCAGTGGATGGTGTGGATCAGGTCAGCACGCTTCGTTTTGCCAGTGCGACATCGAATGGGCAGGCGATCTCGATTTTGGGGATTGACCCCGTCTCTTTCCCAGCCGTATCTGGACTCTACTTCCAGGACTCTCTCTACGCTGACGACGACTCTGCCTACGCTTCCCTTGAAGAGGGACGCAATATCATCGTCAATGGCGTATTGTTGACTGGGCTTGGCAAACAAGTCGGTGACACGATCGAGCTTGTTACATCCAATGGCCCGTTGACGTATCACATCGTCGCGATGGCGACTGACATGCTGAACGCCAAGATCACTACGGGCTATATCTCGCAGGCCAACCTGCAAGTGGACTTCGGCGCAACGGACGATGTCTATCTTCAACTCAACTTAACGAAAGATGCTGACCGCGCTGCCGCAGATACAACCATCCGAAACCTGGCAGAAAATTACCCGACTTTCAAAGTAGTCTCTGGTTCCGAGTATTACGAATCGCTCCGCTCCCAAATGGATACGGCCTTTAGCGGCTTGTACATCATATTTCTTTTACTGGCTGTTCCATCGCTGATCGCCATGATTAACACGCTAACCATCAGCGTGATTGAACGCACGCGTGAGATCGGCATGATCCGTGCGGCAGGCGGCACACGCAAACAAGTCCGCATGATGGTGATTGTTGAAGCTTTGTTGCTCGCCGCCATTGGAACCACTTATGGCATTTTAGGCGGCTTATATCTTGGGTATGTCATTGTTGTTGCCATGGCTGGTATCTTCCCGATGGGCTATGTTTTCCCCGCAAGCGGAATCCTGACAGCGATTGCAATCGGTTTGTTATTTGGAGTGTTCGCTGCAATTATCCCTGCTCGTCAGGCGGCTGGCATGAATGTAGTCGAAGCGCTGCGATATGAGTAGGTAGAAAAGGAGAATCAAATGAAAGTTCTTGTATATAGGATTGAAAGGAGATTTAAATGAATCTATACCTGCGCCTTGCATGGCGTAACATTTGGCGGCACAAACGCCGTACAGTAATCATAGTCCTTGCCATGTCGTTGAGCCTGTCGTTGATGATGTTCTATGACGGTTTGATGAGTGGCTTTACCGATGCGATCTACGGCAATGCGGTGAAGGTCCTGGGTGGCAATATCCAGGTCCATGCGGAAGGGTTTCGGGCTGAGGTGAGTTCCACTCCGCTGTTGCCATTGAGCAATGCTCCGGCTGTGGTCAGCGCTGCGGAAGCGAACCCGATGGTTATCGCCGCAACACAACGCATCAATACCGGCGGTTTGGTTACGAATCGTGAGGGTGCCTTTGCTGTAGCCATCACGGGCATTGAGCCTGAGAAAGAATTGCAGGTCAATATCATCGGTCAAAATGTAACCGAAGGACGCAACATCACCAGTGAGGATATCGACAATATTCTGATCGGCAAAGGACTCGCCGATGCCATGAACGTCACAGTGGGTGACCGCATTACCATGGTCGGACGTTCTCAAAACAAAGAAATGCGTCAACGCACAATGACCATTGTCGGCATCTATGATCTTGGCATGGCAGATATCGAAAAGCAGACGGTGTATATCTCGTTGAACGAGGCGCAAGACCTCTATGATTTGACCGCTCCGACCGAAGTGGCGATCTTCCTCCAGCATTTGGGGCAGGAAGATGAAGTTATTACGAGCCTGCAAGCCAGCACGCCGGGATATGAGATCGAATCATTTCAGGCGAATTATCCCGACCTTGCCTCTGCGATCAACTCCAAAAGCGGTGTGATGAACATCTTTAGCGTCATCATCATCGCGATTGCAGGCGTGGGCATTCTCAACCTGTTGTTGATGGCGGTCTACGAGCGGACGCGCGAGATCGGCGTGCTCGGGGCGATGGGGCTTAAAGCGAATCAGATCGCGGTCTTGTTCATCCTTGAAGGCACCATGATCGGTTTGGTGGGCGTGGCGGCAGGAGTCATCCTAGGCTTGGCGCTCAACGGATATTTGATGCGCGTGGGCATGGATTTTGGTTCCCTGACACAAACCGCCAGCTATATGGCGCTGATCAAAGACAAGGTCTACCCCACGTGGGGTGTTGAAAAGTTGCTCATGCGGGCATCCATGGTCGCGATCATCTCTGCGCTGGCATCGGTTATCCCTGCCATCGAAGCAGGGCGGCGCGAACCGGCTGAAGCTCTGCATTTTGTATAAGGTGTATCATGATACAAATTTTTAAAATGGCTTTTCGTGACCTGGGTCGCAACCGCCGCAGGAATTTTTTCTCTGCCTTGGCGGTCGCGATCGGGCTTGCATTGTTGATCCTGCTGTCATCCGTCATTCAGGGTGAAATGGGCAGTGCCATTGAGTCTGCCATTAACCTGCAAAGCGGACATATTCAAATTCGAGCCGCATCCTACGATGAGAATAAATCGAGTCTTAAGTGGGAGGACCTCGTAGCAAATCCGGATGAGATCGCCAGCCAGATCAGCGCATTGGAGCAGGTAAAAGCGGCCACTCCACGTTTGTTCGCGAGCGGATTCCTGTCCACGGGCGATGAATCTGCGGGCGTGCAGATCTACGGCGTCGACCCGCAGTCGGCGGCGAATGACCCATATCGAAATGGGATCATCAGCGGCGAATTTCTCACCGCTGATGATCGCGAAGGACTGTTGATCGGCAAACCCGCGGCAGAGAAGCTGCACCTGGTCGTGGGCGATAAGGTCAGCCTCTCGGTCAACACAGCCGACGGGAATGTGCAGGAACAGGTCTTTATCATCCGTGGTATTTACACAACCGAAACCTATGGCTTCGATAACGGCACGGTTTTCCTGCCGCTGGCGAAGGCACAGGCGCTGACGCAGACGGAAGGTCACGCCAGCACGATCTTCATCCTTCTCAAGGATACGGCATATACCGATCAAGTGGTGGAAGCGTTGAAATCTTCATCGAACCTGGAAGTGTTGACCTGGCGCGACCTGAATAAGTTGATCGTCGAGTTCGAGACCTTGTACCAAGGCTATATCTCGTTCTTCTACCTCATCATCCTTGCCATCACGGCTTCGGTCATTGTCAACACGCTCATCATGTCTGTCTACGAACGGACTCGTGAGATCGGCGTCCTCTCTGCCATTGGTATGCGCGGCGGGCGCATCCTGTGGATGTTCCTGACTGAATCCTTCTTGTTGGCAGTGGGCGGCATCTTAATGGGTCTGGTGTTGGGCGTATTCGCTGTTTACCTCTTCAATATCAATGGGTATTACATTGGCAACATGGGGCTGAACGGAATGTTGATAACAGACACCCTCCGCGCCCGCTTGACCATGGATAACACGATCAATGTAACCGTCATGACCTTCATTGCCACGATCCTTTCTGGTTTATACCCGGCAGTGATGGCGTCTCGAATGGAGCCTGTACAGGCGTTGCGAGCAGAAAAATAGATGCGGAGAGAGTCCGCGAGGAGAAAAATCATGGAAGTCGTAAAAATTGAAAATATCACTCGTACCTATCAAATTGGGAAACTGGAAACTCATGCGTTGCGTGGAGTCAGCCTTTCTATTAATAGCGGAGAATTCACAGCCTTGGTGGGTCCTTCTGGCTCGGGTAAGACCACACTCTTACAAATGATTGGCTGTCTAGACCAGCCCACAAGTGGACATGTGATCGTTGACAGCAAGGATGTCACGAAGCTCAATCGCAATCAACGTGCCGACATGCGCAAAGGTCATATTGGGTTTATCTTCCAATTCTTTGCCTTGATTCCCACACTCACCGCCTATGAAAATGTGGAAATGCCTCTGCTCTTGAATGGACATTCCCCAAAAGAACGTCGTGACCGTGTGATGGAATTGCTTAAAGCAGTTGACCTGACCGAGCGCGCCAATAACCGTCCCGACCAACTCTCCGGCGGCCAGCAACAGCGCATCGCCATTGCCCGTGCCCTGGCGACGAAACCCGCCTTGATTCTTGCCGATGAACCCACTGCCAATCTTGATACCGAGAACGGCAGACAAGTAATGGACATTATGCAGAAGCTCAACAAAGACACTGGCGTCACCTTTATATTTGCCACACATGACCCGCGTGTGATCCATTACGCTAAGCGGGTGGTTACCCTTGAGGATGGTCTTATTGTGAAGGATGGGCCTCAATAAAGGCAAAACCAATTCTTGAAAATACCTGTGCAAAACCTGTGCAATATGGTAAGATTTTATCAATAAATCAGTATTCACAGTGTTTGGAGAATCATCGAATGAAAAAAGTTTTTTGGATCGTACTTAGTATTTTGGCGCTTACCGTAGCCGCCTGCGGACAGTCCGCCACGCCTGAAGCCATTCCAACTGTTTCTTTGGATGGCGGTAATTCCTCGACCAACACTCAAACCAGCAGCGGAGATTCTGTCTCGGCGGCAGCTGTCGTTGTCCCGTTGTCTGAGGCGCGTCTTTCCTTTACCAGCGTAGGACGAGTCACCTCGGTCAACGTGCAGGTTGGGGATAAGGTCGAAGCGGGTCAAATCCTCGTTGAGTTGGACACGGCTCTTCTCGAAGCAAAAGTCAAAGAAGCGGAAGCAAATCTTGCGTTTGCAGAAACCGACCTCAAGTATTTAATTCGCGTCACAGGCTGTAAAGGGGAGGGCTGTACACCCAGCCAGAAACATATCGAAGTAGCTGAGAATGAAGTTGCTCGCGCGCAGGCTTTGGTTGATTCAGCCAAGGCGACGTTGGAAGTGCAATCGCATCTGACCGCGCCGTTTGCTGGTACGGTTGTCTCTGTGGATATTTTCCCCGCTGAAACAGTAACCCCCGGACAGATCGTGATCGTGATCGGCGACTTGAGCGGCTATCGTATCGAAACCACAGACCTGAGTGAGCGCGATGTGCCGGATGTGAAAATTGGACAGGAAGTCAACGTGTTCGTCGATGCCCTGGATCAGGATTTCACCGGCGAGGTCACGGATATTTCCAACATCTCTTCCACGCTTGGCGGAGACGTGGTTTACAAAGTGACAATTGACTTCGATCAACAGCCTGAGGGCTTGCTCTGGGGCATGAGCGCGGATGTTGAAATCCTCGTTGGAAATTAACGAGGAGATAAAAATGAAAAGATTGATCTGGCCGATTTGTTTGGCTGTCATCCTCGCGGCGTGCGGCGGAAGCCCAACTCCTGCCGCCTCTTCCACCATGACCGCAACTCCAGTGATTGTTGAGGTCGTAGACCCGAATATCGTCATTGCTTCTGCGAAGGTTCTTCCTGTTCAGGTTTCTGAGTTGGGATTCACCACCTCGGCAACCATCAAAGAAATTTCTGTGAGTGAAGGTGAGTTGGTTCAGGCGGGGCAGCCGCTCGTTGTTTTGGATACACCTGAACTGGAATTTGCAGTCGTTGCGGCGGAGCAGGCGTATGCCTCCAAGAGCCTCGCCGCTGAATTGCAAAAAGCGGATAAGGTGAAGTATGTTGATCCAGACTCAGGCAAGGTAAGCTGGTACAACCTTCCGAGGGAAGTGTATCTGAAGGCGCTCTCCAGAGCCGACCAATCGAAGGCTGCCTGGGATTCTGCTGCCGCCAGCCTTGCTCAAAGTACCTTGCTCGCACCATACGATGGGATGGTGGTTGAAATTCAAGTCATCCCCGGTGAAACCGTGCAGCCCGGTCAGACGGTGCTCACCCTTGTGGATTTGGGTGACTTGCAAATCAAGACCACTGACCTGAGCGAGCGTGACATTCCCCGTGTGAAGTTCGGTCAAAGCGTGGATGTCTATATCGAAGCCCTGGATGTCACCATAGAAGGCAAAGTGGTCCGCATTTCGCCCATTTCTGAAACGGTTGGCGGAGATGTCGTTTATCCTGTCACCATCGAATTGAGCGAACAACCCGAAGGTTTACTCTGGGGCATGACGGCGGAAGTGCAGATAGTGGTTAAGTAAAAAAGTACACAAGTATATAAGTTGACAAGGACACAAGTAGACAGGTGAATGAGTCACCTGTCTACTTTTTTACCTCTCTACGATTTGCCCGTTTACGTGCCTACAGTTTTCCCTGTATACTTTCTCCATAAAGGAGACTCACATGACTACCATTACAGTTATTGGCGCAGGCAGTGCCTCGTTTGGAGAAAATACTCTTTCTGCTTTGCTTCGTTCTAAAAAACTTACTGGCTCTACTCTTCGGCTTGTAGATCGCAACGCGCAAAGCCTTGATATTGTCCACCGGCTTGCAAATCGTTTGAACTCGGCATGGAATTCAAAGTTCACCATCACCGCACACACTCATCACAAAGATGCGCTCGAAGGTACGAATTTTGTTGTCTCAGCCATTGAAGTTGGTCCGCGCGAAGAATTGTGGAAATCTGACTTTGAGATCCCCATTAAGTACGGCGTGCGCCAGCCGTATGCAGAGAATGGCGGCCCTGGTGGCTTTATCCATGCAGCGCGCAATGTGATGCCCGTCCTGGAAATTGTCCGCGACATGGAGCAGGCTTGTCCCGAAGCGTGGTTTATCAATTTCACAAATCCCATGGTTCGCATTTGCGATCTGGTCAACCGTCACAGCAGGATAAAGGCTGTTGGGCTTTGTCATCAAATTTATATCGGCTATGGCATGGTGGGCATCGCACTTGCCAACGACCTCGGCATTCAAGTCCCTAACGGTATCGAAGGCATGCACGCAGATGTGATGCAGCACCCGCTTCAACACATGGTCATGGATCAAACCGTCCCGTTGGTGGATATCCGCGCCGCGGGCACGAATCACTTTTCATGGATCCTTTCCATTCACGATAAAAGAACGGGCGAGGATCTGTATCCGCTTTTCCGAAAACGATTCTTTGAGCTGGATGAAAAATTTGAACCGCTCACGCGCCGCGTCTTTCGGGACTTTGGCCTGTTCCCGGTTCCCGGAGATACTCATCTCTGTGAATATCTCCCGTGGATGAGCGACCCCGTCACCAAGCCGTGGGATAAGTTCAACATCCGCCTGTATGACTGGGAATTGATGGCTGGCCTGCGAGATTTCAGTCTCGACAGACTAAATGAAATGGCAAACGGCTCTCTCGCCATTGATAGCCTCTTGGATACTGATTCCGAAGGCGCGTTGGAGATGATCGAAAATATCTCGTTTGCGGGCAATCATTACCATCTTGCTGCAAACCTTCCCAATGTAGGGCAGATCGCAAACCTGCCGCTTGGCGCCACGGTGGAGACGCCGGTTCACGTCAGTGGGGCGGGGATTCATCCCGTGCATGTTGGGTCATTGCCCGAACCGGTTGCGGAGCTATGCCGCCGCGAATTAATGGTCGCACAGCTTTCAGTCGATGCGGCTGTTGAAGGTAGTTACGAAAAAGCGTTGCAATGCCTGCTGCTTGACCCCATTGTCGGTGATATGGATACCGCAAGAAATATTCTGGATGATTACTTGAAGACAAACAGACAGCATGTGTCGCAGTTTTTCAAATAATATCTCTGTGTAACGATTATTCAATTTCTGTGTTTATAAACGACGGGCATCTGTGCCCGTCGTTTATTCTTAAAAACGTTAAAGACCTTAAAGACGTTAAATAAATTTTCGAGAGTAGTATCGATTCGATTGAATAACGCTTATAATATTTTAAGATAAATGTATGTTCAAAAACCTTTACATATATCAATAGTTGCATACAATAAACATACAACAATGTTTATTATTCATTGTTGTATGTTGAATAAAAAATAATTTTACAAAATATGATTCTTTAAAATCGAATCATTAATTCGAAAGTAAAAAAGGAAAGACAACAAAGGAACAATCATGTACATTTGCGTATTAACAAGCACGCCAGACGATGATGATATCCCTTACGATCCTTCACCTTACATGAAGGGGTATCGTTGGAAGCAGCATCTGGTGCAGCCAACGGATGTGGAAAAACAGATCAAGGATTTGCTCGATGAAGGCGTGGATGCATTTGTCAATTTGTGTGACGGCACTCCCGACGATGCGTTGTCCGGCATTGCGCTGGTTCACGCGCTTGAAAAATATAACGCTGCTTTTACGGGCGCTGATTCAAAATTCTTTGACCCAACACGTGATGAAATGAAGAATGCAGCGCGCCGCGTTTCAGTCCCCACGCCGAATTGGGTTTTTGTCAATCGCGCAGAGGATGCTGAAAAGGTTGCGAAGCGTTTGAAGTTCCCCATGCTCGTCAAGCCGCCGCATGGATATGCCAGCGTTGGTATCCGCCGTAAGTCACGCGTTGAAAATGTTGAAGAACTCCGCGAACAAATTACGGTGGAAGTTGAAGAATTTGGCCGCGCGCTCATCGAGGAGTTTATCGAAGGCCGCGAGTTCACCTGTTTGATCGCCGAAAACCCCGATGATGTGACCAAGCCCATTACCGTCAGACCCGTTGAGTTCATCTTCCCAAATGGTGAATCCTTCAAACACTATGATATGAAATGGGTTGAATATGAGAAGATGTCTGTGGCTGTGGTTACTGACCCGAAGATCGAGAAAAGCCTTCGCGAACAGACCCTGCGCGTGTTCAACGAACTGGGCGGCAATGGATATGCCCGCTGCGATTACCGCATGGATGCAGACGGCGTGATCCACATGTTGGAGATCAACCCTAATTGCGGTATTTTCTACCCGCCGCATGAACCGGGCTCCGCTGATTACTCGCTTATGAATGATAAGCACATTGATCACACCAAGTTTATGAAGTTGATCATCCGCTCTGGTCAGCGTCGCCAGACGCGCATGGCTGCTGAAAAGATCATCAAGCGCCAGCGCCGCAAGCGCGTGCTCGAAGTCGAGCAGATGGCTTACACCTAAACGAAAACGGGACACAGAAATGTGTCCCGTTTTTTTATTCGACCGGAGTACGGAAATTCTACTTCCGTATCGAGGCAATGGAGTTCTTTCAAGAAGCCTATTCCTGAATAAGGCTTGCTCCCTCACTTGCCTTGCAGACATAAACCGCCGCTTCCATATTTGACTTTTGCTTGTATGCTGAGGAAACGGCAGTTACAAACTCTGCGGCATTTTCCTCTTTGACCAAAGCCACAGCACAGCCGCCGAAACCTGCACCCGTCATGCGCGCGCCGTAACAACTGACCTGTTCCCGCGCGCAATCGACCATGATGTTCAGTGCGTCATTCGTTACTTCAAAATCATCGCGCAGACTGTCGTGGCTGGCGTTGAATAATTCCCCAAGCCTTTTTATGTTTCCAGCTTTCATTACTTCCACGGCTTCCAACACCCGCGCATTCTCAGTGACGATATGTTTGGCGCGTTTTGCCGCTAGTTCATTCAGTCCATTTTTTGAGCTTTTGTTGAATTCTTCCACGCTTACATCGCGCAAGGCTTTTACTCCAAACCAGCGCGCCGCTTCTTCACATTGACTGCGCCTTTCGTTGTAAGCTGAGCCTACCAAGCCGCGCCGCGTGGACGTATCGAGGATCACAATGGAAACTCCCTTTGGCAGGGGCGCGTGCTGAATTTCCAGCGAACGGCAATCCAAAAAGAGAGCATGGCCTTCCTTGCAGGCTGCGCTTGCCATTTGATCCATGATGCCGCAGTTGACGCCTACCCATTCGTTCTCGGCTTTTTGCGAGATTTTCGCCATCTTGGGGGCATCCCACTCAAAGCCAGAGACTGCAGCGAAGGCGCGGGCTACAGCCAATTCCACGGCCGCAGAGGAGGATAAGCCTGCCCCGCGCGGGACATCACCTGTCATGACCGCGTCAAAGCCGCGAAGTTCGTAGCCGGACTTCATCAATTCATAAGCGATGCTTTTGGGGTACTCGATCCAGTCACTGCCTTTCGTGAGGGAATGCAGTTCGAAAGCCGAATCAGCTTCCAGGTCCAGAGAAAAGAGGCGCACGGTTCCATCATCCCGCGGACGGAGCGCAATCCAGACGGCGCGGTCAATGGCCATGGGCAGGACAAATCCATCGTTATAATCGGTGTGTTCCCCGATCAAATTGACCCGCCCCGGCGCGCGGACGATGATTTCTGATTCGGAGTTAAAATGAGTGGCGAAAGATTGCTTTAGTTGTTGAGTGTTCATAACCGCGGTTATACCATAGCAGAGGCAACATGGACGAACTGGAATTGCTTGCAAAATATGAGCCGGTCTTGCGCTTTGCAAAAAGCGAACGGTTTTTTCCGATGCGTGTTGAGCCGTACCTGGAAATGTGTAAAATTTTTCCCAGCGGGCCTGCGGCGGCGGTGGAAACGATTTCCCATTTTAATGAGGCGCTCGTGGATCATATGGGAGAATTGCAAAGCGAGCAGTTTTATTTGCGCTTTGTCAACGACCCGCTGCGTGATTTTGATGCATGGGTCTGGTGGGGAATTGGTTCTTCTTTAGGTGTGGCTGCTTCGTGGTGGTTTGGCGGGGTGGTGGGACTTGAGATTGCTCTGGTTGTTTCTTTGATTGCAGCGCTTGTGATTTTTATGATTGCATCTCCGATACGTTTGCGGATCATTCCTGCTGCGTTGGCGGCGCTTTTATTCATCGGTTTGGAAATCGCGCCGATCTGGTTTTTCCTTCATCCAAACCGCACGGTTGGAATTGCAGTGGAGTATCTGGTGCTGCTGCCGATCTATCTGCTGGTTTTGTTCTATCTGTCTGTTCGGACGATGAAGTTTATTTTGGATCGTATTATTCCTGAAGGCCCCGGCCTTGTAATGGATATGCTATCGCAGGCCACGGAAAGAATCGCGCAGGAGGCATATCTTCAGTACGCAAAGATTCTGGAAAAAAACGATCAACCTGTTTATTATGGCCGTGTAGTACGTGACGCGGATAAGGCGAATAATCAGTGGACGGTTTTGCAATATCATTTTTTCTATGCGTTCAATGACTGGCGCCTTGCGGCGAATGGGATGAATCATCATGAGGGTGATTGGGAGATGACCGCGGTTTACTTGAAAAATGATGTCCCGTATGCTGTTTTGTTCTCGCAGCATGGCGCGGGAAATATTGAGAAATGGGAAACAACGAATAAGGCGCTGGATAAATTGGGAAATGAAACAACACATCCCGTTGTGTATGTTGCCCTCGGTTCCCATGCCAATTACAGCCAGCCGGAGGTGATCCGCTCGCCGAGCATGTATAAGCCGGGACGTTTGCAGCGCATTCTGTTCAAGTTCGATGGCTGGATCCATTATATATTTATGATCATCAACCCAAGCCAGAAGGCGAGACAGATGGCGTTGAAGGAATTGCAGGCCAAGCGCACGAACTTCCTTGCAGAGGATGCGTTCATTTATATGCGTGATGAAGTTGACCATTATGTAGTGAGTTTGCCGATGGAGATCGCTTCGGGAGATGGCTTCCGCCTTGGAATACAGGGAGATAACTTAAAGGAAGGCGTTGTTAAATCAAGTAGTTACCTGAAGCGCATCATGTCTGACCGTAAGACGACCCGTCCAAAGGTGAAGGAGTGGAGCCGCGTGCTCTTGAATCCTGAACCGGAATGGGTACAATATAAAGGATTATGGGGTGTCAAAAGTTTTTTGAAGGAAGAGTCTGGTCCACCCGGCCCGAAATGGGACAGGCCAAAGAAGAACGAATCTGGTGTGCAGGAAAGAAAACGCTGGGGCAGGCCGTTGGATTGGCTTAGAGAACTTGAACAAAATAACCATCAATGAAATAACAAGGAGAATCTCGTATGCCTATATCGCAAGCTCTTGAAGTTGTCATCGGTTTGATATTTATTTATTATGTGCTCGGTTCCATTGTCTCGATGGTTACGCAATGGATCAATGAGTTTCTGGAAACACGCGGTAAAGCGTTGGAGCGTTATCTGGTCAAGATCGTCGGTGATAAAAAGATCGAAGACCTGGTGAGGCTCCCGCAATTGCAGTCCCTTCGCCCCATTCGTTACAAGAACTTTCTAAGTGTGTTTGGTTCTGTGACAGAGCCGAAACGGATTGAGAAGATCCCCGTTTCTGTGCTTGTGGATTCGTATTTTGACCTGATCGGTTTGACTTCAAGCAAGGATTTGAATCTGATGCAGCTTGCTGAATTGGTGGATAAGCTGCCTGATTCAGAGGGCAAACAGGCATTCATTCAATGGATAAATCAGGGTGTGACAAGCATTGATGATCTGCGGAAACGCACCACGGCTTATTTCACCGGCATGATGGAACAGGCATCGGCTACGTTTCGTGCCAATGCACGCAGTTTTGTGATTATTCTCTCCATTGCTGTGACCATCCTTTTTGGCACGGACAGTATTCAGCTTGCCAAAGCTTTATGGACCAACGCAGAATTACGAGCGCTTACAACTGCCAAAGCTCAAATGGTTGTGGAGCAGGAAGGCACGACTGCCACACTTGATGATTTGATCCAACAATTGGGTGATATCACCATCAGGATCGGCTGGTGGCAGACGGAACGTCCCGCTGCCGGTGCGGATGCGATGACGTGGGTTAGTTTTGTACTACTGAAAATTTTGGGCTTGAGCTTGACGGCTGCGGCCGTTTCGCAGGGATCATCCTTCTGGTATGACCTCCTGAAGAAAATTACATCGCCCACGACTAGCAGTAGCAGCAGCAGGAGCAGCGGTGGGGAAAGCAGCAGCTCTTCAAGTAGTAGCAGCGGATAATCTTGTGTAAAAAAACTCCGAGTTCTCAAAGAACTCGGAGTTTTTTTACTTGTTAGACCATCTTGCATAGACCGCCTGTGAAAGCAGCCGGTTTGCGCTTTTCTCGCGCGTCACCAATTCGCCGCTGTCAGTTTCGCCTTTGTATTTTTTCATCATCTCATCCACGGCTTGCGCCACATGGATGGCGGATGCGCGCACGGCGTAGACCGTGACGATCACGAAGAGGGGATTGTTGCTCAAACAGGCGCGGCACATATCCAACAAGTTGGGCAGGGATTTGTACACTTCCCAAATTTCACCTTTGGGGCCGCGCCCGAATTTCGGCGGGTCGAGAATGATGCCATCGTATTTCACGCCGCGCTTTTCTTCACGTTGAACGTATTTGATTGCATCTTCCACGACCCAGCGGATGGGCTTTTCTTTTAATCCAGAGAGTTCCTGATTTTCGCGCGCCCAACTAACGGACTTTTTGGATGCGTCCACGTGAGTGACGGATGCGCCAGCTGCTGCCGCCGCAAGAGAAGCCAATCCTGTGTAACCGAATAGGTTGAGGATGTTCGGTTGGCGACCTGCCTTTCGGACGGAATCAGCCATAAAGTCCCAGTGAGAGGCGACTTCAGGAAATACGCCGAGGTGGCGGCCTGGGGTCGTCATCGCCCAGAATTTTAAATCCCCATAATTCATCACCCATTTTTCATCAACTTTCTTTTTGAAGTCCCAATGACCGCCGCTTTCTTCGCCCGAGGGCTGAAACACAGCGTGGACATTGTTCCACTCTGAGGCAGGGAGCGCACGACTCCACATGGCTTGCGATTCAGGACGCGAAAAAATATATTTACCAAAGCGTTCGAGCTTTTGGCCGTCGCCTGAATCAAGTAATTCGTAGTCTTGCCAGTTACTGGCTTCGAGAAGGGTGAAGGTGGGGGAGGTTTTCATGGGTCAACAATGCCTTTGCAATATGAGAAAGCCTTTACACCACTTGATTTCTGCCCATAAAACAGTATAATATGGGAAGAAGTGGTAGAAAGTGGTAAGAGCGCCGGGATCTCCGGCGTTCATCTATTAAAAGGATAAGTAGCACAAATGTTCTTAGGCCAGTTCCAACACAATCTTGATGATAAAGGGCGCTTGATGATACCGGCGCGCTTTCGTGAGATGTTGGCAACTGGGGCCTTCATTACACAAGGCTTTGATAAATGCCTCATGGTGATGACCGAGGACTATTTCAAACAGGTTTATGAACGCATCGAAGCCATGAATTTGGCTGACCCGACTGCTCGTTTGCTGCGCCGCTTGATCCTTTCCAATGCTTATCCGATAGAAGTTGATAAGGTTGGGCGCATCCTTGTTCCGCAGAACCTGCGCGCTTTTCTCGGCATCGAGAACGGCGAACTGGTCGTAGCGGGGCAGGGCGAGTACTTCGAAGTGTGGATGCCTGCAGCCTGGGGCGAACAAATGACCCAGCTTCAGGATACCGAAGCCAACAACGCGCGCTTCTCCACACTCGATCTTTCAAAGAGTAAGCCATCGTAGTAACGGCTTTAGCCGTTAGGGGCGACTGAAGTCGCCACTACTTATGCAGCATAAACCTGTACTTTACCAAGAGATTATACACGCTCTGCAACCCCGCAATGGCGGGCGGTATGTGGATGGCACTCTGGGCGCGGGCGGTCACGCTCGCGGGATACTGGAGGCTTGCACGCCAGATGGGCTCTTGCTCGGTCTCGATGTAGACCCGCAGGCTTTGGCGCTCGCTCGTGAGACCTTGGCTCCTTACGAAAAGCGCATTCATCTCGTGCAAGCCTCCCACATCACCCTTGCCGAACAACTCGCTTCCTTGAAATGGGATGCGATCGACGGCATGGTGCTCGACCTCGGTGCCTCGTCCATGCAGTTTGATAACGCCGAACGCGGCTTCTCCTTCATGCAGGATGGCCCGCTTGATATGCGTTTCGGCCCGCACATGACGATGAGCGCGGAAGACATCATCAACACCTATGATGAACGGGAACTTGCCGACATCATTTTTCGATACGGTGAAGATCGCGACTCGCGCAAGATCGCCAAAGCCATCGTGATGAACAGACCGCTTCGCACGACCCGTGAGCTGGTTGCTGTCATCGAAAAAGCATCTCCCCGACGAGGCGACCGAGTCCACCCCGCCACGCAGACTTTTCAGGCCCTGCGCATCGTCGTCAACGAAGAATTGGCCGCAGTGGAGATCACGCTTCCGCAGGCAGTATCAGCTTTACGGTCAGGTGGAAGATGCGCGGTGATCTCCTTCCACTCGCTGGAAGATCGCATCGTCAAAGAATATTTTCGAGAGCAGAGCAAGGAACTAGTCAATCCGCCTTACGAAAGAATTTATGAAGTGGAACGTAAGGCTGTTGTGCAGTTGGTGAACAAAAAACCGATCTTGCCGACTGATGAAGAAATAAAGGAAAACCCAAGAGCACGAAGCGCAAAATTGAGAGTTATTGAGAAGTTGTAGGGGCGGGGTTCTCCCGCCCGGTTGATGAGAGCAGAGAAACATGAACATACCAAATGTAAACATACCGAACGTAACCCACTATATTCATGCCTACAAGGTCGCTCCCTGGCGCGTTCAACGCCAATGGATCGGCTCTGCTTTGCTTGCCGTGGTTACGCTTGCCATGGTTGCCGCTCTCTATCTTATTGTTACCTCTCGCGCCGCCATTGCCGGACGTGAAATTCAAGACCTGACCTTTTCCATTACCGCCAGCCAGCAGGTAAGCGGTGATTTACAAACCCAGCTCGCTTCGTTGACATCCGCCAGCGCCATGGAAAGCCGCGCGCTTGAACTCGGCTTCCGCCCCATGCAGCCGGAGGAAGCGGAATACCTTGTGGTATCGGGGTATGCCGAACCCGAGCCGTTTGTCTTAAGCACAACCCAGAATATGCAATTAAGCGCACTCACCATCGCGCCGGAATACAACCAGTCGCTGTTGGATTGGATGGATGAAACACTTCTCTCCTCGCGAGGCATGCAATGAGACAGCAATACGCGCGCCGCACCCAGGTGTTGACCAGTGTGCTGGGATTCATTGCGTTTGCCATCATTGTCCAAATGACCCGTATCCAGAACAGTGCCGAAGCTGCCATTTTCAGCCAGCAAGCCGAGAACTATGCCTACGAATTGAAAACCTTCTATCCCGACCGCGGCGAGATCTATGACCGCAACGGACGTTTACTGGCCGGGAACAAGACCGTCTACGAGATGGGCGTGGACTTGACCACCGTGCGCGATCCGCACGCCATTGCCTTTGCCGTCAGTGCAGAACTCGGCATGGATTACAACCAACTCATGGATGCCATCCAAAATCCGCCGGATGGTCTTTCTTACATTGTGATCGCAGATTTTGTCGAAGCGCAGCAGGCGCTTAACCTTCAGGAATTAAAGAAGGCATTGCAGAGCAACGCTGCGGAAGGTACCCTGGGCGGGCTGACAGGCTTGCAATTCAAAGCGCATCCGCATCGCAGTTACCCGGAAGATGCGCTTGCCTCCAACATCATTGGCTTTGTCACCCGCGAAGGACGCGGCTATTTTGGCATTGAAGGGAAGTATGACACCCTGCTAGCCGGAAATTCTGTGCAGGTGCTTGTCCCCACCGACCCGAACAAAGCCTTCGAAATTCCCCGCGTATCAGACGGCACCACCCTCATCCTCACCATCAACCGCGACCTGCAAGCCTCGGCGGAAGAGATACTCGATACAGCGTTATCAACCTACGGCGCTCAGGGCGGCACCATTGTTGTGATGGATCCGCGCAACGGCGAGTTACTTGCCATTGCTTCCTCCCGCCGCATGGACTTGAACCAGTTCTGGAACTACAACGTCATTTACGACAAGAGCAACCAGTTCAACCCGGCTATCTCCACCCCGTATGAACCCGGCTCGGTGACAAAGATACTTACCATGGCCGCCGCGTTGGACAGTGGCGCGGTTTCTCCCGAAACAACATACCTGGATACCGGCTCCATCCTCATCGGCGGGGTCACCATTCAAAACTGGGATAGGCAGCCCTGGGGCATGCAAAGCATGACGGGCTGTTTACAGCACTCGCTCAACGTTTGCATGGTCACCATTACAGATAAAATGGGCGCGGGCGTCTTCTATAAGTATCTCGACGCTTTTGGCTTTGGTCATCTCACAGGCGTGGACCTGGAAGGGGAAGTGTCAGGCAGGCTCAAAGTCCCGGGTGATTCGGATTGGTATCCCGTTGACCTCGGCACAAACTCCTTTGGTCAGGGCGTCACCGCCACACCCATGCAGGTGATGATGGCCGCTTCCTCAGTTGCCAACAACGGACGCATGGTGGTGCCGCACGCGCTTTACGCCATGGTGCGCGACGGACGTCAATACAATGTCCCCGCTCAATTTGCTGGTTCACCCATTAAAGAAGCCACCGCAGATATCCTCTCTGAAATGCTCGCCATTTCACTGGAAGCGGAAGCCTCCCTTGCTCTCGTGCCCGGCTATCGCGTCGCAGGAAAGACCGGCACCGCCCAAATTCCTGTGGACGGTTTTTACGACTCCACCGAAACCAACACCTCCTTCCTCGGCTGGGGGCCGGTGGATGACCCGCAATTCATGATCTACGTCTGGCTCGAACGCCCATCTGAATCCATTTGGGGCTCGGAAACCGCCGCACCCGTCTTTTCTGAAATGGCCGAAAAGACCGTCCTGCTTTTGGACATCCCCCCCGACTATATTCGCCAGCAACTCGTAGCCAAATAACATGCTCACACTCGCCGACGCCCTCGAAGCCCTCACATCGGTTCGCTTGCCGAACGCCAATGCGGTCATTACTGAGGCTGCCATTGACTCACGTCAGGTGATACCCGGTTCACTCTTCGTGGCGATCCCCGGCGAAAAAGTGGATGGACATGACTTCCTTGCCGATGCGTTCAAGAGGGGGGCATCTTTTGCTTTAATTCAAAATGACGTATCCGCCTCTTTTCCGACCCTGGACCTGCGTGGCGGCCTATCGGCAGATTCTTCGCTGTCGCTTGATTCCGCTCTCTGTCTGCGCGTGGACAATACCATCTCCGCCCTCCAGCAGATCGCCCGCTTCTGGCGCCGCAAACTGGACCTGCGCGTGGTCGGCATCACCGGCAGTGTTGGAAAATCCACCACAAAAGAAATGGTTGCTGAAGTGCTTGGTATGCGCTACCGCACGCTAAAAAATCTTGGCAACCTCAATAACGAGATCGGACTGCCGCTCACCATTCTAAAACTTGGCGCCGGCTACGAACGCGCCGTGCTGGAAATGGGATTTTATGTCCCCGGCGAAATTCAATTCCTCTGCGATATTGCCCAGCCTCAAGTGGGAGTGGTGACAAATGTTGGCACCGTTCACGCGGAACGTGCCGGTTCACAGGAAGCCATTGCCAAAGGAAAAAGCGAATTGATCCAGGCTCTTCCGGCGGATGGCGTTGCCATCCTTAACTTTGATGATCCCTGGGTTCGCAAGATGGAAGAGAAATCCAAAGCGCGAGTCTTCTTCTACGGTCTTTCCCCCGAAGCCCATTTGTGGGCCGACCAGATCGAAGGTCTTGGTTTGGACGGTATCCGCTTCCGCCTGCATTACAAAGGCGAGACCCTGCATACCCACATTCCCATGATCGGACGGCACTCCGTTCACACGGCCTTGCGCGCCGCATCCGTGGGGCTGAATGACGGCTTGAGCTGGCAGGATATCTTTGAAGGCCTGTCCCACGGACACGCGCAGCTGCGCCTCGTGGCAGTCCGCAGCAGCAGCGGCGCCTTGATCCTCGATGACACGTATAATGCTTCTCCTGAGTCTATGCTTGCCGCCTTGAACCTGCTTGATGAAATGGACGGGCGCAGAATCGCCGTCCTTGGCGATATGCTTGAGCTTGGCCCCTACGAAAAACAGGGACACGAAATGGTGGGCATGCGTGCCGCACAGGTGGTACGCACCTTGCTCACATTGGGCCCCCGCGCTCACATGATCGCAGATGCGGCTCGCCGCGCCGGTATGAAAACTAATCAAATTTTTGAATTTGAAGCATCCGAGTTGATCCTGGACTGGTTAAATAAAAATCTCACATCAAATGATGCTGTTCTTATCAAAGGCTCCCACGGCTTGCGTATGGACCGAATCACCGCCGCTCTTGAGGTCAGATCATGAGACAGATCGCTTTATCCCTTAGCCTTGCAGGACTCTCTTTCATTATGACCGCCATTTGGGGCGGACCGCTTCTGCGCATTCTACGGCACTTCAAAGTCGGAAAGATCATCCGTGTGGAGGAACCTGATTCACATCGCGTGAAAATGGGCACTCCCACCATGGGCGGCATCATGTTCATTTTGCCGGTTCTGCTGTTGACCGGTCTGTTGAATGCCGTTGCGTTGATCGGCGTTTCCGGAGGCGGAGTAGGGCGCGAAGTTCTTTTGCCGTTGCTCGTCATGGTTGGGTTTGCCGTCCTCGGCGCAGTGGACGATTGGGAAGGCATCCACGGCAA
This sequence comes from Candidatus Villigracilis propinquus, assembly GCA_016714565.1. GTDB lineage: Bacteria > Chloroflexota > Anaerolineae > Anaerolineales > Villigracilaceae > Villigracilis > Villigracilis propinquus. The sequence continues at coordinate 137,671 of JADKDM010000033.1, forward strand.
ACGCAAAGGTGACGGCATGCGTGCCCGTACCAAGTTCCTGTTCCAGGTCGTTTTGGCAATTGGCACCGCCTATGTTTTGAAATATATGGTTGACGTACCGGATATGTATTTACCCGGTCTGTTCTTTGAAGTTGAACTCGGTTGGATCTATGTGCCGATCGCCGCTTTCATCATTGTGGCTGAATCAAACGCGGTTAATTTCACCGATGGTTTGGACGGCCTCGCAGGGCTGATCGCCGCCACCGCCATTGCATCCTTCGGCGGCATTGCATTAATACAGGAACGGGTCTATCTCGCGCGTTTCTGTTTTATTCTGGTCGGCGCGCTCTTTGGCTTTTTGTGGTTCAACGTCCACCCTGCGGAACTCATCATGGGTGACACGGGTTCCATGGCATTGGGCTCCGTGCTGGCCGTCATTGCATTGATGACCGGGCAGTGGCCCATGCTGCTGATCATCGGCATCATCCCGCTTGCGGAAATGCTCAGTGTTGTAATTCAAATTGGTTATTTCAAAATGACAAAAGGCAAACGCTTCTTCAAAATGGCGCCCATCCATTTGCATTTTGAATTGCTCGGCTGGAGTGAAACGCAAGTGGTACAGCGCTTCTGGCTCATCGGCCTGATGGCCGCGTTGATAGGAATAGGATTGTCGCAAGTGTAATATTTGCTCCTTCGGGGGCTAAGCCCCCGAAGGAGCAAAAGAAGACTATGAAAAATTGGACCAACACCCACACCCTCATTCTCGGAGCCGCCCGCCAGGGACTTGCCCTCGCGCGCTGGCTCTCCCGTCATGGCTCGAACGTGACCTTGAGTGATTCACGCACCGCGGACGAACTCTCCTCTGCCCGTGCAGCCCTCGCGGATACGAACGTGCAATGGGCAGTGGGTGGGCATCCGTTGGACTTGCTGGACAAGACTGATGTGCTTTGCCTCTCTGGCGGTGTGCCATTGACATTGCCCATCGTGGAAGAAGCCATCAAACGCGGCATTCCGCTTTCCAATGATTCACAGATATTCATGGAAGTCGCTCCCTGCAAAACCATCGGCATCACCGGCTCGGCAGGCAAGACGACGACAACAACATTGGTCGGCCAAATGGCGAAAAAAGATACAGAAGGCAGAAGGCAGAATGCAGAAAATTCATCATTCATCATTCATCCTTCTGCATTTATTGGCGGCAACATCGGCGACCCGCTCATCAACTACGTGGACGAGATGACTGCTGATGATATCGCCATTCTGGAACTGTCATCTTTTCAGCTTGATCAGATGACCATCTCGCCGAATATCGCTGCCATCTTGAACATCACGCCCAATCATCTGGATCGTCACGGCACGATGGAAGCGTACACCAATGCCAAGGCGCGCATCCTTGAATTTCAGAATGAAAAAGATACCGCCATCCTCGGCAAAGATGACAAAGGCGCGTGGAGTTTGCGCGATAAAGTAAAAGGCAATTTGCTGACCTTCAGCCTGCATGACCTTGCACAGGATCTGAACGGCGCCTATTTGCATGATGGATTGTTGAGCCTGCGCGAAGGCAAGGCGTATGTGCCTTTGATGGCGCGTGAAAAGATCCAATTGCGCGGCGACTATAACGTGTCAAATGTGCTGGCCGCATTTACCATTGGTCATGCTGCTGGTTTTAAACTTGATGATATGCTCGAAGCTGTTGAAGAATTTCGCGGCGTGCCGCACCGCCTTGAGTTTGTCCGTGAGTTGAACGGCGCACGCTGGTACAACAATTCGATTGCCTCCGCCCCAGAGCGGACAATTGCTGTGATCCGCGCTTTTGATGAGCCAATTGTGCTTATGCTCGGCGGAAGGGATAAGAATCTTCCGTGGGGCGACATTGCAAAATTGATCTGTGAACGAGTGGATCATTTGGTGGTTTTTGGCGAAGCGGCGGATATGATTCAGAAAACCGTAACAGCTGTCGGCGGGGAGAGAGGCGTGGATATTCATCGCGCTGAGACTCTAAAAGAAGCCGTCACTCTTGCCGCCAATGTCGCCAGTGCAGGGGATGTCGTCCTGTTATCGCCGGGCGGTACGAGCTTTGATGAGTTTAAAGATTTCGTAGAGAGAGGAGAATTTTTTAGAAAATGGGTACTGGAACTTTCGTAAACGAACGACCTTCGTATTCGTCTCACGGCCCCGTAGGATTTTTGCGCGGTTTCGATATGCCGTTGCTTGTCTCCGTGGTGGCTTTGGTGGTCTTTGGAATGTTGATGTTGTATTCCGCCTCATGGGATTTTTCTCTCGGCGCGTATGACGACCCCATGTATATGTTCAATCGTCAATTGACATGGCTTGGCTTGGGCGTGGCTGTGGCAATTGGTCTTGCGTTCTTTGATTATCACAACTGGCGCAAATTGGTTGTGCCTGCCATGGCATTCACCGTCCTTTTGCTAATGGGCGTGTTATTGATGAACGAAATTCGCTTCGGCGCAAAACGCTCTTTCATTGCCGGTTCTGTGCAGCCTTCTGAATTGGCGAAGTTGATCTCGATCTTGTATCTTGCGGTTTGGTTGTACGCGAAGCGCGCGCAGCTTCACGATATTTCTTTTGGCTTGGTTCCGCTGGGTGTGATCCTCGGTGTGGTGGGGGGGTTGATCTATCAACAGCCTGACCTGAGCGCTGCTGCTACCGTGTTGGTGTTGGGCGGCTTGCTTTTCTTTTTAGCAGGCGGTGACTTGAAACAGATCGGCGGCTTGCTTGTCGTGGCATCCATTGCGGCGTGGGTGGTTTCATCCGTCAGTCTCACAGGACAACAACGCGTGGGCGATTTTCTTGCAGGCATCAAAGACCCCTTGCAGGCTTCGTATCATGTGCGCCGCTCATTTGAAGCCATCGTTAATGGCGGCTGGTTCGGCGTGGGGCTCGGACAGTCTCAATCCAAACTCACTGGTTTGCCCGTTCCGCCAACCGATAGTATTTTTGCAGTGGTCGCTGAAGAACTTGGCTGGTTCGGTTCTGTGGCGTTGATCTGCTTATATGGGTTTCTCGTCTGGCGCGGATTGGTGATTGCCCGCCGCGCACCAGATATGCTCGGCACGCTGCTCGCTTCCGGTCTGGTCATTTGGATCGCGATGGAAGCGCTCATCAACATGGCAGTGATGGTCGGGCTCATGCCGTTCGCTGGCAATGCGTTACCTTTCGTCAGCGCGGGCGGTTCGAATCTTGTGACGACCCTCGCGGCTTTGGGAATCATTTTTAACATCTCGCGCCAGGCAGGGGATGGCACGATATCCGATGAAGAATGGAGGTCCTACAGTGCGGTTGCTAATTTGCGCTGGTGGAACGGGCGGCGGAGTTTATCCCGCACTCGCCGTTCTCGAAGCGTTGAGAAAACTGCCAGTGAAGGTTTACAGGTTGAAGGTTCAAACGTTGAACATCTTCAACCTTCAACCTTTCAACCTGCTAACCTGCAAACCTTGTGGGTCGGCGGTGAAGGCGGCATGGAAGAGGAACTTGTGAAGCGCGAAGGCATCGCGTTTCGTTCCGTTCCCGCGGCTGGTGTGCATGGCGTTGGCCTGCGCGCTCTGCCCGGCAACATTGCCAAGCTCACACGTGGAGTGATCGAATCGCGCCGCATCCTGCGCGACTTCAAACCCGATGTGCTCTTCTTCACCGGCGGTTTCGTGGCAGCTCCCATGGCCGTGGCTGGCCGAAATATTCCAACCGTATTGTATGTGCCTGATATTGAGCCGGGTCTTGCGCTCAAATTCCTTTCCAATTTTTCGGATGTCGTCACTGTGACAGCTCCCGACTCGAAGAAATATTTTTCACGCCTTGAGAGAATCACCGTCACCGGCTACCCGCTTCGTGCTGACCTTTCAAGCTGGTCCCGCGAAAAAGCGACTCAACACTTTGGGCTGGACGCCGCCAAGCCCACCCTGCTTGTCACTGGCGGAAGCAAAGGCGCGCGTTCCATTAATACCGCAGTCTTGAACCACCTTGAAGAACTTTTGAACATTGCACAGGTCATCCATATCACCGGTAATCTTGATTGGCCTGTTGTTGAAAAAGCCGCGGAAACATTGCCCGCAGAGTTGAGGTCCCGCTACCATGCCATGCCATACTCGCATGAAATGGGTGCCGCCCTCGCCGCCGCAGACTTGGTTGTTTCCCGCGCGGGCGCATCGTCATTGGGCGAATATCCATTTTTTGGATTACCCGCCGTGCTTGTGCCGTACCCGTACGCGTGGCGCTATCAAAAAGTAAATGCAGATTATCTTGCCGAAAAGAACGCGGCGGTCATCTTGCAGGATGAACTGTTGGAAGATAAACTCGTACTTATTGTTAAAGATGTGTTGATGAATATAAATAAACGTGAAGCCATGCGCGCCGCAATGAAAAAATTATCAAACCCGAATGCAGCCCGTATGATCGCCAGCCAGTTGGTTAAATTGGCAGGAGAACAACCCCTATGATGAGCATTGTCTATCTCTTTTGGATGTATGTGCTGCTCTTTGCAGTGATCGGCGCCATGCGCGGCTGGGCCAAGGAACTGCTCGTTGCGTTCAGCGTCATTACCGCGTTGGCTGTTAATTTGCTTTTGGAAAAATACATCCCCCTTGTCCGCGATCTGGATAAGACCACCAGCTCCGTCTTCTGGATTCGTACCCTCATTCTGACGGCATTGGTGTATTTCGGGTATCAGACCGTGTCACTTCCACGACTTGCATCCAAGGCGGCGCGTGAGCGTTTGCAGGATGCCTTGTTCGGTGCAGTGCTTGGCGCCCTGAATGGCTATTTCATTGCAGGTACCATTCTATACTACAACCATGTGGCAAACTATCCCTATAACAAGATCATCAGCCCGGCAACAGACCCGGTCATAATTGAGGTTATTAATAGAATGATGAACTATATGCCCCCGCGCTTTTTGGGCGAGCCGGGCATTTACTTTGCCGTTATCATCATCCTTATCTTTATTATTGTGGTGTATATCTAATTTACGTCATGCGAGGAGGGTGCTCTTCCCGACGAAGCAATCTCGTTGGATGGGCCAGCGCCCGCAATGACATCAGGAATCTTATGAAACGAATTCACTTCATCGGCATTGGCGGTTCAGGGCTTTCTGCCATCGCGCGCCTGCTTAAAGAGAGCGGCTATGAAGTGACTGGTTCAGACCGCACCCTCTCCCAGTTTGCGGTGGATCTGCAGAACAAAGGCATTTCTGTTTACATTGGTCATCATCCCCGTAACGTGGGCGGCGCAGACATGGTCATTCGTTCCTCTGCAATTACGGATGACAACCCCGAGGTGGAAGCGGCGAAACATGCAGGCATCCCTGTCTACAAACGCTCGGATTTTCTCGGACAGTTAATGGCTGATAAAACAGGCATCGCCGTCGCTGGGACGCATGGCAAGACCACCACCACCGCCATGATCGCCTGGGTGTTATATGCAATGAAGCGCGATCCATCCTTTATTGTGGGGGGAATGCTGAATAACCTGAAGGTCAACGCGCACGCCGGCAAAGGTGACCTGTTCGTCATCGAAGCGGACGAATATGACCGCATGTTCCTCGGCCTCAAGCCGCGTATCGAAGTGGTTACCAACCTTGAGCATGATCATCCCGATATTTACCCGAAGTTCGAGGATATGTATGCGGCTTTCCAGAGCTTCGTGGACCTGCTTCCTCCCGACGGCACATTGATCGTTTGTGCCGAGGATGAAGGTGCCGTCACTTTATTGACTTATGCCCGCCGCAAGGGACTGAACATCGTCTCATACAGCGTGCAGGGCGAAATGACCATCAACAGCCCGCAGTGGATGCAGGCGCGCACGATTAAACCCAATGACCGCGGTGGTTTTGATTTTTCTGTGATGACGAACATTGGCGCATTCTCCTCTTCGGTCATCCATGTTTCGCTGCAGGTGCCGGGCGAGCACAATGTCCGCAATGCGCTGGCTGTGCTTTCGGTTGGCGCCACGCTTGGCCTTCCTTTGCAGGAAGTGGCCGATGCGTTGGGTCAGTTCACCGGCACAGGCCGCCGTTTTGAAGTACGCGGCGAACGTCACGGTATCGTTGTGATCGATGATTATGCCCATCATCCCACCGAGATCCGCGCCACGCTGGCCGGCGCAAAGATGCGTTACCCGAACCATCGCATTTGGGCCGTCTGGCAGCCGCATACGTATTCCCGCACGCAGACGTTGTTCTACGAATTCTCTCGAGCGTTTTCTGATGCCAACGAAGTGCTCGTTACAGAAATTTACGCCTCGCGTGAAGCCAGGCAGGATTTCTCTTCCGCAGAGGTGGTCAGTGCCATGCCGCATCCATCCGTGCGTTACACCGGCTCGCTGAGTGATACGAAGAAGTATTTATTGGATCATCTTCGCTCCGGCGATGTGGTGATCGTCCTTTCCGCTGGCGATGCGGACCAGATCAGTTCCGACCTTTTAAAAGTATTGTGAGTTGTATATGCCAGATGAAAGACGACAAACGCATCAAGACCAGACCGAGGTGATCGCCCTGCCTCCGTTGAGAATGGTTCTCGTCCATGCACAGGAAGAACGTGAGAACCGTGCCGCTGTTCTTGCGGCTATGATCAAGTCCGCGGCGCCGCAGGAAGATGTGGAACCGCAGGATCTGAAGAAGATCATTGAGCATTTGAAGAGGAAAGATCAGTCGTAATGATTATGACCAGTTCCGTATTTGCAGTGGACATGTTGCGCCAGAAGTTTGGCGATGCCGTGCAGGAGAATGTCTCTCTTGCGCCGTACACCTCTGCGCGCATCGGCGGCCCTGCGGATGTGCTGCTCACCATCAAATCAGCGGATGAGCTTGCTGCGGTTATGCAATTCATCTGGGAGCAGGAGCTTCCGCATTATGTGTTGGGCGGCGGTTCGAATGTTCTCGTCAGTGACAGGGGCGTGCGCGGGATCGTGGTTTTGAACAAGGCGAAGGAAGTGCAATTCGAAACAGGCGACAACCCCACAGTCTGGTGTGAAGCGGGAGTCATCTTCAGCAATCTCGCGAATCGCTGCGCGTCCAAAGGATTGGCAGGCCTGGAATGGGCGGCGACAGTCCCAGGCACGGTGGGCGGTGCAGTGTATGGAAATGCTGGCGCGTTCGGCGGAGACATGGCTGCGAATTTGATCCACGCCGAGCTGTTGACGAAGAATGGCCGCGAAAAATATTCTGTCGAGCAAATGGGTTATAACTATCGCACGAGTGTATTGAAGCGTGGCGAAATAAAAGCAATAGTACTTTCGGCTTTATTGAGATTAAAAAATTCAACGAAAGAGGAAGTGTCTGTTAAAATCGAACAATTCAGCGAACGCCGAAAGGCCACGCAGCCGCCCGGTGCGAGCATGGGTTCCATGTTCAAGAACCCTGCGGGCGACCATGCGGGCCGTTTGATCGAAGCCGCGGGACTCAAAGGGTCGCGCATCGGCACCGCTGAGATCAGCACGTTGCATGGAAATTTTTTTGTAAATCATGGCGAGACTCGCGCGAGCGATGTCCGCGAGTTGATTGATTTAACCCGTGCCACAGTGAAACAAAAATTTGGCGTTGAACTTGAGTTGGAAGTTGAACTTGTAGGAGAATGGTAGTTTGAAAAAACTTCGCGTTGCAGTGCTCTTCGGTGGACGTTCAGGCGAACATGATGTTTCGCTGATGTCTGCGCGTTCCGTGCTGGTGGCGCTTGACCCTGAAAAATATGAAGTGACCCAGATCGGCATCACCTTGGGTGGCGAATGGTTGACTGGTGAAAATACGCTGGAGGCCTTCACCAGTGGAAAATTCAGCGAATTGAATCGCGCCATTCTCCCTGGTGATCCTTCGCATGCTTCACTTTACGTTTCACGTGTCACGAATCACGCTGAGACCATCCATAAACTTTCAGACATCGATATCTTCTTCCCCGTCCTGCACGGCCCCTTCGGCGAAGACGGCACTCTGCAAGGTTTACTCGAAATGGCGGACGTGGCGTATGTAGGCGCAGGCGTGGCGGGTTCCTCCGTGGGTATGGACAAAGGTATCTTTAAAGATGTCATGCGTGCCAATAATATCCCCATCGTGGAATCGATCCTTGTTTTGCGCGGCGATATCGAAACAGATATGAACGGCGTTATCGAACAGGTTGAAAAGATGGGCGCATACCCCTTCTTTGCAAAACCTGCCAACCTCGGTTCCTCCGTTGGCATCAGCAAGTGCAATTCCCGTTCCGATCTCTCCGAAGGATTGATGGAAGCCGCCCGCTATGACCGCCGCATTGTCATCGAAAAAGGCGTGGGTAACGTCCGCGAGGTGGAAGTCAGCGTGCTTGGAAATGAACACCCAGAGACATCCGTCTGTGGGGAGGTGCTGCCGAGCCGTGAGTTCTATTCCTACGAATCAAAATATGTGGACGGCACTTCCGGTCTCATCATTCCTTCGCAGCTGCCGAATGAAGTCACTGAAAAAATTCGCGAATACGCAGTCCGCGCCTACAAGGCTATTGATTGCGCAGGCATGGCGCGCGCAGACTTCTTTGTTGAAAGCGACACGAACAAAATTTACTTGAACGAATTGAATACCTTGCCCGGTTTCACTTCCATCAGCATGTATCCCAAACTTTGGCAGGCGAGTGGATTGGCTTACCCGCAGTTGGTTGACCGCTTGATCGAGCTTGCTCTTGCGCGAAAAGCGCAGCGTGACCATACCGAACGCCGGAGGTCCGCATGAGCGAGAAACGCGAACTTACCCGTGCTGAGACCGCCCGCCTTCGCCGCGCCCAACGTGCTGTGAAGGAAATGGAGCAAACCAAAAAGCAAGCCACGCGGCCCGTCGTGCCGGTCACATCACGCACACGGCCTGCGCCGGTTTCATCCAGACCGATCCTTGTGGCAAGGCCCCGCCGCTTTAATATCGCGCTCGGCCTGCCCGAGTTCCATTTGCACAAACCAAAATTTGCCATGCCTCGCTTTCGTGCAAATTTGCGTTTTGCATCCATTCTTATTTCGCTTTTTCTCGGCGTGGCAATTTATCTGGCTTTCGCACTGCCTTACTTTTATGTTCCCGCCGCAACGGTGCTTGGCAACAACCGTATCAGCAAGGAAGAGATCACCAACGTCACCGGTGTTGTCGGTCAATCCATTTTTATGGTGCAGCCCGATGAATTGGAAACCCGCCTGCGCACGAACTACCCCGAACTGCTTTCAGCGGAGGTAAAAGTCTATTTGCCGAATCATGTCTACGTTACGGTCAGCGAGCGCACGCCCGTCATCCTCTGGCAAAAAGGCGAAGGCTATACCTGGATCGATGCAACCGGCGTGGCATTCCGTCCGCGTGGGTTGGAAGCGGGATTGGTCCCCGTCATCGCTGTGGATGAACCGGTACCCGGCGTCAAAGTATTGGATGACCCATTCAGCCCGCCGCCCTACATGCAAAAGGAATTGGTGGATGCGGTTCTCGCTCTTTCCCCGCTGCTGCCTGCCGGCCAGACGATGACATTTGACTCCGCTCATGGCCTGGGCTGGAAAGACCCGCGGGGCTGGCAGGCTTATTTTGGCACCAGCGCACAGGATATGCCCTTGAAAGCGCGCGTGTATCAATCCCTTGTGGATTCATTGATGGCACGCAGCGTGTACCCCGAATATATAAATGTGGTCTATCCCGAAGCGCCGTATTATCGAATGGCGGTAACGGAGACCGAAGCAACACCAGAAGAAACAGTGGATAGCGAACAATAAATATGGAAGAGATCGTAGTAGGCATTGATGTAGGCACGACAAAGGTTTGCACTCTCGTGGGACGCGTGGAGGATGCAAAGACTATTCGCATTCTCGGCGTGGGCATTGAGCCTTCGGACGGCATCCGCAAAGGCATCATCGTGGACCTTGCCGCCGCATCGGCAGCCATTAAGCGCTCTGTGGAAAAAGCGGAACGCACTTCCGGTTTGGAGATCACCACCGGCTTTGTCAGCCTTGCGGGTGCGCATGTTTCATCGGTTAACAGCCGCGGCGCAACCGGCGTCCCGGGCGGCATCATCAACGCAATGGATATTGCTCACGCGCTCGATCAGGCGCAGGCGGTTGCCATTCCGCACGACCGCGAGATCGTGCATGTCATTCAGCGCGGCATCACCGTGGATGGACAGGAAGGCGTGAAGACGCCCATCGGAATGCACGGCTATAAGCTCGAAGTGGAAACGCATATTATCACCGCCGCCGCCGCAACCGTGGATAACCTCCGCCAATGCGTCAGCGCGGCCGGTGTGAATATTCAGCAATTCGTTTTGAATCCTCTCGCTTCAGCGGAAGTGGTGCTGACCGAGCAGGAACGTCAGATGGGTGTGGCGGTCTGCGATATTGGCGGCGGCACCACCGACCTGGCGATTTATGTGGATGGAGATGTCTGGCATACGATGGTATTGGCTGTTGGCGGCAACCACGTTACGCAGGATATTGCGCACGGGCTGCGTTTGCCCATGTCTCAGGCGGAGGAAGTGAAAAAGCAGCAGGGCCATGCCATTCGGTCCGATATTGGAAGCGAGGAGTATTTCTCCATCCGTCCATTTGGCGAAGATCACGATGTGCGCATCAATCGCCAGGACCTTGCTCATATCATCGAAGCACGCATCGAAGAAACATTTGGATTGATCCTGCAGGAGATCAAACGCTCAGGCTATGATGGGCTTCTCCCCGCAGGCATGGTATTGACCGGCGGTACCTCGGCATTGCCCGGCATCAAACACATTGCCAGTGAAGTGTTGGGAATGCCTGTGCGCACCGCGCAGCCGGAGAATCTCACGGGGCTGGTGGATAAATTGGATTCGCCCGCATATTCAACCAGCGTGGGTTTGCTGCGCTGGGCCACCACCATGCGCGAACATGATGTTGCATATTCAGGCGGCGAAAAGAAACGCCGCAGATCGCGAGGAGAAAGCAATATGAATTTTGACGCAGTCAAGAATTGGATGAAACGCTTGTTGCCGTAGAGATTTTTTTCAGTAACTCGCCTTCCGCAATGTCACCCTGAGCGAGAGCGAAGGGTCTCTGAGGCAATCGTAGAGATTCTTCGCTTCGCTCAGAATGACACAGATGAAGGTGAACCAAAAAGAAGAAGAAAGCCAAAAAGAAAAGATTCACAAACAGCCTTTAAAACCTTTTAAAAATCAGCATTCTCGTTTAAGATATGGCATATTCCTTGCCAGGAGGAACACATGGACTCAAACAAAAGAAATCTGCAATCCGAAGCCTTCGCCCAGAATTAAAGTCATTGGTGTGGGTGGTGCCGGTCAGAACGCTGTCAACCGCATGATGGAAGAAGGTATTCAAGGCGTTGAATTCATCGCCGCCAATACCGATGCGCAGGCGTTGACTCTTTCACGCGCTCCCATTCGCGTGCGTCTGGGTGACAAGATCACACGCGGCCTCGGCGCAGGCGGTGACCCTGAGATCGGCCGCAAAGCCGCAGAAGAATCATCCGACGAACTGTATAACGTGCTCAAAGGCGCGGACATGGTCTTCGTCACTGCGGGCATGGGCGGCGGCACCGGTACCGGCGCGGCTCCTGTGATTTCACAGGTCGCCAAGGAATGCGGCGCGCTCACCATCGGCGTGGTCACTCGTCCATTCACCTTTGAAGGCGGCAAGCGCACACAATCCGCTGAAGCTGGCGTTACAAAGATGAAGGAACATGCACATACCCTCATCTCCATCCCGAATGACCGCCTGCTACAACTCGCTGATAAAAAATCATCCCTGCAGGATGCCTTCCGCATGGCAGATGAAGTTCTGCATCAGGGCATTCAGGGCATTTCTGAATTGATCACAATTCCTGGTTTGATCAACCTCGACTTCGCCGATGTCCGCACCATCATGTCTGAAGGCGGCGCTGCATTGATGGCAGTTGGTCGCGGCACGGGCGATGACCGCGCGAAGACCGCCGCTGAACAAGCCATCTCCAGCCAGTTGCTCGACATCACCATTGACGGCGCGCGCGGCGTGCTCTTCAACGTCACCGGCGGCCCGAACATGACCCTCTTCGAAGTCAATCAGGCTGCGGCCATCATCCGTGAAACCGCTCATCCCGATGTCAACATGATCTTCGGTGCGGTCATCGATCCTGAAATGGGTGACGAGATCCGCTGTACGGTCATCGCCACCGGATTTGAACGAGCCGGGGTTGCGCGCCGCACATTGGAGCGCCCCACTCGTAACGAGAAGCCTGTCTCTGTTGCGAATACACCTTTCTCACGCCCAAGCGAATCCGTCAGCGTGAACGCGGAAACACGCTCATCGAGCGATGCCAAATCCGCTCCGCAGCCCAGCATCAACGCCGATGATCTGGATGTGCCAACATTCTTAAGAAATAGACGCTAAAAGATTCAAAATGTTCAGACCCTAAAGGTTTCCACAACCTTTAGGGTCTTTTTGTTTTTAGTTACGCCTAACTTTTTTGATTCATGCTAAAATAGTAATGATGAATGACAAACTCCCTCCACCTGTAAAAAAGTTGATAGCGCCGCCCGAGCATTATTCCTATCAACTGCATCGCAAGCAGCGCAATACGCAGATCATTTTGCCCATCATCCTGAGCGTTGTGGTGTTGGTTGGCTTGATCGTGCTGATCAGCTTTGCCACCTTCAAACAGGGCGGGGACGTGGGCCGCTGGGCGGCGATCTCCACGATCTGGATCGTCATCCCGATTTTGCTGGCGGGGTTGGTCACTCTCGTTGTTCTGATCGGGCTTGTTTATTTGATGGCGCGCGCATTGCAGGGATTGCCGTATTACACGGGCATCGCGCAGGATTATGTTTTCAAGGCTCGCGGATATATCATCCGCGGGGCGGATATGGCTGCCAAACCCATCCTCGCGTTGGATGGCTGGATTGAAAGCATCAAAGCATTTTTTGGAAGGATGACACCATGAACAAAACCAGAATTATTCTCGGCGGCGCGTTGATCGGCGCGTTGACAGGTCTCATTGCCGCCACACTTCTTGCGCGCCGTGCGGAAAAGGGCGAGCGTGAAACCGCCATCACCACCGGCGAAGGTTTGAAACTGGGAGTGCTGGTCATTGGCTTGCTGCGGGCAATTGCATCCCTGAACGACGACTAAATTGTGTTTGTTGAAAGGACCGATGATCCATTACAGATTGTCGGTCTTTTTGTCTTAATGAAGTAATTTATGTTATATGAGGAGCAGGGGAGCTTTAGGAGAAATTAATGTCAGAAGGATCACCCGCACAAAAAAATGATTCGTTTCCTGATATTTTCAGGAAACAAAATGCGGTCATGCTTCTGATCGAACTGGAAACAGGGCGGATCCTCGATGCAAACCCGGCGGCTATAAAATTTTATGGATATTCCCTTGAGCAATTCAAGGGAATGATTTTCGCAGAGATCAGCCCATTGTCTGGCAATCAGCTCACAGGGAGAGAGAGGCGCGTTTCAGACGGTGAGGGGGGGGCTCTTATTTCTCCGCATACTCTGGCGGACGGTCAAGTCTGCATGATGGAATCGCATTCATCGCCTGTAGTTGTCAACGGGGAGACCGTCCTGTTTATGATCCTTCAGGATGTGACCGAGCGCATTTATATGGAAAGCGAACTTGTGCGTCTGTTCGAAGCCGAACAGCGCACTCATCAGATTGCTGAAATATTACGCGCGGCAAACCTGGCGCTTATTCGTGAGTTGAATTTGGATACCGTGCTGGAGAAACTGCTGGAATACCTGCGGCAGCTTGTTCCCTATGATAGCGCCAATGTGATGCTGGCGCGTGATCATGACCGCCTTGTCATTTCCTCGATGCGCGGGTATGAAGAATTCACTGACTCGGCCAAAACGCAAGCTCTGGAGTTTGACTTCCGGCATTCGGCGGCTTTAATGGCCATTATGAATGAACAGCGCAGTTTCCTGGTCGCGGATACGCGCCAATTCCCAGGTTGGACTCGCGACCCGGGGACGGAGCATGTCATCTCCTGGATGGGGGTGCCATTGATCGCTGGCGGCAGTGTGATCGGCTTGTATTCAGTGGATAAGACGGAGCCGAATTTCTTCACTGAGCAGCACCAGAACCTTGCAGAAGCCCTGGCGGGGCAGGCCGCCGTTGCGATACAGAATGCGCGGCTCTTTGCCCAGATTCAAGCCGAACTTGCCGAGCGCAAGTTCACCGAAAAAGCTCTGCGCGAATCGGAGGAACGCTACCGCTCCCTGTTCGAAAACATGATAGACGGAATCTACCGCAGCACGCCTGAAGGCAAATTTGTAGAAGTTAACCCTGCCATGGTCAGGATGTTCGGCTATTCCTCCAAACAGGAAATGCTCAATATTGATATTAAGAAGGAGCTTTATTTCCTGCCTGAAGAACGGGGCAGTCATATTCTGGATACAGGGCAGCAGGAAATTGAATCGTATCGAATGCGCCGCAAGGATGGGGCCGAGATATGGGTGGAGGATCATGGAAATTACATCCATGATGAGAATGGCAAGATCATCTATCACGGCGGCATGTTGCGCGATATTACCGAGCGCAAGCGGGCGGAGGATGCAGCTCGTGAAAGCCAGAGCCTGCTCAGGGAATCACAGGTCATTGCCGGGCTGGGTAGTTATGACCTGGATTTAACGAACGGCTTGTGGCGCAGCTCGGATGTTCTCGACCAGATATTTGGCATAGACGAGCAATACATCCGCTCTGTAGCCGGGTGGACGGACCTCATCCACCCCGATGACAGGGATGAGATGGCTGAATACTTTGCCCGTGATGTGGTGGAGAAAAAGAATCGTTTCGATAAGGAATACAGGATTGTCAGGAAGAGCGACCAGGCGGAACGCTGGGTGCATGGCATGGGGGAACTGGAAATTGACGAGCAGGGCGTTATCAGGAAAATGCGTGGAAGCATTCAGGATATTACCGAGCGAAAGCGCGCGGAAGAGGCGCTTCACCAGCGTCTTATGGAACTGGAGGCCTTGTACGAAGCCCTGTCTTCTCTGCGAACCGTGCAGACATTTTCTGAATCCCTGTCCATTTTGCTGGATCAAATGCTTACCGCCATCGGCTCGGATACGGGTGCGATTTTGCTTTATCATGCCGCAAGCGGGGAATTAAGGACTGCCAGCGCGCGCGGGTGGTTTGAGGAAATTCGAGATTTTCCCGTCAAGATGGGGGAAGGTGTGGCAGGAACCGTCTTTGTTTCAGGCAAGCCTTATTTAACCGATGAATTTGTAAAGGATGCATTGCCGCACAACCTGGTACGCAGCAAAATTCCGCCGCAGTGGGGAGGTGCCTGCATCCCCATTCAGTCCGCTGCTGATATTGTGGGCGTGCTGTTTGTCGCTGTTAAATTGCCGCGCCAGATCACCCGGGAGCAGATGAAGCTGCTCGGGTCGCTTGCAGAGATTGCCGGGGCCACCTTGCACCGCACCCGCCTGTTTGATGAGACCGCGCGGCGTGCCCAGGAATTTGCCTCCCTATATGAAACCAGCAATGCACTCTCCGCAGAGACGGATTTGGAGACCATGCTGAAAGTCATTGTGGCCAATGCAAAAAAATTGTTGAGTGGCGCATCCAGCGGAATGTATTTATACCTTCCGGCCACCAACGAACTGGAATTGACAAAAATGGATACCGATGCGTATCTCAAAGTGGGTACCCGTCTGCAAATGGGGGAGGGCGTGGCCGGAGTGGTGGCACAGACCCGCAAGCCGCTGAGGATCGATGATTATTCCGTCTGGGAAGGCCGCTCGGAAAAATATAACAATTATATTATCCGCGCTGTGCTGGAAGTGCCCATGCTGTATGGCGGTGAATTGATCGGCGTTCTCACCGTGGATGAGATCGGCGACTCTGACCGCAAATTCACCGAAGCCGATGAACGATTGCTTTCCCTGTTCGCCTCCCAGGCTGCGGGCGCTCTCCACTCTGCACGCTTGAGGGATGAGGCCCTGCATCGCCTGCAGCATTTGCAGACCCTTCGCACCATAGACAAAGCCATCACCTCCAGCCTCGATCTTGGCATCACCCTGAATATTCTGCTCACTCATGTCAACACCCAGTTGGAAGTGGACGCCGCGTCCGTTCTTTTGCTTCACAAACACGAACAATCCCTGAAGTTCTCTGCCGGAAAAGGCTTCCGTACCCGCCTGATCGAAGGCGCTGAAGTTCATCTGAACGATGAATTTGCAGGCCGCAGCGTCATGGAGCGCCGCATCATCCAGATTTCCGACCCCACGCAGATCAGTAATAATCCGTCCTTTGCCCATTTTTGGGCGGAGGAGGGATTCAAAAGTTACGTTTGCGTTCCTCTCATTTCAAAAGGGGAAGTCAAAGGGGTCATGGAAGTCTATCTCCGCTCCAAATTCACCCCCGGCGATGAATGGCTTGATTTCCTTGAAACCCTCGCAGGGCAGGCCGCCATCACCATTGATAACACCCAAATGTTCGATAACGTCCAGCGCGTTAATATGGAACTCGCCATCGCCTATGAAGCAACCATCGAAGGCTGGTCGCGCGCCCTCGACCTGCGCGATAAGGAAACCGAAGGCCACACTCAGCGCGTCACCGAATTGACCATGATCCTTGCAAAAGCTGTCGGCATCAAAGACAGTGAGCTTCAGCATATTCGGCGCGGCGCGCTCCTGCATGATATTGGAAAAATGGGCATCTCCGACCACATCCTGCTGAAAAAAGGAAAACTGACCCGTAAGGAATGGGAGATCATGAGCACACACCCCGGGCTTGCATATCAAATGCTTCAACCCATTGCCTACCTGCGTAACGCGCTCGACATCCCATACTGCCATCACGAAAAATGGGATGGCACAGGCTACCCACGCGGGTTGAAAGGTGAGCAAATCCCCCTTGTGGCGCGCCTCTTTTCCCTTGCAGATGTTTGGGATGCATTGACCAGCGCACGCCCCTACCGCAAAGCGTGGACAAAGAAGAAAGCATTGACCTACATCAAACAGCAAAGCGGAAAACACTTCGACCCGCAGCTTGTGGAAATATTTTTAAGAACGATCAAGGAATTTAACGGTTGACCATGACGATTGATTCCATCTCGCGGCAGACCCATCGCCGCTTCCTCCTCGCCTCACAAGCGCTTTGGCCTGGTCGCCGTTTCGAAGGGCCGCTCGGCGCCGAATCCGCTTTGCGCCAGATGCAAGCCTTGCAGCTCGACCCGCTGGTGATGATTGCCCGCAGTCAGGACATCGCCATGTACGGCCGCGTATTGAATTACAAGCCCGAGCATCTCTATAAAATGGCGTATGAAAAACGCAAAGCCTTCGATTATGGCGGCTGGCTGATGATGTACCCCATGAGCGATTTCCCCTACTGGCGCATGCATATGGATCAGCGCAAGGCTCGCGGGTTGAATTACGAATCCTTCACGCACCCTCCAAAGGACTTGTTGAAGTTTATCCTCAACGAATTGCGCGAGCGCGGTCCGCTGGGCAACAGGGATTTCGAAGGGACAAGAGTAAAAGCCTGGAGCTACCGCGGGCGCAAGGAAACATCCATTGGATTGTTTTACCTGTGGCTGACAGGAGAAGTGATGATCTCCAATCGCAAAGGCTTCGACCGCATCTATGACTTGCGTGAACGGGTTGTGCCTGCCAGGTTTGATTACGCGGCCACCGAGCAGGAGACGGTCGAGTTTATGAGCAAAAAGATCATTGCCTTTCTGGGAATGCTTGCTGAAAGCCGCCTGGGTACGGAACTTTCCTATTATCTTCACAAAGATGTATCGCGGGATGATGCCAAAATGATAGTGCATCAACTTGTTGAAAACAATACTGTCTCACGGGTGCGGGTGGAAGGCTCAAAGGATGGATTCCTCATCTTGAACAGCGACCAGCCCCATCTATCCGAATTGGAAACGGGGCGCATCCCCAAAGTGTGGAAGCCGAAAGGCCCCACAACAGAGGAAGAAATCACCCTCCTTGCCCCGTTGGAGATCGTCAGCGCAAGAGGACGCGCGAAAAAAGTTTTCGATTTTGAATATCTGTGGGAAGTATACAAGCCAGCTCATCAACGCCGCTGGGGATATTACACCCTGCCCATTTTATACGGTGATGATCTCGTGGCGCGGCTCGACCCAAAATTGGACCGCACTACGAATACACTGCACATCCTCGGCTTTTGGCTGGAGGAGGATGCCCCAAAAGATGAAGCCTTCGCGGATGCGCTCGCCAATGGGTTGAAACGATTCGCAGGCATGGTCGGCGCGGAGAAGATCGACCTAGGCGGTATAAAGCAGGTGAAATTACGTTCCCATCTGAAAAAGAAATTGAAATAAGGTGGCAAAAGAAAAAGGGGCCCGCGGCCCGTCCCCTTCTTGGGGGGGGCGCCCTTCGGCCGCCGGCCAAAAAGGGGGGTTAAGAGAGCGTTTCTTAAGTCAAAATCACGGGCAATTTACCACTGAGATCACGGAGAGCACAGAGATTTTAAAGCCTTTTCTCTGTGGACTCAGTGCCCTCTGTGGTAAAAAAGAACTTAAGAAACAGTCTCTAAGGTATTTTTTTTGTTTCTTGAAGCCGGGATATTCAGACTACGAATTCAGGAGAACGCTTCTCGATGGCTGTAAAGAAACCCACACAAGTAACAGCGGTTCCGGCGCAAGATGCGCTCAGCCATGACCCGCAACCTTCTGCTGGCGATTAGCCGTGTATCACAGTCTTTTCAATGCGCTCGTACAGCGGATGATTTTTACCGCGCAGTTGGCAGGGAGATCAAGTCGCTGGGGGGAATGGTAACCCTGTTAACGGTTAATCAGGACCACAGTTTGCTTACTGTGGCATATACTTCCTATGAATTGAAATTGATTCGTGAAATTGAAAAGCTCATAGGGGCATCGGCCACGGGCTATTCTTTCGGTTTTGCCCAACTCCATCTATGCCCGTAAACTAACCTCAGGGAATGCCGAATATGTGCATTGGACAAAGGAAAATGTTGTTGATGCTCTGCCTCTGGCGATACACCCGATGATCGACCAGATTATCGAAGTTTTCGATATTACACAAAGCATTCTTGCGCCCTTGCGTGTGGATAATGAGACGCTTGACTGATGGCTGTCAGCGGTTTGTCTCTGAACGAAGATGATGTCCCGATCATTGATTCTTTTGCAGGGCAGATCGCGGCTGGCTTACATAATGTTCGCTTGATGCAGAAATTGCAGAACGAATTGTCTGCGCGAAAAACAGGTGGAGGAATCTCTTAATCATAACCGCGACCTGCTTTTAGCGCTCAGTCAACAGCCCAAACCATTCAGCGGGCGCATACAGTGGATGATATCTATCATGCGCTTGGTAATCAGATCAAATCGTTGGGAGGAGATGTTACCCTGCTCATGCTGGGTGAAGACCGTCAGTCGCTTATTGCATCGTACATGTCCTATGCTCCGGGGTTGATCCGTAAACTCGAAAAATTAACAGGTTCTTCTGCCATTGGGTATCGCATTGCGGTTTCTCAGGAAAGTATTTATGCGCGGGATATTGCCTCAAACAAGGCGGAATATGTTCAGTCGGCAAAACAGCATTTTTATGATGCGTTTCCGAAGGAATTTCGTTATGTAGCCGAAAAAATTATTGATATTCTGAATGTTGGAGCAGGGGATCTTGCGCCAGTTGCATGTGGAAGGCGAGACTCTGGGTGATGATGGTCACCGGATTGGCATTGAACGTGGCGATGTGCCAGCCATGGAATCTTTTGCAGGGCAGGTCGCGGCTGGCTTGCGAAATGCGCGGCTGGTGCAGCAGGTGGAAAACCGAACTCAAAGAGCGCAAGCAGGCCGAAGCGGCGTTAAGAGCGAGCGAAGGAAAAGATCCACGCCTTGTTTGATGCGATCCCAGATATGATGTTCATGCTGGATTGTGAAGGCAGGTTCATTGATTACCATGCGGCCAGTGGAGAGTCTCTTTATGTTTTGCCGGAAGCTTTTTTAGGGAAAAACATACGCGATATTATGCCCTCTCAAATGGGTTAAGGTATATCAAGAGAAACTTGATCATGCCATACAGAGTGGAGAAAGTCAGTTATTTGAATATTCTCTGGAAGAACGGGGTGGACTGCGTTATTTTGAGGCGCATCTTGTGGCGTACCCGGGAGATCGTGTTTGCATTATTCGCGATATCACCAGACGTAAAATAGCAGAAGAGGCGGTAAAGCAAACGGAAAGGCATTTCAAAGCGCTTATTGAAAAGGCTCCCGATGGAATTACCCTGATCGGTTTAAACGGTAGAGCCCAATATATCAGCCCGTCTGCAAAAACTATGTTTGGCTATGATTTTGAAGACGCCATCGCTGTTGATCCGGTGGGAATCTATTCATCCAGACGACCTCGCGTTGGTTCTTGGTACGATAAGTGATCTGATTCAGAACCCTTCCCATACCCCAATCATTCAATATCGAAACAAACATAGAGATGGTTCATGTATCTCGCTGGGTGGAGAGTACCTTTAGTAACCTGTTGGAAGATCCAAGTGTGCAGGCGGTTGTGATTAACTTTAGGGATATTACCGAACGCAAACAGGCCCAGGATGCATTGGCTGCTTCTTTAGCTGAATTACACGCGCTTTTTGCGTCAATGCAGGATACGGTTTTGGTCATCGACAGGGATGGAGTCTATCGAAAAATAGCCCCCACCAACTCGAATAAATCTTATATCCTTCCGCAGGATGTGATCGGTAAAAAACTGGATGATTTCTTCCCTGCCGAACAGGTGAAAAAATTCATAAAAGTGATCCGGCAGGTATTGGAAACAAAACAAACTATGCAGATCGAATATAAGTCAATGTAAAGGGCTATTCTCCTGGTTTCGAGGCATCCATCTCTCCGATGGATGCGGATAAAACGATCTGGGTGGCGCGCGATATCAGCGAACGCAAACTGGCAGAGGCAAAACTTCGCCTGCAAAGCGCGCGCTTGAAGCCGCCGCCAATACTATTGTCATTACCGACCGCAGAGGCGTCATTCAATGGGCAAATTCATCCTTTGCCAGCCTGACCGGGTTTGACCCAGCCGAAGTAGTAGGATTGAACCCAGGCAAGTTTATTAAATCTGGAAAACAAAGCAAGGAATTTTATGCGGATTTGTGGGAGACGATCCTCGCTGGAAATATCTGGCATAACGAACTGATCAACCGCCGCAGGGATGGGAACCTTTACCATGAAGAAATGACCATCACCCCATTGTTCGACTCTGAAGGTATGGTTAATAACTTTATCGCAGTCAAGCAGGATATTACCGAACGCAAACAAGCTGAGGAAGCGCTGGCTCGATCCGAAAAGGCGTATCGGGCTTTGTTCGAGAATATGCCTATTGGCTTGTATCGTACCTCCATCGATGGAGATATTCTGGATGCAAATCCATCCTTGATCAAGATGTTCGGCTATCCAGATCTGCAGCCCTCATGGAAAGAAAGCATGGGATTATTACGTTGACAAAGTCCTGAATAATAAATTTACGGATGAAATTTTGGAGCATGGCGTACTCTCTGGCTTTGAAGCTGAATACCGCCGCCGCGACCAAACCACATTTTGGGCGGAGGACTATGTAAATATTATTCGTGATGAAGACGGAATCCCCTTGTATTATGAAGGCAGCCTGATCGATATCACCTACCGCAAAAAGGCCGAAGATAATCTGCGGCAGGCAAACAAGGCGCTTGAAACCGCCCACTCGGAACTTCAGAAAATGTTTGAGCATGAACAGGGATTAGCACGCACAGATAGTTTGACCGGCCAGACCAATCGCCGCTATTTTTTTGAACTTGCCCTGCGTGAATTTAATGCCAGCCTTCGGTACCAGCGCCCGCTCACCATCATCCTGTTCGACATCGACGGCTTCAAACAGGTCAACGACACCTTCGGGCATTCCATTGGAGATAATGTCCTGATGCAGGTAGCGCGATCCACTGCCGAACAGGTGCGGGATGTGGATGTGCTGGCCCGCTATGGCGGGGATGAGTTCATCATCCTATTGCCGCAGACCAATGCAAAACAGGCTTTTCTCATCGCAGAACGCATCCGCGAAAGTGTTGCTGCTACGCATTTGGAAACTGAAAATAGCGGGCTGGCGGTTACGCTTAGCATTGGTATTGCTGACATACGATACAACCCAAAAGACGAAATGATCGAAGATGTGATTCGCCGCGCCGACCAGGCCTTGTATCAAGCCAAGAGGAACGGACGGAACCACGCCATCGTTTTTAAGGAAGAGAGCGCGAATTAACACAAACATATCCCGTCCCGCAAAGCTGATCTGGCAGGAGTTAAAACCATGAAATTAAATAATACGATCACAGATGTGTACGGCATCGAAGTTGGGCACGCGCAAAACGAAGAGGCTCTCACCGGCTGTACCGTAATCCTTTGCAAAAAAGGCGCGGTGGCTGGCGTGGATGTGCGCGGCGGCGCGCCCGGCACCCGCGAGACCGACCTGCTAAATCCCGTCAACCTTGTTGAGAAAGTTCATGCCATCGTTTTGGCTGGCGGCTCTGCATATGGGCTGGAGGCGGCCAGCGGCGTGATGCGCTATCTTGAAGAAAAGAAGATTGGATTTAACGTTGGCGTAGCACGAGTACCGATTGTCCCCTCCGCGATCTTGTTTGACTTGAGCCTCGGTCGGGCGGACCTGCGGCCTGATTCAGCCATGGGAGCATTAGCCGCCGCCTCGGCAGTTTCTACTCCGCCTGCCGAAGGGAACGTGGGTGCAGGCACAGGCGCATCCGTCGGCAAGATGTTCGGCATGTCACTCGCGATGAAATCAGGCTTGGGCACCGCCAGCATGGACATCGGCGGGGGCGTGATCGTCGGTGCCATTGTGGCGGTCAATGCCTGGGGTGATGTCATCAGCCCCGATACGGGAGAGATCGTGGCCGGTCTTCGTTCCGGCAAAGTCGGTCCATTGCGCATCGGCAAAGGGAGTCAATTCGCAGACACACTCGCGATGATGAAGACCCCCATCGGGCGTGGAGTCCTCGGGCTGGCCAGCCGCGGCAATACGATCATTGGGGTTGTGGCCACAAACGCCAAATTGACCAAAGCCCAGGCCACGAAGGTCGCGCAAATGGCACATGATGGCTTCGCAAGAACCATCCGTCCCGCCCACACCATGCTGGATGGAGATACGATTTTTGCTCTCTCCACCGGTACAAAAAAAGCGGATGTCTCCGCCATTGGTGCATTTGCTGCCGAAGTAATGGCACAGGCCATCTTGCGCGCAGTGAAAATGGCAAAACCCGCTGGCGGCTTGCCCGGGTTGAATAATTCGTAAAATTTAGCGGCTAATCTTTGGAGGTATAAATGACACATGCAGCACCCTCAGTTCGGATCGTTCAAACAGATATTCTTTCGGATAATTGGTACACCCTTCGGAAAGTTACATTTGAGATTGAGAAGCCCGATGGAACAAAGGAAATACAAAGCCGGGAAGCCTACGACCGCGGGAACGGCGCGTCATTCTTCTCTATAACAGAGCACAAGGCTCGGTAGTGCTCACAAGGCAATTTAGATTGCCAAGCTATATAAACGGAAACGAAGATGGGATGCTGATTGAGGCTTGCGCTGGTCTTTTGGAAGAGGAAAGCCCGGAAGAGTGCATAAAGCGGGAAGCCATGGAGGAAACCGGCTATGATGTTGGTGAGGTCAAAAAGATTTTTGAAGCCTACATGTCCCCGGGGTCTGTCACAGAAATTCTTTACTTTTTTATTGCGGAATACACAAAAAGGGATTTGCTCAGTAATGGCGGCGGAGTCAAAGAAGAGGAAGAAGACATTGAAGTTCTTGAGCTATCATTTACAGATGCACTGTCCATGATCGAGAACGGACAGATCAGGGACGCGAAGACTATTATGCTTCTTCAATATGCACAGATCCATGAACTATTTGCATCTGCATAGCTTCCCCATAATTTGACCCATTATTGGACGGCTTATCTCTTCAGAATAAGCC
>JADKDM010000034.1 GCA_016714565.1 Candidatus Villigracilis propinquus
GTTGTGATTTTGGCTGGCGGATTAGGCACACGTTTACAGGAAGAAACATCGGTAAAACCAAAGCCCATGGTGGAGATCGGCGGCCAGCCGATGCTTTGGCATATTATGAATTTATATGCGGCGCAGGGGTTTAATGAATTTGTCGTTGCTTTGGGCTATAAATCAGACATTATAAAAAATTATTTTATTAATTTCCACAATTACCGAAAAGACCTGACCATTAATCTACATAATGGGATTGTCGAATCGCATGACGGCGAATCGGAAAATTGGGTCATTCACCTTGTGGATACCGGTGCGAATACACAAACCGGCGGGCGGCTTAAGAAACTGGCCAAATGGATCGGCGATGAGACGTTCATGATGACCTATGGAGACGGGGTGGGGGATGTCAATTTGATTGAACTCCTTGCGTTTCACCGCAAAATGGGCAAGCTGGCTACGGTGACGGCCGTACATCCTCCTTCCCGGTTTGGAGAGCTGGTGATAGAAGATCATCGCGTGAGCCGTTTTGACGAAAAACCGCAAACGGGGGATGGCTGGATCAACGGCGGCTTTTTCGTTTTAGAGCCCAAAGTGCTTGATTATATTGAGGATGACTTAATCCCTTGGGAGCGGGCGCCATTACAGCAACTATCTGCTGAGGGACAGTTGGCTGCCTATAATCATCATGGGTTCTGGCAGTGCATGGATACGTTGCGGGATGTGATCATGTTGGAAAAACTATGGGATGAAGGAAAAGCTCCGTGGAAAATATGGTAAATCGTTCATTTTGGCAGGATCGTCCCACGTTTGTCACAGGTGGAACGGGGTTGGTTGGCTCATGGCTCGTCCGGCGGCTTGTTGCAGCAGGCGCGGATGTGGTATGCCTTGTGCGCGACTGGGTTCCGCAAAGTGAACTTGTCCGCTCTGGTGATATTGAAAAAATAAAGGTGGTTCGCGGGGATGTTCGCGACCGTGACATGCTGGAACGTGTATTGGGCGAATTTGAGATCGACACGGTCATTCATCTCGCTGCGCAAACGATCGTCACGATCGCGAATCGCAATCCCGTTTCTACTTTTGAAACGAATGTGGCGGGGACGTGGAATCTGTTGGAGGCGTCGCGCCGCAGCCCAAAGGTCAGGCAGATCGTCATGGCTTCCTCCGATAAGGCGTATGGAGACCAGGAAATATTGCCGTACAGTGAAGATACCCCTTTGCAGGGACAGCATCCCTACGATGTCAAATCAACGGCGGATCTGATTGCGGCAACGTATGCCAAAGCTACAGTCTGCCGGTTGCGATCACCGCTGTGGGTTTTTATGCGGGGCGACTTGAATTGGAATCGAATTATCCGGGAACCATTCGCTCAATTCTCCGAGGGGCAGGCTCCTGTTATTCGTTCAGACGGCGAATACATCCGCGATTATTTTTATGTGGAGGATGGCGCGGCCGCGTACATGCTGCTCGCAGAGCAGCTTGCCGCTCGGCCGGAACTCAAAGGGCAGGCGTTTAACTTCTCCAACGAGATCCAAGGTAACCGTGCGCGAGATCGTCCGAGAGCGTCATCCGATTGATGGGCGCAGAGGTTACTCCCGAGATATTGAATGAGGCGAATAATGAAATTCGTCATCAGTACCTTAGCGCAGAGAAGGCGCAGCGTGTCTTGAATTGGGGCCCTTTTCAATTTGGATCAGGGCCTTGCAATGACGATTGACTGGTACAGGAATTATTTTTCCAATGAACACAAGAGCTGAGGAACTTCGCGCACAGATTCGCGCGCTTACTGCTGAATATTTTACAGAGGCTTTTTCACCGCGCGAGTTTATCGCTGGTGAATCTCCTGTGCCGGTTTCGGGAAAAGTATTTGACGAGATCGAAATGCAGCATCTCGTTGACTCGTCTCTTGATTTCTGGCTGACCACGGGCAGATTTGCAGATCAGTTTCAAAAGGAATTTTCCAGGTTTATGGGCGTGCGGAATACCATTCTTGTTAATTCCGGCTCTTCTGCAAACCTGGTGGCGTTGTCATGTCTTACATCCCCTTTGCTGGGTGATAAGGCGCTGAAGCCCGGCGATGAAGTCATTACGGTTGCGGCAGGGTTCCCGACCACGGTCAACCCGCTCATTCAGAATAATTTGATTTCTGTTTTTATTGACGTTCAAATTCCTACCTACAATGTGGATGTGAATTACCTTGAAGCCGCGTTAAGTCCACGCACGCGCCTATTATGATCGCACATACCCTGGGGAATCCGTTCGATCTGGAGGCGGTCACGGCCTTTGCCCGCAAGCATGATCTTTGGCTGATCGAAGATTGCTGCGACGCGGTCGGCGCAACCTATAACGGACGCAGGGTCGGCACATTTGGAGCATTGGCTACCACTAGTTTTTATCCTGCTCATCATATCACCATGGGGGAGGGCGGCGCGGTGTTAACCGATACGCCAAAGTTAAAAACCCTTGCCGAATCTTTTCGCGATTGGGGCCGCGACTGTTGGTGCGAACCCGGAAAAGACAACACCTGCGGCAAGCGTTTCGAGCATCAACTCGGCGATCTGCCATACGGGTACGACCATAAATACACGTACTCTCATATTGGGTACAATTCAAAGCCACCGATATGCAGGCGGCCGTAGGTCTTGCGCAGATGCAAAAGGTTTCCGGTTTTATCGAAACGCGCCGCGCGAATTTTTCCTATTTACATGAAAATCTTCAGGACCTTCAAGAGTACTTAATTCTCCCTGAGGCCACGCCGAATAGTGAGCCGAGCTGGTTTGGTTTCCCTGTTGCGGTTCGCGCAGATGCGCCGTTTACGCAATCAACTTGTGCAATTTCTCGAAAGCCGCAAAATTGCGACACGTTTACTTTTTGGCGGTAACCTTGTTCGCCAGCCCGCTTATCGTAATGTACAGTTTCGAGTGGCTAGTCCATTGGATCATACTGATTTCATTATGAATCAGGTTTTTTGGCTGGGTGTTTACCCCGGGCTGACACGTCCGATGCTTGACTATGTGATTGAATCTGCTCATGAAGCAAATATTTTACTCAATAGTAAAGACTGTGGCGACTATATTTGTTTGGCATTAAAAAATGTGAGACAGTTGTGTGTATTAAGTTGCTTTATTGAAGCATTTAATCGATAAAACAGCAATGGGAGGGTTGCAAGGTCTTAAGTACTGATTTTTTAATCGTCCTACAAAGTCAAAAACAGGAAATGGAGTGCAAAAGTCCTCCGTTGGGGGGGGGGCCCTTTTTTTTTTTTTTGGTTTTTTTCGTACAAAGCGCGATTAAACCAAATGAAAGATGAATAATGTGTTATAAAAGGCTTGTTGTTATGCTGGAAACGACCGGATCTTGAGAGATACTATGCGCCACACAATTGTTGAAGAAGATTTGGCTTATATCACAAATTTGATTTGCCATGGAGTAAGTTTGAAGGTAAAACAGTTCTTGTTTCTGGGGCAAATGGCTTTCTGCCAGCTTATTTGGCGGGAGACTCTTCTTTATTTAAATGAAACAAAACATCAAGTTCCCACAGGTGATAGGACTTGTGCGGAATGTTGATAAGGCTCATGTGCGTTTTGTAGAATACCTAAGCAGAAATGATTTAAGTTGATTGTGCAGGATGTCAGTGAGCCGGTAATAATAGATGGGCCGGTTGATTTCATTATTCATGCTGCCAGTCAGGCCAGTCCTAAATATTTTGGCAGTGATCCGGTTGGTACACTTTCAGCTAATGTGTTAGGTACGTATCACTTGCTTAACCTGGCACAGATTAAACAGGTACAAGTTTTTTTGTTTTTAGTAGTGGCGAGGTTTATGGACAGGTGCCGCCTGATCAAATACCTATTCGAGAAACTTCCTATGGGTATTTAGACCCGGCAAGTGTGCGCGCTTGTTATGCTGAGAGCAAACGCATGGGGGAAACAATGTGCATTGCCTGGCATCATCAGTTCGGGGTGCCGGCCAAAATTGTACGTCCGTTTCATACTTATGGCCCTGGGATGAGGTTGGATGATGGTCGGGTATTTGCTGATTTTGTGTCCAATGTAGTGCATGATCAGGATATTGTTATGATGAGTGATGGAAGTGCCATCCGACCTTTTTGCTATTTGGCAGATGCAACGGCCGGCTTTTTACGGTATTTACTCAAGGGACTGGATGGTCAGGCGTATAATATTGGTAATCCTGAGGCAGAGATAAGTATTCTTGACCTTGCAGAGACATTGGTTACCCTCTTTCCTGAGAAAAAGTTGCATGTTGTCCGTCATCCAAAAACAGGTTCTCCTTCTGGATATTTGCCTAGCCCGATTATACGTAATAGTCCGGATATAACGAAAGTACGCCAACTTGGCTGGCATACTGAAACATCAGTTCCAATTGGTTTTGCTCGTACAATAAGGAGCTTTTTATGAGTTTATTTGAATACAGAAACGCTGGAAAAACGGAGCACTTAGTAAAGATGATTACATCTTTAAATGTACCAAACACATGCCTCCCTGTTTGAGTATGGACTTTATTCAGCATACGGATGTGTTGTCTATAAATATAGAAAACGGGCGATGGTGTTTACTCTTAAAGGCGCTGGAGCAGGGTGAAGATGGTTTGTGACCCCAATGATCAGCGAATGGTTCCGTTAGAAGTATTGAATTTTGCTGCGTATGAACAAACAGATTTTGATTTAGTTTCGCGTTTACTTGAAGATGGCCAAACGGTTCTGGATATTGGAGCTAATATTGGCTGGTATAGCTTGCAAATCGCCGCAGCTTTTCCGTCTGTGAAGGTGTTGGCGTTTGAGCCGATTCCCAATACTTATAATTATCTCAAGCAAAATGTGGAACTGAATAATGCCGCTAATATAACAATTCATAATTTTGGTTTCTGGAACAAGGCAGATACTTTAACCTTTTATTTTTATCCAGAAGGATCAGGTAATGCGTCGGCTGTGAATGTCTCTGAAAAAGAATCTGTAGAAGAGATTCAATGCCCGGTTACTCGATTGGATGATTTTGTGATTGAGAGTAACTTGCATGTTGATTTTATTAAATGTGATGTGGAAGGGGCGGAAAAGTTCGTTTTCGAAGGTGCTGTTGAGATGCTTCACCGCGATAAACCTATCGTCTATACTGAGATGCTGCGTAAATGGGCGGCTAAATTTGATTATCATCCAAATCAAATCATTAAGTTCTTTGCTGAAATAGGCTATCTGTGCTATGTCGTGAACGATGGCTTTTTACAAGAACTCAAGACCATGGACGATACTACCATTCAAACCAATTTCTTCTTCTTGCATACCCTGAATCATAGGCAAAAAATAAAAGCTATGTTGCGCCCTTGATAAGCAGCAGAAAGGCATACGTATGAAGATAAAAGTAAGCGATGTGATTGCTAATTTCCTTGCCGAGCATGGTGTTCGGCATGCCTTTGGAATTGTAGGCGCTGCCAATGCCCACATTTTCGACTCCATTGATAGGACTGGTTTTACTGAAATTGTGTGCGTTCACCATGAGCAAGCAGCTTGTATGGCCATGCAGACATATTATAGAACGTATGGCACGATAGCCGTTTCTCTTGTTACGGCGGGGGGGGGGTCTAGTAATGCTGTTACAGGCGTGGTAAGTGCTTGGATGGATTCCATCCCAGGTATTATCTTCTCCGGTAACGAAAACTCCAAATTTACCAAGGAAGACAATCCGCTGCGAATTTGGGGGATTCAGGGATTTGACAGCACTAGTACGGTTGAGAAGGTAACGAAGGACGCGCAGAGACTTACAGACCCAACAAAATCCTCTTTGAACTGCAAAAAGCGTATCATATTGCTTTGACCGGACGCCCCGGGCAATGTTGGCTGGATGTGCCAATTGATATTCAATCAGCTTTGGTCGAGTTGGATACACTTCCTACTTTCCAGGCCGATAAACCCGAAGACCTTGCGCCAGGTTTGTCCCTTCAGAAAGACGTAGAGCAAATCCTTACAATGTTGTCAGAGGCTCAACGGCCTTTGCTGTGGTTGGGGCATGGTATCCGTCTGGCGGGAGCAGTGGAGTTGATCGATACTCTACTCGACACTTTACACATTCCGGCATTGGTATCCTGGGCGGGAATCGATATGATAGATTCTAACCATCCACTAGTTTATGGACGTGCCGGAGTCTATGGTCAACGTCAGGCAAATTTCATTCTCCAGAATTGTGACTTTCTTCTTGCAATCGGAACGCGGCTGGCTATACCTCAGATCGGTTATGACCTGAGCGAGTTGGCGCGCAATGCCCGAATTGCAGTAGTGGATATTGATCCAGATGAGGCTCACAAGCACAAGGATCGTGTGACGTTGCCAATTTGTGCAGATGCAGGTTTGTTCATGCGTGAGGTAATTAGACTTTGCTTCACTAAAATCATTACCTCAGGTCAATGAATGGGTGCATAAATGCGATCACTATCGAGAACAATACCCATGGATTGGGCCGGAACATCAGGATAAAGATGGCTTTATCAATAGTTATCCGTTTATGGATAAATTGTCAGACCATCTGAAGCCTGACCAAATAATAGTGACAGATATGGGAACAGCCTTATTAAGTGGTCATCAAGCCTTGCGGCTTAAAAAAGGACAGCGTTTGATGACTTCTACCGGTTTGGGGGAGATGGGGTACGGTTTACCTGGCGCAATTGGCGCTTCTTTTGCAAGAAATAAAGGGGAAGTGCTCTGTCTTAATTGTGACGGTGGGATGATGATGAATTTGCAGGAGTTGCAGACAGTGGTGCATCATCAATTGCCGATCAAGATTATTATCTTTGTTAATGATGGCTATCTGATGATAAAGCACACTCAAAAAGCCCTGTTTGGAGGGCGCTACACCTCTTCCGATAAAAAGTCTGGCGTTTCATGCCCGGATTTCAGCGCCTTGGCGAAGGCTTTTGGTATGCCTGCCTTTCAAATCAAGTCTTGGGATGATTTTGAGCAAGTAATCCCTGAGATCCAGGCGTATTCAGGTCCGTTAATATGTGAAGTTTTTACCCATCCGGAACAACTTTTTGCCCCGAAACTTTCTCTTGCGACACGGGAAGATGGATCCCTTGTTTCCCCTCCTTTGGAGGATCTATCTCCCTTGCTTTCTCGTGATGAGTTGAGGGAAAATATGTTAATTGGGTTACACCCGAAATCTGAAAAAATGATCTCTTGAGTTGCCATAGCTGCCACCAATCGATATTGGTGGTC
Organism: Candidatus Villigracilis propinquus; assembly: GCA_016714565.1. Lineage (GTDB taxonomy): Bacteria > Chloroflexota > Anaerolineae > Anaerolineales > Villigracilaceae > Villigracilis > Villigracilis propinquus. The sequence goes on from JADKDM010000034.1 coordinate 7,205, forward strand.
AGGTTATGAAAAGGCACGCGTGAGATGTTTAGGAGATGTATGTTGTATGAATACTGTTCATAAAAAGATGAAAGTTGCCATTCTTGGCAGCGGAAATATTGGCACAGATCTGTTGGTGAAGACATTACGCTCACCATTTTTAGACTGCACTCTTTTTGCCGGGCGTAACTTGGCTTCTGCAGGTATGACCAAGGCTATCAGTTTGGGCGTAAAGATATCTGACCTGGGTGTTGATGCCATTGTTCGAGACCCGGAATGTTGTGACTTGGTTTTTGACGCCACCTCAGCTGTGGCCCATAAACAGCACTGGCCTCTACTTGAAAAAATGAACAAGGTTGTTATTGATATGACGCCTTCACGAGTGGGGGAGATGTGTATTCCAGCTTTAAACCTCGAAGAATGCCTTGGCTATCAGAACATCAACATGGTCACTTGTGGCGGGCAAGCCTCAATTCCAATGGCTTACTTTATTGGACAGACTCATCCAGAGGTTGAGTATATCGAAGTCGTTTCCAGTATTGCTTCACGCAGCGCCGGGCCGGCAACGCGCATCAATATCGATGAATACGTTGGCACTACCGAAAATGCCATTAAATTCTTCGCAAAAGCTAAACGAGCCAAGGCAATTTTGATTTTGAACCCGGCCCAGCCTTCGGTTGATATGCAAACAACAATTTTCGCAAAGGTTACAAATCCAAACCTGGAAGAATTGCGGCCCCTGATTGAAAAAATGGTGGATACTATTCAGCATTATGTGCCGGGGTATCAATTGCTTGTCCCTCCTGTGTTCGAAAATAACCGCATCGTGGTTACAGTGAAAGTACAGGGATTGGGAGACTATTTACCGCATTATGCGGGAAATCTTGATATTATCAATTGTGCGGCAGTTGCCGCAGCGGAAGCGTATGCCAAAGCGCATACTTCTGTTGGGAAGGAAGGTGCAGCATGACGAAAGTATTGATTAGTGATCCGACCTTGCGGGATGGAAATCACGCGGTACAGCATCAGTTAAGTGCTAAGCAGATCGGCGCTTATGCGGCGGCGGCGGAGGCTGCTCACATTCCAATTGTTGAAGTTGGGCACGGGAATGGGTTGGGAGCTTCCTCTCTTCAAGTAGGGGAAAGCCTGATTGGAGATCGGGAGATGCTTCAAGCTGCCCGGGAAAAACTGGTTAACTCAAAATTAGGAGTTCATACCATGCCCGGTTTTGCCACTATCAATAAGGACCTCAAACCGGCCATTGAAATTGGCGTGGATGTGTTTCGTGTGGGAGTGCATTGTACCGAGGCTGATATTTCACAGCGGCATATCGGGTACCTGCGTGACAAGGGCCGTGAAGTTTTTGGCGTGCTGATGATGAGTCACATGGTTTCAAAAGAGATACTTGCAGAAGAAGCTCTCAAGATGGAATCCTATGGCGCAGAGGCAGTAGTGCTTATGGATTCAGCTGGGGCATATTTGCCTGTTGATGTTACCGAAAAGTAGGCGAGTTGGTTAAGAATTTGTCCATAGCCGTTGGGTTTCATGCGCATAATAATCTAGGTATGTCGGTTGCAAATTCTCTTGCTGCGCAGGCAGGCGCAACCATTGTTGATGGAACCGCGCGTGGTTTTGGCGCCGGCTCGGGGAACGCGCCCTTGGAAGTGATTGTGGCTGTTCTCGAAAAAATGGGTTTTTCGACCGGAATTGAATTATATAAAGTTTTGGATGCCAGTGATATCGCTGAAAAGGAATTGATGAAAGTTATTCCGAGTATCACCTCTGTAAGTGTGGTCAGTGGCTTGGCTGGAGTTTTCTCAGGCTTTGCAAAACACGTGGAGCGCATTTCAAAAGAATATAAACTTGACTCACGCGATGTATTCCTTTGAATTAGGCCGCCGAAAAGTAGTAGCCGGTCAGGAAGATTTGATCATAGAAGTGGCAATTAAGTTGGCAGAAGAAAGGCGGAAGGAATGACTAATTTAGGCGCAGCAAATATCGTTCGGGAAGATTGTCAGAAGGTTGTCGATGGGATTTTGCCACTTAAAGACCTTCAAAATGAACATCTATTGATTACTGGCGGGACGGGGTTTGTCGGCATTTGGCTGGCTGAGTTAATTACATTTTTAAACGATCAATACAATCTCAATGTTCGTATTACCCTTCTTGCCAGCAGCGCTGAGAGTTTTGGCGTCCTGGCACCGCATCTTGTGGCCAGACCAGATGTTAAAATAATTCAACAAGATGTTCGCCGTGTGGCGGAACTGCCAAACGAAATCGGATGGATTATTCATGCAGCTGGAACTCCTGATAACCGTATACACTCCTCTGATCCATTAAGAGCGATGCAGGTTATCGTCAATGGAACGGCTTCTGTTTTAGAGGCGGCCACCCGATTGCCGAATTTGAAAAAGTTTTTAAACCTTAGCTCGGGATTGGTGTACGGCTCGCAACCATGGGAATTGCCTGGCATTCAAGAAGATATGTTCATGGGGTTGGACTCTGGATCCTTAAATGCAGCCTACCCGGAGGCGAAACGATTTGCTGAAACTCTTTGTGCTGTTTATCGTAGCCAGCACCGTTTGCCGATCGTAAATACGCGTCCGTTTGCATTTATTGGCCCATATCAACTTTTAGATCGGCCATGGGCGATCAACAACTTTATTCGTGATGGCTTACAGGAGGCGCAATCCGTATTCAGGGTGATGGTGAAACTGTGCGTAGCTATCTTTACTCCAGTGATATGGCCTGGTGGCTTTTGAATATTTTGGCTCGAGGTACGGTTGGGTTGAGTTACAATGTTGGCAGCCCTAACGGCATCACTTTAGTAAAACTGGCTGATATTGTTGCAGAAAGCTTTCTTGCGAAACCAAAGGTTCTGTTAGGCGTGTCGTCCGATAGGCAGTTGCGACGTTCAAAATTTGTTCCAGATGTCGGTTTGGCGCAAAACACTTTAGGCTTGAAGTTAACTGTGGATTTGGAAACTGCTGTCAAACGCACAATTTTATGGCATCAATTTGATAACAAAAACAAGTAACCGAATCAGGCTATTTTCCCCCTCGTCTGACAGATATTTGGAATGTAAAATATGGCGGCTTCATGTGAAATAGAGTTTTTTGATCTCTAATGGCATGCAGTATATTTTTTGTGAAAGCATTATATGTAAAGGATTTTAAATAACGATGAGCAATTTCAGCAAAATAGAAGACGATGTCAGTAAAAACCAGGTCATGCCTCGTGAGTTAATTTCAATCATCATACCTGCGCGAAATGAAGAGGGAAATATTGAGCGATTGGAGACTGAATTACTGGCGATTATTGATACTTTACCTTTCGATTTTGAAATAATAGTTATCGATAATGGCAGTACAGATCAGACTGGAAAAAGAATCAAAGAGATTTGTGATCGCGACATCCGATGGAAGTATTACCGGTTTAGTAGGGATTTTACGCTTGATATGTCCCTTACTGCGGGCTATCATGAAGCCCGTGGGGATGCAGTTGTTGTTCTCTATTCTGATCTGCAGGATCCTCCGGCTGTGATTCCTCGCTTTATCGAAAAGTGGAAGGAAGGTTATGATGTTGTTTATGGCGTAAGAACCATCCGGCTGGGAGAACCAGCGTGGAGAAATCTTTTGGTAAAGATTGCCTATCGTGTCATTCGATGGTTTTCAGAGGTGCCTATACCGAATGATGTCGGTGATTTTCGTTTAGTAACAAGACAAGTACGGGATGCGTTGGAGGAATGTTCTGAATATAACCGTTATATACGGGGCTTGATCGCCTGGCTCGGTTTTCGGCAAACAGGGATTCCGTATGAACGTAAAGCCAGGTCACATGGTGTCAGTAAAGCCCCTTTGTCGATATTTTACTGTACACGGTCAGTGCAATAACTAGTTTCTCTTTAAAACCACTACGATTATTTTCTATCTTGGGCTTCGGTATGTTGCTTATTTCTATTCTGGCTGTGTTTGTTTATCTTGGCCTTTGGTTGGTTGGTTCACCCCCGCCTGGAATTACCACCTTAATTATTCTTAGTTTTTTTGGTATTGGCTTGAATAGTTTTGGAATTGGAATTTTAGGCGAATACATTGGGCAGATTTATATAGAAACAAAACTGCGGCCAAAATATATCATTCAGGAGGTTTATCAAGGCTCTGCTGAAGCAGAGCTCCCAAGGGTTAATCACCGAAAGATTTATTTTCAAAACGTTAATTCGGGGAAAATGTATCGTTTCTAACAGCCAACCCTCGTTATTCTAAGCTGGGCTAATTTATATTGGGCGCGTGGACGTATGGAGTCATGGTCGTGGTGGGGGCCTTGGCGGGGTGTGCTTATTTCCTCTTAGTGGCCTGAATGGGGTGCACTATCAGCGGGTTGGGCTTTGCGCGCGTTGCGATATATTATAGATCCCGCCCACCACCCGGTTCCCCTGCTGTCCAGGGGAAGTTCAGCAATCAAATTCCTTGAAACACGTGCGCGGCTGGCCTTTATCCATCGGTAATTTAATCGACTGTGATTAATAAATTTTAGATTTTTCATGAATTTTTAGGCAAAAGGTTGGGGTATAATCTAGGTATAGTGTATAAGCGAGTGTGCTTTTGCACTATTTTTGTGTAGATTTGAAGCCGAACGAAGCGAAAAGAAACTTATCCTCACCAGGAGTTTGACAAAATAATGCCAACTGTTAGCGTTATCATTCCCTCCTACAATCACGAAAAATATATTGGGGAATGTATTCAGAGTGTCTTGAATCAAACATATCAGGATTTTGAAATTGTCATTACTGATGATGGGTCTCAAGACAAAACGGTTGCAAATATTCGTCAATTTAATGACCCAAGAATTAAACTGTTGATTCACAATAAGAATAAAGGCACTTCTGTTGCCTCGAATACTTGTATAAATAGTTCTTCCGGCAAATTCGTAGCTCTTTTAGGCTCTGATGATGCATGGATGCCTGAAAAATTAGAGAAACAAGTCGAATTTTTGGAACAAAATTTGAATGTCGGTGTGGTTTTTTCAAGGGAAATTACTATTAACGAGAATAGTAATCGGGTATATCAAACTGTTTATTCAAAGGTCTTTGATCTTGCCCTTCAAAATCGCTCAAAAGCGGATTGGGCGAGATTTTTTTTCTTCTTTGGTAATTGCTTGTGCGCTCCAAGTTCCTTGATAAGAAGAGATGTTTTTGATGAAATTGGGTTGTTTGATGAAAGATTGGCAGGACTCCAGGATTTTGATTTGTGGGTCAAAATCTGTCTAAAACATGATGTCCATCTCATGGAAGACCGATTAACATTATACAGGGTGCATGATAATTATTCAAATCTAAGCGCTGATACCTCAGAAAATAACATAAGAAATATTTTTGAATATAAACAGATATTAAATAATTATTTACAAATTAAGGATGTTGATTTTTTCAAGAAGGTTTTTCCTGAATCTGGTAAATATGGGGAAGTGAAGCCGTTGATGATCCCATATTTTCTTGGAAGAATTGCGCTAGATACAACTCGTAATTTTCAGCGACAATGGGGTGTTGAAGCAATTTATAGTTTTCTTGAGAATGGTGAATTGGCAGATATGCTGGAAAAAGACTGCGGCTTCTCTTATGTTGATTATATTAAATTAGCAAAAGAAACAATTGTAGGAGACAGTTACTTAAGCTCTCAACTGGCTGAGACCCAAGCCCAATTGACTAAGGCTCAGGCGCTCTCAGCGCAGTTAACAAAAGTATCAAATAGCAAGATTTGGAAAGTCATATCATTTTTTCACAGAATTCAAATAAAACTATTGCCTTCCGGTAGTTATCGCGAAAAATTGCTGCATCTGGTTTATCGTGCATTTAAGGTGGCATATGATGAAGGCCCTGTCGCTCTTTTAAATGGAATCAGACGTCGCTTTGACCGTCTGGTCAAAACGAGGTTTATTTATAATCGGTGGATCGACAAGAATGAGCCACACCGAAAACAGCTGGCTGAACAACGGGAGGCTAGCAGGCAATTCCATTACCGTCCACTGGTGAGTATTGTTATACCGGTTTATAAAACTCCAATTAAGATACTGATGGCAGGAATTCAATCAGTTATTGGACAAACTTATGATAATTGGGAATTATGTATAGCTAATGGAAGTCCAGATGTGGCGGATGTTCGAAGAGTTTTGGACAGTTATGCCAGGAAAGATCCAAGAATCAAGGTCGTGCATCTGGCAGGTAATTTGGGTATTGCTGGAAACACAAACGCTGCATTAAGTCTCGCCACTGGAGATTTTGTAGGTTTTCTGGATCACGACGATTTGCTCGCGCCATTTGCCTTATTTGAGGTTGTGGTGGCTCTTAAGCAAGATCCAGATTCAGATTTGCTTTATTCTGATGAAGATCAGATATCAAAGGATGGCAAAAAAAGGTTCGGTCCTCATTTTAAACCAGCATATAACAAGGATCTCTTAAGAAGCATCAATTACATTACTCATTTCATGGTTGTTCGGAAAACCTTGGGAGATAAGATCGGCTGGCTAAAAATTGGATATGATGGTGCCCAAGATTATGACCTTACCCTTCGCGCAGTTGAGCAAGCGAAAAGAATAGTGCATATTCCCAAAGTCCTTTACCATTGGAGACATTGGCCGTCTTCAACAACCAACACGCCTAATGTTTCACCTATTGCAATAAAAAATGCTAACGAATCGGGAAAAAAAGCTCTTATGGAGCATTTGGAACGATGCGGACTTAATGGAGAGGTGGAAGATGGACCTGATTTCACAACATATCAGGTAAAGTATCGCATTAAAGATCCCGCCCCTTTAGTGTCTATCATCATATTGAATCGAGATCATTCGGAGTACCTATATAAATGCATTGTTTCAATCCGGACTAAATCCAATTATGAAAATTATGAAATTATCGTTGTCGAAAATGCAAGCCAAGAGGAGCAAACGTTTCGTTTGTATTCCGAGTTAAAAAAAGACCCTGTCATAAGAATTATTGAATACAAAGAGCCCTTTAATTTCTCGCGTGCCAACAACTATGCTGTTGGTCATGCGCGCGGTGATGTGATCTTGTTTTTAAATAATGATACTGAAATAATTTCTCCCAACTGGTTAGAGCGGATGCTTGAGCACGCTCTTCGAGCAGAGGTTGGGGGGGTTGGCGCAAAGCTTTATTATCCCGATAATACTATCCAGCACGCAGGCGTTATACTTGGAATAGCAGGATTCGCTGGTCATTCTCATAAATATTCTCCCGGTAATGCTGCAGGATATATTAACCGCTTAAGATTGGTGCAGAATTATACAGCTGTCACAGGCGCTTGCCTGATGATGCGTAAGGTGGTTTTTTACGAAATAGGCTGCTTTGATGAACAGTATGAGTTAGCCCTAAGTGATATTGACCTCTGTCTAAAGGCTCAGTCGAACAACTACTTGATTGTTTGGACGCCTTACGCGGAACTCTATCATCACGAATCCAAGACCAGAGGATCTGAAAATACAAATGAAAAGACTGCGCGATTTAGAAAGGAAATTGATTATTTCAAATATAAGTGGGCCAGTTTTTTTCTGAAGGGTGATCCATGTTACAGTCCGAATCTTTCGCTTGAATACGAAGATTTTCGGCTAAAAGAATGACTTGATTTTATGAAGTGATTTTTAGGTTCTGTTCTTTGCGGGTTGCGTCGTTGTCGTTTTTCGAATGGTTCGGTGTTTTTTCAACGATGTGGAAAGTTCAAATATCACTTATTGATGCACGATATCAATAAGTTGAAAAGGTAGGAAGTATGCATAGGCTGGCTTTTTTATTTAAACGCGAATATTGGTTTCCGATGCTGTTATTGGGGGTCTTTGTGATACTGGTTTCTTTACAACTCCATGGTTCATCTTTAGGTATGTACTGGAGGTATTTTCAAGGCCCAGATCAACCTGATCCAAGTTTGTGGTACGGTTCCATACGGCCTATTCGTTCGGATGAATATATGGTGTCCACCCCATGGATTATTGCGCAGTCGCAAGTGGATTTTACGGAGAAGAATCATTTGTTGGGCAACGGGCAAAGCTTGGTGCTGACCGATTCTCCCATCATTAACTGGGAATCAATATTTGAACCCCAAAATTGGTCATTTTTTTTCCTGCCTGTAAAGTACGCTTTTGCCTTTCGCTGGTGGTTTCGTGCTTTATTATTGGTGCTTGCGGCATATATTCTGTTTTTGGAGATGAGTAAGGGGAAATGGATTTTGTCTGCAATGGCTGCTATGTCAATCTTGTTAATGCCTGTGATTCAATGGTGGTATTCAACCACTTTTGTGGAAATAGCTGCGTATTTCTTGTTGTTATTATATTGTTTCATAAAAATGGTGAATTATCAATCAACCTGGCGCTTATTCCTTTGGGCGCTTACATTAGCATATTTTAGTTTGTGTTTTGCTTCTTTGTTGTATGTCCCATCATTAATACCGGCTGTAATTTGTCTGATATTAATGATGCTGGGGATGCTATTAAATAATTTGAGGAAAGAAAAGGGCGCGCCGGTATTTTTTCTAGGTCAAACGCAAAATGTTAGGCAGGAATTAATACCTTCCCGGATAAAAGCACTTTTTCTGGCGTTTGCTCTGGTATTAATTTTTGATGTTCTTATTGTTACAATATTTGCAATTGATAATCGCGACCTAATAAATAATGTTACTCATTCGGCTTACCCGGGAAATAATCGATCAGTGGGGGGGACATTAAACCCGTCTTTATTTCTAGGCGGTTTTTTCAATATAACGTTGTTGAATAATGTTAATCCGATACCCCTTGGTCCAAATCAGTCCGAAGCATCCTCGTTTTTCGCTCTATCTTTTTTTCTGCTGCCTGTGTTATTATTTTCTACAATAAAAAGCATGGCAAAAAAGGAGCCACTAGATTATTTTCTGGTGTTCATTCTGTTAAGCTATATGCTTTTGTTGGTTTGGAGTTTCTTTGACCTCCCAAGTTTAATACGCAATTCTCTTTTGTTGAATTATTCTTCAACGTCTCGAGCGATAATCGTGTTTGGGCTTCTTAACCACATATTAATTTTTTATTACCTGACCCATGTGAAAATTAGTCAGTCTTTAGGCTTTGTTATTTTCTCTTTACTCTACTCTTTTGCAATATTTTGTGCGTATTTCTTTTGGGTTACCTCTCTTAAATCTATGTTTCCTAATTTCTTGTCAAATTGGAACATGGGCATTTGGGTCTCGCTTGCTGTCTTGGTTATGCTGATTTTATTATTACTCCAAAAGCAATTGGTCTTTTGGGTATTTTTCCTTGTGTTTTCGTGGGTTTCAACTTTTTCGGTCAATCCGTTATATCGTGGATTGCGTATTATTCTTGGCAGTGAACTGTCCGAAGCAGTTCGTAATACCAATGAGGCAGATCAGGGAGATTCTTTGTGGATCACTTATGATAATCTCATATTGGCAAATTATCTGGCTGCTAATGGCGCGCATGTATTAAATAGCACTCAATACTCCCCGCAAAACGAGCTTTGGGGTAAATTTGACCCTTTAGAAGAGTATGCGCAAGTTTATAATCGTTATGCTCATATAGTTGTGAGCTCTACGCCTGATGTTAAAAAGATTGATTTTTTACCTGTTCAGAGCGATGTATTTAATATGGTGGTAAACCCGTGCAATCCTAAATTGGAGGAAATTGGTGTTACTTATTATGTGTTTACAAGTCGGGTAGAATATGCTTGTTTGCAGCGTATTACTACGTCTAGATTCAAAGACATGTCATTCTTTATTTATCAGCGAATACCATCTCACTAGTTACTTGTTTCTTCTAATTATGAGTGAAATAGAGGTAGCCAAGTTATAAAATGATTTTATCGGATCCTTTTCATGCAATCGGAGTAATTATTCCAGCCTTCCGGGCAGAAAAACATATTCTAAAGGTTTTAGCTGGAATTCCCCGTTTTGTGTCATTTATCATAGTGGTGGATGATTGTAGCCCCGATCATACGGCTGAGCTGGTAGAGACTTGTTTAGATTCCCGTATTTACCTAGTTTCGCATGGAAAAAATCAAGGCGTGGGCGGTGCAGTGATAACGGGTTACACTAAAGCTGTTGAATTAGGTGCAAAGATTATCGTCAAAATGGATAGCGACGACCAGATGGATCCAGCTTACTTGATCCATCTCATTGTGCCTATTTTAATGAATCAAGCCGATTACACAAAGGGCAATCGCTTTTTGCATGCTGATGAGCTGAAATCCATGCCCCTTATTCGCCGTATTGGGAACGCTGCGCTCTCTTTCCTGACAAAAGCAGCTTCGGGTTATTGGAACATCTTTGATCCGACTAATGGTTATACTGCCATCCATGCCTCTATTATTCCTTTATTGGATACCGATAGGTTGCACTCACGTTTTTTCTTTGAAAGCAGTATGTTGATGGAATTAGGCATGATCCGTGCGGTGGTACAAGATGTGCATATCCCTGCGAGATATAGAAATGAAGTCAGTTCGTTGTCAGAGTGGAAGGCGCTGTTCGAATTTCCACCGCGATTATTGGCCGGTTTTCTGCATAGATTATTGATACAATATTTTGTCCGCGATTTTGGCGTTTTTTCATTGTTGCTGATCTTGGGGTTGGGCTTTAGTGCATTCGGATTATTGTTTGGGCTTTATCATTGGTATTATTCTTCTATTACACGTATGATTGCTTCCACTGGAACAGTGATGATTGCCGTTCTACCTCTCATTTTGGGATGGCAGTTATTAATTCAGTGTATAACTGTGGATATGCAAAATATACCCCAAGAACCTTTACATGATGGTATAGATGTTCTCGAAAAACTGTATCAAAAGTTTGGCGAATAATCTTTGGGGTATGGAGTTTGAAAAGAGTATGTTTAAAATAATTTTACAGGTATTACCTGTGTTGATTCTTCTAATATAATACATCGCTCATGAAAGTGGGCGTTGCTTCCTTAGAGTGGGTAAGTTGGAGGAAAATTGCCGATCACCTCTTCATTTATTTGCTGGAAAGTTATAGATTTTGATATAGACTGCCTGCTGTCGGATTTCTGCTTATTGAAAAATGAATTGGTTTATGGAAACTGAAGGACTAAAATGATAAATGTAACTAAATCGTATCTGCCTCCTTTGAAAGAATACGTTAAGTACCTTGAAAAACTGTGGGCGTCAGGTGCAGTGACAAATAATGGCGTGCTGGTGCAGGAACTGGAAGCCAAGCTGGCAGAATATTTAGGTGTGCCTTTTGTTCAATACATTTCCAATGGCACTATGGCTATTCAAATTGCTTTGCGAGCCCTGGGAATTCAAGGCGAGGTGATTACCACACCTTTTTCTTATGTTGCTACCACTAATGCTATTCTGTGGGAATATTGTGAACCAATTTTTGTAGACATTGACCCAAAAACATTTTGTATTGATCCCGCTAAGATCGAAGCATCCATCACTGAACGTACACAGGCGATTTTAGCTGTGCATGTGTATGGATACCCTTGTGATGTGGAAGCAATTGATAAGATTGCAAAAAAATATAATTTAAAGGTGATTTATGATGCTGCCCATGCTTTTGGATGTAAATTGAATGGCTCCTCCTTGTTGAATTATGGCGACCTTTCCACGCTTAGTTTTCACGCTACAAAATTATTTCATACGGTGGAAGGCGGGGCGATTGTGGCGCATACTCCGCAATTAGCAGACATCCTGACAAAAGTAAAAAGCTTTGGTCATTTAGGGGATGAATACTTCACCTTGGGTATAAATGCAAAGAACTCTGAGTTTCATGCTGCCATGGGGCTGTGTGTGTTGCCTAATGTGGCTGATATTGCACAAAGGCGCCGCGTAATCTGTGAAATTTATGATAATGAGTTAAGAGATTTGGGGATCGTTTTCTTCAAAATCTTGCAAAACTATGAATATAATTATGCCTATTACCCCGTTGTATTCCAAAATGAAACTCAGCTTCTGACCGTAAAACAAACGCTTAACTCAAATCAGATCAATCCGAGAAGATATTTTTATCCATCGTTAAATACACTTCCTTTTCTTCAGGCTAGGCAGCCATGCCTAATTTCGGAGGATATCAGTTCCCGTGTGCTCTGTCTGCCACTTTATGACAGCTTGGAGAAACAGGATGTTTTACGAATTTCCGATTTGATTAGGAAAGTTCTGATAGTAAGTTAGATCAACTGTAGGTAGATTGAATTGGATGTGAGTTATTGTGAAAATAGCGATCATGCAGCCGTATTTTTTCCCTTATATTGGATATTTTCAACTCATCAATGCTGTTGATGAGTTTGTGATTTATGATAATATCGAATATACAAAAAAAGGATGGATTAACAGGAACAGGATATTGGTTAATGGAAAAGATTCTTATATCTCTCTTCCTCTAAAAAAAGATTCGGATCATTTGGATGTCAGGGACCGATACTTGGCAGACAGTTGGTCGTTTGAAAAACATAAAATGCTTAATAGGATAATTGCATCTTATAGAAAGGCACCATGTTTTGATTCGGCTTACCCTGTAATTGAAAGAAGTATTTTATTTGAGGAATCTAATTTGTTTAGTTTTATCCTAAATTCCCTGAATCTGGTCAGGGAGTATTTGGGAATTTCAACGCCTTTGTTAGTGTCATCAACGATCCGTGTTGACCATGAACTAAAGGCGGAAAAAAAAGTCATAGCAATATGCAAAGCCAGAAAAGCAGATATATATATAAATCCCATTGGCGGGATTCAAATATACTCTAAGGTTGATTTCAGGAGCGAAGATATAGATTTGTGTTTTCTTAGAACAACCGATTTTGTCTATCAGCAGTCTGGCAATGAGTTTTATCCTTTTTTGTCAATAATAGATGTGATGATGTTTAATTCAAAAGAGGAAATAATGAAATATTTAACCTCTTTTTATGCGATAGTATGAAAGGTGATAATATGGATATGGATGATAAGCTTATAATTAATAAAGAACCTGACAAGTATGTTCATGGAATGGACTGGTTGTCGGGGGAATTGGAAGAGTTCGAATTGAGCAACTATAGAAAGTATCAATATGATCTTATTTCAAAATATTTAGGTAAAAATATCTTGGAAGTTGGTAGTGGAGACAGATCCTTCACCAATCAAATTGTCAAACATTCGGCACGATTTGATAGAATAGTTTCCATTGAGCCGTCTATTACGCTGTTTGAAACACATGAAAATAAATATAAATTTCCTGACCATGTTTCGTTTCATATGGTGGATTTGTTTAATTTGAGCAAGGATACATTTGGGCAGTTTGATACCGCTATTTTCGTTCATGTGTTGGAGCATATTGAAAAAGATAGAGAAGCTTTGAATAAAGTTCATGAACTACTGTTACCGAGCGGGATAGTCTTGATTGAAGTGCCTGCCCTGCCCTCCTTATTTTCTGTTCACGATGAGATGCTGGGGCATTATAGAAGGTATAACAAAAAAATCCTTAAGGATATTGTGGATACAGATAAATATACGATTACGGATATTTGGTATCAGGATATATTAGGAGTTCTTGGTTCACTATACTTTTTCAAAATAAGAAAAACAAAACTAGCCAGTACAGATGGTGTCCAGCTTGTAAAGAATCAGGGGAATATTTATGATAAATATGTGATTCCGTTTGAAAGTTTTATTGAGAAGTTTGTGCGCTTTCCACTTGGATTAAGTCTTACCGCCGTTTTACAAAAAAAATAAATTTGTTATGATGGATATGGAATATGTTTAATTGGAAAAAACTAGGCAGGGTTTTCGATCCGACCCAAATAAAAGGATTAGATTGGTTGAATGAATTCGCCCAAGCTCCCTCGGTTTTGATTTTTGATGAATTTATTCGCGTTTATTTTTCCTGCCGACCCTTGCCAGATAAAAACGGGCAATACGTCAGTTACTCAGCTTTTGTGGACTTGAATAGAAATAATTTGTTCGATATCGTCAATGTAGCTCAAACGCCAATGTTGGAATTGGGGGAAGTAGGAACCTTTGATGAATTTGGAACCTATCCTACTTCGGTGATCAGAAATGACGAAGAGATATTAGCGTATTACGGCGGTTGGACAAGGTGCGAATCAGTTCCATTTAATGTGGCGATTGGACTGGCAATGAGCCATGACAATGGTGTAACCTTCAAAAGGTTTGGCGCCGGCCCCATCCTCTCTTACAGTGTTAATGAGCCGTTTATTTTAAGTGGCCCGAAGATTAGAAAATTCCAAGACCGATGGTATTTATGGTATATAGCGGGGAGAAAATGGGTTATAGCAGAAGGCAAACCGGAGCCTGTGTATAAAATCCGCATGGCTGTTTCAGATGATGGAATTAATTGGGTAAAGCAAGATAACGACCTCATTAAGAGCAAGGTCGAGGAAAATGAGGCGCAGGCTAGTCCTGATGTCTTTTTTTATGAAGGTCAATACCATATGTTTTTTTGCTATCGGTATAGTGCCGGGTTTAGAGGCAGAAAAAAGGGATATCGGATTGGGTATGCCTCATCTAATGATTTACTTCATTGGGTACGTGATGATGCAAAAGCAGGAATCGATATTTCAGAAGTGGGCTGGGATTCGGAGATGATCAGTTATCCGCATGTCTTTGAACTTGATGGCAATGTATATATGTTTTATCTGGGTAATCAGGTAGGCAGGTATGGGTTTGGTATGGCAAAGTTGCAATTGGATTAATCTGAATTAGAGGCTGTTCTTATGAAATGGAAGAAACTCGGAAAAATTTTCGACCCAACAGAATATAATCTGCCGAATAATTGCATTGAATTTGCCCAATCACCCCAGTCCCTGGTTTTTGATGATTTTGTAAGGATTTATTTTTCGACCAGGGAAAAGGATGAAACCGGGAAATACCTGAGCCATATAGCATTTGTTGATATGGACAAATCCTTCAAAAAAGTGATCGCAGTTTCCACAAATACGGTTATTGAACTGGGCGGTTTGGGTTGCTTTGATGAGCACGGGATTTTCCCGTTAAATATCATGCGCGACCATGGGAGAGTCTTGGGCTACATTAGCGGCTGGAGCAGGCGGGTATCTGTGTCTGTTGAAACATCCATTGGGCTTGCTGTCAGCAATGACAACGGTTTAACCTTTAAGAGAATTGGTGATGGCCCTGTTCTCACTTCATCACCCTCCGAGCCTTTTTTGGTGGGTGACCCTTTTGTGCTTAATATTAATGGCCTTTATCACATGTGGTACATATACGGTCTCAGGTGGATAAATAATCCGGAAAAGCGTGTCAAGGAGCGCATATACAAAATCGGACACGCCGTTTCTAATGATGGAATAAACTGGATAAAGGATGGCCGACAATTGGTTACTGATAAATTGAATGCTGATGAGTGCCAGGCTCTTCCGACTGTGATCGAAATAGACGGAAAATATCACATGTATTTTTGTTACCGGCAGGCAATCGGCTTCCGTCAGGATAAAAATAGCGCATATAGGATTGGGCATGCCTTTTCAGAGAATATGCAAAATTGGATCAGAGACGACACTACTACTGGAATTGATACCACAGACGGAGATTGGGATTCCGATATGATGTGTTATCCCCATGTCTTTCGCTGTGAGGATAAAATATATATGCTATATAATGGCAATGAGTTTGGGCGTTTGGGATTTGGTCTTGCTGTTCTAGAGAGGTAGCATCATCTGTGGTTGCTGACTGATAAAATATGGATATTCGGTACAAAATAAAAACAGCAGTTGCAAAGGATATTTTGGTGCATTTAGCGGAATGTAGCGAAAACTTTTCCCCTCCATTGATGAAGAGAGTTGATCTTGAAGAATATTCCGGAAAACTATTTGAAAAATCCGTCACGTTTGAAGCATGGAAGGAGTTTTCTCTTGTGGGGCTGATTGCGGTTTATTTTAATGAATTTGATAGTTCGGCATTTATTACAAATGTAAGCGTTTTGAAGAATTTTATGGGTTTAGGTGTTGCTTCAAAATTACTAGAGCAATGCATCGAATATGCCGCCAGAAAAAGTTTTGAAGAAATAAAGCTAGAGGTAAACGCAGAGAGTATTTATGCCATCAAACTTTATGGGAAGTTTGATTTTACAGTTGATAGTGTTAACGGCGATTTTTTAATAATGAAGCTGAAGTTGAATAAATGATTTCAGCCGATTGATAATGGATGATCATCATCAAAAAGCAAAACCCGGAAATTAAAACAGGATAATAATATGAATTCAAAAAGAGATTATAACAAGGAACTTAAAGACACATCAGAACATAGATACGCCTATGGTTTTGATTTTGATGTCATGCATCCCTATATGCTAAAATCATTTATTCCCTTTTTCAAAGAGGGAAATGTGCTGGAGCTGGGTAGTTTCAAAGGCGATTTTACAAAACGTATTATTCCCTTCTTCAAGGATATCACCTGCGTGGAAGTCTCTGATGAAGCCATCGAAATTGCGAGAAAAGATTTGGGCGACGCGGTGAAATATGTCCACGCATTGTTTGAAACTGTAACTCTACCGATTAAATACGACAATATCATATTGACACATGTGTTGGAACATCTGGATGATCCAATTGCTGTAATGAAAAGAATCAACGATGAATGGCTGTCAGATCATGGCAGGTTTTTTCTTGTCTGCCCGAATGCCAATGCGCCTTCCAGACAAATTGCAGTAAAAATGGGATTGATAAGCCATAATTCGGCGATCACCCCCGCAGAAAAAGAACACGGACATCGCATAACATATACGTTGGATACATTGGAGAGAGATGCGAAAGCCGCAGGCTTGAATGTGGTGCATCGTTCCGGTATTTTCTTTAAAGCGTTGGCCAATTTTCAATGGGATAGGTTGCTTAATACAGATATTATCTCGCCTGAATATTTGGAAGGCTGTTACCAACTGGGACAGCAATATCCGGATTTGTGCTCAAGTATTTTCTTGATGTGTGAAAAAGGAAGGAAGATTTCTTAATAATCTTATCGTATATATGAGCCATATTTCAATTTGTTTCGCCGTATATCAAAATCAGGGTTCGCTGACTCCTTTGTATGAGCGGATGATTTATGAGTTAACAACCCACTTTCCACTTCATACCTATGAACTCTTGTTTGTAAATGATGGTTCAAGGGACGATTCTCTTGCGGAACTGCTAGCACTTCGGAAAAGGGATGATAATGTGAAAATAATTTCTTTTTCAAGAAACTTCGGACAAATGGCGGCCATCCTTGCCGGGTGGGACAATGCCTCTGGAGACTGTGTTATCAACATGGCAGCAGACTTGCAAGATCCTCCTGAACAATGTACGCTGATGATTAAGGAATGGGAACAGGGAAGTGATATAGTAATAAGTTACAGAATTTCACACGGCACATCTGTGTCAAAAAAGATAACATCAAAAATATTTTATAAGTTGATGCTGCCAGATGCTCCTCCAGGAGGTTTTGACTTTACATTGCTTGATAGGGGGCCTATGAACGCAATTAATTCTTTAAAAGAACGGCATCGTTTTTATCAATATGATATCCTGTGGGCAGGATTCAGGGTGAAGTATATTCCGTACCATAAGTTGGAAAGACAAATTGGGAAATCACAATACGATTTTTTTAAACGTTTCGGGAATTTCTATTCAGGCTTTTTAAATGTTAGCTATTTTCCTTTGCGCTTAATGACCATCATTGGTGGTATTGTAGCTCTTAGCGGGTTCGCTTATGCTGTAACAATTATACAGGTTTATTTTATGAACAAAACGCCTTTTCAGGGGTGGGCGCCGATTATGATTTTAATTTTGGTAATAGGTGGATTAATAATGTTAATGCTTGGCATGCTGGGTGAATATATTTGGCGTATTTTGGATGAGGTGAAAGGCAGACCCAATTACATTATTAAGGAAAAAATTTTGTAGATTCCAACTGTCCATACAGATTTGCCTAAACTACTAGTGATATAAGTAGATTTTAAGTAGTCGGTCGTAAATGGTTAGAATTCCGTCATTGCGAGCCGCGTTCTTTGCGCCGCGCGTCAGTGCGGTGTGGCGATAGGATTATTTTCTAAATTCTTTCGATTGATCACTTAGTTAGTGCGTAAAGAAAATAGATTAAGAAAAATTGGAAAAAAATGATGAAAAATAGTTGGTATTGGAGACAGATTTGGAATAAACTTAAGAATATATTTATCGTAATATACGATGCGCCTATCCTGTATTGGTTTTTTGGGAGCTTTTTGGCGGCTTATTTTCTTTTTTTTATTTCGCCAGTATTTCTTAACTCTGAACAAAGTATGAAATTTGGGCCATACCTTGACGCAATAACTCCCATTGGCGGTGACCTGCGGTTGTTTTTATCTATGGGGAGGGCGTTTGCTAATCAAGGGGAATTTGCTAATGCATATCCACCTTTGGTTACATTGCTGATGACTCCCTTTGCTTCGGTTGATCCTGCGGATGTGTATAAAGCTTTTGCCGCAGTTATTTTTTTGTCTTATTTGTGTATCGCGTTTATTCTTCCATCTTTAATTGTAAAGAAGCAACAAGGGATATTGCTTATCATTGCTCTTTTTTTTGCTGGGTTATTTTCTTATGGTTTTCATTTTGAAATGGAGCGTGGACAATTCAATGTCATTGCATTCCAATTTGTTTTAATGGCAATCTATCTATTTCACTTCAAGCCCAAGTCCCGCTTTATCGCTTATGTATTATTTTCCATTGGCGTGCATATTAAAATTTATCCTCTAATATTTATATTTATGTTTATTGATGATTGGAGGGAGTGGAAGACGAACTTTAAACGATTTACGGGGATAGGTATATTAAATTTCCTGTTTTTATTGGTTCTCGGCTATCAACCGGTAAGAGCGTTTTTGGAGGGAATTACAAATATAACGACACTTGCAAGTTATGTGTGGATTGGCAATCATTCGATCAAATCGTTTATCCTGCTGTTGCAGGCAGGGCAATTTCAAGCTATTTTTTTCAACTATCAATTGGTCGCTGTTCATGGCTGGGCAGTTGAAAATGCTACTATGATTGGAAGTGCGTTAACGATTTTGTCTCTCTTATGTTTCCTGTTAGTAGTTTTTAGGTCTTTTCAGAAAAACATAAAAGGTTTTAATTCAGATATGTTTGTAGTTTCTACGATTGTTGCTCTTCTTGTGCCGGCAATTAGTCACGACTATACATTATCTGTTCTAGGAAGTGCCGTTGGGATTGCTATTGGCAACAGAATTGACTTAAATCCTGCACCTAGTTTTCGACTGCTATATATCTTTTTAATTTCACTAATTTCTTTTGCTTATTCTTCGTCTTTATTTTCTTATACAAACAAACCATTGTTGCTGCAAAATAACTTGCCGGCTTTGATGATCATGTTGTTTTCCTTTACAATAATTGCGCTTCTGCCGAAACCTGCTCAAGATAGAATAGCGCTCCTGGATAAGTAGAATGTTTTTTTTTTTTATCTTTTATCCAATTCAGTGGATGTAAAATATTTCTGGAAATCCAAAAAATGTGAGAATAGATGTCTATTAAATTTGAAATTCCTAGAAAAGTTCTTGTTACTGGTGGGGCTGGTTTTATTGGTTCCAATCTTGTCCGCCTGTTGGTCGAGCAAGGGGTTATAGTACGCGTATTGGATAATCTTTCTACTGGATATATTAAGAATATAGAAAATTTACCAGTTGAATTTATTCAAGGCGATATGTGCGATGCAAATTTGATCCAAGATGCCGTTGACGGTATGGATACGATTTTTTTCACCTTGCAGCACATATCGGCAATGTAAAATCACTTGAGCACCCACAGAAGGACGCTCAGATAAATGTATTGGGCGCAGTTAACTTGCTTGAAGCAGCGCGTAAAGCTGGCGTGCAGCGGATTGTATATTCTTCCTCCGCAGCCATTTTTGGAGAACTGCTGACCATGCCCATTGCAGAGGATCATCCCCAAAATCCTGATTCTCCTTATGGGGTAAGCAAGCTTGCAGCAGAAAAGTATATGCTGACGTTCGCCAAATTATATAGTATGACCGTGATCTGCCTGCGTTATTTTAATGTGTATGGTGTTCATCAGCGCTATGATGCATATGGTAATGTAATTCCTATCTTCGCTGACCGTTTATTGCAGGGCAAGCCGCTCATCATTTATGGAACAGGTGAACAAACCCGGGATTTTGTGAATGTGAAGGATGTAGCAAAAGCCAATTTTCTTGCGGCAACACGTGCTCAGCACACAGGAGTATACAATTTAGGTTCGGGTTTCGATATTACAATTAATACGTTGGCGAGCTATTGCCAGAAAACTAGTGGAATTAAGGCTGTTGAGGTTGTAAATGCTCCTCCGCGTCGCGGGGAAGTTCTAAATTGTCGTGCGGATATTTCGAAGGCTGGGTCTGAATTGGGATTTGCGCCAGATTCTGATATTCTCTCCGGTCTGCAGGAATATTTTGACTGGTTCAAGAAAGATAGAAATATATAAGGAATATATTGATTGTCAAGGAAAATGAACATTCTTGTCGTGCATGAAACCGAGTATGTTGATAAAGTAATATATGAATATCAAATTATACCCGAGATATTATCGGCGCGTGGGCATACAGTGTCTGTGATCGACTTCCCTACCAATTGGTCAAAATCCGGAAAAGTTGATTGGTTCACCAAGAGTGTAGTTTATTCTAATATTAGCCGCGCAAATAAATCGAACAGTATTACGCTGATACGCCCGGCGTTTATTCAAATACCAGTGATTAGCCGTATAACGGCTTTTTTCTCCTACTTCTTTCTGATTGAGAAAACGATCCGGGAGAATAGGATTAGCCATATTATTCTGTTCGCAGTACCTACGAACGGATTGCAAACAATAATGCTTGCAAAAAAGTATCACATTCCTGTTCTCTACCGTTCTTTAGATGTGTCCCACCAGATTGTTCCCCACCTATTCTTACGGCTTCCAACAATGATGTTGGAGAAATTTGTATATAGGTATTCGGACAGGGTTTCAGCGATTACTCATAAATTGGTTGAATATATAATAAAAAATGGTGCGAAGCCTGAGCGCTGTTCGTTTTTGCCCACCGGTGCAGATGCCGATAGTTTTTATTACCAGCCGAAGGATAAGCAATTATTAGAAAACCTTGGTCTAAGCGAAAGAGATTTGATTCTATTGTTTTCAGGTACATTCTATAAATTTTCAGGATTAAAAGAAATTATTTGTGCTATTCCTTCGCGGCTATCAGATTTTTCTGATCTGAGGCTTTTATTGGTTGGCGGAGGCGAACAATTCGAGGAGTTAAAACAATTGGTTAGTGAGCTTGGATTGCAAGGCCGCGTGATAATGACAGGGTTTGTGGATTATAGAGATGTTCCAAGATATATCAATGTAGCCGACATATGCATCAACCCTTTCATTATTAATGATATTACAAACATTATATTTCCAAGCAAAGTTTATCAATATCTTGCTTGTGAAAAACCGGTGATTGCTACAAGATTGAGCGGAATGTTGGATATATTCCCCCCTGATGATCAGGAGCACGGTGTATATTATTTCGATACGCTCAATGAGTTTTTTGATTTGGTGCGTGTCATTAATAGAAGTAGAGTAAAATCATCTTCGCTTTCGTTGCAGGAGATCACAAGTGCTGTTGAATTGGAATTGCATTCTATGAAAAACGACGAATCCGTAAAAAATGGAGCGCCTATATGAAAATACTGATTTTGGGCGGTCACGGCATGCTTGGTCACCGTTTATGGATTAATTTACGTAGAGAACATGAGGTATGGGTTACGGTACGCCAGGCTTCATCCTCGTTTCCTGCCCGTTCTGAATTTCCGTCTCAATATGTTCGTACGGATGTAGATGCCAGTAACTTTGATCAAGTAACACGTGCTTTGGCTTCCATTCAACCTGATCTGGTTATTAATTGTATCGGATTGATCAAGCAGATGGGTCACCTTGCCCGCGATCCAATCTTGTCTATTTCTCTAAATGCTTTGCTTCCGCACCGTATTTCACTGATTTGCCGTGCGGCAAAAATTCGTATGATCCACATCAGCACTGATTGTGTTTTTTCCGGAAAAAAAGGCAATTATCTGGAAAGTGACGAGTCGGATGCGGAAGATTTATATGGGCGATCTAAATTTCTGGGTGAAGTGGCCTATCCGCCGCACAGTATTACCTTGCGCACATCCATCATTGGCCGTGAACTAAAAACACGTTTAGGATTAATCGAATGGTTTCTTTCTCATAAAGATGGAGATACTATTCGTGGATATAAACGCGCCATATTCTCAGGCTTTACTACTGATGAGCTTTCGCGCATTATCATGGAAAAAGTTATTCCCAGCCCCGAACTTACTGGCCTTTATCATGTATCCAGCAACTCCATAAATAAATATGACTTGTTGCAGATCGTCAACCAGACTTTCGGGAGAAAGATTAATATCCAGCCTGATGAAGATTTTTTTAAGGATCGCAGTCTTGATTCGACCCGTTTCCGTCAAGCTACTGGCTATAAACCGCCCTCCTGGTTTGACATGATCCAGGAAATGGCAAGAGACTCTGATTTCTACAATTAAATTATAGGATAAAACGCATGCTTACTGAAAAAACAATTCTTGTCACCGGAGGCACTGGTTCCCTCGGAAAAGTTCTTGTTAGACGCTTGCTAAAGAATGAGCTCGGTGTCCCTCGGAAGATCATCATTTTTTCGCGCGATGAAGCCAAGCAACACGAAATGCGCATGAGCTATATGAACAAGCAGGCTGCAACCGATGAAATAATTTTTCGCAATTTTCAAAGAGTGCTGGATTTTCGTATTGGAGATGTCCGCGACTTTCATAGTGTGGCTGAAGCTTTACGCGGGGTGGATGTAGTATTTAATGCCGCGGCGCTCAAGCAGGTGCCCACCTGTGAATATTTCCCTTACCAGGCTGTGATGACGAATATCGGCGGTCCGGAAAACATTGTCCGTGCCATCCAGGAACTTAATTTGCCAGTTGAGACAGTGGTTGGAGTATCTACAGACAAGGCTTGCAAGCCTGTAAATGTAATGGGGATGACGAAATCTCTTCAGGAGCGCATTTTTATCCAGGCCAATATGCGCTGTCCGGAAACGCGTTTTATATGTGTGCGGTATGGCAATGTACTTGCATCGCGTGGTTCAGTGATTCCACTTTTTCATGACCAGATTCGAAATGGGGGACCGGTTACCATTACGACGTCAGACATGACACGGTTTTTACTTAGCCTTGATCAGGCAGTGGACACAATATTCGCCGCATATAAAGGCGCAAAGCGAGGTGAAACTTATATTCCGCGGGTGCCTTCCGCTAGGGTCACGGATATTGCTGCTGCTTTGATTGGCGACAGCCCGGTCAAAATGGTTGTTACAGGTATCCGTCCGGGAGAAAAACTGCATGAGATTCTTATTTCGGAAGAAGAATGCCACCGCGCTGTAGACCGCGAAAAATATTACGCTATTTTGCCAATGTTGCCTGAATTGCTTGAAGACCAGGAATTTACGCCTGCCTTGAAAAATGAGTATTCGTCCGCCGATAATGTTATGTCGCCCGAAGAAGTTGTCAAAATGCTTCACCAATATCAATTAATGCTTAACGACAATCCCCAGGAAGATGGGGAATTGCTTCGATGAAAGTTGTAACTATTTTAGGTACGCGTCCGGAGATTATTCGCCTGAGCCGCGTTATTGAAAAATTGGATGGACTTTGCGACCATCGTCTGGTTCATACAGGCCAGAATTTCGATTCAACATTAAGCGACATTTTCTTCGATCAATTGGGAGTTCGCCCTCCTGATTATTATATGGGTGTACGGGGGCATCTTTCGGGGAACAAATCGGACAGATTATTTCTGAAAGTGAAAAAATCCTTCGAAATGAAAACCCTGATCTCCTGCTTCTGCTTGGTGATACAAACAGCGCCCTTTCGGCTATTGTTGCAAAAAGATTAGGGATAGCGGTATATCACATGGAAGCCGGGAATCGCTGCTATGATGATCGCGTGCCGGAGGAGGTCAATCGCCGCATCATTGATCATTCCAGCGATATACTGATGCCATATACGGAACGCAGCCGCCAGAACCTGCTGCGGGAGGGCATTGCAGGGGAGCGCGTCTATGTGACCGGTAACCCCATTAATGAAGTAATTCAATACTACTCTCCTCAGATTGAAAAATCCATTGTGCTTGCAGAACTGGGTGTGGAAGCTCGAAATTATTTCCTGGTGACAATGCATCGTGCGGAAAATGTGGATGTAACTGAACGATTAAGCCAGCTCGCTTTGTCGCTTGAACTTTTGCAGAAACAATATGACCTGCCTGTGATCGTCAGCGCACATCCGCGTACTAGAATGCGAATGAAGGATTTTGGTCTTAATGTTGACAACGAAAAAATTCGTTTTATGCAACCCTTTGGATTTTTCGATTTTATTACCCTGGAAAAAAATGCAAAGTGTGTGATCAGCGACAGCGGCACCGTGCAGGAGGAATGCGCGATTTTTGGAATTCCAAATGTCACCATCCGAGATGTGACAGAAAGACCGGAAACGATTGAGTGTGGCAGCAATATACTAAGCGGCGCTAATTCCGAATTGATATTGCAATGTGTCAAAGTTGTTCTAAGCCGCAATCCAAGCTGGACTCCGCCCAGGGAATATTTGGCTAAGAACGTTAGCGATATCGTGACCAATATCGTTCTTGGCTACCGATAACCTGTTTCCCCATAAGTAGCCAATTCCCCTCTGTTTCTCAAGCCTAAAGTTTTTTATCCCATTCTGCTAAAACAGGTCCGTTTTTTGCCTGCTTGATCTCGTCAAATATTATGTCTTTACCCTCTCCGGCAATTTCAGTAATTATCGTATCCTGGAACAACGAAAAATACCTATTAACCTGTCTGGAGCATCTTTCCGCGCAAACCTTTCGTGATTTTGAGGTACTAATTGTTGACAATAACGATTCCGAAGATGCCAAATCGGATAACCTTGTAAAAGTTGTTTCTGCTTTTCCCGTGAGAGTTGAGAGATTGGGGGAGAATTTGGGCTTTTCTATCGCCAATAATATTGGTGTCCGGCTTGCACGCGGAAAATGGATCGCACTGCTTAATGCGGATGCGTTTCCCGAGCCGGATTGGCTTGAACAGTTAATGCATGGGGCAGAGACTAATTCCCAGTTTTCATTTTTTACATCCCGTCAAATTCAAGCGAATGACCCTGAACTTCTTGATGGTGCTGGTGATGCCTATCATGTGAGCGGGCTCGCCTGGCGCCTTGGATATAACCAGTCTGTAAAAGAGCATGGTCTTCAACAAAAAGAAGTGTTTAGTGCCTGCGCCGCTGCTGCGATGTATCGTAAGGATGATTTTCTCAAGGTTGACGGCTTTGACGAGGATTATTTTTCTTATTTCGAAGATGTGGATTTAAGTTTTCGTTTGCGCCTGATTGGCGGGCGATGTTTGTATATCCCCCAGGCTGTGGTTCACCATGTTGGTTCTGCCAGCACAGGGAAAGCAAGTGATTTTTCCTTCTATCACGGTCATCGAAACCTGGTATGGACCTTTTTCAAGGATATGCCGGGTTTATTGTTTTGGATGTACTTACCCCTTCATATGGTAATGAATATATATTTGTCTTTTGCCTTTTTGCTGCGGGAGAATAGAAATGTTGTCTTGAAATCCAAGCTGGCTGCATTTCGTTCACTGCCCGCTATTCTTCGTAAAAGAAAACAGGTTCAAAAAATGCGAATAGTCGGTAATAGGGATATTTATCGCGTAATGATTAAAGAAATATTTGCCCCTCATTATGCTTCCCGTGCGCGTACGAAAAAGGACTGATCATGAACTCCCTCGGCATCTGTATTGTTACCCGTCAATCCAGGGAGGAAGTGTTGGAATGCCTGACCTCGCTCTTTGAAAAAGGCCAGGGCGTGGATTTGCAGGTTGTCGTTGTGGATAACAACTCTCAGGACGAAACGATCGAAGAGATCCGCCTTAAATTCCCGAACGTCAACCTAATCCGGAACAATGAGAATCTTGGATTCTCTCGCGCAGTCAATCAGGGATTGAAGACACTGGATGCGCGGTATTACCTCCTGCTTAATCCCGATACGATCATCCTTGATAATGCCCTGCAAACGATCGTCCAGTTTATGGAAGATACTCCCCTGGCCGGGATCTGTATTCCCAAAGTATTGAATCGTGATGGCACACTGCAATATCAGTGCCGTCGGGGAGAAGCCCGCCCGTGGGAGGTTTTCTCATACTTCCTTGGGCTGGCCCGCCTGTTTCCAAAAGATCAACGCTTTACAGGTTACTTGTTGAACCACCTTGATAATGACCAGATCAATGAAGTGAAGGCGGTTTCAGGCTCCTGCATGTTGATTCGTCGTGAAGTCATTGAACAGATCGGTTACCTGGACGAGCGTTATTTTGCCTATCAGGAAGATACTGATTATTGTGTTCATGCGCGTCAGGCAGGCTGGAAGGTGTATTTTGTTCCAACCGCCCGGGTGATTCACTATGGGGGCAGGGGAGGCTCAGGCGTTAACCCGTACTTTGGCGTGTACCAGTGGCATCGCTCCTATTACTTGTACTATCAGAAAAACCTGGCTAAGGATTATCCCTTTTGGTTCCACCCGTTTTACTACTTCGCAATGCTGGCCAAGATGGTGATTAATCTTATGGTGGTATTATTGAGCCGTGAAAAAATTGTAGGTACTCGCAAGCCTTCTTAACTCTCAAAATAAAATTCTAAAATTTCCCCGGTAGGGAATAAAATTTTTGCGTGTAGGCGCACAGACGGCAGGTTTTATTTTGGAACTTGCCCGCCGTTTCCGCATGAGATAAGTGCAGGGCGTAGAGGCTTCGTTATTCACATATTACAAAATTTGCTTCAAAAGGTTTTCATAAAACGGAATCATGGGTAACCCTTTTTCTCCACTTGTTGTCGGCTTTTTAATAAGCATCATTCTGGGATACCCTGCCATGCTTTTGGCAAACCGATTGAATTTGATCGATATCCCCGGTTCTGCCTCTCATAAAACGCATGCTTACCCAACGCCGCTGGCTGGGGGTATCCTGCTGACGATTACCCTTGCCGTTACCGTCTTTCTCTTTCGTCAATACCTGAGCCGTGAGAGTCTTGTAATTTTTTCAGGGGCGGTTGTAATTTTCCTCTTTGGTCTTTGGGATGACTATAAAGGGCTGGGTGCCCGCCCAAAATTGATCGGCCAATTGATCGCCGCGGCGATTTTGGTCTTGTTGGGGGTGCAAGTCCACTTTATGACATTTTTTGCCGAGGCTGGGCAGATCCCTTTGTTCGTCGCAGAGACATTGAATATTCTCATTACCCTGTTTTGGGTCGTTGGCATTACCAACGCCATGAATATGATAGATAGCATGGACGGGATCGTAGCCGGCCTCGGGGTGATTGCTTTTGCCTGTTTTTTTGGCGCCACAAAACTTGCGGATCAGACCGCGCTCGCGGTCTGGTCGGCCGCCCTGTTGGGGATTTGCGCCGGGTTATATTTTTGGAACAAGATTGCAGGTAAATTCTTCCTCGGCGATTCAGGCGCGCAAACACTGGGCTTTTTGCTCGCCTCGTTTGGCATCATGTATAATCCCCTCAATCGCAGCCCTGAGTCTTCTGGATCGTGCCCATCATGCTGCTGGGCGTCCCGATCTTTGATACCACACTGGTGGTTTTATCCCGCCTCAGGAGAAGACAGGTAGTAGGGAGCGGCAGGCGTGACCATACCTATCACCGCTTGATCGCTCTGGGTTTTTCGCCAAGGTTTTCCGTGCTGATCACTCACATGGCCTCTTTTATTGTGAGCTGCCTTGCCTTCCTGACCCTTTACCTTCCCCCGCTTGTGGCCATGCTATTTTTTGTTCTGACGATATTCTGCGGGGTTGCCGCCCTGCTATGGCTGGAACGCAAACCGACATTGGATGATCCAATTCAAGGAAAAAATGGTGCATAAAGTTACTGGGTACATCAACCGTTTGAGACAGCCGCACGTATTGCCGATCCTATACGCAGCCTTTCTGTCACTTGGGGCGTTGGTTACTCTTTTTTCGGTCCTTCAATCAAAGTCCGAGTCTCAGAATGCCTTCCTGCTTGGATATTCATTGGAGATGATCCTGCTTGGCTCTGCGATTCTTTTCTTGTTGCTGCTCTTCCTCGCGTTGACCTGGCAGCTCATCCGCCACCCGAAATGGACACGCCGATTGTGGGACATTACCTTTAACAATCCAAAGGTGAACGCAGCGCTTTTGTGGACAGCGCTTGCTGTTTTTTTAAGTTGCTGGATAATTTTGTTCATGCCTTTTTTATCGCCTTGGTGAGATGGCGGGATATGTCACAAAGTTGAAATCTGTCATTGTGTGGCTGGCAGTTGTCGGTGCGGTCACGATGCTGCTTGTCATCCTTGAACGCGGAAAAGAATCCATCGGTTCGATCTTCCTGGGCAGTAGATATGCGGTTTGGGAGGCGATCGCTATTTTGTTCTTATTTATTTTGGCTGGCGGGCTTGTTGTTTCCACAGGCATTGGGCTTCAAAACCCCGGGGATTATTGGTATGCTTCCGGCGTACCCGTGCTGGGCTTGCAGATTCTTCTCGCACTAGCAGCAGGCGCTTTCTTGCTATGGATGGAACCCAAATGGGGGACAAGGTCTCCATACCTGCTTGATGTGCTGATGTGCCTGGGGATATGGCTCGTTACCGCATGGCTGTGGGCGCATGAGCCCCTCCAGCCCAATTTCTTCATGCCTGATACGCTTGATAACCTGATGTACCCGTATTCGGACAGCGCCACGTTTGATATTGGCAGCCAATTTGCACTGATCGGGCAGGGTATTTTCAACGGCCAATATTTTGACCGTGCGCTCTATATTGCGCTCCTCACGTATCTGCACATGCTTTTCGGGCAGAACATGGATCTGATGATGACGGCACAGGCTGTCATTTTTGCGGTATTCCCTGTGGTGATGTATCTCATTGGCAGGGAGGTGCATAGCCGCGCATTGGGCGTCTCTGTTGCTGTGTTGATCATATTGCGCGGATTGAATTCTCTGGTCGCTTCAAAGTGGATCGACCTGGCCAGCCCGAAGATGATCTTGACCGATTTTGCCACGGCCATTGGTGTTGCCGTTTTTGTTTTCCTTGTTCTTAAGTGGCTGAGAGAACCTTCAAAATGGCATCTTGCCGTGTGGACAGGCAGCGCGCTTGGCTTGACGATCATGCTTCGGACGCATGTGCTTTTGCTGCTTCCCGTGCTGGTCTTTTATCTATGGATCAAACTGCGCCCGCAATGGAAGGCTGCGGTTCTTGGAACCGTGTTGCTGATCCTCGGTATGTTGGTTTCCACAACACCCTGGGACTTGAGGAACCGCCCGAACGGCGTTCCCATGTTCTATGTGTACTATTACCGCATTGAGGAAGTTCTGCGTGCCCGTTACGGGGTGCAGGGAAGCACTCCCGATGCACAACTTCCAGAAATTGCATCTGTTCACAGCTCCCGAGCTCAGGTTCAGACCGGAAACTTAACGCGCCAGCGCATTGCCGGTTTGGCTGCTGCGGAGTATTGCGATTCTCAATTATGCAGAATCGTCAACCACTTCTTTCACAACTTTATCACTTCATTCCTGTTCCTGCCCACCTCATTTGTATTTGACGACCTTTGGAATACCATAAAACTAAGCACACCCTATTGGAAAAACAACTGGTTGGGGGAGGGGCTTGGTCTATCAACCGGAATTTTTCTTTTTATAAACATGGCATTGATCTCACTGGGGTTTGGAGCCATGTGGGTGCGTAACAGAATCGCATCCTTAATTCCTGTAAGTTTTTTCCTTACCTATATCTTTTCCAATGCACTTGCTTTTACATCGGGCGGCCGCTACATTGTCCCAGTTGATTGGATTCTTGGCCTGTACTATATGGCCGGCTTGCTGCAATTGGTAATTTGGGCGCTAAAGCTCGCAGGATGGAAATCTCCCCCTGAAATTTTATCGTTTGGTGTTGAAGAAAAGCTGCCTGTGCTTCAATTCCCGCCGCGTTTTTCCGGAATATTTTCCACCCTTGTGATCGTGTTTGCAATCGGTTCATTGATTCCCTTTGCTGAAAAACCGTTTGAAAGACGATACCCATCCCGCTCCGTAGATGAGACCCTTGTCATGCTGGAACAAAAAGGTATGTTCGAGCAGACCAGTTTTGACAGGCAGGACC
This sequence comes from Candidatus Villigracilis propinquus, assembly GCA_016714565.1. Classification (GTDB taxonomy): domain Bacteria; phylum Chloroflexota; class Anaerolineae; order Anaerolineales; family Villigracilaceae; genus Villigracilis; species Villigracilis propinquus. The sequence continues at coordinate 37,403 of JADKDM010000034.1, forward strand.
TTGCTGCGTTCCTGTCTGACCCACAGGCGGATGTTCTTGTCGGCAGACTGCTTTATCCTCGTTATTACCCCGCGGGCATGGGCGAGATGGATCGCCATTATCCCTATCGGCCGCTTGCTTTTTCACGCACCGTGTTTATCGTCATCGGCCCCTTTGACGCTGGAAGACAAAACGTAATTATTGAAGGCGCACCATCCGAATTTTTATCACACGCCTCAGATGTGGTTGTGGTGGGTTGCAAAAACGAACTGAATCTGGATGGCTTGGTTGTCTTCGAATTATCCGACCCCAGCCATGTTTATGTGCGCTCGCCCGAGCCCGAGTGGAAGTGTCCGCTGCCTTTGCCGCCAGTTCCGTAAATTTTTATTTTAAACAGTCGCGTTGCCTGCCGTCAGTTCGTCATACTTCCTGCGGACTTCTTTTATATCTTCCCACATCTGGGCTTTGGGAGAACCAGGTTCACGCGATTGGTTTCTCAATAAATACGATGGGTGATAGATCGGCATGAGCCAATGGCTTTCGATATTTGTCCACTGCCCGCGCAGGGAGGTAATGCCCGTTTTTTTGAGAATGGATTGGCAGGCCACATTCCCCGTCAGCAGAATCACAAGTGGGTCAATCAGGCGGGCAATCTCAAGCACGAACGGGCGGTAGTATTCGATCTCCGTATCATTCGGCTTGCGGAACGATTTTCCATCATCCCCTGGCGGCATGCGGAACACCGAGTTGGTGATGTACACATCTTGCTCGGGGTCAAAATTCCCCGCCTGCAAAATTTTATCCAGCAATTGTCCCGCAGGCCCAACGAACGGCTTGCCTTTGATATTTTCCTGCGGCCCCGGTGCTTCCCCGATGATTAACAATTTCGCCTTCGGGTTCCCGCGGCTGATGACCACATTCGTCCCTGCCTTCGCAAGCGGGTCATCCTTCATTCCTTTGAGCGCCGTGAGAACATCTTCAAGCGAAGAGAATTGTTTTGATGCACCGAACAGATCTGATTGAGTCATTGTCCACATTCTCCAATAAAGATCGAAGATTGATTTGATTGAATGGGATTATATCGTACCGTTCGCCTCATACTTACCCCAGCCTGCCAGCCATATACATGCATTCCCTCCCCGATTAAATACTGGAGTCCGCAAGTTCAACTTGCGGACTCCAGTATTTAAGTAGTAGTGGGTCGTAAATGGTTAGAATTCCGTCATTGCGAGTAACCTGCCTATCAAACCGTCAAAATTTGTTGTGCGTCTTCTGGCAGAGACTTCATCCCATCAAGCACTTCCCACGTTTCCACGTGCTCGACCGATGCTCCGGGGTTCAATGTCGTAAGCGGGGCGAGGCTTTCAAGTTCCACAAATTGATCGTTGCAATAGATCTCGACATTGCAGTTGTTGTCAGGGTAAAGCGCCCCAGTTTGCGCGCCAAATGTCTTGCGGAATAAAACGCCATCCAGCCAATAGGCCAGCCAGCCATGCGGGTTGAAGTAGCCAATCTTGAAGGGCGGCAATGCATCAGCTTTGAAAATGACATAGTCGTCTCTCAGGCTGAGGCGCGGATCATTGAGGCGCGTGTACGGCCAGAGTGAAATTTGTCGGTTGGGTAAAAGCCCCGCAGCGTCCACATTCCCAACTGGCATGGGTAAAATCGCCGTGCCGCCCAGACGGAATTGGGTGATCGTCCACGGGGCTAATTCGACAGGCCAAAGTCCATCGTTGATGAGGGTGTGTGTCAGCGTGGCAGAGGGCCTGTCTGCGGCAAGATGGATTTCGATGCGCTTGCGAATTCCTGTGCCCGGTTCTGTTTGCGTTTCAAGGATCACACCATTGGGCAGGTCGGTAATTTTCATTTCGCCCGTATCTGGCACGTATGTGCGCGGCATGGCTTCGGGCGAGTGCCACAAGCGATGGCCGCCGCGGAAATGAAAGTCGCCCCACGGTGTGTGTATGGGAGGAAAGCTGCTCAAGTCTGCAAGCATGTTGGGCTTGCCAAGGAGAGAAAGCCCAACGATCCGTTGAGAGGCCGTGAAGTATTCAATTTGCAGAAAATCGTTTTTCAGTACGCGTTTATTCATTTTTATCCAGGTTACCAGTGATTATGTACCAGATCGCGGATACGGGCATCATAGATCTTGCGGACTTTTTCCATCGTGACGGAATCAAATGCGGGCATTTCAGCTGCTCTGACATTGTCTTCTGCTTGTGTGGGATTCTTTGCTCCAGGGATGGCACATGTCACAGCCTCGTGCATCAAGATCCAGCGCAGAGCGAACTGTGGCATTGTCCAACCTGCAGGGACGAGCGCACGCAATTCCTCAACCGCTTTCAATCCAGTTTCATAATCCACACCTGAGAAAGTTTCACCACGGTCAAAAGCTTCACCATGACGATTGAATGCACGATGGTCATCTTTTTCAAAAGCAGATTTGGCAGTGAGCTTGCCCGTCAACATCCCACTCGCAAGCGGCACGCGTGCAAGAATGCCAACCTTGCGGCGAATCGCTTCGGGGAAGAATAACTCCGCTGGGCGCTGACGAAAGATGTTGAAAATGATCTGCACCGTTTTTACGTTGGGATATTCAATTGCCTTGAGCGCCTCTTCCACTTTTTCAACACTCACGCCGTAATGACGCAGCTTGCCCGCGTAGACGAGATCATCCAACACGCCAAATGTTTCAGGCATGTAAAAGACTTCGGTGGGTGGGCAGTGCAATTGCAAAAGGTCAATGGCATCAGTGTTTAGATTTTTGAGACTGCGCTCCACGAAAGCCGTGAGATTTGCGCGACTGTAGCTACCCGCCACATGCGGGTCGAGTCTGCGCCCTGCCTTGGTTGCCACATAAATAGTTTCACTACGCTCTTTGCGGAGTTGTGCCACCAAACGTTCCGAACGTCCATCACCGTAGACATCTGCTGTGTCGATGAAGTTGACGCCCAAGTCAATGGAGCGATGCAAGGCTGCCAGTGATTCTTTATCGTCTACTTTGCCCCATGTGCCGCCAATTGCCCATGCCCCAAATGAAACCGTTGAAACTTTCCAGCCTGTCCGTCCAAGTTCGCGATATTGCATGATATGTTTCCTTCGTTCAAAATAAACCCTAAAGGTCTTTAAGACCTTTAGGGTTTGATAGTTTACAAGCCCTTATTCAAGTGATAGTACAGATCATTCCAGCGCAGTTTCTCGCGGAATTCCTGTACGCGGGTGTTCTCATCGATGATGAGGAATTCGATGCCAGCCATGTCTGCGAAGTCTTGCAGATGCTCTGTGGTGAGCGAGTAGCTGAAGCTGGTGTGATGCGCGCCGCCTGCGTAGATCCACGCCGCCGCAGCGACTGAGAGATTCGGGCGCGGAACCCACAATGCACGTGCCACTGGCAGGTTGGGAAGCGGCGCATCGTTCGGGACGACATCCACGACACTGGCGACCATGCGGAAGCGATTGCCCATGTGGACGATGGAAGCTCCGACAGCGGCACCCAGCTGCGAGTCAAATACGAGGCGGACGGGGTCTTCTTTCCCGCCGATGCCGAGCGGATGAATTTCGAGCTTTGGTTTGTGAGCTGCAATGGATTCGCAAATTTCAAGCATGTGCGCGCCGAGGTCTTTGTCGCCGCTGGCGCTGAAGTGATAGGTGTAATCTTCCATGAAGCTGACGCCGCCAGGCAGACCCGCGTTCATGACCTTCATGGCACGCACGAGAGCGGATGTCTTCCAATCGCCTTCCGCGCCGAAACCATAGCCATCGCGCATCAAACGCTGCACAGCGAGACCAGGCAACTGCTTCAGTCCATGCAGGTCCTGGAAGGTGTCGGTGAACGCCATGAAACCACCGTCTTTCAAGAATCCGCGCAGACCGAGTTCGATGCGAGCGCCATCGCGCAGGGACGAATGCTTCGCGCCGCCAGGCTTGAGCTCAGCGACGACATCGTATTCATCGAGATAGGTTTTGATGAGCGTATCCACTTCCGCATCAGTGGCATCGTTAACGTATTTGACGAGGTCGCCAATGCCGTAGCCGTTGGTGGAGTAGCCGAACTGAATTTCGGATTGCACCTTGTCGCCTTCGGTCACTGCGACTTCGCGCATGTTGTCACCGAAGCGGGCAACCTTGCCGCCCTGCCAATCTGCCCATGCGGATGCGGCACGAGACCACACGCCCAACTGTCGCTGCACTTCATCGTCAGCCCAATGACCAACCACCACCTTGCGTTCGATGCGCAGGCGGCTGCCGATGAAACCGAATTCACGGTCACCGTGCGCGGCTTGGTTGAGGTTCATGAAATCCATGTCAATGGTTGACCACGGAATCTCGCGGTTGTATTGCGTGTGCAAATGCGCGAACGGTTTCTTGAGCAGGGTCAAGCCAGAGATCCACATCTTGGCGGGGGAGAAGGTGTGCATCCACGTGATGAGACCGATGCAGTTCTTCGAAGAATTTGCTTCAAGGCATAGATCTCGAATGGCATCGGGCGTGGTGAGGACGGGTTTGAACACCACCTTCACAGGGATGTGCTTGGACGCACCGAGCGCCGCCGCGATCTCTTTCGAGTGCTCGGCAACCTGCTCCAAGGTTTTGGGACCATACAAATGCTGACTCCCCGTAATGAACCAAACTTCATATTGTTTTAGATCGATCATGATTGCATCTCCTTATATATTTTCCACGTCATTGCGAGGAGCGTTCGTTGCGACGAAGCAATCTCCGTCATGTGTTGGGGATTGCTTCGGGCGAAAGAGCATCGCCCTCGCAATGACGGATGATGACTACTGTCCGTAATAGGCGTTTGCGCCGTGTTTCCTCAAATAGTGTTTATCCAACAATTCCTGTTGCATGGGTCCAATGCCTGGGTTCAGCATCATGGTTTGAATATTCATGAACGCGACCTCTTCCATCACCACCGCATTGTGAACGGCATCCATCGCATCCTTGCCCCATGCAAACGGACCATGACTGTAGACCACCACGCCAGGAATGGCATCTGGATTTTTATCTTTGAATGTTTCGATGATGACGGTCCCCGTCTCTTTCTCGTACTCAGCCTGAATCTCCTCGACAGACATTTTCCTTGTGCAGGGGATTTCGCCGTAAAAATAATCGCCCTGCGTGGTGCCGAGCGCCGCAATGCCGCGCCCCGCCTGCGCAAAACTCGTCGCCCAGCGGCTGTGGGTGTGGACAATGCCGCCGATGTTCGGGAAAGCTTTGTACAGTTCCAGATGCGTAGGCGTATCGGAGGAAGGCTTGAGTTCGCCATCCACGACTTTGCCTGATTCCAACTCCACAACGACCATGTCCTTGGCTTTCATCGTCTCGTAGGCAACGCCAGAAGGTTTGATGACGACCAGTCCCTTCTCTCGGTCAATGCCAGAGACGTTGCCCCAAGTGAAGGTGACGAGTCCATGTTTGGGAAGCAGCAGGTTTGCTTGAAATACTTGTTCTTTGAGTTTTTTGAGCATGGTCTATTTCATCCCTTCCACCGCCGCGCGTTCAATACCAAGACCTGCTTTGTAGCGTTCCATGAATGTGGCAAAACCATCCACATCCTTTTTGTCAGGTGCAATGGTGGAACTTTTTTCGTTGGCGAATACTTTTTTATTCAAATAATCTTCGAGCGTTTCATTTCCTGTTTTATTGAGCACATACGCTGCAAGCAGAGCCATGCCCCATGCGCCGCCTTCACCTGCGGTTTCCATCACCGAGACAGAGGTGTTCATCGCCGCCGCCATGATCTTTTGACCAACGCCTTCAGTTTTGAAGAACCCACCATGCCCCAGCAATTGATCGAGTTTTACGTTTTCCTGAGAGAGAATATCCATGCCGATCTTCAACGTGCCCACCGACGAGAACAAGTGTGTGCGCATAAAGTTCGGCAAAGTGAAGCGGCTTTCAGGGGTGCGGATGAATAACGGGCGTCCCTCGGTCAAATCTGTGATGGATTCGCCTGAGAGATAGTTGTAAGCAAGCAAACCACCGCCATCGGCATCGCCCGCGAGCGCTGATTTGTAAAGCATCTCAAATAGTTTGGATTGGCTGATTTCCACGCCGAGCGCCTTCGTAAATTCGCCGAAGAGCCCCACCCATGCATTGAGGTCGGAGGTGCAGTTGTTGGCATGGACCATCGCGACAGGCTTGCCTGTGGGCGTCGTGACCATGTCAATTTCGGGATAGAGTTTGGACAGCGCCTTTTCCAACACGATCATGGCGAAGACGGATGTCCCAGCGGAAACGTTGCCCGTTCGCTCTGCCACGCTGTTGGTTGCTACCATACCCGTGCCTGCATCTCCCTCAGGCGGACAGAGCGGAATGCCAGCCTTGAGTCCTCCGCTTGGGTCGAGCAGCTTCGCGCCTTCTTCGGTCAGAACGCCCGCGGCATCACCTGCTACTAAAACTTTCGGCAAAATATCTTCGAGCTTCCACGAGATGTTTTCGGCTTTGAGCAGGTCATTGAACTGCCCAAGCATTTTTTTGTCGTAGTCATTGATCGTGCTGTCGATGGGGAACATGCCTGAGGCTTCGCCAACGCCCAGCACCTTTTGCCCCGTCAACTTCCAGTGGACATAGCCCGCCAGCGTGGTCTGGTGGCTGATGTCTTTGATATGCGCTTCCTTGTTCAATATTGCCTGATAAAGATGGGCGATGCTCCAGCGCTGTGGAATGTTGAATTGGAAGAGATCGGTGAGTTTCTCGGCAGCTTGCCCCGTCATCGTATTGCGCCAGGTGCGGAAGGGGACAAGTAAATTGCCGTTCTTGTCGAACGCCAGATAGCCGTGCATCATGGCGCTGAAGCCCATCGAACCGACGGTCTTGAGCGTGACGCCGTATTTCTCAGAGACTTCTTTGCTGAGGTTCTGATAACTCTCCTGCAAACCTTTCCAGACATTGTCCAGACTGTATGTCCAGACGCCGTGCTCGTATTGGTTCTCCCACTCAAAACTTCCTGATGCGATCGGAGAATGATCTTCGCCGATCAATACAGCCTTGATGCGGGTGGAACCAAGTTCAATGCCAAGTACGGTCTTGCCGCTTTCGATTGATTTTTTGATTTCGTTTTTATCCATATATGTCTCCTCATGTCACCCTGAGCGGTAGCGAAGGGTCTCTACGATTATCTAAGAGATTCTTCGCTTCGCTCAGAATGACAAATTATCCTGGGTACCAAATCTTGCGCGGATCATTTTCCGCGCGCACATAATCGAACGCCGAGTCGATCATCTTTTTCAAATCATATTCGGGACGCCAGCCGAGTAAAAACTTTGCTTTGGTGTTATCGAGCCATGTGGAGTGAAATTCGGTTTTGATCTCCACGGTGGGGAAGCCGCGAGTTGAATTCAAATATTTGCCCATCTCGCCGTAGTCCACGGGTTCGTCCATGCAGATGTTGAAGAGTTGCTGGCGGGCTTTGGGGTGGTCGATGGCAGCCAGGATCGCGCTGACCAAATCGTCAACGTGGACAAAGTTTCTTTTAACGGGAACAGCTTCCAGATTAAGCATGATCGGGATGGTCTGCGTCCGCACATATTCATCCGCAGTTTTCTCATCCACAAAATCACGCCAGCGCGGACCGCCGAAGACATCCTCTCCGAATGAAAGTTGATATTTGAAATCATCCTTTTCCATGATCCACGGCGCGCGCAGGCAGCAGCCGTTGAGATCGTATTGGATGTAATACTGCTCAAGCATCACTTCTTCGAGAACTTTGGAGAGCGCGTAACAGCCGGGGTAGGCGGAATGTTTTTGGGTTTCAGTGACGGGGATGGGATGCGGATAAACGAAATGCCCCATGCCCGCATCGCCGCCGACCATGATGAACTGCTTGAAGGTGGGGGAGGTGCGGCAGGCTTCGAGCAGCCAGAAGAGACCTTTGACCGCCACATCCATAATTTGCTCGGGCGTTTCTTTGACGGTTGCGAGATGCAGAACATGCGTCACGCCGTCCATCGCTTTTTCGACAAGGTCGCGATGTTCGATGGAGCCGTGAATATTTTGAATGCGTGGGTGAGGAGGAAGCTCGCGGTTGTGGCACAAGGCGCGAACCGTGAACGAATTGAAACGCGAATCATTCAACAGGCGATTGATAAAGGTTTGCCCCACTTTGCCTGTCGCGCCAGTGACGAGGATGATGTTGTTAGACATGCTCACCTGCCTCCACATTCAGACGATGGACGATAGACCACGGACCATTGTCTGTCGTCCATCGTCCGCGGTCTATCGTCGGTCTTCATCAGCATTTCGTCCACTGCCCATTCGCTTCACTGGATGCGATGACGCTATCCACAAAGCGCACGCCCATCAGACCATCAAACGAGTTGGGGAAGTAGAGCGCGAGCGGGTCTGCGGGTTTGCCTGCGCGGCGAGCGGCAATCGCTTCGGCGGCATCGGAATAAATATTTGCAAAGCCATCGGGGAAACCTTCGGGATGCCCCGCGACCAAACGAGTGCAACGTGCAGAGAGCGGCAATGTGCCAGGTCCGTTCGGCGTGCGATTCTCGGAGGGTCCCTTCAACGGTTTGAAGGTGAGTGCTTGCGGAAATTCCTGCATCCATTCGAGCGAGCCTTTGGTTCCGCTCACGCGAATGCGCAAACAATTCTCCACTCCAGCCGCGGCTTGCGTCACCCAGAAACTGCCGCGGGCGCCGTTCTCAAATCGGAGCATTGCCCCGCCAAAGTCATGGATGATGCGCTTCGGCACGATGGCGCCGATCTCTGCCGAAACTTCGTCTACTTCCAAGCCGGTGATAAATCTTGTCAGGTTGTGCGCATGCGAACCGATATCACCCATCACTAAAGAGGGTCCGCCGCGTGCAGGGTCGAACTTCCAGTTACCAGGCGGAAAACGTTTTTTTTCATCCGCCTTGCCGCCCTGCACATACTCCACCTGCACAAGCCGTATCGTGCCGAGTTCGCCCGCTTCCACCATCGCCTTCGCCTGCCGCACCATCGGATAGCCTGTGTAATTGTGCGTGAGGCAAAACACCAAACCCGTCTCCTGCACTTTTTTGTGCAAGGCTTCAGCTTCGGCGAGCGTGTTGGTCATGGGCTTGTCGCAGATCACGTCAATGCCGCGCTCAAGCGCCCACATCGAATAATCAAAATGACTGTCGTTCGGGGTCATGATGGCAACCGCGTCAATGCCATCTTTTCTGGATGCTTCGCCATCGTAGCAATGCTTTGACGCTGGGATAAATGCGGTCTGACTCGAAACCAAGTTCGCTCGCATCTTTCTTCGATTTGGCTGGGTCCGACGAAAAGATGCCTGTCACAATCTGATAGCGGTCATCGCGCCGCGCCGATTGGCGATGCATGGCACCGATAAACGACCCCGTCCCACCGCCGATGACGGCGAGCCGCAGTCTGCGTCCCAACATGTCGATCACTGGATTCAAACTCATGTCATTTCTCCTTGGCTAAAAATGCGCGGATCGATTCAACAACTAATTTGTGGTCTTCTTCTTGCGGCAAGCCAGAGACGGTGATCGTCCCAACCATGCCTGTCCCTTTTACGATAATGGGGAAGCAGCCGCCATGCGCGGCAAATTCACTTTCAGAGATGAGATAAGACTGTTCGATTGTTTTGCCTTTGTGTTTGAGCAATTGCCCCATGTAGAACGAACTATGACCGAAACGATTCACCAGCCGCACCTTGCGCTTGACCCACTCATCATTGTCCGCGGCGGTGCCGGGCATGCTGGCATGAAAGAGTTGGTGCTGTCCGCGTGTGATGTCGATGGTGATGGGGAGGTTTTCGCGCATAGCATGTTCCACCATCTGAGTTCCGATCTGCCAGGCAGTCGTCTCGTTGAAACTGGTGAACTGAAGTTCCTGTTCTTGGTCAAGTAAATTCTTCAGAAGATCTTCCATCTTTCATCCTTTGTTGAATTGACAGGCTGGAATTTTGCAAATAAAACCAAAACGACAACTAAATTCGCTTTTTTGTGTGATATTGAATTATGTTTGGGAGTTTGTTGAGCGAATTATTTGGGGCTCAGACCTGAAAGTCTGAGCCCCTGGAACTTATGAACTCTTATTCTTGTTGTACAGATCGAATAGAACAGCAGCCAGAAGCACAAAACCCTTGATGGCTTGCTGCCAGTCGATGCCTACGCCGAGCAGGGACATGCCATTGTTCATCACACCAACGAAGAAGGCTCCGACTACGGCGCCGATGACCGTACCAATACCACCACTGGCAGATGCACCGCCGATAAAACACGCGGCGATCACATCCAACTCAAAACCTTCACCAGCATTCGGCGTGGAACTGTTCAAGCGTGAAGCAACGACCATGCCCGCCAAAGCAGCCAGAACGCCCATGTTGACAAATGTCAGGAATAATAGCTGCTGGGTGTTTACGCCGGAAAGGCGCGCCGCTTTTTCATTGCCGCCCAAGGCGTAAATGCGACGTCCAATTACGGTTTGATTGGTTAAGAACGCATAGATGGCAACCAAGGGGAACATGATCACCAACAGGTTGGGAATACCTTTATACGATGCCATCAAATAGCAGAAGCCCATCACGGCTAGGGTGAGCAATACTTGTTTGGCAACAAAAAAGGCGAACGGTGTAACCTCGAACCCATATCTTTCCTGATTACGCCTGGTGCGGATGTCGCCGATGATCAATAAAATTGCAACTAACACTCCAACCACCATTGTGGTGATGTGAAATCCTTCATTATTGAAGAAGTCTGGAATATAACCGCCGCTGATGTTACGAAATCCTACGGGAAAAGGTCCAATCGCCTCACCGCGAACTATGACGAATGTGAGACCGCGGAAGACCAACATGCCAGCCAGGGTTACGATAAAAGCAGGAATCTTGAGGTATGCCACCCAATATCCCTGCCACGCGCCTATCAAACCTCCTGCCACAAGGCAGATCCCCATAACCAGCATCCAGTTCCAGTCCCACTTGACGATCATTACACCGGCGATCGCACCAACGAAGGCTGCCACAGAACCAACCGACAGATCGATCCAGCCGGAGACAATGATTAGCAGCATCCCCAACGCCATGATGATCACATAGCTGTTTTGGAGTACAAGATTTGTAATGTTGATCGGCTTCATCAAGATGCCATCGGTCATGAAATAGAAAAAGATCATGATCACGATCAGCGCGATCAACATACCATATTCGCGAATGTTACTCTTGAAAAGGTTGGACATAGTTTTCATTATTCGGTAGCCTCTTGTTCAAACATGATGTGTTTCATAACAATTTCCTGAGACGCTTCCTTGGCGGGCATTTCGCCAACGATTTTGCCATCACGCATCACATAGATCCGGTCACATACGCCAAGAATTTCCGGCAATTCAGAGGAGATCATGATAATCCCTTTGCCTTCACTCGCCAGCCGATTGATGATCGTATAAATCTCATACTTGGCGCCCACATCAATTCCGCGTGTGGGTTCATCCAGAATCAGGATGTCGGGATTCGCAAATAGCCACTTGCTCAGAACGACTTTTTGCTGGTTGCCGCCGGAGAGATTCAGAGCCAGTTGTAGAATGCTTGAACATTTGATGTTCAACTTGTCGCGATACTCGCGGGTAACCGTCAATTCCTTGGGCTCATTAATGATGCCTGTGGATGAGACTGCCTCCAGATTGGCGAGAGTGATGTTGTCTTTGATCTCCTCGATTAGGATCAAACCGTAGGATTTTCGATCCTCAGTGGCGTAGGCGATGCCATTGGTGATCGCCTTGTTGATGGTGCTGACGTCGATCTCTTTTCCATATTTGTATACTTTGCCGCTGATGCGGGATCCATATGCGCGGCCGAAAATGCTCATTGCAAGTTCGGTTCTGCCTGCGCCCATTAGCCCGGCAATCCCCACCACTTCGCCTTTGCGAACATGAATATTGACATTGTCGCTGACCTTGCGGTGTTCGTGAAGCGGATGATAGGCGTTCCAATCTTTAACCTCGAAGATCACCTCACCAATATTTGATTCGCGTGGCGGGAAGCGGTGAGTCATATCACGCCCAACCATGCCGCGAATGATGCGGTCTTCCGTGATGACATCCTTGTGAGTATCAAGCGTCTCAATTGTTGCGCCATCGCGCAGAATAGTGATGGCATCGGCTACCTTCGAAACTTCACTTAATTTGTGAGAGATCAGGATCGATGCGATGCCTTGCGATTTTAGTTGCAGTAATAATTCAAGCAGTTTTTCACTGTCGGTTTCATTGAGAGAGGCAGTTGGTTCATCCAGGATAAGCAGTTTGACCTTTTTTGCCAGCGCCTTGGCGATCTCAACCAACTGCTGCTTGCCAACACCCATATTTGTGATCAATGTGTTTGGAGGTTCGTACAATCCCACCTTTTCCAATAATTCCTTGGTTCGAGAAACCGACTCGTTCCAGTTAATAATTCCATTTTTTGCCTGTTCATTACCGAGAAACAAGTTCTCAGTAATCGACAGATAAGGGATCAACGCGAGTTCCTGATGAATAATAACAAGTCCTATTTCTTCTGATTGACTGATATCATGGAATTTACACTCTTGGCCTTCAAAATATATTTCCCCTTCGTATGAACCGTAGGGATAGACACCACTCAACACTTTCATCAAAGTTGATTTGCCTGCCCCATTTTCACCTACCAGGGCGTGGATTTCGCCCCGTTCAACGCTAAAATTTACATTATCCAGCGCCTTAACGCCTGGAAAAGTTTTCGTAATGTTCCGCATTTCGAGGATGACATCAGACATGGGTTTCTATCCTTGATGATTTTTTATTGCTAATTTATTGCTTAATAAATTGGTGTGTGAGGCAGCATGCCCCACACACCAATTAGGAACGACTTACTTTAGATCTTCAGCCTTGATGTAGCCACTCTCAATAAGGAGTTTCTCGTAGTTGCTGAGGTCAACACTGTAGGGGGTCAACAGGTAGGAAGGAACAACCTTCACGCCGTTGTCGTAGGTCTTGGTGTCATTGATCTCAACGGTTTCGCCCTTGAGAGCCTGATCCACCATCTTGGCGGTCTGGGCAGCGAGTTCGCGGGTGTCTTTGAACACGGTGTAGGTCTGTTCGCCGGCGATCATAGCCTTGACGGAAGCAACTTCAGCATCCTGACCGGTGATGACGGGCCAAGGCTGATCAGCTGTGCCGTAACCAACGCCGCGCAAAGCAGCGATGATACCGCGGCTCAAACCATCGTAGGGGGAGAGCACTGCATCAACGCGCTTGTCAGTGTAGTTGGCGCTCAGGAGGTTTTCCATGCGGGACTGGGCTACTGCGCCATCCCAGCGGAGGGTACCAACAACATCCATGCCCATCTGGCCAGACTGAACAACGAGCTTGCCTTCGTCAATGTAGGGTTGGAGGACGGACATAGCGCCATCATAGAAGTAGAAGGCATTGGTGTCATCGGGGGAGCCGCCGAAGAGTTCGACGTTGAAGGGGCCAGCCTGATTTTCGAGGTCTAAACCTTCGATGATCTGGGAGCCTTGGATAACGCCCACGCCGAAGTTATCGAAAGTGGCATAGTAATCAACATTCTCGGTCTTGGAGATCAAGCGGTCATAGGCGATTACGAGAACGCCAGCTTCCTTCGCCTTGCCAAGCACGTCGGAGAGGGTTGAGCCGTCGATCGCTGCGATCACGAGCACATCAGCACCCTTGGTGATCATGTTTTCGAGCTGGGCGATCTGGTTGGGGATGTCATCGTTAGCGAACTGCAAATCGGTTGCGTAACCAAGTTCTTCGAAGGACTTGACCATGCTTTCACCGTCGGAAATCCAGCGGGTGGAGGTCTTGGTGGGCATGGAAATACCGACCATCTTTTGATCGCTACCAGCATCACCTGCAGCGCCGCAAGCGGTGAGGACGAGGCTGGCCAGCATTACTACGGCCAAGAGTTTGTAAATCAAATTCTTTGACATTTCTTCTCCTTGATTAGTAGATAGAATATTTGTATTGGCGTTCGATCTTTGAAGACATATTAAGTTATGCAATGCCTTCTTTAGGGAGTGTGCACATAAGACGCCAATAGACCGGTGTACACTTCCTTCCTGCCAAACTTGTTTACTTCCCTTTCGAATCACCTCCTTCAGTTTATGTTTCTTCAGGATATACAAATGAAAGGACGGGATAAAAATAAAATCAAACCCGTTTCGTGCTTTCACGAACAATCAGGCTCGGTTGTATGAACCTTGATTGTACAATGACAGATTGATTCCCCTTACGTGCCTGGATCATTTCCACGATGTACTGGACGGACAGTTCCCCAAGCATTTGGAGATCCTGGGAAATGGTCGTTAGGGAAGGGTAAAAGTAGCCTGATTCCGGAAGGTTGTCAAAACCTATAACGGCCAACTGTTCCGGGATTTTAATGCCTTTACGATGGGATTCGCGTAAAACACCCAATGCCATCTGGTCATTCGCGACGAAGACGGCGTCCAGATCGGGGAATACCTCAAGTAATTGAATAAATGCCTGCTCACCACTGGCAGATGACCAGTTTCCTTCCTTGCAATGTTGGTCTGAAGCGTCAAGACCTGCCTTTGTGAGCGTATCGCGCCAGCCACGCTTGCGCTCGTCCGCTTCCCACCAAGTCAACGGACCTGAAATATGTCCGATCTTCGTTTTTCCACACTCCAGCAGGTGTTTCACAGCCAGAACTGCACCCTGATAATTATCTGTAGCTACGCTGGAAATCCCTTCACGAGGCTCCATCGCAAGAAACAGAACTGGGACGGGAATTTTTTCCAGACGTTCATCAAGCCAGGAGTGATTGTTGCCAATCTCCGGGGCTACCCAAATGATGCCATCCACCTGGCGGGCGAGAAGTGAGTCAATTACGTCATCTATACTATTAATGTCAAAATTATCAAGTTCTTTCATCAAAAGCATATAGCCGAGTTCATCTGCTTTATCAGCCACTCCGTTGAGTGTCCGTGATGGTCCAATATATTTCAAGCCAAAAGTGACAACCCCCAGAGTATAACTTCGCTGTTGAATTAGACTGCGTGCCAGCGTGCTGGGGCGGTAGCCGAGCTGTTCCACTACCTCTTCAACCCGTTGGCGGGTTTCCTCTGAAACGTAGGAAAACTTGTTCATCACCCGTGAGACAGTTTGTGTAGACACCCCGGCTGCCTGAGCTACATCCTTAATGGTGATGCGTTTTCTTTGTTCAGCGGGGATCAAAATATTATCCTTTTGGGTAATGTTATCGATAACATGTTATCGATAACATAATATCAAAAATGACAACTAGAGTCAATTGTAAAATTATTTTCGACGAACTATGATTTGATTTGAAATAAATTTATCTATCGCGATGCTTGTAATGAATATCTGAAAGCGATCGCAATCGTTCGGTGGCCACTTCGGGCGTGATATCGCGTTGCGGCATGGCGAGCATTTCGTAGCCGACCATAAATTTGCGGACGGTGGCCGAGCGCAGCAATGGCGGATAAAAATGCGCGTGCAGAGTCCATTCGGGATGCGGCTGTCCATCGGCGGGGGCTTGATGGAATCCCATTGAATAGGGGAATGAGATTTCGAATAAATTATCGTATCTTGTCGTGACCTGTTTGAAGACTTCGGCCAATGCAGAGACTTCCACCGATGACAGTTCCTTCAACGAAGCGGATGCGCGATGCGCGCTCACAAGCACCTCGAACGGCCACACCGCCCAAAAAGGAACCAACGCTGTGAAATGGTCGTTGGAGAATAAGATGCGGTCTTTTTGCTTGTGTTCCTCTTTTATGTAATCCACCAGCAATGGACTGTTGTTCTTGTTGAAATATTCCGTTTGCGTGGCAAGCTCTTTGATGATTTCATTCGGCAGTTGGGACTGTGACCAAAGCTGGCTGTGCGGGTGCGGATTGGAACAGCCCATCATCGCGCCTTTGTTTTCAAAGACCTGCACATATTTGATGTAATCCAATTCGGCGAGTTTTGCGGATTCATTTGTCCATGTGTTGAGCACGTTTTCGATGACGGGCAATTCGAGTTCGGGCAATGTCAGGTCGTGGCGGGGGGAGAAACAAACTACCAGACACTTCCCCTGCTCGGGAGCAGAGACAAGCAACGGGTGGGATGAGGCGGAAGCGTCTTCAGGGGCATCTGGCAGCAGCGCAGCAAAGTCATTGTTGAAGACGTAGGTGCCAGAATAGTCAGAATTGAAAACGCCGCCAGCACGTTCGTTGCGCGGACAGAGATAGCAGGTGGGGTCGTAGGTGGGGAGGGTTTCGGGGGAAAGTTTTTCAACCTGCCCAAGCCAGGGACGTTTGGCGCGGTGCGGCGAGACGAGCACCCATTCACCCGTGAGGGCGTTATAGCGGCGGTGTGGATTGTTCAACATGGTTATTCCTTTTCAAAAATGATTTCGATCCATTCAAGGATTTCTTGGTTTTGTTGGAGATTGATTTCTATTCGGCTGTTGGAACAGGTAACTTTTGTTTTCGTTGCGCGTCCGCTGAAATAATGCTCGATGATGGTTGCGCTGTTGTGAAGCGGAGTATGACTGATTGTACAACCGCCATCGCCAAATGGGACGATGCCGAGGTGAGTAGATTCTGAAATGCCATCGTCGGTTAGGGATGCGACGACCAGTGTGACATCGGTGTGAAGGATGTCTTTGTAATTTTTTGGCGCGGGTTTTCCATCGAGATTGTGAGTGCGGATTGCGAGCAGGACGGTCTTGTCGTTTTCGATGCGTTCCCACGAGGGGGAAAATCCAGCGCGCAAACCGCCCTGCCATTTTGCATGGACGGGATACGTTTGGAAAACAACTTGCTTGCGTGCAATGGCGGCAAGCCCGTTGAATTTTGCAATGACTTCGTCTGTGGGCATGCCGCCGCTTTCATCACCGTCAAAACAATGCAGGGAGCCGAGCGTGCCAGAGGCGATGGTGTCGAACCAAATATCAGGCGCGGATTCCCATTCGTAGCCTGAGGAACTGTAGGTGGGCATTCCGAGTTCGCCGCACAGACTGCTGAAGAAGACTCGGCGATTGGTTTCGAGGTCGTAGTCGCCGATGCAATAGACGAGGTCATCGGGGCTGTGTAAATCGTAATATTCAATCAACAATGGCGAGAGGCCGTAGTACATGATGACGAGGTCTGGGTTTTCTTCTTTCATTGCGCCAATCACAACATCCAAACCTTTTTGGAGAAGGCGTTCGCCTGCAAAGTTCATGTCCGCAGGGGCGGCGACATCGAGCGAGGGCAGTTCGTAGCCGAAGTCAAATTTGATGAGGTCAGGTTTGTAGCGGCGGATAAACTCTTTGGCGCGTTCGCTCAAAACTTTTTGGACGATGGGCTGGGTGACATCGAAGATTCCGTAGCGGGAGGTTTGATGGTCGAGCCAGAGCGGTTTGCCTTCGGGCGTTTGCAGGAGATTGGATTCGTCCAAGCCGAGGGCGGCAGGATTTTGACAGCGCAGGAAAGCCGCCCACAAACCGATGAAATATCCCTGCCCGCGAATGTCATTCAATAAATTTTCAAAATGAGGGAAGCGCTCGGTGTCGTGTTTTAGCTCGCCGTGTTGACCTTCCCATTTGTCGTCAATCACAAACGTGCGAGCCTTCATTCCAGAGCTTTGAAGTTTACTGAAAATGTCTCTGACGATTTCTTCGGTCAACTCTTCGGAGTTCATCGCCATGGATGATTCAACTCCCCATGTGTTGAATTGCGGCGCGAGCATCACATCTTTTTTCTTGCCCGAAATATTTTTTGGCGCAATGATTTTTTCACGTTGAAGAATTTTGTAATAACTGCGAATGGCTTCATGATAATTTTCGCCGAACGCAATCAAAAACGAAAAGCCAAGTTTGTTTGGCTTGTGCTTCCAAATGTCGCTGCGAAGATTCAACACAGGGCTGATTCCAATTTCACGAATCTCCAAACGGAAATCGCCTTGCGGCAATTCGGCGAGTCCCCAACATGCCGCGCCCGATTGCAGCGCCTTCGCGCCGATGGCGTTCCACTTATCCGATGTGTTGAAGGTGCAAAAATAATGCGCGGGCAATCCCCATTGCTGCGTCAGCCCAGGCCCGCGCATGGCGCCAGAGCCGAGCACCGTCGTCACCGAAAGCCGCGAATGCAAATCCACCACGGGGTTGATGGACGTGCTCATGCACAAGCCAGGCACCACCGCGTAATGGCTGTACATCGAAGGCTTGTATGCGCCGCCGTCCATTTCGGGGAAGTAGATAATTTGGGCGATGTCACTGTCCACGGGGGATTCGAGCAGAAGCGGTTCGAGGGAGATAAAGTCCATTTGGAAGAACCAGCTCACAGTTAAGCGCGATGCGTTTTTTGTCGCTTGGTAGATGATGGAAATGCGGTCATCCTTAATCTGATAACTGGTCTGTGAGTCGAGAAACATTTCCGCCCCGAGGATGAGCGGACGATGGCGTGCGCGTGAGATGAGTCGCAGATTCGCATCGTACAAATTGAAAATATCTGTCTCGGCGTCCCATTCCCAAGTGTAGGTGGGGGAGGTGACTTGGATTTTGCGCTGGTTTTCGGTGATTTTGATCATTTTGAAAATTGCCTCTTGACAAAGCATATCCGTTCTTGTAAACTAATGTTACCGGTCACATGACCGGTAACATTATACAACCCCACACAAAAAATGCCAAATTCTCACCCAACCCTTCGTGATGTTGCCCGTTTAGCTGGCGTTTCGCACCAGACCGTTTCGCGCGTGATCAATGGGAGTGAGGATGTTTTGCCGGAGACCCGCGCAAACGTGGAGGCGGCCATCAAGCAGTTGGGCTACCGCCCGAATGCGATTGCCCGCTCGATGGCACGCGGCCAGACTCATACGCTGGCTTGCATTTCCCCCAATTTGACAGATTACACCTTTGCCAGCGTCATCGAAGGCGCTGAGACCGAAGCACGCCAGCATGATTATTTTCTGCTGTCCTCTTCTGCGACTGACCCAAAGGCGTTTCACGCGTTGGTGGATGAGTTGGTGGGGCACCGCCGCGTGGATGGGCTGATCGTGATCAACCCATATTCTGATGATCGGTTCCAGCATATCCCTGAAAAATTCCCGGTGGTTTTTGTAGGCGCTCAATCTCATGAGCAGAAAATTTCATCCGTCTGTTTGGACGATGAAAAGGTCGCGTACGAAGCTACCCGTCATTTGATCTCGCTTGGTCACAAAGACATTGCTCTGGTCACCGGGCCGATGGAAGAAGATTGTTCACTGGATCGCACGGAAGGATACCGCCGTGCTTTGCAGGAGGCTGGCATTCCTTTTGATGATTCAAAGATCATTGAAGGGGATTGGTCTGCCACATCAGGTCAGGATGCTTTGCTTTCCTTCGTTGAGCAGGGACGCGTCCCGACGGCTGTGTTTGCTCAGAATGACCGCATGGCAATGGGCGTGTTACGCGCCGCGCGTGATGTGAACATAAAAGTGCCTACCCAGCTTGCCGTCATTGGCGTGGACGATATGCCTTTGTCTTCCTATTTTGATCCGCCTCTTACCACGATGCGTCAGGACATGCCGCGCATCGGGCAGGAAGCCACCCGTATGTTGTTGGACATTATCCAAAAGAAGAATACCGACCAGCGCGAAGTGAAGTTATCTGCGCAATTGGTTGTGCGTCAATCCACATCTGATAAAGGAGGTGATTAATAGTCCCAAGCAAAATATCGATAGGACCGTTATTTTGTACGTTTATCGCTCTACATATTTCCAAGGAGAAGAATAAATGAAGAACAGTCTTTTGATGAAGGTCTTTGGCCTTCTTGTAATCGCATCATTCGTTTTGGCAGCTTGTGGCGGCGGAGCCGCTACCGAAGCTCCCGCTGCTGCAACTGAAGCACCCGCTGTCGCAACCGAAGCTCCTGCCATGACCGAAGCACCTGTCGCAGGCGACGTTGAAATCCGCTGGCGCACCCGCCCTGACAATCAGGAAGAAATTGACGTCTATAGCCAGATCAGCACTGATTTGGATTCCGAACTTGATGGCATTACCCTCACCTACGAACCCGGTGGTTCCGAAGGCGCGAACTATCAAGATCAGTTGAAGGCTGAAATTGCAGCCGGTACCGCTCCCGATGTCTTCTGGATCCCCGGAACCGATGTTGCCGATTTTGCAACCCGTGGGTTGATCTTGAACGCCTCTGACCTCGCCGCTGGATCTGAATTCAGCGTTGACGATTTCTACGCTGGCCCGATGTTCCACCTCACCTACAATCCTGAGACCGGCGCTTCCGGCGCTGACTCTGGCGCTTTGTGGGGTATTCCTCGCGATGTGTCCACATTCGCTCTTTACCTGAACATGGACTTGATCAACGAAGCTGGCGCTCCCGATCCCCGTGAACTCGCTGCCAACGGCGAATGGACATGGGATGCCTTCCTTGATGTAGCTCAGAAGACCCGCGCTCTCGGCTCCGATGTGTACGGTTACGGCGCGAGCGCCTGGTGGGGTCCTTACGGTGTTTGGTTGAACGCTTCCGGCGGCGGCTTCTTCACTGAAGACCGCGCTGCCTGCGCCCTCAACACCGAAGAGTCCCTCTCCGGTCTCGATTTCCAACGCTCTCTCTATCAGGATTTTGATGTCGCCACTCCGTACGGCGAAGATCCCGAGCCGACCTTCCGCGCTGGCAAAGTTGCCATGTTCCAGAATGGCCGTTGGGCTACCCCCGGCGTCCGCACTGTGGACTTTGAATGGGATGTCGTTGAACTTCCCGCCGGCCCAAGCGGCACCGCTGGTAACTGGCTGTTCTGGGGCGCTTATGTGATCAACGCCAACACCGAACATCCTGAAGAAGCATGGGCTCTCGCTCAGGCTCTCACCACCGCTCAGACCCAGGGCAAGATCTCCGCTCTCGGCGCCAACATCCCCAGCCGCGTAAGCCAGGAAGCTCTCGATGCCTTCCTCACCTTCACGCCTCCTGCCAACAACCAGGCTTTCTTGAACGGTATTGACGCTAGCGCCAACCCGACCGCTGAAGGTCCATTGTGGGCTGGTTCCTGGCCTGAATATGACAAGATCATGGGCCCGGCCATCCAGGGTGTGTTGACTGGTGCAACTTCCGTTGAAGATTTCGGCGCGACCATCTGCGACGAAGCCAACAAGGTCTTCAACCAGTAATTTGTAAGATGAATAAAGTGGCAGGCAATTTATTTTGCCTGCCACTCCTTTTGATGTATGCAGTTCTTATGTAAGTTTAAATAGAAAGAAATCCCCAAGCTACAAAGCCATTTGTGATTTCGTGATTTTTTTGTATGACCCATCCGTGCTGGCTCGATCCGTGGAGATGTGAACTATGACCGCTTATTCACAAGTAGATCCAAAGACCAACCTTGTTTTGAGAATCCATTTTTTCTGGCGTATCCTGTTTGCCCTTTTGGCGGCCGCTGGTGCGGTCTATATTTGGGTGGGGGGGATGGAAATCGCGCTTTGGCAAAAGATATTGATCTCCGTTGCGCTGGCACTGGCTTCCATTTTTAGCGCGATCGGCGCCGTTCAAATCTCCCGCCGCAATCACAGCGGACGGATGATCTCACTCGTTCTGGATTATCTTGCGTTTGTGGTCTGTGTGGTTTTCATGCTGAACACGGGCGAGGTCTTCATTGGCATCGATGCCTTCGGCGACACATTCCCGAAGGGCATCCCTTATTTGGGGATCACCGTCGTCGGCTATTTCCTGAGCATCATGGATGAATATCTGCCGCAGAAAAAGCAGACATCCGAAAATAGTTTGAAGGTCGTTGGCCGCTGGGTGATGCTGGCAGGCTTTGCGATCTTCCTTCTGCAAGTGGATGCCATCAACGGCATCATTTATTTCCTTGGCAAACTCGGCCAACCATTGGGAATCGCATCTGTGATCGGCGCCATAATTTTCGGCGTATCCATCTGGTCGATGATGCGAGACAATGTATCTCAGGCGCTGCATGCCAAGACCGACCATGAACAGGTCATCAACGGCTGGCTGTTCCTTTCTCCAAACCTGTTGGGCTTCCTCATCTTCTTTGCCGGCCCGCTTATTCTTTCGTTCTATTTCTCCTTCACAGATTCAGATGCCTTCAATCCCCCCAACTGGATCGGTTTCGAAAATTATGCAAAGATCCTCAATGTCCGTTTTGCATGGCTTTCCACACCCGACCAATTTGCCCGCGAAGTTGTGGATATCAAAATCTATGATGAAGTCGGCCGCTTTTTGATCGGGGATGGCGGGATTTTATTTGCCGCCGCTGATAAATTTTTCTGGCTCGCGCTTCGCAACACTCTTGTCTTTGTGCTGTTCGCTGTTCCTTTGAGTGTGATCCCCGCTTTGGTATTGTCGAACATCCTGAATAGCAAGCTCCCCGGTATGAAGTTTTATCGTGCCATCTATTTCATGCCGAGTATCGCCGCAGTCGTTGGTATTTCCCTCGTCTGGCAATGGCTGTACAACGCCACGGTGGGATACATCAACTACTTCATCACTTTGGGCATCGAATTCTGGAATAACCTGTTCAACCTCGCCGTCGTTGACCCGAAGATCCAATGGGTTTCAGACGAAAAAACTGCCCTGCTCTCCATCATTATCATCGCCGCCTGGCAGACTATGGGATTCAACACCGTGCTCTTCCTCGCTGGTTTGCAAAACATCCCCGGTGAATTGTACGAAGCCGCCACAGTGGACGGCGCAGGCGCATGGGACAAGTTCTGGAGCATCACGCTCCCCATGCTCGCCCCAACGACTTTTTATGTCGTGTCCACCACCACCATTCAAGCCATGCAGGTCTTTGAGCAGGTATTCATCCTGATGAATCCAGCTGAGGGGCCGAACAACTCCACGATCACCTTGGTGCTTTATCTGTATCGCAGCGGTTTCCAGAATTTCCAACAGGGCTACGCATCCGCAATTGCGTGGGTATTGTTCATCGTCATCTTTGGCATCACGCTGGTTCAGTTCCAACGCCAGCGCCAATCGAGCATTTACGAAAGCTAAACAGGAGCAGACATGAAAATTCAATCCTATCGTTTTCTACAGTTCCTGAATAAATTCCTTGTTTATTTTGTCCTCACCTTTTTTGCAGTGGTGATGATCTTCCCGTTCGCGTACATGCTCGCCACATCCTTCAAAATTCCCGCGGACACGTTCCGCTATCCGCCGCGCATGTTGCCGCGCAACCCTGAGACCATCGTGGTGGACGGCTACGATGAACCGCTTCCGCTCTACTTTGTGGATGTGGACGGCGTGCAGAAGGAATATGCGCTTGCCCAGAGCAATATCAAAGTTGGCACCTACGCCCCGGCTGATGATCTCACCTCCACCGTTGAGCGCTATCTCACAGAGGTGAAACCGACCGGCGGAGCGACGAACCAGCAAAAAGTGGAAGTGAACGGAGAGACGGAAAAACTCTTCGATGTCGAAGTGGACGGTCAGATCATCCCAATGATTTTGGTCAGCCAGACCACGGTGGGTGAGTTTGTTGATCCGCAGAACCCCGAGAACAAGGTCTTTCAAAATGTGCGCCTGAGCGAACCAGTGGAAACTTTTGGCGGGCATCCCGAGAACTACACCGAAGTCGTTGAATTGAACAACATGGCGCGCGCGCTTACCAACACCGCGCTGGTGACCATCCTCGTGGTGGTGGGACAGTTGCTCACTTCGGTTGTCGGCGGATATGCCTTTGCGCGCTTGAAGTTCCCCGGACGCGATACGGTTTTCGTCTTCTATCTTGGCACGATCATGATCCCCTTTGTCATGCTCATCGTGCCCCTGTATCAATTGATGGTGCTCATCGGTTGGACAAACCGCCTCGCCGCTCTCATCATCCCGTGGATATTTTCCGCGTACGGCACGTTCCTCATGCGCCAGCACTTCATCACCTTCCCCAAGGAAATTGAAGAAGCCGCATTGTTGGATGGCGCATCACGCCTCCAAATCCTGTGGCAAATTCTCATCCCTGCCAGCGTGCCAGCCTTGGCGACGCAAGCCACTTTCACATTCCTGTACGCGTGGAATTCCTTCTTCTGGCCGCTGGTTATCATCAATGTAGGCAATGAGAAAAATCATGTGCTCACCCTTGCGCTCAACGTGCTGCGCGGACGTGCTTCCGATACACCGAATCTCATTCTGGCAGGCGCAGCAATTGCCATTGTCCCGCCATTGATCGTCTTCATCCTCGGCCAGCGATTCTTCGTGGAGAGCGTAGCCAGCAGCGGTGTCAAAGGATAGTTAAAGATCGCAGCTTCAGTGCTTCAAAAGCCTGACCATTTGGGCGGGGGGGCCCGGGGGGGGGTTGGCTGCCCCCGGGGCGGAGGGCCACCGCGGCGGGAGTACGGGGGCGCCCGGCGAAAAAAGGGGGGGGGGGGGGGGGGGGGGGGGGGATCAATTGACCATGGACGCTGGACAATAGACCGTAGTCTGCTGTCTGAAGTGGCCCGGAATCACTGGATGGATCCGACAAGTGGCAGGGCTCCCGGATCAAAGGTGTTCAATTTCAAATGGAGAGTGCGCAGCGTCTGCCGATGATAAAGCAGCCAGGCATTGTTTTTCAGGGACGCAAGAAAAACTGGATGGCCGATATTATTTCGAGGGGTATAAAGAACATCATTGGATGGAAACCCCATCACAGAACGCCAAACCCGCGCAGCAGATCAATGGAAGGCCATGCTGGCGAAGAAAAATTCAATTACGACCCCAATGAAAAATAATCTCACCGTCGAAGACCATCCCTACGATTCAGGTATCTTTGGCCTCAAGAACATCGTCCGCAATGGAAATGGAAAGCCGCTCGACAAAACAAACGGCGTCATCGTCAGCACCATCCGCATGGGATTCGGTCACTACCGCATCGCCATGGCGGGCGTCTCTGCAGCAAAAGCAATGGGCTTCACTCCATACTGGCTCGACCTGCTCGGCATCCCCGGCATCAGCACGGACGTGATCAACTGGTGCAATACCAATTACAGCAAATATTCGCGCATCTCACAGCGTTATCCGTGGTTCGATAACTACGTGGGAATCTCACCACGGGCGAACCAACTCTCCCAGGGTTGGATGCGCTCTTCAATTACATGACCAGCACCTGGCCGTGGCGCTTCCTCAAGACCGAAGTCAAAGATTACAAGATGAGCGAGCTGTTCAATAATCTTTACGGCGCGCTTCCATCGGATATGCCTACGCTCACCTCCCACATGTGGACAGCGATGGGCGCTGTCGCGGGCGGCATGACCAACGTGGTGGACATGATGTTCGACAACTGGCCGATGGCTTTCCAACTCACCGAAGGCGCCAAGCACGCGGTTCAATCTCCGTCGGGCTATTACGGCTTCCGTGCCATGCGCGGATTCGATGACAAAGGCAAAGTCCTCAAGCCCGTTCCGCAGGACGCGCTCTTCTTCACCGGTCATCACGTTGACCATGAACTCGTCGAGAACATCGAAGTCGATTGCGCAGATCGCATCACGCGCATGAATGCAAAAGAACCCCGCCGCTTCCTCGTCACCATGGGCGGCGCAGGCGCGCAGCGTGAACTGTTCAAAGCCATCATCGAACACGCTGTCCCGATGATCGAGAAAGACCAGATCGCGCTCTTCATCAACCTCGGCGATCACAAAGACAATTGGGTTTGGTTGCAGGAACAACTTGCTCACCACAAAGACCTGATCAACACGCACTTCACCTGGGAAGACACCAAAGAATTCACAGACAGCATCCGCAAGAAGCCCGCGCACGGTCTGCACATCTTCCTGCACGACAACACCTTCCACGCGGTCTACGCCACCAACTATCTCATGCGCGTCATGGACGTGATGATCACCAAGCCCAGCGAACTCGCTTTCTATCCCGTCCCCAAAATTTTCAACGCCCGCGTCGGCGGACATGAAATGTGGGGCGCCATCCGCGGCGCAGAGATCGGCGACAGCACCGTCGAAACCCGCACCATCCCGCAAACCCTGCAAGCCATCGACCTCCTCACCGAAGCCGATGACCTGCTCGCCATGTTCTGCGATTGCATCGTCAAGAACAAAAGCATCGGCATCTACGACGGCGCGTATAAGAGCGTTGAACTCGCCACGGGCAAAAAATTCAAAAGATAAAAGAAATCAAAGCAGAAGGCGGAAGGCAGAAAGCATCGGCCTTCCGCCTTCTGCTTTCTGAAGACTGGAGCATAAACATGACAAGCTATAAATTCCCTCACAACTTTCTATGGGGAGCAGCCACAGCCGCGTATCAAGTTGAAGGCGCGTGGAATGAAGATGGCAAAGGCGAATCGATCTGGGATCGTTTCAGCCACACGCCCAGGGAAAATCCACAACGCGGAAATCGGCGATGTAACCTGCGACCACTATCACCGCTACGAAGAAGATTTCGCGCTCATGCGCACGCTTGGCCTCAAAGCCTATCGCTTCTCCACCGCATGGACTCGCGTCCTCCCAACGGGCCGTGGACAAGTCAACACCAAAGGCTTGGATTTCTACGACCGCCTCGTGGATTCGATGTGCGCCGCCAACATTGAGCCGCTCCTAACTCTCTATCATTGGGACTTGCCGCAAACTCTTCAAGACGAAGGCGGCTGGGAAAATCGCAGCACAGTCCATGCCTTTGCTGATTACGCCGCCATCATGGTCAAACGCCTCGGCGACCGCGTCCGTTTTTGGACGACCTTCAACGAGCCAAGTGTCGTTGCCTTCATTGGAAATCTCACGGGCGAACATGCGCCCGGCATCAAAGATCAGCGCGTGGCGTATCAAGTGGCGCATCATCTGAATGTGGCACATGGACTCGGCGTGCAAGCCATCCGCGGCGCAAATTCAAAAGTGGACGCTGGCATTGTGCTCAACCTGTGGATGTCAGAACCCGCCTCAGACTCCCCCGAAGATGTTGCCGCTGCGAATAAGTTTTGGGATGTCAACGAGACCTTGTTCCTCGACCCCATCTTCAAAGGATATTATCCGCCTGCTGTGTATGAAATTGTGGGGGAGGACATGCCGCGCATCCATGACGGCGACCTCGCCTTGATCTCGCAGGAGTTGGACTTCGTCGGCATCAATTACTACTCACGCAACGTCATCAGCGCGGCGGGGAAAGTTGAAAAGATAGAAGGCTCGGAATACACCGAAATGGGCTGGGAAGTTTGCGCCCCCGCCATGCGGCGCATGTTGGTCAAGGTCAATAACGAATACAAACTGCCGCCCATTTACATCACCGAGAACGGCGTCGCCTTCAAAGACGAGATCAGCGCAGACGGAAAGATCCACGACCCGCGCCGCATTGACTACCTCAAGCAGCACTTCATCCAAACCCGCCTCGCCATGCAAGACGGCGTGGACATCCGCGGTTACATGGTCTGGTCACTGATGGATAATTTCGAATGGGCGCATGGTTTCTCCAAACCCTTCGGCCTCGTCCACACAGATTTTGAGACTCAAAAACGCACCATCAAAGATTCAGGTGAGTGGTATGCAGAAGTAATAAGAAAGAACGAAGTTATTGAGTCGTTATAGAGAAACAGCCTTCAAGCATAAAGTTTGAAGGCTGTTTTCTTTTATTGAGCTTTATCGCTATGCAGTGATGAGGCCAAATGCAGAGAGGATGCCTGCTGTTGCCTGCCTGCAATCGGACAGGGCTTTTTCGCGCCACTGTGGGTCGGCGGGGAAATATAGTTCATTGAATTCATGTCGAATGGCTTGCTCGGAGGTTTCGTTCACGGCGCCATGCCAGTTCAGCTGGTTTTCAAAAATCATGGCTCGCAGGCTGCGAATGCGTGCAAGCAGGGAATCGCCGACGGTGCCAAATTCAAACCCGCAGACGAAGATCTTCTTGAGCGGGAACTCTTCGTTGCGGAGGAGATAATAATATTCTCCCATGTCTCCGCTGATGGCATAAAACTCTTCGGGGTTGATCTTTTGCACGAGGGGATACTTGAACTTCTCCGCGGCTTCTTTGGACGAGATGGGATCTGCTGGCGGGATGATGATGCTCATCTGGTCACGCGGCCCATAGCCTGTGTGAATATCCATCTGGATGACGGTGTCGTACTCTTCCAATGCTTTGCGATACAGGCCCATCAGAACTTGAGTGCTTTCCTCGTGCTGAGTCCCTCCATAATAAAATCCTTTTGGAGTTTGATGCTGACCGAGCAATGCGGCAGTGGAAACGCGCGAAATCCCTGCGGTTAGCATGGCGCGAATGACCCTGCCCCAGAACGAAAGGCTTTCCATAAAAAATGAACGCACAGGGCGTTGCGGGGTGAAGAGGTATTTGAGAATTTTAAAATCAGGGTTGATCTCGGTGTTGAATTTTCCGTAAACGAAGTTGCGATTTAGATCCACGCTGTTCTCGTTGACTTTGCGGTTGTTCTTCATGCCCCAGGGATTAATGGCGTGAACGAGAAGCAAGCCCGTGTTTTCGGGGTTGAGGCGCGGCGCGAATTCGTCCATGAAGATTTTCAGCATGGCCGAACCGACATACCCTTCGATGCCATGTTCGGCGGTGGTGATGATGACGAGATTCTCTTTCTTGCGCGGCACTGCCCGGGCGTAGTCAATGCTGAGGGAGGGATCGGTTTTTAGCGGATAGGTTTCCAGATGAGATTCTGCCCATTGGGGGCGCAGCAGTTCAAAGTCACGAATGAAGCGTGCTCGGGAGTCTTCGTAAGATGAGGGGAAGGTGATATCCATAAGGATGGGAATGTTTTAGCGGTGAAATTCAAAAAGAGGAAAGAATCAGAATGGGCCGAAGTTGATGGCAACCGCGATGCCGAGAAAAGCCACGGTGGCAAGGATGACCCACAGCCAGAGTTTGGCTGTCCAGCGAAGCCATTTGGGATAGCTGACGACGGTGAGGCCGAGGCTGATGAGCAGGACGGGGTTGGTGGGGTAGGCGAGGTTGGAGAAGCCGTCGCCGAAGATGTAGGCGAGGACGGCGGTCTGGCGCGTGACGCCGATCAGGTCGGCGAGGGGCAGCACGATGGGCATCATCAGGAAGGCTTTGGCGGAACCTGATGCGATGAAGAATTCAATGCCAAGCGCGAGCGCATAAACAACGATGGCGGCGGGGAATGCGCCAAGTTTTTGGAAGGGGTCTGCGGCTGCGTGAAGGATGGTGTCGGTGACGCCGCCGCTGTCAATGATGAAGCGGATGCTGGCGGCCATGAGGATGAGCGGGACGGAGGGAGCGAGTCCGCCCCAGCCTTCGACCAATCCCTGCCAGACGGTTTTTCCGCCTGCGCCTGAAAGGAAGCCCGCGCCCAACCCGCCGATGAGGAAGAGGATGCCAACGATGGGCAGGGAGTAATCTGAAATGGCGGGCACGAATGGCCCCATGAGCATGACGGCAAAGATGAAGATGAGGAAGTATCCAAAGAAAGCCAGCGCGCGATTTTGTTTTGGGTCTTCGGCAATGAGTGAAGCATCTACGCCTTTATATTTTTCACGCTCGGCATTGTCTTCACCGTGGACGAGAGACGCTTTGGGGTCTTTGTCTATTTTGCGGGCGTAGGCGGAGAGGAAGGAGGCGAAGATCAGGTAAATAACAAGGAAGATGATGATGCGAAACCATGCGCCTGAGAAAAGCGGCAGCCCCGCGAGTTGCTGCGCCACACCGAGTGTGTATGGATTCGAAATGGCTGCTGAGAATCCCATGTTGGTGGCGAGGATGGACATGCCCAGCCCGACCAGCGCATCCCAACCGAGGGAGTAGGAGAGCGCGATCATCACCGGCACAAGCAGGACGACTTCTTCAAAGGTGCCGAGGGTCGCGCCGAGGAACATGAAGGCGAGGGAGACCATCCACAGGAGCGTGTATTTTCGTCCGCTGAAACGGCGCACGATGTTGCCGATGAAGGCGCGCAGTGTGCCGGTCTTGTCCATCACGGCGAAGGCGCCGCCTGCAAAGAACAACACCACGATGATGACGATGACGGTCAATCCGCTGGAACTGCCAAGGACTTCAAACGGTGCAATGAACCAGCGCCAGATGGGGTAGTCGGGACGGTCAATGAGTTGGTAGGAGGTGGGGTCTATCGTTTCGCGTCCGTCCACTTCGATGCGGGTATAGCTTCCGGCGGGGATCACAAGGGTGAGAATTCCCGCGACCATCATCAGGACAAATAAAATAACGAGCGACTGAATGAACGCTCGTTTGCCGATCTGTGCGCCTGCTTTTTGTTCCATGAGAGGCTCCTTGGTGAGATGTTTTGTCAGACTTTACCACAAATTCAACAAAGAGATTGTTAACTTTTTGCCCCCTGCGTTTTTGAAGTTTTAGCAAATCCGCGGCAGCATTTCACCAGCCAGCATATCCACGATGCGGGTGCTGCCCAGCGCGGTCTTGAGCAAAACACGTCCGCGCGGCTCGGCGGTGACTTCACCAATGATGACCGCGCCTTCGCCGTATTTTGTGGCACGCATGGCAGCCAGAACTTTTTCCGCATCTTCGCGCGCGACCATCGTCACGAGCTTGCCTTCGTTGGCAACATATAACGGGTCGAATCCAAGCATCTCGCAAGCCGCAGCAACTTCCGGGTGGACGGGAAGCGTCTCTTCGTTCAGCAAAATGCCCACGTTGGATTGATTCGCAATTTCGTTGAGCGTGGTCGCCAATCCGCCGCGTGTGGGATCGCGCAGCACATGCACGTTGCTGCTTGCATTCATCATCGCATCGATCAAATGATTGAGCGGAGCGACGTCACTTTGCAGGCTGGATTGAAATCCCAACTCGCCGCGCGCGGCCAAGACCGCAATGCCGTGATCGCCGATCGAACCGGACAGGATAACTGCATCGCCCACTTTGGCATTCGCCCCGCTGATGGAGACTCCCTCGCGCACCACGCCGACACCCGCCGTGGTGATGTAAAGCCCGTCCGCTTTGCCTCTTTGCACAACCTTCGTATCGCCCGCCACGATCTGCACGCCCGCTTCATCGGCGGCAGCTTTCATCGAAGCCACCACCTGCTTGAGCGTTTCCATCGGCAGACCTTCTTCGAGGATAAATCCCGCAGTCAAATACAGCGGCTTCGCGCCAAGCATCGCCACGTCGTTGACCGTGCCGCAGACTGCCAGCTTGCCAATATCTCCGCCGGGGAAGAACAGCGGAAAGACCACATGCGCATCCGTGCTGATGGCGAGGTTTGAATGCAAATTTGACTCAACCCGCGCCGCATCATCGCCCGCACGCAAAGCGGGATTATCAAACGCAGACATGAACGCCTTTTGGATCAACTGATGACTCATCCGTCCGCCCGCGCCATGTCCCATCACGATCTGCTCGTTATGAGTCAACGGCGGAGCACAAACCGCGCCTTCGATGTTGATTGTTTCGTCAGTCATAAAACCTCATTCATGGAAAGTAGAAAGTAGCGAGTGGATATTTTTCACTTTCTACTTTCCATTCCCTATTTATCTACCATATTTGTAATACGCCGCGCACGCCCCCTCAGACGAGACCATCGTCGCGCCGAGCGGATTTTCTGTTGTGCATTCCTTGCCAAACGCGGGACAATCATGCGGCTTCTTCAATCCCTGCAAGATTTGACCCGCAATGCACAGCGAAGATTCCTTCGTGTGGATGTCTCCCACGTTGAATCGTTTCTCGGCATTGAACTCATCGAACTCAGGCCGCAGGCACCAGCCGCTCATGGGAATTTCGCCAATGCCGCGCCACGTTCGGTCACATTCCATGAACACTTTGTGGATGGCATCCTGCGCGGGCTTCAGCCCTTCAAAAGTCACAGCACGGGAATACGCATTTCCAATTTCAACTTTGCCTGCTTCAAGCAATTGGACAGTTGTCAAAATTCCCTGCACGATGTCGAGCGGCTCAAAGCCTGTCACCACCATCGGGATTTGGAACTCTTCCAACAGCGGCGGATATTCGTGATATCCCATCACCGCGTTGACATGCCCCGCCAGCAAAAATCCCTGCACGCGGTTATGCGGCGAACTCAAGATCGCTTTCATGGCAGGCGGCACGCGCACATGCGAAACCAGCACGGAATAATTTTTCAACCCGAGTCGCTGCGCCTGAATCACGCTCATCACATTCGGTGGGGCGGTGGTTTCAAAACCGATCGCAAAAAAGACAACCTGCTTGTCTGGGTTTTTCTCAGCCAGTGCCACAGCATCCAACGGAGAATAGACCACGCGCACATCCCCGCCCTGCGCCTTTCACAGAAAACAGGTCACGCCCCGAACCGGGCACGCGCAGCATATCGCCATACGAGCAGAAGATCACATTCGGCTGTGATGCAATCGCCAGCGCCTTGTCGATCAACTCCAACGGAGTCACACACACAGGGCAGCCCGGCCCATGCACCAATTCAATTTCAGGCGGCAGCAACTGGTCAATGCCATGACGCACGATCGCATGAGTCTGTCCGCCGCAAATTTCCATCAACGTCCACGGGCGCGTTACGGTGCGGCGAATTTCTTCGATCACATTTTTCACCAGCGCCGCGTCGCGGTATTCGGTCACGTACTTCATTAGGTTGTCTCGGGGCCCAACTCTTCTTCAATTGCCCCGATCTGCCGCAGCAGTTCAAGCGTTTCCATCGCTTCGGATTCGCTCAACAGGCTGATCGCAAATCCCACATGGATGATGCAATATTCGCCAATCTGCGCCTCGGGTACATAGTCCAGACAGGCCTCGCGGGAAATTCCGCCGATGTCCACCCTCGCCATTTGCAGCCCGTTCTTTTCAAACCGCTCAACGATCTTTCCGGGTATTCCTAAGCACATTTCAACCTCTCAATCTTGTGGAAGCAATTGCGGCCTGTCCCAATGAGAGTCCGCCGTCGTTCGTAGGCACTTCCCTATGTATGTATACTTTGAAACCGTCTTTCTTCAATAGTGCCAAAGTTCGTCCAATTAGTGTGATATTCTGCCAGACTCCGCCAGACAAAACGACAGACCGAATCCCCGTTTCCGAGCTGATTTTCGCAACGGTTTCCCGTACCGATTCCGCCAGACCGTTATGAAAGCGTGCCGAAATTTTTTGGATGGGAATTCCCGCTGCTGCATCTTTTACCAACGCCTCAACAACGCCTCGGACTCCGACCAAGCCTGATTCAACACCAAAGGCATACATCCCCGCCTCAGCAGGATCTGCCAACGCCTCGAACTCAATCGCCGCCTGCCCTTCATAATTAACCTTTTGCCGTACACCCGCCAAAGCCGCCGCCGCATCGAACAACCGTCCCATCGACGAGGTCATTGGCGTGTTGATTTTTCTCTCCAACTGCGCATTCAAAACAACCAAATCTTCCGCGCTGAATTCAGCAACCGAATCAAGCCGCTCATCCCACTCCAAACCGAGACTCCACAACAAGGCCAGCGCCGTGCGTGCAGGTTTCCGAATCGCTGCGTCTCCGCCCGGCAAAGGGAAATATTCCAAATGAGCCGCACGTTGAAAAGACTTGTAATCTCCAACCAAAAATTCCCCGCCCCAGATCGCGCCATCTTCGCCGTAGCCCGTCCCATCAAACGACACGCCGATGACAGGTTCATTCAGTCCATGCTCGGCCATGCAGGCGGCGATATGCGCGTGGTGATGTTGAATTTGAAAGAGCGGAAGATTTTCCCGCTCGGCTCGTTCATTTGCATAAATGGACGCCAGATAATTCGGGTGCATGTCACACGCAATTGCCTCTGGCTTCACACGGAACAAACGCTCGAAATGCTCCACGCCTTGCTCGAACGATCTCAACGTCTCGTAATTTTCCATATCCCCAATGTGATGGCTCAGAAAAGCATAATTCCCATTCGTGATGCAAAACGTATTCTTCAACTCCGAACCCGCCGCGAGCAACTGTGGCACATCGAATGGCAGTTTGACGGGGAATGGGGAGTAGCCGCGAGATCTTCGGATAGGGTAAATTGGTAGCTTGGTATACTGGGAATTGGGAACCAATTTACCGACTTCCAACACTCTTACCACCGAATCATCGCATCGAATATGAATATCCCTGTCGTGCATCAGAAACGCATCTGCCAGTTTGGATAACCGCTTTCGCGCATCCTCGTTGTCTGTGGCGATGGGTTCTTCGGAGAGATTGCCGCTGGTCATGACTAAGACAGTGGACAGTGGACGGTGGACAGTGGTTGTACCGTCTACGGTCAACGGTCTACCGTCCAGGATTAGGTAATGCAGCGGCGTATACGGAAGCATTACGCCGAGCCAATCCTGCTTTGGCGAAACTTCTTCCACGATGGTTGATTCTGGCTTTTTCTTCAACAACACAATCGGGCGCGCTGTAGATTGCAATAACTCGCGCTCTTCGTCACTGACAAAGCAATGCTGCTCAATCGTTTCGATATCAGGCATCATCAACGCAAAAGGCTTGTCCACGCGCAGTTTGCGGTTGCGGAGTTCAGTAACCGCTTTTTCATTTGTCGCATCACAAGCGAGATGAAATCCGCCAAGACCTTTGATTGCGACTATTTCACCTTTTGCCAAGGCGTTGCATGTTTCAGTAATGGCGTTATCAGAACTTCCTTTCCTTCAACGTTCCGCTCTCCAGCCACACCTTCGGTCCGCACACCGCACACGCCACAGGCTGTGCATGGAATCTGCGATTCGTCGGGTCGGTGTATTCGCGCTCGCAGTCGGGACATAATGGAAAGCCCGCCATGGTTGTCTTCGGTCTGTCGTAGGGGATGTCTTTGATGATGGTGAAGCGCGGGCCGCAGTTGGTGCAGTTGATGAAGGGATAATGATAGCGGCGGTCAGATGGGTCGAAGAGTTCGCGCAGGCAGTCGGGGCAAATGGATACGTCAGGTGAGATGGGCTGGAACGCGCCGTCCACTGATTCAGAGTGGCGAATGTCGAAGGAACTGAATCCGCTGGCAGGGCGGAAAGAGGCGGAGAATTCGTCTATGGAAGAAAGTGCCGGAGCTTCGTCCCGTAATTTTTGGACGAAGATGTCGAGGATGTCTTTTTCCCCATCCACTTCTATTTCAACACCTGCGGATGTGTTCTTCACCCAGCCTTTGAGATCGAGGCGCGTGGCAAGGTTATAAACAAAGGGCCGGAAACCGACCCCTTGTACGATGCCTGTGATGTGAACGCGCGCGCCTTGCATTTATTTCTTTGAGTTTTCTATGAGCCAATTGACCCACGCATCCAGCCCTTCGCCCGTGCGGCAGGAAAGCGGGAAGGTGGTGACGCCGGGGTTGAGGACTTGCACGCCGCGCTCGAAATAATCCATGCGGAACTCGACGTAGGGGAGCAGGTCAACTTTGTTGATGACGAGCGCATCCACGCCGCGATAGGTGCCGGGATATTTATAGGGCTTGTCGTCGCCTTCGGGGATGGATGCGACGAGCACGGTCTTGTGTGTGCCGAGTTTGAAGTTGGCGGGGCAAACAAGGTTGCCGACATTTTCAACGATGAGCAGGTCGAATTGAGTCAGGTCAAGTTGTTCGAGTGCGCCGCGCAGCATGACGGCATCGAGATGACAATCACCGCCTGTGTTGATCTG
Source organism: Candidatus Villigracilis propinquus (assembly GCA_016714565.1). Lineage (GTDB taxonomy): Bacteria > Chloroflexota > Anaerolineae > Anaerolineales > Villigracilaceae > Villigracilis > Villigracilis propinquus. Next base: position 72,794 of record JADKDM010000034.1, read on the forward strand.
AATGGCGGCACCCGCACCTGCGGCTGCGGCTCGGTCTGCGTCGATGGATGTGGCGATGTCACCATCCACGGTTGCGACGCGCAGTTTGCCTTTGAGCAGCGGCAGGGTCTTTTCGATGAGCGAGGTCTTGCCTGAGCCTGGCGAGGCTATGATGTTGATGGAAAACACGCCAGCGGAATCGATGCGCGCGCGATTTTCTTCCGCTAAACGGTCATTGGCATTGAGGATGTTTTCAACGATTGGGATGTTTTGGGTCATGGGAACTCCGAAGGAAAAGATGAAAGATGAAGAAAAAATTACCTGTTTACCTGTCTACTTGTTTACGTGTCTACGTTCTTCATTCCACATCAATCGATTCAAGCGCAAACTCTTCGCCAGCGATAACCTTTGCGCCGACCCCGCCGCATTGCGGGCAGACTAATTCCCTGTCGGTGGGGTGGTATTTGTGGAAGCAGGTCATGCACTGCAATTCGGCGGGCACGCGGCGGAAGTGCAATGTGGCTTGCTCGGCAATTGTATCCTTTGCGATGATCTCCCAATAGAACTGGATCGAGTCATCCACCATGCTGGAAAGTTCGCCCATGACGATGTGCAAGTCGGTGATGCGTTTGGCATTCGCTTTTTCGGCGTGGTCAAGCGCGATTTTCAAAATGGATTCAGTGACGGGGAGTTCGTGCATTTGGTTGTTCCGATCTCTACTCTTAAAGTTTGCTCACAGCATCAAAATCATATCAGCATTTTAGATATATGTAAGATGTCAAATATCCTGTGGATTCGGCCAGAAATTATTTATCTTCTCATAAATCTACGATAAACTCTAGCATACATGCCGCTTTCCCGTGTCCTTCGCACCAAATTATTACCTCCGCCGCGCAATGCACGGACGTTGACCCGTCCGCGCATTATCGAAACGCTTCGTTCCGCCTTTGATCATCGTCTCACCATTTTGCAGGCGGGAGCGGGCTACGGCAAAAGCACAGCGCTGGCCGAGTTCGCCGCCGAAGTTCACCCGATCTGGTATCAACTTAATGAAGAAGATAACGACCCGCTTGTTTTCCTTCTTCATCTTTTTTATGCCGCCAAAACGGCCCTGCCCGAAACGATCGAGCCGCTCAATGCCTACCTCGAAGCCTGGGATGGGGCGCAGGGCATTCTGCCGTGGCGCAGCATTCTCGACCAGTTCATCAATGTTCTCACTGACCATTCCGAACCGCTGCTATTTACCTTTGATGACGCGCACCTCGTCCTCGAAACGGGGGAGATCCCCCACATCCTCGACCGCTTCATCGGGCTGGCGCCTGCCAATGTGCATGTCCTGCTTTCAGGGCGGCCCGACCTCAGCCTGCCAACCCTCTCACGCTGGCGTTCCAAAGGTGAAGTCCTCACGCTTGACCAGAACATCCTGACCTTCACGGCGCAGGAGATCACTTCATTATTTACCAATCAATACCGCCTTGACCTGACAATCGAAGAAGTTGACTCCCTGCTGACCTACACCGAAGGCTGGGCCATCGCCCTCCAGTTAATCTGGCAAAGCATTCGCAGCCAGTCCTCCACCGCGCTGGAATTCCCGCTTCACTGGCAGGCGGATTCGCTCGAGTCTCTTTTCGATGTGCTCGCGCAGGAAGTCTTCTCGCGCCACCCCTCCGACATCCGCGAATTCCTGCTCATCACCTCCACTCTGCGCGACCTCAACCCCGAAGCCTGCGATGCCCTCCGCCGCGCGATGGGCAATGCATCGAATGACTCCGCGCCCATGCTCGCCTATCTGCGCCGGCAGGATCTGTTCGTCGTGGAAACGTCCGCGGGCACACTGCGCTATCATCACATCTTCCACAACTTCCTCCAGCAGCAATCCACACCCGAGCAGCGCACCCAATGGCATCGCGCCGCAGCGGATTACTACCTCTCGTACAAGAATCCCGAATCCGCCATCCATCACTTGCTTGAAGCAAACGCCTGGGATGACATGGCCGACCTGCTCGACACCTACTCCCAGACTCTGCTCTCCAGCGGACGGTTTGATACGCTTGCGACGTACATCGCCTCTTTGCCGCCCCTCGGCCTGCATCAACATCCCATGCTTTTGTTTACGCTGGGAGAGTTGGCCCGCCTGCGAACCCGCTTCGACGAAGCCCAGGGCTGGTACCGTCAGGCAGAAACCATCTGGCGTCAACGCGGACAACTCGACGGCATCGCCCGCGCCTTGCGTGGTCAGCTGCGCGTGTACCTCGATACCTTTAATCCATTGCAAGCCGAAAAACTGCTCGAAGAAGCCATCCGCCTGACCGACGGGTTTGAAGACCGCGAAGCGCAGGTCCGCTTGTTTGAACTGCTTGCAGAAAACAAACTCAACTCCGGACAGGTGGAAGAGGCGGAGCATCTACGTCAGCGGGCGGAGGAATTACGTCTCGAAGGCCCATCCGATGGACAGCTTCAATTCCGTGTGTGGCTGAGAACCGGAAAGATCAATGAAGCCCGTCGCGGGTTGGAAGAGCAGGCGGAAGCAGAGAAGCATAATCCCGTGCAAATGCCGCGCGCCCACCGTGAGACGTATCTGCTGCTTTCATTGATCTATGCCTTTCAAGGGCAGGGGGAACTGGCGCTTGGTTCTGCGCTCGAAGGCACGCGCCGCGGCGATGAGTTGAAATCTCCGTTTGTGACGGCGGTAGGGCACATGCGGCAGGGACACGCCCTGATGCTTGCCACCCCGCCCAACTACGAACTCGCCCGCAAGCAATTTGAAAAAAGTATCGCGATCAGTCATGCGGTCAACGTGCCGCGATTGCTCGTCGAAGCCAATTGGGGGCTGTGCCGCGCCAGCGGATATCAAGGCGATCTTGTGCTCGCGCAAACCCTTGCCCAACAAGCCATCGAAGTCGCCGATCAAGCGGGTGATGAATGGATCTCTTCGCTCACACGCCTGACGATGGGCGCGAGCTTCATGTTGTCATCCCGCTACGAGGTGGCTGAAGAATGGCTCAATCGTGCCGTGCTGGGTTTTCAGGAATGCAGCGATCCGTTCGGGAAGACCGCCGCGCGTCTTTGGTTGTGTTATGGCTTGCAGAAACAAAGACAGATGGATCGGCTCGAACGTCTGTTGAGCGATGTTCTCGTGACATGCCGCGAAAATGAGTATGGTTTTCTCTTCACGAGCAGATCATATTTGGGTGCTCCCGATGAACGCATCTTCACGCCGCTCCTTGTCTTCGCCCGTGACCGTGGTTTGGAAGGCGCCTACGCTCTGCGTCTGCTCGATCTGCTCGGCCTGGGCAAGGTGCAGAGTCACCCGGGGTTTAGACTCTCCGTCGAAACACTGGGCAGCTTTCAGGTTAAGAGAGGAGGCGAAGTCATTCCTTCCAATGGCTGGCGGCGCGAAAAATCACGTCAGCTTTTCCAGCTTCTGCTCATCTATCGCCAATCCCCGTTGGACCGCGACCAGATCAGCGAGTACCTCTGGCCCGAAGCCGACCCCGCCACCGCACAGCGGAATTTCAAGATCACGTTGAACACGCTGTATCAAGTCCTTGAACCGGATCGTGACGCGGGCAGCGACTCGGCTTTCATCGTGCGCGATGGGACGACCTACACCCTGCGCCTCCACGCGGACCTTTGGCTTGATTCTGACCATTTTGTTCGTCTTGCCCGTGAGGGATTCAAGCCCAATGGAATGGCGTCTCTGGAGCAGGCGGTGAATTTGTATCGCGGCGATTACCTGCCCGACTCGCTGTATGAGCCGTGGGCGGCGGAGGAACGCGAACGCCTTGCTTCTATTTTTCTCGAAGCCGCCGATAAACTGTGCGACCTGTATTTGAAGAACAACCGTTTTAGTGAAGTGATAGACCTCTGCCAGCGCATCCTCGCCCGTGACAATTGCTGGGAGCGCGCCTACCGTCACCTGATGCAAGCCTACAACGCCCTCGGTGACCGCGGTCAACTTGCCCGCACGTACCAACGCTGTCAGCAGATATTGAAAGACGAGTTGGACGTCCCGCCTTCGCAGGAAACGCAGGAATTGTATAAAAAACTGATCCGCTCTTAAATCCTTCTGGTGGGTTTCCAATATCGAAGTCACGTATGCCACCCCTACGGGGTTCTGTAAATTTACTTCCTCAACCCTAGAATCATTACACCCCTACGGGGTTTTTCTCCGCCTTCCACCTTCTGCTTTCCGCCCTCTGCCTTCTGCTTACTGTTCACTGATTACTCACTTTCACTCACCACTTTCCACCATCCGCCTTCTGCTTGCTGCCTACTGCCTTCTGTTCACACCCACTGCTTGTAACCGTCCTGTTACCCCGCTCTGATACTGTATAACGGATGGATACTCTTCCTCCGCCGCTGATCTCGTCTTTCATCATCCGTTTCGTGATGGAGGAATTTTCGGCGGACAAGCCTGCATATCATGGCTCGATTCGCCATATTCAAACGGCCGAAGAGATCAACTTCCACGAATGGCATGAGGCAACAGAATTCATGCACCGCTTTGTACAATTGGAGGAGTTACAACCTCCAACCCCCAAAAATCCCCTAGTCCCTAATCCCTAATTCCAAATCTCTATTCCCTAAAAACAGAAGGTATCATGCGCAACGTACAGATTCTCAGCACAGGAAGTTATGTTCCAGAACGAGTAGTGACCAACGCCGAAGTGGACGCCATGATGGGCGAATCCACGGGCGAGTGGCTTTTGGCGAATGTCGGCATCAAAGAACGCCGCTGGATGGCGCCCGATCAGGTGACCTCTGACCTCATCGTCGAAGCCTCGAAGAAAGCCCTCGAACGCGCAGGCATCACCGCCGCCGACCTGGACTTGATCATTGTCTCTACTGATACCCCTGATTACCTCTCCCCCAGCACCTCCATCGTCGTGCAGAACAAACTCGGCGCGGATAAGGCTGGCTGTTACGACATCAACTCCGCCTGTGCGGGTTGGGTGACTGCCCTCGATCAGGGTGCAAAATACCTGATGACCGAGCCGACCATGAAATACATCCTCGTGGCTGGCGGATATGGCATGAGCCGCTTCATTGATTACAAGGATAAGAAGACCGCCAATCTCTTCGCGGATGGCGCGGGCGCAGTCGTTTTGGGCGTTGGCGAAGAACAAGGTTTCCTCGCTTCAAATCTGCTGGCAGTTGGTTCCTTCCACGATGCGCTGGGGATTTACACGGGCGGAACGTATCGTCCATGCACACCTGAAAACATGGCGCAATTCGGCGGGCCGAAAGTGGAGTTCGTCAAAAAATTTCCCAAGACTTTCAACACTGAATATTGGCCCAAACTCATGCAAGGCGCACTCGACAAAGCGGGACTGACCTTCGATGATGTTGACCAGTATTACTTCACCCAACTCAACGTCCGCACCATTGAAGTGATGATGGACTTGCTCAAACAGCCCATCGAAAAGACTCACTGGGTGATGGACAAGTGGGGCTACACAGGTTCTCCATGCGTCATCATGGCATTGGATGATGCAATTGCCCAAGGCAAAGGTCCCAAGCCAGGTGATGTGATCCTCTTCTGCGCGAGCGGCGGCGGAATTACGATGGCGTCATCGGTTTGGAAGTGGACAGCGAAGTAATTTTAGGTGAAGGGAGAAGAAGGTTTAAATTTTCAACCTGTAACCTTCAACTTTTCACAGTGAGGCCATGTACACATTTGACCTTCTGCAAAACAAGCCGACCTTGCCAAACAAAGTCGCTTTCGTTGACCCGAACACAAACCGTGAATTCACGTATGCCCAATTCAATGAACGGGCGAGTCGCTTTGCGGAGTTCATGCGCTCGGAGTGGAAGATTCAGGAAGGCGAAAGAGTCTCCATCCTCACCCCGAACGGGACGGAGTACTTCGAGGTGTTATATGCTTGCGCCAAGATCGGAGCGATCCTTGTCCCGTTGAATTGGCGCTGGCTGTCCCTGAACTTCAGAACATTCTCGATGACCCAAGCCACGCGTTGGACGGCGCCGAGCAGCCAAGGCACTTGCGGGAAGTATGTTCACGCTCCCTACCCGGGTACGCGAAAAAAAATTACGAAGACGCGCTTGCTTTTGCCTCTGGAAAAACGATCGTCATGCCAGCCCGTCCATTGGATGAGTGCTGGTATTTGCTTTATACCGCAGGGACAACAGGAAAGCCCAAAGGCGTAATCCAAACGCATGGCATGGTCTTGTATAACCATCTCAACATCGCCCCCGCCATTGACCTGACCTCGCAAGACACAACGCTCAATCTCCTGCCTGTCTTTCATACGGGTGGGAATAACATGTACACCAATCCCACTTTCATTGCAGGTGGGACGGCTATCATCCCACGCGCATTCGATGTGGTGCAGACGATGAATCTGCTTTCGACCCGCGCCTTCTTTGGCGTACCGCCATGTATCTGTTCATGAGCCAAAACGCGGACTTTGAAAAGACCGATTTCTCACCATGCGCTTCGTGCGGCGGCGCCCCATGCCGCTAGTCTGTTGGAGTTGTACGAGAAACGTGGGATCATGATCCAGCAGGGATTCGGCATGACGGAGACAGGACCAACTGTCTTCTTAGTAGATGAAGCGCACGCGGTCACGAAATCTGGTTCGGTGGGAAAACCTCAGCCGTGGGTGGACGTCCGCATTGTGGATCAATCTGGCGCGGATGTTCCGACAGGCGAAAATGGCGAGTTGCTCATCAGCCTGGGATGGACGCCGAAATCACAACTTTTGAAGATGGCTGGCTGCATCAGGTGACGTTGCCCTGGACGATGAAGGCTATTACTACATCGTTGACCGCTGGAAGGATATGTTCATCTCTGGCGGCGAGAATGTGTACCCCGCCGAAGTTGAGAACGTCTTGTTCTCGAACCCTGCAATTGCCGAAGCTGCGGTCATTGGCATGAAGGATGAGAAATGGGGCGAAGGGCGCGCACAAAGCCGAATCAAACATTGACCGAGCAGGAAGTGATCGAATTCTGCAAGTCTCGTTTGGCGAAATATAAAGTACCAAAGTCAGTTGTGTTCATCCTGCGCTTCCACGCAATGCCGCAGGCAAAGTGTTGAAGACCGAACTACGCAAACAATACGCTGGATAATTTATGACCTCAACTCTTCCTACACTGGGTCAGGTGATCGTTGCAAAGCGCACCTTCACTCAGGAAAATTTCAATCTCTTCGCCGAGCTCAGCCACGACGATAACCCGATCCATGTTGACCCTGAGTTTGCCGCGACGACTCGTTTTGGCAAAACCGTTTCCCATGGCATGATGTTGTACGGAATGTTATGCGGCGTGTTGAGCGCAAACTTCCCTACCGTGCGACAACTCGAACAGGAACTTGTTTTTCCGAAGCCAACCTACGCGGGTGATGAAATGACTATCCGCCTCGAAGTGACCGAACTCATCACGGACTCCAAACAGGCACGCCTGACCACAACCATCACCAGACCCGACGGCGAACACTCCTGTGAAGGTCACATGCTCATCCAGTGGAAATAGGAGACACATGACAACTCACAAAGGTCTTTCCATGGGTCAAAGCGCAAGTTCAACCCGCACCTTCACCGCAGATGAAATCGCAAAATACAGCGCGCTCACTGGTGACACAAGTTTTGATGAAGGCTGATCCCGGCCCATGCTTGGCGGCATGGTTTCTGACTTGCTCGGCAGAAAGTCCCGGGGCGGGACAGTGGCTACAAACATATGCTTTTCCCGCTCCCGCGCATATCGGCGAAGCGATCACTGCCAGTGTGGAAATCTCCCGTCTGCGTCCCGAAAAAGATCTGGTCTATCTCAACGTCTCCTGCGTCAACCCGCAAGGGCAAGTCGTCTGCAAAGGCGAAACCCTCGTGTTCGTCGCGGACTTGGAATCAGCTAGAAACTTATAAGAGCATGTCATCCTGAGCGACAGCGAAGGATCACTACCGACATCGTAAGAGACCCTTCGGTCGCGAAGAACGCTTCCTCAGGGTGACAATACTCCAAGGAGTTCAAATGTATATCGGTGATTATCTTGCACGGCGCGAACTTTATTCTCCCGACAAACTTGCATTCATCGATGCGGGCAAATCTCCCGAATGGCGGCTCACTTTCCGTGATGCGAATCGCCGCGCCAATAAACTCGCCAACTGGTTGAAATCGCAGGGCGTTGAAAAGGGTGACCGTGTTGCCATCCTCGGGCGCGATGGATACGAACATCTCGACCTCTTCTTTGCCTGTTCCAAAATCGGTGCAATTCACACCGCGCTCAACTGGCGCTCGCATTGGCGGGAACTGCTTGAAATTTTTCAATATACCAATCCCAAAATTTTAGTTTTTTCGGATGACTTCAAAGAAGCCGTTGCTAATCTAATTACCAATTACCAATTACCAATTCTTCACCTTGATGGCGACGGACTTCCCACATCCCTGCCCTTTGAATCGACTCTCCAATCCGCCTCTGACTCCGCTGTTACCTGTCCCAGTCTCGAAGCAGAGGATACCGCCGCCTTGATATTCACTGGCGGCACCACAGGTCTACCCAAAGCCGCGGAAGTGTCTCACCGCATGATCGCGTGGAACACACTCAACACCGTCATCCACGATGTGACGCATAACGATGTCTATCTCAACGTCTTCCCCATGTTCCACACGGGCGGACTTTTCGTCTACACCCTGCCGCAAGTCATCTTCGGCGGGACGATGATCCTCATCCGTGCATTCGATCCTGCTCAAGTTTTGAATCTGCTTGAACGCGAGAAGGTCACCATCTTTGCCGCGGTGCCGACCATGTATCAAATGCTGACCACTGCGCCAAACTGGGACTCTGTGAATCTGTCCGCGCTGCGTTTCTGCACCTCGGGCGGCGCGCCGTTGCCTGTTCCGCTGGTGGAGAAATATACAGCCGAGAAAAATATCCGCTTCAAGCAAGGCTTCGGCATGACCGAGTTTGGACCTGGAATTTTTGCACTCGCACCCGAAGACGCCATCCGCAAGGCTGGCTCCATTGGCCGACCAAACTTCTTCGTCGACGCCCAAATCGTCGGGGAACAGAATCAGTTCCTCGGTCCGAATGAGGCGGGTGAATTAGTTCTCAAAGGCCCATCGTACAGTTCAGGCTATTTCAACAATCCAGAAGCCACAAAAGCCGCAGTCGATGAGCGCGGATATTTTCACACGGGCGATGTCGCTCAATATGATGACGAAGGTTATTTTTACATCGTCGACCGCAAGAAGGATATGTTCATTAGCGGCGGTGAGAATGTGTATCCCGCCGAGATTGAAAAGGCGTTGTATCAGCACCCAGCCGTCCACATGTGTGCTGTGATCGGCTTGCCCGATGCGAAGTGGGGCGAAGTCGGCAAGGCTTGTGTTGTGTTGAAACCAAATCAAAGCGCGACGGAGGAAGAATTATTGAAATTTATGATAGAGCGATTGGCAAAATATAAAGTCCCCAAGTCAGTGAGTTTCATGGAAGCCCTGCCCATATCCGCCGCAGGGAAAATACTCAAGCGCGAGTTGCGCGAAAAATATATGTAGATAACGCCGCTCTCCAAGTTTTTTGGATGTTTTGCAAAAATCAGTATAATTTTCATTATCAACTTATACAGATTAAATCGAATCACATTGAGAGGTTTTGTATTTTGTAACTGCCCTGATACCCCCATCCATATACTCAATCAAAGTTGACCGCAGGAGGTTCCCGCATGGACATTCTCGGAAAGACCACTCCTGAATTTCAGGATGTGCTGACACCCGAAGCGATTGCATTTGTCGAACAACTCGAGCGCGAGTTCGGTTCGCGTCGCCATGAGCTGCTGCAAAAACGGGTTGAACGCCAAAAAGCGTTCGACAATGGCGCCATGCCGGTTTTTCTCGAAGAGACTGCGTCCATCCGCGCCGGAGATTGGCAGGTCGGCTCCATTCCAAATGACCTGCAAGACCGCCGCGTCGAGATCACCGGCCCGCCCGAACGGAAGATGGCGATCAACGCGCTCAACTCGGGCGCAAAAATTTTCATGGCAGACTTTGAAGACTCCAATGCGCCATCCTGGGAAAACCTCATCCAGGGCCATCTTAACCTGCGCGACGCCATCGAACGAAAAATCTCCCTGACCACCCCCGAAAAAAAATATCAACTGAATGAAAATCCCGCGACGTTATTTGTGCGCCCGCGCGGCTGGCATTTGGATGAAAAGCACGCGCTGCTGGATGGAAAACCCATCTCCGCCTCTCTCTTCGACTTTGGCTTGTTCCTGTTTCTAAATGCGGATCGTCTCCTCAAGCGGGGGACGGGGCCATACTTCTACCTGCCCAAATTGGAAAATCACCTCGAAGCGCGCCTGTGGAATGACGTCTTCAATTTCGCGCAGGACAAGCTCGGCATTCCGCGTGGAACCATCAAGGTGACCGTGCTCATCGAAACCATTCTCGCCTCCTTCGAGATGGACGAGATCCTCTACGAACTGCGCGAGCATATCGTGGCGTTGAACGCCGGTCGCTGGGATTACATCTTCAATACCATCAAAAAATTCAGCAAACAACCGGGCTTCCTCCTGCCCGACCGCGCCCAGATCACCATGACCGTCCCGTTCATGCGGGCGTACACCGAGCTGCTGGTGAAGACCTGCCATAAACGCGGCGCGCACGCCATCGGCGGCATGGCGGCATTCATCCCCAACCGCAAAGACAAGGAAGTGAACGACATCGCGCTTGGCAAAGTCCGCGAGGACAAATTACGCGAATCCAAAGACGGCTTCGACGGCACGTGGGTCGCCCACCCGGATCTTGTGCCCGTTGCCAAAGAAGTCTTCGACAATGTGCTGAAAGACAGGCCGCATCAAAAAGAAAAGATGCGTTCTGAAGTGAATACCACCGCCGCGGATCTGGTCAACTTCAACATCCCGAACGGACAGATCACCGAAGCCGGAGTGCGGCTGAATATCAATGTCGCTTTGCAGTACATGGATGCATGGCTGAGAGGTTCCGGCGCGGTGGCCATCCACAACCTGATGGAAGATGCCGCCACCGCCGAGATCTGCCGCGCCCAACTCTGGCAGTGGACCCATCATCCCACCGCTTCCCTTTCCGATGGACGAAAAATTTCAGAAGATTTGTATCGCCGGTTTCTGGCGGAGGAAATTGAAAAGATAAAAACCTTCTATGGGTCGCAAACATACGCTGCCAGCAGGATGGATGAAGCGATTGCGTTGTTCGATGGATTGGTTACATCGAACACATTCGCGGAATTTCTGACTCTGTCGGCGTATGATATTTTGGATTGAATTCGGAGGAGATAAACCATGTATCAGAAGTATCAACCCAAGTCTGTGGAAGAACTGAAAAAGGAATGGGCGGGGGATGCCCGCTGGAAGGGCGTGTATAGGCCGTATAACGCCGAAGAAGTGGACAGCCTGCGCGGCACCTTCCAGCATGACCATACCATTGCGCGTATGGGAGCAGAGCGACTGTGGAATTTGCTCAACGATGAAAAGTACATCCGTGCCTTGGGAGCGCTGACGGGTAATCAGGCTGTGGAAATGGTTCAAGCGGGACTGAAAGCCATTTATCTCAGTGGCTGGCAGGTGGCAGGTGACGCCAATGATGCGCTCACCATGTACCCCGACCAAAGCCTATACCCGGTCACCAGTGTGCCGACCGTGTTGAAGAAGATCAATAACGCGCTCATCCGTGCTGACCAGATCCAGCACATGGATGGACGCGATGGGGAGGTGCAATACTTCGCGCCCATCGTGGCGGATGCGGAGGCGGGCTTCGGTGGTCCGCTCAACACATTCGAGCTGGTCAAATCCATGATCGAAGCAGGAGCGGCGGGCATCCACCTCGAAGATCAGTTATCTTCCTTGAAGAAGTGTGGACACATGGGCGGAAAAGTCCTCGTGCCCGTGCATGACTTCATTCAGAAACTTGTCTCTGCCCGCCTCGCCGCGGACGTGATGGGGGTTCCCACCCTTTTCATTGGCCGCACTGACGCTTTGTCCGCCACCCTCATCCGTGGTGACATTGACCGCGTGGACCATGAACATCTCACCGGTGAACGCACTGCCGACGGTTTCTACGTGGTGAAGAACGGGCTCGAATACGCCGTCGCCCGCGCGTTGGAATTCGCCCCGTATGTCGACTTGATCTGGTGCGAAACCTCCACCCCCGATATCGAAGAAGCGCGCGAATTTGCGAAAGCTATCCACGCCAAATACCCCGGAAAGATGCTCGCCTATAACTGCTCACCCTCCTTTAACTGGAAGCGCAAACTGAACGACACGCAGATCGCGGAATTCCAGGAGCAGCTTGGCGATGCCGGTTACAAATTCCAGTTCATCACCTTGGCGGGCTTCCACTCGCTTAATGCCAGCATGTACGAACTGGCGCATGGTTATGCCCGCACGGGGATGAGCGCCTTCGTCAAACTCCAGGAGCATGAGTTCGAGATGGAGAAGAACATTGGCTTCCGTGCGGTCAAGCACCAGTCCTTTGTGGGTGCCGGTTACTTCGATGCCGTGCAGACCACCGTCACCGGTGGGGAAGTTTCCACTGCTGCGATGAAAGGTTCTACCGAAGAAGAACAGTTCAAGCATTAGTTCTTGAAATAAGACTTGAGCTTGATCATCAAAAACTTTTTATTAGGAGATAAACATGTCAACAGTTCCAACTTTATCCGGTATCACATCCAAGGTTGTTGATACCCCCCGCTTGAAACAGCACGTCCTTTTTAGTGGCCCCGAGAACGGCACGCCAGTTTTATTCATCCACGGCAATGCATCTTCCGCTTCATATTGGGAAGAGATCATGCTCAAGCTGCCCGCTGGCTTCCGCGGCATTGCGCCTGACCTGCGCGGATATGGCGACACAGAAGACAAGTTGATCGATGCCACTCGCGGCATGGGTGATTGGATCGATGACCTCGCCGCATTGCTCGATGCGCTCAAGGTCGAAAAGACTCACGTTGTCGGTCACTCCATGGGCGGGACAATTGTGTTCGGACTCGTCGGCTCTTTGAATGGACGCGTGTTGAGCGGAACCGTCGTCAACCCCGGCTCGATCTACGGCTTCGGCGGCTCAAAAGGTCTCGACGGCACACCCTGCTACGATGACTTTGCAGGTTCAGGCGGCGGCGTTGTCAACCCCGATTTCCCCAAGTTGATGGCCGCTGGCGATCGCAGCACGGACAATCCGCAGGCTTCACCGCGCGTGGTCATGAACGGTTTCTATTGGAAGCCGCCTTTCGTCCCTGCCCGTGAAGAAGATCTGCTCACCTCGTTGATGACCGAAAAAGTTGGCGAGCAGAAATACCCAGGCGACTTTGTTCCCTCAGGCAATTGGCCCAATGTTGCGCCCGGAAAATTTGGCCCGATCAATGCGCTTTCTCCCAAGTACGTTGGTGACAGCGTGAAGAATTTCGTTGGCGCAGCCAGCAAACCAGCCATCCTTTGGGTACGAGGCGATTCAGACATGATCGTTTCAGATAATTCCTTCTTCGATTTCGGCACCCTTGGCAAGTTGGGCTACGTCCCCGGCTGGCCCGGTGAGGAGATCTATCCTCCCCAGCCAATGGTGGGACAGACCCGCAGCCTGCTCGAAAAGTATGCAGCGCAGGGCGGCTCGTTCGAAGAAGTTGTCATCGCAGATACAGGCCACACTCCCTACGTTGAAAAACCAGAAGAGTTCATGGCAGCGTTTGGAAAAGTATTGAAATAAGTGAGAAGTGTGGTGGGTAGTAGTAAAGTGAACAGTAATCAGTGAATGGCATTACAACCACTGATTACTGTCCACCATATCACTGCCCACTGCATTTCAAAGGAGGCTTTATGCCTAAATCAAAACCCCTGTCGCGCGGAGTTGCAATTGTCGGCGCAGGTATGTCCAAGTTCGGGGCGTTTGCAGAAAAGAACAGCCGCGATCTTTTTGTCGAAGCATTCAAGGAAATGACCAAGTCCGTTGATAAGGGACTCGATCCATCAGTCATTGAATCGCTTTATGTCGGGAATTTCTCCAGTGACCAGTTCGAACATCAGGCGCACACTGCTCCGCTTCTTGCGGACGCTGTTGGTCTGACGCCCATCCCCGCAACACGCGTGGAAGGCGCTTGTGCCTCAGGCGGACTTGCAATTCGTCAGGGCGTGATGGCAATTGCCTCAGGCCTGTACGATGTCGTGCTCGTCGGCGGCGCGGAAAAGATGACTGCGCTCACCACCGCAGGCGTCACCGACGCACTCGCCACCGCTGCGGATGTCCCGTTTGAAATTCCCGCTGGCTTCACTTTCCCAGGTTTTTATGCGGCCATGGCGTCCGCGTACATGCACCGCTACGGAATGAAGCCCGAACATCTCATGAACGTCGCGATCAAGAATCACGACAATGCTTCCCTGAATCCGTATGCCCAATTTGGCGTCACCATTCAAAAGTGGATGGAAGGACGCGTCGCGGCTGCTATTAAGAAAGGTAAGCCCGCCCCAACATGGTCAACGATTTGGGATTTCCTCCACGACGAATCAGGCAACCCGACAGTTGCGTGGCCGCTTCGCCTGTTTGACTGCTCCCCCGTAACAGACGGCGCCGCCGCAGTGTTGCTCGTCGCCGAAGAACGCATGCACGAATTCACAGACCATCCCATTCACGTTATCGGTTCGGGACAGGCTTCTGGTTCCGCTTTGCACGATCGCCCCGAATTGACCGCCATCCCCGCCGCGAAAACTGCCGCGACAAAAGCGTACGAAATGGCAGGCGTAACCGCCAAAGACATCCGCATTGCCGAAGTGCATGATTGCTTCACCATCGCGGAAGTGATTGCCAGCGAAGACCTCGGGTTCTTTGCCCCAGGCGAAGGCTTCAAAGCCGCCGAAGACGGCGTGACCGCCCGCAACGGCGCGAAGCCCATCAACACCTCAGGCGGATTGAAAGCAAAAGGACATCCCGTCGGCGCTTCAGGCGTGGCACAGGCTGTCGAAGTATTCAAGCAGATGCGAGGTCAGGCAGGCGAGCGACAAGTGGCAGGCGATGTCAACCTGGCGTTGACTCACAACGTCGGCGCGACAGGTTCCACCTGTGCCGTCCACGTCTATGAGCGGAGAAATTAATCATGAGCGAAGAAACCACCACGATCCGTCCGTTTTTCAGCGGCGGCGTTTAATCAATACATTGCCGAACATAAATTGATGGCCACCCGCTGCATGAAATGCAGCAAAACCTACGCCCCTCCGCGCGCGATCTGCCCGAACTGCCACAGCGAAGAGATGGAATGGGTCGAGACCAGCGGCAAAGGAAAACTCGCTGGCTTCACGGTCATCTACACGGGGCCAACCTTCATGTCCGAACAAGGCTTCGACCGCAAGAATCCCTACGTCTCTGGCATTGTCGAACTCGAAGAAGGCACGAGCATCAGCGCCCGCATCACAGGGCTGGACGCATCCAAACCCGCCGAGATAAAAATTGGCACACCTTTGAATGTCGATTTCGTTGAATTCGGCGAAGGCGAAACAAAAAAGACCTATTTAGCCTTTCAAAGCTTTGTAACTGGCTTGTAACAACAATACGTTAACCTAGCAACACACAGGATGTTCCGATATGCCTAAAGTCCATGCTAACGGCGTTGAACTCTACTACGAACTCCACGGTTCCGAGACTGCCCCTCTGTTGGTCCTCAACAACGGCATCATCATGAACGCGGCCACAAGTTGGGCGTTTCAGACCAAGGCGTTAGCGCAACATTACCGCATTTTGCAATACGACTGTCGTGGACAGGGACAGTCGGAACATCCTGGTAGTCCATACTCCATGGAAATGCACGCTGACGACCTCGCGGCATTACTGACAACCCTGAACGTTGACAAAGCACATATCGCGGGCATCTCCTACGGCGGCGAAGTAGCACAAGCCTTTGGATTGAAATACCCCGAGCGGACTCTCAGCCTGATATTGGCCGACACCGTGAGTGAAGTAGGCGCTGAAACACGCATCATTGTCGACGGGTGGCTTGACTCTGCACGAGCGGCAGATTCCAACGCCTTTTTCAATGCCACCGTCCCGTGGAACTTCTCCTCAGCCTTCATCACTGCCAACCCGCGTCTGCTCGAAGATGCCAAAGGCCGCTACAAGCTGTTGGACTTTCCAGCCGTTGTCCGTTTGTGTGAATGTTTTTTGAACGTGAACTTTACCGCCCGCTTGGGCGAACTCAAATGCCCAACCTGCATCATCGTCGGCTCGCTGGATTTGTTGAAAGGCCCAGCCTACGCCGCGATATTGAAAGCGGGCATCCCCACGCTGAAATGCACATCCTGGACGGAGCGGGACACGCCTCTAGTTGGGAACGACCACAAGAATTCAATACAGCCATTTTGGGATTTTTGGCTAAACAAGTTTCATAAAAAATATATCAAGAGGAAACTCACCATGCGCATGAAAGATAAGGTTGTACTCGTAACAGGCGGGGCGGCGGGAATTGGCAAGGCAACAGCTTTGCGTTTCGCCGAAGAAGGCGCCAAGGTTGTGATTTGTGATGTCAACGAAGCCGTTGGACAGGAAACTCTTAAGTTACTCGGCAAAGACGCCGCGTTCTACAAAGTGAACGTGACCAGCCGCGAAGATGTTCAAAAATGGGTGGATGATGTCGTTGCAAAAATGGCCGCATTGACGTCATTGTCAGCAATGCAGGCGTTCTGCGTGATGGACAGTTGGTCAAGGTGAAGGAAGGCAATCTCGTCGGGCAGATGTCCGAACCTGATTTCGACCTCGTCATCTCTGTCAACTTGAAGGGTGTGTTCAATTGCGCTCAGGCAGTTGCGCCCGTGATGGCGAAACAGGGCGGCGGCGTAATTCTCAATGCCTCCTCTGTTGTCGGCCTCGATGCAAACTTCGGACAGACCAACTATGTCGCAACTAAATTCGGCGTGATTGGCATGACCAAAGTTTGGGCGCGCGAACTCGGTAAATTCAATATCCGTGTCAACGCTGTGGCCCCTGGCTTCACCGCCACTGAAATGGTCACCGCCATGCCCGAGAAGGTTTTGGACGGCATGAAGTCTCACACTCCGCTTGGTCGCTTGGGCGAACCGCGTGACATTGCCAACGCCTACCTCTTCCTCGCCTCGGATGACGCCTCCTTCATTACTGGCGAAGTCCTCCGCGTAGATGGCGGAATCGTTGTGGGAACGTAAATCACTGTGTCAAGTATCACGTGTCAGGTGTCAGGTTGTTGGCACTCGACACGTGATTTTTCTCCACATCTTTCACCCTGAAATCTGATACCTGGAACCTGACACCTTCATTATGAATTCTGCCGACATTCTGACCAAACGAGCACTCCTGACGCCGAACCGCGAGGCGATGATCGAACTCGCAAGCGGAGTCCATTACACCTATGCGGAATTGGATCAACGCGCCAACCGCGCTGCGAATTTCCTGCGCGAGAAATACGGCGTGGAAAAAGGTGACCGTGTGTCCATTCTGGCACACAACAGCGTTGCCTACGTGGACTTGTTGTTCGGTTTGGCAAAACTCGGCGCAATCCTTGCTCCGCTCAATTGGCGGCTGACCTCGCGCGAGTTGATCTATATCGTCAACGACTGCCAACCCAAGGTGTTGATCGTCGGGCCTGAATTCGTTTCGGTGTATGACGGAGATGAAAGACTCCATCAAAGTGGAGCAGCTCATTTCGCTGGAAGGGGCGAATGTCTCAGGGGGAAGCATATGAAAAATTGGCTGACCAAGCCTCGGCGGAAGAACCGAAGCGGCCCGTCATCTCAGGCGATGATGCCGTTTGCATCCTGTACACATCAGGAACAACAGGCCGGCCCAAAGGCGCAGTCCTCCCGCACAGACAGGTGGTTTGGAATTCCATCAACACCGTTGTGTCGGGGCCTGAACGAAAAGATATTTCTCCGATCCTCACGCCCATGTTTCACTCGGGCGGGTTGTTCGTTTTCTTGCGCCGCTCTTTCATGTTGGCGGCAAACTTTTGCTCGGACGTACTTTCGACCCCGACGCTTCGTTGAAATTGATCGTTGAAGAAAAATGCACGGTCATTCTCGGCGTGCCGACTCTCTTTCAAGTGTGGATGAATTCACCGCAATTTGAAAACGCAGATTTCAGCCACGTGCGCTTTTTTCATCAGCGGCGGCGCACCGTGCCCGCCCTCTTTGTACAAGCGTGGAGCGAGAAGAAGGGCGTTGTGATGCGCCAGGGCTACGGCCTGACCGAAGTGGGCGTGAACTGCTTCTCGATGACCGATGAAGACGCGCTGCGAAAACTTGGCTCGGTGGGCAAGCCCATCTTCCATAGCGAGATGCGTTTGGTGGATGCAGATTGCAACGATGTACCCATCGGCGAAACTGGTGAGACTGATCATCAAAGGCGATCACGTTCGCGCGGGTTACTGGAACACAATTGATGCAACCACGCAACCTTTGCGCGATGGCTGGTTTCACACAGGCGACATGCGCGCATGGATGAAGAAGGATATTCTACATTGCTGGCCGTTTCAAAGAATGACTATCAGCGGCGGCGAGAATGTACACTGCCGAAGTGGAAGCACTTTCCGCGAACATCCCGCCGTTGCAGATGCGGCGTTGATCGGCGAGCCCGATGAGAAATGGGGCGAGGTTGGTTTGATGATCGT
>JADKDM010000035.1 GCA_016714565.1 Candidatus Villigracilis propinquus
TGGAAACATTGTCCAGGCCTTAACTTCCTGATATCAGCACAAAGCTTTTACTATGAACCAATACGCTCCAATAATCATAGGCATGGAAATTCGGTAAATAACAAGAGAAATTGGGGAAGATCAGAACGAATACAATTGTATATATCCCAGGGAATAATTGTGTGTCATACGGGCTAGGAAATAAACTGGGTGCAGGTTTTGGGGTGATAAGTAGCGATCAGGTTCGTTGTGATCAAGCCGATCACGCCCTCTCGGGGCCGGATACATTAACAGACGTTAAGAATACGCAAAAAGGCAATAGACCAGCAGGCCCCGGATGATGTCCTGATACAGCATTCCCAGGCGGCGTGAGGCAAACCAGCACGGAAGCCGCCAGTCTGCCAGAACGAGCCGACTGGCACAAAAATCAAACTCGACAAACTAAATACCTGGCGGAAGGCCAGGAACATGACAGCCAAAAGAAGGACCTTGATGACGGTGTTAAAAATCAATTGGTACAATCCGGAAAGCAGCAGGCCCTCACGAGGAATATTGATTTTCGAGAGCATAGTTTTGTTCTCTGTAACCTGTGCCAATGGAGTAGAGATAGCCTCGCTGAACACCTGCCATAGCATCGTGCCGGTGACTACAAAAACCGTGTAGGAAACACCGGTATCATCCATGCTGACAACATTATTACTGCGCGGATTTATCCACAAAGCGGCCGTGGCAAGCGGAGGAGAAAGCGCCCAGCCAAGCCCAGCAAAGACTGGCGGTAGAGAGCTGTGAGATTTCTCCCTGCAAACAATCCAACGCCCAGCTCCCGTGAGCGGCAACCCCGTCAAACTCCATCTCTCAAATGGGCGATAATGGAATGTTTGGACGCCTCTGCCGAATAGATGGTATTTTCGTTTCTTATCATCGGATGCGTTCTCGCATTGGTGCCGAACTTTTTTGTCCAAGTGCAATCCACTGAATTTATGCTATAAGCGTATCAATTGATATCCCCTGTTCAAGGAAGTCAATATAGAGATATTTAATTATGAAGTATTAAATAGTTAGTCAGAAAACGGCCGCTTTGGCACTAGGAATGCGATAGGAACTAAATTTTAATGCGAATAATTTACTTAATAGCTTTATCCATTGAGTATTAAGTAATTTCCCTATTTCCCAAATAAATTTCCCTGGCCCCAATTTCGTTGAGGTGATCATCAAAAAATCTCCCTGATCAAACGAGTCGCTTGTCAAGAAGTTTATATAAAGCAACATTAGAGTATAAATTACATCGGTCTGTCATTGTTTGGATGGTTCGCGACAATTGTTTTTCATCAAATTCTCAATATAAGTCTTGAGAAAGCTGGTGGTGTATAAAATAACTTGGACGTTATACTCATCCGCAAAAGGAAATAATGGACATCAAATCATCAGCATTTTTATCGAAAAGATCACTCGTCGCCGTATGCCTCTGGTAAGCCACTTGCTGCTGCCTGCACCAAATCCACGTTGACATCAGGAGCTAACCTTTGCCCCCACCCCAATTCGAAGTTGCTTAATACTACCGCGCCCTTTATCTATATAATAAGAAAATGTTCTCCCAGAATTCATCTCCGGCCTGTTACTAAGCAGCTCCAGATGATCCGAAATCTGATATACCTTAGTCCTCATGGAGTAATATATGGAGCCGTTCTTTATTCGCCACGACTCGGGCTATCCCCATGTCATAAAACAGCGGAAAGTGCAGGAGCTGGAATTTACTATAATACAAAATGGGACCAATTATTTTTATACTTTCAAGTATTTTTATAGTCATAATATAAAGACTGAAACATAGAATGCGTCAGAAGCTTTTGCATCGATATAAGCAGGATTTATGTCACTTGATATGCATAAGAACTCCCAGGAATAGCACCTCAATAGTAGACGCGTTTTCGTCCAGATACTCTCTTTTATACAAATAATCATTGGGGATATTCCATAAGAGGATCTCAACAGAACCCACTCGCCAATAAAACGGGATTATAAAAAAACAAAATTCTTTAAAATCTTCTCATGATCAATACTCAACGCTAGAACTGGGCATATATAAATTGTTGCTGCGAACCTGAAAAATAAAAATAATAAATATCATGGCGTAATAAAAGCCCATCTCGTAAAGGCCTGGAAACGGAAATTCATGGCAAACTGCGCAATCGCAAATTTTGTTTCCCTGTTAAGCCACTCAAGAGTCACAAAAAATACAATAAGCGCCAATATTTTTTCGCGGCAGTGTTTCCGGCATCACAAACAGTGACTTTAGAAAATTCCGGAGATGTAAAGAACTGCATAGCTCAGGTCTTCCCGTGCGAAAGAATATCCGGGTAAAGGTAGATTAACCAAAAGCGAAACCAAGTCTGACCGATCTCTCTTTTATCGACAGGAGGTACCTCCCTGCGCAGCAACTCTGAACTATTCCACTCTGTTGAAGCGTCTAAACAGAATAAGGTATAAAGCATTGAAGCCCCCATATAATAAAAGTCCGGGTCGCTGTGCCGCAACAGTAAGTAAAAAACATTATCATTGTATTTGGGCTGTTACAGGACGGGAGAATGTGCGGTAGCTCAAGCGGAAAAAACATAATCCACCGAAACCAGGAGGAAAGTGACATGCCCTTTATACGCGGAGAACTCAAGCAATATCTCTTGAAGAAATGAGGAGAAGGCAAGAGATTCTGTAATAATTCAAATCGCGAAAGCCTTGCAGACCCCGAAGTGCAACCTCCGAATAGCCGGAAGAATCCCAGCATATGTTTGAAATGAAAATAATATTGCCCCCAACACCACGGTGCTGCCCGAATAATCAGTGGGAGTCGCAAAGATCGTGTTACATACTCAGCACACAACCGTCTGCAATCGCAATTTTTTAAAATAACCCCACGGGAATTTGTCTCAGGCCAAATGCTGCAGCCTGGTCAAAGTCAATTTTCGTTACTGTTGATACATGAAACAATAAATGAGATGCTCTTTCAATGGGCCAGCCAACAGAGCAGGAAAAAAGAAACTAATAAAAACAGAGTGATCAATATAATCCCTCGAAAGGATTGATTTTGTTCCTGAACACATCAATAATGTGGGATAACCCGCAAAGTGTAAAAGATATCCCGATCGGCAATATTACCTTTGACACCACAGAGTTATGCAATACCGTTAAGTTGGAAACATGTCTGAAATTAAATTAATCCAGGTGCCGGGAAGCTTGAAATGCCAACACCCCCACATTCAGGGCGACAACGCAATAAAGCCAATATTGCCTCTATGGTTGACCCTTGAGACCATTAAAATCTTTATACCGACAATGAAATTAAATGCTGTGGAAGAGCAACGAGCAACAGAAATCTACAAAATCCCATTGAAAACAAAAATGTGGCAGAACAAGAAGTAAAATATTTTGAGCTTTCCAGTTTTGTTTCAAACATAGACCAATAAAGCATAAAATGATCAATAAAAAATGCGTATTCCACGGAACTAAAATTCATCTTGACCTTCCTCCGATGCATTCTCCCATTATTGACATTCTTTGTCAAGATAAACTCACCGAACTCCACATGGCTTTCTCAAAGTCCGGTATGTAACATGTCGCTCTGAGGTACATCGTCGCGAGCCGAGAAAGAGTCTCTTAATAAATAGTAGAGACCCGTAACCCGCTCAGGAACAGACACATGTTGCGTTTTTATCAATCTACTTTGAGAAAACCATGCCGAACTCCCCGTTGGACTTCCAAAGTAAAAAATCTCATGCGAATAAGCGGGAATTCGCCCAGATTCGGAAGCTTATCATAATTAGGTTTTGCTACTAAACAATATTTTTTCATGGGTGGCGGAAGGTCAAAGACCGGATAAATAACGATCAAGCAGACTGTTGTTGGGTAAAAGTCGTTTTTTCTAAAGGTGGTGCCGTGTTTTGCTTAAAAGCGATAAAATGCTCTGGCATGGTCTTCTTGAGGCAAGTTGGGTTTGATAGACTTCAGCTTTCCTCGATTGGCCTATTTTATTTATCTTATTTTAGCGAAGGTATTGGCCCGGCTAAAAGGATCAAGCGGCACTGGAATCACCATGCCAGGTTCTCAGCATATCCCCGCCGAAACTTGTGTTGCCGAGGGTTTCAAAACAACCTTTTAATATAAATTACGAACCAGCGCGAACTCCATCAAGCCTGGTTCGTAATTAAGTTAATAAACACGCCACCTTTTTACAGGACAGCTATATACAAGCGGGCATCCAGCGTACTGGGGTTGGCTGCTCAAAATACAAGGGCAGCACGTATTTGTCGACAACTGTCCACAGGGCAGGACCCATCGCTCGATTGAAGCCAATTCAGCGGTACAGGCTGGCTTCTCTTTGGCACTCATAAGGGGCTGAGTCTTCGCTCCCGGGACGCTGCTGACAACGATCGGGCCGTCCGCGACGTTGTAGACTTCAAACCGGCTGTCCGAGGCGCCCAAGAGATAGGAACCGACTACGGTTGAGCCGATCTTCACGGTGATGGTTCTGGCCACATTATCGACATTCGCCATGAGCACGGCATTGTAGAGGGTGGAATCGGTGCCGTTGAAGCGCGGGATGACATAGCTGTTCCAGATCTTTTCATATGGCAGCGCCATGGACTGGGCCACCCCCGTCCAGCCGCCGGTGGGCGTGGGTCTTCTCCACTGGTTCAGGGAGGCTACGATCTTCGCGCCATTGTTGCTGCTGATCTCCACCGGACCGCCATCCAGAGCGTACCTCACCACCATGCTGGTGCTGGGCGGCATCACGTAGGTTCCACGGGAGACCCCGGCGATGGTCACATCCACAGTGGTGGAAAAGGTATCGACATTGGCGAAAGCCAGCGAGGCATCCAGATAGCCGGGCCACATCCCGAAATAGATGGGGATGAGATACTTGTCGGATAATTGTGTGGTGGGCAATCCCATCATCTCGGACTGGCCGTTGTATTCACCGGTGGCTCCGGCTCGTTTCAACTCGTAGAGCGAGGCGACGATCTTCGCTCCGGTAACGCTGCTGACCACCAGCGGACCACCGGTGACGTTGTAGACTTCAAATCGGCTGTCGGAGGGTCCCAAGAGATAGGAACCCATGAACGCTCCGCCGATGGTGACGGTGATGGTTCTGGGGACGGTATCGACATTGGCCATGAGGACGGCATTGTAGAGGGTGGAATCTGTGCCGTTGTAGTAGGGCATGGCATAGCTATTGGAGATCTGTCCGACCGGCAGGGCCATGGACTGGGCGACACCCGTCCAGCCGCCGGTGGGAGTGGGTCTTCTCCACTGGTTGAGGGAGGCGATGATGCCGACCCCGTTATTGCTGCTGATCTCCACCGGGCCGCCGTCCAGAGCATACTGCAACACCTTACTCGTTTCAGGATTCATATGATAGACCCCTCTGGATACACCAGAGATCGTCACATCAATATCCGTCGGCCCGCTGAACTCCGCCGCCCACGTTGACCGTGATCGGTCCCCAATCATTATTGTCTTTATCTTCAACGCCTTCGGCTATATTACAAGCTGCGTCTGCGTACAGCCAGAGGGTGTAGGAACCAGCGGCAAGGCCGTCTGTGACTTCCACCTTTACCAGGCCGTTATCGGAATCCCCGGGAGAGATGCCACCGAAAAGACTCGATGGATAATAATCACCCAGATCCGGCGAATCCCATGGATTGACGGAATATAGACAACCTTCGAGATAATCGTTAGGGGGCGTATCACTTTCATGCCCGGGAGGAGATACCTGAAGCGGTGCAAAGCGGCTTTGAAAATATACAGAGCGGTAAAACGGAGCCGCAGCCGTAGCGCCGCGGTTCTTGACAAATATTTTTACATAAAAGGTCTGGTCAGGATCGGGATTGTTGGCAGGGATGGGGATCAGTCCGGCGGCATCTTCTGTCAGCTGATAGCCGGTGATCACAAGGTCAGCCTTTTTAGCTTTGGTCACTGCGGCAAAGGCATTGACGCGCCCCCACCCGGTTACTTCGTCCCAGCCTGCGGTGTCAAGATCGTCCGCAGTCTTTTGAAGAATTTCCTGAACATGCGCGGGGGTCATATTTGGATTAACAGAAAGCATCAACCCAACCACACCGGAAACGATGGGAGCCGCACCGGATGTGCCATTCATGGTGCCCGTATAATCCACCCCACAAGCGGGATCATAATCGGGGTCAGCCGATATAGCTATACCCATATTCGCCCATAATATCGGTGGTCGTGAGGTTGACGCCCGGCCGCCGTAACATCGAGGGCGGAGCCATAATTGCTTCCCCACGATTCATTATTGCCGCATGCGCCATCCAAAAGATGTTTTCTCTGGTCGCACATATTCAGCGCGCCGACCGAGATCACATTGCTTAGGGAGGCGGGCCAAAGGACACTATTCTCATTGTTATTCCCTGCCGACGCCACCACAACCGAGCCTGTGCCGCCGCGCCCGTTCGTGACCGCATCGGTAATGGCCGTATTTACTACAGTGGCGCCCAAACCGCCGCCCCAGCTATTATTCAAAACATCCGCGCCGTTTGTATATGCCCAGGTTATGCCATTCGCCGCCCAGGCGTCGGTGTAAACCCAGTCAATGGTAGTATCGACCATACAGCGATCCGTATAGGCATGATCCGGCAAAGCTGGCAAACGCCGGAAACACCCTGAGCGTTATTACTCACGGCCGCCGCAATGCCTGCCACGGCTGTGCCATGCGCATCATCTCGTAAAGGGGCCGGAGCGCCGTTACTGCCCAGCCCGGTGGCATCATACCCGGCCACCAGATTGGTGGCCAAATCCGCATGGGTCAGGTCCACGCCTTCATCGATAATTGCGATGATCACGCTCGTATCGCCCTTCGTGATATCCCAGGCTTCAGGAGCGTCGATATCGGCGTCTACCGTGGCCCCAAATTGACCCGTACTATTCAAGTACCACTGATGAGCAGCATAATAGGAATCATTCGGCACAAACATCGGGCCAACAGAAGATGGGGTTTCTGTGGATGCTTCCACACCGGCGGGGGCAATGCGCACAAAATTCGGGGCGGCAAAAAGGGCAATACCGCTCTCCTGATAATGATTGGCCATCCCGAGGGCATCCAGCGAGGCGGCGGAGGTGACCCGCAGGACAAAGGTATTTTCCTGCCCGAGGATCGGGGAGACCACTTCCACACCGCGCGCGGCGTTGAGTTCGTCAATAACTGCCATACTTGTTTCGGGCGGGAAGGCGGCGACAAATTCATCGCTCACCACCATATCCACGCCTTCATAGGAATAGACCGGGTTCACCTGGGAAAAGCTGGATGAACTGGCACGCATGGAATTAACGCCCTGCACAAGAGTTCTTGTCCGCAGGCCATCCTGCACAGGCAGAAGGGTCAACCCGAGGTGGGGAATTTCACGCGCGCCATCCAGCGGAGCCACTGTGCTGCTGAACTTGCCGGTGACGGACTGCTGCTCTACTGTATCAGCGCTAACGAATTTAACTGAAACCCAATCCAGCGAAGGGGTAAGGTTGACGCGCTGCCCGTCCACATAGTAATAAAAGGAACTGCCATCCGTTGCCAATGGCTGCACATCCCCATTGGGTGCGGGCGGGGTGGGGTCCTGGGCATAGGCCACGCTGGCATTGCTTGCAGCAAAGCTGGAAGACAACAGGGCGATCATCCCAAAGATCGAAAATAACTTCATGAGCCAGGGGAGGGGTTTTCTCGTGTTCATTATGTACCTCAATTTTAACTAGTAGTTAATATCGTTTATTAGTGGTTTATTCGAATAAAATTTGGAGCGGCGTGAAGCGCAATGCCGCTTTCCTGATACAAATTCGCCATGGAGAGCGCGTCCAATTCCGCGCCGCCCGTGACCCGCAAAACAAAAGTATTGTCCTGCCCCAAGATCGGCTGCACCAACTCCACGCCGTGCGCGGCGTTGGCCTCATCGATCTCGGCCTGGCTCGTCGCGGGTGGGAACGTGGCAATAAATTCATCCCCCACTGCCATCTCGGCATCCGCAGTATAAAAAAGCGGATTCACCAGCAGGAAATTTATTTTATCACCACGCATCTTTTCCATAAGTTCGGTGTGTGCCCGGGGGGAGAGGCCTGTTTGCAAAGGCAGGATCGTGATGCCCAAAGGCGGAATATCGCGCGCCTGATCCAAAGAGCCCAACGGGCTGCCATAGCTCATCAAAACATCTTCCCGAACAGCGCGGTCGGCGCTTGCAAACTTTACCACGATCCATTCAAACGAAGGCGTCAATGGCACACGCGCACCATCCAAATAATAATAGTATTCGGTCTCTGCGGGAATGGTCTGGCTGGGTTCTGCGGGTGTAGTGGGTTGATTATCGACAACAATGGGGGTACTGCTCTGCATGCACCCCGCAACGACCAATCCCCCTAACAGCGCCAGCTTATAAATAAGTTTGCGAGACGAATAATTTGTTTGAACGTTTTGCATTTCACTATCCAATCGGAACTATATGCAACCAGATCCTTTCCTGTCGTTGCCGTGTAAAAAGAGAGATGGTAGAGTCTCAAGAAAAGTCGTTATAGACTGAAGCTTCAAATTCTGCATCAGTCTATCCAAATGTATTTTATACCAAAGCAACCGGCTTTTACAGGCCAAAAGTCCTATGAAATGGACCTGTAAGGTGCAACCGATGGAGTAGTTATATCTGAAGTTGAGAGAAGAACGTCTCGAAGGTGGATCGGAGAGACTTTGGCCATTTTGAAACCTTCGGGACGGTGGTTTCAACAAATCACCTTACAACTTGTCGCCTTGAGCGAAGCGAAGGGTCTCGGTTTTCGGCAGCAGAGATGCTTCGCCGCAAAGAGCGGCTCCGCATGACATGGTCAAAAGTAAACCGATCAAGGTTAACCAGAAAAATATACTTGAAAAGTAGAAAAGACTTTCATGAAGACCACTCGCACGCTCATTCCCCCATGGCCCATTGCAGGGCAATCTTCCAATCCGGCAGGCGCAGCCCGAACACCCGTTCAAAACGCGAGCAATCCAGCTCGGTAAAAAGAGGACGAAGAGCCGGAGTGGGGAAATCTGCGGTTAGGGCCGCTTCAAAATTCCGTACGATCTGCTCTTGCGGGCGGGGGTCAAATTCCAGAATGGCGCGCGTAAAATCAAAACGCGAAACTCCGCCAGCCCCGCCCAGGTGATACACGCCGTTTCGTTCCGCAAAATAAGCCTGCGCATCCGGCAGGCTGCGCGCGATCATTGCCGCCGTCGCCTCCGCCAGCATCCGCGCCCAGGTGGGGCTTCCGACCTGATCTGTGACGATCTTCAACGTCTCCTGTTTCCTCGCCCAGGATAACACCTTGGAGACGAACCCCGCCCCCCGCAGGCTATACACCCAGCTCGTCCGCAGGATGACATTCGCGCCTCCCACCTGACCGATGGCCTGTTCGCCTTTCAATTTGCTTTGACCATACACGTTGAGCGGATTCGTCCGGTCCTCCTCGGTATAGGCGGAGGTCTTCGTGCCGTCAAAAACATAATCGGTGGAATAGTGAACGAATGCCGCATTCAACTTGCGCGCCTCCTCCGCCATCACCATCGGAACTTTTTCATTCAACAGCATGGCCAGGTCAGGTTCCTTCTCTGCCTGATCCACAGCCGTAAACGCCGAGGCATTGACAATCACCTGCGGCTGCACATCATGAATGGCGCGAACCAGGGCGTCTATATTAATCAGGTCCAATTCATCGGGGCCAAACGCGTACATCTCCCCCAGCGGCGCAAGCGTCCGATTCAGTTCCCAGCCCAATTGACCGGTTTTTCCAAAAATCAGGATCTTTCCCTTTGTTTACAAACTGGCGGTCGCTATCTATCATAAAATTTCCTGCATTCCTTATTCATTCGCCAGGCGCAGCAAATAAGCGCCATAGCCGTTATTCCCCATCTGCTTCGCCAGGTCCTTTAATTGTTCCCGGGTAATGAACCCGCGGCGGTAGGCAATTTCCTCCGGGGACGAGATCATCAATCCCTGGCGCTCTTCCACAGCCTGCACAAAATTGGCCGCCTGCAGCAGGGACTCTGTGTGCCGGCATCCAGCCAGGCAACGCCGCGCCCGAACGGCGTAAACCTGCAGCTCCCCGCCTCCAGATAAATACGGTTCAGGTCTGTGATCTCGATCTCACCCGCGCACCGAGGGTTTCAAATGACTCGGCAAACCACCACGCGTTCATCGTAGATACAATCCCGGCACCGCATAATGAACGGGGCGTTTTGGGTTTTTCTTCCAAATCCAATGGCCCTTACCTGCGCGTCAAATTCCACAACCCCCGTATCGCTCCGGGTCTTGGAACCGGGTAGGCAAAAACCAGTGCGCCATGCTTTAATCGGCGGGCAGAAGTCAATTGCGTGGGCAATCCCTGCCCAAAAAAGATGTTATCGCCAAGAATCAGGCACACCCGCTTTCCATTAATAAATTCCTTGCCCACCAGAAAGGCATCCGCAAGCCCGCGCGGCTCGGCCTGCTCTGCATAGGATAGTTGCAGCCCCCAGGAGTTCCCATCTCCCAACAGCCTGCGGATCACCGGCAGATCCTCCGGCGTGCTGATGACCAGGATCTCCCGGATCCCGGCCAGCATCAGCATGGACAGGGGATAATAGATCATGGGTTTGTCGTACACCGGCAGCATTTGTTTGCTGGTTGCCAAAGTTAAAGGATACAGACGTGTTCCACGTCCACCCGCAAGAATAATCCCCTTCATCGCCGTTTCTCCTGATCGTTACCGTGATTTTGTAATTCGCATCCATCCAGCCTTTATATTCCTGCTTCTGGCGGATGGCGGTCACCACTCCGGGTGGAAAGATACCAATTGACAGTGTCCAGCAGCCCCTCGGTCGGGGTGGCGCGGACGCCAGCCAGTTCGCTGCTGATCTTGTGAGTGTCCATATCATAGCGGCGGTCATGCCGGGACGATCCGTCACGAATTGGATCAAATCTTTGTGAGGGCGTATGGCTCGCATCTTTGGATACTTCATCGAGTATCTCGCAGATCGTTTCACGATGGTCAGGTTGGCGGGCTGGTTCTCGCCGCCATATTGTACGTGGAACCGGTGGTCCCCTTTTTCAACACAAGATGGATCGCATCGCAATGGTCTTCCACATGCAGCCAGTCGCGGATCTGCTGGCCGTCACCATACGGCAGGGGCTCCTTCGATGGCATTCAGGATGATGAGCGGGATTAATTTTTCAGGAATTGATATGGCCCGTAATTATTCGAACAGTTGGTCATGGTAAACGGCAGGCCGTAGGTATGCCCATACGAACGGACAAGATGGTCGCTGGATGCCTTCGATGCGGCATACGGCGAATTCGGCGCGTAGGGCGTCTCCTCCGTCCACGCGGGTTCGCCGGGCGCAAGCGACCCAAAGACCTCATCCGTGGAAACATGGTGAAAGCGCACATTTTCCAGCGGAAAAGGTTTATCCTGGATCCAGAATATACGCGCCGCATCCAGAAGGGAAAACGTCCCCATGATGTTGGTTTCTATGAACTGACGCGGCCCCAAAATGGAGCGGTCCACATGTGACTCAGCGGCGAAATGAACGATCGTATCACTTGATATTTCGCAGCAATTCACCGACGAATTCCGTGTTGCAAATATCTCCTGAACAAAGGTGTAGTCCGGGTCATTTGAAACATCTCTTGAGGTTTTCCAAACTGCCCGTAAGTAAGCGCATCCAGGTTAATCACCTGCACACCGGGTTCAACCTTCAAAAGATGATGAATGAAATTCGAGCCGATAAACCCGGCCCCGCCAGTAACCATCACATTTTTCATAAGAATATGTTTTCCTTTTGTTTCTTTTTATTTCAAATTCTTTACTCCCTGCTCCTCGGGGCTAAGCCCAGAGGGAGCAGGGAGTATTATTTTAAATTCAATCGAACAGATCAGCTTCAGCAAACGGTTTCCCATTTATATCCTTGTTGGAAAGAACGGGAGCATCGTCCACCAGCGGCCACTCCACGCCAATTTTGGGGTCATTCCACAACAGGCTGCGGTCCCATTCCGGCGCGTAGTAATCCGTTACTTTATAAGTGATCTCAGCCCTTTCACTTAATACGTAGAACCCATGTGCAAAGCCGGGCGGCACCCACAATTGGTTCTTGTTTTCCGCCGAAAGGATCACACCCACCCACTGACCAAAGGTCGGCGAACTGCGGCGAATATCCACCACGGCATCGAAGATCTCACCCGCAATGGCGCGCACCAGCTTCCCCTGCGTCTGCCTGATCTGATAGTGCAAACCGCGCAGCACCCCGCGCTGAGAAGCGGAATGATTTTCCTGCACGAATTTATAATCGACCCCGGCAGCGACAAACTCATTTTCACGGTACGTTTCGAGGAAGAAACCACGCGGGTCATCGAACACTTTCGCCTTTATAACCAATACATCCGGGTTTTTGTTGGGACAAATTCCATATCTTTGAAAGCTCTCCTTTGAAATAACGACCTCGCAATTATATCCTCTCCCCGATGGAATAACGCCTCTCTCCCCGCCTTGAATTGGCCGCAACCAGACGCAGGATTCAAGCCCTGGCATTTTGTTGAAATAATGGGGTAAAATCCCCAGCGCAGCGTAAGATTTTATACTCATCAACAATCTACTCGTTAACCCATGCGGCAGCGCAGATTTATCTCACGTTTTCAGGCGACATGAATGTCACACTAGGAAACTACGCAATATCAGTTGTTAAATTATTTTACATGGAGAATCAAATGACCACCGTTCGTACCGATGTTTTCAAAATTGGCGATAAATTCGCAAACCCTGCTTGGCGATGAAGTAAAAGTGGGACAGGCCGCGCCCGAATTCACCTCCGTTGTGCCGGGCTGGACTCCCGTCAACCCCATTCAAGATTCCAAGGGAAAAGTTATCATCATTTCCGCCAGTCCCTTCATTGGATACCGATGTCTGTGACCGCGAGACCCGCCGCTTCAATGAAGAAGCCGCCCAAACTTGGCGATGACATCATCATCTACACCATCAGCACCGATTTCCCGATGGCGCAAAAAACGCTGGTGCGGCGCCGCCGGTGTGGACAAGGTGAAAGTCGTTTCCGACGTGCTCGATACCGACTTCGGTTTGAAGTATGGCATCGTCATCAAGGAACGCCGCTACCTGCGCCGCTCTGTTTTTATCGTTGACCGTGACGGCAAGCTGACCTATGTCAACTACCTGCCTATTCTCGGCGAAGAACCGAACTACGATGAAGTCATCAATGCCGCGAAGGACGCTCTCAAGTAAAGCGAATGCCTGAGAAAACAGGATCAGGCAGCAGATCAAGAAGGAAGCGAAAACCGTCCCGAGCA
The DNA here is from genome assembly GCA_016714565.1 of Candidatus Villigracilis propinquus. Lineage (GTDB taxonomy): Bacteria > Chloroflexota > Anaerolineae > Anaerolineales > Villigracilaceae > Villigracilis > Villigracilis propinquus. The sequence goes on from JADKDM010000035.1 coordinate 13,329, forward strand.
GAGGGCGGTTTTTTCATCCAAGATGACAATCCGCCCCATTAACCACGGAGAATTTCATGAACGAATCATATAAAGAATTCTGGAACGGGTGCGCGCCGAGATCCATTATTGATCGGGGTCTTTCCTTGGAATGATCTATGGCGCGTTGGCGCTGAATGCGGGCTTATCTACAGCAGCGTCGCAGTTGATGTCCTCAATGATCTTTGCGGGGTCGGCACAATTCATCACTGCCCAACTCGTGCATGATGCCGCGCCCGCCTTCGTGATCATTGTGACCATTGCCGTGGTGAACCTGCGCCACATGTTGTACAGCGTCACTTGCGCCGTATCTGGAACATCTTTCCGTGCGCTGGAAGGCGGTGCTTCCTATCTGCTCACCGATGAGGCCTACGCGCCCAGCATTCTTAATTATGAAAAGAACGGCGTTCAGCCGTTCAGTCACTGGTTTCTATTTGGCGCGGGTTTCCTGCTGGTTCAACTGGCAGGTCAGCACCGCGCCCGGGATCTTTCTCGGCGCTGCCATCCCCGCAGAATGGCCGCTTGATTTTGCTCTGCCCCTCACCTTTATCGCCATGGTGGTTCCCATTCTCAAAAATCGTCCCATGGTGGCCTCGGCGCTTTCAGCAGGGTTGGTGGCCGTGCTTGCACACAGCCTGCCGTTTAAACTTGGCATCATCCTCGCCGCGCTGACGGGCATTCTCGTTGGAACGATCCTGGAAGGCAGAGTATCCACAAGGAGGGCGCAATGAATATCTGGCTGGTTATGCTGATCGGCGGATTGATCACTTTTGGCATGAGGTTCTCGCTCATTTATTTGTTCGGCAGGTTCGAGATCCCCGAGACGATGCGGCGCGCTTTGCATTACGTCCCTCCTGCGGTGCTTTCCGCGATCATTGTCCCTGAGCTGATTTTTCGCAATAATGTCCTCGATCTATCCACTCGACAACACGCGCCTGCTTGCAGGTGCGATCGCAATTTTGGCGGCGTGGTTTTCCAAGAATACACTGGTCACGATCCTCGTGGGGATGGCCACCTGCTTATTCTGCAATTGCTGTAATAGACCTCTTGCAAGCAGCCACGAGCACATAGAGCTATTGAAAACCTCTAAAACCTCTTCTTCTCTCTGTGACCTCTGTGGCAAAATGACTTTGCGGTTTGGAAGTAGAACTTCGAACTCCGAAATCCTATGCAAGAGGTCCAAAAAACGCCCGCAGATGCGGGCGTCATTTTAGATGTAGACCAGAAAATCTGATTGCCGCCCGCCTCTTTGCGCGGGACATGGCCTGCCGTGACTGCTGGATCAACGTTTCAACTTCGTGGATGTGCTGATACGCGCCACAGATGCAATGCCCGCGCTGATCTTCACGTTCAACGGCGGCTCATTCGGGACCTCGATGCGGGTGCCGCGTACCCCGGCAATGATCCTCTCTGCTACTTTTTCCGCATCCGCGCCAATGACGCCAGCCAGCACAAGCACAAACTCATCCCCCGCCCAGCGGCCAATGCAATCATAGGGGCGGCTCTTCTCGCGGATGGTTTGCGAAAGCACCTGCAAGACCTCGTCCCCTGTCGGGATGCCAAAGGTGTCGTTGATAAGTTTGAAGTTATCAATATCCAGTGCGACAAAACTAATGGGCAAGAGGCGCGGCGGGAGCGTTTCAACTCCCCGGCTGATTGACGTAAAAAGCCTTACGTCCCAAAAATTTGTCAGGGTATCGAATACCGCTTGATTATCCAATTGATCTTTTGCCACAGCCAGACTGCCTGCCAATGAGATGATACGTTCCGCCATTGCCACGATTCTTCAGATCCGCAGCCTTGAAGGACGCTCGATAATATCGTCCATGCCGCTGGGCTCGATCCCTTCATCCAGATTTTCGCGGTGGTCAATAAAATGTAGATCGTTTCAGCGGGATTCATGGCACGCGCACGCGTCATAAACCGCGAAGAACGCAGGTCGCTTGTATCCCAATTTGCGATCAGAAACCGGGACTCTCCAGATTGAATAAAAGGCGAAGCCTGTTCAGCGGAGGTTATAGGAATAAGCACGTTTCTTTTCCCGCCTAATGCATGTTCAATGAGCGCAAGTTCTTTCGGATTGTTTTCCAGTACAAGGATTTTCATTGGCACACCTATTTTGATATTATAGCAGGATGATTTCATCTGCCTTTATGAATTGTGCCCCTGAACTGCTTTTGATATGAAAGCAATTGCCCAAAGTTGACAAATGCCCTCTCCCATAGTAATATTTGCCCCGCTCACCACAAAATGCCGAGGTAGCTCAGTGGCAGAGCAGGGGACTCATAAGCCCTTGGTCGGGAGTCCAAATCTCCCCCTCGGCACTCAAAAAGACTATGAAGTTCTCTTCATATATATGGTGGTCTCTCACGAAGGAGATCACCATGTCTTTTTTTAAAACGCAAGACCAGGGGACTATCGTACTTGATCAACAGGATTATTTACCCATTCTGATCGAGTCATTTCTAATTGACCGAAGATCACAAGGTCTATCGTCTGAAACCATTGACTTCTATAAAAAGAAATTGCAATACTCTTGAGATATTGTGAAAGCCACACACTAACTCAAGTCTCACAACTCACGTCTGATTTTATTAGAAGGTATATTCTTGAACTTTCTGAAACCCATAATCCTGGTGGTGTGCATGCCTGCTTTCGTCCATTACGCACCATGCTTTATTGGGTCGAGGAGGAAGAGATCATGCCTGCCGGCTGGAAGAATCCCATCCGCAGGGTGAAAGCTCCCAAGCTGCCCACTGAGCCTATTGAACCGATTCAAATGGAGGATATCAATCTACTTCTGAAAACCTGTGAGAGTAATTACTCTGGGGTCCGCGACAAAGCAATGATGCTGGGTTTGCTAGATACTGGCGCACGGGCCAAAGAATTTTTGAATATCAATCTCGAAGACGTAGAACTGGAAACGGGGTCAATCATGATACGACAGGGAAAAGGTCGCAAACCACGGATGGTATTCCTCGGCCGCAAAACCATTCGAGCGATCCGGGGGTATCTTCCGTTGTCGAAAGGTGCCAACACCCTGCTCTTTGGTTTCCACTCACGGAGAAAGGATGACCTATGCCGCCTTACGCCTCCTGCGCGGGCGTGCAGAGATGATAGGTGGAAATCTCCACTCCCCACGATTTCCGGCGTGCCTTTGCCTGGGCGATGCTGCGCAAAGTAGATTCTTTGCTCTTCACAAAAACTGATGGGGCATTCGAACCTGCCAAGTCCTGCGGCGCTACCTGGCACAGCTGACCAGGATATTCACACCGCCCACATGCCGGGGTAGTCCTGTGGATGGCAATTTGTGAAAGAACAATGGAAGAATGCGACATCTAACAAATCCGTTCATGTATCGAATGCTATTATAAGTAAAAATTAGCAATACACAAGTAAAAAAATCATACATCAATGGAACAAATGTATTCTGCCAAACTATGCAAAGAATGCAAACTTGAAGAGATTAGCTTTGGCAATTATTGACCTTGATAGGGGTACGATTTTGCTTATAAAGAAAGTTTCCCAGGTGGATAGACTAGCTAATCAAATCTTCAAGAGAAATTTAAGGATGAAGCATCGCTTTCGAGGATTTGTTACAGGCTAAAATAGGTTGCATCACAAAACTTACAATGAACCATGATATAATGACCGAAAGTTTCGATTTATAAAACCTATTTTTTAGGTAGTCGTATTCTCGATAGGATTAAAAATATTAGCCTCTCTGTTTGGCTCCAAGGGTTCTGAAAAAAGTCTTGATCTTCATTACAGCTCGCGGCGAAGGTTATGCAAGAAATATCTCAATTTTTGAGATGGATATTTCTACCATCCAGAACCAACTCGATAAATTTGAGCTTGGCGGTGTTATTTTTGGTAGTACTGCCAAAGGACGAACACGGTTGCCACACATTTAATCAAGATACACTTTTTCTAAGAATTGGAACACACTATTAAACAAAGCTCTTTTCCTTTTATCCTGAAGATGAACGCGAGAAACTAGTCATGGAAAGGCGGCGACCGCCGGCGAGGCAAAGTAATATGAAACCCATTGGCGCAATGGCCCAAGCAGAATTAGCAGCATTGCTCAATCACACCTGCGGAAAAACAAGATTTATGTGACCTTAACATCCAGAAGCAGAACAGCCGTATCCATTTTACACGATTAATAGATATGTTTCATGGACATCGACTAGGTAGAAGACACGTCACTGACAGAAAAAGATGAATAACGCAATGAAGATTGACTGCAGGAAAAATCATTTCACTCATCCAGACGCATAATATTACGTTTCCATCCGGTCCTCTTTCCGTAGGCGGGAAGGCAGTAGAGAATATTAAAATAAAAATTATGCAACGGAATTTTTACGTGTTGTTTCCCCACAGATTATGT
>JADKDM010000036.1 GCA_016714565.1 Candidatus Villigracilis propinquus
CCCACATTCAACGTAATTGGCCCAAAATCATTATTGTCTTTATCTTCTACGCCTTCGACTACATTGCAAGCTGCATCTGCGTACAGCCACAGGGTGTATGCACCATCGGCAAGGCCGTTAGTGACCTCAACTGTTAGGCCGTCATCGGAACTCCCGGCAGGGATACCGGGGAAAAGATTATCTGGATGATAATCACCAAGATCTGGTTCCTGAGGATTGCTGGAATATAGGCAGCCTGCTTCATAATAGGTTTCAGGAGGATCCTCTTCATGCCCGGGAAGTGACACCAGAAGCGGTGTAAAGCGGCTTTGAAAATATACAGAGCGGTAAAACGGAGGCGCAACTGTGCCGCCACGGTTCTTGATAAATATTTTTACATAAAAGGTCTGATCAGGATCGGGTCTATTACTGGCAATGGGGACAAGCCCGGCGGCATCCTCTGTGAGCTCATAGCCAGTGATCACAAGATCTGCCATTTTAGCCCTGGTTACCGCATTGAAAGCATTGACGCGCCCGTAGCCGGTTTCTTCGTCCCAGCCTGCAGCGCCGATATTGTCTGTGGTTTTTGAAGAATTTCCTGAACATGCGCAGGGGTCATATTGGTATTGACGGAAAGCATCAACCCAACCACACCGGAGACAATGGGGGTTGCGCCAGATGTGCCATTCATATAGCCCGTATAATCTAGCCCGTAAGCTGGATCGTAATTGGGGTCAGCGGTGTAACTGTATCCATACTCACCCATAATATCGGTGGTAGTAAGGTAAACACCGGCCGCCATCACGTCGAGGGCAGTACCGTAATTGCTTCCCCAATTAATCCCATCGCCACATATGCCATCCAGGGGGTTTTTTCTCTGGTCGCACAGGTTCAGCGCGCCTACCGAGATCACATTGCTCAGGGAGGCGGGCCAACTAACGTTATTACCATTGTCGTTCCCCGCCGCCGCCCCACAACCAGGCCTGTGCCGCCGCGTCCATTTGTGACCGCATTTGTAATGGCCGTATTCACTACAGTGGCGCCCAAACCGCCGCCCCAGCTATTATTCAGCACATCCGCGCCACCGCTATGCAGTGGATCAACAGCCCAGGCAATGCCATTGGCCGCCCAAGCATCGATGTAAACCCATTACCGTTGCTAACGTTATAGGCGATCCGAATAGGCATGATCCTGACAGAGTTGGCAAACCCCGAAACCCGGGAGTTATCACTCACAGCCGCCGCAATGCCGGCCACGGCTGTACCGTGCGCATCATCGCTCCCCGATGCCGGAGCGCCGTTACTGCCCAGCCCGGTGGCGTCATACCCTGTCACGAGGTTGGTGACCAGATCCTCATGGGTCAGGTCCACGCCTTCATCGATAACAGCAATAATGATGCTGTTGTCGCCTTGTGTGATATTCCACGCTTCGGGAGCATCAATATCGGGATCTCCCGTGGTGGGTCCATATTGACCCGTATTATTCAAATACCACTGATCAGCAGCGTAATAGAATCATCGGGGTCCGGGGGACCATCGGACCAACAGAAGCTTCTGCGGTAGCGCCCACACCGGCGGGAGCAATGCGCACAAAATTCGGGGCGGCATACAGGGCAATGCCGCTCTCCTGATAATGATTGGCCATCCAAGGGCATCCAGTGAAGCAGCGGAAGTGACCCGCAGGACGAAGGTGTTTTCCTGCCCGAGGATAGGGAGACTACTTCCACACCGCGCGCAACGTTGAGCGCGTCAATATCTGCCATGCTTGTTGCGGGCGGGAAGGCGGCAATAAATTCATCGCTCACCACCATATCCACGCCGTCATAGGAATAGACCGGGTTGACCTGAGAAAAACTGGACGAACTGGCACGCATGGAATTAACACCCTGCACAAGATTTTTTGTTCCCAAGCCATCCTGCAAAGGCAGCAGGGTCAACCCAAGGTGGGGAATTTCACGCGCCCCGTCCAGCGGAGCCACCGTGCTGCTGAACTTGCCGGTGACAGACTGTTGCTCTACTGTATCAGTGCTGACGAATTTGACTGAAACCCAATCCAGTGATGGGGTAAGGTTGACGCGCTGACCGTCCACATAGTAATAAAGGGAGGTGCCATCCGCCGCCAATGGCTGCACATCGCCATTGGGTGTGGGCGGGGTGGGGTCCTGGGCATAGGCCACACTGGCACTGCTTCCAGCAAACTGGAAGACAACAGGACGATCAAACCAAAGATCGAAAATAACTTCATGAGCCAGGGGAGGATTTTCTCTTATTCATTATGTACCTCAATTTTTAACTAGTAGTTTGTACCGTTTATTAGTTCTTTATCCGAATGAAATTTGGGGCGGCCTGGAGTGTTATGCCGCTTTCCTGATACAAATTCGCCATGGAGAGCGCATCCAACTCCGCGCTGCCAGTGACCCGTAAAACAAAAGTATTTTCCTGTCCTAAAATCGGCTGCACCAACTCCACACCGTGCGCGGCGTTGGCCTCGTCGATCTCCGTCCGGCTTTTTCCGGGAGGAAATGTGGCGATAAATTCATCCCCCACTGCCATTTCGGCATCCGCAGTATAAAAAAGCGGATTCACCAGCAGGAAATTTATTTTATCACCACGCATCTTTTCCATAAGTTCGGTGTGTGCCCGGGGGGAGAGGCCTGTTTGCAAAGGCAGGATCGTGATGCCCAAAGAGGGGATATCGCGCGCCTGATCCAAAGAGCCCAACGGGCTGCCGTACCCCGTCAAAACATCCTCCCGAACAGCGGGGTCGGCGCTTGCGAACTTCACCACGATCCATTCAAACGAAGGCGTCAATTCCACGCGCGCACCATCCAAATAATAATAGTATTCGGTCACTGCGGGAATGGTCTGGCTGGGTTCTGCGGGTGTGGTGGATGGATTATCGTCAACAATGGGGTATTGCTTTGCATACATCCTGCGATGAATAAAACCCCTGATAATAATGTCAACCTATAAATAAGTTTATGAAATGAATGATCTTTGCGCACTCTTTGCATGTCGTTATCCAATCGGAACTATACGCAATCAGATTCCTTTCTTGTCGCTGCCGTGTAAAAAGAGAGATGGTATGAGCCTGCAAGGAAATCTTATAGACGGAGCTTCAAATTCTGCATCAGTCTATAATGTATTTTATACCAAAACAACCGGCTTTTAAGCAGGACAAAAGTCCTATGAAATGAACCTGGAGTAAGGTAAGAGACGTCCAGGAGGCCGGACTTGAAATAAAACGAGGGCCATGCACGCTCATTCCCCCCATGGCCCACTGCAGGGCGGTCTTCCAATCCGGCAGGCGCAGACCAAACGCTCGTTCAAAGCGCGAACAATCCAACGTGGTATAAAGCGGACGAAGAGCAGGGGCGGGGAAATCTGCGGTGAGTGCCGCTTCAAAATTCTTTCGTGCGGCGGGGGTCAAACTCAATGGCGCGTAAAATCGGCCCCTTGCACGCGCCCCACCTTGGATCCGATTTGATCTGTGACGATCTTCAACGTTTCCTGTTTCCTCGCCCACGAAAGTACCTTGGACACAAACCCATTCCCCCGCAGACTATACACCCAGCTTGTACGCAGGATGACATATGCGCCTCCCACCTGACCGATGGCCTGCTCGCCTTTCAATTTGCTTTGACCATACACATTGAGTGGATTCGTCTTGTCATCCTCAGTATAGGCGGAAGTCTTCGTGCCATCAAAAACATAATCGGTGGAATAGTGAATGAACGGAGCCTTCAACGTGCGCGCTTCCTCCGCCATCACTATGGGAACCTTTTCATTAAGCAGCATGGCAAGGTCAGGTTCCTTCTCTGCCTGATCCACAGCCGTATATGCCGAACCGTTTACGATCAACGCAGGCCGCACCTCTCGAATGGTACGGACGAGGCATCAATTGGACAGGTCCAATTCATCGGGGCCGAACGCATAAATATCCCCCAGCGGCGCAAGCGTCCTATTCAGTTCCCAGCCTAATTGACCCGTCTTTCCAAACAGAAGTATTTTCATAATGGGTTTTCTTCATTCGCCAGCCGCAGCAAATAAGCGCCATAGCCGTTATTCCCCATTTGTTTCGCCAGGTCCCTTAGTTGTTCCCGGGTAATGAACCCGCGGCGGTAGGCAATTTCCTCCGGGGACGAGATCATCAATCCCTGGCGCTCTTCCACAGCCTGCACAAAATTGGCCGCCTGCAGCAGGGACTCATGTGTGCCGGCATCCAGCCAGGCAACGCCGCGCCCGAACGGCGTAACCTGCAGTTCCCCCGCCTCCAGATAAATACGGTTCAGGTCTGTGATCTCGATCTCACCGCGCACCGAGGGTTTCAATGACTCGGCAAACCCCACCACGCGTTCGTCGTAGAAATACAGACCCGGCACCGCATAATGAGAGCGGGGCGTTTTGGGTTTTTCTTCCAAACTAATGGCCTTGCCCTGCGCGTCAAATTCCACAACCCCGTATCGCTCCGGGTCTTGAACCGGGTAGGCAAAAACCAGCGCGCCATGCTTTAATGCGGCGGCAGAGGTCAATTGCGTGGGCAATCCCTGCCCGAAAAAGATGTTATCGCCAAGGATGAGGCAAACGCGCTCTCCATTAATAAATTCCTTGCCGACCAAAAAGGCATCCGCCAATCCGCGCGGCTCGGCCTGCTCTGCATAGGACAATTGCAGCCCCCAGGAGTTCCCATCTCCCAAAAGCCGGCGGATCACCGGCAGATCCTCCGGCGTGCTGATCACCAGAATTTCCCGGATCCCGGCCAGCATCAGCATGGACAGGGGGTAATAGATCATGGGTTTGTCGTACACTGGCAGCATTTGTTTGCTGGTTGCCAAAGTTAAAGGATACAGACGCGTTCCACGTCCACCCGCAAGAATAATTCCCTTCATCGCCGTTTCTCCTGATCGTTACCGTGATTTGTAATTCGCATCCATCCAGCCTTTATATTCCTGCTTCTGGCGGATGGCGGTCACCCACTCCGGGTGGGAAAGATACCAATTGACAGTGTCCAGCAGCCCCTCGGTCAGGGTGTGGCGCGGACGCCAGCCCAGTTCACTGCTGATCTTATGAGTGTCCATATCATAGCGGCGGTCATGCCCGGGACGATCCGTCACGAATTGGATCAAATCCTTGTGAGGCGTATGGCTCGCATCTTTGGATACTTCATCGAGTATCTCGCAGATCGTTTCCACGATGGTCAGGTTGGCGGGCTGGTTCTCGCCGCCAATATTGTACGTGGAACCGGTGGTCCCCTTTTTCAACACAAGATGGATCGCATCGCAATGGTCTTCCACGTGCAGCCAGTCGCGGATCTGCTGGCCGTCACCATACACGGGCAGGGGCTTTCCTTCGATGGCATTCAGGATGATGAGCGGGATTAATTTTTCAGGGAATTGATATGGCCCGTAATTATTCGAACAGTTGGTCATGGTAAACGGCAGGCCGTAGGTATGCCCATACGAACGGACAAGATGGTCGCTGGATGCCTTCGATGCGGCATACGGCGAATTCGGCGCGTAGGGTGTCTCCTCCGTCCACGCGGGTTCGCCGGGGGCAAGCGACCCAAAGACCTCATCCGTGGAAACATGGTGAAAGCGCACATTTTCCAGCGGAAAAGGTTTATCCTGGATCCAGAATATACGCGCCGCATCCAGAAGGGAAAACGTCCCCATGATGTTGGTTTCTATGAACTGACGCGGCCCCAAAATGGAGCGATCCACATGTGACTCAGCGGCGAAGTGAACAATCGTATCCACTTGATATTTTCGCAGCAATTCACCGACGAATTCCGTGTTGCAAATATCTCCCTGAACAAAGGTGTAGCGCGGGTCACTGGAAACATCTCTTAGGTTTTCCAAACTACCCGCGTAAGTAAGCGCATCCAGGTTAATCACCTGCACATCGGGTTCAACCTTCAAAAGATGATGAATAAAATTCGAGCCGATAAACCCGGCCCCGCCGGTAACCATCACATTTTTCATAAGAATATGTTTTTCCTTTTGTTTCTTTTTTTCAATTCATTCTTTACTCCCTGCTCCCTCGGGGGCTTAGCCCTCGCCAGAGCAGGGAAAGTTGGCGTCAATCAATCAAACAACTCGGCTTCAGCGAATGGCTTCCCATTAATATCCTTATTGGAAAGGATGGGAGCATCATCCACCAACGGCCACTCCACGCCAATTTTGGGGTCATTCCACAACAGGCTGCGGTCCCATTCCGGCGCGTAGTAATCCGTTACTTTATAGGTGATCTCAGCCCTTTCACTTAATACGTAGAACCCATGTGCAAAGCCGGGCGGCACCCACAACTGGTCCTTGTTTTCCGCCGAAAGGATCACACCCACCCACTGACCAAAGGTCGGCGAACTGCGGCGAATATCCACCACCGCATCGAAGATCTCACCCGCAATGGCGCGCACCAACTTCCCCTGCGTCTGCTTAATTTGATAATGCAAACCGCGCAGCACCCCGCGCTGAGAAGCGGAATGATTTTCCTGCACGAATTTATAATCGACCCCGGCAGCGACAAACTCATTTTCACGGTACGTTTCAAGGAAGAAACCACGCGGGTCATCGAACACCTTTGCTTTTATAACCAATACATCCGGGATTTTTGTTGGGACAAATTCCATATCTTGGAAAACTCTCCTTTAAAATAACGACCTCGCAATTATATCCCCTCCCCGATGGAATAACGCCTCTTTCCCCGCCTTGAATTGGCCGCAACCAGACGCAGGATTCAACGCCCTGGCATTTTGACTGGAAATAATGGGGTAAAATCCCCAGCGCAGCGTAAGATTTTATACTCATCAACAATCTACTCGTTAACCCACCGTACGCGGCAGCGCGAGATTTATCTCACGTTTTCAGGCGACATGAATGTCACACTACGAGGAAACTACGCAATATCAGTTGTTAAATTATTTTACATGGAGAATCAAATGACCACCGTTCGTACCGATGTTTTCAAAATTGGCGATAAATTCGCAACCCTGCTTGGCGATGAAGTAAAAGTGGGGCAGGCCGCGCCCGAATTCACCTCCGTTGTGCCGGGCTGGACTCCCGTCAACCCCATTCAAGATTCCAAGGGAAAAGTTATCATCATTTCCGCCGTCCCTTCATTGGATACCGATGTCTGTGACCGCGAGACCCGCCGCTTCAATGAAGAAGCCGCCAAACTTGGCGATGACATCATCATCTACACCATCAGCACCGATTTCCCGATGGCGCAAAAACGCTGGTGCGGCGCCGCCGGTGTGGACAAGGTGAAAGTCGTTTCCGACGTGCTCGATACCGACTTCGGTTTGAAGTATGGCATCGTCATCAAGGAACGCCGCTACCTGCGCCGCTCTGTTTTTATCGTTGACCGTGACGGCAAGCTGACCTATGTCAACTACCTGCCTATTCTCGGCGAAGAACCGAACTACGATGAAGTCATCAATGCCGCGAAGGACGCTCTCAAGTAAAGCGAATGCCTGAGAAAACAGGATCAGGCAGCAGATCAAGAAGGAAGCGAAAACCGTCCCGAGCAGGGGCGGTTTTTTCATCCGAATGATACAATCCGCCCCATTAAAAACCACGGAGAATTTCATGAACGAATCATATAAAGAATTCTGGAACGGTGTGCGCGCCGAGATTCCATTATTGATCGGGGTCTTTCCTTTTGGAATGATCTATGGCGCGTTGGCGCTGAATGCGGGCTTATCTACAGCAGCGTCGCAGTTGATGTCCTCAATGATCTTTGCGGGGTCGGCACAATTCATCACCGCCCAGCTCGTGCATGATGCCGCGCCCGCCTTCGTGATCATTGTGACCATTGCCGTGGTGAACCTGCGCCACATGTTGTACAGCGCGTCGCTTGCGCCGTATCTGGAACATCTTTCCGTGCGCTGGAAGGCGGTGCTTTCCTATCTGCTCACCGATGAGGCCTACGCGCCCAGCATTCTTAATTATGAAAAGAACGGCGTTCAGCCGTTCAGTCACTGGTTTTTATTTGGCGCGGGGTTTTCACTATGGTTCAACTGGCAGGTCAGCACCGCGCTTGGGATCTTTCTCGGCGCGGCCATCCCCGCAGAATGGCCGCTTGATTTTGCCCTGCCCCTCACGTTTATCGCCATGGTGGTTCCCATTCTCAAAAATCGTCCCATGGTGGCCTCGGCACTTTCAGCAGGGTTGGCGGCCGTGCTTGCACACAGCCTGCCGTTTAAACTTGGCATCATCCTCGCCGCGCTGACGGGCATTCTCGTTGGAACGATCCTGGAAGGCAGAGTATCCACAAGGAGGGCGCAATGAATATCTGGCTGGTTATGCTGATCGGCGGATTGATCACTTTTGGCATGAGGTTCTCGCTCATTTATTTGTTCGGCAGGTTCGAGATCCCCGAGACGATGCGGCGCGCTTTGCATTACGTCCCTCCTGCGGTGCTTTCCGCGATCATTGTCCCTGAGCTGCTTTTTCGCAATAATGTCCTCGATCTATCCCTCGACAACACGCGCCTGCTTGCAGGTGTGATCGCAATTTTGGCGGCGTGGTTTTCCAAGAATACACTTGTCACGATCCTCGTGGGGATGGCCGCCCTGCTTATTCTGCAATTGCTGTAATAGACCTCTTGCATAAGCAGCCACAGAGCACATAGAGCTATTTGAGAAAACCTCTAAAACTCTCTTCTTCTCTCTGTGACCTCTGTGGCAAAAATGACTTTTGCGGTTTGGAAGTAGAACTTCCGAACTCCAGAAAATACTTATGCAAGAGGTCTAATAAAAAACGCCCGCATCTGCGGGCGTCATTTTTAGATGTAGACCAGAAAAATCTGATTGCCACCCGCCTCTTTTGCGCGGGACATGGCCTGCCGTGACTGCTGGATCAACGTTTCAACTTCTGTGGATGTGCTGATACGCGCCACAGATGCAATGCCCGCGCTGATCTTCACGTTCAACGGCGGTTCATTCGGGACCTCGATGCGGGTGCCGCGTACCCCGGCAATGATCCTCTCTGCCACTTTTTCCGCATCCGCGCCAATGACGCCGGCCAGCACAAGCACAAACTCATCCCCCGCCCAGCGGCCGATGCAATCATAGGGGCGGCTTTTCTCACGAATGGTTTGCGAAAGCACCTGCAAGACCTCATCCCCGGTTGGGATGCCAAAGGTATCGTTGATAAGTTTGAAGTTATCAATATCCAGTGCGACAAAACTAATGGGCAGAGAGGCGCGGCGGGAGCGTTCCAACTCCCCGGCTGATTGACGTAAAAAAGCCTTACGTCCCATAAAATTTGTCAGGGTATCGAATACCGCTTGATTATCCAATTGATCTTTTGCCACAGCCAGACTGCCTGCCAATGAGATGATACGTTCCGCCATTGCCACGCGATTCTTCAGATCCGCAGCCTTGAAGGGACGCTCGATAATATCGTCCATGCCGCTGGGCTCGATCCCTTCATCCAGATTTTTCGCGGTGGTCAATAAAATGTAGATCGTTTCAGCGGGATTCATGGCACGCGCACGCGTCATAAACCGCGAAGAACGCAGGTCGCTTGTATCCCAATTTGCGATCAGAAACCGAGACTCTCCAGATTGAATATAAGGCGAAGCCTGTTCAGCGGAGGTTATAGGAATAAGCACGTTTCTTTTCCCGCCCAATGCATGTTCAATGAGCGCAAGTTCTTTCGGATTGTTTTCCAGTACAAGGATTTTCATTGGCACACCTATTTTGATATTATAGCAGGATGATTTCATCTGCCTTTATGAATTGTGCCCCTGAACTGCTTTTGATATGAAAGCAATTGCCCAAAGTTGACAAATGCCCTCTCCCATAGTAATATTTGCCCCGCTCACCACAAAATGCCGAGGTAGCTCAGTGGCAGAGCAGGGGACTCATAAGCCCTTGGTCGGGAGTCCAAATCTCCCCCTCGGCACTACTGTTTCCTAGTGAAACACTCTTCTTATATATGGTGGTCTCTAGACAAAGGAGATCACCATGTATTCTTTAAAATCACAAGACCAGGGGCTTATCACACTTTCCCAGCAGGATTATCTACCCATCCTGATCGAGTCCTTTCTCATCGACCGCAGGTCACAAAGGCTTTCCCCAGGAACCATTGAGTTCTATACCAAGAAACTGCAATATTTCCAACAATATTGTGAAAGGCAAGCGCTGACACAAATCTCGCAACTCACATCGGATTTTATCCGCAGGTATCTTCTTGAACTTTCCGAGACGCATAATCCCGGCGGCGTACATGCCTGCTTCCGCCCACTGCGGACCATGTTGTATTGGCTCGAAGAGGAAGAGATCATGCCGGATGGATGGAAGAATCCGATTCGCAGGGTCAAAGCTCCCAAGCTGCCGACTGACCCAATTGAACCCATTCAGATCGAGGAAATCCATCAACTTCTGAAAACCTGCCAAAGCAATTACTCTGGCGTCCGCGACAAGGCGATGATGCTGGGATTGCTGGATACCGGCGCCCGCGCCAAAGAATTCCTGAACATCAACCTGGAAGATGTGGACCTGGCAACCGGGGCAGTGATGATCCGTCAAGGCAAAGGACGCAAGCCGCGCATGGTGTTCCTCGGGCGAAAGACCATTCGCGCCATCCGCCGGTATCTTCGATATCGAACGGGGAACCACCCTGCTCTTTGGGTTTCCACTCAAGGGGAAAGGATGACTTATGCAGCATTACGATGCCTCCTGCGCCGGCGTGCAGAACAGATCGGCTTGAAGTCCATCCCCACCCCGCACGATTTCCGCCGCGCCTTTGCCCTAGTCATGCTGCGCAATGGCGTGGATATCTTCGCCCTCCAGAAACTGATGGGACATTCCGACCTGCAGATCCTGCGGCGCTACCTGGCACAGACCGACCAGGATATTCACAACGCCCATATGCGGGGCAGTCCAGTGGATAGCAATTTGTAGAGAAAGGGATCACTGGAAGAATGCTACATCTGACAAATCTGTTCATGTATCAGAAACTGTTATAAAGGAAAAATTATGACCACAGTAAAAATCCGCCGTAAAGGAACCATCACCATTCCAGCCAAACTGCGCAAAGAATACAAACTCGAGGAAGGTCAAACTTTGACAGTTATTGACCTTGGTAAAGGTACGATTTTGCTCACGCCAAAAGTTTCCCAGGTGGATAAACTGGCTAATCAAATCGCTGAGAAATTTAAGGATGAAGGCATCACTCTCGAGGATTTGTTACAGGCACTAAATGAGCTGCGTAAAACTTACAATAGATCATGATATAATGACCGAAACTTTCGGTTATAAAACCGATTTTTTCGGTCATTAGTATTCTCGATAGGAGAGAAAAATGTTAGCCTCCCTGTTTGGCTCCAAAGGTTCTGAAAAAGTCTTGATCTTCATTACAGCTCGCGGCGAAGGTTATGCAAGAGAAATATCTCAATTTTTTGACATGGATATTTCTACCATCCAGAACCAGCTCGATAAATTTGAGCTTGGCGGTATTTTGGCAAGCACTACCAAAGGACGAACGCGGTTATACACATTTAATCCAAGATACCCTTTTCTAAAAGAGTTGGAACTACTATTAAACAAAGCTCTTTCCTTTTATCCTGAGGATGAACGCGAGAAACTAGTCATGGAAAGACGGCGACCACGCCGGCGAGGCAAACCAATATGAAACCTATTAACGCAATGACCCAAGCGGAATTAGCAGCATTTGTTCAATCACACCTGCGGAAAAACAAGATTTATGTGACCTTATCCGGCGGAGCAGCTGTATCCATTTACACAGTTAATAGATATGTTTCAGCGGACATCGACTTGGTAGAAGACACTTACGCTGACAGAAACAAGGTAAAAAACGCAATGGAAGAGATTGGCTTCCATGAGAAAAATCGGTATTTCACTCATCCAGACACACAGCATATTATTGAATTCCCGTCCGGTCCTCTTTCCGTAGGCGGGGAGGCAGTGAAGGATATTAAAGAGATAAAGTATGCAACAGGAATTCTACGTGTCATATCCCCCACAGATTGTGTGAAAGACAGGCTAGCAGCTTATTATTTCTGGAAAGATCAGCAATCCTTCAATCAAGCCCTTTTGGTAGCCCAAAATAATCCTTTTAACATCAGTGAAATTAAGAAATGGTCGCAAGCAGAAGGACATCTTGAAGAATTTAAAGAATTCCTAAAGCAATACGAAGACAAGAAATAAAGCCATCAACGATATTTATTCTTGTAGATAGGTATATGTAGGGGATGGGTACAAAATCTGATTACAAGAATCGCATCTTAAAAAATCTATTTTACATTCATACTCATTTTAATTATAATATGAGTATGAATGTAAAGTCAAAACTATCCCGAATCGACAAGCTCCGACAGATCATGAAAAGCCGGCAAGGGCTCCTCTTAACGTCTGATTTAGCTAATTTCAACATCCCTCGAACCTACCTTTCAATCATGGAACAAGCTGGTGAAATCGAACGGGTCTCAAGGGGGGTATATCGGTCCGCTGCCACGTTTATCGAGGATGAATTGTTCAGTTTTCAGTCAAAGTATCGCTCAACTATCTTTTCGCACGAGACAGCCCTATACTTGCACAACTTGACAGACAGGACGCCTCTCACCTATTCAATCTCTGTCCCAACTGGTTACCACTCCCATTTTCTGAACAGTAGCGGATACAAAATTTTTTACGTCAACCGTGATGTTTTTGGACTAGGTGTCGTTTCGATGAATACGCCACATGGGAATAAAGTCCGAGCCACAGATCTTGAAAGAACCATCTGTGATATTGTGCGTAGCCGGAGTCAGATCGATATCCAAGTACGCAACGCGGCACTGAAACATTATGCTAAACATAAAGGCAGAAATCTTGACCGGCTTTACACCTATGCCAAACGGCTCCGAGTCCAAACCATTGTCAGAGAGTATCTGGAAATCCTTTTATAAGGATAAGCTCTTTGGACATCCCGTTTTATTAATCATGATTGAATCTCAACAAGTGACCACGAATATTGACGGTTACCAAATTCAGCACCAAATAATGATGGATAGTATGAACTAACAATGTATCCAAGGTGATGATCGATCTAAATCAGTCGCATTCCTGATGCTATCCTTATGAAGGCGCTGACAAATTAGATCTATCCCATTAAAAACGAGAGAAGCGCATTTATCCGTTCGTATGCATCTCGTTGAATGAAGTCTCTTTCCTCGTTCTCAGTGATGTCTTCGAAATCAGCTACGTGTTTAGGTCCGACATGCTCAGGAGAGGCGAATTTTTCAGATAACGTCCCAAGGGCTTCCTGTACCAACTTATTCTCCAATATTGGTTGAAACTCTTTTGCTAATGCTTCAATACCGCCAGGATAGTTTTTGATACAGTAATAAATATCCCAGGCATCCTTTTCCATTAACCGTGACGCTATTGCCATAGATTTCATCACCAGAAATGGCGCAATCGAGGTAACACGGACACGTGCACTATCTATCCCGCCTTCCGGCAGTTTTCCGCTTAAGGTAATTTCAGTTACTTGAGCAAAAGCCAAATCACTACCCCGCGCTTTGCGCGGTTGCATATCTTGTATCTTTTGAGTGCGACGGCTACGTTTCGTGCCGGCATACTCTCCAGCCAAGAAATCTACTTCCACTTGGTACGTATTTCTTCCAACCTTTACTTCCCGGAAGAAAATAAAAGGCTGCTCCCCCTGGCGATAACCGCGCGATAACAAAAGTTGCAAGATGGTTTTATAACCCACCTCATTCAAAACACGGTGATCCAGCGCCAAATCCACATCAAGGCTTCCTGTATGCCGTTGCCCAGCACCACTCAATAGAAGTTCGGGAACCCACCCACCTACAATCACGATCCCTTCTTGATATTCACCCAGTAAATGGGTCAATTCAAGCATAACGCTATATGCGGCTTCCACCGCTTCAGCCGTATAGTCAACTCGAGTTATCACCATGATTTTTCAACGACCTTTCGGATATTCTGAGCAGCTTCCTGCCCACGGCCATGTTGGCTCTGCAAGTCTAAATAGATTTGAATTGGAGCTGCAATCTGAATCCCATCAATTTCCTGAGTACCAATGAATACTCCCTCATCATAAGGAAGTAACAAACTAACATTCGCACCACTAGTGACACTTTTCCAGCCTAAAACATCTGCCAGCGAATCCGGATTTCCTTCGACATAAGCATACATTCGTTGATATCGTACAGATGGCGCAAGACGGGCAGCGCCGGAAAATGCTGTCAGTGCATAACGCATGTTCCGTTGACTGCAAATATCAGCAAATTGATACTCACATTCAGCGATGTCCGTCATAGCATAATAGTCAACAGTCTGATTACGTTGTGATCGATACTGGGCAGCCCATCCATCAAGCACTACACCTGGGTTCTTAAGTCGAACGCCATTTTCGCCCGTTTCCAACCACTCTTGATCTGACAACAACTTCTTTACATTGGAAATCTGTCCATAACTGACATTGGCAGCTTTCGCTAAAGCCTCGGTTTTCCAATTCTTTTTTGGATCTGCCAATAAAACTCGTAGAATGCGTTCTGCTTTTGTTGAATAGAGTGAAAGATGTTTCCTGGGTTGAATATATGGATTGACGTTTCCCTCACGGTGAATGAAGACAGTATCAAATGAAAGCAAGCAATTTCCTGCCAAATCAAGATAACCCACACCTGCTTCTTTACATATCACAGCAGTAGCGGGAGAGATATAAGGGGCTATAAAAACTCCATACTCCGCAACGCCCTGTGCCAACCAATCTTTTATTTGATAGGCAGCCAATCGAGCAACCCGAGGCTGTCCATTGTCTTTATACTCTGCCAAGATTTTCAGTGATTTATTTTTAACGCGTACTTCCATCTTAAAATCTGGCTTCAACGCACTCTCATCTATAGAAATTTTTCCCAATTGTAAAAAGGGAACGCTTAACAAGCACTCCCGAATAACCTGTACAACCATGTTTTCACTTACTCTTTTTTTCATTTTTAAACCTACTTTCAGCATTTGCTGAAAACAATTATATCAGTGAAAAATATTTAGAACAAGTCGAGGGGATATGGACATCCCGAGGTTGAATTCTTTGTAAAAATACCGAAACAATACCGACACGAAAAACTCTCCCCTATTTCCATTCAGATATTCTTGCGCGCACTGAAATGGAAACGAACCTCTTTCTCACCCAATCTCCAAATCTGGAAATCTACCAGACCTCCGATCTACGCAAGTGGATCGGCATCTACCTGCACGCCTGTCGCTCGCGCAACCTTGCCAGCGGCACCATCGAGTTTTACAGCAAGAAACTCGGCGCGTTTTCCAAATTCTGCCTGGAACACAACGCAGCCGACATTCCCCAGATCAGCGCGGACTTGATCCGTCAGTTCTTGATCGCCCTGAACGAGAGCGGACACCGCCCCGCCGGCGTTCATTGCTACTACCGTTCGATCAAAACCTTCCTGAAATGGTACGAGCGCGAAACCGAACCGGAAGGCTGGCGCAACCCGATCAACAAGGTCGCTGCGCCCTTCGTCCCGCTCGAACCGCTGGACCCGGTCAGCATCGAAACCATCAAAGCCATGCTGGAGACCTGCAAACGCGGAAAACTTTCCGATGCGCGTGATAAAGCCTCCCTGCTGGTGCTATTGGATACCGGCATGCGTTTGGCGGAGTTCCTCTCCCTGAACATGGAGGATGTCGATCCCATCACCGGCATGATCCTGATCCGCTCGGGGAAAGGCAGAAAGCCGCGCAATGTGTATCTGGGCGATAAATCGCGCCAAGTCCTGCGCAGGTATGTCAAAGAACGCAAGGATTACAACCCGGCGCTGTGGGTCTCCAAGTCCGGCGAACGCCTGACCGAGACCGGTCTGCGCATGATGCTGCGGCGGCGAGCCGCCCAAGCCGGCGTCCCCGTGCCATCGCCACATGACTTCCGACGCGCATTTGCCATCGAGCGCTGGCGCGCCGGGGTCGATATCCTGACCCTCTCCAAACTCATGGGGCATACCTCCTTGCAGGTTCTGAACCGCTACCTCAAACAAATCGGCGAAGACCTCGAACGGGCAGCCAAACAATCCTCGCCCGTAGATAGAAACTTCTAAAAGGAAACCAATGACAACCATCCTCACAATCGCCAATCAAAAAGGCGGGGTCGGCAAGACCACCACCGCCCTCACCCTCGCACACGGACTGGCACGTCGCGGCAAACGCACCCTGCTGTTGGATTTCGATCCGCAGGGACAGGCGGCGCGCGCCTTGCACCTCTCCCCATCCGCCGGCATCTACGCCTTGATCACGATGGACACTGGTCCCAACGAAACCGCCTATATCCAAAGCAAGATCATTGAGACCGAGCGGGAAAATCTGTGGCTGCTACCTGGCAACAAACAAACCGCCGATGCGCAGGCGATGATCAATTCACAAGGCAAGCCGATCTCCTGGGTGCGGGAAGCCTTGGAGCGCTTTTGTACTTCTCAATATCACTATCTGGTGCTGGATACCGCTCCCAGCCTGGGAGGCATTCAGGAACGTGTCCTATGGGCAAGCGACATGGTGATCGTGCCGACACCGGCGGAAGCGCTCGGCTCAGACGGTCTTCGGCAGGTGCTGGACACCATGAAGCGACTCTCCGCTGAGAAAGGGTGGAAAGGCGGTCTGTTCGGCGTATTGCCCACATTCTTTATGGAGCAGGTCAAGGAACATCGCATCAACCTGGACGCCATGCGTGTCAACTTGGGAGAGTTGGTTCTGCCGCCCATTCATCGTGCCGTGGTGTTGGCGGAATGTCCTGCCTTTGGAAAAACCATCTTCGAACATGCACCAGACAGCCGAGCAGCAGAAGAATATGCTCGTCTGGTGGATATCGTACTCAAGGCATAGGGAAGAAGATGTCACGCAAGGATATGCTCACCGACACACATGCCGACACGGGGCGGAGTGAATTTGCCGACAGTATCCCGCTCGCCGCTACAGCTGGAGGTTGGAACCGACACGGTCGGCGTCCCGCCAAACGCAATCGCCAATGGGAAAAGGCACATCGTTCGTATCGATATGTCAACGTGCCGCTGGAGGTACGGGAAGAAGTTTTGGCTTTGGCGGAATACCTGCACGTGCCTGCCGACGATGTGGCACATGCCTTCTTCGAATATGGCTTGGATTGTGTCAATGAAGGGAAACTGCAATTGAAGGCGCAGCCCAATCCGCTTGGGCGGAAGATGACTCTCTTTCCGCAGAAGCAGGTTGGAGCGTGGGAAGAAGCGGAAGGTCCACAAAGGGATATCCCTGCCCGAAGAAAGAGAAAGGTCGAACGAAAGCAGAAATCCGTTCCGGCTGTCTCGTATCGCATCCCACATGGCGTTCATATGGATCTCTGTTCGTTGGCGGCAGAACTCGCAGTTCCTGTGGGTGAAGTTGTTACACATTTACTGCGACATGGATTGAAGTCTTATCGAGCCGGCTGGTTGAAGTTGACGCCTCACCCCGTGATCGTGAAGATGACTTTGAAAGGGATCGAGCCATGAGCGTTCGCAGAAAACTGAATGAATTTTTCAGGGTCAACATTTTGGGTATGCGGTTCCGCATAACCTCCGCACATTTGCCGTATACATGCCGCGACTATCTCCGCATAGTTTGCCGCATACCTTCTCTTTACAGGAACGGCTGTGCGCCGCGATTTGAACTCAGGATGACCTGTGACCCATCTTTAGAAAATCGTTCGCCAGCGGGCTTCCTGTGGGTTTTCCAAAACTGGAGGAAAGCATGAGCGTCGAAACATCAAACCGCATATGGAAACAAAGCGGCAAAGGCGGGACGCCGTTGTTGCTGCTGCTGGCAATGGCGGACTGGTCCGATGACTGGGGCTATTGCCATCCGAGCATCGAGCAGATGGCGGTCAAGTGCCGGCAGACCGAACGCAATATCTTGAACCTGATCGCGGACCTGGAGAAGTCCAGGGAACTGCGCCGGCTGGCTCGTGGAAAAGGCGGCAGGGGCAAAGGCAGCGGATCGGTCTATCAGGTCATTACGGGAATGAACCAAGTGGAGATCACTGCCAGTGAACAGTCGTCGCCACTGGCGCGAATGACCCTGGCAAAACTGGCAAGCGGAGAAGTCGCTCCCCCATCTGTGTCCAAACCGCTATTGGAAACGGATGAAAAGATTTCAGGTGAAAAGTTTTCACCTGAAAAACAGAGTCCCGATTTTTCACCAGTTTCTATAGTGCGCTTAAATGAATTAATTAACGTCAGTGACTCTTCTACTCCTCCTTCCGGCAGCATGCAGAAAAATGAGCCATCGCCGGAAGAACGTGCGGAAGCCTTGTATCGGTTAGTGCGCCCCGGTCACTTGACCCTGCCCAATTCCGAGCAGCGGACGGTGGCATTGCGTGTCTTGGGCATGTACCTTCAACGCTATGAATCGCCACAAGCAGCAGCGCAAGCCTTGAAGCCGTTCGCCGCCGAAGCCGACGCGCGCGGGATCCGTCCCACCAATTTATGTTGGCTGTCCGAATGGGCGGCGGTGGGACAAATCCCCAAACAGCGCAATAAATCTCGAAGCAACACAAAACCGGCACCGACTTCTGAGCCGACAGTGGATTACGAGGCCATCCGCCAGCGGATGGAAACGGAACTTCCAGCATTGATCGAAAAGAAAGATAACGCATGACCATGAAGCATATTTCAAACCTCAAGCCAGAGGGTATCCAGAATGCCGGCAAGAATGAGCCTATTCCGAAACCAATCCCACATGGAGATTGCTCTCCAGATTGCCCGGAATGTGGCGGGATCGGGTATGTCCGCTATGAGGTGCCCGTGGGACATCCAAAGTTTGGCAAGGTGGAACGCTGCCGTTATGCGCAGTCGCGTGATATTGCTGCGCATCTTCGATCCGATAATATCGATCCACGCATTGGATTGACCGACGACGAAATCCGCAATTTGAACTGGAATCTGGTGCGCAAGGGAGTCAATCAGGCAGACCAGGCTGGTGCAACCACGCGCAAAGCCTTTGAGGATGGACACGGATTGGTATTCATGTATGGCGGGTTTGGACAGGGCAAGAGTCTGATCTTGAAGGTCGCGGTGGCAACAGCAGTGCGAGCCGGCAAGCGGGCGGCATATGCCAATCTGGCTGGCGTGTTGGATGACATCCGCAGTGCCTATGATGAACGCGAGAACAAGATGACCGAACTGGTGCAGCGTATGGAATGGTGGACATCCCTAGATGTGCTTGCCATCGACGAGTTAGACAAAGTCGGGCAGACGGATTGGGCTAAGGAACGGATCTTCCAACTTCTGGACCTCCTCTACCAGCGTGCCGTCCGACAGGAAGCACTGACTATCATCGCCGCCAATTACCAGAGCACAGATGAACTCTCCGGTTACTTGAAAAGTCGCATCGAAGACAATCGTTTTGCCGGCAATGGATATTTGATTCACCTCAAAGGTGCGGATGGGCGCAAGAGTATGCCCAAGAATTGGAAGTATTAGCGACACGTGCAGACCTCCCATGCTTATGATCAATAACATGTTTCACCGAAAAGGAGAATCATGTCACACACACCTCGAATACGAAAAACTATTGGCAGAACTCAACGCCGGTGAATTGCCAATCATTGCTCAAAAAATTCTGAATACGTTGCTGCAAGCGCCCAAAGGAATAACCCGCAAGGGATTGATCCGAACTGTGTTTGGTGAAGAACCAGGCAACAACCTATCCAACGACACCCGTGACCGCAAGATTCGCAAGGCGATTGAACACCTGCGGAATCTCGGATTTCCAATTGTTTCCACATCGGGGAAAGCCGGCTACAAACTGGATACCGATCCGAAAAACATCGAAGAGATGATCCGGGAATGGGAAAGCCGCATCGTCCACCTGCAGCACAGAGTGGATGCCGCTCGCCATTACCGCGATGCATTTCTAAGGATATTTCCTCACAAGTGACCAATATAAATTTGTTGTCCAGCCTTCCGTTGGAATGGGCGCCCATCTATCCGATGAACAGAAAGGATGTGGTGTTTGATGTTTTCAAGCACCACATTTCTTATAAAGATGGACTGCCGCCCTATGCTCAGGCGCGGATCATCGACCTGATTACCAACCGTTTGATCAAAGCCCGTCAGTATCCGGCTCTATGGGTGTCGGTGGATGCGCCCGGTGGTTGGTATGTTGTGGAAGTCAAGCGGCTGGTCAAGAAAAAAATTCCGATGACCATTCAGCCGGCATGGAAAACCACTGTCATTGAGCGGAATTTCTCTCAGTTCATCCAACCAACCTATCTTCGAGAGGGTGATTTGCCTATCTTGGCACCACGCTTTGCTCCCGCGGATTATGGCATCAAAGAATCGGCACTGCGTGTCTTGCAAATCATGGCAAGGCTCAAGACAGCCTATAGACCTGAAATTGCTTCTCTGGCAGGTTTCAGCGAGAGTCATGTTCGGAATCTTTTGAAGCAACTTCAAGCGGAGAATCTGATCGAGCGCCGAAAGATCGGCAAATACGAAGGGTATGCGATCCGCACCAAGGGACTGAGGCTGGCACATCGTTCGTGGAATATCCCCAAAGGCGTTCATTTTGAAAAACATCGCGGTGAATTCCGATACGCCGGCGAGCGTCACCGACGTGTGTCGCGAAGATGGCGGGCGTGGTTGGAGGCAGCATACCCAAATGTTGAGATTTTGGAAAGTTGGACAGAAGCACCGCTCTTCTATGGCATCCCGGATGCGTTGGCATGGGGACGTAAAGGCGAGCATGAAATCCTATTCTGGCTGGAAGTGGACAGCGGGCACAGTTCCAAAAAAGTGATGAGGCGAAACTACTCACGCCGGCTTCAAAATGCGTATCAGCATGCAAACCGGATGAGGATTCTCAATTGTCTTTTGTATTATGGGTCCGCCTTGGGTGGTACGGTTCTTCCCGTCTTGCATTCCATACCTGTATCCCAACATGGCTGTGATCGGACAGGACTGGCGGGCGTTTGGGAAACTACCTTTTTACGAGACTGGCAGATGGTTTTCTGGAATCGAGGACCGAAAGAAATATCCGAC
>JADKDM010000037.1 GCA_016714565.1 Candidatus Villigracilis propinquus
CCACCTCCAACTGATGACGGAACTGCTGGGTGTACAGGCGGTAGTAATGTCCGCGCTGGCGCAGGAGCTCGGCGTGGCTGCCCTGCTCGGCGATATGTCCGTTCTCGATGACGAGGATGCGGTTCGCGCGCCGAATGGTGGAGAGGCGATGCGCGATCACGAAGGATGTGCGTCCCTTCATCAGGGCGTCCATGCCGCGCTGGATGAGCGACTCGGTCAACGTGTCCACCGAGGAGGTGGCTTCGTCCATGATGAACAGCTCAGGCTTGGCCAGCACCGCGCGCGCGAGGCTGATCAACTGCTTCTGTCCCACGGATAGCAGGTTGCCGCTCTCGCCCACGTTCTGCTCGTAGCCCTTTTCCAAGGTCACAATGAAATCATGCGCGCCCGCGATCTTCGCGGCATCCATCACTTCGGCGTCGCTCGCGTCCAAACGCCCGTAGCGGATGTTGTCCCGCACGGTGCCTGAGAACAGGTGCGGAGTCTGCAGCACGATGCCGATCTTGTTATGGATGGACTCCAGCTTGTAGTCCATGTAGTCCATGCCGTTGATGCGGATCACGCCCTTGCTCGGCTCGTAAAAGCGGCAGAGTAGATTCACGATCGTGCTTTTGCCGCCACCTGTCGGCCCGACCAGAGCGATCATCTCGCCAGGATTCACCTTCAGCGTGAAATCTGTCAAAACGGATTTGCGATCCTCGTAGAAAAAATCCACGTGATCGAATTCGATCTCACCGAGCAGAGTCTTCGCCTCGATGGCACCGCTTCTATTATGGACTTCGGGCGGGGTGTCCACCAACTTGAAAATTCGCTCCGCTGACGCAATGCTGTGCTGCGTTTCCGCGTACACGCGCGCCAACTCCTGGATCGGCCACAGCATGAACGTGAGATACGCCACGAAGGCCTGAATACCGCCGATGGTCATGTTGCCGATTTGAATTTGCAGACCGCCATACCCAACGATGAGTCCCAGCGCCAGAGCGGCGATGATCTGCACGGTGGGGAGGAAGAGCGCCGAGAGCCACGCCGCGCGATACGAGGCGTGATACATGCGCGAGGTGAGGTGCTGAAACTCGCGCGTGTTTTCATCTTCACGTCCCAGCGCCTTCACCACACGCGTCCCTTGAAAGTTCTCGTTGAACGCGCCAGTGATCTTGCTGTTGGCGCGCCGCGAAATGCGGAACTGCGCCAGAATCCGCTTGCGGAATTCGATCGCAATGAAGATCATGATCGGGATGATGGTCAGCACGATCAACGCCAGCCGCCAGTTGATCAGCAGCATGAAGACCGTGGACGAAATAATATTCATCAACGACCAGGTGCTGTCCACAAGTCCCCAGGTCAGCAGCTCAGAGACGCGTCCCGTGTCCGATGTAACCCGCGCGATGAGACGTCCCACCGCGTTTTGGGCATAGTAGGAAAGCGAAAGATCTTGCAAGTGATTGAAGAGCATCTTGCGCAGATCATATTGAATGCGCTCGCCCAGCACACCCGCGAGATAAATAAATATAAACACCGCAGCCGCCTGAATGACGATAAATCCGCCGTAGATCATGGCAAGCTGCATCACCCGTTCTGTGTCTTTCAGGATGATGCCCTGATCGATGAACTGCTTGTTCAGGTAGGTGAAATACGCATCCAGCCCGGAGGTCAATGCGATGGTGATCAAAAAGCCCACGACCCATTTCCAATGCGGCTTGAGCAACCCCACAATGCGTTTGAACACGGGGGCGGTTAGTTGTGAAGTAAATTCTTCTTCTTCGAGTTCGATTAGTTCGGCGTCAGACATGATAAATCTCCGTTATTTGTACAATCCGGTGGTCGAGTAGAGCGGGTGTTCGTCCCGCTCGTATCGAGACCACACATGATAGATATACTTTTCATTTTCTGGTTACATTTCATACTGGTTTCGATATGGGCGAGAAGTGCTCTCGCCCTACTCAACCAGCGGCGCTACTAATTCACTCTTGATATTTCTATTTCCAGTTCTGTATCGATCTTCGTCTGGATATCGTAAATTCTTCGGTACATGCCGCTGGCATCTTTCAGAAGTTCGGCGTGTGTTCCCATCTGCACGACTTCGCCCTTGTCCAAAACGAGGATGAGGTCGGCGATCATCACAGACTGGATGCGGTGCGCGATGATGAAGGTGGTTCGGTTCTGCATCAACTCATTCAACGCAGAGCGGATCTCGGCTTCGGTCTCCGTGTCCACCGCAGAGGTGGAGTCATCAAAGATCAGGATGCTCGGGTTCTTGAGCAGGGTGCGGGCAATTGCCACGCGCTGCTTCTGTCCGCCGGAGAGGGTCACGCCCTTTTCGCCAACCACCGTGTCGTAACCGTCAGGGAAACCAACGATCACGTCATGCACGGCGGCGGCTTTCGCGGCGCGCTCCACTTCCTCCTGCGAAACGTCACGTCCCACGCCGTAGGCAATATTCTCGCGGATCGAGCGGCTGAACAGGAACGGCTCCTGCTCCACGATGCCGATCTGCTTGCGCAGGAAGGAGCGCGAGTAATCCTTCAACTCCACGCCGTCGAGCAGAATGCGTCCGCCGGTGTATTCGTGGAAGCGCGGCAGCAGATTCACAAGCGATGTCTTGCCTGAGCCTGTTGACCCGAGCAATGCAACGGCCTGTCCCGGCTTGACGTGGAATGAGACATTCTTCAACACATCGGATTTTCCATCCGAATACATGAACGAGACATCCTCGAAAAGAAGATCGCCTCTTGCTGCGCCCTCGGGCTGATACCGTCCATCGAACAGCGGTTCACGCTGCTGCTTGACCACTTCCATGAGGCGCGCGTACGAGACCATGCCCGTGGACGTTGAAACGATAATGCGTCCCAGGTTGCGGATGGGCCAGATCAGCCAGACCACAAGTCCGATGTAGGCGATGTACGTCCCCAGCGATATTTCGCCGTTGATCGCCATGTTCGCGCCATAGACAAATCCGAACAGCATTTGGAAGCCCAGCACAATGTCTGAGAGCGGCCAGAACAGGGAGTGCATGAGGAGCAAAATCTTGCCCTTCAAATACTTGCCCCAGTTGTCCTTCTCGAATTTTCCTTTTTCATAATCCTGCCGCGCAAAGGCTTTCACCACACGCACACCTGTCAAATTCTCCTGCAGGGTTGTGGAGAGTACGGCTTCCTGTGCCTGATAATCCTCATACGCCTTGGTCACTTTCTTGAAGAACCAAATGGAGACCAGCAAAATGAGCGGGATGACCACGACAGAAACCAGCGCCAACTCCGCGTTCAAGTTGTAGATCGCCACGAAGTTGATCACGAACAGCAGGATGATGCGTCCCACGCCGATGGCTTGCTCGCTGAAAAAGCGGCGCAGCGAATCCACATCGGATGTGACGCGTTCGATCAAGTCCCCTGTGGGGGTGGTGGCGTGATACGAGAAACTCAATCGCTGAATGTGATCGAAGAGAAAGTCCCTCAGGCGGCGGGTAATACCCTCGGCGGTGTAGGCAGCCAAACGCCCCGAAAGGAACGCGAATCCACCTTCCACAGCGGCGAGGCCAATGAACCCT
Organism: Candidatus Villigracilis propinquus; assembly: GCA_016714565.1. Classification (GTDB taxonomy): domain Bacteria; phylum Chloroflexota; class Anaerolineae; order Anaerolineales; family Villigracilaceae; genus Villigracilis; species Villigracilis propinquus. Next base: position 3,545 of record JADKDM010000037.1, read on the forward strand.
GCGCCGATCCAGACCAGGGACGAGGTCAACGTGCCGCCGACAAATTTATTCTGGGCCAGCACATCATCCGCAAAGAAGCGCAGCAGGATGTAGGTATAGGTTTTTGAGAGAGCAGAGATGGCAAGCGCAATCGTCGCAGCAATGTAGGACATGCGGTAATCGGACATCATCTGCCAGAGACCCTTGAGGCGGTTTTCCTGCAGGGTGGGGCGGAAGTCAAAAGTGAGCGATGGCTCGTGGGCGGGTTGTAATGTGGTCATGTTTCCTGTAGTGTGGTCATGTTTCCTCAAAAAAATTAAACAAAAAGGCTGCGGCGAGTGCGCCGCAGCCCATAACGAACAAGGGACAGAAAGGAGACCTAGCTTCGGTCTACAGGCGCACTCCGAGAAGGCATTTTGCCAACTGCATTAAGGGTTTGGAAGATCATTGTGTTCATCAAGAGTGCGTTCCTTTCTTTAGGATTTTTCGTACTGTGTTCGTAGTTTACACCCCGCCTGTGGAAAGTGTCAAGAGATGAGAAGAAATTAATATTTCTACGGCACGCGGAAATCACAGAAGCCGGCTGCGATCTCACAGCGGGCAACTTCTTCGCCGAGCCAAAGAACTTGGAAATGAGTTGAGCCGCCTTCCGGTCTCCAGAAGACCAGTCCTTCATCATTGTCAAAGCGGGGCTGGTAGCCGTAGACGATTCCCCAGGAGCAATCCGCTGGATTCACGTAGGGAGGAGTTTGATCGCCGTAAATGGTGATGCTCACGCAATAATTTGGCGATAACAGGGTGCCCCTGCCGTTGTCCCATATATACCCATCGAAATGGTCTCTCCTTTTTTCGGAAACATCCTCTGCGTCAATGCGCTCGAATGAAAACGCGGAAAGGGTGCGCTTCAAGTCTGAATGGTTGAGCATGTAGAAACTATTCTCATTCCAGAACAGCGAGATGAGATTACCCTCGGGGTATTTGACCGTGGGTACAGCAAAGGCCGTTGATGTTGGAGAAGGCTCCAAAGTCGGTGTGGCGGCGGGGAGCACGGGCAGGGTGGTAGGAGTATTCTCTACAGGCGGGGCAAATGTCTCAGTTGGCAGGGCAGGCGGATCGGTCGCAGGAAGAGGCGAGGCAGAAATTGTAGAAGTGGGCAGCACTGCTGAGGGTTGGTTTCTTCCGCTCGTAAAGTACCATGCTCCGATTCCCAAAAGAAAAAGCAGGAGGATAGCATAGAGCCAGTTGTTTTTGTTCCTGACCCGATTGCTCGATTTCACTGTGGCAGGCCAGCCGGCAATGGGATTCTGTTCGCGGTTCTCCGGCGCTGGCGGCATGTCGCGGTTCGTGATCTGCTGGATCGAAAGGCTGCTTCTGCGGACGGTGGGTACGCCAACCGGCAGTGGAGGCAGTGATATTTTGGCCGCGTTGCCCGGTTTGAGCGCTCCTTCGATGGCAGCCATCAGTTTCGCGCCGCTTTGGTAACGGTTCTGCGGGTCTTTCTCCAGCGCTTTTAAAATTACCTTTTCAACTTCAACGCTCAATTCCGGGTTGAGGCCTCTGGGGGAGGGCGGCGGCTCGGTGATGTGCAGCAGAGCAATGCTGGCAGGGGACGGGTCATTGAATGGAACCGTGCCTGTGAGGATTTCGTACAGGATGACTCCCAATGAATACAGGTCGGATTGCGGGACCGCATCTGCCGACCGACGGGCTTGTTCGGGCGAAATGTAGTGAGGCGTGCCGAAGATATTGCCCATCGACCCGTCGCGGACATCGAGCGCCATACCAAAATCACCGAGCAATACACGCCCGTCTTTTGCGATTAATATATTGGAGGGTTTGATATCCCGATGGATGATCCTTTGCTTGTGGGCATAATCCAACGCGCTGGCGATGGCTTTGCCAATGCGAATCACTTCATCGATCGGCATTAGCTCGCCCTGTTCCTGGTACAACGCCATGACCTTGGAGAGGTCATTTCCGTCCACGTATTCCATGGCGTAGTAGGAGTAACCCAGCGTATCGTCTGCGTAATAGATCTGGACGATGTGCTCATGCCGCCAGCTGGCCATCATGCGGGCTTCGTTGACAAAGCGGCTGGCATAGACCGGATTATTCTTGAAGCGCTTGTCTATGAATTTGATGGCCACGTGACGGTTGAGCTTTACATCCAGCGCATAGTACACCGTGGCCATGCCGCCCTGTCCGAGCAGACGTTCGATACGATAGTTTGAAATTTGCTGTCCAATTAATGGGTCTTTCATTTTTTTGCTCGGTTCAGCGTGCGGGTTTTGGAGGATGGAACGGTCTGTCGGCTGGCGGCTGAGATTCTCAAAAGGTCGCGGACGTATCCGTTCAGTCCGTCGGCGTAGGCATTAAGATAATCCTGCGTGATCAAACTGGCAAGGTCTTTCCGGCCAATAGACAGCAGGGTGGCAACGTGTGGACGGAAGTCGCGCAAATGAATGCGCATGACGTTCTTCGCATCCGTCATCACACCCCATGCAAGCTGTTTCTGGTCATTATCGTCCTTGGCCGTGATAAAGCGGGTCAATGTGCTGCCGGAAACCACCGCGCCCACGTTGGAAAACACCTCACGTCCCTTGAGCAGGTTGTTCAGCAGCTCGAATTTTTCAGGGATCTTATCCAAAAGTTTCTGAAGCGGTTTGGGCAGGTGGGCGAGTAATTTTATTGCGCCCGTGCTGACATTTTGTCCTTGTGTGGCGATCTCTTTTGCGCGGGTAATGTATGCGCCAAAACCTGCCAGCGACGCAAGGTACAACCTTTGATAGTGATCAAAGCCGGCGTACACAACCGTCTTCTCTTCCGTGGCAGTTTCATAGGCGTCCAGTAGTTTTATGGTTTGCGCATGCAGGCCGAGAAGGTTCAATTCCATTAAGGGCACTTCCACGTTGAGCGGATAGATCCGTTCGCGCGGTGTTTTCAGGCTGGCATCCACAGGGATCAGGATGGATGGCGTGGTGCGGCTGCTTTCCTCCACAACCTGATGAAGAGTGGCGGAAATTTCAGGGTTTGTTTTGGATAGCGCGTCGATCTCAGAGATCAATGTCTCCGAAGGTTTGTAGGTTGCCGCGTGAATGGCACGGTATAAGACCAGCAGGTCATTGATGGTGAGACTTAGCAGATCATTCCTTTGCTTGAATTGCTTTCTCAATTCGAGGCAGGCTTTTATATTTACCTTATCTGTTTCCGCGCCGGATTCTGACGAGACGTGCGGCGCTTGTTCCACCAGATCAATATCTGCGGGCTGCAATTGCAATGTTAACGACGTGTAGAGACGTGAGACCGCAGGAGTGGGGGAGGGGAGCAGGCTAAGATAACGAGCCCAGGACAAGGCTTCATTCGTCATGATCTCGGAAAGCGCTGTTCCCCAGGCACCGTCAAAAAAGATGTGAGACTGATCAAACACGAAGGATTCGCCCGTATCGAAGATCGTCAGTGCGTGTGAGCCGATTCCACGTTCGGTCTGGCGCAGTTCTGAGAGCGGCAGAGAGCGTGTGTGCTCGTCTGCGGAGATCAGGATCGGCGCAAAGCGCAGGTTGTCGATGTCGTTTACAAGGGGCTGGCTTAACTTAGTCCGCAAGCCGGGCAAGGCGGCGCGTTTAACTCGCGCCAGGGAAACCAATTGTGAATGGGAAACCAATGGCGAATTCATCAATGCGGCAATTTGCGCGCGCGCAGTCAACACATCCAATTGTGTTGGTTTTTCAGGGTTCTGCAACCCGATCAAGCCTTGATCACAAGCAGGCAACAGAAAATAACTATCACGGTAAATAATACCAATTTGAGCATTTGCCAGGTCAAATGGAGCTTTTGTCTCGCCATACAGACCCGGCTCCAGGCAAGCCAGAATGGACATTTGCTGTTGATACGAACCCAGTTCCTGTAGCGAGGCTGTTTTAAGTTTATTTTCCCAGGCTTCCCGCACCAGCGGAGGCACAGACTTCAACGCGGCAAGCAGAAACTTCTCCAGTTTCATTTTTCGGTAGGCGGGGTAGTCGTGATTTGCGGCGTCATCATCGCGGCGGTAGGGACGCATCAACTCCCACTCGCGGTAGAGGCGCCTCATCCGCAACGTCTGACCCGGGGTGGAGCGCAACGCTTCTTCCAGCAGGGCAATCGATACCCGCTCCCGCCATTCGTTTTCCAGCAAGCCGTTGTATTGATGTAAACACGAAGCCGCTGCCATATACCAGGCGGTCAGGCGGTCTATTTTGCTGAGTTGAATATTATGCTGCTGCAGGATCGTATCGAAGCCATGCGTCTCATTGGTGTGGCGGGCCGTATCTTCCCGCAACGCATAGCCTGCGTAAAATTGCCAGGCACCTTCAGGAAAAGCCGAGTCCGGGTCTTTGCCAGCCAGTTTGAGCAGGTTTTGATATCCCCAAATGATGGCAGCCGGCCCGGCGAAGAAGGCCCCATACACCGCAGAATCGAGAATCTGTTCCACGCCGCTAAATAACGCATTAACATCCTGTTGCATCTTTTGAACAGGAATGCGCCGACCCGGCAGGCGTGACAGCCCGCTCAAGATCATGCCGGGTACATTGCCAGCCGGCACCACTTTTGAGATCAGTTCCACCACAGCCTCCACCTCAGGCAGGGAAAGACGCGATAACTCTTGCATGGGAAGTGTCTGAGTGACTGATCTTAGGTCGCTCGCTGTCAATTGAGATGCTTTTTCGTAGCTGGGTTTTTTGTCTTCCATAATGAATGGCTGATTATATGTTATCGTCCGTGCTATGGATTTAGCATTTTTGTAAGGTGGCCGCACATAAGTATAATAAGGATATGACAATCTCCACTTTTCGAATTCACCTTGATGGGAATATCCTCATCCCAAACCTCGCTTCTTCTCTGGACCTGGTCACTGGTTCACTTCCAATGGGCTTTTACACCACCTTTAGCACCCTCGCGCACGGGACAAAAGTCCTTGGGCTGCAAGCTCACCTTGACCGTCTGTATTACCCTGCCAAAGAGTTGAAACTTCACCCAACCGTGGACGAGCATACCCTGCGCCTGCGAATCGCCGACCTGGTGCGAGACAATCTTCCACACGAATCCCGTGTGCGCTTGATACTGGCAAAAGACACTGGCGAGATATTTGTCGTCATTCAATTTTTCAAATCACTGCCTGAGAGCGTGTACAGCGATGGCGTTCACGTGGTCACATCCACCGTAGAGCGCAATGACCCGCGCATCAAAGGGACGGACTTCATCACCAAAAGCGCCGAGCAAAGGAAGCTGATCGGTAAGGATGTCTTTGAAATTCTACTCACGCACAATGGCAGAATTTTGGAAGGGATGACATCAAATTTTTATGGAATTATTTATCCCGTCATTGCGAGCCGACAGGCGAAGCAGTCTTCTGCAATAGGGCACGGAAAAATAGTTACCGCCCAAAAGGGAATCCTGCTCGGGGTTACACGCCGCGCCGTGCTGCACATCGCGAGAGGTCAGGGGATGTCAATCGAATATCGCCCACCTCGCGTGGGTGAAAAATTCAACGAAGCATTTCTCACATCCAGTTCACGTGGAGTGGTGCCAATCGTCTCCATTGACGATGCGCCGGTGGGGCAGGGGAGGGTGGGGCATTGGGCACAAACTCTTTCGAAAGCGTATCAAGCCTACGTTCAGGAAAGAAGCGAGAGTATCGTCGGGTAATTTTTCTTATCCAGCATTAAGAAATGGGCAATAACTTTTCTCCCTTGAGTCCGACTATTCACTATAAGTCAATACCCAAAGGAGATCATTATGACCCATATCATTACCAGCTTGTGTTTGCGCGACAACGGATGTTCAGACGTGTGCCCGGTGGAATCCATTCAACCCGGAACAGCCCCCGAATGGCCAACATACTATATTGATTCGTCCACCTGCATTGACTGTGGCGCATGTGTGCCCGAATGCCCGTTCCACGCGATCTATCCCGAAGATGAGGTTCCGTCGGCATTCAAAGCCAAGGGTGGAGAATTCATCAACGAAGCCGGCCTGACGGGTCACTACGAAGCCAAAGACCATCATGGAAAAGCAGTCGTACTGGAAACCACCAGAGCTTTGACAGCCGGGGAAGTGCTTGATCTTCGCGGAAGCATCAAGACGAACGCGCAATTTTTCAAATAGAATTATAGAGACAGGCGGAAGCATCTCGAACTTCAGTAGAGACCCTTCGCTACTCTCAGAGAATCGTGCTTTTCCTATTTTTTCTTGCCTTCAAAAATGTCGTGATAGCCCTTGTCCAATTCAGCCTCGCGTTTTTTTGCTATTTCGCTTTTTGGCATGTGGTCAACGCCTGGATTTAGGTTATATGCTACATTCAAAACTGGGTGAAGTCTTTGGATAATTATAGGTTCCAAAAACTTTATGGTGTATCTGCCTTGTGGATTCAGTTCATCTGCACAAAACGCAAGGCAATCATCAAGTGTCCATAATTGGATTTTCCAGTTCCACGAATCTGGCAAGTAGTCGACAATTTTTTGTCCAATCTCGCTGGCTCCAATCATAAGTCTGGCGTCACCTATAATGTGACCATTCCAGCCAAACCAGCGGCTCCAAATGTTTTGGCTGGAAATACCCACATACAATACTTCGCTGAGGCCATTCTTCATAACATAAAGTTCATGAAAGGTTTCTTCTGAGTACTTACACTCATAAAAACCTCTGAATGTTATTTCGATCATTCGGCATCTTTTCCCGTGTCTTTATTGAATATTTCATCATAGGCTGCATCTGCTTCGCTGCCAAAGTGAGCGTAGCGGTTCGTAGTAGATATGCTTTCATGGCGGGCAAGAACTTGTGAAAGCTTTAGGTCATGCTTAGCAAGATAGGTGAGGGTAACGAAGTAATGGCGAAAATCATGAATACGAACAGCGCTGCGTTCAACACCAGATTCCACAATGCGGATCTTGATGGCTTTCCACATCCCGCCAGCAGTGATCGGACGGATTTTTTTGCTTGCCCGGATGTCGTGGCGGGCAAAAACAGGCTGAGAACCTAGTGGGGTGCGGGAATTTGGGTCGACAACAGATCTTGCGTGTAGATAAGCATTCAAAGCCTCCACAGAACGGTTCGAGAAGCGAATTACAGCCTGTTTATCGCCTTTTCCTATAATAATAACACGTGCTTCCAGCCAATCAATGTCACTGCGTTTGAGAGAACAAGCTTCGGATATCCGTAAACCCGTATCCACAAGGGTCAAAACAAATGCGTGATCTCGCAGGGCTTCAAGGCTGCCATTCAGCGCGGAGCAATAGGCGATGACTTTCTCCACAGCCTCACGATTGAAATTGACGATGCGTTTGCCTTGCTTCGCGTGCGGGGGGGGGGCTGCCTTGAGCTCGTCCATGTTCCCGGCCTTGCAAAACGCGTAGAACTTTTTGACCGCCGTTGTGTAAACTCGCTGCGAGGAAGGGGACTTTGATTTTAGTGTAGCAAGAAACGATGTATATGTTTCTGTATTTAACTCAACATCTTCTTCACCAACGGCATATACAAACTGCTCCAGTGCATTTTTGTATGTGGAAACTGTGCGTGGAGAACGGTCTAAGGTGTCTAGGAAGCGCTTTATCTCTATTTTTAGTTCCATTGTTATCACTCCATGTAATATAAATTATATCGAATGATAAGTGGGAAGTCAAGAGGCTATATTTTCTGGCGTTTGATGCGCTCCCCCACTTCGCTATTTTGACAAGACCGAAACGTTTTTTTAGGCTCACTCCCCCTGCCATGACTAGACGACCCAGCCAAGACCCACCCCAACCCGAATTTGGAATGACCACGACCCGCCACACAACACCAAGCAAACCAGAGAGAACGCTGCAAAGAAACACGCGCCCAGCAACCAGGACCAGACCAAAAACGGGTTTCAGATTGGACAGCGCCTGTGTTAAACCACCGGATTTTCTTTGCTGGTCTCCGGACGGAACTTGGACACCTCCGAAGAAGTGCCCGTGGCCGTTTGGCTTTCCGACCCCCCAGAGACGTTCCTCTGCCCGCGGGACAGTGATCTGTCCGTTTTCTGGGTTTTGTGAGACACAGGTGATTTGTCAGAAACGGGGGTTCAACGCACCAGCCCAGGCGACCTCCACCAGGAACCAGTCTTGCCCCGCCCTGAGAGACTGATGTTTGTCTGAGCCCTTGGATGGTGGGATTGTTTTGGTTGTTGGTGACCAGTGTTGTTTCATCCTTGTTTTCCCCGTTCCAATTTCGTTCTGACGACCACGACGAAAACCTGAGCGGAAGACATTGCAGTCTGTTGAAACCACGAAAACAGACGCAGTTCAACCAACGCCCCCCCCCAGGTCACCCCGGGCCAACCACCTAATTTCAAAAGAGACATCCCTGGAACCCATCGGAAGCACCGCCTTTGGCCCAATCCAGTTGAAAATTTGAGTTTTTTCATTTAAAGAATTCATTGAAGAGTTAGCTTGTTTTAAAAATCGTTACCTGTTGCAACCCCAGTGTGCAAAGGCTTTTTGAAAAGTGTAGGGCGTCGAGGCCCCCACAGAAAGCAGTTCAACGCTCCATTTGTTTGGGCAGTTGAATGAGCAGGTCGAAGGCAAGGGCGTTTCCCCACGTCTACCAGCCACGGCCAAGTTTGGCTTAGTCGGTGGTTTTCCCAGACGGTTGAGCGAACGGTTGCCCCAGCCCGGCGTACCGGGTCAGGCGGTTGGAAGCGGCCCACAGGGAATGTAAAGTCGGGTGTCCCTCTTTTCAGGAGCTGAACACAAGCGAAAGGAAAGGAAAGCAGATGCCAATTTCGAAGTCTTGAAGAAGGCGGCAAGGTGGATCGCAGTTACCCAGGAACGCCCAGCCACGGGCCGGGCACGGCGACGCAAACCGCGTCTTCCTTGTTACGCTGTGTTGAAACAGCCTTCGCCAGGGCGAGCGGGAAAAGCGTTCGGGTTGTGGCGGCAAACCGCGCCCGTTGGCAGGTCGGCGACACCTTGGAGCTTTCGGGCTGTTTTCTGAGCCCTGAAAAGGTAATACGAAACCAAACCGCAGCGCCCTTTATGGCTGCGGCGTGTAGCCGCGCCCTACACACAACTAGCGCACCGAAGCGTTTTTGGCAAACGAATACCGTCCGCGCCACCAGCGAAACGCTCGGCAAACGCACCGCCAGCGGTCTTCCCAGCCCCCGCTGTGAGACATGCCCAAAGGGCGCGGCGGTGTTCCGAAGCCCATCCAGCGTCCCCTGCTGGAGGGAAACGTCCCGTTACCGACGGGCAGCCCAGCTGAGGGCGCCCCAGATCGCCAAGCAAGCCTGAAACACAAAAGCCACCGCCAGCAAGGCAGGAAACCGCACCGAGCAAACGGCACCGTGAACGCGGCGACATGTTCAACAAGCCTGAACATCTTTGTTTAAGCGCCAACACCCCACCAGACATCAGGCACAAGGCGCCGCAAGCGCGGTTGAGAGGCGTCGGCGGGATGCCGTGAGATTTGCTGTGCAAAGCACGAATGGAGCACAAGCGGATGCCGCCCAAGGGAAGTTTCGCGCACCGCAAAGGCATGGTCACACCACAAATAATTCGGGTTGCGAGCCCTAACAGCCCCAGCGCGGAGTCAGAACCTGTCCGTTCGTGAACGGTCGCTTGATCGGTCATGGGAGTTGACAGCAAAACCCTCAAAGGAAGATTTTGAAAGATTATTTTCTATTTTACCCCACTTTACCTTCTCACTTCCTTCCCCACCAACGTCCTGCAATTAACGCACAATCCCCAAGTCAACCAGACTTGGGGATTGTCTAATTTTCGAACTACTTCAGCCAATGACTACTTTGGCTTCTCTTTCTTCTTCTTTTTCTTTTCCTTATTCTTACCTTGTTCCTTGTTTGCCATAATTATCTCCTTTCCAAAAACCAACGGGGTTGATTTTTGAACAAAAATGATTTGTCTTTACTATGGGCAAAGAAACCTGCAACCCATTTGCCGACAAAATGATAACAGGAGATTGCCTCGGAGGGAAGAGTTGAAATCATAAGATACATGAATGTGTTTACTCATCTTGGGGGTCTATAATGAATTTATGAATCCCAATAAAAGTGTTGACCTGCCCAGCTTTGCCAAAGGCGCTCTCGCCGGAGCCGCCGCCGGGATCGCTTCCCTGATCGCGTATCAATACATCCACGCCATTATCAAACAGCCAAGGCTGATGTCACGCACGGTGTTGTCCAAAGCCGAGGATTTCGACACGATCGAGGCGCAAGCCTTGTTCATTGCGGCAGATAACCTGCGGTCGGCAATTGAAGTGCGCCGCTTTGGGAATCGCAAAACAAGGGAGATCCTGCATGCCGGCTATCGCAACTTCCGCGAAAGTTGGGCGCGAGATTTCAGCTTTGCATCCTTTGGGCTGCTGGCCTTGAAGGAATTCAAAGTGGTAAAAGACACCCTGGAAGCCTTTCTCGATCACCAGACTCCCGAGGGGCAATTCCCTGTCAAATTACATTCCATGGGCATGGTCACACGCTTTATGCACTCCCTGCTTGGGAGGGAACAACCCACTGAAATTCCCATGCGCCCGAAATACATAAGCGGACACGGCACGATCTCATTGGATGGCCAATGTTTAATGGTCATCGCAGCCATCCACTACAGCTTTCAGGCAGAAGATCACGAATTTCTCAAAACGCATTGGGAGGCACTCGTCAACGCCATTTCATGGGCCGAGAGATCAGTCTTGGAAAGCACAGACAGTCTGCTCACCCAGGCAGCCTTCGCCGATTGGGCTGATAGCATTGCCCGCAATGGATGCGTACTCTATACAAATGTAACCTACTGGAAAGCCCTGCAAGAGATGGCCGAAGCCGCAAAGCATTTTGAGTTGAATGATCAAATTTCCTTTTATTCAAAAAAAGCAGACCAGGTCGCTCAGGCTATTCAGGCTCACCTTTGGCGTCCAACTCTGGGATATTACGCTGCAAGCGACTCTCTTGATCAGCTAACCAGCAGTGGAAATCTATTAGCAGTTGCTTGGGGACTCGCGTCCATAGAGCAGGCAAACTCCATCTTAGACACGATTATTGTCAACGGTATGGCCAGCCCAGTGCCGACCAAAGTTGCCTATCCATCCTACCCACTTAATCTAATCGCGCTGGAGAACCGCCTGGGCGGCGTGGCAAATTACCATACTGACGCTGCCTGGCTTTGGATCGGTGCGTGGCATGTGGTGGCGCTCGCTCGCAGCGAACGAGCTGAAGAATCACATGGGATCTTGTCACGCATTGCAGAAGTCATAGTGGACGATCAGCAGGTGCATGAAGTCTACGGCCCTAATGGAAGACCGTTATCCAGCTTTTGGTATAAGTCGGAGGCGCCTCTCTCGTGGAATGCCGGCATGGTGGTATATGCCTATTATGTACTTGAATATTTTATGAAAACAAAAACTGATATTGTCTCCTCTGTCAGCAAAGATGAAATGGAGTAACTGTGCATATTGCCAATTTTACGAACACGTATTTACCAGTCATTAGCGGAGTTGTTCGCTCCGTGCGCTCATTCCGGGATGAACTTACCAACAGAGGCCACAACGTCTTCATCTTCGCACAGGAACAAGTCGATTATGTGGACAAAGATCCGTTCATCTTTCGCTACTCAAGCCTGTCTCTGCCCTACGGAGTGGATATCCCTGCTGCGGTTCCTATCTCCCCTTTTATCGACCGCTTGATCCCAGCCATCAAACTGGATGTGATTCACACCCATCATCCCTTCCTGCTTGGAAAAACCGCCGCAACAAAAGCGCAGGAGCTTAACCTGCCATTGATCTTTACCTTCCATACACAATACCGTGAGTACACCCACTACGTGCCTTTTCCCATGGAAATCGTCCAGAATTTTTTGAAAAGCACTGTAGATCGTCTGCTTCAGGATTTCATGCGCCGTTGCCAGCATATCATTATTCCATCAGAAAGTATGCGCGAAACACTGGTCAATAATTATGGCTTGAAAAATAACTTTACAGTGATCCCCACAGGTGTGGACTTGGAAGCATACCGTACAGCCAACGGAGAAAAGATACGCAAAAAGCGTCGCTGGGAAAAAGATATCGTGATGATCTCCATTGGCAGGCTTGCACCAGAAAAGAACTGGCCGACCTTATTACATGCTGCGGCTCTGGTATTGAAAGATATTCCCCAATTCCGCTTCGTGTTGATCGGTGATGGCCCAGACAGAAAAAGCTTGGAAGATCTGGCAAAAGAACTCGGCATCCAAAAGCGTGTAACGTTTACTGGCTCACTTTCATTCGCTGAGACTCCCTCCTATATGAAAGCAGCTAATTTATTCGGCTTTGCATCCATCACAGAAACCCAGGGACTTGCAACACTTGAGGCAATGGCTGCCGGCCTGCCTGTGGTTGCAGTTAATGCAAGTGGTACACGCGATATTCTCAAACACGGTCAACAGGGATATCTAGTAGAGAATAACCCTGAGGCATTGGCAGCTGCGATCAAAAGACTCCTCTCAAACCCCGAGAGAATGCAAAATTTTGCGCAAGCAGCTTATAAAAAAGCGCAGTCCTTCAATATCGAGAAATTGACTGAAAGACTGCTGGATGTATACGAACAAGCCATCCGCGATAAAAAGAAGAATCGCTATGTCACTGTCGTCCCGCCCGTTTCCATTCCTGATGAATCAGTGGTGCAAGTTTAATTAAAAGCGATCTCCCGCGGATGCAGCTCGATCGCATTCTTGCTACAGCTTGCTCTGCAAACGCCGCAGCCATAACAAGCCGTCGGGTCGATCACCACTTTCTTGTTATTTGAAGAATATCGTATCGCCCCGTATTGACATTGCCTCATACACAGGCGGCAGCCATTGCACGCATCTGCAGAGACACTAGCGATCCATTCCGCACGGAACATTACTGGGTAATCCTTGCGTGCATGAGTAATACGGTAAGCCATGCAGTCCTGGTCACAGTTGCACAATCCACCAATGAATGGCGTTTTGAACGTCCACACCGAATGGACGAGTCCTTCTTTATCCAGCTTGCGAATGGACTCGAGCGCTTCTTCCCTCGATAAAGTTTCCAGGCTAAAGGAATCGTCAAGTGCGTCCATCAGTTCCTTGTCCATGGTCAGGCCGTAGCAATAACGCGCGTTCATATTGCCCGTGGTCACGCGCCGACATACACACGGAAGCCGCACCGCGCCCTGCACCATCCCAAATATCTTCTCCACATCTTCCATCGGCACAACTTGCCCGTAATGATCTTCCTTCTGCATGTGGGTCAACACGGGCTTGGCGAGCTTCATCAACGGCGTCTTGCGGATCTTATCCAACTGCTTGATGCTTTTCGGAACCCGTTTGTCGAATCCATTCAGGAAGTCCGCTGCGTATTTGCGGCGTTGGTTTTGGTTCAACAGATCCTTGGAGTAGTTCTCCATGGTCAAATACCACTTCTCCCCTTCTCCGTGCTGCGTACAGAATTCACACATGGCAAGCTCCTTTAGCGTGGTGGTCGAGTAAAGCGGGCGCTTTTCCCGCTTGTATCGAGACCATGCCAGTATAGCCACGCACTCCTCCCAGCCCTAGTGTCAAAACTCCCTGATTTTCTCGCTTGAATAATTAGAATTTATGTTCTATAATGGATATATGGACTCGCTTGAAACCCTCAAAGAGTTGTCTTCTCAAATGTCCTTCGAGGCAGATGGAGAACCACGCCTCAATTCCCCCGCCCCGGCCTGCTTCAGTCCGAAGGAGCATGACCAAGCCTTTGCACATCCCGCCCAACTCCCCAACGGACAGAAGATCATCCTGCTCAAAACCCTGCTCTCCTCCGCCTGTGAACGGGACTGTTTCTACTGTCCCTTCCGCGCTGGCAGAGACTTCCGCCGCGCCACCTTCAAACCTGATGAATTCGCAGGCCTGTTCAGTAAAATGAATCGGGGAGGAATGGCTGAAGGTGTATTCCTCAGCTCCGGGTTGGCAGGAGGCGGAGTCCGCACGATGGATAAGCTCCTCGACACGGCAGATATCCTGCGCAAGAAACATCAGTTCCGTGGGTATGTCCATCTAAAAATAATGCCGGGCGCCGAGAAGGATCAGGTGTATCGCGCCATGCAGTTGGCCGACCGTGTCTCGGTCAACTTGGAGGCGCCCAGCACCGAACGGCTGGCGAAACTTGCGCCGCACAAGATTTTCTTTGAAGAATTGCTGCGCTCGCTCAAATGGGTGGAAGAGATTCGACGCACCGTCCCCGCTTACAAATTCTGGAACGGGCGTTATCCGTCCACGGTCACGCAGTTTGTTGCAGGCGGTTCCGACGAAAGCGATCTGGAACTGCTTGGCATCACAAGCTGGCTGACGAAAAACGTAAGACTCAAACGTGCTTACTTTTCAGCGTTTCACCCGATCCGCGATACGCCGTTGGAAAATAAGCCTGCCGTTGACCCCATGCGCGAGCATCGCCTTTATCAAGCATCATTCCTCCTGCGCGATTACGGCTTTGACATTGAAGACCTGCCCTTCACCAAAGACAGCAACCTCCCGCTCCACGCCGACCCCAAGCAAGCCTGGGCAGAAATAAATTTGATCCATCAGCCCATTGAATTAAACAAAGCCGAAAAGCACGACCTGATAAAGATCCCGGGCATTGGCATCAAAGGCGCAGACGCGATTCTATCTGCAAGAAGAAAAATGACGATACGTGATCTCTCTTCTTTGAAAAAACTTGGTGTCATTGCTGAACGCGCCGCACCTTATGTGTTACTTGATGGACGTAAAGCCGCAATGCAAATGAGTATGTTTTGATTTTTACAACATAAAACAGAGCTAATAAAAACATCATCAATGAAATTCATTGATGATGTTTTTATTAGTAATCACATAACATAACCTTAAAATATTTAAATGTTATCCATTAATACCTTGCAATTAATTTCATAACGGCTATACTAATTCAAACGAAATATAAATTTATATTTACATAAGGAGTAAACAAAATGGTTAACATAACAATGGAAACATTATCAATCAAAACAGAAAATAAATTTAGAACATTGATCACAAAACAATCCTATAAAAAAGGTGAAGTGATCTGCGTGATGCCGAGCGAGAACATCATGGACAAGCCCAATCGTTTCACAGTGCAAATCGCGCGCGACAGACACACTCATGTTGGCAAACTCGCCGCATTGAATCACTCTTGCGACCCCAACGTGATCCTCGACACAGAAAAAATGGTAATGATCGCACGCCGTGATATAGAAAAAGGCGAAGAGCTTTCCTTCTTCTATCCGTCTACTGAATGGGAAATGCAAGCGCCTTTCATTTGTCTGTGTGGTGCCGCAAACTGCATCCACGTGGTAGCTGGTGCGCGCTTCCTGCCTCTCTCCACTCTCGAGCATCATTACCTCAGCCCTCACATCCGCGATCTAATGATCGAACTACTTAAGAATACGAAACTGCATTTGAAAAATCTATAACAGTTAAGTAAAAACTCCGAGGTCTTCAAGACCTCGGAGTTTTTTTTGTTTACAACTTCCTATGAAATGCCAGCAGCTGATAGGCGCTTGTCCACGGCTTGCCCAGCCGATGATTGTCTGAAACTTCCACCTTATTAAATCTCTGCGCGATCTGCGGCATGAGCATCGCGATTGTCGCCCAGTCATCGGTCAAAACCGCAGCCTTCATTTTAGCCGCCACCTGTCCCGCCCACATCCACTCCATGCGGAACTTGTCGGCTTTCACCCAGTAATCACGCTTCTCCCACGCCGCCACAGAAACATCAATGCCGTCGGCAATGGCTTGCAGCGCCAGAGCAATGTACGCTGCCTGGTCTTTCGTCTCAGCCGTCACATCCGATTGCTTCGCCAGCTCTCGAATGCACAGCACAATGGATTTCGTCAAACGGGTTCGTTCTTTTCCTACAGAATCGGGGTTGATCACGCGGCTCAAGGGAATTTCTCCAAAGTCAGATTATTTACAGAAGCGCGATTATACCGCTTCGGGCAATGTCCTGCGAACAATATGTTGGGATAAAATAGGGCTATGGAATCCCCCACCACCACCATCATCTTTGACTTTGGAAACGTCTTTGTTACCTGGGACGCCCGCAACCTTTACAAACGCTTCTTTCCCACGCTGGAAGCTGTTGACTCTTTTCTGGAAGAGATCCACTTCGCTGAATGGAATACCCATCAGGATGCAGGTCGTCCATTCAAGGAAGGAGTTGAAGAACTATCAAAGCAATTCCCTCAATACGCAGAACTCATTCAAGCGTATGACATCTACTGGATGGATAGCATTACAGAAACAATTCATGAAACCATACAGATCGCCAAAAATCTAAAGAAGGCTGGCTGGCCTCTTTACCTGTTGAGCAATTTCTCTGTAGAAAAATTTGTGCTCATGAAAGAGCAACATGATTTTTTGGAAATTTTCGACGATATGATCATTTCTGGTGAGCACAATATCATCAAGCCTGACCCTGCCATTTTTGAGATCGCCCTGAAACGCATCAACCGCAAGGCGGGAGAATGCCTGTTCATTGACGACACCCTTTCAAATATTGAAACAGCACGTAAAATGGGTTTCATCACAATCCAATACCAGTCCCCTGCTCAGTTGAAGCGGGATCTCTATCAATTATCCATCAAGGGCTATTAGACTCATGACATCCATTACTCAATCCATGCTTGAAGCAATTGAAACAGAATTACAACATCAGGTGGCAAGGCTTGATCAGCCAGGAACAAAACCTTTTCATGAGATGCTTACCTATCACATGGGGTGGACGGGCGAGGGTGCTGGTCCGCTTGCAACGGGGAAGCGGATTCGCCCATTGATAACTTTGCTGGCTGTTTCTTCTGTAATTGATAAAGAAGAAAAGCAAGAGAGCAATGACAATTATTGGCTACACGCAGTATCGGCAGCGGCAGCGATTGAGATGATCCACAACTTCTCTCTTGTGCATGATGATATTCAGGATAACTCAAACCTCAGGCGTGGACGGAGAACGGTGTGGGTCAAATGGGGTGCGCCAATGGCTATCAATGTTGGTGATGCGATGTTCGTAATTGCTAACCAGTCCATCCTGGATCTAATCGAACATTATCCAGCGGATATGGTTGTCAAGGCGGCGCGCATTTTGAACAACTGCTGTCTCGACCTGACGCGCGGTCAATTCCTGGATATGTCATACGAGGAACGCAACGATCTTGGTATAGAAGATTATTGGCCAATGATCGGCGGTAAAACCTCCGCCCTACTCTCTGCCTGCACCCACATCGGCTCCCTTCTTGGCTACGCGAAAGAAAAACAGCAAGAGGCGTATCGCTTGTTTGGGTATCATTTGGGATTGGCATTTCAAGTCCAGGATGACATCCTCGGAATATGGGGTGACGAAGCCCTGACTGGAAAATCTGCGGCGAGCGATCTTGTGGAGGGGAAAAACTCCCTCCCCGTTCTCTTTGCTTTAGGCAAGAATGGAAAGTTCGCTAATAGATGGAAGCAAGGGCCAATTACAGTGGATGAAGTCAGCGCTGTCTCTGCGCTGCTTGAAGATGAAGGAGGCAGAGAGTTTGCTGAGAAAATGTCTGAGGAAGAGACTCAAAAGGCGTTGGACTACCTGAAAGAAGCAAATCCACAAGGTGCAGCTGGCGAGGAAATGCTCGGGCTGGCAAACATGCTTCTTAAACGGAAACAATGATCGGATTAAGAAAGAGGCGGCGATTTTAATCAGGCTTGACATGCGTTTTCAGCGTAGCGTATAATCCTCTTTACCAATTATGCGGGTGTAGTTCAGTGGTAGAACGCGTGCTTCCCAAGCACGATATCGTGGGTTCGAATCCCATCACCCGCTCACAAATAAGTCGAGGAAATTACTGCCTCGACTTTTTGTTATGCTATACTATTTGTAAGGTAGCTGTTATGCGTATGTTCGGGTCTTAAATGTAAAATTCAAGCCGGAGTAGACTTGAAATGACAGAAGCAAAAAAAGGCACCATCCTTTACGTGGAGGATAACTCAGATAACAGGAATTTAATCCGCAGAGTGTTGGAAGCGGAGGGGTATTCTGTTATCGATGCCATTAATGCGAGTCAAGCCATTGACAAACTAGAAAAAAATAGTGTTGATCTGATCTTGATGGACATTAATATGCCGGATATGGATGGCTATACATTGACTACAAAGATCAAGGGGATTCAAAGATTTTCAACCATACCGATTATTGCGGTTACTGCAAACGTAATGCGGGGCGACCGGGAAAAATCGCTTGAGGCGGGATGTGATGGCTATATACAAAAACCAATTGATATTGACACGCTTGCCCAGCAAATCGAGCGTTTTACGACAAGGAGCTCAAATGTCTGAACAGAACCAACCCCCTGCTGTCTCCGATACACAGCCTATTCGCAAACCAAATATTCCAAAGGACGCTGCTGTGCTGGTGGTTGAGGACAACGTATCAAATTTTGTGTTAATCGCCCGCATGCTTGGATATCTTGGTGTACATTGCGAGTGGAAAACTTCCGGCTATGAGGTTTTGGAGTACGCAGACACCCTTCCTCGTCTTGATTTAATTCTGATGGATATTCGGCTGCCATATGAGGATGGATATGGCGCGCTAAAGAAAATTCGTGCATCGGAGAGGTTTAAGTCGGTGCCGATTATCGCTGTCACTGCGGAAGCCAGTGTGGAGCAGATGAAAAAGGCCCAAGACTCAGGCTTTGACGGCTTTTTAGGGAAGCCGCTTGACCCTGACCGCTTTCCAGATCAAATACGCCGCATTTTGAGCGGGGAACCCGTGTGGGAGTTTAGTTAAACCGTTTGATGAACACAAATCCAGCACCGCCCGCAGTTGATACATGGCAAAAAAGATATAAGGGCAGTCTGACAGGTACGCTTGTAAGAACGCTCCTTATCTTTACATTTATTCCCCTTGCTATAATGGCGGGGACTGCCTATTTTCGTGCGCGGGCGTTGCTGCGAGATCAGGCAATCTCACAATCCGAAAACTTATTAAGTAACCAGCTTAAAATCGTCTACGGGGGAATCTTATCAAAACAAGAAATGCTTGAAAAGCACCTGGCCTCCAGTTCTTTTTCAACCACGATCGAGCTTGCTTTGCATGCAAACCCGCAAAACAAGGAATTTCGTGAAATCCGCCAGGGGTTCATCGATGAAATCCAATCCAGCAACATGAATGATGGTCAGCCGATATTTGACCAGTTTTTCCTTGTTGACAAGGATGGAATCATCAAGGTTTCAAGTAATGCAGACTGGGAAAGCCAGACTCTTAATACTTCCATTTTTGAAGACGCTGAAGGGTCTGTGTCTCATGCTTTATATGGCCTCTCCCCCATTTATGAGGACGAGCTGGTCCTTGTTACGATCGTCACTTACAAAACCCAGCGAGGCTCGGTATTGGGCGCGATCGTTGGCATTACCGAAAAAGAAAACCTGCAACAGCTTGTTCGGCCACTGAACGGGCTTTCTCCTTTTGCAAGTACTTATTTTATTCTTTCAGATAATCAATTTATTGGCAGTGATCCGGTTACTGGTGAACTTACAAAGATTAACGAATCAATATATCAGAATGAACTGGGAACCAATCTTCTGTCACTCATGGAGAGTAGCAGCGACAAATCAATCGCGCTGGATGTCACCTCTCCATCTGGTGAGGCTTCGCTTGCACAACTTTTGTGGTTTCCGGGGATGCAAAGTGGTATTGTTCTGGAGATCAACAACGATAAAATTTATGGTGAAATCGCCAGCCTTGCGCCTTTTACGATCCTGCTGGTTCTGGCGACTCTGGCCGGTACCGGGGTGGCGTTGACACTAGGAATTAGACGTGTGATCCAGCCTTTGCGGTCTTTGTCTGAAATCACGAGAAAGTTCGCTGAAGGAGACTGGAACCTTCGAGCAGAAGTTAGAAGCGAGGACGAAGTAGGTGTACTTGCAACTTCATTTAATTATATGGCGAACGAGATCGGGGAGGTATACCATTCTCTTGAGCAAAAGGTGGAAGAGCGCACACGCCAAATTCAAACGGCATCAGAAGTAGCGCAAAGCATTACCACCATTTCAAACCTGGATGACATGCTCACAAAAACCACCGAACTGCTCGTTCAGCAATTTGGCTATAAACAAGCGAGCGTTTACATGCTAGACCGGAGCGGAAAATTCATTGATTTCAAGATCGGCTCCGGTACCGCAACAAAGGGGTTGGCGGAAAAAAGTTACCGAATCGAGATCGGATCCCCTTCCATTATAGGATGGGTGGTCTCAAATAATCGTCCGCGCATTGCATCGGATGTTTCAGAAGACCCGCTTCATTTGAGGAATGAACTGATTCCAGATACCCGATCTGAGGCCAGCGTTCCCATTTCATTGGGGAGTCTTGTTCTCGGCGTTCTGGATGTACAAAGTGACCGGCCGGGCGCATTCAGTAAAGATACTATTATCATGCTGCAAACGCTTGCCAGCCAGATCGCGACAGCCATACAGACGACAGGGTTGATAGAAACAAGCCAGGTAAATTTTGAAGAACTTGAACGCTTGTATCGATCCAGTCGATTGATTGCAGATGCGAGTAACGAAGAGCAAGTCTGGGCTATCAGCGGACAAATCCTCAAAGACGTTCCGTATCCAACGGTTTTGCTTCAAGTAGATCGCAATCAACTTCGCGTTATCTCTTCTGCAGATGCCACACAGGGACTTAATTCCATCGATCAATTGCCGTCAAAATTCGAGGCGGAATATGGCGAGGTCAACAATTACCTCCTGCGCGGTCCCGTTATTACCAGCCCATCAGAATCTTCCACTCCATCGGCCTTCAGTGACCTGATCAAGCGGTTGGAAATCACCAGCGCAGCATTTATACCGATAAAAAAGCAGGACAATTTATCCGCTGTCATTTTGATTGGAGCGCGAGATCGCGTTCTTACAAACACGACCATCCAGTTGTATTCCAATCTTGCCGACTTAATGACCAGTACACTCGAAAAAATAGACGCGGTTCAGCAAACAGAAAGGCATCTGCGTGAAGTGGAGTCTCTGGCATCAATCAATGAATTGATTTCGTCAGAATCTGACCTTCAGAGTTTTTTCCGTGCGCTTCTTGGGAAAATCCAGCAAATCATCGGTGATTACAACATGATCGTTGCGCTTTATGACGAAAGAAGCAATACCATCAGCGTTCCGTTTAGCTATGAAAATAAACAAATCATTTCCATTGATCCATTCCCGCTAGGCGAAGGATTAACATCCATCCTTCTGCGGACCCACCAGCCATTAATGCTGGTGGAGAATACGGAAAAAAGGGCCGCAGAACTCGGCGCAAAAGTATCGGGCAAGCCCGCCCGCTCATGGATGGGTGCTCCGATGCTGGTACAAAACAAACCGATCGGGGCTTTGATCATTCAAGACCTTGAAAATGAGCATGCATTCGACGATAACGATCTAAAGTTCTTCACAACCATCACCGGCCAGGTTGCAGGTGTAATCAACAACGTCCATCTATTGGATGAAAGCCAGCGCAAGGCGGTTCAGATCGAGACTGCCGCAGAAATCGCCCGTGACATCAGCGGTTCTTTGAATTTGGATGAGCTGTTGATCAAAGCTGTGAATTTCATTCGTGAACGATTCGATTTTTATCATGCTTCCATCTTCCTGCATGATATTCCTGGCGAATTTGCAATGATCCGCGAAGCAACCGGGGAAGCTGGAACGCAAATGAAAAGAGCCGGGTACAAAATTGGAGTCGGATCAAAGTCAATCGTTGGCTTTGTGAGCGGACAAGGCGAGCCGCTTATCGTAAATGATACATCGAAGGATGCTACCTACTACGCAAACCCACTCCTGCCTGATACCCGCGCTGAAGCAGCTATTCCGCTAAAAGTAGGCGACCGCATCCTTGGCGTTCTGGATATTCAAAGCACCAAGCCCTATTCTTTTTCCGAAGATAATTTGCGGAGCCTGCAGATTCTGGCGGATCAATTGGCGGTAGCAGTGGTCAATACCGAACTTTTTGCAGAAACTCAAGAACATCTTTCACAGCACCGGCTTCTGCACCATATCACTACAACTGCTGCATCCGGTTCTACCCTGGAAGAAGCCTTGGAAGGCGCGGTTAATGGACTGCAGGTTACTCTTGGTGGTGATCGGGTTGCAATTCTGCTGGTAGACCGCGAAAGAAAAATGCTTGAAGTAAAAGCCTCCATGGGGTACTCGGAGGATATTTCGCGAGCGCAGATCGTGTTCGGGAGTGGCATCACTGGCTGGGTAGCCGAACACAGGCGTACGTTAAGAGTCCGAGACGTGAATTTGGATCCACGCTATATACAAGCCAGCTCTAACACGCGGTCTGAACTGGCAATCCCATTGATCTATCGAAACGAACTGCTTGGCGTTTTAAATGTTGAAAGCGAACAGGTGGATGCCTACACTGAAAACGATGAGGAAATGCTTGGAACATTAGGAGGAAGTCTGGCTGCCATCATTGCAAACGCAAGGCTGCTTGAACAGATCCGAATTCAAGCGGAGCGCGAGAGGTTGATCAATGAAGTTGCTGGCAAGATCCGCAGGTCCACTGACATTCAGTCCATCCTGATGACCACCGCCAGTGAAATTACGAGAATCACCGGTTCGCGTTATGCAAGAATTAATATTAAACCGAACAAGCATGAAGAGCCTTAATGGATAACTTTTTTTCAGACGAACGGACTTCCGACCCGGAAGAAATCACCCGTCTCCTTTATAAAAATTGGCGGGAACAATTTGCCCTGCCTCTGCTTTTGGGAGTTTTGGTATTTGGCACCATCGTTCTTATCCCTGCGATCAACGCATCTAGCAACCTGATTATTGACGCGGCATTCATCATTGTTTATATAATTACAGGGCTCGTCACCGCGATTCGATTCTCCTACACGATTCGAATGACCGTGTTTCTGACGGGTATTTATGTGTTGGGGTTGGGAGAATTGATCACCCATGGAGTTCTGGGAGACAGTCTAATCTTCTTTTTTGGGCTAATCGTTTTTGCTACACTACTAATCTCCCCCCGTACCGGAATTTGGGCTGCTTTAATTAACATCTTTACGTTCGCGTTTTTCGCCTTTCTATTCCTAAACGGGGAAATAACCCCGCTTAATCCATATGCTTCTCCAGCAACGCTGGCAGACTGGTTCAGCGCCATTGGTGTGATCGTAATGTTTGGCGCCGCCGTCATTTTGGGATTTCAAAGGCTGGAAAAAGAATTCTTGGGAGCTCAAAAACAAATTGACTTGACCTTGAACGCATTGAAATCGGAGCGAAACAACCTTGAGAGCAATGTGGAAGAGCGCACGCAACAACTCCGGAAAATTAACGAAATCGGGCGCTTTGTCGCCGGTATTTTGGATCCTGACGAACTGCTTCCCGTCGCCTTGCAGCGCATTGAGGCAGAATTTGGCTTTTATTATTCGGCGTTTTTCCTAATAAACATCAGCGGTCAATGGGCTGAACTAAAAGCAGCCACTGGTGAAGCCGGAAGGGTGCTGCGCGAAAACAAACACCAGCTGGATCTAAATGGAAATAGCGCAGTTGCCAGAGCTATTCGGACGAGAGTAGGGCAAATCTCGCTTGGTGGCAAGGCAGATCAGGTACAGATTGAAACTCCCCTGCTCCCATACACCCGTTCCCAAATTGTTTTACCTCTGATCACAGGCGATGTAATTCGTGGCGCCCTTGAAATTCATACAACCCAGGAAAATGCATTCACACCAGCGGATTTAAGCACATTTCAAAATATGGCGAACGAGATTGCTGTTGCGCTGGAAAATGCGCGACTCTTTAAAGAAGCGCAGCAAAGCCTGTCTGAAATGCGCGCCACCCAAAGACAGTATTTGCAAGGCGCATGGCAAACATTGACAGAAGAAAAAGACCTAGAATACGCACTTGGTGATAACGATTCGTCTGTGGGCAACGAGATGGAAATACCGCTCGCATTAAGAGACCAAGTCATTGGGCAGCTTCAGTTGGTCGGCGCCGCCGAATGGAATCCTGAACAGAGAAGCCTTGTGGAAGCCATCGTAACACAGGCGGCACTGGCGCTGGAAAACGCGCGTCTTGTGGAGGAAAGTCAATCGCTCGCTGCACGGGAAAAACTGGCAAATGAGATCATCGCGAAAGTCTGGGCATCCGGCAGCATGGAGGGCATTCTTCAGACCGCCGTCCGGGAACTGGGCCGCTCGCTTGAGGCTGCTGAAGTTGAAATAGAAATATCCATGGACAAGAGCGAAAATGAGCAATAATCCATTTGCCACAACTTCTAACCAGGAAATTCAGCCAAGCTCAAGGTTTAATTATGCAGACTGGCGTGAACGGTTTATTTTAACCATTCTTCAAATCGGCTGTGTCTTTGCCATACCAATGATCGTGCTATCTTTTCCAACAGCTTCAATAAGCGACAGAATTCTATTTATTGGGTCATACATTGGTCTTGCCGCAATCACCGTATTGCCAAGCCCGTATTTAGTACGTGTGTACGCACTCTTATTTACACTTTTTGCCGTTGGCGTGAATGCAATCCTGTCTTGGGGACCATGGGCTGACGGGAATATCTTCCTGTTGGCCTGCGTTCTATTATCAGCACTCTTGCTTGACCGCCGGACAGACGTCATCTTATTAAGTGTAAGCGTTGTTTTCACCACCCTGATCTCGATTTTTCAGCAAACCGGTGTATATCGATTTTCAGGAACCGCCGTTCCACTAACCGTGCCAGCAGATTGGCTCACATACTGTGCCAACTTCATTATCGTGGGTATTGTGCTTGTGGCAGCAATCGGCCAGTTCAAAGCCGCGTTTGCCCGGGTGATAGAAGCCATGCAAAGCGCTTTCGACGCACTTACAGCAGAACGTGTGCAGTTGGAGGGAAAGGTTCAAGCGCGAACAGAAGATCTTGAATTCAGAATGAGTCAATTGCGGAAAGCTTCCACAATTACAAAAATCATGGCGGAAATGCAAAATATTTCCGAATTGCTGGATTCTGTTACGAAGCTAACCTCGGAAAAATTTGATTACTACCATGTGGGGTTGTATATTTTGGATGAAAATAAAAAGATCGCCTTTCTTCAATCTGCGTCTTCCATAACGGGAAAACAAATGATCGGTCATGGAATCCGGGTTGAGTTCGACAAACGAAACCCGATCAGTCTTGCGGCAAGACAAAATCACCATGTGATTTCGTCCGACTCTGAAGGTATCAATTTTCTACGCGATACAAATTTTCCCAGCACGCGATCCCGCATGGCACTTCCACTTGCCGTTCGGGGTAATATTCTCGGTGTCCTCGACATGCACTCAGACCGCGCTCAAGTATTCAACAATCAGGATGCGGAAATTCTGCAAACTCTTGCAGATCTAGTGGCCATATCCTTTGATAATGCCCGCCTCATGAACGAGACACGAAGTCTCTTAAGTCAATTGGAAATTAATACGAGTATTCAAACAGAGCGAACCTGGAAAAAGTTAACAAGCCGCCAAAAGCCTGCATATCAATACACTCCAGCCGGTGTCCGCCCTGTTTTCTCCACAAGTAAAAGAGAAAATAACGGCGAAGGTCTTCAGGTCCCCCTTGTACTACATGGACAAAGAGTTGGCATGGTTAAACTGAAACGAAAAGGCGAATCCGCCAGCTGGTCTGAACGGGAACGCATTCTTGTGGAAAAAATCGCAGATCAGATTGCGTTAGCTCTGGAAAACAGTCGTCTAGTTGACGAAGCCCAAAAAGGCGCTCTGAGAGATCAAATGATCGCAAACGTTTCAACTCATGTACGTGAGACATTGGATATTGAAGCCGTTGTGCGAACAGCAGCCACAGAACTACGCCGCGCATTTGACCTGAAAGAAGCGGAGATCCTAATTGGCGCACCCCAAACCGATATGATTCAAAAAGGAACTTTCTCCTAATAATCCGCTTTTTCCAGAGCAGGAAAACAGCCAAACCAAATAAAAGGCCAATGGTTTTACAAGGTATCCACCGATTATGAACATGCAGGAAAGTAAACAAGCAGCTCAATTAAGCAGCTCCCCCTCTCAAATTGGGGCTTGGGCTAAATTAAGTTATTCGCAAAAGTTTACGATCATTACGCTAATCTTTGCTTTGCCTTTGCTTGCCTTTGCGCCGCTTGTATACGAACAATTTCTTAGAATAGACAGGTACGGTTTGAAAGAAACCCGGGGAACACTTTACTTGCGCGATCTTTGGATGGTAACGGACAGTCTGCAAACATACAGCACCACCAGTATAAGTTTTCAAAACGGCGAAGCCACCCAGCAGGATCTGGACGCTGCTCAGAAGCTGGTACTGGAAAATCTTCAACGGCTGCAAAGCAACACGGAAGCCACAAAAAGCCTTGGAGTAAACTTTACCCCGGACAGCCTTATAAATAAATGGGATACCGTGCAAGCACCTGAGGACATTACTACGCTTTTTGAAGATATATCAGCAGCAATACGGGAAGTCGGAGACAAGTCCTACCTTATCCTCGACCCAGACCTCGATACATACTATCTGATGGATGCTGTTTTGCTCAAGCTTCCTGAAAACCAGGCCGCGCTGTACAAGTTAAAACTTCTCACAGACCAGGCAGCCGCAAATAACGGATTAAGTCTCATTGAATTAAATGAGATGCAAAATTATTTGAGCATTATTACCCAAAA
The DNA here is from genome assembly GCA_016714565.1 of Candidatus Villigracilis propinquus. Lineage (GTDB taxonomy): Bacteria > Chloroflexota > Anaerolineae > Anaerolineales > Villigracilaceae > Villigracilis > Villigracilis propinquus. Next base: position 30,187 of record JADKDM010000037.1, read on the forward strand.
TCTTGAGGGGATTAGCCGGGGATTGGCGGTTGCATCAGAAAACAACGTAAATCAGGCTGTTAGCCCTTCGTTGCAAAATTCATTCAAGAAATATGCAGACAGTCTCAACGACTACCTAACAACCACACAACAAAATTTGGACACCGAGGCTAGGCCGAAAGACATTGGGGAGTTAAATAGGCTTTATTCCCAAGCTGTAAGTGCCGGCAACGAGTTCTACATGTTGAGTTCCCAAGGATTGGAACAAGGCATACAGAACCGCACAAGGGCTTTTAGCTTGCGGGTGACTTTATATATTTTATTATCGGCAATCAGCATCATCATCGCATTTTTTATCGGGAACAGGCTGATGAAATCCATCAGCACTCCGTTACGAAAAACAATCGAGGCTGCCGAACAGTTCGCCTCCGGTAACTTGACCACCCGTATTGATTATTCGTCCACAGATGAAGCAGGCAGAGTGATCCACGCTTTTAACAGGCTTGCAGCAGAAGTTGAGGCAAACCAGAATACCCTAAACCAGCGCAGCGAAGCCATGGCGGATAAAAACTTGAAGCTCGAAACGATCTCCAGAGTGGCGCGCGAAGTCACATCCATTCGTGATCTTCCATCGGTGCTTGTCACAGCAACAAATCTTGTGCATGAAAACTTTGGATATTACCATGTTGGTATTTTCCTTTTGGATGACAGGAAGGAATACGCCATTTTAGTAGCTACGAACAGCGAAGGTGGGAGAAAAATGCTTGATAGAGGCCATCAATTGAAAATTGGAGAAACGGGCATTGTAGGGTATGTAGCCGAGTCCTTACAAGCACGCATTGCACTGGACGTTGGCAATGATGCAGTTTATTTCAACAATCCAGACCTGCCCAAAACCCGCTCCGAATTGGCACTGCCCCTAGTTGTCAGCGGTCAAATACTTGGAGTAATTGACGTGCAAAGCACGCAGCCCATGGCCTTTAAGCAGGAAGATATTGCAATCCTTCAAATCCTTGCAGAACAGTTGGCAATTGCCATCCAAAATGCAAATCTTTTCAGCGAAGCTAAAAAAGCGGTGGATGCCGCACGTCTTGCGTATGGAGAACTCAGTCGCGATGCATGGGGAAAAATCCTGCAAAATCAGCCGCGTATTGGCTATATCGCAACCCAGCCTACAACCGCAGAAACAAATGTGAATCAGGTAGAACCAAGCCTTGCAAAAGCCTTTGAGACAGGAGATTTGATTCTGGGCACAGATGGACTAAGCATTAGTGTGCCAATCAAAATCCGCGGCCAGGCCATTGGGGCGGTTCGTCTGAAAAAATCCGAGATATCGGAAGCATGGACACAAGAGGAAACCAATCTTGCAATAGCTTTGTCCGACCAATTAAGCGGCGCTTTGGAAAGCGCACGCTTGTATAGAGAATCACAGCAGCGTGCTGCACGCGAGTCTCTGGTATCGGATATCTCCACCCGCATCAGCAGTATTTCAAATGTGGATGCGATCTTGCGCGAAACCGTACAGGAACTCGGGCAGACTCTGAAGAATACTTCCGTCACCTTCCAGCTGCTGGACCAACCCAATGGTGAGAAACCAGCTTCGGACGCGCGAAGAAGCGTAAATCGTTCCCCCGAAAGATGACAGCATGAAAACCACTAATCTCCGCGATTATTTACTAAAAGACCGTCCTGGCGAAGAATTTGGACAGCGGGCAGAAGCGATCATTACGATGTCGCTTGGCTTCCTTACGACAGCCCTCGCAATTTTTGCATACCGCAACCCCATTACGATCATTTCATCCGTGATCACAAATAGTGTCGCCATTTTTACTTTGGTGCAGGCAATTCGTGGCAGATACAACTACCTGATCCTGTTCCCGATCGTAACGGCGATATCAATCTGTATTGTGGCAATCGTCGAGGGCCAAGGTGTCCATGACCTGATCTGGATGGGAAATCTGGGGTTGTTCCTTCTGGTAAATGTATATAGCAGGAAGAACAACCGTCCTGCAATTGTGTACGGTATCTTCATCATCCTCCTATTCATTTCCGCCGGCCTTGCCGAAGTCAACAACCTGTTGCCAGGCAGTTACTCCACCGACCTTGAATACGTTATCTTGAATTCTTTCTTCTTTTTTACAGTCATGAGCGCAACCATAGCGGTCTTTCACAGGCATCGCGCGCTGCTAAATATTGCAACCAAGAACAGAAATGAACAGATCATAACCTACCAACGTCTCGAAGAGGCCAAATACAATCTGGAAACCCAGATACTTGCAAGAACAAGCGATCTGGACCGTGCGAATGATCAACTGCAATCGAAAACTAATAAATTGCTGGCAGCATCTGACATTTCGCAGGAACTCATGGTGAACATCAACGAGACCTCTGCCAAACTACTTGCACGTGCCACACAAAGCATAAGTGAAAAATTTGGCTTTTATCATGTCGGCATATTCCTGCTTGATGAAAACCTCGAATACGCAGTGCTGCGCGCAGCCAACAGCAAAGGCGGTCAACAAATGCTTGCCCGCCGCCATCAACTAAGAATTGGCGGCGCAGGGATCGTAGGGTACGTTGCCCAAAGTGGACGGCCTCGCATTGCAGTAGATACCGGCGCAGACGCGGTCTTCTTCAACAATCCTGACCTTCCGGAAACACGTTCTGAAATAGCCCTGCCCTTGAAATATGGCTCTGCCACCATTGGAGTCTTGGACGTACAAAGTACCAATTCGTCCGCCTTCAACGAGGAAGATGCAAGCATATTAAGCACGCTCGCAAATCAGCTGGCAATCGTCATCAGGAACTTGCAGACATTCAGAGAAGAGCGCCGGCCATCACTTGATAAACGGGGAAGTCGGCGCATGGGTTTAAAGCTGAATGAAAAGCTACGTTCCTCCGGATACTCCATTACGCCAGACGGATCAATATCGAATGTGCTTCCAGAAAAAAGCCCAGCTACGCAGAAAGCAATCGCCTCTGGCGAGACCGTGGTCTTGAATCCGTCTTCGAGGAGCATCTCCTCCGCTCTGGCTGTTCCGGTAAAACTCCGCGACGAAGTGATCGGTATCATTCACATTGAGTCGTCAGAAGACGGTAAACAATGGACCGAAGAGGAGATCACATTGGTTCAGGCCATTTCCGAGCGGGCCGCTCTGGCTCTGGAAAATGCCACATTGTTTGAAAACGCAACGCGCCGTGCCGAACAGGAAGAAACCATCGCCCGAATTACCACCCAGATCGGATCGTCCAGTGACTTTAATCGCATCCTGCAAACCACCATCCAGGAACTTGGGCAAGCATTGGGTAATTCCCGTACATTTATTCAATTGGCACCTCCAGCCGAAAACAGCAATGAAACAACAACCGAGTAACTCACACGGTTGATTTATAAAAAGGCAAAGATGACACAGAACATGGTTGAACAACAAAACAGGAATGAAAAAGGAAACGCCGGCGTGATCTCTCTTCAAACGCGCCTAGTGCTGTTCACGTTGTTCATTTCGCTTGTGCCGCTTGTTGTTATTTCGGTCCGCGATATTCTACAAACGCAACAAGCGCTAACCGCCAGCGCAGAGGCATCTCTTAGGTCCAGCGCAGAGCAAACAGCAAACAGTTTGGACACATTTATCCAAACTACGTTGGAAGCAATTGCCATCGAGTCTAAAATCTCCGACTTTACAGAGTTTCTAATGCTACGGCCCGAACAGCGCCCCGTTAGCAAAGAAATAATACGCGCCCAAGACTTGCTCAAAAAATTAAGCACCAAGGACACGGAAAATATTATTTCCTATGCACTTGTGGATGTGCATGGTCAGGTTATTCTGGACTCGTCGGACGCCCATGCCGCCGTACAAATCGAGGCAGATCAACCTTATTTTCCCCAAGTCCAATTTAGCGACAAGCCGATCCTGACGGAAGTTATTTACGATAATTTTGGAGCGACTACGATTACCTTTGCAAACAGGGTGCTCGGACAAAATGGTGAGTTTATTGGAGTTTTGCGAATCAAATACAATTCGAACATTCTGCAGTCCATCGTTTCGGAAAGCGCAAAAACAACCACAGACTCTTTGGTCTTGCTTTTGGACCCAACATACATTCGCCTTGCAGATAGCCGAAATCCAAGCCTCATTCAAAAATCGATAGCCCCGCTTACTCTGGTTGACTATCTGCTTGCAGTCGAAAATAAACGCTTTTTGGATCTGCCACTCAAGGAGCAGACTACAAACTTCCTTGACTTTGAAGATGCCCTCGACAATGCCGATACACAACCCTTCTTTAGTGTTGACATTACCCCAAATATACCTGGGGATGACACCGTTGCTGTGGCCATCATGGAAACCAATCCCTGGATAGTTGCATACAGCCAACCAACATCCATCTTCCTTGCGGAAGTTAAAAAGCAGACGCAAACGAACACCATTCTGGTCATTGGAACGACGATCCTAGTGGCGATCATCGCCACTGTAGTGGCGCGGGCGTTGACGAATCCCATCCTCGCGCTGACAAAAATAGCAAACTCAATTTCCCAGGGAGATCTCGGCGCACGCGCAATTATTGGATACCCTGACGAAATTGGAACACTGGCAACTGCGTTCAATTCCATGACAAACCAACTTCAATCCACTTTGGTGGGGCTGGAGCAGCGCATCAATGAACGCACCGCCGAGCTGCAAAAAAATAAATTGGAACTGGAAACTATTGCAGATGTAGCGCGCGAAATTGCAATCATCCGGGATATGGATACGCTATTAGCTGTTTCAGCCAATCTAATTCAGGAAAGACTGAGGTATTATCATGTCGGCATCTTCCTAGTGGACGAACGCGGGGAATATGCCTTCCTGCGAGCGGCAAGCAGTGCTGCCGCTGAAGAAATGCTTGCAATCAATTACAAATTAAGGGTTGGCAAAACCGGGTTGGTCGGCAATGTGACAAGCACCGGGCAAGCCTACATCGCTCTGGATGTGGGCTCGGACGCTGTACATTTTGAGAACCCGTTTCTACCGGACACACGCTCCGAGATCACCCTGCCCCTTCGCAGCCGCAGTATCACAATCGGCGCGCTGGATATTCAAGCCAATGTTTCAAACGCCTTCAATCAGCAGGATATTCAAACCCTCCAGATCCTTGCGGACCAACTGGCGGCCGCAATTGAAAATGCCCAGCTTGTGCAACAAGTGGAAGGCGCACTTAATGAGCTGACAAAATCCAACCGTTCCCAGACGCAACAAATCTGGCAATCCACCGTAAGCGAAAAAAATACGCCGACCTACGAGTACAACGGGCTTCAAGTTAATGCAGTCCCGCAAAACCTTGCACCCGAATTGTTGAAAAAACTGGTGGACGGCAATCCCATTGTGCTCAGGTCTGAAAAAGATCAAACTTCAACCGCATCAAAAAAGAACATCAGCACGCTCCTGGTCCCGTTGACGGTACTCAATCAGGTGATTGGTGTGATCGGCTTGGAACAGGAAGACCCCTCTCATACATGGTCAGACGAGGAAATTGCTGTTGCACAGGCCGCCGCAAATCGAGCAGCGCTCACCCTTGAAAATGCACGTCTGCTCGAAGAAAGCCAGAAGCGGGCGTCGAAGGAGCGTACCATCCTCGAGGCCACAGCCCGGATCGGTTCAGCGATCAATATCGAAAATATCCTTCAATCAACCGCCGAAGAACTGGAACGGGTATTGGGCGACTCCGAGATCGTTCTGCAATTCAATACCGGCACCACTCTTTCAGAAAAAGATACTTAACGTCAGCTTCGTCAAGGAAGAATTATGTTAAAGGCAATTCGCGGGCTATTCCAACCACCAGTGTTTAAAGACAGAGAGCAAAACCGGCTTGGCGGTTTGCTTCATACCATCACGCTTTGGTCATGGCTGGTTCCGTTCAGTTTAGTTTTAATTCCAATGCTCTTCCCTGCTTTCAGATCAAGAAGTACCCCGGCAGCGGTTCTGGTCATTTTCTTCAACATAATTGTAACTGTCCTAAACCGCAGAGGATATGTAAAAGCAGCCAGCAGCATCTTCGTAATTTCGCTGGCCGGCGTTATTACTTATGTGAGCATAAGTTTCGCCGCTCAACCGCGACCCTATATTATTTTCTTTGCATGGATCATTATTTTCGCCGGGTTGCTGCTCGGAAGCAATGCAGCAACCGCCGCGGCTGTTTATTTCGCTCTAATCCAGACAACGATTATCATCCTTGTTGAAAACGGCATTCTGCAGTCGGTAAATGCACAACTTTCTCCCATAGGCAACACATTTGTACTGGTGGTTGGGTTCTTGCTTATTTCAAGCACCATTAATCTTGCATCCAGGAATATACAAAATCTTGACCTGAAAACCAGAGAGGATGAACAAAACCTCAAAAGCAGCAATAAGGAACTCATCGACCTGACCAACAACCTTGAAAAGCGCATTGCAGAACGAACCAAAGAATTGGAAAATGCCAACTTACGCATTGAAAAACGGGCAAGGCAGTTTCAGACAATTTCGCAGGTAACCCGTGCAATTATCTCCACCCAAAATATGCAGGATCTTCTGCCTCAGGTGGTACAGGTGATCAGCCAACAATTCGATTTTTATCATATCGGCATTTTCCTGATCGATTTGAACGGAGAATATGCCGTTCTCAGCGCAGCCAACAGCGCGGGCGGAGAAAAAATGCTTGAGCGGTCACACAAGCTGCGCATCGGCCAGACTGGCATCGTTGGCTACGTGGCAAAAACAGGAAAGGTGCGTATTGCTCTCGATACCGGAGCAGATGCCATCTACTTTAACAACCCCGACCTTCCAGAAACCCGATCGGAAATGGCACTACCTCTTTTCCAGTCAAATGGCGAAATCATCGGAGTATTGGATATTCAAAGTACTGTTCCAAACGCATTCTATCAGGAGGATATTGAAATCCTCACCACCCTGGCAGATCAGGTCTCTGTAGCCATCGTCAATGCCCGCCAGTACGAGGAAACTCAAAAATCGTTGATCGAAGCGGATATGTCCTACCGACAGGAGTTGAAGATCGGCTGGAATAAATTCTCCCGTTCACAAAAACTTGCAGGTATTCGCAGGCGGGGAATGAAATCAAGTTTCCTGGCAGATCCGCTGGAATTACCTGGAGTAAGGCAAGTGATTCAAACTGGAAGCATGTATCAGGAAAAAGTGGAAAGTACTGGGATTTCCCACCTCACTATGCCAGTTACATTGCGCGGCGAAGCAGTAGGTATATTAAATCTGAAAACGAATATCGACCGTGAATGGAGTGCGGACGAAATAGACATCATCAATGCGATTATTGAACGCGCCGCCCTTGCCATAGAAAATGCCCGACTGCTGGATGAAAGCCGCAAGATAGCCGAAAGGGAGCTGGCGATCAGCGATATTTCAGCAAAGATCGGCAAGGGAACTGAAATTGAAACGATTCTGAAGACCGCTGTCCGGGAGTTAGGAGCGCAAATTAGCGGCGCTCAGGTAACGGTCGAGATTGGAGGCGGCAACGAATAGTTGCTCAATGCCATGAACACGTCTCCATTGAACCTGTCAAAACCAACCTCAACATCCAGCGAAAGCGTGCGACACACACGCAACGGTCAGATCATCATTGCCGTTCTTATGATTACAGCCATTCCATCGGCCATCATGTTTGGGTATATCGGCTATTACAATAACCTTCCGCAACTCTACATCATATCCGCCACGCTGATAACAAGCATAATATTGGATTTACTGCCACTGGCTCTCATGCGGCAGGGCAACACAAATCGGGCAATGCTTATCGTTATATTTGTGTTTAATATCAACATCCTAATCGTCCCGTTTTTGGTACAAGGACTGGGAGTAGTTGTTGCGATGTCGGCGATCATGATAACTATTGCCATTGCCGGATTTTCAATGACAACTACCTATTCCTCCACTGGCATAGGGCTTGGAGTCTCTTTTGGGATATTAGCGCTCCTGCTCGATTCACTCCTTGGCAGCAGCCGCATACAGGTTCCGCAGATCGAAACTTATTCAACCTACATTGCAATTGCCATAGGAATCCCAATGTTGGTTATTCTTGCGGCGGAATATAACAAGTTCAGCTTGCAGGTAAGGATCACTCTGGGAATCCTGCTGACAGGTGGTTTTACGGTCGTCAGCCTTCTCGTGTTCGGATTAAACCAGACAAACGACATCGTTGAATTACTAACTCAAAAACTTGAAACCAGCATTGAGGGACAAACCGAAACTCAAATTACCGGGATTATTCAGATCGAGGCGCAAAAAACCGATGCTGTATTTGAAGAAATACAACATGATCTTATCGAAGTTGCCGGATACCGGACAAAAATCGAAAACCAATCCTATTTGTTCAACACCGGCGCCTATTGGGATTCAAGGACCAAGATGCTGCCGCTTCCAGATGGTCAATATGGAAATTCCGGTGTTGACCTAGCCTCCGTTTTTGTCCCCAGCATCTTCCCGATCAATGAGGAGATGCTCGCGGATATAAACACCTCCTCATATCTGGATTTTGTTGCCCCCGAATTTCTCAAATCACATTCTGAGGTGGTGGCCATCTATTACATCAGTAAGCTCGGGTATACCACCTATTATCCAAACATTAATCTTGCAGAAAATGTACCTGCGGATTTCAACCCAACCGAACAACCCTTCTATACCATTGCCGCTCCACAAAACAACCCGGAACGCGCTCCAAAATGGACAGACCCATACCAGGACCCCGCAGGCGAAGGGCTGATCGTCACTCTGACCATTCCCATCTATACAAGCGCAGGCACATTCAAAGGTGTTATCGCAGCGGATCTTCAGCTCGCGAAAATCTCCGCTGCCATTTCCAACATCAAATTTGGTGAAACCGGCTTCTCTTTTCTTGTGGACAAAAGCGGCCACATCATTGCCATGCCAGTGCAGGGTTACTCGGTTTTTGGCCTCGGGCCAGAAGAAATACCCGTCAATGAAAACCCAAAGCAAACCATATTTGACACCAAACTACTAGTACTGCAACAAATCGCGCAGAGGATCGTGAGTGGCGAGCCGGGGTTGCAAACCATCTCCATCAACAACGTGGAAAATTATGTTGCTATTGCGCCGCTGGAAACAACTAATTATCGCCTTGCGGCATTTGCGCCCTCCACTGAATTGAACGGCAGTATCGTTACGACGCGCAATGAAGTGCAAAATGAAGTTCAATCCACATTGAGATCTGCAGGCGTGATCCTCATCGTTTTATTTGTTGGCGCCCTTATCATCAGTTTATGGATTGGCCGTGTCATCACAAGGCCATTGATTCGTCTGACAAAGACCGTAGAACAAGTTGCAGGTGGAAACATATCCGCTCGCGCAAAAGTGGAATCAGGGGATGAGACCGGAATCTTAGCCAGATCCTTCAACATCATGGCAGAAAGACTGAATGAGACCCTGCTTGGATTGGAAGAGCGTATCTCCGAACGCACCAAGGCGCTTGAAAAGATCAGCGAAAGCAATGCCTACCGTGCAACCCAGTTCGAATCGATCGCACAAATATCACGTACGATCAGTTCAAACCAAACTCTCGGCACTCTGCTTCCACAGATCACCGAAACCATCGCGGAAAGACTTGGCTTCTACCACGTCGGCATTTTCCTTCTGGATTTCCACAAAGAATACGCCATTCTCGTGGCTGCCAATAGTATTGGCGGAAAAAAAATGCTGGACCGCAAACACCGCCTGCCGGTAGGCGAAACTGGCATTGTTGGATACGTAACCAAAACGGGACAACCCCGCCTCGCACTGGACGTGGGGCTGGATGCTGTCTTCTTCAATAATCCCGACCTCCCAGAAACGCGCTCCGAAATCGCCCTGCCCTTGCGAATCGGCGGCAATATCTTTGGCGCATTGGATGTGCAAAGCATAAAATCACAGGCCTTCTCTCAGGAAGATGTAAGCATCCTCTCCACGTTGGCAGAACAGGTAAGCGTGGCTATTCAAAACGCACGCTCCTTCCAGGAAAGTCAGGAAGCACTCTTGCAAGCGGAAGCCATTTCAATGCAACTCAGTGAACAGCAATGGAGCAAATTCTTAGAACGCCAGACCATTGGAGGTTACCAATTCGATGGAGTGGACACAAAACAGATCAAACCGTCATCCGGCAGAACCTCCGCTCAAGGCCTCTCCATTCCGCTCGAACTGCGCGGCACCCGCATCGGCACCCTCAAACTTAATGACCCTGACCCAAACCGTATATGGACGGAAGAGGAGATCGCACTAGCAAGAGCCACCGCGGACCGCACCGCACTCGCGATCGAAAATGCGCGTCTCCTGCTGGATGCCCAAAAACGCGCCACAAAAGAACGCACCATCGGTGAGATATCGTCCAAGATCGGCAGCCTCGTTAATTTGGATAACATTGTTCAGACCACCATCGAGGAATTGGGAAACACCCTCCCAGGAACAGAGATAGCAATTCAATTTACTCCACAAAACCCCGAGCAGTAAAGAAGGCTCAGGAGAGACCATGCAGTCAAAGATAAATTTATTGGATTTTTTCAAGGATGAAGAAGACAAAGACCCGTCATTTATTCGATTGACGCGGAATATTTTGATTTTTGTGCTTTTTGTAAACATCGCGATCATGCCCCTGACGACCGGCATTACCGGGGAAAGCGGCCGCAACCCAAGAGCGTTGGTGGCCCTTTCCATCACGCTTGTACTGGAAATCATTTCCTTTTACTATGTGCTGCGCGGAAGAATTCGCATGGCAAAAGCCGTGGTACCCCTCTCCTTGCTGGCGGCAGTAATCGCCATCTCGCTCACTGCCAATGGATTAAAAAGCGTAGCCATTACCGGGCTTCCGATCATTCTGGTGATCACAGCCATACTTTTAGGCAGGCGCTCTATTTATTTTGCGCCGCCGCTTGCCATTGTCGCTGTGATTGTCATCGCCTATTACGATATAAATAACCTCATCGTACGCACACCTTCCGGATTGGATGATGCCATTATTATTCCGATCCTTCTCATTGGCTGCGCTGGGATCATTCAACTAATGACCACCAGACTGAACGACAGCGTTCAACGCGCGCGAAAAAGCGAAGAAATGCAAAGACTTGAGAACCTTGAATTGGAAGACCTGCGCGCATCGCTTGAAAAACGTGTAAACCAGCGCACCGCCGAACTTGACGCCGCAAATCAAAACAACGAAAGACGCGCCAAACAATTTGAAACCATTGCTCAAGTGGCCAGCACCATTTCCACCATTCAGGAATTGGATTTCATCCTCCCTCGCATTACCGAGGTGATCAGCGAACAATTCGGTCACTACCACACCGGCATATTTTTGCTCGACGACAAATTCGAGTTTGCGGTATTGCGCGCAGCCAATAGCGAAGGTGGACGCGGAATGCTCCAAAAAAAATATAAACTTTCAGTTGGGCAGACGGGCATTGTTGGATATGTGACCGCCACCGGCAGACCCCGCATCGCACTGGACGTGGGAGCGGATGCTGTTTACTTTGACAATCCCTACCTCCCGAACACCCACTCCGAGATTGCACTGCCTCTTCGTATATCTGGCCAGGTTATTGGCGCATTAGATGTGCAAAGCGAAGAAGCCAACGCCTTCACCGAAAATGATATTGAAGTGTTAGCCACACTGGCAGACCAGGTTTCCATCGCCATTCAAAACGCCCGCACCCTTGAAGAGGCTCGTAAGTCCCTTGCTGAAGCCAAAAGCGCCTTCAGCCAGCTTACCCAGGAATCATGGAGAATCCTTCGCCCCGAAACCGTTGGATTGGGATTTCACCTTTCAGACAACTCAGCCCGCCGCATGGAAAAACCCCTTGAAGGACCAGATATCCATAAAGCGTTATCGCAAGGCGAAACCGTCCTCACAACACAAATCGATAAGACCACCAATCTCACCATCCCCATCCGCCTTCGGAACAATGTCATCGGAGTAATGAATCTAAAGACGAACGGGGAAACTAGTATTACCCAGGATGAAGTGGATATTGCCGAGGCTGTTTCCGAGCGTCTTTCTCTTGCTATCGAATCCGCCACCCTGCTCCGTGCCACCCAGCGCCGCGCCGATATCGAAAGGATCACCACGGACATTTCGGCAAAAGTAAGCTCCTCCACCCATTTTGAAACGATCCTGCAAACCGCCGCCGAGGAACTTAGCCGCGCCCTGGGTGGCGAGGTGATCGTACAGATCGAACCGACTGTAATGGAAATGGATACGTAGCAAACCCTTAAATGTGTTAAAACCAAAAAGAGAATTTTATGGATCAACCTGACAAGCCAGCCACAAACAACACAGAAGTCGCCCTGCCTCCTCAACGGACAAGCATCGGTGTAAAACTGCCCTTGATCGTCATTGGGCTGATGTTGTTTGCGTTTTTAGTATACACATTCATCAGCATTCGAATCAGTCAGGGATCATTAACCGAAAATCTCAAAGAAGACCTTCAGTCTGAAACGGAAGACAAAATTGGATTGATTCAAAACACCCTGTCAGACGCTCAAATCATTGCGATAAACCTATCAACCGCAGTGGAATCCGGTAATTTTAATAAAGACAGCCTGAACCAGCTCATTCAAAAAAATCTAGAAAAAAATGATCAAATCTTCGGCTCTACCGTTGCATACGAACCCTATCAGTTTGAACAAAGCCTGTATTACTGGTCGCCCTACTATAATCGAACACCCGATAACAGCCTGAGATTTACCCAGCTTGGCAACCTGGAATACGATTACTTTAATCAGGAGTGGTACGTCCTTCCAAAACAAAACCTCTCCCCCACCCTATCCTCCCCGTATTTCGATGCTGGCGGCGGAGAAATATGGATGGTCACCTGGAGCATCCCGTTCTCAGATAAGAATGGGAATTTCAGGGGTGTTGCCACCACAGACATTGATTTCTCGAAAATTCAACAGATCGTCAGAGACACGCAAATCGGCAAAACCGGTTACGCATTTCTTATCGACTCCAAAGGCACCATCCTTGGAATCGGTGAAAAAGGCGGAGACTTTGAAGTGATGACCGACTCCATGATTGCCGCAGGAACATCCACCGTTACGGTTAATTGGACAGAATTGATCAACGAGATGATGGGCGGGAAATCAGGCTTCATGGAAGGTACGGACATCAACGGCGTACCGTTGTACGTCTCATACGCCCCGATCGGGCTGAACACAGGCTGGTCTATTGGCGTGGCGTATCCAAGAGAAGAAATCCTGCAAAAAACGACCGACTTGCAATCTACGCTAATCGCTTACAGTTTTCTGTCAGCCATCCTTTTCGGCGGCGTGATCTACTTCTTTACCAGATCCATCACCATTCCATTAGGACGATTGACCCAGGCAGCCAGCCAGATCGCCGCGGAAAAACCGGAAAACATCAGAGAGCAATTACGTACCCCGATCCAAATTCAAACGCAGGATGAGCTCGAAGACCTTGCCAGCGCCTTCAATAAAATGGCTTTCAATTTGGATCAATTCTTGGAAGGGCTCGAAGATAAAGTAACAGAAAGAACCCGCGAACTCGAAGAGTCCCGCAAGCAAAGCGAGCGCCGTGCTGGCGAACTCCAGGCCATCAGTGAAATATCCAAATTGATCGCCGGAGAACAGAACCTGCCCAAACTGCTCCCCTTAATTACCCGTCTGGTCAGCGAGCGATTTGGGTTTTACCACACCGGAATATTTCTACTTGACGACAACAACAAATACGCCATCCTTCAGGCAGCCAGCAGCGAAGGCGGAAAAAACATGCTCGCCCGCGGACACAAATTGGAAATCGGCGAAAGCGGCATTGTAGGATATGTGGGAAAAATCGGCGCCCCGCGCATCGCACTGGATGTTGGGCTGGATGCGGTTTACTTTGACAATCCCGACCTCCCCAAAACAAAATCTGAAATGGCTCTGCCTTTAACTGTACGAAATAAAATTGTAGGCGTGTTGGACCTGCAAAGCACAAAATCAGGCGCCTTCACAGATTCAGAGCTAAACACCATGAGCATCCTTGCTGATCAGGTTGCAATTGCCATTGAAAACGCAAGGCTTTTCCAGCAAACCCAGCAAGCCCTGGCGGAAGCAGAAAACTTGTACCGCCTAAACACACAGAAAGGCTGGAAGGAATTCAGTCGTAATGAACCCACCCTTGGCTATCATCAGACACTAACCGGCGGCAACAAATTAATTAAACTTTTGGAAACGGATGAAACTCGCCGGGCTGTGAATCTTGAAGAAGAAATGATCAAAGATACCGATGAAACCGCACAGGAAGCGGTAATCGTTATTCCGATCAAGCTGCGCGAACAGGTAATCGGCACACTAAAGGTCAAGGCTCCAGAACAGGATCGCAGCTGGTCAAAAGACGAGATCAACCTCGCCAAGGTGATTTCAGAACGCCTATCCCTTGCCATTGATAACGCCCGCCTGATCCAGGAATCACAAAACCGTGCCGCGAAGGAACAAATTATCAGCGAAGTTACCGCCCGAATCAGCTCATCGATCAACCTACAGAACATTCTCCAAACCGCTGTTGAAGAATTGGGGAATGCCATGCCTGGTTCTGAAGTGGTGATCAAGCTGCAAAACGACAGCAGCAATAATTCAGGAAAGCTGGAGATATGACAGGCATGAAAAAGAGCATAATCTCTGCTCCAATCTTCCCTGAAGATCAGGAAAAAACCAGGTCGGCATATTTTATTAATGTGCTTGTCTGGAGTAATACCCCAATTCTCATCCTCTTTGCAATCATCCGAATTGTGACTGGTGCGCACGTATTTGGAATCGAGAATATCATCCTTTATTCCATCGCTGTAGTCCTCATTATTGTCTGGTTCCTCATGAGATCAGGCCGGGTACGAACAGCAGCATATTTACATGTAATGACGATCTGGATCGCAAGCTCCTTGATCGCATTATCAGGCAGCGGAGTTCGGGGAACAGGATTTACCAGTTACTTCGTAGTCATGCTCATAGCAGGACTGTTGCTGGGCTGGCAGCCCGCCATTGGCATTACCGCATTGAGCGCTGCCGCGGGGTTTGGTCTTGCCTATGTTGAAAATGTGGGAATCATCAAACCCGTCTTCAGCCCCGTTTTCAATATTGCCATTGAAGGAACCGTACTGCTCACTTTTGGAGCAATATTCCTCATCCTGATCATCAACAGCCTGCAAAACGCGGTAAAGAGGGAATCTGCCAGAGTTGAGGAATTGAATCAAAGCAACAAGCAGCTAACAGAGCTGAGAGATGCGCTTGAAAACCGTGTGGCAGAGCGCACCATGGAATTGGAAAAACAACAGGAAAAAGCCGAAAGACGCTCACGTCAGTTTGAAGCGATCACCCGTGTAACCCAGGCGATCAGCGCGACAAGAAACCTGCAGGAAGCCCTGCCCAAAATCGCAAATGTCATCAGCGAACAATTCGGTTTTTATCATGTAGGGATCTTTTTAACCGACCAGGCAAATCAATACGCCGTCCTCAGCGCCGCCAACAGCGAAGGCGGAAAGCGCATGCTGGCGCGTGGACATCAATTGAAGATCGGCGAACAGGGCATTGTAGGTTTTACGATCAGTTCCACCCAGCCCCGCATCGCGCTGGATACCGGCGCAGACGCGGTCTACTTCAATAACCCGGACCTGCCGGAAACACGTTCCGAAATGGCCCTTCCGCTCAAGAATGAATCCGGTGTGATCGGCGCGTTGGATGTGCAAAGCACCGAGCGCAACGCATTCTCCAATGAAGATATTGAAGTGCTCTCCACCCTGGCAAACCAGGTCGGGCTGGCAATCGAGAACGCCCAAATATTCGACCGCAGCCAACGGTCTCTGGCAGAGTCAGAATCCATTACACGGCAGTACCTACGGACCGCCTGGAAACAGACGCCGGAAGAGAGATCTCTCGGCTATAAATACACCCTATCAGGTGTAGAGGCCTTACGTGACTCAGATCTGAAATCAAACGCCATTGAAGATATCGCGAATGAACGGAAAATTTCCCAACCAATTATTCTGCGCGGCGAAATCATAGGCACTCTTTCTGTGCAGGTCCCGAAAGGCGAGCAAATCGGGAGAGATAAGTTCGACCTCATCAAAGCAGTGGCGGAACGGGTGGCTCTTTCCGCAGAAAACGCCCGCCTTTTTGAAGAAACATCCACTCGCGCCGAAAGAGAACGCCTCGTTACTGATATCACAACAAAAATACGCACATCCAACGATCCAGAGGAAATGATCCAAACCGCCGTGAACGAATTGAAACGCGCGCTGGGCGTAACTCACGTAGAAATCGTTCCGCAAAAGATGACACCCCCGGACAATTAATTATTAAGAGGTATTGAAATGCTTAAAACCATAGCCATATCAAATGAAAAAGGCGGTGTGGCAAAAACCACAACCACTCTTTCGCTGGGAGCTGCCCTTGTTGAATTGGGAAACCGCGTATTATTGATTGACCTTGACGCTCAGGCCAACCTTACGCTTGCTCTTGGTTTTGAGCCTGGTGAAAGCGAAAACACGTCCAGCAACATCATGCTGGATAACATCCCCCTGCTTGATGTCTGTAAAAAGACGGATGTTGAAAATCTGGATATCATTCCCTCCAGTTCGCGCATCGAGATTTCCGAACAATTCCTGCCTGTGCGCACCAGCTACACCACCATTCTGCAAAAGGCTATTCGCTCCGTTAGCCTGCCTTACGACTACATCATTTTGGACTGTCCGCCCGCGCTGGGCGCCATCACAAAAAATGCACTCGCCGCATCCGACCTGCTGCTCATCCCAACCCAGGCGGAATATTTTTCGGCCTATGCTTTGCGTAACATGATGGCCCTTATTCGCAACATCCGCGAACAGGACAACCCCAACCTCGCATATCGCATCCTCGTAACAATGATGGATAGAAGAAACCGCACACATCGCAACATCCACGAACAGCTGCGCTCCACATTTGGAGAAGGCGTATTTAACACCGTAATTGAGTTGGATACAAAATTACGCGAAAGTCCAATTGCTGGTCTGCCCATTACCCACTACAAACCCGGCGCACGCGGCTCAACCCAATACCGCGTTCTCGCTCAGGAGTTAATTGAATATGCCAAAGAAACCGAAAATAGACAAGCGGCTTAATAAGCTCTTTGAGGATATTCAACCCGAAACGAATGCGTCGGGTTCAAAGAGCAGCCTAAAAGACGGGAAAGAAGCGCCTCCTTCCGCGCCGAAGCCTGATCAAATAAAATCTGAATCAGCTGCCACGCCTCGAGCGACGAGAAAACTCCACACAACCGCCCTGGCGGTGACCGAGGCCATCCCCGGAGCCATCAACACAAACGATCCGTCTGTGTATTCTGTTAATATCCCAACCGGGGATCGGGATTGGATGACCCTTCGTCTATTGGATGAAACACAGGGCCGCACATGGACTACCGATGAACAACTCCTGATCAGGCAGGTTACCGACCAATTATCGCTTGCTCTTGAAAATGCGCGCCTGTTTCAGGAAGCTCAAAAATTCAAACTGGGAATTGACAGAACGGATAATGCCGTCTTTATTACCGACCCGCGCGGCATCATCCAATATGTAAACCCCGGGTTCGAGAAGGTATATGGATACAAAGCCGAAGAAGTTTTGGGTGGCACTCCTAGAATAATAAAGTCCGGCCTTATTCCTGACGAACAATATAAATATTTCTGGAACACTCTTTTAAGCGGCGGCACAATAACAGGCGAAATTACCAACAAGGCTAAAGATGGCCGCCTGCTATACATTTCCGGAACGAACAGTCCCATCCTCGATGAAAACGGGAAAATCCTTGGTTTTCTTTCGGTGCATCAGGATATTAGCGAAAGAAAAAAATCAGAAGAAGCGCTCGCAAAATCTGAAGCGGATTTGCGCGCCTTATTTTCGTCCATGGAAGATGTGGTGTTCGTGGTGGATAGAGACGGCCGGTATGACCGTATTGCGCCCACCAACCCTGCTCGGCTTGTCCGCCCGCCCGAGGATTTACTCGGAAAGCTCATGCACGAGGTAATGGACAAGGATATCGCAGATCGCTTCGTAGCAGCTGTGCAAAAAACACTGGACACTGCGGAGAAAGTTCAGCTGGAATATGAATTACCCGTTGGTGATACCACGTATTGGTTCCTTGCCAACCTTACAAAGCTGGAGGAAAACAAAGTCTTCTGGGTGGCGCGCGATATTACCGAACGTAAAAAATACGAGGAAGAACTTCGCAAAAGCCAGGAACAATACGCCCTGGCGGCGGAAGGCGCGAACGATGGTCTGTGGGATTGGGATATCGCCAACAACGATATCTATTATTCACCGCGCTGGAAATCCATGCTCGGATACGAAGTGCATGAACTTACAAAAGGTTTTGAGGATTGGGAAAACCTGATCCACCCTGACGACCATGATCACGCGATAAATTCCCTCGATAATTACCTGGCCCACAAGTCGGACACATACGATGTTGAGATCCGCTTGCAACACAAAAACAGTTCCTGGCTTTGGGTTCGTGACCGCGGAAAAGCCCTGTGGGACGCCTCTGGAAAAGCGATCCGCATGGCTGGTTCACACTCGGATGTTACCGAGCGAAAAATAGCCGAGGAATCGCTTCGCCGCCGTAATGATTATCTTGCAGCCTCTTCGGAAATCGGGAAGATCATTACCTCCACACTGGACTTGAATACCATCTTCTCAAAAACCGTAAACTTGATCACTGAGCGGTTTAGTTTTTATCACGCAAGCATCTTCATCGTGGAAGAGACAGGGTTCAACATCACCCTGCGTGAATCCACAGGTGATGCCGGCGCAGAAATGAAAAAAAATAAGCACTCGCTCCAGATCAACGACAAATCAATTGTCGGCAAGGTGGCGCAAAACGGCAACGCGGTGGTGGTAAATGATGTGCAAGCCGACCCGACCCATAAGTTCAACCCGCTGCTGCCCGAAACCCGTGCAGAAGCCGCCATCCCCCTGCGGATCGGGAATCGCATTATCGGTGCCATTGATATTCAAGCCAAAAGCGTGGGAGCGTTTACCGAGGATGAATTAAACGTAATGCAAACGCTGGCAGACCAGGTAGCCGTCGCCATCGACAATGCGCGCTCCTTCGTACTCTCCCAGCAAGCCGTGATGGAAATGCGCGAGATCGACCGCCTGAAAAGCCAGTTCCTCGCGAACATGAGTCATGAACTACGCACGCCGCTTAATTCGATCATTGGTTTTTCACGCGTTATCCTCAAGGGAATTGACGGCCCGGTTACAGAATTGCAGCAACAGGACCTTACGGCCATTTACAACTCCGGTCAGCATTTGCTTGGTCTCATCAATGACATCCTCGACCTTTCCAAGATCGAAGCAGGCAAGATGGAGCTTGCGTTTGACGAGGTGAATATTACCGATATTGCCGCCAGCGTGCTCTCCACCATGAGCGGCTTGGTGAAAGACCGTCCAATTCAGCTAAAGCGTGAGATCGAGCCGAACCTGCCAACCGTCCGGGCAGATGCGATCCGTGTCCGTCAAGTAATGATCAATCTTTTATCCAATGCCGCAAAATTTACAGAAGAGGGCGATATCCTGGTGGAGGTTGGTCTCAAATCCGGCCCAACCGGACGCAACGAGATCCAGGTCAGTGTAACGGATACCGGCCCCGGCATCTCAAAGCAGGATCAGGAAAAATTATTCCAAGCTTTCTCCCAGGTGGACGACTCCCCCACACGCAAAACAGGCGGCACGGGTCTGGGTCTGTCCATCTGCCAGCAATTGATCAACATGCACGGTGGGCGCATCTGGGTGGATAGTGAAGTTGGAAGAGGAAGTACCTTCCGCTTCACCCTGCCTCTCTTCCGCAAAGAAAGGGAAGGAGATATCCCATCTGTAAACAACAAAGTAATTCTATCGATCGATGATGATCCGCAGGTGATCGGGTTATACGACCGTTACCTCCAGCCTCAGGGATATCAGGTCATCCCGCTGACAGACCCCTCGCGTGCGGTGGAACGTGTGCGCCAATTAAGACCATTTGCCGTCACGCTGGACATTATGATGCCCGGGGTCGACGGCTGGCAGGTGCTCGACGCCTTGAAAAGCGACTCGATAACCCGCCACATTCCAGTGATCGTTTGCAGTATTATTGAGGATCTGGAAAAAGGATTCAACCTTGGCGCAACAGATTATCTGGTAAAGCCCATTCTGGAAGATGACTTGGTCAATGCACTTGACCGGCTAAATTCGGATGGCTCCATCCGTGATGTACTGGTGATCGACGACAACCCCGATGACCTGCGCTTGATTAGCAAAATATTAAACGAAGATGGAAGGTACAAAGCGATCCTGGCAGAAGGTGGAAGCAGGGGATGGAACATGGTTTCCACCGGCAACCCGCCGCATGCCATCATCCTCGACCTGTTCATGCCGGAAATGAATGGTTTCCAGATCCTGGAGAAATTACAAGCGGACAAAAACTTGCGCGATATTCCAACCATCGTCATCAGCGGTATGGATTTAAGCGATGAGCAAAAGAAACAACTTACCGATTTCGGGCAAAGCGTGCTAACCAAGGGCGCCTTCAGCGAAAAGGAATTACTCACTTCCATTCAACGTTCCCTGGAACGAATCCAGGCTGGCAAGTAAACAGGAGATTTCATCAACGTGTCATTTATCATCAAGTGCCTTGATTGCGGGCACAACGCCCCGTATTATCCAACATCCTCCACGTGCCCAAAATGCGGCAGTCAATGGCGCGAGGCAGAATACGACTACGAGCGGATCGGAAAGACCTTGCTTCCCCTGCTGGCAACAAGACCGGCGGGGCTGTGGCGATATCGGGAACTGCTGCCTGTTCGCAACCCAAACATCAGCCTGTCGCTGGGCGAAGGAAGCACACCGCTCATCCGCGCCGTTAACCTTGGCATGATGCTGGGCTGCCCGAATATTTACATCAAAGATGAAAGACAGGGACCGACATCCTCCTTCAAGGACCGGCAGGCTGCGGTCACCATCGCGGCTTTGAAGGAAGCGGGAATTACTGAAATGGTGGCTGCTTCCACGGGGAATGTAGCCATCTCCTATTCGGCTTACGCGTCCCGCGCGGGTATGAAGTTGTGGGCGTTTGTAACCAGCCTCGTCCCTGCCGTAAAAATGCGTGAGATCGCGTTATATGGAAGTCAGGTCATAAAAATCACAGGCTCATACGACCAATGCAAGCAGGTGGCCTCTGAATTCGCCCGCCAGCGTCATTTGTATCAGGACATGGGCGCGCGCACCATTACCTCCATCGAAGCCATGAAGACCATCGCCTTTGAAATCGCAGAACAGCTCACCGCCGTTCAAGGTCCGGGCGAAAACACCACATGGCGAACACCGGATTGGTACGTGCAGTCGATAAGCGGCGGCATGGGGCCATTGGGCGTATATAAAGGATTTCGTGAAATGCGGCAAATGGGATGGGTGGACCGCATTCCTTCCTTTGCCCCCATTCAGGCGGAAGGCTGCGCCCCAATGGTGAATAGTTGGAAAAAGGGATTGGAAAAAGCCGAACCGGTAAAAAACCCAAAAACACGCATTGAAACCCTTGCAACTGGCGACCCTGGGCGCTCCTACGAATTCCTGCGCGAGTATGTCAACAACACGAACGGTGCATTTGAAAGCGTTAGCGATGAAGAAGCATTTCGAGCGATGCACGTTCTTGCAAAAATGGAAGGTATCTCCGCAGAGCCCGCCGCAGCGGTCGCTTTTGCGGGCCTGTTCAAACTCATTCGCGCCGGAGTCATCAAACCCAGTGATACCGTTGTTGTGAACTGCACCGGCCACACCATGCCGGCAGAACCAAGTATTCTTGGAGATAATTGGTCGCGCGATATAAAATTCCCAACATTTGAAGAAACCCCGCAGGAAGGCCTGCTCTCGGCACTTACACAGGTTGCCCCGGAACGCTTCCCCAAGATCGCCATTGTGGAAGATACCACCGAGGCGCGCCGCCTTATTCGTCGCATTCTACAATCGCAAGGAAATTTCACCATCCTGGAAGCAACCAATGGTCGCGAAGGTCTCGAACTAATCCAGCGCGAACTACCAGACCTCATCATCCTGGATCTGATGATGCCGGAAATGGACGGTTTTACGGTTATCGAGGCGTTGCGTGCAAACCCGGAAACAGCTGTCATTCCAGTCATTGTTGCAACAGCAAAGGAACTTACCCCGGACGAAAAAAGCAGGCTCAGCGGACAGATACAATCTCTCATGCAAAAAGGCGATTTCCTCAACGATGAATTTCTGGAAGAAGTAAAATCATTAATAAAATAACGATCTTCTTCCAGGCTAACACTACAAAGGCTGGCGTCCTTGCCAAAAAAACAAACAGCCGGGATCATAGCGGCATTTAGTTCAGCGGTATTCCTTGGGTTTGCGCCTGTTTTTGGAAAACTCGCCATTACCGAGGGATTTACGCCCTTTGCGGTGGTGGCCTTGCGCACCGGCTTTGCAGCCGCTATCCTCTTTATCGTTATCTCACTTTTCTATCGTCAATATCTATATATTTTTCCGGTGGGGCTGGTCGGGTGCATGCTTGCAGGCACCATCAATGGGTTGGGCTCTCTGCTTTATTACCTTGCCCTCGAAAGGCTGGATGCGAGCCTGGGTCAGCTGCTTTATTCGCTCTATCCGTTCTTCGTTGCCCTGTGGCTGATCCTCGACCACCAACCCCCCAGCCGGTTAACATTTTTTCGCATCGCCCTTGCGACCATCGCCGTGTTGTTGCTCACCAGCGTCCCTGGGCGCTCTGTGGATGTGACGGGCGTCATCATGATGATCGGCGCCGCGGTGTTATATGCCATGCATTTGCCCATCAACCAACGTGTTCTTTACGAAGTCCCTGCCCCAACCGTCGCGCTTTATACATTGCTGGCAATGAGCGCAGTAGTCATCCCTGCATATTTTATATTTGACCGCGCTTGGCCCGCCGCAAACATCCCCTGGGCGCCGGTCGCCGGATTAACCTTTGTGACTGTCTTTTCACGTATCGCCCTCTTCCTTGGCGTGAAAAAGATCGGCGGAATGCAAACCGCACTATTGGGACTTGCTGAACTTTTGATCGCCATCGTGTTTAGCAATATTTTGCTTGGCGAAAGCCTTTCCCTGCTCCAATGGATGGGTGCGCTCGGACTCAGCGTGAGCCTGATCCTCGTTATGTACGAGCAGCAATCGCCGCCGACGCATGGCGGCAAAACCGGCTGGCTTTCTTGGATCCGTGCGCCGGGATTGCCCAAAGATATTTTTGGCCCGTACGAATAAAAAAGACCACGACAGCGTGGTCTTTTTTATTGAAATCTATTTATCACCTTCGTACAGATACCCCGTCCCACGGACGCTGACTACCTGCTCGGAGAGCGAGGGGAACTGATCCAACTTATGCCGCAAGCGGCTGACGAGCGGACGAAGGATCTCCGGCGCTTCGCGTTGGGAGGTATCGTACCCCTGAACAAGCAGTACCAATTCACGGTGAGAAAAGACCTTGCCTTTATTCTCCATCAAGATCCGCAGCAACCTGCCTTCTGCAGGAGTAAGGTGTTCGATCTTGCTTTTGAACTTTATCTGGCGGCGGGAAAGATCGACAACCGTTCCATCCTTAAGGCTGAAAACTTCCGGGCTACTGTCTGAATCCACGGCGGAGATATTGCTCAGGCGTGATTTTGCCGAGCGGCGGGATAGGCCCTTCTTCACCGTGGCGAGAATTTGCACGGGAGAGGCAGGCTTCAAAAGATAGTCATGGATTCTCAGGCGTAAAGCTTGAATTGCGGTCTCAGTGGAACCGTAAGCCGTTAACAAGATCACTTCGGTTTCAGGCGAGACCTGGTTCACCACTTGAACGACTTCCAGACCGTCCATGCCGGGCATCTTCAGATCCACGATCAACAGATCCACATTGTGAGTGCGGACGTGTTCAACTGCAGCCTGTCCATTAGGTGCAGAGGCGACGGTGTAGCCTTCCAGTTTGAGTATATCGGTGAGGGATTGTCTTGCGACAGGCTCATCATCTACAACCAGAATATTTGATTTCATTGTTATCCTCCTGTGGGTAAAAATATGCGGAAACAAGCGCCGGGGCCACGTTCAGGGATCAACTCTAGGGTGCCTCCGTGTGCGGTTATTATATTGTAACTCACTGTAAGTCCCAAGCCGGTACCGCCTTCCTTGGTGCTGAAAAATGGTTCGAAGATATTAGCCTGTTTTTCCTCTGGAATGCCTTTTCCGTCATCCTGAAATAAAACTTCAACGCCTTCATCCAATCTTCGTGCTGAGATGCGCAACGCCCCGCCTTCGGGCATGGCATCGGCTGCGTTCAGGATAAGGTTGATAAATACCTGTTGCATCTGGGTTCCTACTGCGTTGATGGTTGGGTTCTGGGCGGGAAAATCCACATGGACATTTACTTTTGATTCGGTAAGCTGCTTGGACATGAGAGCAATGATATATTGCAGCATTTCGGCGAGGTCTACAGTTTCGAGGGAACTTGCGCCGGGGCGGTAAAAATCCAACATGCGGCGGACAGTGAGCATGAGCCGTTCCAACTCAGTGCGGGCGAGATCAAAATATTCCTTGCGTTTTTCTTCGGGCAGGTCTTCGCGCCCCGCAAGGTGGAGGCAGTTTTGTACCGCCTGCAATGGATTGTTGACTTCATGTGCGATGGATGCGCTGAGGCGCCCCGCGGCGGCCATCTTTTCCGCTTGCAGCAGAGCCTTTTGGGACTCTTCCACTTTGCGGACGTAATCCAATTGCTCGGCATACAAACGCGCATTCTCCAACGCAGCAATGGACTGACGCGCTAGAATTTGGAACATTTCAAGGTCTGATTCGCGGAAGGCAGGTTCACTTGCGGTTCTGGCTGCAAATAACACCATGCGGAGGTTCGGGCGTATGACCGGCGTCAGGATAACCGCAGCAAGCCCGAGCGCGGAAAGATACGCTTTCAAGGCGGAGTCGCCAGGCCCATCGGCATTGATCATCACAGGCGTGGTAGATTCGCCAAGCTGGGAAATCATATCCAAATGTTTTTGTGTGGAGGTAAAACCGCGCGAAACGAGCAGGGAATAATCTTTGGTTTCCACACCCTGTTGGTAGCAGGCGGCTTGCGCGCATTGAATGTGGCCGCAAATTGCGCTGACGATGAGGTCGAGCAGGGGTTCGCGGCGGGTTTCGGAGAGCAGCGCTTCGGTGACTGAAAAGAGCGGACGCAGTGCCTGTGTGCGGGCGGCATCACGTTTGGTTTGACTGTCTGCAAGGGCGAGTTTGACGGCTTCGATCAGTTCGCTGCCCTGACTGAATGGCTTCATTAAAAGACCGTCCACACCCTGCCGGAGTGCGCGAATGGCAGTTTCTACGGTGCCGTGCCCGGTCATGATGAGGACAGCGGTATCGGGTTGGAGACGCTGGGCATGTTGGATGACTTCAAAACCGTCCACTTCGGGCATGCGAATGTCAACGAGGAGGAGGTTGATCTTGTTTTCCTTCAGGTATTCAATAGCTTTGCGCGGGTTGGTTTCAGTTGCCACTTTATAACCAGCGCGGGTAAGCAAACGGTTGCACAACATGGCAATGCCGGGTTCGTCATCGACTACATACACAAAAGGATTTTCCATAATGATTCCCGTTTAGGTGAGTGAGAAAATAATGCTACAGGGGCAGCCAGACGTCGAAAGTGGAACCATGCCCCGGCTTGCTGGATATTTCTATCGAACCGCCATGATCAGCGACGATACCGTAGGTGACGGAAAGCCCGAGGCCGGTGCCGCCACGGTCTCCTTTGGTGGTGAAGAAGGGTTCGAAGATCCGGCCCTGGTCTTCGGGCGTGATGCCGGTGCCGCTGTCTCTGACGCTCATCACGATCCAGTCGCGGTTTTCGCGGCGGGCGGGGTAGGTGCTAACGATCAACTCCCCTCCGCTCTTCATGGCTTGCAATGCGTTGTGGATCAAATTGAGCAGGACTTGTTTCATTTGATTGGTATCAATTGAGATCCAGGGCAGTTTGTCATCGAGTTGAAGTTTGAGAACGACATCGTTAGTGAGGATCAAATGACGGGTGAGTGCGATGACGTCGTTGACCACTTCGTTCAGGTCGGCGCGGGCGCGAAGGCGCTCTCCCTGACGGGAGAAATCCAACAGGCGGCGGACCACTCCGCTGGCGCGGCGCGCTTCCTTGAGAACCATTTCCAGTTCTGCGCGATGCGGGGAGTCATCGGAGAGTTCATCCAAAACAATTTCAGAGAACCCGGTGACGGTGGTAAGGGGATTGTTCAACTCATGCGCGATGCCTGCGGCCATTTCGCCCACAGCGGCCAGCTTGGCGGCCTGCAGCAATCTGTTTTCTGCAGACTGCTGCGCCTCCATGCGCGCGTTCAATTCGATCTCTGTGGAGCGCAACTGGCGGACGGTCTCCTGTAGTTTTTGGTATTGGTTGGCACTCGAAACCACGGAGGCAAGAATACCCGCCAACGACTCCATGGCAATGAGGTCATTATGCGAGAATGCGTTTTGCTCACGGCTTTCCACGTCAATAAAGCCGAGGATGGTCTCACTGTCCTTTAATGCGACACAGATCTCGGAGCGCGCCTCCCAGCCTTTGATGGGCCTGTACCGATCATCCCGGGTCGTGTCGTTCACGAGAATACTTTCTCCGGTTCGGAGAACATGGCCGGTGACGCCATCTTCAATAATGAATTCCTGCCCGGCCAACGCTGATTTTACAGTTGCAGCATGGGTTCCGCCGATGCCCTGAATGGTGTAGTTTTTCTGGTTATCCATCAATAAAATGACAGCCAGTTCATATTTAAAATATTGCGCCACAAGCTCAGCAGTGATGGCGGCTACTTCCTTTTTATCATTCAATCCGATGACCTGCTGCACCACCTCATGGATAAGCCCGAGGCTGCGCGCCCTGCCTTCCGCTTCTTCACGGAGGCGGGTATATTCGATGAGCCCCGCGAGATGACTGGCGATAACCACCATCAGATGTTCATCATATTGACTGAACGATTCAGCGTATAAATTTTCGATGACAAGCACACCAGTGGGTTGTCCACGATACTTGAGCGGAACCACCAACTCGGAGCGCGCACCTTTGTGGATTCCAATGAATCCTTCGCGTGTGGATTCTGCAATTCGACGGACGCGCCCCTCTTTGAGCACAGCTTCCATGGAATGCCCGGAGAGTGAAACGCTGATGACATTCAACTTGCCTTCGAACATACGATAGTCGCGCAGGACACGTCCGTCACTGGAACGCAGGAAGAGAGTGATCAGTTCCGTGTTGAAGGCACGGGTAAGCAGGCCGAACATGCGCCGCGCGATCTGGTCAAGATTTTGAGCGGAGGAGACGGTGAGAACAAAGTCGTTGAGCAGGCCAAGCCGCCTCAGGTGGGAGGCCATTTCTGAAAATGTGACCACCACCTCAACAGACTGTGGAACCCGCGCCGACAGCTCGCGAAGTTGCCCACGTTCCGATTGGCTAAATTCCTTGTGACGCCACATGGCAATGACACCGATCAGCCGGTGACCAATGACCAGCGGGAGGCAGATCCACACATTAGTTCCAGACTTCAACGAACCGTAGGGCAGATTGTCCCAGGTGGGCTGTCCACGGACGATGAGCACATCAGATAGGGAACGGTTCGCACGACGGAGAATTGGATTCTCGTCAATGAGCATGGACACGCCTTTGGCTTTTGGCGAATTCCATTCGGCTTGAATATCGAATGATTCGCCGCGACGTATGGCCAGCCACGCTCCCTGACAGGGAACAGCTTGCACGAAAGCGCCCAATACTTTTTCAAGGGCAAGAGGCAGGTCGAACGCAAGACCAGTTTGCAGATCCGGCAGGAACGGTTGACTGGGCGAAACCAAACGTCCCGAGACAAGTGAAGAAATCAACTTCCAAATCTTCTGGCCGTCTGTGGACATTTCATCCGCACCGACAAGAATGGATTGGGAAGTGCCGCCAATGGGGAAGGCATAAATACGTGTAGTGGTCAGTTTGCTGTCGTCAGGTGTGGAGGTAAAACGGGAGTATCCCCCGCTCATTGCGCCGCATAACCAGGCATCCACACTGGGGGTGACGAGCATTTCCATCAATTCATTTTGCGCAGTCTTGTTAAGGTGATAAATGGACCGAAGCAGCCATGTACCCCCCACCCGCTCCGCCAGAACCGCCCACGTTGCCTCGGAGAGTTGTGTTGCATCTTTGAGTTGAGTTTCAATGCTGGTATCGGTTTGCATAATTTTGACGAATTATAACCCGCCCACCCCTTCAGCGAAGAAAAGACGGAATACACGATTATTTACAAAATGGTCGGTATCCATAATTAGTTGAAAGTAAATTAACAAATGCCCCCGCCCAGCCGGGGATCGGGCCTGCGAGGAAGCGGGATAAACTCTATAACCCTTCGGCGATAGAATGATAGTCACACAGAAAAGTGACTTCAGTTACTATTCACAAGAATAGACAACGGTTTACTATTTACCCGTATACGAGCAACGAGGAGATGTTCTTATGTCGTATCAGGTTAGCTACGAACAAGCGGGTTATATCAAACTGGTTTACGAGGGAGATGCGGATTTAAGGGATATAAGAGAAGTGATCACCCGAGGAGTTTCGCTCGCGATGGAGCGGAATTGCTTTCGGGTATTGAGCGATTTTCGGTCAACGTACCTCCATCTTTCTGCAATGGATATTTTTTCAATTCCGGTAAAACAGATCATGCAGGCACACGAGATGGAAGTGCAGTATTTCAAGTTCAAGCGCACCATGGTTGTGCCTGTGGCAGATTTCGAGAAATATAAGTTCTTTGAGAATGTGGCGGTCAACCGTTCCCACAATATCAAAGTCTTTACGGGTTTCGATGAAGCGCTTATGTGGCTATTGACATGATGAAAGCTGATCACGACAAAGGATGCAATCAATGTCCATAGTCGCGCCATTTCAAAAACACAGATCAAGAGATCAACGAAATAGAGAATTCTGCAAAACGCATGGCATCCTCTTTTACAGCTACAGTCCACCCTACCGAACATTCTCCTTGAATGACAATAACATCTTATGAGCCAATTGCGGTGATCTACGGAATTTATCCGCAATGAAATCCTCGCGTAGAAAATCACTCAACCCGCTCTCATTTTTGGCGATTTCATCCAAATTAAGGAACGCCATGCTCCATTCTGAAAATTCACGTTCTGCGATCGGATCCTTCAAGATGACAATAATATTGGTATGGCGTATATCTTTTTCAATCTTTCCGAAAATATCCATCACCGCTTCTTCGGGACCCTCAAGCACCTGCATAAAATTTCCATCTAGATAGAGCAACAAGCCAGTCACTGGGCCAACCTCATTATTTCGGCGGCTAACTCGTAAAATATCAAGTAATTCTTCTTTACTCAATAAATGAGTGGCTGTGCTTACATAGATTAACGAAATCATCATGATTTCTAAATTATACCGCTCCTTTTTTCACAAAGCCTGCCCTGCCGCCATTCCCCATTTACGAATTACCATTTACACTATCCAGATGCAAACCCTCACCATCATCGGCGGCGGACTTTCCGGCACTGAAGCCGCCTGGCAAGCCGCCCAAAGCGGATTAAAAGTAAAGCTATACGAAATGCGCCCCATTAACCCCACAGGCGCACATCTCAGCGGTGACCTTGCGGAACTCGTCTGCTCGAATTCACTCGGCTCCAACCTGCCAGACCGTGCTTCGGGCGTTCTCAAGAACGAACTGCGCGTGCTGAACTCCATGCTCCTCGAATGTGCCGAAGCCTCAGCCCTGCCCGCAGGCGCAGCCCTCGCCGTGGATCGTGAGTCCTTTGCGCGCATGGCAACCGAACGGGTAGCCAACCATCCCAACATCGAAGTCATCCGCGAAGAGATGAAGGAAATCCCGAACACACCCGTCATCATCGCCAGCGGACCGCTCACTTCCGAAAGCCTCTCACAGTCCATTGCAAAACTCAGCGGAGAGGAACATCTCTTCTTCTTCGATGCCATCGCGCCGATTGTCCATGCCGAGAGCATCAACATGAATGTCTCCTTCCGCGCCTCACGTTACGATAAGGGAGATCAAGACGAAGGCGACTACATTAACTGTCCCTTCACGAAAGAGGAATACTACGCCTTCGTGGATGCACTTCAAGCCGCCGAACGCATCGAACTGCGTTCCTTTGAAGATGCTATCAAAGCAGGCGTCAAAGCAGGTCAGTTCTTCGAAGGCTGCCTGCCTGTGGAAGTCATCGCCGAGCGCGGCGTGGACTCACTCGCTTTTGGCCCCATGCGTCCCGTCGGTCTGCGTGACCCGCGCACAGGCAAACGTCCATATGCCGTTGTCCAACTTCGGCAGGATAATCTCGCGGGCAGTTTATACAATCTCGTTGGCTTCCAGACCAATCTCAAATTCCCCGAACAGCGCCGCGTCTTACGCATGATCCCCGGCCTCGATCACGCTGAGTTCGAGCGCTACGGGCAAATGCACCGCAACACCTTCATCGCCTCGCCCAAACTTCTGCGCCCCACCCTTCAACACATCACCCGCGACGATCTTCTCTTCGCGGGTCAGATCACCGGCGTGGAAGGTTATATGGGCAACATCGCCACGGGACTGCTCGCTGGTCTCAACGCCGCGCGCCTGCTCAAGGATCAACCCCTCCTCGAACTCCCGCAGGAAACCATGCTCGGCACCCTTTGTCACTACGTCACCCATGCCAGCCTCAAAGATTTCCAACCCATGAAATCCAACTTCGGCATTTTGCCTCCACTGGAAGACCTCCCTAAAAAAACAGGCAAACGCGAACGCGGTCAACTCTATGCCGACCGCGCCGCCAATGCGCTCGCTCACTACCTGTCACTGGTGGTCGAGTAGTGCCGAGCACAGCGCGGAACGTATCGAGACCACCCACCGTTAACTACCCACTACCAACTGACACAATGACCAAACGTTCCGTCATCATCTACCTTTCTTTGATCTTCGCTCTTCTGGCTCTGGTAGCAGGCTGGTACATCGCCTCCTTCCTTAACCGTGAAGCTGATTCGGTTTCCTTCGACAGTTCCCGCGCCTATGCAGACGTGCAAACGCAAGTCGCCTTCGGGCCGCGAATTCCCGGGTCAACCGGCCATGCCCAAGTTCAAGAATGGATGCGCGCAGAATTGGAATCAGCGGGCTGGCAGGTTGAAGTCCACGAATCAGAACGGCTGGGGCATCCCATCTTCAATATCATCGCAAAACGTAACGCCGAACCTCCGCAGATCATCCTTGGCGCGCATTACGATACACGCATGATCGCCGATCATGACCCAGACCCCGCCAAACAGACAGAACCCGTCCCTGGCGCAAATGATGGTGCATCCGGCGTGGCTATTCTCCTCGAACTCGCCCGCTCGCTACCCGTTGACACCGTCCCTGTTTGGCTCGTCTTCTTCGACACCGAAGATAATGGCCGTATTGAAGGCTGGGACTGGATTCTCGGCTCACGTGCCTTTGCCGAAGAGATACCCATCAATCCTCGTGCCGTTGTCATCGTCGATATGATCGGCGACGCCGATTTGAATATTTATCTGGAGAAAAATTCCAACGTCGCCATCCGCACCGAAATATGGAATACTGCCGCCTCGCTTGGTTATGACAACGTATTCATTAATGAAGAAAAATATTCCATGCTCGATGACCACACCCCCTTCCTTGAGAAAAACATCCCGGCTGTAGACATCATCGACTTCGACTATCCATACTGGCACACCACGCAGGACACTCCCGATAAAGTCTCAGCCGAATCTCTGCACGCTGTCGGCGACACCCTCTGGCACTGGGTTGTTAATGGACAATAGACCACGGTTAATTCACCATTATCTATCATCTACGTTCTGTCATCTAAAACCATAGCCAAAACCCTAATCTCAGCGTACACTTAAGCTAATGACATTACAAATATCGTTGCAAAAACTACACGACCCCTGGGTGGAACGCATCTCTCGCGAACTGGCGAGCGGTGAAGGTGTTCGTGCTGGTTTCTCCGAACAACTCGTGCGCTTTTACGAACTGCTCGAACAAACCGTGATGACAGGCGACACCGCCTGGCTTGACCCCATCCTTTACGATTGGGGACGTTCGCCCACCGAAACAAATCTGGAGGAAGGCGATTACTACGTCTCCTTCGTGGTCAACCGCATGATCGCACTCACCATTGAAACCGCGCGCGATACCCTCAATAAGAAAGACGCGCTCGAATTGCTGGCTGCTGTCATCCCCATCCTCACTCACAGCTTGAGCGTCGTTGTCCGCTACGAAATGGAAACCCGCGTCGCGCACATCTCCAACGAGCTCGGTAAAACTCAGGAAAAATTGCAGCAGCTTGACCGCAACAAATCCAACTTTATTTCCGTGGCTGCGCATGAACTCAAAACCCCGCTGACCCTCATCGAAGGCTACACTTCCATGATGGTGGATGTTGCCCAAAGTTCCGAAGAGCCGCAAATGGCCAACTATCTCAATGGCGTTGAAACAGGCATCCACCGACTGCGCCACATCATCGACGACATGATCGACGTCTCATTGATCGACAACAACCTGCTCACCTTGAACTTCCAACCCGTGTGGGTAAGCCACATGTTCAACCTGCTCTTCAATGAATTAAAGAAGACCGTGGACGAACGAAAGCAAACCCTCACCATTAAATCATTTGAGGGTAGTGAGATCATGATCTATGCAGACTCGGAACGCCTGTACCAGGCTCTGCACAATGTGGTCTCCAATGCCATCAAATACACGCCAGACAATGGGACGATCACCATTAACGGACGCCTGTTACCGGGCTTCGTTGAGATCATCGTCGCGGACACAGGCATCGGAATCTCGCCCGAACATCAGGCCATTATCTTCGAGAAGTTCGGCCAACTTGGTCGCACCGACCTGCACTCCAGCGGTAAGACAAAATTCAAGGGTGGTGGACCCGGTTTGGGCCTCCCAATTACCCGCGGAATCATCGAAGCGCATGGAGGTACGATCTGGGTGG
The DNA here is from genome assembly GCA_016714565.1 of Candidatus Villigracilis propinquus. Taxonomy (GTDB): domain Bacteria; phylum Chloroflexota; class Anaerolineae; order Anaerolineales; family Villigracilaceae; genus Villigracilis; species Villigracilis propinquus. Next base: position 63,204 of record JADKDM010000037.1, read on the forward strand.
AATCCGAAGGCCACGACGAAGTAAAATTAAACGGTTCGAAATTCCACATCCTGCTCCCAACACGCACGGAACCGACAGACCCCAGCATGACCAAATTCTTTGGTCAATTTGAAGTGAACAAGAAAGATGTAGAAACGGAATCCAGTGTCAAAGAAACTCCCCCAACCAACAACCCAGCCGCGTGAGCGTGCCTTCCTCGTCGGCGCAGATATTCACGGCAGAAAACAGATCCTCACCCTCGAAGACTCGCTTGCAGAGTTAGCCTTACTGGCTGATACCGCAGGCGTGGACGTAGTCGGCGAACTCACCCAAAAGTTGCATGCTCCAAATCTGGCCACCTACATCGGCCCCGGCAAAGTAGAAGAACTTAAAGCGCTTGCTGAAGAAACCCTCTGCGAAGTAGTTATCTTCGATGATGAGCTTTCCCCGCGTCACCAGCGCGAATTGGAAAAAGCGCTCAAGACTATCCGCGTGATTGACCGCACCGCGCTCATTCTTGATATATTCGCACAACATGCTCATACAAAAGAAGGCATGCTGCAAGTGGAACTTGCCCAATACGAATACAACCTCCCGCGCCTCACCCGCGCATGGACACATCTCGAACGTCAGGCAGGCGGCGGCGGCGGACGCGCTGGCTCCACGGGCGGTGTAGGTTTGCGCGGTCCCGGCGAAACCCAGCTCGAAGTAGACCGCCGCTCGATCCGCATGCGCATCTCGCACATCAAGGCTGAGCTTGAAAAAGTGGAAGCCCATCGCTTAAGATACCGCGCACAGCGCAAACGTTCGCGCATTCCAACCGTAGCCATCGTCGGTTATACCAACGCAGGTAAATCCACCCTGCTCAACCGCCTCTCCAAAGCGGATGTGTATGCCGCCGACCAACTCTTCGCCACCCTCGATCCCACCACCCGCCGAGTCCAACTCCCCGGCGATGAACTCGCTCTCATCACAGACACGGTCGGCTTCATTCAAAAACTGCCCACCGCCCTCATTGCCGCCTTTCATGCCACACTCGAAGAGATTGCCGAAGCCGACCTGCTCCTGCACGTCGTGGATATTTCACACCCCAACGCGCTGGGACAATTTCAGGCCGTTCAGGAAACCTTGGATGAGATTGACGCGAGTCACATCCCGATGATCACGGCTTTGAACAAGGCAGACCTATTGAGAAACCCCGAAAACGCCCGCGAAGTGTTGAAGGAATTCCCAAAATCGATCTCCATCTCTGCAATGACGGGCGAAGGCATTCCCGATCTTCTCCACCTTATGCGCGAAGAACTGTTCGAATCGTATTCTCCCATCCATGTGCGACTGCCATACAAACAAGGCGCGCTCATTTCTCTCTTCCATGAGCTTGGTCAGGTGGAGCGTGTAGAACATGAGCGCGGCGGCGTGGTCATGCATGGCCGCATTCCCGGCAGGCTGCTCGCGCAATTTTCCCCCTGGCATGCAAATGCCAACCCCGCACCTGAAGGCGTCGAGGGCAACGATATGGAGGAAGTATGATCTCAAAGTTACTAGACCGCATGTCTGAATATCTGGCACATCGGAAAGGCCTGCTGCCTATCATCGGCATAATCCTCATCATCCTAAATCTGATCGTTCAGTTTGTTTTTCCACAAAGCCCGCTCGCGTTCAGCAATATCTTCCTGCACTTCGGTTTGATCATCGCGATCTTCGGACTTATGCTGGCATGGGCATTGTGAAAGAGGCTGCAGAGTGCCGTTCCGCATGATCTAACTCAAAGATAATAAAAAAACTTTCAGACTCCTAATTGGTCTGAAAGTTTTTTTTATTCCATTTCAATCATGTTTCTAAGTCTATTTAAATTGATACGAGAAAATGCCACTTGTCGTCAGGCATTGCAAATATAGTTGACATATTATTACTTGTGATCAGTATTTTTTACTCAGGTCGGCACCACGTTTAACCTCATTCAATTTCAAACATTGGCATATGTTAATCTTTTTCGTTTTTCGGCTCCCAAGGCAGAATAGCCGTAAAACAACTACCCGTGCCAACTTCACTTTGTACTTCAATGCTCCCGCCATGCATTTCAACCATCTTTTTTACAAGTACCAAGCCCAGACCTGTACCTTCATATTGACGGGAAAGCTTGCTATCCAATTGCACAAAGGGCTGGAATAATCTTGAAAGATTCTCGGCGCTGATTCCTATACCGCTATCCATGACTGAAAAGCGCATCACACGTGTTTTGGCATCTACTTGTACCTCCAACGTGACTCTGCCATATTGAGGAGTGAATTTAATCGCATTATTTAGCAAATTGAGAAGAATCTGCTTAAGATGTTTTTTGTCCACAAAAAGATTAAGACCACCCGGATGGGTCAATTCCATTTTTATGGATTTTTTCTCTGCAAACGGTTTGATAAACTCAAGACTAGATATACAAATCTCATAAACATCAACATTCTCGGGAAAAAACTCAAGTCTTTCAGTTTGAATCTTGGATATGTCCAAGATATCATTAATCACAGCCAAAAGATGTTCGCCTCCAGACTGGATCATTTGTATGGCGTGTTCTTGTCTTTCGTTCAAAGGCCCACGTAAACCTTCAATAAGTGTTTCAGAAAAACCCAAAATACTAATTAGCGGTGTTCGTAATTCATGACTTATCATCGCGAGGAATTCATCTTTGACATGGTTGGCATGGATAAGATCAATAGTGCGTTCTTCCACACGCTGTTCGAGAGTGGAATTGAGTAGTTTAATTTCTTCTTCCACCTGCTTCAGCTTGGTAATATCCAAAAGCAACGCCACGAAATAATCAACAGACCGGTCTGGATGGCGCAAGCATTGAACAGCCATATGGGTATGGATACTACGCCCTTCCTTATGAATAAAACGTTTCTCGATGGTATAACCATCAATCTCGCCTGCCATGACACGATTGAATTGTTCCATATCAACAGCAATATCTTCAGGATGGGTAAGTTCATCCCAAGTCATCTGCATCAATTCATCTTTGGCATACCCGAGCATGTCACATAATCCAGAATTGACATTCAGCCAGCTTTTGTGAGGTGAGGTGATAGCCCGTCCGCCCAAGGGTAGTTCAAAGTAACTGCGGAAACGCGACTCACTCTCGCGCAAGGCATCCTCTACCTGCTTACGGTCGGTAATGTTGATCGAGTTGACCATAACTTGCACAACATTACCGACCGCATTGCGAATGGGTTGAAGATTTAGGTGCCACCAACTAGTTCGATTGCCCACATGCTCTCGGAAATCCCCCGACATACCCAGTCCAGTTGTAAAGACCCGTCGGACTTGTTCCAGTTGCCAATTGGCAATACGTGTGGGATATAGATCATGCAAGCGCTTACCAATAATATCTTGTGTCGTGCCGGAGCCGGTAATTGACCCAACGCTGACCAAATTCACATAATGATGTACCCCTTCAAAATCAATCACCATAATATTACCCTCCTGACTGTCGAGCAAACTGCGAAATTTTTCTTCGCTCTCATGCAATTGTTTCTCCACTCGTTTGCGCTCGGCGATTTCCAACTCCAAATCATGATTAATTTGACTAAGAGCAGCGGTGCGTTCCTGAACTTGAAATTCCAAATTTGTGTTAAGTTTACTTAAGTCCAAACGCATTTTGTTCAATCGTTTATTCACTATGACATGAATGACTACCAACACAAACATAAGCACAAAACCAATGGAGGCAAGGATTAAATTCGTTGACTGGTCCAATTGAAAAGAGGGCAGGGTGAGGATTGTTTTCTTAACTTGCATAAACTGCGCATTAAAAAATTCATTTACCCCCAACGGATACAAGAAGATGAAAACTGAGAAGGTCAGCAGAGTTTCCCCAACATTCTTTCGTAATAGGGATAGAAGTACCAATCTCTTTCTTGGTTTCACGGCTTCCCTCCGATGACAGACGAAATATCTATCACACATGAGTTTGAGTTTATATCAGAATGTCAAACTCATCTTTATTGCAATTATATCAGCCGCCTGCACAAAGATGCCATTCAATTCGGCTTATCCAACTTAATACTCAAAATCCCATTCTCATTTGCGGATAATAGTATAAAATCATTCCATGCCAACTTTGTTGAGACAAACCCTGCTCAACCAATATCACGTTGAAGAATTCATTGCCCATACACCGTTGGGCGAACTGCACCGTGCCACAGATGAACGCAGCAACAAAGCGCTCGCGCTCACCCTGCTCCCCAAATCGATCTCCAACAACGCAGAGGCTTTCAAGGAACTGGAAACCAGAGCCAAAAAGATCCAATCCATTTCGCATCCAAACCTGAAAAAGTTTTTGGGTGTCTTTCAAACCCCCACATTGGCTTTTCTGCTGGAAGAATGGGTTGACGGCCCGTCGCTGCAAACCGTTCTCACGCGCGCGCCGCTCAGCGTGGAGGAAGTCCTTGTCTATACCCAGGCAATTTGTAACGCGCTCGAAGCACTGCATAAACAAGGTTACTTGCACCTTCACCTCACCCCTGACCTCATCCACATCAATAAGCAAGGCGAAATATTCCTCGGCGGCATTGCCTATGCTCAGGCTGCCAGCAAGCAGGTGGAAACCAAGCCGGGAAAACTCCCACCACTGTATAACTCGCCGGAACAGATCGAAGGAAAAACACTCGGCAGTGCAGCCGATATCTACGCCCTTGCCACCATACTGTACGAATTGGTCACCGGTGTTTGGATCAACGGCAAACGCGCGCCAAAAACCAACGAAGCCATTTCCAGGGTTCATCTTGAACTATCCCCGCCCGCACCGATCTCCCTCAACCCAAACATTCCAGACAACTTCTCGCGCATGATCCTTTGGGCGCTCCGTAAAAAACCTGAAGAGCGATTGAAGACCACAACAGAATTGCTTTCCTCGCTTGCGCTTGCCGCGCGGGTTTCTGTGGATAAAATTCCGCCTCGCATCAACCTGATAACTGCTCCTGTTACCTCAGCGATTCTTAGCGAATGGCAGTTCCTGCCGCCGCCCAAACCGAACATCCTTGCGGCAGACACACCCCCGCTGGAAGACCGCCTCGCGACCATTACCGCGCCCAAAAAGAAAAGTTCCCGCATCGGCATCATGCCTGTTTTTATATTTTTACTGACAGCTGGCTTTATCTCACTCTTTTGGTTCGTGCGCCCCACCGAGATCGTCACCCTCCCAACGCCAATTCAATTCACCCCCTTCGCGGCGGACTACACTCCCCCGCCCACCTTCACACCTCTCCCGAAACCCACCGACCCTCACGGCGGACGCATCGCCTTTACCTGCACGCGCGGAGACTACAACCAGTTGTGCATGGTCAACCGCGACGGCAGTGACTTCACTCAATTGACGGACATGGAAGCCAGTAACTATTACCCCGTCTTCACACCGGATGGCGGCTCTCTTTTGTTTGCATCCAATCGCAACGGCGCATTTGACCTATATCTGCTGCTGTTCAGTGAAAAGCAATTATTCCAGATCACGGAAAATGTGGGTAATGTGGTTTCACCGGATTACTCCCCCGATGGACGCCGCGTCGTATTTGCAAACCGCGCAGGCGATGGGCCTACCTCAATCTGGATGGTGAATGCGGATGGACTGAATCCACGGCTGGTGTACACGGGCACTGGTGAAATTGTGGCAACGGCTTGGTCACCTGACGGTGAGAGAATCGCCTATGCCATGTCGATGGGAATTCCGCAGGAGTATGAGATATTTACCATGGATGTGGATGGAAGAAATCATGTCCGCATTTCGCAGGAATTACAAGGCATTGGCGGCAGTTTGGACTGGTCTCCTGATGGGAATTTTCTTTTGGTGTATGCAGGGCCGTTTGAAGACAAGAATATTTTCAAACTGGAAGTGCCTGGCGGCAAGGCAATTCAACTGACAGATGGCGGGAACAATGCGGGCGCATCATATTCACCTGACGGCTTGTATATCGTGTTCAATTCCATGAGGAACGATGAGCAGGCCGACCTTTACATCATGCGCGCAGACGGGACGAATCAAGTGCAGCTGACAAATCATCCCGAACCGGATTGGGGTCCGAAGTGGGTGGACTAACTTTCTGCCAATGACCATGCCGGATGGTCGGAGTCGATTTTCGGCGGAGTGTGAGGCGGTTTTGTCGTTCTTAAAATCGCAATGCTATTTTTGATGTCTGTATGACTGCATGGGTCATTTTATGAATTGCACGGGGAAAATCAGTAACAAATCATTAACAAAAAAAGTACATTTCGCATGACTTAAAACCTTTACATGCAGGGTGTTTAATGTATTATTGAAATATCAATGGCGTTTTTCGCGGCTCGACCACCGCGGAGGGCGCTGTTAATCTTTAATCCATGAAAAGGAAGTTATATGAATGTCCAAGCAACCAAGTTCCTATCTGTCTTCTAGGGTGGAAGGCCGCCTGAAAGCCGACAAAAGCGGGAACAGCATTTTCGCCATTGAACCCATTAAAAAGGGCGAGTTAATTGCTGTTTTCGGCGGCGTTGTTTATGAATGGGAGACCTTTATCCACCTACCCGAACGTGAGCGCATGTTATGCATCCAGGTTGAAGATCGTCTTTTTCTGGTGCCGCGCCCCATTGGTGAGGGAGATTATGTCAATCACTCGTGCAATCCGAATGCAGGTCTTTCGGGCCAGATTGGGCTCGTTGCAATGCGAGACATTAAAATCGGCGAGGAAGTTTGTTTTGACTATGCCATGAGCGACACGATGGCGTATGATGAGTTTGATTGTTTATGCGGGGCATCCACATGCCGCAGCAAGGTTGGCGGTAATGACTGGCAGCGCCCTGAGCTGCAAAAACGTTACGCGGGCTTTTTTGCCCCACACGTCCAGCGCAAGATCGACGCGCAGCGCGCTTTCGAGCGCGCGATGAGCAAAGCGTCAAAGTTCACATCACCCATCAAAGCACCAGCGTACGAGTAAAGTAATTGGCAATGAAAAACAGCCCTCGGATTTTGCTATTTAGTCGAGGGAGTTAAAGAGAGAAAGCCTTCTGAGTAAAGTTTAGTTGTGAAACGAAACTTATGCAGGAGGCTTTCATGATTAAGGATAGCACGCAACTGGTACTGTTGTAAAAGTCATTAGCAGGTTGGATGAGTCTGGAACATCTTGCAATATTTCCACAACTTGCATTTTTGCAAACAAGAGCTACAATCAGAGTATGGAAACGAACAAAGGCTATTTACTGGTCGTGGATGATATCCCTGATATCCTTGCCCTGCTGGACACCACCCTCAAATTCAAAGGATATCGAGTGGTGACCGCCCGCAACGGACTGGAAGCCTATGAGATGATCCAAAAGGAACGCCCCGCACTCCTTGTCACCGACATCCTCATGCCGAAAATGGACGGCTTCAGCCTTGTCCACCGCCTGCGACTTGACCCCAACACCCGCACTCTGCCGGTCATCTTCCTCTCGGCAACCTACGTGGCCCCCGAAGACAAAGCCTTCGCCCTCACCATCGGCGCCACCCGTTTTCTGGAAAAGCCAGTCGTCCTCGAAGAATTCCTGCCGGTGATCGAAGAACTCCTCCACAAACCCGCATCACCGACCGTCCCCCTAAGCAAGGAGGATTTCCTCACAGGCTACCGCAAACGCCTTGAGGTCAAACTGGCTGAAAAGAACACCCAGATCACCCGCGCCGAAGGCCTGCTCAGAAGCGTATCCGAGCACGAGAAGGAAGGCTTTTCCATGTCTCTACGCATGGCAGTCAACGAACGTTCAGAGATCCTGCGCCTGTTGGATGAGATCGACCAGCGCCTCGCGAATAGAGACTCCAGCGTCTGAACATCCCAATCACTGCATCTGCACCCATAATTACTCATCCCGCAAAGTAACACTTGCGGGATGTTGATTCTCACTACAAACATCCCCGCGCAGGACGTATAATCAAGATAGGAGGCCTGCTTATGAACTCACTCGAAGAGATGATTATGGAGGAAATTTCTACCCTGCCCGAAATGGAATTGATCGACGTTCTGGGCTTCATCCGCTATTTGAAATCCGAATCCCACGGCAAACACGAACATATCCAACAATGGCTCGAAGGTACACAAAAGAGCATCCACGCCAGAAAAGCCGAATTGAAGATCACCGATGAAGACATCGCCGCGCAGATCCAAAAAAGGAATAGTCGGAAGAAGTAACCCGCCTCCCTCCGCGCCCGCGCCTGCCCCGCCTCAACCGGCAGGGTCCACGCTGAGGTATTTTTTAAGGCTGCCTTGCATCCTTTCAAATCCACAAAAAGACTAGCTCCCCGCTCAAGGCGGCGACGTCGCCAGGGACGACGACGAGAGCATATAGCGCGACATTAATATCACCTGAAAACGCGAGATAAATCTCGCGCTACTAAGATTTTTCAACCTCGGGAAAACCACATCAGGCAACGAAACCGCAACACCCACTCCCCGCCGTTTTGCTACAATGCAAGGAAACTCAAATTAAATAGTCCCAATGGGTGAAAGTCCATCGCATAGTGCGATGTTAGAATTATCGTTCGAGAAAAGCTCCCATGACAACGATCCGCACCCCCGCTAGAATCATTCCGCGCGCCTTCCCCGGCATCAAACCCGATGAAGTGCAGGAAATCATCATGAACAGCCGCATCAAAAGCTACCCCGCAGAAACCATCATCTGCCACGAGGATGCCTTTGAGCAAACCTTTTACATGATCCTAGAAGGCGACCTGGAAGTCACCAAGAACATCAACAACTCCGAACAACGCCTGCTCAAAACACTAACCGCAGGGGATTTCTTCGGCGAAATGGCGCTCATCCACAACGCATCACGCGCGGCAACGGTCAAGTCCCTCACCAGTGTCATCGTCCTTGAGCTGGATAAGGAAGGCTTCAACCGCGTTCTCAAACACAGCCCCAGCGTGGCAATGGCCATGGTCGGAGAGATCAGCAAACGGCTAAGGCAGAACGATCAACTCGCCATCGAAGACCTGCGTATGCGCGCATCCGAACTCGCAGACGCCTATCAACAGCTTGCCGAGCAGGAACTTGCCCGCCAGGAATTCCTATCCAACATCGCGCATGAATTACGCACCCCTTTAATGGTTGCCAGCGGGTACCTGCACGCTCTCAAAAAAGGGATGCTCAGCGGCGAGCAATTGCAAAACACGGTGGATACCATCTCCCGCAGCGTGGACCAGATCGTCACCCTCACCAACGACATTCTCTTTTTGCAGGAGATCGAGCTGGTCATCCCCGAGTTCCAGCCTGTAAATATTGTGGAAGTGGTTCAAAATGTGGTCAATAAATATACCGGCAAAGCGGGCGAACGGCAGGTAAAGATCAAGCTCAAAGATGAACGCAACGTCCCCAACGTGCAGGGCGATTCGCAGTCGCTCGAAAGAGCCGTTACCGCGCTGGTGGATAACGCAGTCAAGTTCAGTGCGCCCGGCGGCGTGGTGGAGATCCGCTTCGCCAGCTTCGAGAATAAGGTCAGTGTTGCTGTGGAAGATCACGGCATCGGCATTGACCCGAAGATCCGCCCGCGCATCTTCGATAGGTTCGTACACCTCGAACGAAGCGGCGACGACCTATACGGTGGGCTCGGCATTGGCCTTGCCATCACGCGCCAGGTCATTCAGCAGCACAAAGGTTCGTTAGACGTGGAAAGTCAGTTGGGTAGGGGCAGCAAGTTCACCATCACGCTTTTGAAGTGGCTGTAACTATTTGCAGCACGCGCGGTTCGGAGAAAACATGAAGCTCACCCCCAGGAAAATTTCCGTCATAATTGCCATCTGCCTGATCGGTTTGGCGGCCTGCAGCAACCTATCTAACGGGCCGGAAGCGCAGCCGGTGGTACTCCCCTATACGCAAGTGGCTTCCCTAATTCCAAACACTGGCGAGTTGTGTAATAACCCGCTGTACCCTGTCCGCCAGGGCGCAAGCTGGGCCTATATCAACTCCGGCGGCCCAAACGGAACCTTTGCTTACAGCGACACGATCAGTTCTGTCCGCGCGGATGGGTTCACTATTACCTCGCAGATCGCATCCCTCACCCGCACGCAGGAGTGGGCTTGTGAAGCGGGCGGCTTGAAGGCGCTGGAATTGGGCGGCGGCACAACCGCCAACATCACCGCGCAGGGCATCACCGCCGAATTCACCACCTCCGACATCACCGGCATCAGCCTGCCCGCCGTGATCGCCAGCGGCCAGCAATGGAATTACGACCTGAAGATCCACGGCTCCATCCCCATGCCCACCGAACAACAGGCCGAGTCCACCGGCACGTATTCCATCATCATGCAGGAGATCGGCTGGGAAACCGTCACCGTCCCCGCTGGCACCTTCGATGCGGTAAAAATTCAAGCCAATTCCACTGTGGAAATTCTTGTACCCTTCGGCAATGAACAAGTCCCAATGAAATACACCGGCGCGAGCATCACCTGGTATGCACCGGGAGTCGGCTATGTTAAATTGGTGGAAAATTGGGATCTGGGCGGCGGTCCATACACTGCCACCACCGAACTGCAAACCTATATGATTCCGTAATGTGTATCGCAATATTTTATTGCGATACCGGTCAGCGGAACACCATCTTCAATTGATCCCCTTCGTAAAACGAACGCGCTGAGAACGGCGCATCTCCCCGCTGCATGGCATGGATTTTCTCCAGCAGGATGGGCAGATCCTCCACCACAGGCAGATGAAGAACCGCCTCTTTGCTGACCCATTCCACTGCTCCTTCTTTCGAAGCATTGACCTCGCCTGTTACATTTTCCCCGCACACCACAAACAAACACACTCCCGCTTCACCGGCATCCACCAGCACAGTGCCGCACAGCCACAAGTCTGCGGCCACGCCTGCCTCTTCCTGCAATTCACGCGCCGCGGCAGATAGAACATCCTCGCCGCGTTCCACGTGGCCGCCGAGTCCGTTGTATTTGCCGGCCCACAAGCGTTTGGTTGGCGCGCCTTTGATTAATAAATATTCATCCCCGCGCCGGACGAAGATCGCCGTGCGGGGAATGAACATATATCTATCTTTGGTAATGCCTTGGTCTGAAACGGGCATGATACAACCCGCTTCTTCGGGGCTAAGCCCCCGAAGAAGCAATGACTTGATTAATCAGCCAGGTCGCTGACATCTTCTGCGGCAACATCCTGCTTCACATAATCTGCGAGCACGGGCGCAACCTTGGCAGAGGTGATGAATTTATCTGTGTATTGTCTGGTGTCTTTCATGCCAAGCAGGCTGAACAGTTTATCGAACTGCGCTTCCCAGGCTTTGATGAGTTTATCCTTGGCGGCTTCAGGCAGCGCATAGGACTGGGCCTTGAAAGGACCTACCGCATTCTTGCGGGTCTTGTAATAGAACTGCTCATCGGTCATGCCGGGCTTGCGATCTGCCGCATTGTTCTTGTCCAACCAGGCGTACATTTCCTGTTTGAAATCCGCGGGAACATTGTCGAAGAACATGGTGGTGAAGTTGGTGGCGAGATGGACTTCAATGGCCTCATTCTGCACGAATTTATTGAAGTTCTCTTCTTCCACAGTGGAAGCGCCATGCTGAACGGTTCCGCCCATGCCGTAATCTTTGCGGGCAACACGGCTGAGATCGCGCAGCACATCGAAGGCGATAGTCACTTTGGCGATGGAGCCGTCCGCGAGGACTGTGCCACCGTGGGAGGTTCCGGTCAACACACTGATCTTGCTCAAGCCGGGTTTACCAGGAGCCAGCTTCTTCAGATTCTCATTGTAGGCATCCATGTAGGCGCGCAGTTCGGGTTCGGTGGAGTTGTTGGTTCCAACTTCGCCGATCTCACCACCGATGGAAATGGTCACACCTGCGGGCTCGTTGGCGCGGATGAAAGCGGAGAGTTCCGCAGAAAGTTGGCTGTTCAACGCCTGCTGTTCGGGAACGGTCGGCAGATTGATATCTACGAGCGTGGAGGTATCCACGTCAATGTTATAGAAACCGGCGGCCATCGCTTCGATGGAAAGGTCACGCACGGCTTGCAATTCGGCGGCGGCATCTGCGGCATAACGCTTGGCAGAAACCTGGAAGTGATCACCCTGAATGAAGACGGGGCCGGTAAACCCTTCCGACACTGCAGCGGCAAGAATGTTGGTGGCATATTCCGAAGGACGCTGAGCGGAGTAGCTCATTTCAGAGCGCGCCAATTCGAAGATGAAGGCGCCTGCGTTGAGCTTGTTCGCAGCGCGGAACATGGCGCATGCGGCATGGAAGGACAATGCCCGCAAATTGAAGGCGGGGGTTGTGAAGGTCATTGGGACATCGCCTCGTCCACGGCCCATATAAAGATCATGGATGGAGGCCGGGTATACGCCCAATTCCAAAGCGGCGGCGCGGATCAGGTAACGGGACCAGCCCGCAGATGAGTCTGAGGCGAGCGCGGAACGCTCCACCAGTTTCCCAATATTCTTCCTGAATTTGTTCGCGTCGAGTACTTTTACGTTCGCCCCGTCAACAGATAGGCTGTTGTCAACTAATGCAAGTAATTCTTTGATTGTGGTAGACATGCTACGCTCCTGATGAAAAATGATAACTTGATTATAACTGGAAATAAACGATATAATTGAAAAGTCGTGAGACGATTTAGCCACAACCCCGTATATTATGCCAGGAGGCTCAAATGAGTGATTTCTTTGAAAAAGTAAGCAGTCAGGTCGACCCATTCAAGAAGCTCGGTTCGTACATTCCCGGTTTTAGCGGCTATATTGAAAGACAGAACCGCCGCGACGCAGACAAGCTGCTGCGCGAAACTGTGGCGCGCCGATTCGAAGAGCAATGGAGCCGCGCATCCAACCTGCAGGTTGAGTTGGTAAACACCGGCATGATCAGCTATGTGGACGATATGGAAAAGGCAGTGCTCGTCCTGCGCACTTTCATCGACAAGATCAGCACGGCTTCACGCGGCTATTCCGGCTTGTTCGATGCTGTGAAGATCAACGAGAAGGAACTGGAAGCCATTTATCAATTCGATGCAGCTTTCTTCGATCTAGCCAAACAGGTCGGCGACGCCCTGAACAATGTGGAAGCCAGCCTTGCCGATGAAACAGCATTGCCTGCCGCCATCCGCAACCTGACCACCCTTTCCCGTCTGGCAGTTGAAACTTTCGAGCGCCGCGCCGAAATCGTCACCGGCAGCGGATAATAAATTCATATCTTTATTGCGAGGTGGGCGCGACGACACTCACAGGTAGCCGGGCAAAGGTAAGACCGCCCTCGCAATGACGAAAACCAAATCCCATGTGGAAAGAATATATCAACGCGACCTCCACCGACGAGGTCATCAAAATTCTCGCGGAAAAGAAAGAGCGCGCCCGCGTTGTGGCAGGCGGCACCGACCTTGTCCTCGAACTTGAGCGCGGCGTCCGCAAGGGCATTCAAACGCTCATCGACATTTCACGCATCCCCACCCTTCAACAGATCATCATAGACGAAGACGACGTCATTCACCTTGGCGCACTCGTCACTCACAACGATTGTGCCGCATCCAAACTCATCCGCGACAGGGCCTATCCTCTCGCGCGCGCAGCCTGGGAAGTGGGCGCGCCGCAGATCCGCAACCGTGGCACGGTGGCAGGCAACCTTATCACCGCCTCCCCCGCCAACGACACCATCACCCCGCTCATGGCGCTGGATGCCAGCGTCACCCTGCTCTCCGCTCGAGGGGAACGCGTTGTTCCTTTAAGGGAATTCTACACAGGCGTCCGCAAGAATGTGATGCAGGCTGATGAAATGCTTGTGGATATTTCCTTTCAAGCGTTGACAAAGAAACAGCGCGGGACGTTCATCAAACTGGCATTACGGCGCGCACAAGCCATCTCCCTCGTCAACGTGGCGATCATTCTTAATCTGAAAGAGGATACCGTCAAATCGGCATCCATTACGCTGGGAGCGGTGACTCCCATCATCACCCACGCCGTGGAAGCGGAAGAATTCCTCGCCAAGAAAAAACTGACCGACAAAAATATTGCCAAAGCCGCAGAACTCGCCGTTCAGTCCGCGCATCCCATTGACGATGTGCGCGGTTCCGCTGCCTACCGCCGCGAGATGATACGCGTCACCACCATGCGCGGACTCACCGCCATCCGTGACGGGGACGAAAAAGCCGGAATGCCAAAGAAACCGGTTCTGCTGCAGGGCAGCCAAACCGCAGACCGTAGACAGCTGTCCGCAAGCAAGTTTCCCGAACAAACAATTGAAACAATTATTAATGGAAAGAAATATTCCTTCAACAGCGGGTACGACAAAACCTTGCTACGCCTGCTGCGGGAAGAAGGCATGTTAACCGGCACAAAAGAAGGCTGCGCCGAAGGCGAATGCGGCGCCTGCACCGTATTCCTCGATGGGCAGGCCGTCATGGCCTGCCTTGTCCCTGCACCGCGCGCGCATGGCGCAGAGATCGTCACCGTAGAAGGTCTCTCGGATGGTGATCAACTTCATCCCGTGCAGGAAGCCTTCATCGAACATGGCGCTGTACAATGCGGGTATTGCACGCCTGGTTTCCTCATGTCTGGTGCAAAATTAATGGAAGAAAAAAGCAACCCCACCAGGAACGAGATCGAACAGGCCATCACCGGCAATCTATGCCGCTGCACCGGCTATTACAAGATCGTCAAAGCGATTGAAGACGCAAGCAAAATAAAAACTTAAGAGGTATGTATGGGAAAATATAGAAGTTCAGCAACACGCAGGGAAAAGCCGGTAAAACAGGGACCGCACTTTGTTTGGCGCGGGCTGGGGTGCCTGATGATGATCATCATTCCCGTCATCTCTTTTGCATCTGCTTTTGAACTCGTCAAATTCGGGTTGGCCAAAGGTTGGCCCATCCCATACCAGCTATTGGGCACTCCAAAACTCCCGGAGATCGTCTACAAGGTGGATGGACTCTGGCTGATCTTTGGCCGCCTTACCGGTATTCAGCACCTCTATGCGTATGCCAGTATTGGCATTCTGATCATGATCATGCTCAGCGGGCTAATCTCAGTGATCTATGCCGCGATTTATCAGGCTCTCGGCCCATCACGCTGGGGACCCATGGATATGCCTCCGCCAAAATTCAGACCGAAAAAATACACACGCTAGGAAACCATGTCTAAAAATTCCGTTGGAAAATCATATCCACGCGTTGATGCGCGCGGGAAGGTGACCGGAAAGGCGCTCTACTCCGGCGATCTGACAATGAAGGATATGCTGCACATGAAGATTCTCATGGCAGAACGTCCACATGCCCGCGTTACGGATATTCGCATCGAAAAAGCCATATCTTCACCGGGTGTTGTTGCCGTATACACAGCCAAAGATGTTCCAGTCAATGAGTATGGTCTGCAAATTCCAGACCAGCCCGTGCTATGCGGCCCGGGCGCGAAAAAACCTTATACCGATATTGTCCGCTTTGTGGGGGACCAAGTTGCAGTCGTGGTAGCCAATTCCGAGGCGGAAGCCGCCGCAGCGATAAAGTTGATCGAGGTGGATTATGAAGATCGTCTGCCTCTGACTGACCCGAAAGCTGCCATGCGCGCCGATGCGCCCATCCTCCACCCGGACAGGGGTGACACTAACGTTTGCGTCCACTACAAGATCCGCAAGGGAGATGTGGACGTTGCCTTCGCCAAAGCCGATGTGATCGTGGAAGGCGAATACCATACACCCGTTCAAGAACATGCCTACCTGCAGCCCGAAGCGGGTCTCGCTTATATTGACAGCGAAGGCTTGCTCACCGTGGAAGCCGCCGGACAGTGGACACATGCAGACCGCGAAACCATCGCCCATGCATTGGACCTGCCGAATGAAATGGTGCGTGTGATCTACCCTGCCATCGGCGGGGCATTCGGTGGACGTGAAGACCTGTCCGTGCAGATCGTGCTGGCTCTTGCCGCGTGGAAACTTCAGAAGCCGATCAAGATCGTCTGGTCGCGCCGCGAGTCGATCATTGGGCATGGCAAGCGGCACGAAGCGTATCTCACCGCTAAATGGGGCGCCACAAGAGAAGGAAAACTCGTCGCAGCAGAATCAACTCTGGTCGGCGACGGAGGCGCGTACATGTACACCACCAACAAGGTGCTTGGCAACGCGGCCATTACCTCCACAGGCCCGTACTTCATCCCGAATGTCAAAGTGGATGTGTACGGCGTGTACACGAACAATGTTCCCGGCGCGGCCTACCGTGGATTTGGTGCGCCGCAAGCCCTGTTCATGGCCGAATCACAAATGAACAAACTCGCCGAAAAACTCGGCATGGACCCTGTGGAATTCCGCCTGCTCAACGCCCTGCGCGACGGTGACACCTTGGGTGTGGGTACGCCCGCCCCGAACCCCGTCAGCATTGTGGAGTGCATTGAAGCCGCGCGCAATACATTCGGTTGGAAGAAAAAGAAAAGCAGCAAAGCCAAAGAAAAAAAGAAATCGTCCCTTGTGCGCGGGCGTGGATTTGCCGCCGGATTCAAGAATGTGGGTTTCTCTTTTGGCTATCAGGAAAACTGTTGGGCCAAGGTTGAAATTCATGGCAATGGAAAAATAGAGCGTGTCGTTTTGCATCACGCCGGCGCGGAAGTGGGGCAAGGCACGCATACGGTGATGATCCAGATGGCGGCGCATGTTTTGGAAGTTCCTGAAAGCATGGTGGAGATCCGCACCTCGGACACTGCCACGCAAGGCAACCCGGGCTCCGCCTCCGCTTCGCGCCTGACCTTTATGGCTGGCAATTCCATCAAAGGGGCCGCAGAAGCCGCCCTCGCAAAATGGAAGGCGGAAGAACGCCCTGCCATTGCAGAGTTCAAATATCTCGCGCCGCGCACCACTCCGTTCAACAAAGAGACGGGTTATTCAATGCCCAATTTCCAATATGCGTATGTGGCTCAGGCCGCCGAAGTGGAAATAGACACGGACACAGGCCACTTGCGCGTGATCCGCATCACCTCTGCTGATGATGTCGGCAAAGCCATCAATCCCGAGTTGGTAGTCGGGCAGATCGAAGGCGCAGTGGTGCAGGCGCATGGATACGCCGTGCTAGAAGACTACAAAACCAAAGACGGCAAAGTGATGACCGACCAGTTCAGCACCTATCTCATCCCTACCGTTTTGGACATTCCGGAAAAAGTGGATTCGGTTGTGGTGGAAGTTGCCGACCCGAACGGTCCGTGGGGTGCGCGAGGCATGGGCGAGCTGCCCTTCCTGCCTGTAGCTCCTGCCATTGCTGCTGCCATCCATGATGCCACCGGTGTCTGGATGAGCGAATTCCCATTTACACCTGAGCGCATTTTAAAGGCGCTGGGAAAAATATAATCACATCGTCGGGGCGCGGCTACCGTGTCCCGACGCATAAAAATGTCCTTCCCCTTTTTTGATGAAACTAAAGAATTGAACGAAAGCACCCGCAAGGAAGCGGCGGGTACTTTCGTGGCGCTTCCAGACGGCGTCACTCACTACGAGTTGGGCGGACCAAAAGATGGCAAGCCTGTCGTGCTGGTGCATGGATTCTCCGTCCCGTG
Organism: Candidatus Villigracilis propinquus; assembly: GCA_016714565.1. Lineage (GTDB taxonomy): Bacteria > Chloroflexota > Anaerolineae > Anaerolineales > Villigracilaceae > Villigracilis > Villigracilis propinquus. The sequence goes on from JADKDM010000037.1 coordinate 80,690, forward strand.
CTTTATCTTCGATCCGTTATTCGATTTCCTGACGAGATCAGGCTTTCGGGTTCTGAGATATGATCTATTCGGGCGCGGATATTCGGACAAGCCAAATATCCGCTACGATATTCACCTGTTCGTGAAGCAGCTCAAAGACCTACTGGATGCGCTCGGCATGACCGACATCACCCTGCTGGGACTTTCTATGGGCGGTCCGGTGACAACCGCGTTCATCGAAGCACATCCACGATATGTCCGCAAACATATTTTGATCGATCCCTCCGGCGGAAAAGGCGTGGAATTAACCCGGCTGCTAAAAACCGCTAAAATACCAGTCATCGGCGAATTGCTCATCGCCCTGTTCGGCAGTAAAAACATGATCAAAGGCATCGCTGCCGATTTCTTCGACCCTGACCTAGTGACGATGTTTCAGGAAAAGTACAAGATCCAAATGCAATTCAAGGGCTTTAAACGGGCCATCCTTTCCACCATGCGGAGAGGCTTGCTGGATTCATTCCTTGAGACCTACAAAAAAGTCGGCGCGCTGAAAAAGCCGACCCTGATCTTCTGGGGCATGAATGACCACACCACTCCTTTTGCAGACCATATTTTGATCTTGCAGGCCCTGCCCCACGCCGAATTCCACGCCATTGAAAATTGCGGGCATATTCCGCATTATGAAAAGCCTGAGATATTCAACCCGATCCTATTGGAGTTTTTATCAAGATGAACACAAAGGATATACAACTGCTGTACAAATACAACTCATGGGCAAACGTCAAGATCCTGGACGCGACCGCCAACATAACGGAGGAACAATTCACTGCACCTGCGGATCATCCGCACAATGACCTGCGCCATGCATTGACTCATGCTCTCTTTGCCGAATGGCTCTGGCGCAAGCGCTGGACGGGTGACTCGCCGAAAACTCCTTTTCTGTCCGAGGATTTCCCCACCTTTGCTGCACTTCGTTCTCGTTGGGCAGAAGAAGAAAACGCGCTAAACGATTTTGTCTCTTCACTCACAGATGAAAAACTACATTCAACATTTCAATATAAGACCATGAAAGGGGAAACCCACGAAAACATCCTCTGGCAGGTGATGGCGCACGTTGTCAATCACGGCACACAGCACCGAAGCGAAGCCGCCGCCATCCTGACGGAACTGGGTTATTCCCCGGGCGATATTGACTTGATCGTATTCCTGCGTGAACAATCTCATGTATAACAAACTCAAAAACTTTGCCTATCGCAACCGACACAGCATTGCTGTGTTTTTCCTGCTCAACATTGCCTGCCTGACTTGTATTTTTCTCGTCGCGGCCAGGGTGGCATATACCGACACGAGACGGCACACCGGCTTGATCTGGAATCTCTTTCTCGCGTGGATCCCCTTCATGCTGGCGTACATCGCTCATTCCATTTCATGGAAGCGGAATTGGGTTTATCTTGTCATCCCGGTGATTGCCGTTCTTTGGTTGTTATTCTTCCCCAACGCCCCCTACATGCTCACAGACCTGCAAGACCTCGCACGCTCAGGCGGTGTGGGCGCTCCGCTTTGGTATGATGTGATCATTGTGGTCTGGTGCTCGTGGACGGGTATGCTGCTTGGCGTGATCTCCCTCTATTTAATTCAAGACATCATCCTGCGGAATTTTGGCCGCTGGGCGGGCTGGCTTTTCGTCGTCGGTATCTCTGGCTTAAGCAGCTTCGGTATTTACATCGGGCGCTTCGTGCGCCTCAACTCATGGGACATTTTGCAGAACCCCGCCGAAACCACCATGGAGATTCTCGGCCTCGTCATTGACCCGAGTATGCGCCTCGCCGCATTCACCGTCCTGTACACTTTCTTCTTCCTGTTCGTGTTCGTGCTGTTGTATTCATTCAGCCACATGCTGCAGGAACAGGCCGTCCGCGCGCAGAGCACACCTGAGCAGCTTGCCAGTACCCAGCCGACGCAGGTCAATTCACACTTGTAAGGAGAGTTCCATAACAATTGCGAGTCTTTGCAAGTCATTGCGAGTGGAAACCGATACAATGGTGTAAATATTTGGAGGTCCGCATGTTTCAAACAATGTATACCAAACTACAACCTTTCAAATTTCGGCTGACGGTCTTCGGGCTGTTGTGCGGCTCCAGCCTGCTCTCCGTGGCGCTGTTCCGCGTCCGCACCATTTTGAGCGGCTCCGAAGATTACACCTTCCTCGTCTGGAATCTGTTTCTCGCGTGGATCCCGCTTGGGATGGCGTACGCAGCCTCCAGCCTCGCAAAGAAGCGCAAGTATCTTTTCATCACCATGCCGCTGGCGGTCATCCCCTGGCTGTTATTTTTTCCCAACTCGCCATACATCCTCACTGACTTACAGCACTTGAGTCACCTGCGCCCGAATATTCCTGTCTGGTTTGATATGCTGCTCATCAACTGGTTCGCATGGACGGGCATTCTGCTCGGCGTGTTCTCGCTTTTCCTGATGCAGGACATTGTGCGCAATGCCTTCGGGCGAATCGCAGGCTGGCTGTTCGTGATCACGGTGGGTTTGCTCAGCGGGCTTGGCATTTACATTGGCCGCTTCCTGCGCTGGAACTCATGGGACATCATCTTTCATCCGCTTGAGCACCTGCGTGAACTGCTTTACTATGCAAGCCATCCAAGTTTGCAATCTATCCTCTTCATCAGTGTATTCTCAAGCTTCTTTATTTTTATCTATATCACCTTGTACGCGTTTGGGCTTTTGTTTCAAGAACAAACACATCACGTATCACAGGAAGTCAAATGAACCCACTTATTCTAATTCGCGGCGGCGGTGACCTTGCCAGCGGAGTCATCCTTCGCCTGCATCGGGTTGGTTTTCAACTTGCCATTCTTGAACTCAGTCAACCACTCGCAGTGCGCCGCAGCGTTTGTTTTTCAGAAGCGGTGTACGCGGGCGTGCAAACTATTGAAGGGGTGACAGCACGCCTCGTTTCCGCCGACCAGTTTCAGGTCACGTTGGAGGCGGGAGAAATCCCCGTGCTGATCGACCCGAACGCGAACATCCTGCGCAATCAATTTATGACGAATCCGCGCCACACATTTGTTGTGGACGCAAGACTCTTGAAACGCGAGCCTGAAATGTTAGGCGAGGAAGTTCCGCTTCATATCGGTCTTGGGCCTGGATTCCGCGCCGGTGAGAATTGCCACGCTGTGATAGAAACCCGCCGCAGCCACACCCTCGGCAGAGTCCTGTGGAGCGGAGAGACTCAACCCGACAGCGGCCAGCCCGACGGCGACCCGCGCCGCGTTCTGCGCGCGCCAGACTCAGGAACTCTGTTCCCCGTTGCAGAGATCGGCGATCATGTCAAAGAAGGTCAGCTCATCGCGGAGATCCAAAATACGGCCGGGAATAGATCAAAAGTCACCAGCCCGTTCGATGGTCTTCTACGCGGATTAATTCATCCACGCGTGGAGATCACTGAAGGCATGAAGATCGGCGACGTAGATGCGCGCAACGACCCATCCACGTGCAAGCTGGTTTCGGATAAGGCGCTCTCGGTCGGCGGCGGCGTTCTGGAAGCGGTGCTGATAAAGTTGAACGAGATCAATAACTCGGTCGGTATATAAGATAACTACCCAGTCGTCATTGCGAGCCGCCGATTTTGCTCTTTGGCGGTGAAGCAATCTCTGGTTGGTAAAAGGAGATTGCTTCGGGCACACCTGCCCTGGCGGGCGGTGCCAGGGAGAACAAGAACGCCCTCGCAATGACGGTGGCGGAGTAGTAACAATTCCTAAAAAACATGATTAACCACGAATTTAATTTGGGACGCAGATGAACGCTGATTTACGCAGATAAAATTGAAATCAGCGTTTTCTGCGTTTATCTGCGTCCTATTTGGGGCTTAAAAACAAACTCACCCTCAAACCTTAATTTCGGGGTGAGTCATGTTTTTAATAAGCATCTACTCAATGAGGGAGATTGCTTTCCCAACGCGGTTAGAGGCTCGGAGCTCGCAATGACGGGGTTGTGTTATATCTAGGGAATCGGTGTACCAACTGCATTGACCGTCACGGACGTGACAAGGATGGTGTTGCAGCCTTCATCCATCCAAAAGCCAAGGTATTTACCTGACGAATCATAGCGGTCGATCTTGAGAATTTCCCGCCCGCTGATGCTGACGTTATTCCACTTCCCTATCTGCTTTAATTGATCAAAGATCTCGGCGGTTGCGGGAAAGACGTGCAGGAGATGGATCGTTCCACTTGGCCGCGTACCGTCCCAACGATAAAAGAACTTGTGCGCGATCACGCTCACATCCACAGAACTCTGAGAGACAAAATCTCCGGTTGTGACGAGAATATCATGAGACATGAATGGCGCAGTCGAATCGTACCAAAGCGAGGTATGACGCACGACGCCCGTAAACGTCGAGTCGGCTGGGAATTCAAAAATCACATCCCATGTGTCGCCATCTGGCATGGAAATATGTTTGTAATCGGGGGAAATGGTTAGATCGTCAAAGGGCGGTTTGCCTGAGACATCGATGCCGCAGGAAGAAATGAAAATTACACAGAAGAGAAAGAGCGAAAACCTATACTTCGATCTCAACATTCTGTCCCAACTCCAGCCAGCGAAGTTTATTGCTCAAACCTGCGGCTGTAAATTCCTTTTCGATGATTGATTTGCCTTCTCGAAAATGTTTCCAGCCTTCGTAATGGATGGGAATGATCGTGCGTGGATTGAGCGCCCGCGCCGCCTTCACGCCATCCTTCGCATCCATCGTAAAGCGGATCGGACCCGTGATCGGGAAGCTGGCTCTGCCGAGATGGAATATCCCCACACTGACGGTGAAGCGCTTCGCGACTTCGTCAATGCCGTGATAATAGATCGTATCACCAGTGATGTACAGCGCGCCGTTCTGCTGGCCTTCCCATTCAAGCATGAAGCCAATGGTCTGCCCCGCAAATGGACGGACGATCAATGGACCGTGTTGAGCGGGAGTGGCAGTTACTTTTACTTTGGTGTCGCCAGATTCCAGAATTGTGCTTTGCCAGTTCGCCAATCCTTCAGCATTGCCACGCAGACGGCGTTCACCTGAGGTTGTTGTCAACACACGTTTCGCGTTGGGCAAAAAGGCGCGGCCTGCTTTGTCGAGATTGTCTTCGTGATGGTCATGACTCAACAACACAGCGTCGATGCGGCCAAGAGACTCTGCCGAAACGGGAGAATTTGTCAGCTTTGTCGAGCCCGTGCCCCAGCCGAAGGAATATTTCCCGCCAGCAGAATCAAACACGGGGTCGGTTAAGAGGCGCAGGTTCCCAATTTCCAAAAGCATGGTCGCGGTGCTGATGTGAGTCAGGTTAAAGTTCATTGCTATTTCCTTCGTAGATTCCTGAGGATGGTGCTGCCGTCGTTGAAGCCGAGCGGAAGAAAGACTTGCAGGGTGTAAACAAATAAATTTTCAAACAGGGCGAACATACCGATCCAAAACCAATTGCCTGGCCAAAGAGGGAGAAGCAGAAAAAATAAAATGGACAACAATCCATTTGCAATTGGCCCGCCCAACGCGCGGCGAATGTGAATGGACGATGGCAGGGTCGGCTCGTCTTTTGGATACCGCGTTGCGGCGAGGATGGCAAAAATACCAAAGGTAATTCCCAACATTGGGTAACCAGTCTGCTTGGCGGCAAAGGCATGACCGAGGCTGTGGATCAACTCAAATATCCAATGCAGAATCGTGGCGACAAACCCCAAAAGCACAGATTCATCGAATGCAAAGCCAAGTGCATAATGAGCGATCGCAGAGAAGCCGATCCACAAGGCCAGGGTTCCAATGAACCCCAGCGGCAGGATGCTGATTTGCAGGCCAAACAATTTTCCAAAATGGATAGGCTTCATTTTCACATCCCGAGTAATTTCATTTCGTGCTTTAGAGTCTCAGTGAGTCCCTCTTTCAACGGGCGCGGATCGTATCCAAGCTCGCGTTTGGCTTTGGCGTTGGTTCCAATATAGGTAACGCCCGCGATGATACGCAAGCCCTCGCCAGTATAGCTTTCAGGAACGGGAATGAATTTATCAAAGACATACATCATCGCGGACATCACGCGGATCATTCCCGCTGGCACTGCCATTGGCAATCCCACCCCGGTGATCTCTTTGGAAATTTCAAGCGCATTGATAAATGTGTGCGTTGGCCCGCAGATGTTGTAATTTTCACCGACCTTGCCTTTTTCCATCGCAAGCCAGTGAGCGTGAGCGATGTCATCCACGTGCGCCCATGAGAATGCAGTTTGTTTGGGCATGACGGGCAGCTTTTTTGTCAGATATTGAATCAACGAAGTGCGGACACTGCTCGTATCGCCAGGACCATACACGAGACCAGGTTGAACGATGACAAGCGGCAAACCGTCCTTGATCATTTTCACAGCAACATCATGCGCTTCAGCTTTTGTGGCATCATAAACACTGATGTGCCTCCCCGTAAAGTGGTAGCTTTCGTCGGCTTCCACACCATTCGTATCGGAGTTGACAGCAAGCGTGCTGGTGTACACGCCTTTCGGGATATTCAGTTCCTTCATCAATCCCAACACATTGCGCGTGCCTTCCACATTGATCGCGTATGCCTGACTCTTATCCCGCACGCCGACTTTGTACCAGCCCGCCACATGGAAGACTCCATCCACGCCTGTCATTGGCTTGCGCATGGATTCTTTTTCGGTCACATCGCCCTGATGTAGGGTCACACCCAATTGAGCAAGATCCTGCGCTTTGGCAGGGTTGCGTACGACGGCGATCACTTCATGTCCCGCTTCCCGTAATTGACGAGCCAAACGCCCGCCGATAAAACCTGTTGCGCCAGTAATAAAGTATTTCATGAGATATTCCTTTTTTGTTTTGGGTTATCTCCTATTGTATCAATTGTTTCACCATTCCCTTCACCATCGTTGGGACGATCAATTTATGAAAAGGTTTGACGGGTAGGAAGTACAACCTTCCCAGCCAGTTATGGAATTTGACAATGGTTGAGACTATGAGTTTATTGCTTTGTCTATCGAGAAACAGCGAGACGCGAAAATCCAGATGCCTGTCATCTTCGCCGATGATGACTTCATGCTCATTCTTGTCGAAAACCTTGAATAGGCCAAGTCGCTGCCCAACTTCACAATTAAAGCCGGCAAGTAATTTCTGCCTGTCTGTTTCGGAGTTGGATGTCTTTAATCCAAGGAATGAGACGATTGTATTGCGAAGCGCGAAGAGCCAGCCCACCCACGCAGGGTCGGATGTGAAGAAGGATATTCCCACTTGTTCAAAGATCAAGTCTTTCGCATTCAACACAGCGGAATAACTGTCCATATAATCATGTGGAACGTTTTTCAGGAGTGAAGATTCTGGGAAATTGGCGTTCATGCTTTTCCGATCATTCCAAGGTGCGTGTGCTGGAATGAATCTGTATGTTTCAAGCCGTACCCCATCACCCGATCCATGCTGGAGTGACCGAAGAGAATCAAACCCGCAAATTGAATGGGCTGACTCACAAGAATGATTCCCAAAACAAAGATACTGATTCCCAGTGCTTTGTGGTGAACGAAATTATAGGTTGCTGCGCCGATTTGCGAATTAAAGAGATAACCGAGCATACTTAAATCAGGTGTAAATAAAAAGACGAGATACCACCACCATACAAAATCCAATTTTGTAAAAAAGAAAATACTAAGGGCAAACATAAATAGTTCTTCAAGTTTTAATAAATTTTTCACGGCGGAACTCCTTTTACTATAAGTAATATACGATAAAAGATGTAGCTACTCTTTTTTCTCGCACCATTCCTTCAATGTAATTTTCGGCACACCAAGCAAACGATTAGCTTCATCAGGCGAGCCGTCTTCGCCCCAGTTTTCATAATGCTTCATCAACACTGCCGTGCTTTTCCATTCGGTGTTAAAGGTCAACGCTCCCATGATGGATAACATCTTTGTTGAAATGGGAGAGACCTTCACGCCAGTATAGTCCGCATAAATTTTCATCGCGTCGCCCATTGTGTATGCTTCCGGGCCGAAAATATAAAGCTCCTTGTTCAATGTTTCACCGGTCTGATAGCTCTTTGAGACCATGCGCGCATAATCTTCGACGGCAATCCAATGCAGCGCGTGTATCTGATCTCCGATTAGCGACATGCTTTTACCCTGCACGAACATCGGCAATGATTCCATGAACCACGAAGCGCGGAAGATTGTGTACGGCACACCGCTGGATTTCAAAGCCGCTTCGCCCTTAAGCTTTGAGCTGCTCTCTGGCGTATCAGCCTTTTCCTCACTGACGGCATACGCCGATAGAATCGTCACTCGCCCAACTCCCAGTTCTTTGGCAGTCTGAGCAATATCGCGTGTGGCGAGGTGATCCATGCGGTCAAAGTCTGCTTCGCTGGGACCACCCTTCAAACTGATGTGGACTCCGTCCACGCCAGTCAGCGCAGTTCTCAATGCTGCCACATTATCCACATCGCCTTTGACGATTTCATAGCCGTCGCCTAAAAGTTTTTGCGCTTTATCAGGATTCCGCGCCAACAAGCGGACATTGAATCCTTCCGCCTTGAGTTGTTGCGCCACAGGCTTGCCGAGCATACCCGTCCCACCGATGACGAGGATCTTTTTGTTTTCCATGTTTTGAATTCCTTATTGAGTTGACTGTAATATTTCAATGGCTTTTGCGCCAGATTCGTTGCCTTGATAACCGCCAGCGACTTGACCGTCTTTATCCAATACAGCAAATGCGGCGGTTTTGTTGGTATTCTTGAAACCGAAGGACTTTGTCAGGCTTCCATCCCAATCGGGAAGGATGGCAACATAATCCTGTGGCGCGAGTCCTTTGGCGAGTGCCGCGGCGGCTTTGTCGTAGGATTCTTTCATAGCTTTCTCTGCGAAGCTGCGAAACAGTTTTGGGACGGAGTGCAAGTCCACGATGTTGGCGATGAGCATTGAGTCGCAATTGGCGTAATTGCTTTCCGCGCGGATTGCTTGATTGATTTGCGCGGCGGCTTCGGCGGTTTCCTGTGTGTGGAAAATTAGCACGGCGGGCTTGCCGATTTTATTCAGCGCGATTTCACGTCCCGAACCAGCGGCTTTCAAGGTTGTTGCTGGTAATTGGTGATTGGTAATTAGTAATTGATTTGCGCTGGAACTAGTCGAAACGTCACTGTCCACTGATGACTGTTCACTGCTTACTGATAACTGCTCACTGATCACTTCACTAGGTGCAGCCATCAAAACGACTTCGGTGCCATCCATATATCCGATCACCATGCGCGAGGTATCGCGCCCTGAAAGCATTGCCGCGCTCATGCCGCCGCCGAAGGTCCACGCGCCCGCGAGGAAAAGATTTTTGATGGGCGTCTGCGCGCTCAGGCGTCCGCCGTGTGCATTTTCGACAGTTTGATCGCTGCCATAGATCGCGCCGCCGATGTTGCGGCTATAACGCCAGTTGGTGATGGGCGTTGCGACTTCGATGTACTTGATGGACTTGCGCAAACCAGGGATAAGTTTTTCGGTGCGGTCGAGAAGAATTTCGGTCGCGGCTTTCTTCAACTCGTTGTACTGCGGATTGTCGCTGTAGTTTTCAAGGTTGCCGCTCGTGCCCCATTGGTTGTCGCTATTCCAATCGGCGAGCGCAAAAATATTCAAGACCGTTCCGCCTTCGGGCGCACTGCCATGATCGGCGATGCTGTAGTTGGTGATCGAAAGCCCAGCGTTGGCGAAGTCACCATCCAGCGCGGCTTGATAACCTGCATTGCTGTCGTAACTGTCCCGCACAAATATTTCGTGATCGGTATAGCCTTCGGCTTGCAGGTCGCGATCCAAACCGAGGTAAAGAACAAAATTGGAAATGGATGGTTTGGCTTCTTCGATGCCGCGCACATAGTCAGCGGGCAGATGTTCACGCCCAACGAACTTGAGCAGGGTATCGGGAGAATTCGCGTTGCTGATGATGACATCCGCTTCGACGCGCAAGCCCTTCTCGGTTTCGACTGCCACCGCGCGTCCATCCTTAATCTCGATCTTGTTGACTGTTTCCTTGTAGCGAATCTCCCCGCCGAATTTTTTCAACGTGGCTTCCATCGCGCGGCTGATCGCCATGCTGCCGCCTTCGGGATAGTACGCGCCCATCAGGTGAAAACTGACCCAGGGGAAAATAAAAATGGCGGCGTTCAGTTTTTCGGGCGGCAGTCCGTAATAGCCCCAGAGTGTGGTAAAGACTGTCTTGAGTTCGCTATCCTGAATGAACTGGCTCATGTATTCTTCCAGTGACATGGTCATGGCTGCCAGCATTTTTGGATAGAGCGTGGGCATTTTTTCCAACGGAGGACGGATGCCCAATTGACCTTCCGCGTCGAAGCGGCGTACCTGCCAGTAGGTCTCCACCATGTCGGCGATGATCTTGTGAATGCCATCGCGCTCATGCGGGAAGTGCTTCACCAGTTCGGACTCGTACATCATCAAATCGGCAGACGCCACAACTTTCTGCTTGGGAAACTGAACTGAGTAGAAAGGATCAATGCGGTGGAAGTGAACCTGATCGAACACTTCCAAATCTTTGAGAATGGGATACGACCAACCGCCAGGCGCAGCCCCGTCCAGCGCGTGCAAGGCAACTTCAAAGCGATATTTTCCGCGCCGAAACTCATGAGCATATCCGCCAGGGACGGTGTGATGCTCGAGCACGAGAACTTTCTTCCCCGCCTTTGCGAGGTATCCTGCGGCGCTGAGCCCTCCCAGACCTGCCCCGATGATAACTACGTCAAATTTTTCCATTTTATTTTTTCCTTTTATTATTTCGGCATTTCCATCTTGGGCAATTTACGAATTTGCGGCAATGTATTTTTCAGCCACGTTATTTCATTCTCGTAATGGCTCTTGCCGTAATCAAGAGTCAACTGCCAGAGATCGCGCAGCCGCTTGACGCCGAGCTCTTTATAATTCTCGTCAATGTTTGCCTGCGCCGTTTGAAGTTGCAGCAGATATTCTTCAATGGCCTCGATCCGTTTTTCGAACAGACTGACAAGCTCTTCATTTGCAAGATTATGGGCAAAGAAGACTTGAATGAGCCAGGCCTCGCGAGTGATGTCCAACGGCAGCGGAGTGGACACCCACTGACGCAACTCGCCTCTTCCCTTAACTGTGATCTGATACTGTTTCCTGTTGGGTTTTCCTTCCCCTTGAATGACCTCCGATTCCACGAGGCCGTCTTTTTCCAGATTCTCCAGTGCTTTGTAAATGTGACTTTGCGTGGCGGACCAAAAGTGTGTGATGGATTGGTCGAAGAATTTTTTCAAGTCATAACCAGACATGGGCTTGTATTCAAGAAAACCGAGGATTGCATGTGAGAGGGGCATGTATTTCTCCTTTTACTAATTCTTTAGCCAGTCGCTCATTGTCATGGAAGGCGCACCGAGAATGGACTCTGCGCCATTGGGCTGGCTGACCTTGGGTGACTTCTCGAAGTACGCCATCATCTGAACGAAGTCTTTCATTGGCGGGCTTTTCATCATCATCGCCAGTATTTTCCCGAACCAGATCGGCATGGACGCGGCTTTGACTCCAGGATGGCGGGCGTCACAATATTGTTGGAGCGCGTCTGTCATCAACATGGATTTGGGGCCATTGAGAACGAAAGTCTTGTTCGCGGCGGATTCGGTCTGGTGTGCCTTTGAAACGGCGCGGGCAAAATCTGCAAGCGAGAGGAAGTAATAAGACTGAGTCTGTTTGCCAAATACAGTGGCGCGTCCATCGCGGACGAAAAGCGCGAGCGCGTCCATAAACCAGCTGGGGCGGAGGATGGTGTATTCCACACCGCTGTTCTTCAACACATCTTCGGCCTTGAGCTTCTGGTCGATCATGGCGTATCCGCGATTCTCGGGCAGGGCGGTGGTGCCAGAGATATAACTAATGCGGACATTCTTGCGTCCCTGTTTGGCGAGGATCTCAGACACATCACGTGCTACTTGAAATTCAGACTGCCACGGCACGCTGATGTTGACTCCGCTCACGTCTGCGAGTGCTTTTTCGAGGGTGGCTTTGTCTTCAAAACTGCCAGTGACGATCTCCACTTTATCGCCGAGCAATTGGCGGGCTTTGTCTGCATTGCGAACCAGCACGCGGACGGCAAATCCGTCTGCGAGAAGTTGTTTTGCTACGGGTGCGCCGACAAATCCTGCCGCGCCGATGACGAGAATTTTCTTGTCCATTTTATTTTTGCTCGGGGGGGCAGCGGCCCTGTTTATTATTAGAACAATTTTGGAAACAACAACCCAGAGCGTTTCTTGTACTCTGTGAATTGTGAGTGACGGGATAACGACTTATCTTTTGAAAGCATATTTTTTACGAAGAAACCGAAGACCCATCCGCTGAGAACGAGGAACGGCAGCCAATGCAGTGACATGATGGCGTAGGCCGAGTAGATCATGATCTCGCCGAGGTAGTTCGGGTTGCGGGTGTATTTGAACAGGCCGTCTTCGATCAGTCCCTTTTTGTTTTGCAGGGTGTAAAACTTTTGCGCGTCGCTGACATAGTGCAGGAAAATGCCGAAGATGTACAGAACAAGCACGAGCGCGGTCAGAGGCGGTGTCAACGTCACGTGGCGGCTGATGAGCAGATAAGGCGCGAGGTAGTATCCTGCCAAAGGGAGGAAGATAAAGATAAATCCAACAACGGGATGAACTTTTTCTTCGAAGCGTTTATCGGCGTAGAGCGCGTCTTTGATGAGCCAGAGGATGCTGTACGAGCCGTGAATGGCGAGGTAGATGAAGGCTTCGGTGCTCCAGTTGTTGAAGGCGAACATCAGGCCGAGGACAACGGGGGAGACAAGTGCTTTGTGTATGTTGATGAAGGTTGCGGTTTTCATATGTACTTCCTTTTATCTTATATATCTATGTAGATATATTATCTAACAGTCTTATATCTGTCAAGGGGTAAAATAAAAAATCCCCCGAAAGTCCGGGGGATTTGGCTTGCAAGGAAAATCTCTACTTTTCGGAACCAAGAATGGGAGGAACCGTGGGCTGCAATTCCCAGCCGCGCCACCCCTTTCGAAAGAAGAACATAAGCACGGCACCCGTGATCAAACAAAGTGAATTGATCAGAATCGCTGTTTGCGTACCAAGATGCTCAGCGCTATACCCAATGGCAATGGATGAAATTGGCTGCAGGCCGAAAGTAAGCATGGTGAAAAGGCTGATGATGCGTGCGCGCATATTTCCTGGAGCCATCAGTTGAAGAACGCCGAGGCCGGTTGTCAGCACAAGCGGCGCACCTAGACTGATGAAGAAGATCGCCGCCATCGATAACGCCAGCCATGTGGAAGTAGATAACAAAAGGAAGAAAGTTCCCATCCATGCCGCGGCGATCGTGACGATCAACCCGATGCGTTTGGCGGCTTGCGACAAAGGCAGCAGGAACAACACAGAGACTAATGCACCTGCTCCCGAAGCGCCGAATAATAATCCGTAGGTTTGCGAGTCGCCATGCAGGACGTTATCCGCAACGGACGGGAGAATGTTGAAAATGGAAAGCCCAAAGAAGGTGACCAGACCGGCAAAGATCATCAAGTCCACCATGCGCGGCTGGGAGCGGATGAAGTCCACCGTCTCGCGGAATTGTCCGCGCGCTCCATTGTGCGGGTGGCTTGCCTGCTGCGAGCGGACTGCAAAAATACTCAGCAGCACAACGAAGAAACTAGCGCCATTGATCCAGAACGAAGCAGCAGCGCCGAACATTTTCAATAAAACGCCAGCAATGGCGGGACCAAGCATGCGGGCGACCTGCAACCCCATGATATTCAATGTGACAGCCTGACGGACCTGTCCCATGCCAGAGAGGTCGCCAATGAAAGCTTGCTGTGCGGGGAAGTCCAACGCAGCTACGTTGCCAAGAATGAATGAAAAAAGATAAATATGCCAGACCTGAACCTGATTCGTTTGGATGAGATAAGCCAAAACAAAAGCCAGGAGCATGGCGATGCTTTGGGTGGCAAGCAAAATAAAGCGGCGATTGAAGCGGTCTGCAATTCCTCCCGCCCAGGGAGCAAGAAGAAATAAAGGCAGCGTATTCAACATCACAACAATACCCAGTGAGCTTTCGGATTTGGTCAATTCCCAAACCACCCAGCTCTGCGCCGTGGACTGGATCCATGTGCCGAGCAGGGAGATGGCCTGTCCGCCTAGGTAGATGCGCAGATTGCGATTTTTGAGTGGGGCGAAGCTTTTTGTGTAGGTTTTTAGCAGGGAAGGACGTTCGATAAGATCAGACAAGTGTGAGAGTTTCCTTTATAGAATGATTTATTTCGGACGGGAATTTTAATGGCTTTCTTACGTACCTGCCCAAACGGCTACCTTGCCATGATGGCAAACCTTCAAGTATCTTTAAGGAGTTCAGAAGCTCTGCTTCAGGACGTTCGGAAAAGTCCGCAAGTAGAACTTGCGGAATCCGCCATCAGAAAAGGTGAATTATGAGCAAAGGACGGCTGGAAGCGTTTAGCGATGGAGTTTTGGCGATCATCATCACGATCATGGTTTTGGAGTTAAAAGTGCCGCAAGGCTCAGAGATCGCCGACCTGCAACCCTTGATCCCTGTTTTTGCGAGCTATCTTTTGAGCTTCGTATTCATCGGTATTTACTGGAACAATCATCATCATTTGTTTCAATTTGCTCAAAAAGTGAACGGGAACGTGCTGTGGGCCAATTTGCATTTATTGTTCTGGCTTTCGCTTATCCCATTTTCCACAGGTTGGATGGGCGAGAATGAATTTACGGCCTGGCCCGTCGCCATGTATGGGATATCCCTGTGGATGTCCGGGCTGGCTTATTATATTTTGGTGCGGGTATTGCTCGCAGCTCACCCAAAAGATTCACCACTTGCAACCGCCATTGGAAAAGATATAAAAGGCATGGTTTCGCTGGTATTGTATACCACCGCCATTCCATTGGCATTTATCTCGCCTGTGGCTTCGTCTGTGCTTTATGTAATTGTGGCGGCGATCTGGTTTATTCCTGACCGCAGGCTTGAGAATCTGGCGAAATAAAAATTCGTAAAATTCTCTGCCGCGGATTTCACGAATTTGCGCGGATCATTCGAAGCAATTCCCGAAAATCCACAAGGCGCTCTGCTCATAAAAAACCCACCTTTTCGAGGTGGGTTTTGATTTTCATTTATTACTTCGACAGCATTTCCCTGTCGAATATGGCAGGGCTGGTATATTGTCTGTCCTGCAACAGAGTGCGGGCACGTTGGATGTCCTTCAAAATATGATGAATATCATCATACTCCGAATCACAAAGTAACACACCCAAATTCGTCCGCAGGCCCAGGCCGTCGTCATTATCTTCAAGGAATTTTTTCATCCCATCTCTTACGCGGCCTGCGATCCGAAGCGGCGCTTCGGGGTTGGGAATCTCCTCTATCAGAGTGATGAACATTCCATCGGTCGGCGACCAGGCCATGGTGTCCGTAGGCCGAAGCGTGATCTTAAACTGCTCGGCAAGTTTGCGATAGAACTTGTTGTATTCCTCATCACTCATTTGTTTTTTCAAGGTCGCCGCCTGAGCCACATCCGCAAACAAAACGCCGAAACGGCGCAAGCCTGTCTGCTTCACACGCTCCAGCGAAAATGCCAGCCGAACTGTGAAAAACGAAAAAGTGTAAAGCCCGGTCACTTTATCGTGAGACGGTTCATGCATGGCGCCCTGTGTCGCTTGAAGACGCTGCACGAGACTGCTTAATTGATTGATATCCACGGGTTTTAAGAGAAGCAGGTCGGGCTCCACTGGCAGGCTGTCAGCATACGGAGCGTAAGCAGTGATCACCACCACGGGTATCCTGCTCATACTTTCTTCGGCACGCATCCGCTTCAGGATCTCCACACCAGACATGCCCGGCAGCTGCAAATCCAGCAGAACAATATTGGGCAGAAGTTTCTCCACCCGTTCCATGGCTTCGAGACCGTTCATAACGATCTCGGTATGATAGCCGGCAATGTCCAGCACATGCCGAAACAATGCAACAATATCACGGTCATCTTCAACGATCAAAGCAACTGGCTTTTCCATGAACAGCACCCTTTGAACTTCAATTCACAAGAACAAATAGTAAAAGTAAATAACGTGGTTCGATTATACGATTCTTTGCGAAAAAGCCAAAGACAATTTTCATTGCAAATATGACGTACAATAAAAGAATGGACCTCGCCCATGCGCTTCGGCTCACTTCTCCTTCTGCGTCAAATCAGACCATCAGCCTGGTCGGCGCTGGCGGAAAAACCACCGCCCTATTCCAGCTTGCGCGCCAGCTTTCGGCCAAATCATCCGTCACCGTAACTGCCACCTCTCACCTTGGCGCGTGGCAGATCACGCTCGCAGACCAGCACATCATCGCAAAAAATGTTGATGATTTAAAGTCAATTCCCGAGCAGGGTGTCACACTTATTACCGGGGAAATAGAAAACAACCGTACAAAACCTGTGGATTCCGCAGTCCTGCACTGGCTACACGAAAAACACAATGAGAGGGCCATTCCACTCCTTATCGAAGCGGATGGCTCACGGCAAAAATCAATCAAGGCGCCCGCAGAGCACGAACCGCCGATCCCAAAATTTTCAGATGTCGTGATCGCTGTCGCTGGCTTATCTACAATCGGCAAACCACTTACCGAAGAACACGTTCACCGTCCCGAAATATTTTCCCACCTCAGCGGCCTGCCAATTGGCGAAACGATCACGCCGCAAGCGATCATCTCTGTGCTCACCCACCCGCAAGGGGGACTGAAAAATATCCCGCCGAGTGCGCGGCACATTGTACTACTCAATCAGGCTGACACTCCCGAGCTTCAATCCATTGGCGGGGGTATGGCGCGGGAATTGCTTGGGCCTTTTGATTCTATCGTCGTTGGGTCGCTGCAACAAAATTCACTCCGCACCATCGAGCACACCGCAGGCATCATCCTCGCCGCGGGACAGGCGACTCGCTACGGGTCGGCGAAACAACTGCTGGATTGGAAGGGCAAGCCCTTTGTGCGACATATTGCCGAGACCGCGCTTCATTCCGGACTTTGGCCTGTAGCCGTCATCACAGGCTTTCGCTCCGCTGACGTTGAATCCTGCTTAAAAGATCTGCCCGTGGAAATTGTCCATAACCCCGAATATCAAGAGGGACAAAGCACTTCTATAAAAGCAGGCGTGGCTTCTCTGCCGCAGAAAGTCGGCGGGGCTGTATTTTTACTGGCCGACCAGCCGCAGATCCCAGGCGAGGTCATCCGCGCGTTGACCGAAGCTCACACAAAAGAATTGCAACCCATCGTCGCACCGCTTGTTCTCGAAGAACGCCGCGCCAACCCCGTGCTATTTGACCGGGCCGCATTCCCTGATCTGCTGCAATTGACAGGTGATGTCGGCGGGCGGGCGCTTTTCTCCAAATACAAAGTAGAATACATCCCATGGCACGATGATATATTATTATTCGACGTGGACAAACCCGAAGACTATCAAAGATTGGTTAACATTGAAAAACTTTAGAGGCAAATTATGATCACAGCAATTATCCTCGCCGCTGGCGAATCCAAACGGATGGGCGAACCGAAGATGCTTATGCCATGGGGGAAAAGTACGGTGCTGCAAACGGTTATTTCCACATTCCAGGCATCAGGAGTAAAAGATATTCTGGTGATCACTGGTGGAGCGCACCAACAGGTAGAGGAATTGATCGGCAAAACGGTTGAGGTTGTTTACAACGAGCATTATCAAACCGGCGAAATGTTGAGTTCCATTCAATTGGGTTTGTCTGTAAAAAAGCGTGAGGCGAGCGCCGCTCTCATTTGTCTTGGCGACCAGCCCCAGGTTGAGGAAAGAAACGTGCGCAATGTCTGCAATGCGTTCCTGGCCGGCAAATCCGAGATCGTCGTCCCAAGTTATGAAATGCAGCGCGGACATCCCTGGCTAGTGGCGCGCCCCATGTGGGACGAAATCCTGGCAATGAAGCCCCCAAAAACAGCGCGGGATTTTTTGAAAAAGAACGCCCGCAAGATCCATTATGTAATTGTTGACAACCCAAGCATTCTCGCCGACCTCGACACCCCCGAAGATTATGCGAAACACAACTCCTGATTTTGATTGACAACCAGCCTTACAAAAGATAAACTCGCCCCATTCCAAAACGGGAGCGGTATATGAAATATTATGTCATTGTCAATCCAACATCAGGCCGCGGGCTTGGTGGAAGGTCAATTGAACAAATCGAATCCAGCCTGAGTGACTATGGGCTGGATTTTACGCTTGTGCAAACCGAGCGGGTTTGGCATGCCGCCGAACTGGCGGAAGGCGCTGTTCGTGAAGGCTATGATGTAATCGTATGTGCCAGCGGAGACGGCACAGTGAACGAAGCCATCAACGGCATCATGGCCGCACGCAAAGATGGTTTCAACCACGCCGCGTTTACTGTGCTGGGAATTGGAACTGGCAACGACTTCGCAGGCGGCACGGGCATCCCCACCAATTTAAATGATGGGCTGAAAGCGCTCAAGGAAAACAAACGCAAAAAGATCGATCTCGGCCTCGTCAAAGGCGGCGATTATCCGGACGGCAGATATTTCGGCAACGGCATCGGCGTCGGTTTCGACGCAGCGGTCGGCAACGAAGCCATCAAAGTCCGCTGGACTCGCGGGCTGCCTGCTTATCTCATCGGCGTGATCAAGACCGTCTTCCTTTATTACAATCCCGCACAGGTTGAAATCGTTTTGGACGACAAGGAAACCATCAAACAGGTTTCGTTGATGATCTCGGTCATGAACGGCAGGCGCATGGGCGGCGGTTTTCAAATGGCTCCCGAAAGCCAACCCGATGACGGTCTCTTTGATCTGTGCATCGCCGAGACCGCATCAAGGGACGCATTCTCGGCCTCATCCCCCATTTCATCCGCGGGACTCAAGCCAGCCAGCCCGAAGTGAAGATGCGCCGCGCCAGCAAAGTTTCGATCAAGTCTTTGGATATGACCTTCCCCGCCCACGCTGACGGCGAATTCATCTGCCTCAACGGTTCAGAACTGACCCTTGAACTGCTGCCAAAAGAACTGGAAATTATCTGCGCCTGACCCTATGAATTTCACAGCTTGGTTTCTCAATTTTCTTATCCGCGTGTACACCCGCATCACCTGCCGTATTGATGCGCCAGACTTGCACACATTTCCCGCCCACGGACCCGTGATCGCTATTGCAAATCACACGGGGCAAATTGAAGTCCCTTTGTTATTCGCTCACTTGCAGCCCCGAAAAATAACGGGCTGGGCAAAAGCGGAAACATGGAAGAACTGGTTCCTGCGCTGGGTCTTCGGGATTTGGGGATTCATCCCCATCCACCGCGGTGAAGCGGACATGAAAGCCCTCAAACTCGCATTGAAAGCCCTCGAAGACGGGTTGATCTTTGGGTTGGCTCCCGAAGGAACGCGCAACTACAACGGGAAATTAAAACGCGCCATGCCCGGGACGGTGATCATCGCGCTTCATTCAGGTGCGCCCATCATCCCGATAGCCCATTGGGGCGGCGAGGTGTATCTCAAAAATTTGAAACGCCTGAAACGCACAGACTTTCACATCCGCGTTGGTGAGCCGTTCAAGATCAATGTGGAAGGTGTCAAAGTGACCGGGGAAATACGTCAGGAAATCGTGGACGATATGATGTACGAACTGGCGAAACTTCTCCCGGAAGATTATCGCGGCGTGTATAGTGATATGAGCAAGGCAACGGGGAAGTATATAGTGAAGGCGTAAAACGTAATGCGTGATGCGTAATCCGTAAAATTACGCATCACGCATTATTCAACTTCATCTGATAGGCATTTGTTTCGCGTTTTACAAACCCCACTCGCAAATACAATTTATTCGCCGCCACCCGCATGGGATTGGACGTGAGCGAGATATTCCCCGCGCCTTTTTCACGCGCCAGTTCAATGCCGCGCAGCATCAGGGCTTCGCCGACTCCCTCGCCACGTGTGGAGATGTCCACGATGACATCTTCGATGACGGAGCGGATGCCCGTTGGCACGCGGTAGACGGCGAGAGTCAACGCGCCAACGATGTCGTTGTTTTCGTTGCGGGCAATGATCAGCGTGGACGATGAATCTCGGACGAGATCAGCCAGATCGTTAAGAGAAGGAGGCGGGTTGTTATTCGTCAACTGAGGGACAAGGCGTTGAAACGCCTCGTAGAGTTCCTCATCCGTCTTGGTGACAATTTCAAGCTGCATGAGATTTTTTAGGAATGATGCTCAAGACAAGATAATAGGCCACATAAATTAATGAAGCCCAGACCACCCACTGCGGCTGATTTGGGTATTGGACCAATCCCCAGATGCCGATGGCGCCATAGAGGTACGTGAGCACAAGCGTGAGAATTCGCAGATAGCTGTTGCGGCTCGGGTAAATATATTTGATCGGAATAAAAACCATCACGTTGAACAACATCAGAAAACCGAAATTCACCCACGGCGGCAGGTTCATCAACAGCATGTAAAGCGCGGCAACATTCCAATAGGACGGGAAACCTTTGAAATGATGGTCGTCCGTCTTTGCATCCGTTTGCGTGAACTGATACGCGGACGAGAGCAGAATGAGACAGGCGGTCAGCCACTTGACGGGTTCGGGCAGCAGATCCGTTTTGATCATGAAGATGGCAGGCACGAGCACATAGTTGAGATAATCAAGAATATTATCGAGCAGGGCACCGTCCACACCGTTGGCATATTTTTTTACATCCGCCCAGCGCGCCAACATGCCGTCGAAACCGTCCACGAGCATGGCGACGATCATCCAGACGATCATCATTTTATAATTGCCTTCAAAGACGGCGAAGATACCGAGCAAGCCCCAGATGGCGCCGGTGGCAGTGAAGAGATGCACGCCCCAGGCAAGGATGGAGCGGATCAAGTTGGGTTTCGGTTCGGTGAGTGCAGAGGAGGTCATGGTTATCCTTTGGTAGGTGAAAGTACACACGGAAACACATAAATATGGAAACAGGTTCGTTTAATTATAAATTAAAAAGACTTCGGAAGTTTTTACTTTCCGAAGTCTTTTTTGATCACCTATTCCCTACTTCGCTTTGACCAACCCCACCTTCACTTTTTCACCGTCAAACTCATCTTCGACAACGGATGAATTCGCGGGCGGATTCGCAAAGGACAGTTTGGTCGTCAGCGTTTCGGCTTTGATGTACGCCTCGTGCGCTTCAATCGCGGACCTGAGGCCTGCTGTTGCTTCGACGAACAGTTCCACACGATCAGAGACATCCAGATCGGCGGACTTGCGCAGGTCTTGTACGCGGCGAACAAATTCACGAGCCTGACCTTCGGCCACCAGTTCAGGCGTCAACTCGATAACGAGAGCGGCAACATACGCGCCATCTTCGGCCACAGAGAAACCTTCCTTTGCCAGCGCCTTCACTTCCACTTCTTCGGAGATGATCTGGTAGGTTTCGCCGCCAGCATTCACCTCAAGTGTTTTGCCTGCGACGAAAGTCTTCGCCACTTCTTCGGCATTCATCGCAAGGATCGCCTTCTGGATGGCAGGGAACTTGTTGCCATATTTCTGTCCCAATTGCTTGGGCAGCGGCTTTACTGGTGTGAGAGAGCTTCTGTGCTGGAGTCCAGCAAGCGGACTTGCTTCACGTTCAGCTCATCCTGAATCACGTCCAGGTTACTCATGAGAGCGTTGCGCTCGGTTGTATTTCCAACCGAGAAGGCAACTTCTGCGAGAGGCTGGCGCACTTTGCGATTGGCCTTCTGGCGGGCGGCATGTCCCAGAGAGACGAGCTTCATCACCAAATTCATATCGCGATTGAGCGACTCATCGATGAACTCTTCCATCACTTCGGGCCACTCCGCAAGGTGGACAGACTCAGGAGCGGTCTCATCCACCGAACGGACGAGGTTCTGATACAACTCTTCCGCCATGAAAGGCATGGCAGGCGCGATGAGCTTGGCAACCGTGGTCAACGCCGTGTACAGCGTGGAGTACGCTGCCTGCTTGTCTGAATCCGAGTCATTCTTCCAGAAGCGGCGGCGAGAGCGGCGCACATACCAGGTGGAGAGATTCTCAACGAACTTTTCCACGGGGCGGGTCGCGTTGGTGACATCATATTTTTCGTAGGCTTCGGTCACGTCACGGACAAGCACGTTCAACTCTGAGAGCAGCCAGCGATCAAGGTCATTGGTCGCGGCGGTCACGGTCAACGCCTGAGGCTTGTCGAGGTTGGCGTAGGTCACAAAGAAGGAGTAGACATTCCACAGCGTAAGCGTAAAGCTGCGGATGACGTCCCCAACCAGATCGGAAGAGAAGCGGCGTTCCTGTCCGGGCGGCGTGGCGGTGTAGAGATACCAGCGCAGCGCATCCGCACCGTGGACGTCCAACACATCCCACGGCTGGACGATGTTGCCAAGCGACTTGGACATCTTGCGCCCCTCACCATCTTGAATGTGTCCGAGGCAGATGACGTTCTTGAATGAAACATCATCATTCAGCAACGTGCTGATGGCGTGCAATGAGTAGAACCAACCACGGGTTTGGTCAACGGCTTC
Source organism: Candidatus Villigracilis propinquus (assembly GCA_016714565.1). Taxonomy (GTDB): domain Bacteria; phylum Chloroflexota; class Anaerolineae; order Anaerolineales; family Villigracilaceae; genus Villigracilis; species Villigracilis propinquus. The sequence continues at coordinate 103,244 of JADKDM010000037.1, forward strand.
GCAGATGTAATCCGCGGGGAATTGCTGCTCGAATTTGTCCTTGTTCTCGAACGGGTAATGCCACTGAGCATACGGCATGGAGCCAGAGTCAAACCACACATCGATGAGATCCTTGACGCGGGTCATCTTGCCGCCGCAGTCGGCACACTTCCAATGGACATTGTCCACGTGCGGGCGGTGCAGGTCGAGTTCAGTCAAATCTTTGCCAACTTTTTCAGAAAGCTCGGCAACAGAACCCACGCACTCGCGATGCTTGCAAGTGGCATTTTCACATTCCCAAACAGGGAGCGGCGTGCCCCAATAACGCTCACGGCTGAGAGACCAGTCGATGTTGTTTTCGAGCCAGTTGCCAAAGCGTCCATTCTTGATATGGTCAGGAACCCAGTTGATCGTCTTGTTCAACTCAACGAGGCGGTCTTTCTTTGCACTCGTGCGGATGTACCAGGACTCACGCGCATAGTACAAAAGCGGAGTCTTGCAACGCCAGCAGAAGGGATAGGTATGCGTGATCGTTCCAGCACGGAACAAAAGTCCACGCGCCTCGAGGTCTTTGATGATGAGCGGGTCGGCGTCTTTGACGAAGATTCCACGCCACGGGGTGATCTCAGGGATGAACGTGCCATCAGGCTGAACCGTCAACATGATCGGCAGATCATACTTCTTGCCTGATTCCATATCCTCTTGACCGTAGGCGGGAGCAGTGTGAACCAAGCCCGAACCATCTTCGGTGGTAACGTAATCAGCAAGGATGACGTAGTAGGCAGGCTTTTCTGTGGGGATGAAAGTGAATAGCGGCTTGTATTTCACATCCTTCAATTTTTTACCTTTGAAGGTGTCCACTACTTTTACTTCTTCATCCTTGAAAACTCTTTCAACCAGATTTTTGGCAAGGATAAGCTTTTCTTTTACACCATTGTTGTCACGCTCGACAGTAACATAATCCACATCAGGATGAGCAGCCACAGCCACATTGGATGGTAGTGTCCATGGAGTCGTCGTCCACACCAGTAATGAAGTATCTGGCTTATCCACCAGAGGGAAGCGCACAAAAACTGACGGGTCGACAGCGTCGTCGTAACCGAGAGCAACTTCATGGTCAGAAAGAGGCGTGCCACAACGCGGGCAATACGGCACGATCTTATAGCCCTTGAAAAGCAAGTCCTTTTCCCAGAAGTTTTTCAAAATCCACCAGACCGACTCGATGTAGTCGTTGGTGTAGGTCACATAGGCAGTATCCAGATCAACCCAGAACGCGATGCGGTCTGTGAGCTTCTCCCATTCCTGAATGTAGGTGAAGACGGAATTTTTACAAAGCTCGTTGAATTTATCAACGCCATATTCTTCGATCTGATGTTTGCTGTTGAAACCAAGCTGTTTTTCCACTTCGATCTCAACGGGCAGGCCGTGTGTATCCCACCCGCCGCGGCGTGAGACATGAAATCCACGCATGATCTTGTAGCGCGGGAACATATCCTTGAACGCACGCGCCAACACATGATGAACACCCGGGCGTCCGTTCGCAGTAGGAGGCCCTTCATAAAATACGTACTCTGGTTTGCCCTCGCGTTGCTCAATGGTCTTCTTGAAGATATCCTGCTTCTTCCACATCTTAAGGACATTTTCCTCCAAAGAGGGTGCATCAAGCTTCGGGCTTACTGATTTGAACATAGCTATTCTCCTACTATCCTAGTCATTCGTTTCGTAGTTAAAACAAAACTCTCATCTCCATACAGAGACGAGAGAAAGACTCACGCGGTACCACTCTGATTTCCATCCGAAGATGGACACTCAATGGACGACAACCATCGTCCTGTTCTGATAACGAAGAACAATTTCGGATTCCCTACTCTCAAACAGATTACTGTTTAATTTCAGTTCACAGCTTCGGGAGGATTTTCAATCATCTACGCGTATCCGCTTCACACCTAACCTCGGACTCGCTGACCGTTTCGACGGATTTACTCGTTCCCATCAACGCTTTTAGTTGCCGAATTATACATAGGTATGTCGAAATCGGCAAGAATGCTATTCTGCACTATGCAAAGTAAAAATAGTAATCTCCGGCCTGCAGTTGAACCGAATAAAGGGGCTTGTCATTCCAACCCCACGGTTTGTGTAAAGTAACATCTCGCCTACTCGATATAGACCCGCTGGATACTTCCTGGCCCAGTCCGGCAATACAGGCGGCCCCAGAATGGGAATAACTACTTGCCCGCCGTGCGAATGACCCGATAACTGCAACCCAAACCGCCCAGTGGCTGAAGCAGTATCCGCATAATCAGGCTCGTGAGCGAGCAGAATCGAAAATGCGCCCAGCGGCACCTTTTTCAACAATTCTTCCAAACGGTGTCTTCTCTCACTGATATCATCCAACCCGGCAATACACAGACTCTCGCCTCCCCTAACAAGGATAGCGACATCATTCTCTAGTTCATGGACGCCGGAACGGGAAAGCATGTCTCTTACTCTTGTTCGACCAGCCCAATGATCATGATTCCCCATCACGCCCAGTACCTGAAAATCTGACGCAAGCGGCTTGATCTGTGCTACAAAGTCTTCAGCCGCATAGTCCAAAGCCAAACTCCATGAATGCCCAATAACAAAATCCCCTGTAATCACCACCAAATCTGGAGTCTGCTCCCTGACCAGTTTCAATACCTCAGCCAGGCGCTCTCGATTCATCCAACCGCCAATATGGATATCGCTTATTTGAACAATCCGAAAACCATCAAAAGACTTTGGAAGCCGTGCCAGGGGAATTCCAACCTGAGTGACTTCAAACCAGCCCGGTTCAAAATAATAACTATAATACGTTGCTGCCATTGTCGCAACGGCAGCTGCCCCAAAACGTTTAAGGATTCGCAAAAAATCCCTGCGTGAAATATCTGAACTCATAAAACAACCTCAAGACTTCTCATTAATCAGTTTATCAGCATCCATAATTGTGCGACTTTGCTATTCCCCAACATCTTACTAATTGTATGTTGACGTATTATTGCCTGACAGGTATAATCTTTCTTCGGCATTATTTCAAACAGCAGGAGAATATATTATGACTACACCCGACAGCGCGCCCGCCGTAGCGCTTGAACCAAAAACCAAACTCAGCGGCAAAGTTTTGAAGACAACACTCGCGGGGGCACTTGTTGACATCGGACAGAGTTTACCCGGTGTCATACACATCTCACAACTCCAGACAGAAGCAGTAAACAAAGTCGAAGACGTTGTAAAGGAAGGCCAGACTGTGGATGTTTGGGTACGCCGCGTGAAGAAAGACCGCGTCGAGCTCACCATGATCGAGCCGCTCGCCTATGAATGGAAGGAGATCCAGCCTGACCTGATCGTTAAAGGCAAGGTTGTGCGCCTCGAAACATACGGCGCCTTTGTGGATTTCGGCGCAGAACGCCCAGGCCTCATTCATGTTAGCGAATTGACCCACGGTTACGTCAAGACTGCAAGCGAAGTTCTCAAAGAAGGCGAAGAGATCGAAGCCAAGGTTTTGGATGTGGACCGCCGTAAGCGTCAGATCCGCTTGAGCATGAAAGCTCTGCAAGCGGAAGTTATTGAAGAAGCCAAACCCGAACGCGCAGACCGCGCAGGAAAAGGCAAACGCAAAGGCAAGAAGGAAGAAGAAACTTACGAAATGGAAACGGAAGTTTCCAACGAGCCGCAATTTACTGCAATGCAAATTGCATGGGCTCAGGCTCTTGAAAAATCAAAGGGCAAAAAAGTTCGCCGCAAGTCGTACAAATCGGCTTCGGAGGAACAGGAAAAAATGTTCAACAGCACATTGGAAAAAAGACTTCCAACTGGTGGATAAAACAAAAAGAGCAGGTTTTCGAACCTGCTCTTTTGATTCTGACTATTTTACTTTGCCGTACTCTTCAAATAGGCTTCCATAAAATCATCAAGGTCGCCATCCAAAACAGCCTGCGAATTTCCGGATTGGAAATCCGTGCGGTGATCCTTTACCATCTGATATGGATGAAGTACATAGGAACGGATCTGACTCCCCCACTCGGCTTTTGTATACTCGCCTCGTAAAACCGCACGCTCTTCTTCCCGCTCCGCCTGACGTATTTCCAGCAAACGCGCACGCAAGATCCGCATGGCGAATTCACGGTTCTGATTCTGAGAACGCTCATTCTGGCAGGTCACAACGATGCCCGTGGGCAAATGTGTGAGGCGTACGGCAGTGGCATTCTTTTGCACATTCTGCCCACCCGCGCCGGACGAACGGAAGACATCCAGCTTTATATCACCGGGGTTGATCTCAATATCTGCCTCTTCCATGGAAACCTGCGGAAGAACTTCGAGCAACGCAAAGGAAGTATGCCTGCGATGCGCCGCATCAAACGGGGAAAGACGCACCAGACGATGCACTCCTTTTTCCGAACGCAAATATCCATAAGCAAAGCGTCCGCCGATCGCAATGGTCACACTTTTGATGCCTGCTTCTTCACCGGGAGTCGAATCCAATATATCAGCGGAAAAGCCGTGATCTTCTGCCCAGCGCAAATACATTCGGAGAAGCATATCCGCCCAATCCTGCGAATCAGTACCACCTGCACCCGCATGGATCGCGAGAATGGCATCATCATGGTCGTAAGGCCCTGAAAGCATCGCTGCGAAGGATCGTTTTTCAATATTAACTTCCACTTTGCGAATCTCGCCTTCCAAATCCTCCCGCAGCGAATCGTCGTCAAGTTTTACAAGATCTGTCAGATCATGGATCTGTTGTTTTAAGCCATTCCAAGATTCAACATCCGAACGCAGGCTGGCAACGATCTTCATCGTTTTTTGTGCGTTTGTGGAATCGTTCCAAAAATCAGGATGTTCGGTTTCTTTTTCGAGTTGGGATAGTTGAATTTCTTTGCCTGTCAGGTCAAAGACGCACCATTAATTGCTGAGTCAGGTCATTCGCGGCCTGCAAGCGTTGAAGCAAATCCTGCATGATATCTCCTAGTTGTTCGATAAAATTCCATCTACAAAAGCATCGGGGTCAAAAGGTGTCAGGTCTTCAGGCTTTTCGCCCATGCCGGCAAACAGGATCGGCAAGCCTAACTCCCGTTGGATCGCAAACGCCATACCGCCCCTCGCAGACGAATCCAACTTCGATAAAATAACACCTGTAACGTTTACCGCTTCTTTAAAAGAACGCGCCTGCTGTAATGCGTTCTGTCCAATCGTTGCATCCAGTACGAGCCAGACTTCATGCGGCGCACCGGGCAACGCCTTGCCAACCACGCGATTCACTTTTTTGAGTTCTTCCATTAAGTTGAATCGGGTGTGCAAACGTCCTGCAGTGTCGATCATGACAATGTCCACACCTCGGGCGACTCCTGCTTGAACGGCATTGAACGCCACTGCACCAGGGTCGCTCTCCGAAGCGCCGACGATCACTTCTACTTTTAGCCTGTCACCCCAAACTTGAAGCTGGTCCATCGCTGCGGCACGGAAGGTGTCCGCTGCGCCGAGTAATATCTGCTTTTTCTCGCCCGAGAAATGCGAGGTAAGCTTTCCAATGGTAGTGGTTTTCCCCGATCCGTTGACTCCAACAACTAAAATGATGGTCGGTTTATTGGCAAAGTTCAAAGCGGGGGGCGTAATGAGGCGTGAGCGCAGTTCCTGTTTCAGCGCAGAGGAAAGCTCATTGGCGCGGATCAGGCCCTCGGTCCGCGTGAGGCGTTTTAGTGAATCCAAAACAGCAGATGTAGTATCGATCCCTAGATCCGCCTGAACGAGAAGCGTTTCGAGGTCATCCCATGTTTCATCTGTGATTTCAGACGCGCCGAGTACCGATGCAATTTGTCCGAACGCAGCTTTGCTTGTACGTGAGAGACCATCTTTCCAGCGTGAGAAGAGGCTATTCATGGACGGCGATTATATCAGGGATTTCATGTTATACTCCATCGGCTAAATAGGAGAAACTATAAAAGTAATTGAACGATAATAAGGAAAACAAATATGTCCGCAGAACCTATTCATATCACCGATGAGTCTTTTGAAAAAATTGTAATGCAATCCACCGTGCCGGTCATCGTGGATTTTTGGGCGCCCTGGTGCAATCCGTGCAAAATGATCGCTCCAACGCTTGATAAACTTGCGCAGGAAAACGAAGGCAAGTTGATCGTGGCAAAGGTAAACACCGATGACCACGCGGAATGGATGCAAAAATTCGGCATTCAAGGCATCCCCACTCTGTTATTCGTTTCAGACGGCAAGGTGGTGCATCGCCAGGTTGGCGCACTGCCGGAGCGCATGTTGCGCGAGGTGGTGGCGCAATTTATGGAAGTGATAAAACAGAATTAAACTCTACTGTAGAGTAAGGAGTTGGCTATGAAAAAATTACTCGCCCTGGTTTTCGTGCTTGGTTTCTCTCTCAGTGCATGCATACCAGCCGCGTTTCAATCATCGGCTGACAACCCAACTCCGATTTCCGAGGTGGCCTTACAGGCAACAGCGGCAATATTATCCCAACAAACGCTGCAGTCCCTGCCCACCGCAACCACCGCGCCAAGCAACACCCCCGTGGTGACGACCCCGACAAACACTCCCACTCAAGCCACGCCAACAGAAACTCAAAACCCGATTCTACTTACTTTGACAGCAACTTTGGGAACCGGTACAGTGACTCCGGGCACGGAGGCAGCGGCCGGAACCGTAATACCTGGTGCTTCAACCACTACGGGGACCACATCGGCAAATGACACACCGAGTAATACGCCGAATCCGTTAACGCCTACAACAACGCCGCATCCGCAGTTTTACGGCACACTGCCGCCAAACTTGCCGTATGGAAATATTATCCTGACAAATCAGGCAGAAGCCGAAGTTTACATTTCCCTGCGCTGCGTCACTGCAAACGGAAATGTTACAATCCTTGAATATCCTGTAAAGAAAGCCATTGATGTGGAAGCCCCCGTGGGCAAATATACGTATGTGGCATGGGTGGGCGGCAGGGAATTCACCGGCGCCTTTTCATTGTCAGAGGAAAAGATGCTGAAGATCGATTTTTTCAAAAACAAAATTACAGTAAAATAATAGACACAAACCAAGAAATGGAGATAGATATGCTCAAAAAAATAATTCCCGTTTTGGCAGTTGTTGCCATTTTTCTCACTGCCTGCGGTCCGCAAGGTACCCCCACATTATCCTCTGCAGAGGTGGAAGGTACTGCTGTTTCATCTGCATGGACAGTAGTGGCAATGACTCAGCTCGCCATACCTACCGCCACCCCGATCCCCCCCACCGAAACTCCCAGCCCTACCCCGCTGCCCACATTTACACCGATGCCCTTGCCAACTCTGGAGACGCCGCTGGTCATCCCGACCGCAACACAGCAAGCTTCCGGTTCCACTGGCGCTTGTGACGGCATTATGAATATTGCAGAAGCCGGGCCACAATCGAACATTCGGCTTGAAAACGAATCAGGCGGAGTAGTTACTTTTTCGCTTTGGCTGGGCACCCCGAATGCATTTGCGCAATGTGGTTTCATACCCGGCATTTCTCCGCTTGCAAAAGGTGAAAAACGCGTGATGTCCATCCCAAAGGGCGAATATTACGCTTACGCGCTGATCGCTCTCGGCGGAAATTCTTCCAGCAGCGCATCGGGTTACGTAAACAACCGCGTTGGTGATAGTCACTTGTTCGTGGTGAAAATCAGACAAGATGTAATCATCGTACCGTAATTCGACGGTCAAATAAAAAAACAGAAGTCCGTAAAATTGCGGACTTCTGTTTTTTTTATTCCTTTTCGCGTGTGATCCTCGCGCCCAACATGCGGAGTTTCTCATCCACTCGTTCATATCCGCGCTCAATTTGGACAACATTCCTAATTTTCGATGTGCCCTTCGCGGCCAATGCCGCCAACAACAAAGACATGCCTGCGCGAATATCAGGGCTTTCCAGTTTTTCACTATACAGTTGAGTGGGACCCTGAATCAAACAACGATATGGGTCACACAAAATGATCCGTGCGCCCATGCCAACCAGCTTATCTGTAAAATACATGCGCCCGGAAAACATCCAATCATGGAAGAGGACAGAGCCGGTGGCTTGCGTCGCAACGGTGATCGCGATGCTCGTCAGGTCGGTTGGGAATGCAGGCCAGACATTCGTTTTTATTTCAGGCACCGCGCCATCGAGGTCTGAAATAATGGTCAACGATTGCTCCGATGGAACGATCAAATCCTTTCCATCCACCAGCCAGTGGACTCCCAAACGGTGAAAGGTCTGTTCCACCATGCCGAGGTGATCGATCCCTGCATTGCGAATGCGGATACTGCCGCGGGTGACAACCGCCGCCCCGATATAGCTCACCACTTCAAGCAGGTCGGGGCCGATCGTGTATTCTCCGCCATGCAGACGTGCCACGCCGGTAATGTGAAGGGAGTTTGAACCGATCCCTTCGATCTGAGCGCCCAGCAAATTCAGAAAATTACACAACTCCTGAACATGCGGTTCCGAAGCGGCATTGCGGATATGCGTCACTCCCTTCGCCAAGACCGCCGCCATCACTGCGTTTTCCGTAGCCGTTACACTCGCTTCGTCCAAAAGAATATCCGCGCCGATCAGGCCGTTCGCAGAGATGTCAAAAATGCGATCATAGATCACTTTCGCACCCAAGGCTCGCAGCGCAAAAATATGCGTATCCAAACGACGGCGGCCAATCACATCTCCGCCGGGGGGCGGCAGGCGCAGCCCGCCCGCCCGCGCCAAAACGGGCCCGGCGATGAGGATCGACGCCCGAATGCGGCGGCACAGGTCCGGGTCCAGATGAGAGGCGACCAGTTCCTTTGTGGTAATCCGCCAGGAGTTCGCATCCACTTCCTCGATCTGAGCACCCAGGCTCTCGATCAATTTACGCATGGCAAGCACATCCCGAATTAATGGCAAATTATGCAACACCACCGGTTCTTCCGATAACAAACAAGCGGCAAGCAAAGGCAGGGCCGCGTTCTTATTCCCTGAAGGAATCACCTCGCCCTGCAATGGAACCCCGCCCTCGATCACGAATTCTTCCATAATTGTTGTACCTCCTTAAACCTTCAAGATTGTAAGGCAGTTTCAAAAAACCGCCAAGAACATTGCAATCGGCTTACACCCAATACCAACTTTGCGGCATGTCTCAATTGGAATTATAATAATTTAATGTCATTCACACTTATCCTTCCCATCATTCTTGGATACCTCGCCGCCCTGATCATCAACTATCTGTCAGATGTGTTGCCTGACACCAGAAAATTCAGCCAGCCGGTTTGCAAACAATGCGGCGCAGCCTACTCGTGGACGGATTATCTCCTCTACCGAAACTGCCAAAACGGGCACGCGCGCGCCACTCGGGTTTGGATCGTGCATGTCATCATCCTGGCTCTCAGCATTTACACATGGGGACAGCCACCCTCAAAGATCGGCTACTTCCTTGGGATGGTGCTGATCACCTACTTCGGATTGATCTTTACGGTCGACATGGAGCACCGACTGATCCTGCACCCAACCAGCATCTTCGGCTCTTTGCTTGCGCTGATAGTTGGTTATGTGTCCCACGGGCTTATGCCTACTCTGATAGGTGGACTGAGCGGTCTGCTCATCATGCTTGCCCTTTATTACTTCGGCGTCCTCTTTGCAAGGATCCGCGCAAAAAGAATGCTCGCGCAAGGTCAGGAAGCTGACGATGAAGAAGCGCTTGGCGCAGGGGACGTGATCCTCGTCACCATCCTTGGGCTGATGCTCGGCTGGCCCCTGATCTGGTTTGGATTGGTTCTGGGCATTCTGCTCGGCGGAGTGGTAAGCCTGCTGCTTATCATCAGCCTTGTGATTACCCGCAGATATAACTCAAACGCGCTCATGCTCTTTATTCCCTACGGACCCTACTTCATCACCAGCGCTTTCCTGATGATCTACTTCCCGCGCCTGGTCTTATTAATTGTCCCAAAATAGCACAACCCCAAAAAGCAACCCATGAAATCATATTTCCTCAGCCGTACAAAAAAAAGCCGCGCACAAGCCATGGTCGAGTTCATGCTCGTCCTGCCGCTCTTGGTTGTGCTGTTGTACGGCATCATTGAGGTTTCGCGGCTGGTCTTTATTTTTGCATCCGTCGCCAACGCATCCCGTCAGGCAGCACGGTATGGCGCAGTGGCCGGCGAAATGGACAACGGCTATTTCTACCAGGACTGCGAAGGAATTCGGGATGTAGCAAACCGATCCGCGATCATCGTTGATTTTGATGAGATCAATATCACGTATGACCGCGGCACTACAGCGGACGGGACGCAGATTCCCATCACAGACGGCATAGACCCAAGCCCCGATGAAAATACCTGCCCGATAGACGAAAACATCATCCGCAACGGGGATCGCATCATTGTGCAGGTATCTGCCAGCTACGAACCGATCCTCACACTCCTGCCTCTTGACCCGTTTACGATCGTCTCCGCAAGCGCTCGCACCTTCCTGATTTCCATCCCAATGGACGGGTCGGCAATGCCGCTTTCCTTCGCAGCCGAATCCGCAACCCCTTCCAGAGTACCCACAGGAACCCAGCCGGGTTTTGAAACAGCCACCTCAACAGAAGAGCCGCCCGCTCCAACCAGCATCCCGCCCACCACTATCAACGGAGGGGTCACTCCGGCTGTCGGGGTGGCGACGAACACCCAGTTCGTTTCAACCAACCCAGCCAACGGAAGCCCGCAGCCTCCCAAATTTACCCTCACCCCATCGCGGACCCCGCCGCCCACCCTCACGCCATCCATCACACCTACGGCCATTAGTTGTACCGGCGTCACAGGCGTAACCCACGGACCGCTCGAATTCCGCGACAACATTATGGAAATGAAAATCTTCAACAACACCGGGTACGCCCTCTCTGCCTCCCAGGTGTATGTGGAATGGAATCACGATACGGGCCACCGGCCCGGCAATGACCCCAACCTTCACCTCTTGCAGGTTCTGCTTGCATCTCAATTGTGGAATGGAGATATTCACAGCCCGTCCGCATATATCACCGCTTATTATCCGTCCATCCCCTTCGGCGAATCGGTGATTCAATTTGTTTTCTCCCAGGATTACACCCTCGCAGACGGAACAGAGCGCATCATCATTTCTCTCGGCACCCCGGGCTGCGTAAGTTATCCGATCGACTCAAGCCATTAAAACCATAATGAAGAAGCAAAAAAACAAACCCAATCGATTCGCCTATGAACAGGCACAAAGCCTTGTTGAACTGGCAATCAGCCTGCCGGTCTTCATCCTGCTTTTACTTGGCACGGTTGATTTTGGGATGGCGATCTTCTCTTATGCGATTATCCGGGACGCTGCGCAGGAAGGAGCGTTGTACGGTTCCTTCAACCCCGATAACAAAGCCGAAATCGAAAACAGGGCCCGTTATATTTCCCCGCAAGGTGAAGATCTAATTTTCTCTTCACCGGTGGACCTGACGAACCGCGAATTGGTTCAAGTGGAAGTAAAAGCCATTGGCGATTCCTGCCAGGGCACCACAGGCGGCAAAGCCAACAGCCTGCGAGTCCGCGTACGGTTTTATTACCCGATCCTCATGCCATTTATTGGAACCATCATCGGTTCAGATACCATTGCCCTAACCGGTTCCGCCACGAACGTCATCATCCAACCGCCATGCCCATGAAAAAAATAAACGGAATAGAACGATTGAACAGTGTCAGCGAAAAAGGTCAGGCGATCATCCTCGTCGTGTTCTCGATCATCGGCTTGATCGGCATGGCAGCCCTTGCTATTGATGGCGGCAACGCGTATGTGGACAGCCGCCGGGCGGAGACGGCCGCCTCCGCAGCCGCACTGTCTGCCGCAACGGCCCGCATCGAAGGCCGCAACTGGAGAGCTGCCGCGCTTCTTACCGCGAAGGACAATGGGTACAACAACGACGGCATTTCCAACACTGTTGAATTAAACACCCCGCCCATGACCGGGGACTACAGCGGAAACCCCGAATTCATCGAAGTAATCATTACCTCCCACCTTAAAACATACTTTGGGCCTGTGATCGGTGTTCCGGAAATAACGAGTGTCTCACGAGTCATTTCGCAATCAAAACCTGCGGAGATCGGCGAAATGTTCGGCGGTTACGCGCTCGTCAGCCTTGCCCCGCGCAGCCGCTGTGACTTTCAAGTCTCCTTCTGGGTTCACAGCGAGGCCACCATTAACCTTGAAGGCGGCGGTTTATTCATTAACTCCAACAACCCCAATTGCGCGTTTATGTCATTCGGGAGCGGCAGTGTGCGCGTGCGCGATGCCAGCCCGATCTCGGTGGTCGGCGGCGCCCAGGTGCAAAAACCAAAATTGATCACGCCTTTCCCCATGCAAACCGGTGTGCCCCCGATCCCCTATCCGCCATCGATCAAACTGCCCACGGTCGGCTGCGGAGATCAGATGGCCACCATCGATGAAACCGGCACCATCATGAGCGCGGGCAACTGGGATGAGGACATCTTCCCCCCTGACGGGGTCACCTCCCTGGAACCTGGAACATACTGCATCAACGGGGATTTCGTGGTCAACGCGGGTCAACACCTGACGGGAAATAACGTGCTCTTTATGATGGACAGCGGCGGGGTGCATATCAGCGGGAACGCCACGGTGGACCTGGGAGCCGCCAACACGGGGAACTTTAAGGGGCTGCTGTTCTATGTGCCGATCGGCAACCACAGCATTATCGCCCTGAATGGAAGCGACGAATCGACGTACAAGGGCACCATTCTCGCGCCCGGCGCGGATGTTCGCATCAATGGCCTTGATTCGATTCGCGGCGCGGCGTATCACAGCCAGATCATCGGATATTATGTGGAAGTGGACGGAACGGATAATATCTATATTAAGTACAAAGATGAACAGAACTACGATGCCATAAAGATGCCGGAAGTTCTACTCATTCAATAGGGCCGATTTTCACGAAGGTTTATTTAAATTTACATACTTACCTTACGCAGTAGCGCGAGATTTATCTCGCGTTTTCGGGCGACATGAAGGTCACGCTACTGCGTACCACCAGCTAAGTGAAACCTTCGAGAGGTTCGATCAGTCTTACAGGGTTGATTCTCTCCATAGAAAACAGGATCAGTGACCGGCGTAGGGTGAGGCGGGAATTCAGAATTTCTAACAGAAATGTAAACAGCACAGATTTGTCCGTTATTTACCTGCACCCCTCCAATAGGATATAATATGTCTGTAAAAGTTATTCAGGCGGTTTCATTGTGCTTCCTTCGTTCCCCACTGCCAAAACAATTCATCACGAATACATTACAGTACCGATGTCCGGCTGTTGAAATTGCAGGAAAAGATTAAAATGAGAAATATGACAGGTGTACTGCAAAAAATTACCGCGCTGGTTGAGAGCGCCAAATCCAAATCTACAAAAGGCCGCCGTAAAACGGCCGGTCAGAGCCTTGTGGAATTTGGTATTACCCTGCCTGTGTTAATCCTTTTGTTCACTGGGATGGTGGAATTCGGGTTCATGCTCAATACGTATCTTTCGCTTCAGGATGCGATCCGTGCCTCTGCCCGCCGGTACAGCCTTGAGAACCCGCAAATAAAAGTAAATGGTGTTGTGGTGGACGACCCAACATTTTATCAAGGCGCAGCGGATGCTGTTGTTGACGATCTCATGCCGTCAGGTGGTGTCAGGCAGGTGCCAGTGGACCCGACCCGCGACAACGTAATTATTTCAGTGATCACGATCAGCGTAAATGAAGCTCCCAACCCGGATGTGATCGACGGTATTATAAGGCACCCTCAAAATGCACAGTTTTTCAAACTATACAATACCACCAATCCGGGCACCTTATATAGCGACACAAAGATCACGGAGACTGTGACAGCCAATGGCGGAGTTCCGGTGGATGCCGGCCTTCTTATTATTGAGGTGTATTACAGTTATGAAGGCGTTCTGCACTTGCCGTGGACGGAACCATTTTTCTCGGAAGATAACCCAAGCATATTGTACGCTTCCACGATCATGCCTTTGGTATCGGCAAAGCCATGAGGCGCATATTATCAGGAACGCCAGCTATGAAAAAAAATATTGAAAAATTTCTACGAAGAACCGAGCGCGGACAGGCTATTATCCTGATCGCATTTGCTTTTATTGGCCTGGTTGCGATGGTTGGGCTGGTGACCGATACCGGTATTTTGCTGATCGAATACGGCAAGCTCAAACGCAGTGTGGACGCGGCCTCTATTGCAGCCGCCCAGGAATACCGTCCACGGGCCGGGAATGAGTTTCTCGACCTCGACAGGTTGGAGAATGCCGCGATCGGCATTTTGAACCTTAATCAAGTGCAGAACTTAAGCAATGTCGAAATCCACACCTGCGAACCCACCGACCTTGCCCGCCCCGCTCTGTGCAACCCGGACCCGGTTGGCCACCCGATGGCAAACCGAAAGCTGGTGTCAGTGACGGCATCTTCCAATGTGGTGTTTGGTTTCCTGAGGGTGATCGGCATTAACAGCGTTACCCTGACTGCCTCCTCGACCGGTGAAGCCGCGACTATTGACCTGGTGTTGGTGGTGGATACCTCCGGCGGTATGGCGTATGAAACAGGGAATGAAGTTTACAATGCCCCGGACCCGAAAAACAATACTTACGACAAATCAGATACTGACGATGACCCAAGTGTTTGTAACCTCGATAATAGCTGCGAGCCGATGCGCGTTGTAAAAAACGTAGCATGGGACTTTGTAAGCCGCCTGTACTTCCCGTATGATCGCGTTGCGGTGATTGCCATGACCAGCCAAAACCCGGGTGGTTTGCGCAACCCTATGGAAGTGTTGGGGTTAACCACGAACCGCGGCGATATACAGACCGAAATTACAAATTTAAAGGTGTTTGAACCCCGCGATTGTAATGGCTCAGACAACCCAACTTCCTGCCTGTTTTATCAAGGCTCAACGTATTTAGGAGAGGTCTGTGAGTTTTATCAAAAATACTCCAGCACGGCATTCGCAAACCCCTCTGGCTGCCCCTCCAGTAATATCGGTGGCGCAGTGAAGTTGGCCCGAGATGCCCTGCAAGGAATCGGCACCCATCCGACAACCATGCGCCCGAGCGCGTTTTGGGTGGTGGTGGGGTTGTTCGGCGGCCCCGCCAATGCCACTGACGGAAACGGCAGTTTCCCCAACGGCTTCTGCCCACAAAACACCTGGCTATTGGCTGCGGGGCAAAGCCCCTGGTGCCGTGACCCCTACCCGAGCACAAGGCATTCCGATACAGACCCGTTATTCCACTACGTAAACCCGATCAGCGGCGATAGCATGGATATCTCGCTCTATGACGCGGATGACTACGCCAGAGATATGGCAGACGACCTGGCTACTTAACGTCACAAAACGGCGTTACAATTTATACCGTTGGGCTGGGCGCGGCAATTAAGAACAAAGCGTACTATATGGATATGAGCTCCGGCGTCCCGGTAAAGGTAGAGATCGATCCTGCCGTTGAACCGCCTCCGGGCGAGGACCTCCTGCAATATATTGCAGAAGAGGCGGGCGGCGCCAGTGTCAATCACGGCCAGTATTTTTATGCTTCCAACAGTACCGCGCTTTCAGGTATTTTTGAAAGAATTTCACAGAATATCGCTACAAAAATTTCTCAATAGCCCTTGTTATGTTTCGGAGAAAGCTTATGAACTTATTTCCAGATCACAAAAAGAAGTTTGAAAGGCCCGCCAAAGGACGCGCCCAGGCCATGGTGGAATTTGCGCTGATCCTGCCGATCCTTATCCTGGTTCTGGTTGGGCTGTTGGAATTCGGGCGTCTCTTTTATGCCTGGCTGATCCTCGAAAACTCCACCCGTTTCGGGATCCGCTACGCCACAGCCGGAACCTACGACCCCGCTTACTGCGCGAGCGCCACACCGTGCGCCGGGGATAATGAGCAATTGGAGATCTTTAATGCGCGCCTGCCCTCCATCCAGGATGAAACCAGACGATTGATCGTTGGTTTCTTTTATAACGAAGGTGCGGCCCAAAACGATAATGAACATCTAAACATTACGGTTTGTTCGGATGAAAATAATTTTAATCGCCCACGCATGGGCGGCACCGCCAGTGGAGACTATGCCAGCTGCACAGGTGGCGAAAACGCTGGTCAGCCGGATGAGCAGGTATTCGTAGCCGCAGACTATAACTTTACCTTTATCGTCCTGCCCGCACTCGGTATTCAACCGGATATGATCCACCTTGCTTCCTATCGCTCCGGTGTGAACGAATCCTTCAAGATCGTTGAGATCGTCCAACCCGCAGCTCCCCCCAACCCAGGCGGCGGCGGCGGCGGTTTCGTGGACTATTCGCCCACCCCGACCCGCACACCCACCAATACCCCAACGGATACGCCCACCCCGACGATGACGAGTACCAACACGCCCTCGCGTACCCCAACCGCCTCGCGCACGCCGACGGTCTCAAAAACGCCTACCTCTTCGAGAACGCCAACCACCACGCCGACACGGACGAATACCCCTGCCCCCTCCTGCGCCAGCATCGTACGCAGCGGTAACCCGCAATACAACGGCAGATACATAGAAATGAACGTCAGAAATAACAATTTTCAACCGGCGTATCTGAAAAGCTCCACACTGACCTTCTCGGCTTCACCTCTGGCCGGAGGCAGGTACTATGATCTTTCCACGTGGAATGGCAGCACGTACGATAACCCTTCCGCCACAAATATTATTACCTCGCCGATCACCACAACCCCCACGCCATTAACCCTGCAGATCAACGGCGGAGGAACCACTCGAAAATGGCAAGCCCGTTTTAGCACGTCCACCTGGGACGGCGTTTGGGATATCACCTTGGTCTTTACCTTCCCAGGCTGGGGCGATTGCCCTGTGACTGGCAGCATCAACAACTACACCGCCACACCGACCGCCACGGGAACGGTCACCAACACGCCAACGATCACAAACACGCCGACGATCACGAGAACACCGACTATTACACGAACCCCCACAAAAACGCCGACGATCACAAATACGCCGACTATTACAAGCACGCCGACGATCACGAAAACGCCGACGATCACGCCGACAAAGACGAATACGCCGGTCGTCACGCCGACCTTTACGCCGACGATCACGAAGACGCCGACGAACACGCCGACAAAGACGAACACGCCGACGCAGACGAAGACGCCAACGAGCACGCCGACGCCGTCCAGTACGCCGACGCCAACCAACACCTTCTGCGCTTCGGACAATTGTTAGTAACATAAAAAATCCCCGCCACTCACATGGCGGGGATTTTTTATCCCTTCACGATGAGGTGCAGCCATTTTTTAGTAACTACCCAGCCACCGTCACACCTGCACTCCCACTCGTTTCGCTTCGGGGATGATACGGCGTGAGGCGCACGCTCGTCGCCAAAGCACAAGAACGGCGGCACGCCAGGATAGGCTACTTCTGGACATGCCAGTCATCCGCAAGTAGAACTTGCGGACTCCAATGCCAAATGTAGTTACAAGAAATCAGCCATAATTTTTACGGTATAATCCCGCCAACCTAAAAAAACGGAGGTGACACGAACAAACAAAAGGGAAAGCAGCGCATGGACTTTGAGATTCGATCTCAAAGTTGACGAGGATGAGGGTTCTCCATTGCAAAATGGAGCCAATCCGTGCAAGTGGTTTCGATTTATTCAACCACCGCGCGGAGAAAATCGAACGATCAGCGGAAGCCCTTCGGGTGTGCCACACCCGTCATTCTTTCCCTCCAAAGATAACTTTGCCAACAACACCGTGCGAGTGATCGCACAGTCAATAGGCAGGGAATGGCAAAAAAATAAAACACGTCATTGCGAGAAGCGCAGTTGTTCTTTGCGACGAAGCAATCTCCTGTTAATTAGGGAGATTGCTCACTGCACTGGCGTGCAGCGCAAGTGTCGGGCGGAAAAACACCGCCCTCGCAATGACGACATCAAACAAAATCGGAGGATCTCAACTATGTGTGGAATCGTAGGTTATGTCGGGCCGCGTGATGCGACACCGATCATACTCAATGGCTTGAAGAGGCTTGAATACCGCGGCTATGACTCAGCCGGGGTAGCTGTCATTAATGGCAACCAAATTGAAGTTAGGCGGGATGCGGGCAAGTTATCCCAATTGGTGGACCTGGTCGCCAAGTCCCCGCTAAAAGGCGCGCCGGGCATTGGTCACACGCGCTGGGCAACTCACGGGGCGCCATCCGCGCGCAACGCACATCCGCACCTCGGGCAGACCGGCCGCATGGTAGTCGTGCATAACGGCATCGCGGAAAATTTTCTCGAGATCAAGGATGAACTTGGCGCAGAGGGAGTGACGTTCCTGTCCGACACGGATACCGAAACCATTGTGCATCTGGCGGAACATCATCAGGCGACGGGCATCTCGTTCGTGGAAGCCGCGCGCAAGACCTTCATGGGAATTGACGGCGCGAATGTGGTGCTGCTGCTCTCTGCCGATGAACCAGACAAGATCGTAACCGCGCGCATCGGCAATGCTGGCGGCGTGGTGATCGGTTTGGGCGAAGGGGAAAACTTTATCGCTTCTGATATCCCCGCCATTCTCGAACATACCCGCAAGGTCATCTTCCTCGAATCAAGGCAGATGGCGATCGTCACAAAAGACAGCGTGCGCATCGAAACGCTGGAAGGCGTGGAAGTGAAACCCGAGATCCACACCATTGCATGGGATGCGGTTGCCGCAGAAAAAGGCGAATACCGTCACTTCATGCAGAAGGAGATCCACGAGCAGGTACGCGCGTTGACCGATACCCTCGCGGGCCGCGTGGATTTCAAAGAAGGCCGCATCCGTTTGCCGGAGTTGAACCTGACCCCTGAACTGGCGAAACGCATCCAACGCATTTACATCACTGCCTGCGGCACTGCCGCGTACGCGGGCATGGTCGGAAAATATCTGATCGAAAAGATCGCCCGCATTCCCGTGGAAGTGGTCATCGGCTCCGAGTTCCGCTACAGCGATCCGATCGTGGACGAGAACACTGTTATCCTCGCCATTTCGCAATCCGGCGAGACGGCTGATACGCTCGCCGCGATGGAAGAGGGACGCAAAAAAGGCGGCATCATCTGGAGCATCGTCAACGCCATTGGCTCGCAAGCCATGCGCGTTTCGGATGGTTTCATTGCCATGCAGACGGGACCTGAGATCGGTGTGGCGTCCACGAAAGCATTCACCGCTCCGCTCGTGGACCAGTACATGCTCGCCATTCTGCTGGCAGATCTGCGCGGCGTGATCGACGACAAGACCCGCAAGGAACTCGTCTCTGACCTGCGCCTCATCCCTGACCTGGCTGGTCGCGTACTCGATACCGAAGCCGAGGTCGAAAAAGTGGCGCACGCGTTGAAAGACATTCGCAGCTGCCTCTACCTCGGGCGCGGCATCAACATGCCCATCGCCTACGAAGGCGCGTTGAAGCTCAAGGAAATTTCATACATCCACGCCGAGGGCTACCCCGCTGGTGAGATGAAACACGGCCCCATTGCATTGATCGACGAAAACATGCCCGTGCTGTGTATTGCCCCGAAAGACCCCTGGCACGAGAAAATGATCTCGCAGATCCAGCAGGCCAAGGCGCGTGATGGCATCGTCATTGCAGTTGCCACCGAAGGCGACGAGCTTGTGAAGGGAATGGCAGACCACGTCCTCTGGATCCCCGAAACCCCGTGGATGCTTTCCCCGATCATCACCGTCTTCCCCTTGCAAATGCTCGCCTATCACATCGCCGCCATCCGCGGGCTGGATGTTGACCAGCCGAGAAACCTCGCGAAGAGTGTGACGGTGGAATAAAAAAACAAACCAGCCCGTCGGGCGAAGCACAGTCAGTCAAGGTGATTCTGTCGGGAAAAGCAGCGCCTCGCAATGACGGAAGAGTGAGGACATTATGCGCCCCGACTGGGATTCCTACTTCTTGAAGATCGCCTATGCTGTTTCCGAACGCAGCACTTGTGACCGCGCCTTCGTTGG
This sequence comes from Candidatus Villigracilis propinquus, assembly GCA_016714565.1. Classification (GTDB taxonomy): domain Bacteria; phylum Chloroflexota; class Anaerolineae; order Anaerolineales; family Villigracilaceae; genus Villigracilis; species Villigracilis propinquus. The sequence continues at coordinate 123,233 of JADKDM010000037.1, forward strand.
CTGCGTGCTCGTGCTGGAAAAGCGCATCCTCACCACAGGCTTCAACGGCTCCCCGCGGGTCAGGGTCACTGTGACGAGATCGGCCACCTTATGGTCGAAGGTCATTGCGTCCGCACCATTCACGCCGAGACCAACGCCATCATTCAGGCCGCGCTGCACGGCGTCTCCACCAAAGGCGCCACCTGCTACGTCACCCACCTGCCGTGCATCAACTGCACCAAAGCGCTCATCAACGCAGGTATCGTCAAGATCGTCTACAGCACCGCCTACCGCACCGATGAAAACGCCATGAACTTCCTCAAAGGCGCAAACATTGAAGTTGTGCAAAAGGAATTCAAGCTGTAAAAAAAGGCCTCCGAGATTTTGAAAATCTCGGAGGCCTTTCAATTTAGGATAATCTTTCGAATGACATGATCAACTCGATCTGCCCGACCTTGCAATAATAGATACGGAACGTCGAACCCTCGGGAAACGTGCGGTTCATCTCATCGGGGAAGCTAAAGCGTTTTTTTCCAAAATAAACATAATACGATCTAAGCCCCGCGTTCGAAGAATAATCTGAATCATGCGAAATAATCCCTTCGGCGGAAAGCACTGGAGCCACCTCCATTTTGGCAGCTCGTCTAAATGAAAAGAAAATACTCAGGGAATAGACCGTCAGAACAGCAACGATCGTGAAACACCAGCCTGCCAACATCTGCGGGCCAAGGGTTTGCAATGTTCGCGCGTCCATACTCTTTAGCGCCACAGCCCCCATAATGCCCATGCCAAAAACCAGAAAAAAAAGAATTACCCATAATCCGCTTTTTGACGGGGCGGCACTGAAGCAAATATCCCAAAAAGAAAAAAAACCCCAAAAACAGCACAAAAAGAAAAAAGGGGGGGCCGGCCGGGCATTTTTTTTCCCCCCTTTTGGGGGGGATGGGCGGCCCCCCCGAGGGAAAAAACCCCAAGGGAAAGCTAACTTTTCGTACCCCATTGCGTACTGGCATATCCAGACGCCACCCCTTCGATCATCTTTCTTTGCCCGGCGCTGAATAGCCCGCGTTTATTGGCGTTCAATTCCTCTTCTGTAAATTCATAGATCATTCAATTATCCTATTTCACCGCAAAAATAAACGGACAAAGTCCACGCAAAGCTGCTTCACTCTTCGCAAATTTGGAAACAGAACGGGTTAGCGCTTCCTCCAGCAAAGCTGCATCCATTTTACACAGCTCGGGATGTTTCTCAATCACCTGTGAGTACGGGCAGCGGCCAAAGATCACCCGCGGTCCCTCCGCGCCTGCCTCCCAATGGGCTTGATAATGCATCTCATTTAATTTTCCGACAAGAAGCTCAAGCCGTTTGATGATGGGCAGATTTGCAAATTGACCTGCATCCAAAACGTGACTTGCAACCGCCTCCATACTTAATCCCGGGCCTGCCACCGTCAAAAGGGCATTCGCCAACGCCGACAAATTATCTCCCAACGCCGCCTGCGACAGGGAATATAACTTCTCAGGCCGTCCGCGTCCCTCGCGGTTGTTGACAGAAACAAATTCCACCCGCCCATCGGAACACAACACCGACAAATGATGCCGCACATTCGGCGCGGACATTTTCAACGCGCGCGCAATTTCCCGCGCCGAAGCGGAGCGGGTCTTTTTCAGGTGAGCAAGAACTTTTTGTCTGGCGGTGATCACGGGAGTCTCCAGTCCACTTTAGTGGGGTTCGTAAAAGTAGCGCGGGGGTTCATCCCCGTGCGGGGCCGCAGCGAAAGAAAATATAGATCGAAACAGAATCAAGCAATAGCTAAGAAAGAGGCGATGACTTGTCATTCATCCAGCGTGATTATACTCACTTCTTTATTTTTGCAAATATATATTTACATAATTCAATTGACTTATCTCACCTCCCTGCTATAATTCACGCTTGTGACGAAAAGTACCGCATGAATTTAAACTGGGAATCCACGTACGCAATCGCAATGGAACTTCGCCGCCAGCACAAAGATGTGAACATCGAAGAAGTTTCGCTGCAACAGATTTACAAATGGACGCTTGAACTCTCGGAATTTGAGGATGACCCCGCTCTCGCGAACGACGACATCCTTTACGCAATCTATCAAGACTGGTTCGAGGAGAACATTCATGGAAAATGAAAAATTAAGTTTACCGAACTACACCATCCCCGAAGACATTCAAAATGTTGTAGCCATCACAACGCTCGACCGCCTGTATAACTGGGGCCGCCGCTCGTCTGTGTGGCCGTTGATGTTCGGTCTGGCTTGCTGCGCCATCGAAATGATCGCCGCGCAAACCGCCCGCTACGACATGGCCCGCTTCGGCATGGAAGTGATGCGCCCCACCCCGCGCCAAGCCGACATGATGCTCGTGTCTGGAACGGTCACCAAGAAAATGCTGCCCGCCATCATCCGCTTGTACAACCAGATGCCCGAGCCGAAATATGTTGTGGCAATGGGCGCGTGCGCTTCGAGCGGCGGACCTTTCAAGGAAGGCTACAACGTGGTCGCAGGCATTGATAAATTCCTGCCCGTGGATGTGTACATCCCCGGCTGCCCTCCCACCCCGCAGGCATTGATCGCAGGCATGATCAAGCTGCAGGAAAAGATCGACAAGCAATCCATCAAGACTGTCACCTGGTACAACAAAGAAAAGAAAGACGGCAACTACGTGCCCATGCCAATTCTTGGACCTGACTTGATCGATGTACGCCGCAATGCGGAAATTAAGCAAGTCGCCGCTGCCCAGCCAAAGGCGACACAGGAGAGTGCATAATGGCCGCTCCCGCTTCTACCTCTACCGTTGATCTGGTTGCAAAATTCCCAGACAGTGTCACCGCTGATACACGCCCCGGCTATACCGGCTTCATCGTCAAAAAAGAAAATCTCGTGGAAGTGGCAACCGCCATCCGCGACGAATTTGGTTATGACCTGCTCACCGCCGCCACCGGCGTGGACTACCTCGCCGAAAACAAAATGGAAATGGTCTACCACGCCTACAAAACAACTGGCGGCGCTGGTCTCATTTTCAGAGTTCAAGTTGACCGCGTCGACCCTGTTGAAATTCCTTCGCTTGTTGGCGTTTGGGCTGGCGTCGATTTTCAGGAACGCGAAGCCTATGACCTGCTTGGCATCCGCTTCACCAACCACCCCGACCTGCGCCGCATTTTGATGTGGGAAGGCTACGAAGGCTATCCGCTCCGCAAGGATTGGAAGGAACCCTTCTTTGAAGAAGAAGCCAAGCCGTTCAAAAGCCGCTGGCCTGATGGACAGCACACCTTCGCCGAGAACAAGAATCCCTTCCGCGATAATTTGAGCTTCCCCGAGGGTTTTGACCCCGAAGCCTACAAACCCGAAAATGAAGATGACCTGTACGCATCCCTTGAGCGCTTCCGCTCAAAGGGCGAAGATGACAGACTGAAGACCGACCACATCGTCGTGAACATGGGCCCGCACCATCCGTCCACACACGGCGTGCTGCGCGTGGCTGTCACATTGGACGGCGAAACCATCACCGGCCTCAAGCCAGTCATGGGCTACCTGCACCGCAATCACGACAAGATCGGCGAGCGCAACACCTACTTGCAGATCATCCCCTACACCGACCGCCTCGATTACTTCAACTCGATGAGCAATAACTTCGGTTATGTGACCACGATCGAAAAATTGATGAATATCAAAGTTGCCGAACGCGCTGAATATATCCGCGTGATCATGGCAGAGTTGAGCCGTATTCAGAACCACCTTATCTTCATCGGTATGTTGATGAACGATCTCGGCACGATGTACACGCCGTCACTCTATGCCTTTGAAGAGCGCGAACTGGTTCTCGATATCTTTGAAGCCGTCTCCGGCGCGCGCATGATGTGTAATTACTTCCGCTTTGGCGGTGTGGTGCGTGACATCCCTGATTTCGCATTGCAGAAGATCAAAGACCTCGTCCACGAACGCCTGCCTGCCAAGACCGATGAAATGGAACGCTTCCTGAATGAGAATGAAGTTTTGGTTGCACGCTTGAAGGGCATTCATGTTCTCAATGCTGAAGAGGCCATCCGCTTCTCAGTGACCGGTCCTGTCCTTCGCGCTGCTGGCGTCCCGTATGACCTGCGCCGCGCTGACCCCTATTCCATCTATGACCGCTTCGATTTCGATGTAGCCGTCCGCCACAATGCAGATATGATGGATAACTACCTCATCCGCTTTGACGAGATTCGACAGTCTCTGCGAATTTTGGAGCAGGCTCTCAAGCAAATTCCCGAAGGGCCGATCAACTCACAGAAACCGGCGTATCAGGTTCGGGTTCCGGCAGGTGAAGCGTATGGTCGCATTGAGTCGCCCAAAGGCGAGCTGGCTTTCTACGTCGTATCCAACGGCAAGCCAAATCCATATCGCTATCATGTGCGCCCGGCATCCTTCGTCAACCTGCAGGCTGTCGAAAGCATGTGCATCGGCTCAAAGATCGCCGACTTCGTTGCGCTCCTCGCAATGTTCGACATTGTGATGGGCGAGCTTGACCGCTAACAGGAGAACTTACTATGTATGGTAAAGGCATTCTTAAAGGATTAAGCGTCACCTGGAAGCGATTCTGGGAGACGTACACAGATGATATTTCCTGGTTGGTGCGCGGCAAGAAACGCTACAACTCGCCCGAAGGCATTGCGCACCGTTCCAGCAAAGACACCAAAGGCATCTTCACGATCCAGTATCCTGAAGAGCAATTGCTCCAGCCCGAGGAATTCCGCTATGTTCCCTTCCTCGTGTACGATGAAGGCGCGGATGGAGCCAAGGAAGCACGCTGCACATCCTGCGGTATTTGCTCGAAGGTTTGTCCGCCGCAATGTATCTGGATCGTCCGCACCAATGACCCCAAGACCGGCAAACCCATTCCCCAGCCTGCCGAGTTCTACATTGACATGGACATCTGCATGAACTGCGGTTTCTGCGCGGAATACTGTCCGTTCGATGCGATCAAGATGGATCACGATTTCGACATTGCCTCCTACGAGCGCAATATCTACAATCTTGAAAAATTGCTCAAGCCTGCTTCCTATTACAACAGCATTCGCCCTGAGAATGCAGCCCGTGAAGACGAAGCCCGCCGCGCAAAAGAAGCACTAAAAGCCGCCAAGGCAGAAGCAAAGCCGGCAGCAGCATAAAACAACCTCGTCATTGCGAGGAAGGCTTTAGCCTGACGACACTTGCGCCGCGCGCCAGTGCGGTGAGCAAACTCGTCCCAATAATTGAGATTGCTTCGGACGGAAAAACACCGTCCTCGCAATGACGTAATATTTTTAATAGGTAAAACACAATGACAATTACAAAAGAAGCCGTATTAGCCGCTTTAGGCACAGTGCAGGAACCTGATCTCGGTCAAGACCTTGTTACATTGAATATGATCCGCAACCTTGAGATCGAGGGAGATAAAGTCTCCTTCGCGATCATGCTCACCACCCCTGCCTGTCCGCTGAAAGGAAAGATCGAAGCGGACTGCCGTAACGCGCTCAAGGCAGTAGGCGTGAACAATGTCGAAATCAAAATGGACTCGGATGTACCCAATGACGGTCGTATGCGTGGATTGGTCAATATGCCTATCCGCAATGCGATTGCGATCGGCTCAGGCAAAGGCGGCGTTGGGAAATCCACCGTCTCTGTGAATATTGCTGTGGCGTTGGCAAAGGCAGGGGCACGCGTCGGCCTGTTAGATGCGGATATTTACGGCCCCAACACGCCCACCATGCTGGGCGTGGAAAAACTCCCCCCTCCCAATGGACAACGTCTCATCCCTGCGGAAGCGTACGGTTTGAAAATGATCTCGATGGGTTTGCTCGTCAAGCCGGGTCAGCCGCTCATTTGGCGCGGCCCGATGCTCAACTCTGCCATCCGTCAATTTTTGGGAGATGTGGAATGGGGCGAACTTGATTACCTGATCGTTGATCTCCCGCCTGGAACTGGTGATGCTGCCCTTTCCTTGGCTCAGGCATTGCCTTTGAGCGGTGCAGTAGTCGTGACATTGCCTCAGCTCGTTTCTCTTGAAGATGCAAGCCGCGGCTTGAACATGTTCAAGCAATTGGAAGTCCCGATCCTTGGCGTGGTCGAGAACATGTCCTACCTTGAATTACCCGACGGCACGCGCATGGACTTATTCGGTTCAGGCGGCGGTGAAAGCCTGGCCGAAGCTACACAAACGCCCTTCCTCGGAAAAGTGCCCATTGACCAGAACGTCCGCATCGGCGGCGACACCGGCAAGCCAATAGTAGACAGCTATCCTGACTCGGTGGTGGCAAAAGCCTTCACAGATATCTCACAGAAGATCGCGGCGAAAGTCTCTATTGCAGCTCTGGGTGTAAACAACGCTCTACCCATCAATATTGTAGAATAACCTCAAAGCCCCGACTAGCAAAAAGTCGGGGCTTTTTTTCATTTTCTCCCTATTCTTTCCTCTTACTTCTTTCCTCCCTACGGTATAATTGCCGCCATGAACCCAACTATTATCGGTGTACGATTTACCAAAATCGGCAAGATCTATCACTTCAACTCTAACGCTGTGCCTGATGTAGGCGTCGGCGAGCACGTCATTGTGGACACTTCGCGCGGCAAACATCTCGGCGAAGTGGTACAGCGAGTGCAGGAAACGCCTCCGCAGCCCGAAGGCGGCTGGAAATCTGTAGAGCGGCGCGCCACCCCGCGCGACCTGCTCCTCCAGCAATCATGGCAAAACAAACAGACCGAAGCCATGATCAACTGCCGCGCCCGCGCCTCTGAACTTCACCTAAAAGAGGTAAAGGTTGTCGCTGCTGAATACAATTATGACGGCTCACGCCTCGCCTTTCTGTTCAGCACAGAAAGCGAAGACAAAGTTGATCTGAAGTCGCTCAAGAAGGATATGCACGAGCTGTATCCAAATACCCACGTTGAGATGCGCCAGATCGGCCCGCGTGACGTGGCGAAACTGCTCGGCGGCATGGGCGCCTGCGGAATTGAAACCCGCTGCTGCTCCAAATTCCTAACCGACTTCTCCCCCATTTCCATCAAGATGGCAAAAGAACAGGGTATCTCGCTCACGCCGAATGAGATTACCGGCATGTGCGGACGTTTGCGCTGCTGCCTCATCTACGAGTACGAGCAATATGTGGAAGCCCGCAAGACCCTGCCCAAGCGCAACAAGCGCGTGGTCACGCCCAAGGGCGAAGGCAAAGTGATCGACATCCTGCCGATGAGCGACAAGATCATGGTGCTGATCGAAAGCGGCACAGACCGCCCGCAAATGATGACATTCTCCCGCGAAGAAGTTGAACCGTGGGATGAACTCGAAGCCCTGCGCCGAAAAGCCCAAGCCCCCTGTGACCGTCACGAAGGCGGCGGCTGCACCTGCGGCAAAGCCAAGAAAAATTAATTCACAAGTACGGATTACGCAATGCGTAATCCGTACTTCGTAAAAACCCTCTTATGACACTCGAACCCGAAAACTGGACATCCTCTCAAAATATTCTCGTTATACTCGCCCACCCGGACGACCCCGAATTCTTTTGCGGCGGGACTCTGGCACGCTGGGCACGCGCCGGACACAGCATCACCTACGTCCTTCTGACCTGCGGCGACAAGGGATTCAATCCCACCACGCACCCGGAAATGACTCCCGAAAGCCTGTGCGGGATTCGACACACGGAACAAGCCAACGCAGCCAAAGTGATCGGCGCAAACCCGCCTCACTTCATGGACCTGCCGGATGGATACGTCGTCCCAAGCCTTGATCTCCGCCGTGACGTTGTCCGCGAAATTCGCAGGCACAAGCCAGATATCCTCGTCACCTGCGACCCGCAAAATCTCTTCGCACTCTACGGCATCAACCATCCCGACCACCGCGCCTGCGGACAGGTTGTCCTCGACGCGGTCTTTCCCGCCGCTGGCAACATCGTCTATTTCCCTGAGTTGCTCGCGCAAGGCTTCCAACCGCACATGCCAAAGGAAGTATGGTGTTCGCTCACGAACCAACCCAACACCACCATTGATGTGACCGAAACATGGGATATCAAACTCAACGCCATTCTCGAACACAAGACTCAAGTGCAGGATGTTGAAAAACTCATCGAGCGTTTCAAATCCCGCCGTGCAGAAGACAGCACGGAAGAAAATCCGCGGTATGAAGAGAAGTTTAGAGTTGTGAAATACGGATAAGCAAATAGTCAAAGGTCGAAGGTCAAAAGTCACGAAACCTTCGACCTTTGACTTTCAACCTTTGACCAAACAGAAATGAACATCATCAACGTCGGTTACCAATCCACGAATTATTATGCAATAGATATCAAGGGCGGAAAATTACTCGTTGACTGCGGCTGGCCGGGACACTCGCGCAATTTTCAGGGGAACTCAAACGAAAAGGAAATTCGATTCAGGATATCAAATACCTGCTCGTCACCCACTTTCACCCGGATCACGCAGGCATGACTCAGGAATTGAAAAACCTCGGAATCAAACACATTCTATTGGATGTGCAGGTTGACTTCATCCCGCAGATGACGGAATTCTTCGCAGGCAAGAAAAACTATCCCTACGTCCCCATTTCAACGAATGACAGTATCAACTTACAGGTAGGAAAGAGCCGTACATTTCTCGCGGAAATCGGCTTGCAGGGAGAGATCATCCACACGCCCGGGCATAGCGATGACAGCGTCAGTCTCATCCTTGACGAAGGTTATGCGTTCACTGGTGATCTGCATCCAGCGTTTATGCTGCCCGAAGATGACGTTACCTCAAGAGCAAGTTGGGATACAATCCGTAGACATAAAATCAAGACCATATTCCCAGGACATGGAAAATAAACAGGAGACAACATGACAGACTTTTTGAAAAAAGCACAAGAGTTATTCCCGTATACGCAGGCCATGCGCCGCGATTTTCACGTTCATCCCGAACTTGGTTTTAAAGAAATTCGCACAGGCGGAATTGTTGCAAAGGAACTTGAAGCGCTTGGCATTGAAGTGACCAAAGGCGTTGGCAAAACTGGCGTGGTTGGATTCCTCGAAGGCGCGAAGCCCGGCCCGACGGTTTTGCTGCGCTTCGACATGGATGCGCTCCCGATCACCGAAGATACGAATGCCGAATACACATCTGAAAATGCAGGCGTGATGCATGCCTGCGGACATGACGGCCACACAGCTATGGGATTGACCGTTGCAAAAATTTTGAATGAATACAAAAATGAACTGGCTGGCAATGTGAAGTTTTGTTTCCAGCCTTCCGAAGAAGGCTTCAACGGCGAGGAATGCGGCGGCGCAGAAATGATGATGCGCGATGGCGTGCTCGATTCTCCCAAAGTGGACATGACCCTCTCGATGCATCTCTGGAACGAAATGCCGCTCGGCTGGGTCAATGTTGCATCCGGCCCCGTGATGGCAGGCGCGGAAGAATTTCACATCAAACTCACCGGCAAGGGCGGGCACGGCGCCGCGCCGCACACCACCATCGACCCCGTTACCGCGGCAATGCAAATTATCAACGCGCTGCAAACCGTCGTATCGCGCAACGTCTCGCCGCTCGATACAGCTGTTGTCAGCGTCACAAGTGTGGACATCGGCACAGCCTTCAATGTCATCCCGCAGGAAGCAAAATTCGGCGGCACTATTCGCACCTTCGATCTCAATGTACGTAAACTTGTGATCGAACGCATTGAAAAAATTACACACGGTATTGCCGAAGCAATGGGATGCAAAGCCGAATTAAAGATCGTGCGTGTTACGCCTGCTGTTGCCAACAACGCTTCCATCACCGAAAAAGTTCAAGCCACTGCCCGTCACACTCTGCCGAACGCAAACCTCGATACATCCGGCTATCTCACCATGGGCGCCGAAGACATGGCCTTCATGCAGGAAAAAGTGGACGGCTGTTATTTCTTCATCGGCTCAAATAACAAGGATAAGAATTTGGATTACAGCCACCATCACCCCAAGTTTGACTTTGACGAACAGGCTCTGGTCAATGGCGCGGCATTGATGGCTTCCGCCGCTGCGGACTTGTTGAAATAAAAAGCATCGCTTCCTACTTAACGGATAGCTGCTTGCGTTTCAAATAAATTTACCCGCGCTGCAAAGATTTAAGTGCGTCGCACCAACCGTCTGGTGCGACGCACTCACAAGACAAGGCATAAAATAAAACCATGAAACACAAACGGAATTGGGCCATCGGGATCATTTTGTCTGCCGCTGCGGCATTCGCTGCGTTGCAAAATGTTGCCGCGCCAACTCACGAAGTTGAAACGCCCGAGTCTGTTATCACCATCACGCCAACTGTTGAGCCATCCCCCACAGTTGGCGTGGATAATTCAGGCGGTTGCGGATACATCTGGGCCTATCACGATGACCCCGAATTGACCGCAGCAGTTGATGAAGCGATTCGCCAGCTTGACCCAACCGCCAGCGCAAACGCCCAGCAATTCGGCGAAGACTGTGTCTACGAAGACGGCCATTCCACCTTCAGCGCAATGGAAACAGATTTTTACATCCACCTCCCTGTTGCAGATTTGAAAAACGAAGAAGCATTTGGGAATTGGATGGCACAAGTGTTACCGGTAATCACTCAACTCCCACCCGGGAATATCGAGGGCAACTATGGGTTTGTGGAGTTCACTTTTGAAGAAACCGAAACAAACCGCGTCATCGTGCGCGTTCCAATTCAACGCTATATTGACGAAGCGCAAGCAATAACTGGCGTGGAATTATTTCGCATGTTTTTGGCTCCTTAAAGCTCAAAAGAAACCATGACAACTTTTACAATTGACATGCCCACGGTTCTGCTTTTCCTGTTTTTTGGAAACCTTGTAACTGCGGGGCTGCTGGCTATTTACTCCAACGATTCAGTTTCGTACCGCACCTACCATCACTTTCTAACAGGCAAATTATTACAAAGCATTGCCTGGATACTGCTGGCAATGCGCGGCCAAATCCCTGATGTAATTTCCGCCCACGTAGGAAATTCGCTTCTACTGGCAGGCATTGCATTCGAAGCTCTGGCAATCATTTCTGTTGAAAAACACAAAAAAAAGTGGGGAGCTTATTACGCAATAATCGTTGTTGTTTTCATTGTTATATTTTGGGGATTCGCAAGACAACCCAACCAGTATGTATATATATCATCCGTCTTTGCAGCCACCATTTTTCTTACCGTCGCGATCCTGGTACTTCAAGATGTTAAGAAGACCGCTCTTCGGTATACGTTAAGTGTAATTTACACGGTCTCCAGCCTCATTCTGCTTGTTCGCGGCACAAATGCCTTTCTACATTCAGATTACAAATTAATGACTAATGAATTTTCCCAGAACCTGACCTTCCTATCAACCTATTTTCTTATGATAATTAATGGAAGTGGCTTTCTTCTTTTACTGCGAGAGCACACCGATGAATTGTTAAAAGTTGCCAATCAGGAACTCGAACAACTCGCGCACATTGACAGCCTTACAAACCTGGCAAACCGGCGAAAATTTAGAGAACATCTAACCTATAGTATTTTAGAAAGCCGCCGCCGTACCGAGCCACTGACGTTAATCATGGCGGACATTGATTTTTTCAAGAAATACAATGATTATTACGGGCACATTTTTGGGGATAAATGTCTGGTTCAAGTGGCAGAAGAGCTGCAACAGCAATGTCAACGAGGTACAGATCTGATAGCACGTTTTGGCGGTGAAGAGTTTGCAATTGTTCTGATAAATACAGATATTACAAAAGCCTGTCTGCTTGCTGAAGCGATTCACAAAAGGATACGCGACCTGGCCATTCCCCACGCAGACTCGGATGTGAGTGATTGCGTCACATTAAGCATGGGCATATTTTCCGCAACACCAACTTCCAGTGAGCATGATTATGACTGGTTCATTATCGAAGCTGACCGGCGTTTGTATGATGCGAAACATGCGGGGCGAAATCAATCCATTTTCTCGTAATTCAAGACACTAAAGCAAAACATACCCAATAATATAACCGCCATCTTTGGCGGTTTTTTATTCTTGACAACCCGCAATGATTATCGTATACTACGTTTAGTAATTACTAAACGTTCTAAAAGGTGACGTATGGCAACCAAACTCTCGCAACTCAAACAAGATTTTACTGAAGGCCTCAGTGAAATCAGCCGCTTCTGGGGTTTCCCCAAAGGCATGGGCGCGATCTTCGCAGTTCTCTATCTCTCCCCCATCCCGATCCCGCTGGACGATATCGTCACGCAGACGGGCCTCACCAAAGGCGCAGTCAGCACCGAAGTGCGGACTCTGGCGCGCATGGGACTTGTCCACCGCTCGTCCAAACTTGGCGACCGCAAGGATTATTACGAAGCCGAATCGGATTTTTACAAGTCCATTCGCTCGATCTTGAAAGAGAGACAAAACAGCGAATTTGACCGTGCAATCCGCTCGGTGCAGGAAACTCTCAATTTATTTGAATCAGGCTCGGTCTCTGGCGAAGAAGCGGAAGTGGCGTTCATCCACGAACGCATCAAAGCGCTTCAGGAATTCTTCAATGCCATCGACAGTCTATCAAGTGCGGTCATCAAGCTGGAAAGACTTGGGCTTGGAAATGTCGCCAAAATCCTATCCGTATTGAAATGAGGTAAACATGAACTCGATCCTTTTCTTTATCTTGGAAGTAATTCTCACGCTCTCGACCAGCATGTTGGTGTTTCATTACTTTCGCCCCTTTCTTCACCGCATCCTTGTGGACTTGTGCGGCACCGAGGAACGCGCTCAATTCTGGACGGTCTTCTCAAATATTATTTTAGTGGGGCTTCCGCTCTTGATCGCACTTACCTACCAACCCGAAGCGACCAAAACAGAGGAGTTATTTTTTGAGATTACTCACCGCATCAGCGGAAATATGCTCGGCTTTCTGTTTGCACTGATAACAACTGGTTTCGTTGTTTCAGTCTTTGCGCTGGTTGCCCCGCGCCAAAAGGAGACAAAATGAAAATCGCAGTGACAGGCGCATTCAGTTATTCCGGCAAGTACATCACTAAAAAACTACTTGACCGTGGAGAAGAAGTCATCACGCTGACAAATCATCCCAACCGCCCCGATCCGTTCAATGGAAAGGTAAAAGCGTTCCCGCTAAATTTCTCTAATGAAGAAGAATTGATAAACTACCTGCGCGGTGTGGATGTTCTGGTCAATACCTATTGGATCCGTTTCGACAAAGGCAGCAATACCCAGCCAAAAGCCGTGGAGAATACAGGTGTTTTGATTAAAGCTGCAGCAAAAGCAGGTGTGAAGCGGATTGTCCACATCAGCATCACAAACCCGTCTGCGGATTCGCACTTGCCGTATTTCTGGGGCAAAGCAGCCAACGAAAAATTTGTGATGGAATCTGGCGCAAGTTACGCCATCCTTCGCCCGACGGTTCTATTCGGGAAAGAGGATATTCTCATCAATAACATTGCATGGCTGCTCAGAACATTCCCCGTCTTCGGCCTGCCAGGGGATGGCTCCTACAAACTCTCTCCCGTGTATGTGGATGACCTCGCCGAACTCGCGGTCGAATCAGTATATAAAAAAGAAAGTTACATTTGGGATGCCGTCGGTCCTGACGAATTCACCTTCAAGGAAATGACCGAACTCATTGAAAAAACGGTTGAGAAAAATCGTCCGCTTCTGCCCTTCCCGCCGCGCCTAGCACTCATAGCTGCGCAGTGCTTGAGCATCTTTGTTAAAGATGTAATGCTCACCCCCGAAGAAGTGGACGGCCTCATGGCAAACCTGCTCATCTCCAAAGAACAGCCGCGCTGCAAGACCAGCTTGAGAGACTGGCTCAAGGAAAACAAGTCAACTGTTGGTATAAATTACGCTTCTGAATTGGCACGACATTTTTAGTTGAGACGAATGCCTGTTAAAAAATAAGGGGTGGCCTAAAAAGGTAATTGAAGGCAGTGTAAAGCGGCATCGGTTGAGATTGTTCAATTGTGTATTCTTTGAAGATGACTTTTCCGTTGTTCATCCCCTATTGTATTAAGTTCTTTTAATTCGAGAGTAGCCGCCCACTTTTTGGACAGCTACTCTCGAAAACACCTCTGATTATTGAAATAATACGATAATTGGATAGTCTTAAATTGGGCCAGTCCTACAAACTACACCTTCGGCCCTGCATCAATCACCTCCTGAGGCGTTTGACTTTCAAACCTGTCAAAGTTTTTCTTGAAACGCATGGCAAGGTCTTTATAACGCCTGTCGTATTCCTTCGTGTCACCCCAGGATGAAGATGGATTCAAAACTTCATCGGGTACATTGGGGCAGGTAACAGGGACCTCAAACCCAAAAATGGGATCTTTCTTGTATTCCACCTTCGCAAGATCACCTCTCAAGGCCGCATTGAGCAAAGCACGGGTGTATCGAATGGAAATGCGTTTCCCCACGCCATACGGCCCACCCACCCAACCCGTGTTGACCAGCCAGCAGGTGACGCCGTAGCGTTCAAGTTTTCCTTTGAGCAGTTCCGCATATTTATAGGGATGATGCACCATGAACGGGCCGCCGAAACATGCGCTAAAGGTGATCTCCGGTTCTTTGCCCAAGCCGACTTCTGTGCCGCCGACTTTGGATGTGTACCCGCTAATAAATTGGTACAAAGCCTGATTGGGAGTCAACCGCGCAATGGGCGGCATAACCCCGCTCGCATCACACGTCAACAAGATGACATTCTTCGGATGCCCGGCCTTTTTCTCAGGGATGGCATTCGCGATAAAGTCCAGAGGATAGGATGCGCGTGTGTTTTCGGTGAGCGTATCATCATCAAGATCGATCAAACGCGTAATCGGGTCAAACGTTACATTTTCCAAAATGGTGCCAAAGCGTTTTGTGGTTGCATAAATTTCAGGCTCGGCGGATTCGGAAAGCCCGATGACCTTTGCGTAGCATCCGCCTTCAAAGTTGAAAACACCATTGTCGCTCCAGCCATGCTCATCGTCCCCAATGAGGCGGCGCGTGGGATCCGCCGAAAGCGTGGTCTTGCCCGTTCCACTTAATCCAAAGAACAAAGCCACATCATCTGAATTATCAGGGCTTACATTTGCCGAGCAGTGCATAGACAGGACACCTTCCAACGGCAAAAGATAATTCAGGATGGTAAATACCGATTTCTTGATCTCACCCGCATAGGCTGTATTGCCAATGATCGCCAGCTTCTTTTCAAAGGACAGACAGATCACTGTTTCACTGGTCGAACCATCCAGGGCGGGCACGGCTTTGAACGAGGGCAATGCCAAGATCGTAAACTCGGGCACGAAGCGCTTATACTCCTCAAGCGATTGGGGCAGGATGAACATGTTACGAACAAAATGACTGTGCCATGCGAATTCTGTCACAATGCGAACAGGCAGTTGAAAGGCTTCATCCGCACCGGCGTACACATCCTGAACGAAGGCATCGCGGCCTTGCAAGAATCCCAACATCCGGCCGTACAGGGTTTCAAACTTCCCAGCCGGAAAGGGACGATTATACACACCCCACCAGATGTTCCCCTCCGAATCAGTTTCACGGACCACAAACTTGTCATTTGCACTGCGCGCGGTATGCTTGCCTGTATTCGCAACGAATGGTCCTCCCGCGACCAAAGAGCCTTCCCCGCGGAAGACCGCCTCCTCCACCAGAGCTTCCACGGGGAGATTCCAATAGGCAAGGCGCACATTATCAATACCCTGATGAGACAGACTGAAATCTGCCTCGTGATTTTGCGCGACGGATTCGGCAGGTGTTTTAATCTTGAGTATGTTACTCATATTATCTCTCCTTAAAACAAAAATCTGGTCAGCAACAATGCCGGCCAGAAACACTCGCACAACCGCAAAAGAAAGCGGCACTGACAATTTTCCTGCCAGATAAAACGTTCATAAAGTGATTATACTCCACGCACCCAACCCAGCCTTTGAACGAAGATAATTTATTTTTAGGATATATGTAATCCCCTTATATAAAAAATTTGAGAAAACCTAGCAGGATTAGACATGGCCTTTCCAATGTCATGAAACCTTTGATGTGAATTCCACGAATAAAGAGAATATCGCGAATCTTTTATTGCGTTTCGCGAACATTCGCCCAATTTACGCTTTTCGCGTTAAGCCTTGCTGCACAATCAAAAAGATGTCAAGCCATCCGGGAAAGCCATGCAGGGCTGGAGAATACTACTTGCACACGTGAATGGAAAGTGGGAAAATAACGCGGCCATTGATTTTGGCAAAACCATTTATTCAAGCAATGACACTACATCACACATCTGGACACGAAGGATGAAGACCATGATCAACACAGCAACAGAAGCGGACGGTTCGCAGGTTCAAGACATCGCAGCAAGAGCTGGCGTGTTTAGTCAGGAAGAAGTTGATTGTGTAGGCGAACTTTGGCAGGAATACCTGACGCTAGGCCCGGAACAATGCGGATATAACTTCATTGTAGACAGAGAAGGAGATCAGGTTCTCGGCTTTGCATGTTACGGCCCACGCGACCTGACCGATGGCGTCTATGATCTATACTGGATCGCGGTTGACCCAAATGCCCGCCGCAAAAGAGTCGGACACAGATTATTAACCGCCAGCGAAGAAGCCGTGCGCAAATCAGGAGGACGGCTTCTTATCGCCGAAACATCAGGAACACCCCATTACGAATCAACGCGCAAATTCTATGTAGGCATGGGGTACGCCAACGAAGCTACCATCAAAGATTTCTACGTGATGGGCGATGACTTGAAGATCTACACCAAACGTCTCTAGATTCATACAAAAAAGTGCGGCAACCTTCATGTTGCCGCACTTACGATCTCACCTACTTCCGGTTACTACAAAACCGTTCAAATCACTGGCATGTGAATAAAGTTGGGTCAACGTCTGTGGCTTGGTTCCAAAGTTTTTCAAATTCCTGCAAATACAACGCAGCGATCTCAGCATTGTCAACAATGACCACGTTCTCTTCATTTGATTCATCCGCGTTCGATGAAAAATTCAGCGAGCCTGTCACAACAATACTATTATCCACAATGATTAATTTATCATGCAGGAAGCTGCCGTTGCCGTCCTGTCGTGCAGGCACACCCGCGCAGAAGAACGTTTTCAATTCCGAGTTCGGGCTGCTGCTGCCAAACGTTTCAAAAACTCCTTTAACATCAACACCTGCTTTTGCACGGTCGATCATCGTCTGTGCAAGCGGATAATCGGTAAAGCTGAACGCGAGAAACCGGATACTCACCTGCGCATCCTTCACCAGTGCAATCAGGTTGCTCACAATTTTATCTTCTGGAGAAAATAACACCTGAACTGGCGCGCTATCCAAAATCGCCCATTGCGTGTTGACCGTAGATGGCGCGCGCGGGCCGAACTGCCCGTTCCACATTTCCTGAAATTCGCGCTCGTATGCGTAGGCAATATCTGTAGAACGAATGACTAACACATTATTGTTCTGTTTGAATATCCCGTTGATGGTGATGTTCGTGGAACCTGTCCACACGATCTTCTGATCGAACACCCAAAACTTGTTGTGCATTAATGCGGAACGCGCATCATCCTTAACCTCGATGCCTGATGCCATTAGCAATGAGAATTGTCCACGCCCTGGCTGGGTGTCGTACTCCAGGCCGTTCTTGTCATCCGTCATCCATTTCACGTCCACACCGCGATTCTTCGCGGCGATCAATGCATCCGCAACGGGTGTGAGATTAAATTCAAAAGACGCAATGTGAATGCTAGTCTGCGCGTTGTTGATGAACCCGATTAGCTTTTCTTCGACGGAACCGGAAAGCACATCAGGGTTATTAATGGCAAGCGGATCTGTAAAATAGACATCCCACCAGCGATCTACCGGAACGATGACCGGCGGTTCTGTCGCAACAAAAGGAGTGTCTGTAATTGCTGGAAGAACCAGCGGCGTATCCGTCACTGGCTGGATGAAGACTGGTGTATCCGTCACCGGGACGATGAATGGCGCGGGGGTCTCAGACGCAAAAAATGGGATCTGAGTGACGGGCATATAAGTTACATCCAACGGCGCGCACGCAGAGAGTAGAACGGGGATGAGCAGAATTGAAACAAGAAGTTTCTTCATGTTTTCTCAAGCAGCAAACTGCTTGACTCCAGAGTTATTCGAGTGCCAGAAAATCCTGTGGATTACCCAGAGGATATGAAGTTACCCCATCTGCAATGCGCTTGATGAGACCGCCCAACACCGTACCTGTACCCAATTCCACAAAGGTGTTAACTCCCTGAGCAGCCATCAGCGTGACAGACTCTGTCCAGCGGACGCGGGATTGCATTTGAGCGATGATGTCGGCGCGGGCGGCGGCCTCGTCACCTAATGTAGCGGCGTACACATTTCCAATGACAGGGATCTGCGGAGGTAAAAAGCTGGCGTTGTTCACGGCGTCATCCCATTCAACTTGAATGGATGCCATCAAGGTTGAATGCGCGGCAATGGAAACCGCCAAAGGCAAAGCACGTTTTGCGCCTGCCGCTTTCGCACCTGCCATTGCTCGTTCCACCGCAGGCTTCGCGCCAGAGATGACCACCTGCCCGGGACAATTATCATTTGCCACCTGCACGATCTCATCAGATGTGCTGGCGTCGGCGCAGACTTGATCCAGCGCGGGAATGTCCAGGCCAAGGATGGCCGCCATGCCTCCAGGAGCGAGCGTGCCGGCGTGTTTCATCAATTCGCCGCGCTTGCGGACAAGGCGAAGCCCATCTTCGAAGGACAATGCTCCAGCGGCGGCCAGAGCAGATAATTCGCCAAGCGAATGTCCGGCCATTGAAGCAGGCATCAGATTAGGATAAAGATGCGAAAAAGTCCGAAATGCAGCCAACGAGTGGACGAAGAGTGCCGGCTGGGTGTTGATTGTGTCGTTTAATTCGGTATCGGGTCCATCCCACATGATCGCTGAAAGCGAAAAGCCAAGAATGGAATCGGCTTCGTCAAAAGTTTGTTTTGCAATGGGATATTGTGCGGCAAGGTCTTTTCCCATTCCAACAGTTTGAGAGCCTTGGCCTGGGAATACAAATGCTGTGTCTTGTAAGTTAAGTTTCATTGTTCCTCACTATTTCGTCATTGCGAGCCGCGTTTTTGCGGCGACACTTGCGCCGTACGCCAGTGCGGTGAGCAATCTCCTGCATGGAGTAGAGATTGCTTCGGGCAAAGAACACACCTGCCCTGGCGGGCGGTGCCAGGGAGAACGCCCTCGCAATGACATAAACACCATTAAAACACAAACGGGTCGTGAATGTCACGACCCGTTTTGCGGGCGAAATAAAGTTGCCTCTATTCAGTGGTCTTCTTTTCTTTCTTGACCTGAATGACTTCGCGGCCTTTGTAATAGCCGCAACTCGGGCAAACGGTGTGGGGCAAACGCTTGTTTCCACAATTGGAGCAGGCGACTGTGTTCACCGCAGTCAAGGCGTCCTGTGAACGGCGGCGATCACGGCGTCCCTTGGAATGTTTGCGCTTTGGATGTGGGGTCATAAATACTTTCTCCTTTATACATACATCAGACGGGCGTGCGCCCGTCTGGATTGGTTTTTTAATGAAGCCCGCTGATTATATCGGCATGAGGCAGTGACGTCAAGACGAATTCGATGTAAAATCCAACTCATGGAAATTCAGATCGCAGTCGCCAAGGTCAATAAATACGCGGTCTCTGAGAGCGGAGACACGCTTGAGGTCATCGAACGCCCCACTGGCGGTCTTTCCGTTGTTCTGGCAGACGGCCAAACCAGCGGGCGCGGCGCAAAAGCCGTTTCGATGTTGGTGGTTCGCAAAGTGATCGGCCTCATTGCCGAAGGTGTACGGGACGGCGCGGCAGCCCGGGCTGCTTCGGATGCTTTGTTCGCCGACAAAGCTGGGAAAGTCACATGCACCTTGAATATTGCCTCGGTTGACCTGCACAGCAAGACTATTGTGCTTACACGCAATAACCCTGTTCCTGTTTTCATTTGCCGTGGTGAGCAGATCGACTCTCATAATGAAGAGAGCATTTCACTGGGAACATCGCGCAACGTGCGCCCAGTTATTACCGAGGTTGGGCTTGAAGCCGGGTTGACCATTGTCATCTTCAGCGACGGCATCAGCCACGCGGGAGAACGGCGCGGACACCCCATGAATGTAGGCGAAGCGCTCCGCTCGGTGCTTGAAGACCAGGACCCAACTCCGCAGGAACTTGCAGATATGCTGCTTGCACACGCGGTTCGCCTAGACGACAACCGCCCCGCAGATGATATCAGCGTGCTTGTGCTCAAGGTCTCTGCCCGCAACGGCGACGATGTACGGCGTATGAGTGTCAGGCTTCCCATCAATGCTTAAACACAAAAACATGGCTGCGAAACATCGTTGGAGACATTTTCAGGCTTCCATTCGAGATACAACCATTTTGCTTGCGGAATTCAAATCTCCATTGTTTTGGTTTTCGTTTGCAATCATCGGCGGGGGATTTTTATATGACTTCATCTCCAGGCTGGTCAACGAACCAATGGACGGTCTGGCAGAATCGATCTACATTGTTTTGATCGCCACTTTTTTACAACCGGCAAATCGTGAATTTCCGCATCACATTGCTTTGCAATTATTTCACTTTTTCATGCCCGTTATCGGGCTGATCGTGCTCGCGCAGGGATTGGCAGATTTCAGCGTATTACTTTTCAATCGCCGCGCGCGTACCAAGGAATGGGAAATGGCAGTCGCATCCACACTTAGAAAACACATCATCCTCGTCGGGCTGGGGCATCTCGGCTATCGCGTTGCCATCAAATTACATGAAATGGGCGAACAGGTAGCGGTGATCGAATTCAATGCAGATACCGATACGTTGAACGCCGCCCGCATCCTCGGCATCCCGGTCATTCACGATGACGCCACCCGTCCTGCCGCGCTGGAAGCCGCCAACATCAAAGATGCGCGCACCATCATCATGGCAAGCCAGAACGATGCGATGAACTTGCAGATCGCGCTAAAAGCCCGCAGCATCAACCCGAAGATCAGCGTTGTCGTTCGCATCTTCGATGATGATTTCGCCCACGCGCTTCAGGAGCAATTCGGCTTCATCGCGTTGAGCGCCACAGAAATGGCCGCGCCTGTTTTCGCCGCAGCCGCCGCAGGCGCAGATGTGACCAATCCCATCTCGGTGGAAGGTCAATTACTCAGCCTTGCCCGCCTCACGATCTCGGAAGATGCGCCGTTTGCAAATAAAACTGTCGGCTACGTGGAAGACAACTATCACCTCAACATCGTACTACTTCGTCACGACCATAAATCGGAAATGCATCCCACAGATAAAAGTCCGCTGCGTGTTGGTGACGTGCTAGCCGTGCTGGGTGTACCCGAGCAATTGAATCTACTTCTCCACGATAATGAAGGATGAGGATAGTAGACCTCTCATTGGAGTAGTAGGCCCGTGCGGGTCGGGGAAATCCACGCTGATTGCGGGTCTTGAAAAACATGGCTATCGCTGCCGTCACATTGCGCAGGAACATTCCTACGTCAAACACATGTGGCAGGTCATCACCAACCCAGATATTCTTTTATTTCTTGAATCATCGTTCGAAAACTCCACCAAACGCCGAAAATTAAATTGGGTCGCTGCCGACCACGAAGAACAGCAGCGCAGGCTCTCCCACGCACGTGCTCACGCCGACCTGATCATTGACACCAATATTCTTGATTCGGAAAATGTCCTCGCCAGTGCATTGGACTACTTAAAGGAAAGAATCTCATGAAAAAGATTTTCAGCCTCTCAGTCATCACGCTTCTTTTTCTAACCTCCTGCCTGTTCTTCTCCCGAAAAGCAGAATCCACTCCCGAACCGATTCCACCAACCTCAACCACTGCACCGGACATCAACTTCGAAAGCGGACTTATGCCCGAGTACCAAGGCATCGTCCAGAAATTGAAAGATGCCAGCCTGTACACCATCGAGTTCGTCATCGCCGATGACCTGTATCACATCACCGGCAGCGAAGAAGTCCGCTACACCAACAACGAAGATGTGAATTTGGACGAGATCCAACTCCGCCTGTTCCCGAACATTTTAGGCGGCAATATGACCGTGAAGAACGTAAAAGTAAACGGGGATGATGTAACCCCAACATACAAACTCAACAACAGCCTGCTTATCGTCCCGTTGAAAGATCCGCTTCAACCAAAAAAGTCCCTCACCCTGAGCATGGATTTTAGCGTCACCGTCCCGCAGACCGTGGATATGAACTATGGCGTGCAAGCCTTTTATGACAATGTGCTTGCGCTTGCCCATGCCTATCCGATGATCGCTGTCTATGACGATGAGGGCTGGAACTCAGAGATCCCCCCGCAATCTGGCGATGTAACTTATGCAGACATGTCCTTCTTCGTTGTGAACGTGGACGCACCAAAGGATGTAACGGTGGTCATCTCAGGGCGTGAGGTCAACCGTCAGGATAATGGGGTCAGGCAACAGATTACGGTGGAGGCGGGGCCGGTCCGTGATTTCTATTTGGCGGCGAGTCCAGATTATGAAGTCTTCACGAAGGAAGTGGACGGCATCACTTTGCGGTTTTACACGCATAGTGATCTTCAACAAGGTGCGAAGTATGCGTTGGATGTGGCTGCGCGTTCCCTTGAAGTTTTCGGAAAACGCTACGCGCCCTACCCATACACCGAGTTGGATTTTGTCTCGACACCCACATACGCTTTGGGCATCGAATACCCGGGCATGATCGCCATCACCGAATGGATCGTAGACCCGGATAACAGCTATCTGGAAGCGACGGTTGCCCACGAGGTAGGACACCAGTGGTTCTACAACCTTGTCGGCAACGATCAACTGGATGAACCGTGGCTGGACGAGTCGCTGACGCAGTTCATCACACTGCAATATTTCACTGATGAATATGGGCAGGCCGGCAACGAGGGGTTTCGCGCAGACCTTGAAGGCCGTTGGGCGTATCTGGACAACAGCCCAATCCCCGTTGGGATGCCAGTGCGGGATTATTCGGACGCGGAATACAGCGGAATTGTGTATGGACGCGGCGGGCTATTCTTTGAAGTTCTGCGAGATGAAATGGGCGTGGAAGTTTTTGACAATTTCATAAAGGAATACACCACCGACAACGCCTGGGGTATTGCCACTGCCGAGATATTAAGAACAGAAGCCGAAGCACATTGCAAGTGTGATTTATCCGCTTTATTTGAGGCGTGGATATACCCATAAAACCAATCAAAGGGAGTATAATGGCGTCCGCGCCAGCCAAGAGCTGGCATTTTCGTGGATGGAGTAGAAATATGCGTAATAAAAATACCTGGTTGGTTGTAATTGTTATTCTGGTCGCCTTTTCGCTTTGGGTAGACCTTAGTAAGAATATCTTAATTTACAACCCTTTTACCGATCAGCCCCTGATCGAGCGTGATGTGGACGTACAATTGGGATTAGATCTGCGCGGTGGATTGCAAGCCCTGCTTGAAGCTGATGTCCCCGCGGAAACAGCCGTTTCCGCCGAGGAACTTCTCAATGCCAAGAATATTCTGGAGAACCGCGCCAACGCTCTCGGCGTAAGCGAAGTTGTCATGCAGACCGCTGGCGACCGCCGTATTGTTGCCGAATTCCCCGGCGTCACAAATCCTGAAGAAGTAGTATCTGCCCTAAAGCAAACCGCCCTTCTGGAATTTGTGGACATGGGAACGTCACCCGTGCCTGAAGGAACGATCATTCAAACAGACTTCGGTATTGAAAACCCAGCTGCAACTACTGAAACTGGTGAGCCGATCTATCATACTGTGATGACAGGAGCTGGTCTCAAGACCGCCTCTGTTTCCAGAAGTCAAACCGGCGAGTATGCGATCTCCTTCGTACTTAATTCTGATACAACAGACATTTTTGCAGAATACACCACAACGCACATTCAGCAATATCTCGCCATCGTGCTAGACAAGCAGGTCATTTCCACACCGATCATCCAAAACCCCATTACAGATGGGCAGGGACAGATCTCTGGTAATTTCACGCAGGAAACCGCACAGACACTTGCCATCCAGCTTCGCTCTGGCGCGTTGCCTATTCCGATCAAAGTGGTGGAAAGCCGCACCGTTGGCCCAACCCTTGGCGAAGAAAGTTTACGCAAGAGCGTGGTGGCAGGTCTTATCGGTCTGGCTGTCATCGTTCTGTTCATGGGTATTTACTATCGCGTTCCCGGTGTCGTAGCGGATTTGGCGTTGATTTGCTACGCCTTATTTTCCCTGATGCTGTTCAAGATGATTCCGGTTGTACTCACACTGCCCGGCATTGCAGGCTTTATTCTCAGCGTGGGCATGGCAGTGGATGCAAACGTGCTAATCTTTGAGCGTCTAAAAGAAGAATTACGACATGGCCGCAACCTTCGTCAGTCCATTGATCTGGCCTGGAGCCGGGCCTGGCCTTCTATCCGCGACTCAAACACTTCCACCCTCATCACCTGTCTGATCCTTTTCTTCTTCGGAAACACCTTCGGCGCAAGCATTGTAAAGGGCTTTTCGATCACACTGGCCTTGGGCGTAGGCGTGAGTTTGTTCACGGCTATCATCGTCACACGCACATTTTTACATACTGTGTTGGATCGCATCAACCTCGCCGACCACCCGCGCTGGTTTGGTCTATAGGAGCGCGCAATGAATATCATCAAGAATCGTTACGTTTACTTTTTGATCTCCCTGCTGATCATCATCCCCGGCATTGTTTTCATGGGATTGAACTGGGCCAAATCAAAAACCGGCCCGCTGCCCCTCGGTATCGACTTCCGCGGTGGCTCTCTGCTTGAAGTGCAATTTGAAGGCACCCGCCCATCCAGCGAAGAAATTACCGCACTATACGCTGAATTTTCCAGCGAAGCCGAACCCATCGCTGACCCAGTCGTCCAACCGCTCGACGACGATTCGTTCTCTGTCCGCTCAAAAACCATGACAGATGAAACCAAAGGCTTGCTCGTCGCAGAGATGGAAACCCGTTTTAGCTCCAAAGTGATCGTGCTGAACTTTACCTCCGTCAGCCCCTCCATTGGCGCGGAAGTGACACGCGCGGCAGGCCTCGCCATTCTTTTGGCTGCCGTCGCCATCCTTCTTTACATCTGGTGGGCATTCCGCGGTGTGGAACACCCCTACCGTTATGGAACTGCCGCCATCCTCGCCATGCTGCACGATGTCTTCGTGGTTCTCGGAACCGAAGCCATTCTTGGCTATTTCCTCGGCTGGGAAGCGGACGCCCTCTTCCTCACCGCATTGCTGACCGTGATCGGTTTTTCGGTGCATGACACCATCGTGGTGTTCGACCGCGTGCGCGAAAACTCAACCAGCCTGCGCCGCATCGACTACGAAACAATGGTCAATCATTCCATCGTCCAAACACTCGACCGCTCCATCACCACCCAATTGACCGTGATGCTCACACTCTTCGCCCTCGTTCTCTTCGGCGGCGACAGCACCCGACATTTCGTGATCATCCTGCTGGTGGGTATTTTCAGTGGAACCTACTCCTCCATCTTCAATGCGGCTCCCATTCTCGTCGTGTGGGAGAACCGCGAGTGGAAAAACTGGTTCGGACGCAAAGCCGAAGCCTGATTTTTTGCGGGGCAGATTTCATTGTCTGCCCCGCTTTTTTATTAGACATGAAGCCGCAACTCCCGATCATTTTCCTACTCCTCCTGCTCGCCTCATGCGCTCCCGTGCCTGCCACTGAACAACCAACATTCGCCACTCTGACAGTTCCCCCCGCCCCACTGCAAGACATCGTCACCCCTCCAAATGGCTCATGGCAAATTCAATATTCCGGCGACATCAATACAAGCCTTCACGTTGACATCTACAATCTCGACCTCTTCGATACTGATCCCACAATCATTTCAAATTTACAGACACGCAACATCTTCGTCATGTGCTATTTCAGTGCAGGCTCCTTTGAAGATTGGAGACCCGACAGTAACGATTTCCCCGTTGAAGTCCTCGGCAACGACTACAAAGGCTGGCCCGGCGAAAAATGGCTGGATATCCGAAAAATTGAACTCCTTACGCCGATCATCTCCGCCCGCCTCGACCTTGCCGCCCAAAAAGGATGCAATGGCGTAGACCCGGACAACGTCAATGGCTTTGCAAACGACACAGGTTTTCCACTCACATACGAAGACCAAATTAAATTCAATATCTGGTTGACTGAGACCGCCCACGCGCGCGGACTTTCCATCGGCCTGAAAAATGACTCTGAGCAAATCGCCGACTTGCTGCCCTATTTCGATTGGCAATTGCAGGAGGAATGTTTTCAGTACGATGAATGTGAACTACTCCTGCCATTCATCGAAGCAGGAAAACCAGTATTCAACATTGAATACACATTATCAACAGATAGTTTTTGCTCACAATCCAAAGAATTGGGAATCAATTCCATCCGTAAGAATCTGGAATTGGATGAATATATCGAAACGTGTGATAACTAACCAAAACAGGGTGCAATAAATTTCAGGTTATCATAAAAGGGAAAATAACAATATGATATTTCTTCGCGCATTTCTCATTGGCATTTCCATCGCTGCACCAGTTGGGCCTATTGGTGTGTTGTGCATCCGCCGCACATTGTCCAATGGAAAACTTGCAGGCTTTTTATCCGGCATGGGTGCCGCCACCGCAGACATGGTTTACGGCGCCATTGCCGCATTCGGGTTGACCTTCATCACCAACCTTTTGGTCGAGAACTCATTTTGGCTGAAACTCGTCGGCGGGCTTTTTCTTCTGTACCTCGGCATCAAAACATTTTTGGAAAAGCCCGCTGAAAAAGCCGCGCAGGCAAAACATGGTGGTTACTTCAGCATGTACCTTTCCACCTTTTTCCTGACCATCACCAACCCGATCACCATCCTTTCGTTTGCCGCGATCTTCGCAGGGACGATGATCGGCAAAGACATGGGCTCACCGCTCGTGATGGTGGCAGGCGTATTTGCAGGCTCGGCAAGCTGGTGGCTGGCGCTTAGCTTCGGCGTCGGCTTGATGCGCGACCGATTGAATCAAACCCACATGATGTGGATCAACCGCATCTCAGGCACGATCATCATTCTGTTCGGGGTCTTCGCGCTGATCAATTTATAGAAATTCCCACATACAATCGGATTCGGAAACGGATTGCTCTGCAAAGCGGATAAGCGGATGAAGAATGGCTGCACGCTACAGGCTGCCACTTTTACTTAAAATGCGAAGCAGAGGATTAGATCATTGACATTTGTCCCGCTTGGGCCTGTCTTCATCAACTGATCGATCTTCTCAAAAAAAGAATACGCATCATTATTTAACAAATAGTCTGCTGCGTTCAACCCAAGCGACTCGGCCCTTTGGGCTGTTCCCCCCGTTGCAAAAGCACCGGCTGCATCCGTGGGACCGTCTTCACCGTCCGTGGCGATCGAGACGAGCAGGACATTTTGCAAGCCAGCCAGCTTATCCACGGCGGCGAGGGCAAGCTGCTGATTTCTGCCGCCTTTTCCATTCCCCTTAATCGTCACCGTCACCTCACCACCCGCCAGCAAACAAAACGGGCGTTGCATAGTTCGCAGAGATTCTTTTAATTGCAAAGAAAGTTCTTTCCCAACTATATTCGCCTCCCCCTGTAAATTTGAGTTAAGGATTCTGGCCTGAAACCCCAGTAATTCTGCCTGGGTTTTTGCAGCCTGCAACGCAATGGAATTACTGGCAATGATCTTATTCTGAACCTTTTCAAAGATCGGGTCATTGGGTTTCAATGTTTCAGTTAAAGCAGGAATGATCGTGGCGGGGATATTATTTCTCAGATTGTATTTTTCGATGATCGAAATAGAATCAGCCAACGTCGCTGGGTCTGGGACGGTGGGGCCGGAGGCGATGGCTTCAAGCGAGTCGCCAACTACGTCCGAGAGCAACAAGCTGATGACCTGTGCGCCGTTTGCCAACCCGGCCATTCCCCCGCCTTTCAATTTATCCAGATGACGCCGCAAGGTGTTGATCTCGTCAATGCGCGCGCCGCAAGCCAGCAGCGCGGATGTAAGCGCTTGCAAATCTTCAAGCGGGACGCGGGGCGAAGTCATCAACGCCGAGCCGCCACCTGAGATCAGGCAAACGAGCAGGTCGTCCTGAGCTAATTGGGAGAGGAATTTTATTGCGGCAGTCCCTGCGTGCAGGCTGCCAATGCCCGGGATGGGATGATCTCCCTCGATAACCGTAACAGGCTCAACGATTAAGGGTGAAGCGTGTTTGGTAATGACAAGAGAGTCTGCCAGCGGAATTTCATCCGCAAGGGCGTTCATCATCGCGCAGGAGGCTTTTCCCAATCCAAATGCAAATATTCTTTTTTCGTGAGGCAGTGGATTTTCATGCAGGTATTTTTTTACAGCCGCCCCAGGCTCCGCGGCATTAAATGCCTGAGCGAGGATTTGTGCAGCAGCTTGTCCACGCGGATGGGCGCGCAGCGTATTGTTGAGAAAATGTTTCGCAGAAAACAAATTTAGCGATCATCCTTGCGGCGGCGGTGATGCTCGCTTTTATTGGCGTACATTGCATCGTCTGCCTTGCCAATTATCTTTTCGAGGGATATTCCCGGGACGCTGGTTGCAGCGCCGACTGAAATACTCAACTCAGGTTCGCGATAATATTTGTTATTCAGCCCGATCAGAACCTGTACTTGCTTAATATATTCCGCAGCTATTGCTTCATCTGTGTCCGCCAATATGGCGGCAAATTCGTCGCCGCCAATACGCGCAGCCACATGTTCGGCGCTAATGGCGGCTTTGATCACCTCGGCAGCGCGGCGGATCAATTTATCTCCCGCCTGATGCCCATGTGTATCATTGGCGTGTTTTAAGTAATTGAGATCGAAGATGATGATACTGACTGGGTCTCTGCGCTGCTTCTCAAATTTTACAAGTGTCTCTTCAAAATATGCGCGATTGTACAAGCCTGTCATCGCATCATGGGTACCGAGGTAGCGCAAATAATCCTCTGCTTTTTTGCGTGAGGTGATATCCTGAATGGAGACCAGCGCCCAGCCAAAATTCTCCTCATACCCGGGCATGATACGAAAATCCAGCTGAATATCGAAGGGGTCGCCGGTAAGGGAGTAATTAATGCCTTCGCGTTCGTAAGCCAGTTTGCCGTTCCAAAGGTCAACCAATTCCTTCGCAAAGTGGACTTTCATTTCATCCTGAAAGATAAGATGCAAATTCTCCTTGAGATGCTCCTTGGAAGATGCACCAAATAGTTCAAGTGTTCTTTTATTGACATTGATGACTTTGATCAACCCCGCAAAGTGACCAACAAGGTCTGGATGCTTCGCAAGATGACTCCGCAAGTCCTTCACTCCTTGAAGGCGCAGCTCATCGAAAAGCTTTTTTATGTTGGTGTAATCTTCTTCCCACAAAGAGATGGGTGAGGCTTCGAAGAGATCTTGAAAGCGCCGCTCGGCTTGTTTACGGGCAGTGACATCTTCAATGGTGACAAGCACCCGCTCCCAGGTGGATTCATATTCGGGGAGGATGCGCCAATGCAGAAGAATATCCATCGGATCGCCTTCGAGTGTGTAATTGACCCCTTCGCCTGACCAGTTCACATCCCCGTTCCAGAGCGCGAGCAACTCCTCGCGGAAGTGATGGCGCATCCCGTCACGAAAGACCTGATCCAAATTTGAAAGCAGATCGGATTTCGTCTCTGCCTTGAACATCATTAATGTTTTCTGGTTGACATTCAGAACTTTGATCTGGCGCATACAGTCTTCCACAAATGCGGGATGCTCATCCAGATACGATTCAAACGACTCGACCCCCGTCCGCCGCAGTTCATCAAAGAGCTTCTTGATGCTGCTGTAATCCTGTTCCCAAAGAGAGATCGGCGCATACTCGAACAAGGTAATCAGGTACTCCTCACCCGCAGGCTGAAACATGGCTCATCCTTTTGAAGTTTGAGATGGTATATTGAAATCATTATACTATTTGCTCAATTTTGAAAGCCCCACCCAATCCCTATCTAACTTGGGATGTTCCGCATTCACCAACTTTCCACTTTCCACCAATTTACGGACCGCCTTCTTCACAACCTCATTCCCCCAGCCGAATAACTTGTTCACGTCCCGCAATTGAGCGGCGCCGACCATGTTGAAATATAACTCCAGCAGTTTTGCGCGCGCCTGAGATTCTTTGATGGCGCGTGCCTGCTCGGAAAGGTCGGGATAATGGCGGGTGACGATCTCGTAGATGTGCGAATACTTCCACGCGCCTGCCTGCGCCACGCCGACGGGCAGAATTTTGAAGTCTCTTTGCAATTGCTCCAAGGCTTTGTTGAATTCAGAATCCTTCGCATTGGAAAGTTTCGCCATCTTGCGCAAGTCCAATGTGTTCAATGAGCCGTTATCGAGCAGGGTCTCATACACTTGCTTCGAGGCTTGCGTCAAACGTCCCTCGTGATAGGCGATCAGATAATCCTCTTCGGGCGAGCCGTAATTTTCCGAGAGCGCGTAAAAATAAGGCGCGACCTCCAGCGAGATCAGCGTGGCTTTGCCGCGTAATATTTTGCCGTAATACCATATCTTCTTATCGAGGGCGTCATCCTTCCAACCCCATGTGATGTGGCCCGGGTCATCGTGTTTATCAGCCACGGGACGGTTCCCCGCAACGGCTGTCCACAGCGAGGGCAGGTCAATATCTTTGATGGGCCAGAAATACACGAAGCCGCGTCCGTTGACGAAGGTCAATGCCTGGGCTGGGGATGAAAGTCTCTTGGCGGGAGGCAGGCTAAAGGTCCGCGTGCGATGCGCTTGCAGTTTCTTCAAGTCAATTTGAGTCATACATCAAATTTTACATGGTATCGTATAAAATACAATCAAATTTTACGTTTACAGAGTATCGCATAATTTACTAAACCGAACTTGTGATATTCACTCGTAATTTTTGCCAAAAAGTTTAGTAATTTATGAGACAAGCGATAGATTATCCATAACTTTTGAACGCCCTTTACGACTTATAATGGGATACACGACAGCCCAAGTAGGATAAAATCGACAGGAAATGGTCACAACTTTCAAAGACATCAGCGAACTGAGCCAATACGCGGCAGAGGCGTTTATCGGCATCGCAAACAAAGCCATCGCCGAGCGCGGGCGTTTTCTGGTCGCGCTTTCTGGCGGGGGCACTCCCATGCGTTTGTACGAACTGCTCGGCAATCAATTCCAACACAATGTGGATTGGAGCCGCGCGCATTTCTTTTGGGGCGATGAACGCTGCGTGCCAGTGGATGACGCGGGCAACAGTTACGGGCAGACGAAAAAAGTTTTGTTCGACAAAATTGGGATGACAAACATTCACCGCGTCAATTCGGACCTCGCGCCTGATTCTGCCGCGACGGATTACGCGGACGCCTTGAAAGTTTTCTCCGAACCCCCAAATGACTGGCCGCGCTTTGACCTCGTCCTGCTCGGCATGGGGGACGATGGACACACCGCGTCCCTATTCCCCAACTCGCCCGTGGACGTGACCTCCCCCACCCTTGCAGTCACAGCCAACTATCAAGACCGCCCCGCCAACCGCGTCACGTTGACTCAACTCGTCATCAACGACGCACGCGAGATCTGGTTCATGGTGGTTGGCAAAAACAAAGCCGAAACGCTGCTCAATGTGTTGGACGGCGCATACAAGCCCAAACTGTATCCCGCCCAGCGCATCAAACCCACAGACGGAAATCTGGTCTGGATGATCGACGAAGAAGCAGCGAGTCTTTTGTAATAATCTATCTCGTCATTGCGAGGGCGCTCTTGCACTTTGCCCGAAGCAATCTCCGTCACGATATTGGAGATTGCTTCGCCGCAAAAAACGCGGCTCGCAATGACGTATCACACCAAAGGAGCTTTACATAATGGAATTAGCATTGATCGGTTTAGGAAAAATGGGATTGAATATGGCTACCCGCCTTGTGCGCGGCGGCCATCGTGTGGTCGGGTACGCTCGCACAAAAGAGACAGTGGACGCCGCCATCCAACTCGGTGCGGAAGGCGCTTCTTCTTTGGAAGAAGCAGTCAGCAAGTTGACCTCCTCTCCCAAAGTCGTTTGGGTAATGGTGCCATCCGGCAAGACCACCACCGAAACCATTGAAAAAGTTGCCGCGCTTTTGAAAAAAGGTGACATCATCATTGACGGCGGCAACTCGAATTACAAAGACACCATCGCCCACGCCGCCATGCTCGAAGCCAAAGGCATTGACTTTGTAGATTGCGGAACCAGCGGCGGCATTTGGGGTCTCACCGAAGGCTACAGCCTGATGATCGGCGGAAAAGAAGAGATCACCGCAAAGTTGAATCCCATCTTTGAAACGCTTGCCCCGGGTATAGACCTCGGCTGGGGACGTGTCGGCCCGCACGGCGCAGGCCACTATGTGAAGATGGTCCACAACGGCATTGAATACGGCATGATGCAAGCCTTTGCCGAAGGCTTTGGCATTCTGAAAGCCAAAAAAGAATTCAACATGGATCTCTCGCAGATCTCACACATCTGGCAAAACGGCAGCGTTGTCCGCTCGTGGCTGCTCGACCTCGCCGCCAACGCCCTCGACGAAGATACCGAGTTGAAAGACATCAAGCCCTGGGTCGCAGACTCTGGCGAAGGCCGCTGGACTGTCTTTGAATCCATCGACCTCGATGTCCCTGCCCCCATCATCACCCTCGCGCTTCAAATGCGTTTCGCCAGCCGTGACGAGGAAAATTATCCCGCCCGCATGTTGGCAGCTTTGCGCAATCAATTCGGCGGTCACGCCATCAAGAAAGCTGAATAGTCTTGCTAATCGGGGGCTTAGCCCCCGATTGAGCGGACGGTCACTTTATTATGAGCACCCTACCCAATAATGGTTTACTAACAACGATCATCATCTTCGGCGCATCGGGAGATTTGACCCAGCGCAAGTTGATCCCTTCGCTTTTTAATTTATTCCGCAAGCGCCGCACGCCAAAAAGATTCCAGATCGTCGGCTTCGGCGGCACAGTCTTCACTGATGAGCAGTTCCGCGAACATTTATATAAAGGCATGAAAGATCACGCGGGCTACGAATTCACGGATGAAGAGTGGAGTATTTTCGCGCCCAATCTGCACTATCTTGCCGGTAAATATACTGAAGCAGGCGATTTTCAAAAACTTGCCGACACACTCACTGAGCTCGAAAACGGTGAAGCAAACCGCCTCTTTTACATGGCGCTGCCGCCCACACTTTTTCCTGCCATTATTGACAACCTCGACGCCTCCGGTCAACTGCACGAGAATGGAGCCTGGCGGCGCGTAGTGCTGGAAAAGCCCTTCGGCACAGACCTTGCTTCGGCGGTCACGCTGAACAAACAAGTCCACAAGGCGTTGAACGAAAACCAGATCTATCGCATCGACCATTACCTCGGCAAGGAAACCGTGCAGAACATTTTATTCACACGCTTTGCCAATACCATTTTTGAGCCGATCTGGAACCGCACTTACATTGACCATGTCCAAATTACCGTAGCAGAGAAGGTCGGGCTCGAACACCGCGCCGGCTTTTATGACAGCGTCGGCGTATTGCGCGATATGTTCCAGAATCATCTGTTGCAACTGCTTACCCTCGTCGCCATGGAGCCGCCCGCGTCTTTCAGCGCAAGTCACTTGCGGAACGAAAAAGTAAAAGTCCTCAGCGCGGTGCAGCCCATGACTCCCGAGCAGGTGTCGGCGAATACGGTGCGCGGCCAGTACAAAGGCTATCGCAAGGAAGATCAAGTCAACCCGAATTCCATCACGCCGACGTACGCCGCGCTCCGTCTCTACATCAACAACTGGCGCTGGAAGGGCGTGCCGTTCTATTTACGCTCTGGCAAAAACCTTGCCGAAAAACAATCGCAGATCATCATCCAATTCAAGGAACCGCCGCTGGCCATGTTCCCCATGCAAACCATGAAGCCGAACATGCTCGTGCTTTATTTGCAGCCCGATGAAGGTCTGCACGTCCGCTTTGAAGCCAAGGCGCCCGATACGGTTTCTGAAACCCGTTCAGTGGATATGGAATTCCACTACGCTGAAGCCTTCGGCGAAACCGCGATCCCTGAATCGTATGAGCGCCTCCTGCTCGATGCCATTCAAGGGGATGCTTCGCTCTTCACCCGCGCAGATGAAGTGGAGACGGCATGGTCACTGATCGATCCCATTCTCCAAACCTGGGAAACGCATCAGACTCCGCCGTTGGCTGGTTACAAACCCGGCAGCTGGGGTCCACCCGAAGCATACGACCTGCTCGCGCGCGACGGCCGCCGCTGGCTCAACGAAGAAGCCAGCCAGATGCTGGAAAAATAAAACTCACCCATTTCAATACTTGGAACTCAGGCAAAGATTGCCTGAGTTCTTTTTTTGCAACCAAACTGCACCCACATCGTAAGTCAACCAGAAAACATTGAACACAAAAAAAACAATTGGTGATGCAAAAGCATTGACGTATTATCAATTTCGTACTATTATCTGATAAATACTACTATCAACTCAATAATAGCCACCACAAAGCAACCGCCTTCATTAAAAAATGATAGCACCTGATTAAGGAGAAAAATAATGAAAAACCAGACCCTATTAATACTTGCCATTCTTGCCATGATCGTTTCAGCCTGCGGCACTTCGCCCGCCGCCGCGGCTGCTGATGCAACCTCCATCCCCACCGTTGTAGCAGATGACACCGTTATCGCGGAAGGGCGGGTTGAACCTATTCAATACGCAGAAATAGCCTTCAATGCCAGCGGAGCCATCGGCGAAGTTCTGGTGAAAGAAGGTCAGTTCGTGAAAAAAGGCGACCTGCTCATTCGTCTCGGAAACGAATCGGATACGAACTATACCGCCGCACAAGTTGAATTGGTCAACGCACAGAGAGCATGGGACGACCTGGTTAATTCACGAGGTGCAGACTTTGCCCAGGCGGTCATCGATTTGAAAGATGCCAAGGAAGCCAGCGACAGAGCGTATCAGTACCTTGTTTACTTGCAAAATGACAAGCGGGTTCCGCAAACAGAATCCCGAAGAGTTTTGACCAATACACCGTACGGTTATCAATATGAAATCAAAACCAAAAGTTTTACCGGCCCCGCGCCGAAGGATTGGATCGTGGAAGCCGAGAACGACCTTGCATTGAAAAAAGCCAAACTGGAACAGGCCCAGCTTGTTTATGACCGCCTGAAGGATGGCCCTGACTCAGATCAACTACCTTTACTGGAAGCGCGGCTGAACGCAGCGAAAGCAGGGGTTGCAGCCTTCTCCGTCATCGCCCCATTTGACGGCGTGGTCGCTGAATTAAATGCCAGGACCGGCAGCTCGATCAACGCCGGAGAGATCGCAGTCACGATAGCAGACATCTCCAACTGGACAGTCATCACCACCGATGTGACAGAGATCGATGTCGTCAAATTGAAAGTGGGGCAACCTGTCACCGTCAAATTGGACGCCATTCCCGGTGCTGCATTGAAAGGCGAAGTCCTTTCCATTGGACAGGGCTATACAGAAAATCAGGGTGACATCGTTTACAAAGTCACCATCCTGCTGAAGGATAAAGATACTGCCATGCGCTGGGGTATGACCGCCGTGGTTACTTTTGAATAAACATTTATGCCGCGGCGCGCAACATCAATGTTGCGGGATAGGAAATTGACACATGGCTATTTCATTCTTCAAACAAAAAACGGATGACCTCACGCAGGTTGAGAACCGCCCCATCATCGACCTGCGCGAAGTCAACAAATACTACAAGACCGCCATCGGCGATTATCACGCGCTGGAAAGCGTAGGCTTGCAGATCAACGCGGGAGAGTTCGTCAGCGTTATCGGGAAATCCGGCAGCGGAAAGACCACGCTGTTGAATATGATCACAGGCATAGACCGCCCCACCACGGGCGAAGTCTGGGTCAACGGAACGGGCGTCCACAATTTGAACGAAAATCAAATGGCGCGCTGGCGTGGAAAGAACCTCGGCATAGTCTTTCAGTTCTTTCAATTGCTGCCAATGATCTCGGTCATCGAGAACATCATGCTGCCGATGGATTTTTGCCGCACCTACCCTCTCAATGAACGCCACGAGCGCGCCATGAAATTATTGGAACTCGTTGAGCTTGCAGACCACGCGCACAAACTTCCCACTGCGCTATCCGGCGGACAGCAGCAGCGTGTGGCGATTGCCCGCGCTCTCGCCAACGACCCGCCCGTCATCATCGCGGATGAGCCGACAGGCAATCTTGATTCAAAAACAGCCGAATCCGTGTTTGCGCTGTTCAACGATCTCGTGGCGAAGGGGAAGACCATCATCATCGTCACGCACGACAGCGGGCTGGCAAAGCGCACGCACCGCACCGCTCTCATCGCGGACGGTGAAATCGTAAACGAGTATGTGGCGAAAGCCATGCCCACGCTGACTCCGACCCAGTTGTTGCAGGCCGCAAAAAATGCCAAGACGCTCACCTTCGAACCTGGTGCCATGATCCTTTCCGAGGGCACGAATGCGGACACGTTTTACATCGTCTCCAAAGGGACTGTGGAAGTGATCCTTCCGCGTCCCAATCAATCAGATGTGATCGCGCTTCAACTCGGACCCGGGAGATGCTTCGGCGAAATGGAATTTTTCCACGAGACGAAACATCGCGCGTCCATCCGCGCCTCGGAGGCGGGGCCGGTTGAGGTTCTTGCCATCGGGTATGAACAGCTGTCAGAATTACTGGATCAATCCGAGGCGACGCATGAGGCGCTGCGTCAGATGGCGAACAAACACGCAGGAGAAAATGTCTCATGGCGGGGAGTTTCGTCATGATCAGCAGTCGCTGGAAAAAAGTCTGGGCGGATTTTTGGAGTAACCGCGGGCGGACTTTTCTGACCATCGTCACCATCGCGGTCGGCGCATTTGCAGTTGGCTTCAACAGCAACCTCGGCCTATACATGAACGAAAGCATGGACAGTGATTTTCTTTCCGCGAACCCATCGGAAGCAGAGGTGTACGCCTATCCATTGAATGATGACATGGTAAAGATAGCGCGCGAGGTGCCCGGCGTGGATACCGTGGAAGGTTTTTCAACCGTTGGCGCACGTATTCTGCGGCCTGACGGAACCTATGTGAATATTAATATCACATCCATTGAAGACCCCAGCCAGTTGACTTTGAATACGTTGAAGCCGGCAAACGGCGAAACTGATATTCCAATGTATGGTGAAAAAGAAACCATTCTGGATGCCAGTGCGCTTTCGCTTGGATACAAGCCCGGCGACACGATGGTTATTGAATTGGCAAATGGAAAAAAACGCGAGATCACGGTAACGGGCTACATGCACGCCGTGACCGGTATTCCCTATAACCTTGCCCAAACGGTAAATGCGTATGTGACGCCGAAGACTTTGGAATGGCTTGGAGGAGACATCTCCAGTTACGGAATGCTTTCGATCAGCGTCACAGAAAAGCAAACAGACGCCGAGCATGTGACTGCTGTGGCGCAAGCCGTGGCAGACCGCATGGAGCGCGCAGGCGCAACTATTTATTTCGTAAACGTCTACCAGCCAGGGCATCATTTTGCCTACAGCATCACGCAGGGTGTGTTCTTTGTCCTCAATGTTCTTGGGTACCTGACCGTACTATTGAGCGGTTTTTTGATCGTCAACACCATCACAGCCTTGATGACCCAGCACACGCGGCAGATCGGCATTATGAAATCCACAGGCGGAAGCACCACGCAAATATTCGGAATGTATCTGGTGCTGATCCTTGCTTTTGGAATTGGTTCGTTATTAATTGCCGTACCGCTTGCAAATATGGCCGCCTCTGCAATTGGCGGCGTGATGGCGCAATATCTGAATTTCTACCCTGCTCCCTTCAAGGGATACACTTCAACTCTGGTGCAGCAGGTTTTGGTGGCGGTGGTCGTCCCTGTGCTTGCAGCGCTCTTCCCGATCTACAACAGTGTGAAGGTCACAGTCCGTGAGGCGTTGAGCGATTATGGTCTCGGCGGGAATGCCAGTCCAAAAGATGACTCGGTCGGCAAAAACTCGGTGTTGATTCCGCGTCCCATCCGCATTTCATTGCGCAACACGTTCCGCCGTAAGGCAAGGTTGAGTATCACATTATTTACCCTGGTGCTTGGCGGAGCAGTCTTCATCGGTGTGTATAACTTGTGGGCATCCTTTGATAAAGTAATGGAAGATATTCAAGGCTATTTCCTTGCAGATGTCAACATCGCCTTTGACCGCGGCTACCGCTACGACAAGGTCGCCAACATCGCAATGAATATTCCAGAGGTGGAAGGTGCCGAAGGCTGGCTGGAATACACAGGCACCCTCAAAATGGGAGACGATGAAGCTGGCACGCAAATCCTTTTTGTGGCACCGCCTTCCACATCCAAATTGATCGACCCGATCATCACCTCTGGCCGCTGGTTGCAGCCCGGGGACGAGAATGCCATTGTCATTGGCAATCACCTGCTGCAAATCTTCCCTGATCTGAAAGTCGGTGATTGGCTGACGATCGAGACAAACGGCAATGATACAATCTGGCAAATCGTTGGTACGTACAGCATCACTGGCAATATCAGCCCGCCGTTGCTGTATGTCAATTATGAATATTTGAGCGTGCTGGTCGGCGAGCCCGAGATGGCGTACTCCCTGCGAATCATCACAACGCAGCATGATGCCGCCACACAGCGCCAGGTCAACGATCAGATACAGGCAGCCTTTGAAAAGAATGGCATCCAGATCAGTTCCACTCAACTCGGAACGGAGTTTATCGAAAGCCAAAAGTCGCAGACAGATGTCCTCGTGTACTTCATGCTGGTGAT
Source organism: Candidatus Villigracilis propinquus (assembly GCA_016714565.1). Lineage (GTDB taxonomy): Bacteria > Chloroflexota > Anaerolineae > Anaerolineales > Villigracilaceae > Villigracilis > Villigracilis propinquus. The sequence goes on from JADKDM010000037.1 coordinate 162,018, forward strand.
GGCGAGTCTCATTGCGGTTGTTGGAGGGCTGGGATTGATGGGCACGATGAGCATCAACGTGCTGGAACGCACCCGCGAGATCGGTGTGATGCGCGCCGTTGGCGCGAGCAATGGTGATATTCAGGCAATTGTCATCACCGAAGGTATGGTGATCGGTCTGCTCAGCTGGGCCATCAGCATCCTGATCGCGATCCCAATCACAAGTGTGCTGTGTTATGGTGTTGGGATGGCACTCCTGACCGCCCCGATGCCTGCTGTTTATGGCGCAAGCGGAATCATCGCTTGGCTGATCTTTACCATTGTGCTAGGCACATTGGCGAGTGCGCTGCCCGCGAGAAGAGCTTCGCGCTTGACGGTGAGGGATACGCTGGCATATGAGTAAAAGAGATGGCGGGTAAATACGTAAAAAAGTAGACAGGTAGACACGCGGGCTGAAAAGTCTGCGTGTCTTTTGTTTTCTGGTTATCCACACAAGTTCCACACATTTCCTTCACTGCCTTGTAACCCGCCAGCAGGATAATAAAGTCAATAAAGCACAGGCTTTATCAAAAATATTCTTACTGGAGAAAACATGAAAAACAAAAAATGGTTAACTTATACATTGGGCATTGTGTTGACGCTCATTGTTCTTACCGCAGTTGGCGGAGCAGGTTTCCGCATGGGCGTGATGCAAAGCGCCTCCTTCGCAAATCTGACAGATGGTTCGGCTGCGAAATTCCATTCCTTTGATAATTATCACGGCATGGACGGCAGCTTCAGCCAGATGGAACGCGGCAATATGCCGCACGGGTTTGATCGCGGACACGGCAGGTCTCCCCTTTTCGGGCTGATACCACTCCTTGTATTTGGAGCATTGGCTTGGTTCGGTTACAAGCTCGTCAGGAACAGCGGCTGGAAGCTGATAAAGGTCAACGCAAGTGAAGCGGATGCCTCAGCGGTGGAAACACCGTCCGAAGCCGCAGCAGATGACGAGAAAAAACAGACAGAGTAGGGAAACAACTTTCGAGCAGAATCAAGCACCCGTCTCGTGTGAGGCGGGTGTACTTCCTTAATCCACATGATTTCTTCACAACATTATGGGATAATTAAAACATGCCGCAAACCATACTGATCGTTGATGATGAAAAAAGACTTGTCTCTCTTGTGCAAAGTTATCTGACGCAGGAGGGCTACCACGCTGTTACCGCCTACAACGGAAAAGACGCGCTCGCCGTTGCGGAAAAAGAAAACCCCGATCTCATTATTCTGGACATTATGATGCCTGAAATGAACGGGTATGAGTTCATGCGCGCACACCGCGCCACAAAAGACACACCCATCATTATGCTCACCGCAAAAGTGGAAGATGACGACAAAGTGATCGGGCTCGAACTTGGCGCGGACGATTATGTCACCAAGCCGTTCAAGCCGCGCGAACTGATGGCACGCGTGCGCAATGTGCTTCGGCGTGTCGGGAAAAATGAACCAAAAGGCAAAACGCTGAAAGTCTCCGGCATTACGCTCAACCGCGACAGCCGCGAAGTATTTGCAGACGAACGCTCCGTAGACCTGACGCCATCTGAATTCGACCTGCTCGCCGCGTTGATGAGCGCGCCTGGCCGGGTCTTTTCACGGCTCGATCTGCTGGATGTGATCCAGGGCGTGCGCTACGAAGGTTACGAACGCACCATCGACACGCACATCAAGAACCTGCGCTCCAAGATCGAAGCCGACCCGCGCAAGCCGCAATATATTGAAACTGTGTACGGCGTGGGCTATCGCCTGCGCAAAGGTTAAATTTGAAACTCACCACCAAACTCCTTCTCGCATTCCTGTTGATCAGCGTCATTAGCAGCACGATCATCGTGCTATTTACGCGTGTTGCAACGAATCGCGAGCTGGATAAATTCGTAAGCGACCGGTACAAAACTGAACTCGTGGAAGAGCTTGGCAGGTACTATCAACAGAACCAGACATGGGATGGCGTTGACCAGGAATTCAATCAGTTCGGGCGCGATTCGAACAAGCATGATTACAACCGCCAATTATATTTTTCCATTGCCGACCCAAACGGAACGATCGTTGTGGCAGGCAATGACCGCAAGCCGGGGGAGACCCTCAGTGCGGAAGAGCTCAGTCATTGCTCACCCATTCAAGTGGAAGGTAAAACCGTCGGCGTGCTTTTGCTTGCCGATTCGCCAGACCGCAACCTGATGGAAGATGAATTCCTGCGCCGCCTGAACGGTTCTATTTTTCTAAGTGCGATCGGCACCATCATCTTTGCGTTATTCCTCGGCATTCTACTTGCGCGCAGCATCACACGCCCCATCCGCGAGCTCACCAAAGCCACACACGCCATGGCAGCTGGAAATTTGAATCAAAAAGTAAACGTCCGCTCACGAGATGAGATCGGCGAGCTGGCTGAATCCTTCAACAAAATGAGCAGCGACCTTTCACGCTCCTTCAATCTGCGCAAGCAAATGACCGCCGACATCGCGCACGAACTTCGCACTCCGCTCAGCCTCATCATCGGCCACGCCGAGGGCGTGCATGACGGCGTCCTTGAACCCTCTCACGAAAACTTCGAGATCATCCGCGAAGAAGCCGAGCGCCTCGAAAAACTCGTCAACGACCTGCGCACCTTGTCGCTTGCTGATGCGGGCGAACTCTCTGTGGATTTCCAACCTGTGGACATCAACGACTTAATGAGCGATGTCTACACCCATTACATTTCCCTGTTCAACCAGCATCGCATCACTCTTAATCTCAAACCTGCTCCGGTTATGCTGACAGCGAATCTTGACCCGAGCCGTTTCGCCCAAGTCATCAACAACATTCTGGATAACGCCCTGCGCTACACCCCCGAAGACGGAACGGTTGACATGGAGATCCGTCAGGTCACGGACAAGATCCAAATCTGCATTCAGGATAACGGCGAAGGTGTCACTCCTGAAGTAGCCGCCCACCTATTTGACCGCTTCTACCGCGCCGACGAGTCCCGTACGCGCGACGATGGCGGCTCAGGTCTGGGACTCGCCATCGCCAAGTCCATTATTGAAATGCATCACGGAAAAATATGGGCTGAAAGCGAAAAAGGCAAGGGGCTAAAAATGGTAATCGAACTGCCGAAGATGTAATCCTCACGGTCACAAATTGCGCTTTCCACCTGCTAAAAAAAGCGCAATTTGTGACCGGGTGCTGTATAAATTAAAGTAAAAGAGGCACCCATTTCTTGGATGCCTCTTTTTTCAACTATCTCACAAAATCAGGGAGTCGTCACGGCTCTCTTTTTCTTTTTCGCAGCACTTCTCGGCCAGGCGATAAAAGCAACCAGCACAGCGATGATACCCACGTTCTTGACTGCGCCAAACATCCAGCGGAAGCCGCCAGGGGCGCCACGCTCTCCGCGTTCGCCATCCTCGTGCTCGCCTTCTGGACGGAAAGGAAGCCCGCCCTCTTCGCCGCCTTGCGGGCGGAATTCTGTTCGCTCACCGGTGAAATCCGGCTGATTTATACCGGCTGCGTTGACAGCTGCCACCATCAAACCGGAAAGAAGAACGAAGGCAAACAAAATAATGAAAATACGTCCCAGAGTTTTCATGCGGATGCATCCTTCTTCGCTCCCGCCGCGAACAAACGCACAACGGGTTGAACCACATAACGATTGATGGTATTCACGATCCAGTTCCAGTGCAGCGCGGTGTGGATGCCAAGCATCAGCAGGAAGAGATTCGCGGACATGTCATGCAGTCTGCGCCAGCCGAATCCCTGCGGCAGATGGATACCCAGCAAAGGCAGGGCTGATTCGGAGATCATAATGCCGGAGATCATGATGAGCGTCCCATCCACAAAAAGCAGCCAGTTCAAAATATAGTTGACGCGGTTCAGCCCGCCCAATTTTCCGAAAAATCGGCTGGTGATCTGGATGATCCAATCCCAATTCAAGAGCAGGTGGACGGTCATTGCCGCCAGCATGGAAAGGCTTAGCCATTCATGAATGGCGAGGCCGCTGCTGCGCGGATCCATTGTGACAAGAAATGCGATAAAAATCAGGATATCCACCCACAGTTTGGATTTGGTCTGGCTTGAGGTATTCTTTGAAACTTCTTCGGTCATAGTTGCTCCTTATTTACAATCCAGCTATTTTATGCAGTTTTGAACATCCGTGGTGCGAAAATTACGGATAAATTGTGAGGAAGTTGTAAAAAGTTGCCCCCATCGTCGTGGACAGGGGCAACTGAAAAAAGGGGAGTTACCTAATCGGCCGGAGGATTGGTTTCTTTTGATCAGACTTCTTGACAAAGTTCAAGTACACCGCGCCGACTATCGAGATGATCGCCAGACTTTTGATGGATTCCGCAGGGAAGGATATTCCACTATCCTCACGTTCATCGCCATCTGGCCGGGGGAAATCACCTGTTGGCCTTTCGGACAGGCTGGTCTGCCCCGTGGACGAGGAACCAGATGTCACCGCTCCGTAAAACAGTCCGCCTACCAAGGTTGCCACCAGCAGGATGATGATAATTCTTGATATTGTTTTCATGGCTAGGCATCCTTTCTCTGCAGGGTATTGAACGCGGGGGTGGAAACCGCCTGCGGACTTCGGCGCGGAGCGAGCAAGCGTTTGAACATGCCCGTGATCCAGTTCCAATGTAAAGCCACGTGCAAACCCATCAGGATCATGGTGATATTGGTGGAAAGCTCATGCAAGCCCATCCAGGTTCTATCCTGCGGCAGGGACAAGCCAAAGAACGGCACAACGGTCTCCGAGATCATCAAGCCCGAGAGCATGATCATGATCCCACTGGCGAACAGCCCCCAGTTTAGGAAATAACCGAAGCGGGAATTCTTCGCAGACTTGCTAAACAGACGGGACGAAATCTCCACGATCCAATTCCAGTTCAGCAGCAGGTGGACGACGATGGCGCCGCTCAAGGCAATTGCCAGCCATTCGTGGATGGCAGCACCCGTAAAACGAGGCGCACTTACGATCAACAGCGCGATGAACGCGGCAAGATCAAGAAATAGTTTGGTTAAGTTTTGTTTGGACATTTTGTTCTCCTATATTTTCTACAACGATGTCCATTCTATATTTTGGGAGAACAAATCAGGTGGATGAATTGCGAACGAATCGTGAAGATTGTGTAAACTTATGATAAAGGTTGAAAGTTTACAGGTGATTTTGAAAATCTCCGAGGTCTTATAATATGACCATGAACCTCACCTCCATCCTCCCCGCCTCCCGCATTCGTGACCGTCTGATTGACCGCATCGCCTACGCCAACGACGCCTCGTATTTTCGGCTGGTGCCGCAGGCGGTGGTGCAGCCGAATTCCATCGGCGAGATTCAGGCGCTGTTCCAATTCAGCCAGCAGAACAAAATCCCGATGACCTTCCGCGCGGCAGGGACGAGTCTCTCGGGGCAGGCGGTGACGGATGGCATCCTCGTGGATATTTCCAAGCATTGGGGCGAGTACAGCGTGGAAGAGAATGCGGGAAAAATCCGCTTTCAACCTGGCATCGTAGGCGGGTTCATCAACAACGTGCTCAAGCCGCACGGACGGCGCATCGGTCCCGACCCCGCATCCATTGACGCGTGCATGATGGGCGGAATCCTTGCGAATAATTCCAGCGGCATGTGCTGCGGCACGACGGAGAATTCCTACAAGACCATCCACTCGATGACGTTTGTTTTGCCGAATGGCTTTACGCTCGATACCTCAAACCCCGACGCGCAGAAAATTTTTGAGAACGAACAACCCCACATTGCCAAAGGTCTGCTTGAACTCAAACAAAGAATTCTGAATTCAAACGCAAAATATAAAAACGAAACTCTAGCAGAAAAGATACGCCGTCGTTACCAAATGAAGAACAACAACGGCTACCTGCTCAACGCCTTCCTCGATTTCGACTCCCCGCTCGATATTCTCATCCACCTGCTCATTGGCTCCGAAGGCACACTCGGATTCATTGCCGAAGGCGTGCTCCACACCCTGCCCGATTACACCTACAAATACACGGGGCAGATGTATTTCAAAAACATCCGCGACGCGGCGGCGGCAGTGTATCCCATCAAGCAATCAGGCGCGCGCGCGGTGGAAGTGATGGATCGCGAGTCGCTTCGTTCGGTGGAGCATTTGCCGGGCGTGCCTGCCATTCTCAAAGAGCTGCCCGCGGGCGCAACCGCAATTCTCGCCGAGTATCAAGCGTCAGATTCAGAGACCATGCTCCAGTTTAAGAAAGAGGCGGGGCGCGTCATCCACGAACTCAAATTGATTCACGATGTCGAATTCACCGATGACCCAACCCAACAAGCGGCGTTGTGGAAACCGCGCAAAGGCATCATCGCATCGGTTGGCGCGATGCGTCCGCGCGGCACGACATCGGTCAATGAAGATGTTGCTTTTCCCGTTCAGCATCTCGCCGACGCCGTCACCGACCTGCGCCATCTCTTCGATGATTTCGGTTACACCGAGGGCGTCATCTTCGGGCACGCGAAGGATGGCAATTTGCATTTCCTCGTCAATCAGGCGTTTGATACGCCAGAGCAAATTCAGTTCTTCGATAAATTTCTGCGCGAGATGGTGGGCATCGTCAGCGGCAAATACGATGGCTCGCTCAAAGCCGAACATGGCACGGGGCGCAACATGGCGCCGTTCGTCGAAACCGAATGGGGCGCCGAGGCATACGCCATCATGCGCGACCTCAAATCGCTGCTCGACCCCGATGGCATGCTCAACCCCGGCGTGCTCATCAACGACGACCCGCAAGCGCATGTGACTCATTTGAAAAGCCTCGCGCTCGTCGCGCCTGAAATTGACAAATGCATCGAATGTGGATTTTGCGAGTCGAAGTGTCCAAGCCGCAGGCTGACTCTGACTCCCAGACAAAGAATCGTCGTCCAAAGAGAACTCGCCTCTATGCGCCTCGCCGGTGCCCGCGCTTCACTCCGAAGCTGATTCTATTTCTGACGATTACACCTACGCTGGAATAGACACCTGCGCCCTCGACGGTCTGTGTGGAACGGCGTGTCCGGTGGGGATTGATACGGGGAAGTTTATAAAACGATTAAGAGCGGAAGAAGTAAAAAGTAATAAGTCGGCGGAGTGGGTTGCTGATAATTTTGCGCTCGTAGAAAAGACTCTCGGCATTGGCGTTTCGCTCGGTCATGCGGCAGAAAGAGTAATTGGCGTGAATGGCGTCAAATCTATTTCTGTGGTGGCTGAAAAAATCACAGGCTCAAGACTACCCAAGTGGAATAAATCCATCCCGCATTCTCCAAAAAAACTCCGTGAACTCCGTGTACTCCGTGGTGAAAAAGATTTCATTTACTTTCCTCCTGCATCTCGCGCCAATTAGGCAAAACCGCAGTCACCTTAAGGTGACTACCATACCTCGCCGAAACCTTCCTCACCATCGCCAACCGCGCCAACATAAATCTACACATCCCAAGCAATGCAACCGGTCACTGCTGTGGAATGCCTTTCTCTTCAAAGGGATACAAATCCGCATACCAAGCCGCCTTGCACAAAACCCTCACGCAAATGTGGGACTGGTCTGAGCAAGGCAAATATCCCATCGTGATAGACACCACCTCCTGCACACATACGCTAAAAACCTGCGGCGATGACCTGACCGCAGAAGACAAAGTTATTTGGGATCAACTCACTTTGCTTGATGGTGTGGAATTTCTACACGACCATGTTCTGCCCAAACTCAAACTCCACCCCGTGGATGAAGAAGTCATCCTGCATCCCAACTGCTCCGCCCGCAAACTCAACCTCGATGCGAAAATGCACGCCATTGCAAAGCAGTGTGCCAAGAATGCCGTTGTCCCATTTGCGCTCGGCTGCTGCGCCTTCGCCGGTGACCGCGGATTGACTCACCCCGAACTGACCGCATCCGCCACCGAAAAAGAAACCGCCGAAATCCTCAAAAAGATTACGACGGTTATTATTCCTCCAACATCACCTGCGAGATCGGCATGAAAGAAGCGACGGGGAAGGATTATGTGTCCATTGTGTATTTGGTGGAGAGGGCAAGTAGAAGTTCTGGCATGTCATTCTGAGCGAAGCGACACATGCGCCGCAGTGCGGTGAGAATCTCTACGCCAATGGTAGAGACCCTTCGCTACCGCTCAGGGTGACATCCTAACGATCTCTTCCTTCGTCTCGATCACTTCCGCCTGAATTTTCCCCGCAGAAATTTCGCGCATATCTTTTTGAAATTCCTCAAAATTGTCCACTGGAAATTGAAGGGTCACTGTAATATCCCCCGCATAATCCTCACCCAAAACCTTCCCCTGATTTTTTGATACAAGCAAACGAACCCGCTCCAGCAGATTATACGGGATCGCCATCATCACCACATGGACGGGAACACGCTGTCCGCGCTCTACAGCATTGACAACAGATTGCGCTGCCTCTGTGTAGGCTTTTACCAAACCGCCCGTGCCAAGCAATGTCCCGCCGAAATAGCGGGTGATAACCAGAACCGCATCGCCGAGTCCACTGCCACGCATAACTGCGAGAGCAGGTTTGCCCGATGTCCCACTCGGTTCACCGTCGTCAGAAAAATATTCAGTCACGGTGTTCCCGCCGCCGATGATGTAAACCGGCACATTGTGGCTTGCGTCCACGAATTCCGCCCGAATGCGCCGCATGAACGTCCGCGCTTCGTCGATGGAAAAAGCAGGTGCGAGCGTGGCAATGAAGCGCGACCTCAGCACTCCATGTTCACGGCGGATCTCAGTCAATGGTACGAAGTAATCTGTTTTCATGCTTGAATTGTAATCAAGCATGTGATTTTTCCAAATGGTTTAACAATGTCACATTAACATAATTTGGAGTCCAGAAGTTCTACTTCTGGATATTTGCAGACTATCCGCAAGTAGAACTTGCTGAATCCACACCACCAATTTTCGAAATGTGACATTGTCAAGACAGGGTAAAAGAGCAAAAGCAAACATCCGCGCCTCATACGCCCGTGAAAATGACAAATTTCATGACACGCAGGACTTCCGAAAACGAATTTGATTATATATAATATATAATCATGGCGTCAATTGCAGAAAAAGAACTTACTCACAAACCTCTCCGAGACGAAATTTACGATGCGCTTCACCGGCAGATCATCGCGGGTAAATACGGCCCGGGTGACTGGCTGCGCCAGGAAGATATTGCCAATCAAATGGGCGTAAGTATGACCCCGGTTCGGGAGGCGCTGGATCTACTGGTCGCAAAAGGCTTGGCGGAACGTGTCCCGTATCGCGGCGTGCGTGTAAGGGAAATTTCCTCCAAGGAGATTCTGGAAGCTTACGGGTTACGACTCATGCTGGAGGCATTGATCGCGCGTGAAGCCTCACTAAACATCACCTCTGAACAAATATCCAAACTTCAGGAAATCATGAATGAGATGGACAGGCATGTGGAGCTAAACGAAATGCCGCAGGAAAGACAGCTCAGCCGCGAATTTCATTCCGCAATCGCAGAAGCATCAGGGAATTCCCTTTTGATCCAGATGTACGCCATCGTATCAAACGCATTTCCAGACTGGTTGTTGTATGAAGCGCTTTATCGAAAGCCAGAGCTGGTTTCCGGCAGTGTAGCTCAAACTCATGATGAACACTCGGCTATTTTGGATGCGTTCAAAAAAAGGGATACAGACCTGGCCGTAAAGGTATCCCTTGAACATGTTATGGAATCAGGCAGATGGCTGGAGACATACCGTGACGTCCCGGCGAAACTGCTTCGAGAGCAGGAAAAACAGATCACACACTTGATCAAAAAAACAAAGTAACCAAGGAGGCAGTTATGTCGGAAGAATTATTCAAGCAAATGGCTCAAAGCATCATTGACGGTGATTCAGACCTTTCCGTTGAACTCGCAAAGAAAGCCATTGAGATCAATATGCACCCGCTCGAAGCGATCACAAAGGGATTCGTGGTTGGGGTAAATTACATCGGCGACCAGTTCGGGTTAGGCGAAGCATTTCTCCCTGAATTGGTGATGGCTGGCGAAGCGATGAAAGCCGCAGTAGCCACACTTGAACCTGAATTGATAAAACTCGGCTCCGCCCGCGAGACTTTGGGAAGGGTTGTCCTCGCTACAGTGGAAGGCGACATCCACGAGATCGGTAAAACGCTGGTAGGAACCATGCTCAGCGCCTCCGGTTTTGAAGTGACCGACCTTGGTGTGGACCAGCCAGCCGACAAGATCATCGGCAAGGCCATTGAGATCGACGCGCAGATCATCGGCATGAGCGCCCTGCTCACGACCACAATGGTCCGTCAGCGCGAAGTAATCGAAGAACTGGATAAAGAAGGACTGCGCCCGCGCATCAAAGTAATGGTCGGTGGCGCTCCAATTACTCGTGACTGGTTTCAAAAGATCAAGGCAGACGGCTACTCTGAAGATGCAGTCGGCGCTGTGAAAGTCGCCAAGGAATTGATGGGCAAATCAGATCAATAGTCCGTCTTTGCGAGGCGGTGTTTTTCGTCGAAGCAATCCCTATACATTGAGTGAGATTGCTTCGGGCAAAGAACAAAAACGCCCTCGCAATGACAATAAACAACCAGAGAGAGAAGAGAGACATGGCCTCGGGAGGGCTCTATGTCTCATAAAACTATAAAGACGATCAGCAATCCAAAGCTGAAACTTGAAATATTAACAACTGAAGATGTTCAAAAGATCCATAACGCCACTTTGCAGATCATTGAAAAAGTGGGGGTGAGATTCCCCTCCAAACGTGCGCTTGAGATCTGGGCAGCCAATGGTGCGGAAGTAGACTACGAAAAGAAGATTGTGCGCGTCAAACCGCAAATCATCGAAGATGCTATTAAGAAAGCGCCACCCGCTTACAAACTCGCGGCACGCGACCCGCAGCAGGATCTGCAACTTGACGGCAACCATGTCAACCTCGGCACAGATGGCTGCGGTGTGGAAGTGATCGACATCCACACTGGCGAAAAGCGAACCTCCTGTTTGCAGGATGTTCGCGACATTGCCAGAGTTGCAGACGCAACCGAAGAAGTTGCCTTCCACTGGGTTTCCGTCTCCGCGCAGGATGCGCCAGTAGAAGCCCGTGGACTTCACGAATTGAAAGCCGTTTGGGAAAACTCCACCAAGCATGTGCAGACCGAATCCATTTACAACGTGGAAGAGGCCAAGGCCGCAATCGAAATGGCAGCGGCAATTGTCGGTGGAAAAGACAAACTGCGCGAACGGCCCGTCCTCTCGTTGATGCAATGCACCGCCCCACCGCTTGGTCACGATGGTGGAAGTTTGGACGCCGCACTCCTCGCCGCAGAAGTTGGCATCCCTACCGGTTTCATGACTATGGCAGCCTGCGCCACCACTGGTCCCACCACAATGGCTGGCAACCTCGCAGTCGGCAACGCAGAAGTGATCGCGGGAACGGCTCTTTTACAACTCGCATTCCCCGGCGCGCCTGTCTTTTACGCCGCAGCACAAACCGCATCTGACCTTCGGACAGGTGCGTACACAGGCGGCGGACCGGAGGATTTCCTCTTCGGCGCGGCAACCAATGTGCTGGCAGACTTTTACAACATCCCGCTTTCGATGGGAGCGTTTGCCACTGGCGCAAAGGAACCCAACTGGCAGGCAGGCCTTGAAGGCGCCATGTCCAGCTTCATGGCAAGCGTGGTCATGTCCGACATGCTGCTTGGGTGTGGATTCCTGCACGGCAGCCGCATCTGGTCGTTCTCAGAGATGATGATGGACTGCGAAATATTCTCCATTGTCCACAAAATGATGGAAGGCATTGTCGTCAACGAAGAAACACTTGCGCTTGATGTCATTGCAGCAGTTGGCCCCGGCAGTCATTATCTTGGACAAAAGCATACCCGCAAACACATGCGCGAACTGTTCATGCCCCAATTCATGGACCGCCGTCCGTACTCCGAATGGGAAACGAAAAAAGACGATGCGCGTGATTGGGCGCTGGCAAAAGCACGCAAGACCCTGAAAGAACACCAGCCTGACCCGTTGGATGAAAGACTCAGCCAGGAACTGGAAAGAATCATCAAGTCCGTTGAAAAATAAGTGTTACAAAGTGTTACAAGTTGAAGGTTGAAAGGTTGCACGTTTTTTGAAAAACGAACTTGTAACCTGAAACCTTCAACCTTTTGTTTATTCTCTTTCGCCAAAAATACGAGAATTCCAAATTCATAATTTGAAACTTAGAGGTATCCCATGCGACCAAAGCTTACTCTGTTAAACGACGAGATCATCGCCCGTATTCTGGCCGAAGCCTATGAATTGCTTCTCAAACCCGGCATCAAGGTTCAAAACGAAGAAGCGCGGGAACTGCTTGCTCAGGCGGGTGTACCCATTGACCCTGAAACTCATGTCGCCCAAATTCCCGCATCGCTCGTCCAAAAAGCGCTGGAGAGCGTGCCGCGCGAATTTTATCTTTACGATTATGACGGCAAGCCCACTGTCCATTACGGCGGAGACTCTGTCCACTTTGACCCGGGTTCATCGGGCATTACCATGCTCAACCCCGAAACACTGGAGCATGAAACTACTGAAACCGAACACCTCATCCGCCTGATCAAGGTCGCGGAACAATTGCCGCAATACGACGCGCAATCCACCGCAGTCATTTGTCATGACGTCCCCAAAGAGATTCAAGATTCGTACCGCCTGTATCTTGCACTGCTTTATTCAAAGAAACCGATCGTCACCGGCGCATTCACCAACAAGACCGTGCAGGAAATGATCGACATGCTCGCTCTCTTTGCAGGCAGCAAGGAAGCTGCCCGCGAAAAACCTCGCGCCATCTTCGACGTCTGCCCGGCGCCGCCATTGATCTGGTCAAACTTCGGCGCAGGAAATTTGATCGCCCTCGCGCGCGCAGGTGTTCCAGCGGAGATCGTCTCCGTCCCGTTATCGGGAGCGGCCGCACCGGTGACCATGCTCGGCACGGTCACCCAGCACACAGCGGAGTGCTTTGCGGGGATCGTCATCCACCAGCTTGCTCACCCGGGCTCACCCATTGTTTGGGGCGGCGCGGCAGCCATCTTCGACATGCGCAAAGGTGCAACTCCCATGGGCGCAGTTGAAACTGCCATGCTCGATTGCTCGTACGCGCAGGTTGCAAAAACGCTCAACATGCCCACGCACACGTATCTGGGTGCAACTGATTCAAAACTTGTCGATGCGCAAGCCGGACTCGAAAGCGGCATCTCTGCCATGGTCGGCGCGTTGAGCGGCATCAACATGATCTCCGGCTCCGGCATGTTGGATTTCCTCGCCTGCCACAGCGCGGAAAAACTCGTGCTCGACGCCGAAGGCATTGCCATGGCAAAGCGCATGATCGGCGGCGTGCAAGTCCACACCGACACCCTCGCCACCGGATTCTACGACCACAACATCAACTTCAAAGGCGGCGACTTCCTCAAGCAGAAAGCCACGATGCAGCTTTTTCAAAAGGAACAGCATTTGCCCAGCAGCGTCATTGACCGTGACTCGACCCGCGCATGGAAAGCCGCCGGAAGTTTGGATGCCTTCGGCCGATGCAAACTCCGTGTGACGGAATTGCTCGCCTCATACCGCCGCCCTGAAATTGATCCTGCCAAAGAGGCAGCGCTCTACGCTTATGTTTTGGACCTCGCCAAAAAGTGCGGTCTCGAAACGCTGCCCAAACTGGAAGATTATCAACCCGCATGACGATTCTCGATCTCGCCCAACTTTTACGCGTCCCTCATGTGGATAGCAGCCTGCGCTTCGACATCTCACCCGACGGGCAGAGAATTGTGTTTTCATGGAACAAGACAGGCAAATGGGAGTTATGGCAAATGTCATTGCAAGGGAAAACTTTTGCCACGACCCAATTACCGCACACCAGTGCAGGGGAACAATCCCCTGCTGAATTGGAGATTGCTTCGTCGGAAAATCACCTCCTCGCAATGACGGCAGGTATTGAAGGAGCAAAGTTCTCCCCGATTCATTCTCCTGATGGCTCTCGCCTCCTCTACGCGGTGGACCCTGACGGCAGCGAATCGCATCACATCTATGTTTATGATTTCGAAACAAACACCCACACCGACCTGACGCCCCGTATTGCCTACGCGCATCAGCCAAATTTCTCGTGGTCGCCGGATGGCAAAATGCTGGCGGTGATCTCTGATATCCACGGGCAATTCGCGCTGCATCTGCTCCCCACGGACGGATCACCCGGGCGCTTGTTGAAAAATGTTTTCCGGCCCGCATGGGATGCAAAGTGGTCTCCTGACGGACAATGGATCGCGCTGGAAGCAGAATCCACGGGCAGTGATAGGAGCATCTACGTGATACCGATCAACCGTCCACGAAAAGGCGTGCGGGTTCACGCAGTACAACTACAAGTCAACGGGCAGCTGCTGAATGCACAGCAGCCTGCATGGTCACCCGATTCAAAATCGCTGGCGTTCTCTGCAGAGAATGGAGAGTGGCACGACATTGGCATCTTCGATGTTGAAACGAGCGAGATCACCTGGGTCAACGAGTCTGTTGGGGATGATATGCAGCCTGCGTGGTCGCGGAGCGGGGAAATTGTCGGGTGGGTACATGCTGAAGGTGCAGTCACCAGTTTTCAGTTTAAGAAAAGAGGCGATGCCATTCAGCAGATCCAAGTTGGGGCGGGAGTCCATTATTGGCCGCAGTTCGCTGCCGAGGATGTTGTCATTCTTTATGAAGATACAAGCCACCCGTGCGATCTGTGGAAGATGAATTTGGATGACGGCTCGGTGGAACAATTGACAAATTCATTGCCTGACGAATTGAAGCAAGCCGAGTTTGTTCAACCTGAGGAAGTTTGGTATGCGGGAAAAGACGGAATACAAATTCCAGCGTTGTTGTATCGGGCAAAAGACAGCAAGCGCGCGGTGATCAATATTCACGGCGGGCCGAATTGGATGTTTCAATTTAATTGGGTTCCGATCATGAGCCACATGGCTTCACGCGGGTGGACGGTGCTTGCGCCAAATTACCGCGGCTCAACCGGTTACGGAAAAAAATGGCAGAACGCGAGCCGCTTTGATCTGGGCGGCGTGGACAATGACGACTGCGCTGCAGGCGTAAACTATTTAATTGAGAACGGGCTGGCAGATAAAGACAAGATCGGCATTTCAGGAAGAAGTCACGGCGGGTATTTGACGATGACCTGCCTGACGGGGTATCCGGATCTATTTGCGGTGGGTTCTGCGGTTGTGCCATTCCTGAATTGGATCAAGTCTCAAAAAACATCACGCGAAAACTTGCAGCATTGGAACATCGAAAACATGGGCGATCCGGAAGACAACCATCAACTATGGATGGAACGCTCTCCATATTTTTATCTGGACAAGATCAACGCGCCAGTGCAATTGACCTGCGGCGCAAATGATTCGCGCTGCCCTGCCTCCGAAGCGATCGATGCGCATGATAAACTGGTGGAATTAGGCAAAGACGTTGAACTGCTTTTATACAAAGGGGAAGGACACGTATTTATGAATGTTGAGAATGTGATCGACTCGGAAGTGAAACGCGTGGAGTTTTTGGCGAAGGTGTTGGAAAAGCAGGCTTGAAGTTGATAGAATTGGGGGAAGGTAGATTGGTAGTCGCGTAAACAGGTAGTTCGTAGACCTGACTCTCTCAGGAAACAGCCGGACAGAGCGGTGAGTGGATGTGATTTTAAAAAAATAGAAATGCGAGGATAAGAGTATGCTCAAACAGGCACATGCAATTACAGAAGAACTGATCGAATGGCGTCGCGATTTTCACATGCACCCCGAGACGGGGTTTGACGTCCAGCGCACTGCGGGGATCGTGGCGGATGAACTCGAAAAGATGGGCTATCGCGTCAAACGCGGCGTTGGGAAGACGGGCGTCGTTGCAGATATTGGCGAAGGCGGCAAGATGGTCGCCATCCGCGCGGACATGGATGCGCTGCCTTTGCAGGAATTGAATGATACGGAATTCAAATCCACTGTGGAGAATAAAATGCACGCCTGCGGACATGACTCTCACACAGCCATGGCTCTTGGCGCGGCGCAGATCCTAGCCAAAGAAAATTTGAACGGGCGCATTCGTTTTCTCTTTCAGCCATCTGAAGAGGCTGCGGATGAAGAAGGCAAGAGCGGCGCGGTACGCATGTCAGAAGAAGGGGCAATGGAAGGCGTGGACTATGTCATTGCTCAGCACGTTGACCCGACCCAGCCTGTCGGCACGATCGCGATCAACCCGGGGCCAAGTTCCGGCGGCGTGGATTCGTGGTTTGCCACCATTCAGGGCAAAGGCGGGCATGGAGCATATCCGCACACAACGGTCGACCCGTTCTTCCTTCTCGCGCACGTGATCATTGCATTGAACGGAATCGTCTCCCGCAGGCTGGATCCGTTCGCACCTGCTGTCGTCAGCATCGGTTCCATCAACGGCGGCTTTACCGAGAACGTGATCCCGGACAGCATCAAACTGACGGGAACCATCCGCTTCACCGACCCTGCAACCCAAAAACAGATCCACGAAGAAATGAAGCGCGCGTTTGAAGTTGCCAAAGCGCTTGGCGGCGATTATGGTCTCAAGATCGAAATTGGTGCGCCTCCCATGATCAACGATGAATACGTCTCCAAGGTAATGGCGGATGCGGGCAGCGATCTGCTGGGCGCAGAAAACGTGCAGGAAATGCACAAAACTCTCGGCGCTGAAGATTTCGGCGCATTCATGGAACTCGCTCCCGGCGCCATGTACACCATCGGCGTGCAAAAGAAGGGCCATGAGGATTACCTGCTCCACCATCCCAAGTTCGATCTGGATGAACGCGCGCTGCCAATTGGCGCAGCGATGCTGGCGGAGACTGCAAAGAGGTTTTTGAAAAAATAAAGTGGTCTCGATATGGGCGGGACAAACACCCGCCCTACTCGACCGCCGAATACAACAAAACGGAGGGCACGTGCATACCATACTCAAATCGAACAGCAAGGAAGTGATCATCGGTATTGACAAACCGTTTGTGATGATCGGAGAGAAGATCAACCCAACGGGCATCAAAAAATTGGGGCAAGCATTGGTGGACAAAAATATGGAATATGTCCAATACCTTGCCAAGCGTCAGGTGGACTGGGGCGCTGACGTGTTGGATGTGAACGTCGGTCACCCGCAAATTGATGAGGCCGAGATCATCCCGATGGTTGTTGAGGCGATCAAGTCTGTTGTGGATGTGCCGCTGTGCATTGACTCGAATGAACCGAAGATCCTCGAAGCCGGGCTGAGAGTTGCGCCGGGCAAGCCGCTCGTGAACTCTGTCAACGGGGAGGAAAAGCAATTGGCGAGTGTCCTGCCGATCGTTAAAGATAGAGGCGCAGCAGTCATCGGCTTGACGATCGGCGATGAAGGAATCCCTGCCACGCCGGAGGGACGTCTCGCGGCGGCAGGTAAGATCATTGAACGGGCCGTCAAAATGGGAATCCCGATCGAAGACATTATTATTGATCCGCTGGTGATGACGGTTGGACATAATAGTTCTGCCGCATTGGTGACGTTGAAAACCATTGAGCTTATCCGCAAGGAATATGGCGTGAACATGAGCCTCGGCGCAAGCAATGTTTCGTTTGGTCTACCAGACCGCCACTCAGTCAACGCTTCGCTGCTTTCGCTTGCCATGCAGGCCGGCGCGACCTGCTCCATCACCGACCCGATCAAATTGGGTAGTGCCATCCGCGCTACGGACCTTTTATTAGGCAAAGATGCGAATTCGATGCGCTACTTGAAATATTTCCGCGCGACGGAGAAATTACGAGAAGCAGAAGCAGCCGCTAAGGCGTAAAGCAAGTGCGCGAAAAAGTAAATAAGTAGGCAAGTAAACAAGTGACAGGAGGCGGTAATAAACCGGCTCCTGTTGTTTTCTTAATAGATATAGTTTACCGATATTCTTTCAAGGAAAGCGAAACATGAAGAAAACCTTATTGGTGATTTTGGCTGGAATACTATTTGTTACAGCGTGTACCGCTCAGGCCGCTCTGCCTGCTGACGCGCAAGCCATAATCGAACCTACGATCACTGCATCCAGCACGAGCACGTTCGTCCCCACAGCCACGCTCACATCAACACCTGCACCCACTGCAACGCCTGTCCCCCACCCGATGAGCATCATTGCACTGCGGAATGGAGAATATCCCGGCAGTGAGATCACCATCGTCAAAGAGCTGGATCGCGGGTACAACTACCGCCGATATTATTCTTATTACTTATCTGAGGGGTTGAAAATTTATGCCCTGCTTACCATTCCCGAAGGCACAGCGCCTGAGGGCGGCTGGCCTGCCATCGTTTTTAATCACGGGTACATCCCGCCTGATGTGTACCGCACAACGGAAAGATATGTCCATTATGTGGATGAGATCGCCAAATCTGGCTATGTTGTTTTCCGCATTGATTATCGCGGACACGACGCCTCCGAAGGCGATGCATCTGGTGCGTATGGCAACCCCGGCTATCAGATCGATGTGCTCAATGCCGTTTCGTCCATCAAAACTCTACCGGATGTGAACCCCGAAAAGATCGGCATGTGGGGACATTCAATGGGCGGCTATCTCACTTTGCGTGCGATGGTCATTTCGCAGGATATAAAAGTCGGCGTTATTTGGGCGGGCGTAGTCGCATCCTACCCTGATCTGCTTTATAACTGGCGGCGGACAGGTTCATTCACCCCATCGCCAAGCTCAAGCGGGCGTGGGTGGCGCAGTGGATGGTTGGAACAGTATGGCACGCCTGAAGAGAATCCCGTCTTTTGGGATTCGGTCTCTGCGAATTCATATCTCGCGGATCTTTCCGGGCCGATACAGTTGCACCACGGAACTGAAGATGAAGACGTCCCTTTGGATTTTTCCATCCGCCTTGCAGAGCAGGCACGCGCGGCAAGGCAACTGGCAGACTTATACACCTATGAAGGGGACAATCACAACATTGCCACAAATTTTTATACAGCGATGGGAAGAACAATTGAGTTCTTTGATTTTATTTTGAAGTAAATAATCAGTCTTGCAACTTCGCTTACAAATTAAAAAGCGCCCGTCAAGTACTTGACGGGCGCTTTTTTGATTATTTATCAAAATGCAGGATGGCGAGATTGCCATCAAATGTCCTAGCGATCTGTTCAGGGATATTGCCGAGCGTATCTGCCACACGTTTGCGGGAACCGAAGCCGGGGAGGACGATGAAATCGCTAACGGCTTCGTGCTCCAATTTGTCGGGCTTGAGCTGGTCTTTGAGAACTTCAAGTTCGGCGGGATGATCCACTTTGCAAACGACGAGTAGCGCTTCCAAAGTTTGCATGTAACTTGCATCCGCACGAATAAGCAGAGGGACGTTCAATGCTTTCGCAAATGTGAGATTGGCTTCCAACATACGGCGAAGAGCGATTGGTGGGACGGACTTGGAGGGAATAAGAAATATTACGCGACGCATGCTGTTCAATGGCAGGGATAACTTTCCAACCAGTACGGGCGTATCTGAGCCCCAGATGACTTCATCCAAAACAGAGCCTAGCATGTTCTCACGAAATGTACGTTTACCGCGCCAGCCCATTACGATGAGTGACGCGTTCTCTTCAGCGGCGGTGTGGAGAATGCCGTGCGCATGAGTCAACGCCATGCGGGGGATCAATTCGATCTCTGTTTCAGGGTCCTGCATGGCCTCCTGAACGCGTCCCAACATTTCCTTGTGCAGGAGGAAACTGCTTTCCTTATGGGGTCCCATATCCTGTGCGACACTGACGGCGAGCACCTTTCCCTTTGATGTGCCTGCCAGCAGGCTGGCAAGTGAAACGAGTCCCTCGGAATGCTTGGTATCTGCAATTGGCACGAGGACTCTGCCAAAGAGTGGAGTCTGCTCATCGTCTTCCGAGGCAGTTTTCAGGTCAGGAGCGAAGCGCTGGACGATTAAGGGAGAAGTGATCGAGGTGAGGAGGATCATCAAGATGGCGGCGTTGAAAAGGGTGGTGTCAAAAAGTCCAGTTTCCAAACCGATGACAAGCGTTGGTATGGTGACTGCGGCCTGGGCGTGGGAGAGGCCGTAGACGGTCCAGAATTCGGATTTGGTGTATTTGTAAATTTTGGCGGTGATCCAGGCTGCAATAAATTTGGAAACATACGCGACCACGGTCACGCCGAGTGCAATCATGATTGTTTTTGGGCTCTTGAGGAAGGTAAGCGGGTCGGTGATGAGACCGCTGTAAAGAAGAAAGACAGGGATGAAAAATGATTCGCCGATGAAAAGCACATGGCCAGCCACCGGACTGTGGCGCGGCAACATGGAGTTGACAGCAAGCCCTGCAAGGAATGCGCCAACCACTTCGTGAACGCCAATGAGTTCGGCAGTGAATGCGGCCACAAAAAGCGCGACGATGACGAATTGAAATTCAACGGCGCGGCTGGTAAGTCTTTGAAAAACAAATTTGCCAAGGCGCGGCAGGCCAAAGATAATGACGGCTGTAAAAAGAACAAGCAGCACGAGCAGCTGAACAAAATAACCAAGCGTGATGCCTCCGCCTGTCCTTGCACCAAGCACGACAGCAAGAACGATAAACGCGCCAATGTCTGTGAGGACGGTTGCGCCTGTGGTGACAGCGATCGCTTCATTACGTGTGACACCAAATTTTGTAAGAATGGGGAACGCGATCAATGTGTGAGATGCAAAAGCGGAACCAAGCAGGATCATGCCCAGCCAATCCAGGCCGAGGATGTAACCAAGCCCCATGCCCATGAGCTGCGGAAACATGAAAGTAATGAGGCCAAAAACCAATGCGCGGGAACGCACCTTCATGAACTGATTGATGTCCACTTCAAGGCCTGCGCTGAACATGAGATAGACAAGGCCAATGGTGGACAAAAATTGAATACGGTCATTGTCTTCCAGCAGACCAAACCCATGTGGGCCGATAAGCATGCCGCCAATAATGATGCCAATGATGCCGGGCAGCTTTAGCCGCTCAGAGAGGAGCGGCGTGATGAGAATGATGGCCATGACGATAAGAAAAAAGCCAACGGGTTTGTGAAAGAGTTCAAGGAGCATAAAAGAGGAGTCCTTTGCGAAAATGAGTTTCATACTTTCCGAGTCAAAGGTCGAAAGTCAAAGGTCAATTGCTATTTTCGACCTTTGACTTTCGACTTCGGTTTTTCGAATCTAATTTTATCCGAATGACGAATATGAACAAGGTGCATAAACATCCCCCAATTATCTCAGTGCGGCTTAGGCTGTGGCATCAAACTTTTCCATCCAGCGCGGCGGGTCAGAGAGTTCGGTAAAGCCGAACTGTTCATAAAGTCCGTGGGCGTCGCGAGTGAGCAGACACCAGCGGCGGAGTCCCTGCAGGTCGGGATGCGCAAAAATGCATTCCATCATCCATTTGCCGAGGGATTGTCCGCGGTAGTCTTCGTGGATGAAGACATCACAAAGATAGGCGAAGATGGCTTGGTCGGTAACGACGCGGGCAAAGCCGATCTGTCTCTCGCTATCGTACACTCCGAAATTGAGCGAGTGTTTGATGGAGCGTTCGATCAAGTGGCGCGGACGTTCGTCTGCCCAATAGGCGCGGGAGAGAAAATCGCAGATCGCGTCAATATCGAGGCGGGACGGGTCGTCTGAAATTGTGAATTTATCTTTTTTAAATTCCATAGTCATTCCTATCACATTCGCTGAGTTGAAGGTCAAAGATTAGCGAAGCCAAAAAGTGAGGGTCAAAAAGTAAGTGGTCAATCCAAAGACGGCGAGGGCTGTTGAGGTGAGTAACTTCCAATTGGGCGTACTGCCATTGGTGATGGCGCTGAGTTGAAAGATCTGAAAGACAGCGAAGGGAAGTGTGAGGAAGGCAGGCCAGATAAGGTTGAAGGAAAAACCCAACATGGGCGCGAGGGCGTATATCACATAGGCAAACACGATGAGGCTGTGATGAAGCGGAACCGCATGCTCCCATGTGAGGCGGCGTAGGAGCGTGCCGCGTTGATATTTCTGGTCGGTTTGGAAGGTAACAAAGTTGAGAATGAGAAAATACGCAAGCCCAAGCGCGATGAGCGGTGTAGCGAGCACGAAAAGCAAACGGTGGTTTTCACCCGCTTGAAGTAAAAAGCCGATGGTCGGAACAACATATGCAATATGCGCGGCGAGGATCAATTCGCCAAACCCGCGGTCCATGAGGCGGACGGGAGGAATGGCATAGGCAAGGGCGAGAAGAACTGAGGAAAGAAAAAAGAGGAAAGAAGAAAGGGTTAATATTGAGTTGATATAAATGATAAAGGCAATGAAGGCGATGGTTGCGATCATGCCAATGGAGACGTACAGCATGTTGTTGCGGAGAGTCTCTTTTTGCTGGGGTGTTTCGTCATCCACAAGCGGTTCATTATGCGGACGAAAGACTTCGCCTAGCAACGCCATACTCGCTTGAGAAAACAACACACTGGCAAGGCCAAGCACGAAAGGGATTATTTGAATGGGTATGCCGAGATAAGCAGGGACACTGGCGCCGAGAATATAGGTCAATGCGGCGAGGAGGAGGTTGAGAGGGCGGGAAAGTCTAAAGGTGTTTTTCAAATTTCGGCATCCAATATTTTGGCAGACTCAATATAGACTGAAATTCATAAAAGAGTGGAAAGAGGAAAGAAGAAGATATATCAACTATTTCCCTAAAAATTCTTCCAACCGTTCCACTGCTTGCGGAAGGTTTCTCCTGCCAAGACCCAAGCGGAAGTGGTTATTCGAGTCATCATAATTTGAGCCGGGGAGGAGCATCACGCCTGCTTCGTTGACAAGGTCATCGCAAAATTCATCAACATTGCCCTTCAAGAGTCTGGGGAATCCCATGGAGCCTGCTTTTGGGCGAATCCACGTGAACAGTGATGTGCGCCGGGTGAAAAGGTCGTCAACTACGGCAAGATTATGCTTGATAATTTCAAGGCTTCTGTCGATCAATTTCTGGCGGTGACGCACGGCAACTTCCGCAAGGAATTCGCTCGGCGCGGAATTACAGATGGTCGTGTAATCTTTGAGCGACGCCATGTTCTGATAGATCTTTTTATTCTTCGTGGCGACCCATCCAATGCGCAGACCTGCCAATCCGTATGTCTTGGACATGACACCAAGCGAAACGGCATGCTCACCCATATCGCAGGCGGCGGGGAGTCTATCTGCGATGTCATATTCTGATTCGCGATAAACCTCATCACAGAACAGGATCAGGTTGTTTTCCTGCGCAAATTTATTCAAGGTTTCAAAATCCGCACGGGACATTAAATAGCCTGTTGGATTATGCGGCGTGTTGATGACGACGCCCTTCGTATTCGGGCGAATGAGACCGCGAAGCTCGTCCATGTCTAAAGCCCAGTCGTTTTCCTCACGCGCCATCCACGAGCTAACGTCACAGCCCACGGAGCGGGCTACTTCCGCAAGGGATTGATAGCCAGGAGAATGCACGATGACATGGTCACCTTTTTCAAATGCGGCGTACATGAACAGATAGATCGCCTCCCCCGCGCCTGTATGGACGAGAATATCCTCGGGCTGCATGGATGTGTACAGGCTGCAGATCTCATTCCGCAAGGCCGGGCTGCCTTGTGATTCGGTATAACCCAGCCACACATTCTGAAGCTTCTCCGCCGCGCCATCTTCAAACGCAAGCAGGTCCGCAATGGACATAGCCTCACAGTCTGAAGAGCAGAGCAGGAATTCGGTGTTAAATTCGTGTTTAGCGAAATAGCGTTCGAGTTTGAACGGAGGGAGATGCATAAAGAATTATCCTGTGACCAAAACTTTTTCTTCCAATTTCAAAATTTCGCGCACGGCCTCGGCACATTTTTGTGCATCTTCAAGTTCAAGGTTCTGGTTGGTAATAAAAACCTTGTCTCCTGAAATGGGCTTCAACTGCACGCCATAGCCACCGAAATATCCTTTGGCAAATCTTTCCACAACGATCTGTTTGATATCCTTCTGAGCGAGCTCCCTTTTGGAAGAAAACAGCACGGTCCCAAAAACTCCCGCCTTGTTCAAAGTTACTGATCCGCTGCCCGCATCAAATGTAGCGGATAATTTTCTTTTCCGAAACACAGACACCGCCAATAAAAAAATTATCAAAACTACAGCATAAAAACCACTGCTGCTGAACATAGCCTTGTCCCCACTACTTGCCAGGGAAGCCATGATCCAGGACAAAGCCGCCATGAGAAATATCGCCATCTCTCCGCCGAACAAAGGCTCAGAATTAACCCGTATCACAGATTGCGCGAGATTCTTCACTACAAGAAAATTATGTGTTTCCAGCAGTTTCACAGAAAATTGTTCATTCCCAACAGACTCTTTCATGTATTCTCCAAAACAAAGCAGATTTTATTTTAGCGACTTCTTCACATCCCGATAATGCAATTGATTGTGAATATAGAGCATTTTGATCATTTCACGCAGGACGGTTTCATTCAAAAAAGGATGACGTCCTGTAATTTCCAATTCTTCATCCTTCAAGCCAGCCACCCACGCCACGGCATTCGCGCGGACTTCCTTATACTGCTCCAGCAATTCAGCAGGCGTGAATTCTTTTGCCTTTTCCTGCTGAGCGGCATTATAGCGGTCAATAGAGAAATCATCCGCGGCACCTATGCCGCCCCGCCGAATGGATTCGAACAGCTTGACGAGTCCACGCTCAGAGGTGACGTAATGTGAAAGCACATTACGAATGCTCCACGTAGTACCTTCGGTGTAAACCTCTTTTGTCCAATCGGTGTCGTTTAACTCGGAAAAGAATTGTAGCATCCGTTCCCCTTCGGTTTTGAGTTTTTCAGCAAGTTCAGCAGTTTCAGACATGGGTGGTTTCTCCAGAAATAAAGTTTTGATTTGGACGATAGACCATAGACGATGGACAGCAAAAACGGCCTATCGTCTAATTTATGGCTCAGGAAATCCTGCGTAATTGATCGAGCGTTTTCCCGTCGTGGGGTAATAATAGGTTCTCATCTCGGAAATCTTTTTGATCAATTCTTCGCTGTCTTCAAAATCCGAACGGACGTAATAGTAATGCGTATCATACGGGCTATCACCGAAGATCGCAGCGAGCACGTAACCATTTTCTTCCGCGTAGGTCTTCATCAGGATCGTCATGCTGAACCAACGCTGTGCAAGGTTGGGTTCCGTCAACTTTGGAGGAACAAGCGTGGAGTAATAATCATGGAACATAATGATCTCAGGCTTGTACTCATCAAGGTATTCCACGGTCAACGCACCGTTGTGGGCGATCCACTGATCGTTCAAGCCCCAGGTGTCCACCGCATCCCAGCCCGAGTAATACGGAAGCAAGCCCGCCTCCGTGGTTGCGATGACATACCCCTTGCCGCGATAATCGGAAAGCATCTTCGCCATTTCCAAACGGCCATCCCGTTCATAGGGACGGTCGCAGGATTGTTGATATAAAGCGAGGTTACAATTTTGGAACCATGAATAATAGACGAGTCCTATTGCAAGGCTGACCAGCCCAACAATGTAAACGCTTCTTTGCCTAACCGACGATTGATTCAGCGCTTCAAACATTTGGTCTCCCCCTTCGGGGACTTCGCGATACGAGTCGGTACGATCACCCGCCCCTACTCGACCGCCACCGACCAGCGGAATCCACGACATGAGCGCAATAGGGACAATGGCATATTGAAAGCGCGCGCCATAATTCATCTCGTCGGAGATCATGCCAAAGGCTGTGGCAAAGCCGAGGACGGGAATGAGATAGGCAATCGTCCGTTTGGTTGTTTCGTTGGAACGGAAACCATAGATAAACGCAAAGACCATTGGCAGGCAAAGGCGCAATGCGTTCTGCATGGAATGTTGGAAGGAGTCCCACTTCCAACCGCTGTCCCCTTTTTTATAAAACGGATTGGGAAGCGGATAACCGAAGTAATTCCAACGCCAAAGGAAATACGCACCGCCGAGAATTGTAAATACAACGCCAAAAATAACGATGATCGAGATCGAGTTTTTGAGTCCACGCATGACGATGACAGCAAGCAGCATCAACGAAGCGAGGATGACGCCTTCGGGACGAACCAGCCCCGTGACGAGCCCGCTCAGGGCGAAGGCGAGGGAAAGCCAAAAGGGAGAATCCTGCCTGTTGATCAGGAGCAGGCCCAAGGTCCATGTGGAAGCGGCGGCGAGGGCGAAGAAAGGAGTCCCGAAGTAGGCAGAGACATAAGAGAGTCCCGTGCCGAAGACGAGGTAAAGTCCGCTTAAAAAAGAGAGGGGAATGTTGCCGTTATTGATGCGGCGATTTGTCCAATAGATGATGAGGACAGTGAGAATGTGCGAGGCAAAGCCAAGACCGCGAACAGACTGGCCAACCGTGAAACCAAGTTTGATAAGCGCGGCGGAGGCGGCCATGAAAAGAAAGTCGGTCGCGCCATCCACGGGCTGACCGCCAATGTTCCAGACGATGCCGTGGCCGCCTGCGAGATGCTGGGCGTAGCGCATGAGCATGGCGGCATCTTCGAACGGCGGAATGGAAAAATCCACGAAGGTGAAAGCGTAAAACAGAATGGACGCAACCAGGAGAGCAGAAACGAGAAGATCGGGGAGAAGTTTTTTTGAGGAAGGCATCAGGGAGATTAGGGGCTAGGGAATTAGGAACTAGGTCAAAGTTAGATCAAAGAATAGCCACCGTCCACGACGATGGTCTGGCCAGTAATATACTCGTTTTTGATGAGAAATTCGAGAGTGGATGTGATCTCGTCCAGAGTTGCAGCGCGTTTGAGGGGAAGCTTCTCAACAAGCTGCTGCCATTTTTCAGGAGTGACCACATCTGAAGGAAGCACCAGCCCGGGCGCAATGGCGTTGACTCGGATCTCAGGCGCGAGGGCGCGGGCAAGCATTTTGGTAAGCGACTCCAGACCTGCCTTACTGACCGTGTAGGACGGATAACGACTCCATGCTTTTTGCGCGCCGATATCTGTGATGTTGACGATGAGCCCGCCTTCGGTCATACGCTTGGCAGCCTGCTGCGCAATGAGAAACGGAGCGCGCAGGTTGAGGTCGAGAGCAGAGTCCCAATCATGCAGTTCCAATTCGCTGGGATTGCCTACAGGCATAATCGCTGCTGAGTTGACCACTACTTTCAATGGAGCATGGAATTCATCCACAAGCGAAAAGAGGAAGTCAACTTTTTCGGGTACGGTCAAGTCAGCGCGGATGGGCAGGCAGTCCACGCCGAGGGCACGGATCTCCTTGGTTGTTTCATCAGCTTCTGTGACCGAGCCTCGATAATGCAACGCAATGGAATATCCCATACGGGCAAGGGACAAGGCAAAGGCTTTGCCGAGTCTGCGGGCGGAGCCGGTAATAAGGGCGAGGGGAAGTGAAGGCATCTGTTTCTATAAAGAAAAGGTGTAGAATTGAACTATTGAATTCTAATCGAAAATAAACATCATAGAGTGGGACCTTGTTAGTGAAAATTACATTTCAGCCACAACAATTCCGGCGAAGGCACAATAGTATTTTTTGAAACACAAGCAATCGTTACTGCACCTTATGGTGCAAAATGTTATACAGGAGAAAGTACACTCATTAAGTGATACAAAATGAACTTTTGCATGGCTGTAGTTTATACTGCTTGAGTATTCGCTTTGTTCAAGTATTTGTTCGGTCAAAAAGTCGAAATTTACAAATAGACATTCTTACTCTTGTATTAAATAATAATCCTCCATGACTCGTTTAATCTCACTTGGGGTTCTCTCGGCATTATTCTTCAGCAGCACCTTCGTCCTCAACCGCGCCATGAGTCTTGCGGGCGGCCACTGGGTGTGGACTTCGAGTCTGCGCTTCGGGTACATGCTTATTTTTCTCGCTGTTCTATTGCTCATCACGCAGGGCAAAAAAGCGCTCGCACAAGTCAAAGAAGTTTTTTTCCAACACTGGCTTTTCTGGGTCTTCGCAGGCAGTATCGGTTTCGGTGTTTTTTATTCGCTCATCACCTTTAGCGCAGCGCATGCCGCAGGCTGGGTCATCGCCACCACGTGGCAGACCACCATCCTCGCCACACCCATCGTGTTGATCCTTTTCAGTAGGAAAGTCCCCACCAAAGGCATCCTGCTCACGTTGCTTATCTTTGCTGGCATTCTGCTTGTGAACATCGAACAGGCCACAGTCACCAGCCTGCAAACTGTTTTCATCGGCGCGATTCCCGTCCTCATTGCAGCCTTTGCCTATCCCATCGGCAATCAACTGGTTTGGGAGGCACGCCTTGGCGAA
This sequence comes from Candidatus Villigracilis propinquus, assembly GCA_016714565.1. Taxonomy (GTDB): domain Bacteria; phylum Chloroflexota; class Anaerolineae; order Anaerolineales; family Villigracilaceae; genus Villigracilis; species Villigracilis propinquus. Next base: position 190,238 of record JADKDM010000037.1, read on the forward strand.
CACAAAAGACTCCCATACATCCAGCACCCCATTTTGGAAAATGGATTCGCCCGAGTCCTGCTTCTCACCATCGGGTCGATTCCGTTCTGGATCATTCTCCTGCTCGTGACGAAACCTCCGCCTCCCTCTTCGGGACAGTTGATCAGCACTGCGCTGGTTGCTCTGCTCTCTGGCGTGGTCGCAACTACTCTCTTTCTCTACGCAAGACATCTCTGCAAACAACCCTACGAGATCGCCGCCGTGGACGCGACCCAATCCATGGAAGTGATCTTCTCGCTTGTGGGTGAAATCCTCCTGCTAAATGGCGCGCTCCCAAGTTCGCTGGGGGTTGCAGGCGTTGTGCTGACAGTTATTGGTTTGATCGCTTATATTGCCATGCAGTCCAAATAAAAAAACTCGGAGGTCTGCGAGACCTCCGAGTTTTTTGCTTCACCTACCCCTTGAAGAAATTAGAAACAAAGAACCAGATATTAGCTGGCCTCTCCGCGAGACGCCTCATAAAGTATGGATACCAATGCGTCCCAAAGGGAACATACACGCGCACGGGGTATCCTTCTTTGGCGAGCGATTCCTGCAAGTCCCTGCGGATGCCGTACAGCATTTGAAATTCCAATCCGTCTTTAGACAAGCCGGCTTTTTCAGCGTAGGATTTCGCAAACGCGATACGTTTTTCATCGTGAGATGCAATCGCAGGGATGGGGGGAACCCGCCCATTATCTGATAAGTGCGTATTGAAAGCAATGGATGCATCGATCAAAATTTTTGAAAGCAGATCGTAATTCGCGTCCACGTCCGCTTTTTTAGGGAAGGCTTTATCGGGCGGTTCCTTGTATGCGCCCTTCACCAAACGAACGCGGGTGCCATCCTGCGCCATGCGGCGCGTATCTGCTTCAGAACGGAACAAATAGGACTGCATTGCCATGCCGACATTTTCATATCCCTTTTCACGCATGGCATAGTACAAGTTGATGGTTTTATCGGTGTAGGGGGTGTCTTCAATATCAACACGGACGAACGTATTATTCTTCTTTGCCCGTGCAAGGATCCGCTCAAGATTCTGGGCGCAGGTGCTTTCATCAAGACTGAGACCGATCTGAGTCAGCTTGATGGAGACATTGCCCCTCGCAGCAGGATCAGTTCCCAGCGCGTCCAGAGTCGCGAAAATGTCGTCTGTGGCCTGCTGGGCTTCTTCGGGGGTATTCGTATGTTCGCCGAGGTGATCTAACGTCGCATTGATCCCCTTTGCGTTCAATTCGCGCACAACGCGCATTGCTTCTTCGAGTTTTGTCCCTGCAATAAAACGGGATGCGGTGCGCCATGCAAATCCCCAGTTTGTGACCAGATTCTGCGCCCACGCGGCTTTGGAAAGGTAAATGAGAAAGGAGCGAAACATATCCATCCTTTATGGGGAGATGCGCCAGCGTGCTGGCAAATCTATTCTAGCACAGGCATCCTGTTTTGGTATGTTATACTTTTTATGTGATTTTCGTCATGATTTTGGAGGCCGTGTGAGAAACCGTAATACAAACACCATCCTTCGGGGTGTATCCATTTTATTCCTGACCGTCGCGCTCGTCCTGACGATCCTTTCGCTGATCAGTTACAGCCGCCAACGAAATAACTATCCCGCAAGTATGACAATTGCCGGTATTGCCGTCGGCGGTTTATCGCCTGCCGAGGCATCCCAAAGACTGCTTGAAGTATACACATCACCGATCGAAGCCACATACGACAGCTCGGTCATCCATATCGAACCGAACACGGTTGGTTTTGAAATTGACGTGGAAACCATGCTCGCCGCCGCTGACCTCAACCGCACGGGCGGTTCCTTCTGGGGTGGATTTTGGGATTCGATCTGGAACCGCACCCCTACCGAAACGCAAATCCCTTTGAGTTCCACCGTGTCTGATGATCGCCTGCGTGCCTATCTGCAAAATGAAATTGCTCTGCGCTACGATCAGCCGCCTGCTCCCGCGCAGCCGATCCCAGGCGGGACCTCGTTCCTGCCCGGCGCACCCGGACAGACTCTTGACCTTGACCGCGCCGTCCAACTCATTACAGATGCGCTGCGCTCACCCACCAACCGCTCAGTTGCACTCTCCTTCACCCGCAACACCGCGTCCAGACCGACGATGGAAAACCTGGCGATCCTGCTCAGGCAGATCGTCACCGTCTCCGATTTTGACGGATTGATCGGCTTCTACATGAAAGACCTGCAAAACGGACAGGAGATCCGCTTCCTCATCAATAACAAGCAGGAATTATTAGCAGACCCCGATGTAGCCTTCACTGCCTCCAGCACCATCAAGGTTCCTGTTATTGCATCCTATCTCATCAACCGTGGAAGCAATCTGGATGCCGCAACAACCGACACCATTTCACGCGTGCTGGCAAAATCAGATAACGCGGCAACAGATCAGATCCTTCAGAAAATTGACACAACCAACGGCCCGGTCATCGTTACCCAAGATATGGAATCGCTCGGACTGAACAGCACATTTCTTGGCGGCATGTTCTATTTTGGTGCGCCCAATCTTCTACCCGGGAAGCTGACTCCCGGCAACCAAAGAACGGATGTGTTCGTTGACCCGGATCCGTATTCCCAGACCACTCCCTCCGAAATGGGATCGCTTCTTTCGGATATTTATCAGTGCGCCCAGAACGGCGGCGGGGCGCTCGTAGCCGCCTTCCCAGATAAACTCACCCCGCAAACCTGCCAACTACTCATTGATTTCATGGCACAGGATAAACTTGGCTCACTCATTCAAGGCGGCGTCCCGGACGGAACGCTCGTACCCCACAAACACGGATATGTCCTATCCAGAGACGGCTTGATGCATGATACAAGCGACGTTGGCATTGTGTATTCACCGGGCGGAAATTTCGTGCTCTCCATCTACACCTACCACCCGGTTCAGAATATATGGGAAGTCACCAATCCGCTTTTTGTGAATCTGACACAGGCTGTGTACAACTACTTCAATGTTACAACTCAATAACCGAAAGACCCGTTTTCCGCCAAAGGCGTGAAAACGGGTCTTTTTTTCACACATCGTATATAATTCAACCTATGAGCGCCTCACTGGGACTTTTCCGCCTTCAGCAAGTTGACCGTCAAATAGACCGCGCCCGTACCCAACTCGAAACCATCCAAAAAACACTCGAAAATGATGTTGAGCTAAAAGCAGCGCTGCTCCATGTGGAAAGCGCTCAAACAGACAATCATCGCGCAGGCCACGCAATGAAGAACGCGGAAGCTGAAGTGGACGCGCAAAAGATCAAGATCGAACAGGCCGAATCCAGCTTGTATGGCGGCAATGTAAAAAACCCAAAAGAGTTACAGGAACTGCAAAAAGATATTGCTTCGCTGAAAAAACATCTTGCCACACTGGAAGAGCATGAGCTTGAGACAATGATGAAGGCAGAAACGACAGAAAACGAATTACAGAACGCAAAAGCCGAACTGGATAAGATACAGGCAAGGCTTGGAAGCGAACATGGAAAGCTGATCGAAGAACAAGCCGCACTTTTCAAACAACTTGAAAGGCTGACAGAAGAACGTGAAGCCTCCATCGCGCCCATTGAAACCGGTCTGTTGCAAATTTACGAAAATCTTCGCCATCAAAAACGCGGTGTGGCAGTAGTGGAAGTGATCGACAATGCCTGCACAGCCTGCGGTACAACCGTGAATGCGTCCTTTCAACAAAACGCGCGCTCCCAAAAACAACTGGTCAATTGTCCCTCCTGTGGACGCATTATTTTTGTGAACTAACATACATCTATGTTCCAGATCGAAGTTTATCCATTTTCCTTCTTCCTCGGTTTCGTTTCTGCAACCATTTTCTGGCTGCTGATCACGCGCGCGCGTCCAATATGGGATGAAATTCGCGCCAGCCTGAAAGAACAGCGCGAAGCCGCTGAAAGCCGAAAAACAAACTCCGTTGAAGAAAACCATCGCCGCATTACACTGCGCCGCGCACAGGGAATGCATCTCGCCGCGCAACTCTTCGCATTGGACGAGATCATTCAGGAACCCGTGGTCATTGCCCCGCTGCAAAATGTGGAACCGGGTATGCCACCAAAGTTCGAAGATGTGATCTCGCAAACCCTGCCCTACCTGCCCACCTGGCCGGAGATCGCCGCTGTTTATCAGCCGCAAACATTAACCCTCGCGCAAGCGCTGGCTGGAAACTCCAACATTGCCATCATCGGCCAGCCCGGCGTCGGGAAGACCGTGTCTCTCGCGCACCTCGCATCTCTGGCCGCGAATCGAAGCGAAAAACTAGAAGGGCTGAAAAGCCATGTCCCGTTCCTCGTCCATGTGGCAGACTTGAAACTTCCCATCGCCGATCCAAAAGACGCACTCACCCCATTGATCGAAGCCGCCTCCGAACACGCTCCCCTGTTTGACATCGGCAAACTGCCGGACTTCTTCAAGAGCACATTCAAAAACGGCCATGCCCTTTTGCTGGTGGATGGCTTTGATGAAATTCCGCCGGAAAGCCAGCAGGTCATTTCGGAATACTTCAAGATCATTATTCAAAATTATCCACAGACCCGCATTGTCACAACCGGCGCGCCCGAATATCTGGATGGATTGATCACCATCGGATTTGCTCCGCTTGCTCTTTGCGCATGGTCCAAACTGGAAAATGAAAAGTTCATCGAACATTGGGGGCAGTTATGGTCGCAGACAGTTGCGATGGAAACCTGGATGCAAACCGGCCCGGAGACAGTGGACCCGCTTCTACTTAACATTTGGCTGGATGCAGATAACACAAATTTGACTCCCCTTGAATTGACCCTCAAAGCCTGGGGCGCATATGCCGGCGACAGCCTAGGCCCGCACATCCTGGAAGTCATCGCCTCGCATATCCGCCGTGTTGCGCCTGTCAACACACCTCTGGCAGCTCTGGAAACACTCGGTATGCAGGCCGTGTTGAATTTGCAGCCCGTGTTCGATCCGCGCAAAGCCCGTGCCTGGGTGAAATCATTTGAAGTAGCCGAAGAAAAACCTCAAGGTGAAGCCACCGAACAACAACCTGAAACCGAAACTTCAGAAGACACGAAACCAAAAAAGGGGAAGAAAGCTGAAAAAGTGGTCGCCACTCCCACCTCTGGCCTGCTTGGGAAAATGGCCGCCAGCGGAATATTGATCACGCACCCGAACAACAAAATGAGGTTCGCGCACTCCGTCTTTGCCGGTTATCTTGCAGGTCGTGCCCTCGCCCAGTTCAACGCGGAAGAGACCATTTTGAATCAGCCGGACTGGTCCGGGAAATATCTGGCCATGCGCTATTTCGCCGCCCACGGAGATGCCGGTAAGCTCGTGCAATCTCTGCTCGAATTCTCACGCCTGCCAATGCACCGTCCGCTGTTTGCCGCAGCCCGCTGGCTGCGCGATGCGCCGAAGAACGCTCCCTGGCGTGGAAAACTATTCGGCACTCTTGCAGCCATCATGCAAACGGAAGGAATTCCACTCAGCCTGCGTGGACAGGCCATGGCTGCTTTCGCCATCAGCAACGACTCAAACGCCGCCACCTTATTCCGTCAATTCTCCACCTCAACATCGTTCGAACTTGTCCAACTCGCCGTGCTTGGCTCTGGAGCCATGCGCGATGTGAAAGCCATCAGCACGCTCGAAAATGCCATGGAGGCCCCAAGCCTATCCGTGCGCAGGGCGGCTTGCATGGCGCTCGTTGCCATCGGCACAAATGAATCGCTGGAGATTGTCGCTCAAACCCTGCTTACAGGCGATGAAGACATTCGTCGTGCGGCAGGCGAAGCGCTCGCAAACGATGATAACGAAGGCTATTCCATGCTGCGCGATGGAACCACAATCAACGACATTCTTCTGCGCCGTGCAGTTGTGTACGGGTTGGGGCGTGTCCAGCATACATGGGCAACCGATACCCTCAAAAAATTGCAAGTGGAAGATGAACAGTGGGTCGTCCGCAACGCCGCCACCGAGGTACTGGACGCCAAAGCAAATCTTGGTTTGCTTGCGCCCGGCAAACTTCGCGCCCCCTCCGACACTCCCTGGCTGGTTGAATTCGCAGGCAAACAAGGCATGGGGATTTCCCCCGGCGTGCCAGCCACCGATGTCCTCGTGCTGGCGCTCAAAGGGGATGACCCGGATGCACGCATCGCCGCCTTACCATTCCTAAAATTCACGCCTACCGAAGGTGTGCTTACCCAGCTTTACAGCGCGATGTACAACGACGACCCCGAACTTCGTGAAGCGGCATACAACACACTTTGGGAAATCGGTCTATCGGGAATGAAACTCCCAGACCCCAGCCAATACGGATACGGTTAACCATGCTTATAACAAATGCAAATATCATTACCTGGGAATCGCCCAATCGCGTCCTGCCAAATCACGCGCTTTACATCGAAGGCGACCACATCAAAGAGATCGGCACCACCAAGGCGCTGACAGCCAAATATCCAAAATCAAAGCCCACTGACGCCAACGGACAATATGTAATGCCCGGCGGAATTTGCGCGCACACCCATTTCTATGGAGCCTTCGCCCGCGGACTGGCCATCCCCGGCCCTGCACCAAAAGACTTCCCCGAGATCCTCAAAAAACTATGGTGGCCGCTTGACCGCTCACTGGACGCGGAAGCCGTGCGCTACTCCGCCCTCGTCTGTCTCACGGATGCCATCAAACACGGCACAACGACTCTCATCGATCACCACGCCTCTCCCAATTTCATCGACGGCTCGCTCGACTTGATCGCCGACGCAGTTGATAAAAGTGGTCTGCGCGGCGTGCTTTGCTATGAAGTGACAGACCGCGATGGAAGCGATAAAGCCAACGCGGGCATCAATGAAAATATCCGCTTCCTGAAACGCCTCGCCTCAGACCCTAACCCGCGGCTGGCAGCCACCTTTGGGCTTCATGCCAGTCTGACGCTTTCCGGAGCCACCCTGCAAGCCTGCCGTGCCGCCGTCCCCGAAGGAACGGGTTTCCACATCCACACCGCAGAACACGAATCGGACGAATACGATAGCCTGTCAAAATCCAATATGCGCGTGATCGACCGTCTGCTCAAGCACAATATCCTTGGACCAAAGACCATCACCGCGCATGGCGTCAGTTTTGATGCGCGTGAAATGGAAATCCTGAAAGAAACCGAAACCTGGCTCAGCCACCAGCCACGCTCCAACATGAACAACGCTGTTGGAGTAGCCCAGATCGAGTCTATGATGCGGCTGGGAATAAAAGTCTGCCTCGGCAATGACGGCTTCACCAACTCGATGTGGGATGAATGGAAGACCGCCTATCTCCTGCACAAGATCGAAAACCGTGACCCTCGCCGCATGGGTGGATACGATGTAACTCAAATGGCGATCTATAACAATGCCGCGCTCGCCAATATGTTCTTCCCCGCCGCCCCCATTGGACAAATCGTCCCCGGTGCAGTAGCAGATTTGATCTTCGTGGATTATCAACCCTTCACCCCGCTCACCGACGGCAACCTGCCCTGGCACATCATCTTTGGCTTCCAGCAGAGCATGGTCACAACCACCATTGCGGCTGGCAAGGTGTTGATGAAAGACCGCAAATTACTCACCCTCGATGAAGCCGAAATTGCAGAACGCGCCCGCGAGATAGCGCCACGCATCTGGAAAAAGTATGAAGAAGAAGTGGCAAAAGTTTTGTAATTTTTTCAACAACGGAGAATCCATGAAATACTCACAACTATTATTATCCATCGCAGTACTGGGTGGAACAGGCAAAGAAGGCAAGGGACTTGCTTATCGCTGGGCGCGCGCCGGGTACCATGTGTTTATCGGTTCCCGTGCCGAGGAAAAAGCCATAGCCACCGCAAAGGAACTGAGAGAAATGCTTGGGGGGGGATCATCCATCATTGGAATGGACAATTTACGAGCGGCGAAAGAAGCGAACATCATCGTGTTGAGCGTTCCATATTCCGCACATCGTGATACGCTCGAAACGGTCAAATCGGAACTACAGGGAAAAATCCTTATTGATGTGACCGTGCCGCTTGTTCCTCCAAAAGTTGCCACGGTGCAAATGCCCGCGGCTGGTTCTGCGGCACAGGAAGCGCGTGAAATCCTTGGTGAAGGCGTACAGGTTTGTGCTGCGTTCCAAAATATTTCATACGAACATTTACTCGATGATGCAGATGTGGAGTGCGATGTTTTGGTGACAGGCACAAGCAAAGATGCCCGCGCTGAAACGATCAAGCTGGTGGAAGCTGCCGGCCTCAAAGGCTGGGACGCGGGTCCCATTGAAAATTCCGTGGTGGTGGAAGGCCTCACGAGTGTTTTGATCGGCATCAATAAAAAGTATGGTTCCACTCACGCAGGCATCAAGATCACGGGCGCAAACAACGCTTTGAATTCGTGATATAAAATTTGTAACAGGAAGTACGTTTCAAAAATCATGTCTTTGGTATTAACTTCACTAGAAAATATTCCACTGATCCGCCGAGATGACAACTTGGCGGATATTGTTCTTAAGTCTTTGCAAGATACAGGTCTGGAGTTGCAAGATAATGACATTCTCGTACTTGCACAAAAAATCATTAGCAAGACTGAAGGCCGCAAAGTAAACCTTACGACAGTTTCACCTTCTCCACATGCAATTGAGCTTGCACAACAAACCGAAAAGGACCCGCGTGTTGTGGAGCTCATGCTTCAGGAAAGCAATGAAATCCTACGCACCCGAGTCGGCACGATCATTGTTGAACACAAGCTAGGGTTTATCTGCGCCAACGCAGGCATTGACCATTCCAACGTGGCTGGTGACGGAGATTCTGCAGAAGAGTGGGTTCTGCTCCTTCCCGAAGACCCAGACCGCTCCTGCGCATTGCTGCGAAACGAGATCGAATCAAAAACAGGAAAACATATCGGCGTCGTTATCATTGATTCACACGGACGCGCATGGCGCAACGGCACCGTAGGCGTGGCAATTGGCATGTCTGGCGTCCCAGGCATTATTGACAAGCGCGGCGATAAAGACCTCTTCGGCTATACATTACGCATCACCATCATCGGAGCCGCAGACGAACTTGCCGCTGCCGCATCCCTCGTCATGGGGCAAGCTTCCGAAGGCAGACCCGTTGTGCATGTGCGCGGATTTCCATATCCCTTACAGGAGGGTTCGATCAAGGAATTGATCAGACCCAAAGAACAGGATATGTTCCGATGAAAGTTGTGAACCACGAATTTTGGGAGGAAATAACTCAGATCACAACAGCCCAACAAGTCATCATAGACAGGCCGAAAGGCCAGCCGCATCCACACTACCCTGAAATGATCTACCCGCTGGATTACGGCTACATCGAAAACACATCCGCAAGTGATGGCGGCGGCATCGATGTATGGGTTGGTTCACTCCAAACAAAAATGCTAACAGGAATCTTATGCACGTTTGATACACTGAAACGCGACGCAGAAATCAAGCTGCTTCTAGCGTGTTCCGCACGGGATGTCGAAACTATTATCAACTTCCACGACCACGCCATGAAAATACTCTACATACCAAAGCCAAAGGATTAATTATGTTGAACGTCCCGGAAACTCACAAAGACCTTCTTACGGATGAGAAGAAAGCTTTTCTTTTTCTTGCGACAACCCTAAAAGACGGTACGCCGCAGGTCACTCCTGTCTGGTTCAATACGGACGGCGAATATATACTCATCAACTCCGCTGCGGGGCGTCTCAAAGACAAAAACATGCGCGCTCGCCCCAGCATAGCGCTATGCATTTTTGATTCCGCCACCCCGTATCGCTATCTTCAAATAAGAGGCAAGGTTGTCGAATTCACAACAGCTGGCGCTGATGAACATATTGACAAGCTTTCATTCAAATACCGTGGCACCGAAAAATACGGCAACAGAAAACCTGGCGAACAACGCGTAACCTACAAGATCCAGGCGACAAAAATTGACGCGCATTAATTAACCGTGGAAAATATCCGAACCTTTCTGCGGACTCGACGCTCGATCCGCCGCTTCAAACCGGACCCTGTGCCTGATACCGTTCTAAAAGACATTCTCTACACTGCCACATACGCCCCCTCTGCGCACAACCGCCAACCCTGGCGCTTCATCGTCCTGACAGATCCCTCTGCCAAAAAGCATCTCTCCGATGCAATGACAGAGGAATTTCAGCGCGATCTGGAACAGGATAATCTTACTCCTGACGAAGTCACAAAACGCGTCAACAAATCGCGTGAAAGAATCAATGGCGCACCTGTTGTCATTATCCTGTGCGTGGATATGAGCGAGATGGATAATTATCCGGATGAGCGGCGCAGAAAAGCGGAATATATCATCGGAATACAATCCGCGGCAAACGCGGGCATGCAATTACTGCTTGCCGCACACGCCGAAGGACTGGGCGGCGTTTGGGTGTGCAGTCCCATGTTTGCGCAGGAGATTGTGCAGGAAGCGTTGAATATCTCGAATATGTGGGAACCGCAAGCCATGTTCTTGCTTGGCTATCCTGTAGAGATACCCGCGTTTCGAGGAAGAAAACCAATTGAGGAAGTTGTGGAATTTTCCATCAGTGAAGAACAAGCACCCTATGAAACCGATGAACTCTAAAGACTCAAGCCACCGTCGCATCGTCGCCCTTGCTGGCGGAGTCGGCGGCGCAAAACTGGCGCACGGACTCGCCCAAATCCTTGGCCCTGAAGAATTAACGGTCATTGTCAACACTGGTGATGACTTTGAACATTTGGGCATGTACATCTGCCCAGACCTCGACACAGTCTGCTACACACTAGGAGGGTTGGCAAACCCCGAAACAGGCTGGGGACGGGTTGGTGAATCGTGGAATACGATTGCAAATGTTGAAAGACTCGGCGGGCCTGCGTGGTTCCGATTGGGAGATCAGGATATTGCCACACACCTTGAGCGAACGAGAAGGTTGAAAGAGGGTCAATCGCTTTCGCAGATCACAAGAGATTTCTGCAAGGCATGGGGAATTCAGCATACGATATTGCCCATGTCCGATCTCGCCTGTGAGGACGATGGTGGATTCAGACGAGGGCGAACTGGCTTTTCAGGAATATTTTGTTCACAGGTTATGTGCGCCAAAAGTCAAAGGCTTTCGGTTTGACGGAGTCGAAGTCGCAGAACCAACTGTCGGCGCGAAAGAGGCTATTGAAGCAGCGGATGCAGTGGTCATTTGCCCATCCAATCCCTGGGTGAGTGTGGATCCGATCCTGCAAATCATCAAAAAAATAAATAAACCAGTAATTGCGGTTTCGCCGATCATCGGTGGAAAGACGGTGAAAGGACCAGCCGCAAAAATGTATTCTGAACTGGGCATTGAGCCTTCGGCATTGGCGGTTGCAAAACATTACCGTAACATTTTGACAGGCTTCGTGTTGGATAATGTTGACCTATCGATGGAAAAAGATGTAAAAAAACTGAATGTTAAGACACACGTGACAGACACACTTATGAATAACCTTACAGATCGTACTCGACTCGCAGAGGATGTGCTACACTTCATTGGGAGTTTATAAATATGTCACTTTGGGCAATTGTCCCTGTAAAACCTCTCCGCCGAGGAAAGTCCCGTCTCGCTGGAGCGCTAACTGAAGATGAACGAACAGCATTAAATCAGGAATTGTTGGAGCGGACACTGAAAACGCTCTCATCCCTGAAAGAGCTTGACCAGGTACTCGTTGTCAGCCGTGACCCGCAGGCATTGACCATTGCGCGCAATCACGGTGCGAAGACAGTGCAGGAAGACGGCCAGCCGCATTTAAATACGGCACTGGCACGCGCCACTGTTGTGGCACAAGTCCATGCGACACAAGGTGTTTTGGTTCTGCCAGCGGATTTGCCGCTGCTTACTGGTGAAGATGTGTTGACATTGATCGACCGCGCAGCAAAACCACCTGTTGTAGTTATTGCACCAGACAGACACGGTAAAGGAACGAATGCGTTATTGATGGTTCCTGCGGGTTTGATCGAATATGATTTTGGTGAAGGCTCATTCCAACGTCATTGCGAACGAGCAAAAAAAGCGGGAGCAAATCTTGAGATCGTAGAGCTTCCATCACTGGGTTTGGATCTGGATTTACCAGAAGACCTTGAGATGATACGAAAATTGGAAGCGACAAAAGTATAGACATGTAACTTGCCACAGAAAAGTAAACCCTATGAAGTTTACAGGTTCTGTGGCAAAATTTTTTATATACTCAGTAGATCATGAAAACGTAGTAACGACTTTAGTCGTTCGGTTAAAAAGCGACTAAAGTCGCCACTACGATGTCCTTTCGTGAAGTACTGATACCAAATTCATCAAGGAGAATACCATGACGAAAGAGCGCGTTGCACTTTATTTACAGGATTCTCACGACCTGCGTGACGGACTGGAATATGCCAAGTACGCAGAAGAAAAAGGTTTTGAAGCTGTCTGGCAGGCTGAGTCACGTTTGGTTCGCGATGCAATTGTCCCAATGGCTGCTTATGCCGCAGTGACGGATAAGATCAAAGTTGGTTCAGGCGTGATCAACAACTGGACTCGTAACATTGGTTTGCTGGCTGCCACTTTTCTAACACTCGATGATCTTGCCCCGAACCGTGTCATCTGCGGTATCGGCGCCTGGTGGGACCCGCTAGCCAAGAACGTGGGCATTGACCGAAGAAAGCCTCTGCTTGCCATGCGCGAAACTGTTGAAGTAATGCGCCGCTTGTTGAATATGGAACGTGTCACCTTCCACGGCGAATTCCATCATGTAGATAATATCGAATTGGATGTAGTTCATGGCCGCCGCGAACCGCGCAACATTCCGATCATGATCGGCGCAACTGGCGACTTGATGATGGAAATGACAGGCGAAATTTCCGATGGCTGCGTGATGAATTATTGTGTAGCCCCCGAATACAATGACAAGGCGCTTGAATTGCTTGAAAAAGGCGCGAAGAAATCTGGCCGCACTCTCGCAGATATTGACCGCCCGCAGTTGATCGTCTGCTCGGTGGATGAAGATCATGACAAGGCTATTGAGTACACAAAAGAATTGCTCTGCCAATACCTCGCCCAACAGCCGCATATTGCCAAGGCTTCAAATGTTTCAACGGAAGTAATCAATAACATCCAGGCAACATTGGGCTGGCCTGCCACAAAGGAACAGATCAACAAAGCCAAGCACTTCGTCCCTGACGAATTGGTTCACAAGATCACCGCATCTGGCACACCCGCTGAAGCGCGCGCCAAAGTTGCAGAATATGTCAAACGCGGATGCACCTGCCCCATTCTTTACCCCGTCGGCGGAAACTTCAAATTGCTAATTGACACCTTCGCGCAAGAATAAAACAAACTCAAAGAAACACAAACCTCGGCAAAATAAATTTGCCGAGGTTTTTTTGTCCACACAAATTCAGTCACGCCAAATAATGGACAATTATCACTGGCAATGTTCAAATTGCTGGGTAATAATCGGCGAACTCTATATTTGCCCAAGGAGATATTCCGAAATGCGAAAGACTATCTTTATCATTTTCATCGTTCTGGGGATCATACTCACCGCTTGCGCGCCAGCCGCCGCTGAACCTGTCACATTGAAGATCGCTGTCCTCCCCATCATTGACACACTCCCGATGTATGTAGCAGATGCGGAAGGTTTATTCGCCAAGCACGGCGTAACTGTTGAATTCGTGCCAGTCGCGTCCGCGCCTGAGCGTGATCAATTACTCGCTGCAGGGCAGGCAGATGGAACGGTCAACGAAACACTTTCAGTGATGCTCTTCAACAAAGACACAGTTCAAATGCAGGCAGTCCGCTACGCGCTTCGCCCCGTAGAAGGCTTTGGTCACTTCTTCATCCTTGCCTCCGCCAAGAGCGGCATCACTGACGCGCAAGGCTTGAAAGGTGTCGAGATCGGCGTATCTCAAGGAACAGTCATCGAGTACGTCACCGAACGTCTCCTACAAGCCGAAGGACTGACCAGCGATGAAATCAAAACCATTGCCGTGCCGAAGATCCCCGACCGCATGGCGCTGCTCGCTTCTGGCGAACTCAGCGCAGGTGTGCTGCCCGATCCACTGGCTTCATTGGCAACTTCGCAAGGCGCGGTCAAAGTCCTCGACGACTCTCTTCACCCCGAATATGGTTTCAGCGTTATCTCCTTCCGCAAAGAAGTGATCGACGCGAACCCAGAAGGCGTGAAAGCATTCCTCGCCGCCATCGAAGAAGCCACCGACCTCATCAATGCAGACTCTTCCAAATACACTTCTCTCCTGAGCGATAAAGGCCTCGTCCCACCACCGCTGCTGGAGACTTTCAAAGTCCCGCCATTCCCTGTCAAAGACGTCCCCACCGAAGAAGAATGGAATGACGCGCTGGATTGGGCCAAAGAAAAAGGGATGCTGACCACTGATGTCTCCTACGCGGATTCGGTCAACGGCTCGCTTCTTCCTTAACTGATAGTTGGTACCGTTATAATGAGCGGGAGCTGCCCTTTGGCAATCTCCCGCTCATCTCTTCATATCAGCAATTCAGGCTCACAATGAAAACAAAAATATTTTTTCTGGCCGCGATCTTTGCCGTTTCATTGGCATGCAGTGCAATTGCGCCAACAAGCCAGCCGCAGCAAGCAGATCCTCAATCAACACTTTCGATTGGTTATGATTTTTCCGATCAAGTGCCCGCATTTCCTGAAGGGGACGCCAAAGCGCCAAATCATATTTTTGTTCATAAATACCCGATTCCAGGCAATGGATTTATCACAGGCATCACGCTTCTCAACGACTCGGATTCCCTCGAAGAAGACTTTACCCTGCTCATCCTGCGTCCCATAAGTGGTGGATGGGAAGTCATCCATCGAATGGATATTTCCGAAGATGATCAATCATCCGCAGAAACAGGAATTACGAGTATTCCTTTTGGGACATCCCTGGCCGTGGAAAAAGGCGATATCTTTGCTCATTGGCAATTAAGAGACTCAGGTTCAATCCCCTTAAACGATGAAAGTTCATCCTTCGAAGGATTAAGTTTTGGGAAATACGGATTAGGTTCAACAGATATCGAAGAGGGACAGGTTATCCCAAACGGAAACTTTTCAGGCGGAAGAGATTATTTCATCAACCTGATCTTCGAAGCAGCGCATGATTAATATCCATTCCCTTACCTTCGCCTACCCACACAACTCTCCACTCTTCGAGAATTTTTCGCTATCCATCTCCCGCGGCGAGACATGGTCAATTCTCGGCCCATCGGGCTGCGGGAAAACGTCTCTGCTGTATTTGCTTGCAGGGCTGCGCAAACCAACATCGGGCCAAATCAAAATTGACGATGAAGTCCTCACCCGTCCACGCCCACACAGCGGACTTATCCTCCAAGACTACGGCTTGCTTCCGTGGTCAAACGTCTATGAAAACGTGGAGCTTGGTTTACGCGTCCGCAAGTTTTACGGCGCAGACGGAAAGCACACGCCCGAAAATTACCTACCAAAAGATAATGTCACTCACTGGCTGACAAGGTTGGGTTTGAGCGAAGTTGCTGAAAAATTCCCCGCCCAAATTTCAGGTGGACAACGTCAACGCACCGCCATTGCCCGCACCCTCGCCCTCGAACCCGATCTGCTTTTGATGGACGAACCGTTCTCCTCGCTGGATGCCATCACCCGCGAAGACTTGCAGAACCTGACCCTCTCGCTTTGCGCTGAACAAAATTTGACACTGGTCATTGTCACGCACGCAATTGAAGAGGCGGTTGCTTTGGGAAAAAAGATCCTTTTGCTTGGCGATGCACCGAATCAAAACGCGAAAATTTTTGAGAATCCAAACGCAGGGAAAAGCGAGTATCGAACAAGTCAGAAATATCGTGAATTGTGCAATTCGCTTTGGAAGGAAATGCAGCATGAAACGGCGTGATGTGTTACTCGCCGCTCTGGGATTGGCCATCGTTTGGCAGATCGCCGCGATGATCGTACACCGTCCCATTTTGCCTGCGCCGTGGGATGTGCTGGTTGTCTTCGTCGAAGAACTAGGCAACGGGCTGTTGATCCATTTTGGAGTCAGTCTGTGGCGTGTCACTGCAGGGATGTTAATCTCAGTCCTCGTTGCCGCCCCTGCTGGTTTGGCAATCGGCGCATCCAAAACCGCGAACCGATTGCTCTCCCCCATTATTTATTTGCTGTATCCAATTCCAAAGGTTGTTTTCGTTCCCGTGGTGTTGCTGTTTTTGGGAATTGGCGACACGGCAAAAATCACACTCATCGTGCTTATCCTGTTTTTTCAGATCATTGTGCTTGTGCGTGACCAGGCGGTTGGAATCCCGCCGCAGTTGTTACAAAGCCTGCAAAGCCTCGGCGCGGGTCGGCGTGCATTATTTCGCTTCGTTTACTTGCCAGCAAGTTTGCCCGCAATTTTGACCGCACTGCGCCAGTCCATTGGGACGGCGGTGGCGGTTTTATACATCTCTGAATTATTCGCAACAAAATATGGACTTGGATATTACATCTACTACAACGGCAGCACGCTGTTTAATTATCCCGCCATGTATGCAGGCGTGGTGGCGATGAGTCTGTTGGGATTGGGGATGTATTTCGGCGTGGATTGGCTGGAACGGAAATGGTGTAGGTGGAAGTTTGTAAATTGAGTCATCTGGTGGTCGAGTAGCCCCGAGTGCTTTTCGAGGGGCGTATCGAGACCACACGGCATTTTCCAAGTAAAGGGTGGTCTCGATACGGCGGAAGAGCGCTGCCTACTCGACCACCACAGCACTACGAAATCGCCAGCCCTACCCAAAATAGAACGCTGTAAATTAATGCAACCTGTCCCGTCCCTGCGAGGGCGGCGTTGAGGGGACGTCCCTTTTGGGTAAAAACCGTCCGCAAGGTTTTGATGGCAATCGGCAAAGAAAGCCACGCCAACAACCCAGCGACAGGCACGATCTGAGAGAAAACCAAAACTGATAATGTCAGATACGCAATTCCCACGCACATGACATACTCGAGTTTTGTTGCCTTTTCACCAAGCCGCACAGCAAGAGTATGTTTACCAGCGACACGGTCATTTTCCAAATCTCGCAGATTATTGACAACCAAAATTGCAGTGATTATTAAACCAACAGGAACAGACATCCACCACGCCGCGGTGCTGACCGTGCCGACTTGCACATAATATGTGCCAGCAACGGCAGCGAGACCGAAGAAGATAAAGACGAACACATCACCGAGTCCGTAATAACCAAGCGGAAACGGCCCACCCGTATATGCCACAGCGGAGATAATGGCTGCGACGCCGATCAGGATCACAGTCCAGCCGCGAAGCGAGGCGAGATACAAACCGCAAAGTGCAGCCAATCCAAAGATGATATACATCCCGCGTTTGACTTGTGCAGGCGTCAGCAATCCCGCCTGTGTCACGCGCAGTGGGCCTTGTCTCGCAGAGGTATCCGCGCCGCGCTCGAAATCAAAAACGTCATTCGCCACGTTGCTGCCGATCTGCAAAAGAAGCGCAACCAACAGCGCCGCGAAGGCAGGGCCAAATTGAAACGAGCCATCGTGCCATGCCAACGCGCTGCCCATCACCACACCTGACGCAGCGGCGGGCAATGTGCGGGGACGAATGGCCAGCCACCAGATTTGAAAAAGAGACGGTTTAGTATCCATAGAAGCCGCAGTATAACACGTGCCCACACTGGGTATAATTGCCGAAATTTCAGGAGACCCATGACCCAACTAACAGGACAGGAACGCGCACAATATGTGCAATCCATGTTTACGAAGATCGCGCACCGCTACGATCTGATGAACAGACTCATGACAGGCGGACAGGACGTCCGCTGGCGAAGGGATGTGATCCGCCGCGCGCGATTAACGCCCAACGCCTCTTTGCTTGACCTCGGAACTGGTACTGGCGATCTGGCACGCGAGGCGCTGACGCAGGAGCCGAAGGCCAAAGTGACCGCCGCAGATTTTACAATTGAGATGATGCGCGTTGGAAATAAAAATGGAAATCTGGAATGGTCAGCCGCGGATGCGTTAAACCTGCCGTTCAAAAGTGAAATATTCGATGCGGTCGTTTCAGGATTTTTGATGCGCAACGTGACGGACATCCAGCAGGCATTGAAGGAACAATACCGCGCGCTCAAAGCTGGCGGACGAATCGTCATCCTCGACACCACACGCCCGAAGAAAAATATCCTCTCCCCGTTTATTTGGATTCACATGCACGTCATCATCCCCACGGTCGGCGGATTGCTTTCTGGCGAACGCGATGCCTACAATTATTTACCCGACACCACCGAAGGATTCCTCACCGCTGAACAACTCGCCTCACGGATGACTGCGGCGGGATTCAAGAATGTGGGTTTCAAGAGATTTATGTTTGGGACGATTGCAATTCATTGGGGAGAGAAATAAAGAAAAAAATCTTCTGCCGCGAATTTCGCGAATTCACACGAATTTCTTTTTCAATTTGCGCAAATTCGCGTTATTCGCGGCAAAGAATTATTTGTACACTTCTGGATTCACACAATTCGGCAGTCGTTCACCCTTCAACCCTGCGATCAAATTCTCCGCCGCAAGCAGGGACATCAAATCCCGCGTGCGCTGGCTGGCGCTTCCGAGGTGCGGAACGATGAGACAGTTTTCCAGCGTCAGCAAGGGATTATCCATCGGCAATGGCTCAGGGTCGGTGACATCGAGTGCCGCCGCAAAGATCTGATTGGATTTCAGCGCATCATACAAAGCGACCTGATCGACAACTCCACCGCGCGCAGTGTTGACGAGGATCGCGTTCGGTTTCATCTTCGACAGAAAATCAGCATTGACCATGCGTTTTGTATTCGGTGTCAGCGGGACATGCAGAGACACAAAATCTGATTCATGCAAAAGCGTGTCCAAATCAACGGATTGTGCGCCGTGAACAGGATGCGCTGTGGGGTCATAAAATATCACGCGCATGTCAAAGCCTTGCGCGCGCTTCGCCACCGCCTGACCAATTCTCCCAAAGCCGACAATTCCCAAAGTGGAACCGACCAAGTCCGCGCCGAGCAAAAGCTGCGGATGCCATGTCTTCCATTTTCCAGAGCGAACATATTTCTCGCCTTCCATTACACGGCGGGCAGCAGATAGAAGCAATGCGAAAGCCATGTCTGCGGTGGCGTCTGTCAGCACGCCGGGCGTGTTGCCAATGGGAATTCTGCGTGCGGTGGCGGCGGGGATGTCAATGTGATCTACACCCACGGACATGCTGCTGATGACCTTGAGCTGTGAGCCAGCAGCGTCCATCAACTCAGCGTCCACTTTTTCGGTGAGGGTGCAGAGCAGACCGTCCACACCACGGACTTTTTCAAGCAGTTCTTCACGGGTTGGCGGCATTTCGTGAGGCCATGTGTCGGGTTGATAATGCTCTTTGACGAGATCCAACCCTCGGGTAGGAATGAGGCGGGAGATGAAAATTTTTGGATGAGTCATGTCCAGAGTATAATCCGCATCATGACAAAAATAAAACAACCGAACTCACGTCACTGCTTTATTTGCGGGGTGGAAAATCCAGTTGGTTTGCATTTGCATATTTATGAAACAGAACCCGGTGTTGTGGAAACACAATACATTGCGCCCGATCATTTTCAAGGCTACCCCGGTGTGCTGCATGGCGGCATCGTGGCAGCTATCATCGACGAAGTGAGCGGACGCGCACACATGGGCGGCGCGGACAATCCACGTTTTATGTTCACGGGCAAGCTCGAAATAAAGTATCGCAAGAATGTGCCCATCGGCAAATTGTTGAAGATCATTGGCAAGGCTGGCAGGAGCAAGGGAAAGATCGCCGAAGCATGGGCGGGGATTTACGATGCCGAGACAGACGAACTGTTGGCAGAAGGCACGGGTATGCACATCGACGTGCCGAACCAACAAATTGACGCATCACAATTGGAAGAGCTGGGCTGGAAGGTTTACCCGGATTAGGCAAAACATGAAATCAAAATATTTTTTATTGGTAAGCACAAGCGTGTTCCTTGCTACGATATTTTTATTTTCTCCACACAAATTTGTTCATGCGCAGGAAGGTTGTGGTTTTAATGCAGATGGAAGTGTAATTCCCTGCCCGCCAACCGAAGGAAAAAAAAGAAGCCGAAGAAACAAAAGAAACTGAAGAGGAGCAAAAAAGAACACCCACTCCTGTTCCTCCGACTTTTACTTTTACACCTACCAGCACTTCCACAAATACGCCCACGATCACACCTACTGTCACTTCATCGGCAACCCCAACTGTCACGGAAATTCCAGATACCGCAACACCCACGATCACACCAACTTCCACCAGCACTCCCACGCAAACACCAATCCCTGTAGCGCAAAGCGTGCTGCCAGGTGCCGGCATCGGCGCATTGATCCTGTTTTTGATCGTGGGATTGTTATTGCCTGCCATTCAAAAAATAAGAGTCGCAAGACGAGGATATTAAACGCGTTTGGACAATCTTCTCTACATCCTCACGTACATCGCAGTCACCGCCTCCGCCATTTCGGGCGCGCTCGAAGCACGCAAATACAACATGGATATTGTCGGCGCAACGACTACGGCATTCGTCACTGCCTTTGGCGGCGGTACCGTGCGCGACCTTCTGCTCGGGCGCACGCCAGTTTTTTGGCTCACGTCTCCGTGGCTGGTGGTCATCGTTTTCATCGTTGGCGCCATTTCCTTTTATCGGATCGATACCATCTCCAACAATCTCCTCGCCATCGCAGACGCGATCGGCCTTGGCCTCTTCAGCATCCTTGGCGCAACCTATGCATTGCAACTCGATCTCTCGCCTGTTGTTGCCGTGCTGATGGGCGTGGTCACCGGCATCTTCGGCGGCGTGCTACGCGACCTCTTCTGCAACCGCATCCCAAGCGTCTTCCGTCAAAACACCGAACTCTACGCCACCTGCTCTTTCATTGGCACATGGGTTTTTATTTTTCTCCACTGGCTGAACATTGACTCCTTCATTTCAGCCGCCATCGCCGCCACCATCATCTTCATCCTTCGCATCGCGGCGGTGCGATTCAAGATGACCCTCCCTGCGCCAAAAATTGGGAAGGGGGTTTGAAAAGGGGTGGGGGGGGGCAAAGGAAAAAGGGGGGGGGGGGGGGGGGTTTTTTTTTGGGGGCGGGGGCCCAAAAAAAACCCCCCCCCCTTTTTTTCTGCGGTCCCCCCCGGTTCTTTTCTATTATCACAACCACTCATCGCCATAACCCTGTATAATCAGAATGGAGATTCAAAATGATAACTGCCTATCACAGACCCCAAACACTAGACGAAGCCTTGAAGCTTCTGACTCAACCAAACACCCTGCCCCTCGGCGGCGGCACGCTTCTCTCCCAGCCGACAACTGATCCTGTCTCCGTTGTAGATTTACAACGCCTCGGCCTTGACACGCTCCGCGTCAAAGGCAATGATTTGGAAATCGGCGCGACCTGCACATTGCAATCCCTGCTTGAATCCGAAGAATGCCCCGAGACCTTGAAGATTGCCATCAAACTTGAAGCTCCCATCAACATTCGCAACACCGCCACCGTGGCAGGGACTCTCGTCTCCGCCGATGGCCGTTCCCCTTTTGCGACGATGCTGTTGGCGATGGATGCGAAAGTTACAGTGGTCAGTGGTCAGTCGTCCGTGGTCAGTGTTGGTGAATTCCTGTTGACTCACCCAAAAGGACTTATCACCTCAATCACTATCCCGCTCAACATCAAGAACGCCTTCGAATTCGTCTCCCGCACTCCAGCGGACAAGCCCATCATCTGTGCCGCACTCGCCCAATGGAATTCTGGCCGCACGCGCCTGACTCTCGGCGGCTATGGTACAAGTCCCATGCTCGCGATGGATGGCACCGAAGCGGACGGTCTCGACACCGCTGCCCAGAATGCCTACCACGAAGCCAACGACGAATGGGCATCCGCAGAATATAGAATAGATGTCGCTGCCACATTGGCAAAGAGATGCCTGGCTGGCTTAAAGTAATTTGAAATGGACAAGATCAAGCCGTTCGAAATAATCGCTGAACAACTTCAGATATCAAAGGAAAGCGCCAAATATTTTCTGAACCACGTTCAGAAAAGTTTCAAGTTGGAAAAACCATCCCATAAGCTGATCGTTGACTTTGTTCAAACGCAGGAATATGAATTTGTCCCCACGCCATATGATGTGGCCTCCGCTTTGCAGGAAAGCGGCGTGTGGGCACACGACCTAAACTCCCCTCCGCCAGTTATGGAAGACGAAGAAGATATTTACAAGTAAACACCTGTCAAAGGATCCTGAGATTTGAAATCCCCAGCAAAATCGCATTATGTGACAAATCAATTTACATGGATTCCCATCTATCAGGAATTTGCCAGGGAATTGGCAAATTGGCAAAATCGTCAAAATGAATTAATTTCATTTTTAGAGGATCTCCGCAGCGATGGATTTGTCATCACACCGCTGAATGACAAATCCAAAGCGGGGATCCGTTTCCCATTAAAAGAAATCGATCCCTTCACCTTCTTCGGTGTCTTCAACCGCCGCATCCAATACGATCAGCGGATTCAAATCCTCGCCCGCATCAAACAATATTTCAAATTAAAAAGTGACCTTCCCGAAGACCTGAACGGATTGCCCGTTTTGGACAATCGCAAGTCCTGGTTCTTCGCCACCAAAGCGACGAGAGAAACCAAAGACATTCCCGTATTGTGGAATGTCTTTCAATTGGCGCTCAAAAAGTCACCTTTGAAGAGCAAGGAATTCCTAAAGGCATTCGATGAAGCTGCTGCCATCAACGGTGCGAACATCAACCTGACGATGGGCTTGTTTTGGATCAATCCATATACCTTCCTAAATTTGGATGAGACCAATCGTTCCCATTTGGGTATCAAACTCCCTGCAGATGGCTTGAGTGCAAAATTTTACATACAAACGATCAAGCAGTTCGATGCAAAGAAAAAATCCTTCCCCGAAATCTCACTCGAAGCCTGGGGATATCAGAACGCGAGATCAAAAATGGTCGCAGAACCGAAACGCGCTTATCGCACAAGGACGGCCAAACAGCCGTATAGCATCGAAAATTTACTTTCAGAAGGTGCGTTTTTAACAGAGGAATACGTAGCAGAAATCCTTGAACGCTTGCAAGCTAAAAAAGCGTTGATCCTGCAAGGCGCGCCCGGTGTCGGCAAAACCTTCCTTGCCCGAAAACTCGCCTATGCCCTCATGGAAGAGACTGACCCCGAACGCTTTGAGATGGTGCAATTCCATCAATCTTACTCGTATGATGATTTTGTGCGCGGCTATCGTCCATTGGCAGGGCAGCCAGGGACATTCGGCTTGCAAAACGGTGTCTTCTACGAATTCTGCAAACGAGCTGCCAGCGACCCCAACCGTGAATATGTCTTCATCATTGACGAGATCAATCGCGGAAATTTGAGCCAGATCTTCGGCGAACTGCTGATGCTGATCGAGCACGACAAACGCGGCGCGGAGAATTCCGTTTCATTGGTGTATCACACCAAAGGCGAAGAGCGATTTTATATCCCCTCCAATATCTATCTAATCGGATTAATGAATCTGGCAGACCGCTCCCTTGCCATGGTGGATTACGCCCTGCGGCGGCGGTTTGCCTTCTTCACACTACATCCACAATATGAAAGCAATATTTTCCGTCAATGGCTGTTGGATGGAAATATGGAACCCAAGCTTGTAGCGTTAATCGTCAAGCGAATGACTGCGCTCAACAAAATCATCAAAGAAGACCCGCTGCTTGGGGAAAATTACCAAATTGGGCACAGTTTCTTTTGCCCCACAGGTGAACACTTTGCTCGTTTTGACGAGAACTGGTATCGGATCATCGTGCGGACAGAGATCATTCCCATTGCTAAAAGAATATTGGTTCGATAATCCAAAAAAAGTGGATGATGCTGAAAGAGATTTGCTTGCTCCATGAGTCCCAGTGCAACAGCGCCTCGCGAAATCTACCAAACAGAGTATGGAATTTCCATCCAAAATCTCTGGCATATGTTGCTGTATGCGTGGAATGAACTTCCAGACCTAAAATATTCAAATCTTGGAGATGTAGATAATTCCCCAACCTTAGATGCCTTGCTTGCTCTCATGCTAACAAAGCTGCTTCGTCAACGCCTGCGCATTGGGTTAGGCCAAGGCTACACCAACGAACAAAGGTTAATCCATGCCATTCGCGGGAGAATCAACTTCACCGAGAGTTTGAAGCGCCATGCCTTTGAGCAGGGTCAAGCCTATTGCGAGTTTCAACCGTACAGCCAAAACATTCTCAAAAATCAAATCATCCGCAGCACGTTGCAATATCTGATTCAGTCAGGGAATTTTGGCGCAAATCGCACACAGGCGAATGAACTGCGCCATCATCTGCAAATTCTATTTCGTCAACTCGAAGGCATTGACCTGATCGAACTCACCCCTGACGTGATCCGCAGGCAAATGTTCGAGCGGGATGACCGAGATTATCGACTCATGCTGGCGATCTGTGAACTGATCGCGCAGCGACAGATGCCAACAGATTCAGCAGGAACCCACATCCAGCCTACACTGGAGCGTGACGCGCTGACCTTGCATTCCATCTATGAAAGATTCGTGGCGAACTTTTACCGGCTCCATCTTAAGGGGTGGTCTGTCTCTGCTCAAAAGCATTTACGCTGGCACGAAACATTTTCCAATGACCTTTTACCCATCATGCGCCCCGACCTGATGTTGGAAGAAAAATCAAGCGGAAGAATTCTGATCATTGATACAAAATTCACCACGCAGAGCATCATTCAAAATCAATGGGGAAAACAAGAATTTGACTCATCCCACCTCTACCAACTATATGCTTATCTGAAAACACAAGAACATCTCTCCGAAAGTCACCGTCAGGCCGAAGGGATTCTTTTATATCCCTGTGTGGCAGGAAACATGCTTTCGCAGAAAATTCAATTGCAGGATATGTCAATCCGCATCGAAAGCGTGGATTTGTCTGCGGCGTGGCAGGAGATCGAGAAGCAACTTCTGGAAATCATCACAAGGAAAATTTAGCTACCCGCCCAACTCTCCCCAGCGCTCGTATGCTTGCGAGAGTTCCTTGTGGATCTGTTCCAAACGTTCCACTGCTTGTGTAATGACCGCGCTCTCCTGTTGATAAAAGGAGGGCGCTTCCATCTTAACGTTTAGCTCGTGCTGTTCTTCTTCAAGCATTTCAATTCGCTTTGGCAGTTCTTCAAACTCGCGTTTCTCGTTATAACTTAATTTGCGGACAGCCGGTTTTGAATCAGCTTTAGATTCTGCTTGGGTTGGCTGAAGCAGGCTTCGGCGCGGATTTTGAGGCGGGAGTCGCATCCACTTGCTTTTGCCAGTCATCATATCCACCGACATATTCTTTTACATTGCCGCTTCCATCCATAATCAAGGTACTGGTGACAAGGTTGTTGAGAAAGGCGCGGTCATGGCTGACCAGAAGTAAAGTGCCTTCGTAATCGAGCAGAAGGTCTTCGAGCACTTCGAGAGTTTCGATGTCGAGATCGTTGGTGGGTTCATCGAGGATGAGCAAATTGGCAGGGCGGGCAAAAAGACGCGCAAGCAAAAGACGATTGCGCTCGCCGCCAGAAAGCGCGCTGATCGGCGCACGGACGCGGTCACGCGTGAAAAGAAAATCTTCGAGATAGCCCATCAGGTTGCGAGAGCGGCCATTGATCGTGATCGTATCGCGCCCCTCCCCGACATTATCCAAAACAGATTTGCTTTCATCAAGCTGCGAACGCAGTTGATCGAAATAAACAATATCGAGATTCGTACCGTGACGCACTTCGCCCTGCTGAGGTTGGACCTCGCCCAGAAGAACGCGAAGCAACGTGGTTTTGCCCGAGCCATTCGGGCCGATGATGCCGATCTTATCGCCGCGCTGAATGGTGGTTGAAAAATCCCGCACGATGACTTTGTCATCGTAGGAATAACTGATATTCTCCGCTTCAAGCACAAGCCTGCCCGAACGGTTCTCCGTTCCAATTTGCATTTTCACTTTGCCGAGCAAGTCACGCCGCTCACTGCGTGCCTGACGTAGCTTCTTCAAGGCGCGGACACGCCCTTCGTTGCGCGTGCGGCGTGCCTCGATGCCCTGACGGATCCACGCCTCTTCCTGCGCGAGCTTTTTATCAAAGGTGGCGTTCTGCGCCTGCTCCGCCGAAAGGATGGCTTCTTTGCGTTGCAGGAAGGTGGAGTAATTGCAATCCCAATCGTATAAATTTCCGCGATCCAATTCCACGATGCGCGTGGTGAGCTTCTGCAAAAAGACACGGTCATGTGTGACGAAGACCAACGTGCCGCCCCAGCGTTTGAGAAAATCTTCGAGCCAGTCGATGGCTTTGATATCCAAATGGTTTGTAGGCTCGTCGAGCAGCAAAAGGTCTGGGTTGCGAACCAAGCCACGGGCAAGAAAGACGCGGCGCTTCAATCCCGCAGACAACACCTCGAAGCGGGCGTCCGCGTCCAAATCCATCAGTGAGATGACCTTGTCCACCTGATGTTGACGCTCCCAACGCTGCTCATCGTCAAGCTTGGAAGAATCGACTTCTTCAAGACCAGTTGCGAGGATATCCGCGATGCGCCCGCTCAGGCCTTGCGGCACTTCCTGCGGAAGATACGCCGCGCGCGTATTTTGCTGGCGGGCTACAGTTCCTTCGTGCGGCAGAATATCACCGTTCAGCAATTTCAATAAAGTGGATTTCCCCATGCCGTTGCGCCCCAGCAAACCGATGCGGTCTCCGCGCTCGATCTGTAAATTAACATCATCCAAAAGGCGCGGCCCGCCAAAGCCAAGGCTCACATCCTGTAAACTGATCAACGCCATGTAGAGAAATTCCTTTGTGGTAAAAGTTTCATCGAGGCCGAATTGTAGCCGATTAATTGGGATGTTGTCGCGAGTCCGGGGAGGGTATAATCCCAACTTGCTATTTTTGGCTCGAACAAATTCTTTGCCACGAATTGCGCTAATTTACGCGAATTCATTTTCAAATTAGCGATAATTCGCGGCCAAAGATTTTAGTTTTATGCCGCACCTAAAAGAAGTCACTACTCAACTAATAAACTAACAAACTACTCCCCATGCTCATCGTCGTAAAACTCGGCACCTCCTCCCTTACCTCTGGTACATCAAAGATTTCGCCACCATTTCTTGTTGAACTCGCGCGTCAGGTCACGCAATTGAAATCTGCGGGGCATCAAGTCATCCTGGTTTCCTCTGGCGCCATCGCCGCGGGACGTGAAAAACTGGGCTTTCCGCAATTTCCCAAAGATCTGCCCGCCAAACAGATGCTTTCTGCCATTGGTCAGCCGCGCTTGATGGCGATCTACGAGCAGGTGTTCGGCTTGTATGGGCTCACACTGGCGCAAGTGCTGCTCACCCGCACTGACCTTGCAGACCGCCGCCGCTATCTCAACGCCCGCAACACACTCACGGCTTTGCTTTCACATGGGGCAATCCCCATCATCAATGAAAATGACACAGTCGCAACAGAAGAAATTCGCGTTGGCGATAATGACAATCTCTCCGCGCTCGTCGCCAACGTAGTCGAAGCAGACATGCTCGTCCTGCTCACCGATCAATCTGGCTTGTTCACCGCTGACCCGCGCAATAATCCCGATGCAAAGCTCGTTGAAGAAATAAACACACCCGAAATTCCACAAGAAATTTGGGAAGCGGCGAGCGGCAGTGGTACAAAACTCGGCACAGGCGGCATGGTCACCAAGTTGCAAGCCGCCG
This sequence comes from Candidatus Villigracilis propinquus, assembly GCA_016714565.1. Classification (GTDB taxonomy): domain Bacteria; phylum Chloroflexota; class Anaerolineae; order Anaerolineales; family Villigracilaceae; genus Villigracilis; species Villigracilis propinquus. The sequence continues at coordinate 217,970 of JADKDM010000037.1, forward strand.
ATCTCGCACGCCGGTCTGGTACAACTGTTGTCATAGCACAGGGAACCGAGCCAAATATATTGTCGCGTATTGCAAATGGTGAACGTATCGGCACTCGCTTCGCCCCAGTCATTTCTGCGTTGGAGAGTCGCAAACGTTACATCCTCTCGGGTCGGCTTGCTCCCGGGCTGATCACCGTCAACAAAGGCGCAGCCGATGCAATCGATCGTGGCGGCAGTCTTTTGCCAATTGGCATTACACAAGTCTCAGGTGAGTTTGACCGAGGCGACACCGTGCGTGTGCTCAATGAAAATGGGCGCGAACTGGCACGCGGCATCACCAACTATTCCAGCGCCGACCTTGCCCGCCTGCGCGGACGTCATTCTGATGAGATCGAAGCCCTGCTCGGCTACGATTATGGCGATGAAGTCATTCACCGCAACGACCTTGTGCTTTTGTAAACGATGGATGATAGACTGCAGACCATAGACCATGGTCAGTCGTCCATCGTCTATGGTCTAGCTACCTCGCAAACTTTTTACCGCAAAGGAATCCTTTATGTTGAATGATCTTGGAAAACGTGCCCGCCTCGCATCTCGTGGACTCGCCCGCCTGACTACGACTCAAAAGAACGCCGCGCTTCATCACCTAGCCGACGCCTTGATCGCTGACCAGAAAGCGATCCTCACCGCTAATTTGAGCGACATCGAGTCTGCAAAAGCAGCGGGTCTTTCCACGGCCATGATCGACCGTCTCATGCTGAATGAAGCCCGCCTTGCGGACATTGCCCATAATGTGCGTCTCGTTGCCGACCTCCCGGACCCAGTTGGTGAGATATTCGAAGAATCCACCCAGCCAAACGGACTGCACATCCGCAAGCAACGTGTGCCGTTGGGAGTGATCGGCGTCATCTACGAAGCGCGTCCCAACGTCACAGTGGACGTTGCCAGCATCGCCCTCAAAAGTGGAAATGCCGTCATCCTGCGCGGCGGCAGCGAAACGCTGAACTCGAATCGCGCGATGATTGCCACCCTGCAAAAATCCCTGGCTGAAAGTGATGTCCCCGCTGATGCCATCCAATTCATAGACAGTCCCGACCGTGCCCTCGTACTTGAGCTTCTTCATTTGAAAGACTACGTGGATATGATCATTCCGCGTGGCGGCGCAGGATTGCATAAATTCTGCAGCGAGAACAGCCACATCCCCGTCATCACAGGTGGTATCGGCATTTGTCACCTCTTCGTGGACGATACAGCAGACCAAGATGCCGCGCTGAAAATTATTCACAACGCAAAGACCCAACGTCCCAGCGTATGCAATGCGCTTGACACCATCCTTGTCCATCAATCGATTGCGAAAGAATTTCTGCCCAAGGTGGTCGAACATCTCGCTCCTTCAGGCGTCACCTTTCGAGCAGAGCCGAAAGCTGCATCCACGCTTCAACCATCCATCCGCGTCTCCCCGCAGGCCAAAAGGACTTCGACACCGAATGGCTCTCGCTCATCCTTGGCATCAAAGTCGTGGATAATCTCGATGAAGCGATTGACCACATTGCCGCCCACAGCACCGCCCACTCTGACGGAATCCTCACCTGCACTGACGCCAACGCCCAACGCTTCATCGCCGAAGTGGACTCTGCCGCAGTCTACGTCAACGCCAGCACCCGCTTTACCGATGGCACGGAACTCGGCTTGGGCGCGGAAGTTGCCGTCTCCACGCAACGCTTGCACGCACGCGGGCCCATGGCATTGAGGGAACTCACAACTTACAAATGGGTTATCGTTGGACAAAATCACGTTCGGGCTTAATCAGAGCCAAAGAACTGGAAGAATATTTACCTATACTACTGAGTCCGACAAAAGTATAATTTCCGCAGTGACTAGCCTCCCTCTCAACCAAATCCTCAACGGCAATTGCATCGAGCTTCTCAACACACTCCCTGAGAACTCGGTGGATTTGGTATTTGCCGACCCCCCATATAATTTACAACTGCAAAATGATCTCTACCGCCCGAACATGTCCAAAGTGGATGCGGTCAACAACAAGTGGGACAAGTTCACCAGCTTCGCCGAGTATGATGAATTCACCCACCTGTGGCTATCCGCAACGCGGCGCGTATTGAAAGAAACGGGTACACTTTGGGTCATCGGTTCGTATCACAACATCTATCGTGTCGGCGCAATCATGCAGGACTTGGGGTTTTGGATCCTCAACGATGTGATCTGGCTCAAGACCAATCCTATGCCAAATTTCCGCGGCGTGCGATTTACCAATGCGCACGAGACGATGATCTGGGCTCAAAAGCAACAAGGTACAAAATACACGTTCAATCACAAGGCGATGAAAGCCCTAAACGATGATCTGCAGATGCGCAGTGACTGGGTCATCCCATTGGCGACTGGAAAGGAACGCCTCAAATCCAACGGGACGAAGGCTCATCCAACCCAAAAACCAGAGGGACTACTCTATCGGGTTTTGCTCTCCAGCACAAATGCAGGGGATGTGGTGCTCGATCCCTTTTTTGGCTCAGGCACAACGGGCGCCGTTGCAAAAAAGTTGGGACGTAATTTCATCGGCATTGAGCGCGACAAGAAATATATCAAGGTCGCGCAGAAGCGCATTGACGCAGTGACCCAGTCCCCTGCTGAGGTGTTGGAACTGCCAGAGAAACGCAATCAGGCTCGGGTTCCGTTCGGAGCGCTGCTTGAGTGTGGACTCCTCAAAGCGGGCGAAATCTTATATTTCGCAAAAGGCAAACGCGAAGCAGTCATCCTCGCAAATGGACATCTCAAATGCGGAAAAGTCACAGGTTCGATCCACTCGCTGGCAAAGGAACTGACGAACACTCCCGCCAACGGCTGGGACATGTGGTTTTATAAAGAGAATGGCAAGTTGATCGTGATCGACGAGTTAAGAGAACAGATCAGAACGTCAAAAGTCAAAGGTCGAAAGTCTTGACCTGCGACCTTTGACTTTTGACATCCATAGGAGAATCATGTCTAAAGCATTTACCCTTATCAAAGAACAGAACATCCCTGAATTGAATTGTGACGCAAAACTGTACGAGCACAAGCGGACAGGCGCGCGCCTGCTTTCCATCATCAATGAAGATGAGAACAAAGTGTTCTCGATCAACTTCCGCACCACGCCAAAGGATTCAACAGGCGTGGCGCATATCTTGGAGCATTCTGTTTTGGGCGGCTCGGAGAAATATCCTGTCAAAGAACCGTTCGTGGAATTGCTCAAAGGTTCGCTTGCGACATTCGTCAATGCGTTCACATTCCCCGATAAGACCTGTTACCCTGTTGCCAGCCAGAACGAAAAAGATTTTTACAATTTGATCGATGTATATATGGATGCCGTTTTGCATCCGCGCATCACCGAGCAGACATTGATGCAGGAAGGCTGGCATTACGAGATCGGTGACGTCAAAGAACCATTGACCTATAAAGGCGTGGTCTTCAACGAAATGAAGGGTGCGTATTCCTCACCCGAGAATTTATTGGCGCGTGTCATTCAGCAATCGCTTTTCCCCAAGCACATCTACGGCGTGGACTCTGGCGGTGACCCTGCCAACATCCCCGACCTCACTTATGAAAACTTTAGAGGCTTTTGGGAAACGTACTATCATCCATCTAATGCCTTTATTTTCTTCTATGGCAATGATGACCCCGATAAGCGTTTGAAGTTGATGGAAGGTTATCTCAAATCGTACAAGCGGAAGAAGGTCAAATCTGCGGTGCCTTTGGTCAAGCCGTTCAAGCGCGCCAAGAAGATCGAATATTCGTATGATGCTGGCGCAGACGCGGATGATATTGAGAAGAAGCACTACCTGACAGTCAATTGGAAACTGCCAGATACGTCCGACCCTGTGATGAATTTCAGTTTCCACATTTTGGAACATGCGCTCATCGGCACACCCGCCTCGCCGCTCCGCAAAGTGTTGTTGGATTCAGGTCTCGGTGAAGACCTGGCTGGCCTCGGCCTTGAGTCTGATCTGCGCGAGATGATCTTCTCCACGGGACTCAAAGGCACGCGCGCGCGCCATGCGAAGAAGATCGAAAACCTGATCATTGACACTTTGCAGAACCTCGTCCGCGATGGCATTGATACGGAAATGATCGCCGCATCGATCAATACCCTTGAATTTCAACTGCGTGAATACAACACGGGTTCATTCCCGCGCGGCATTGCTGTGATGTTGAGCGCGCTCACCACCTGGCTGCATGATGGCGACCCATTCAGCCCTCTCACTTTTGAAGCGCCGCTCAACGAGATCAAGACCAGACTCGCGAATGATAGCCGCTACTTTGAGAAGATGATCCAGACCTACTTGCTGGACAACGTCCACAAGACGGTCATCCGCTTCAAGCCCGACACGGAAATTGCCAAGCGTTTTGAAGAAGAGGAACTGGCGCGATTAAAGTCCGCGCGCGAGGCGATGAGCGAGGATAAAGTACGAGAGTTGATCGAAAACGCCAAGCAGCTCAAACTCATGCAGGAGACTCCTGATACTGCGGATGCTTTGGAAACACTGCCCGTATTGGATTTGAAAGACCTCGACAAGCAAGTGCGAACTATTCCCATTGAAGAGATTCAGGTTCAGGATGCGAAGGTTCTGTATCACGATATCTTCACGAATGGCATCGTCTATCTCGACCTCGGTTTTGACCTGCGTGCCATGCCGCAGGAACTCCTGCCTCTCACTGAGATCTTTGCACGCGCCCTGTTCGAGTTGGGAACTGAGACCGAAGATTACGTCAAACTCTCGCAGCGGATCGGAAAAAGCACAGGCGGAATCCACGGCTCGTCGGTCAGCGTGACAACTCAAAAGTCCAGAGAGAGCGTGGCGATGCTGATGATCAGAGGCAAGTCCACGGTGGAAAAATCCACAGAGATGTTCAACATCCTCAGGGACGTCCTCCTCACCACAAAATTTGACAACAAAGAACGACTCAAGCAAATGGTGCTCGAAGAAAAAGCTGGCATGGAGTCAGGTCTTGCGCCAGGCGGACATCGCTTCGCGAATACGCGCTTGCGCGCGCAATTCGGCGGCACAGGCTGGGTCAATGACCAGACCAAGGGCATTGGCTATCTCTTCGCGTTGCGCGAACTTGCGAATGATATCGACAAAAAATGGCCGAAGGTTTTGAAGAAACTCGAAGACATGCGCGATGCGTTGATCAACAGCAAGACCATGCTTTGCAACGTGACGCTTGATTCTGCAAATTGGAAAACCGTGCGCCCGCATTTAGAGAACTTCATTTTTGCGATGCCTGTGAAGGATGCGGAAGTCAAAGCATTTGAGACTACGTCGAGTATCGAGAAGGAAGGTCTTGCCATTCCGGCGCAGGTCAACTATGTAGGCAAAGGCGCGGACTTGTACCAGCTTGGCTACGAATATGACGGCTCGGCGGAAGTCATCACAGGCTATTTACGCATGACGCATTTGTGGGAAAAGATCCGCGTGCTGGGCGGTGCGTATGGCGCGTTCGTGCAATTTGACAACACCACTGGCGTGCTTACTTTCCTTTCATACCGTGACCCGAACATCACCGCGACAATTCAAAACTATGATGATGCTGCCGCGTTTTTGAAAGGTCTTGATGCCTCGCGGCTTTCGGACAACGAATTGAAGAAGTCCATCATCGCGGCCATCGGCGACCTCGATGCCTACCAGCTTCCCGATGCAAAGGGATATACTTCGATGATGCGTTACATTACAGGCCGCACCGACGAGATACGGCAGAAGATCCGCGATGAAGTGCTGTCCACCAACGGTGAAGATTTCATCGCTTTCGGCGAAGTGCTTGAAAAAGTGGCGCAGTCCGAGGCAGTAGTCGTGGTCGGTTCACAGGCTGCGATTGAAGGCGCGAATGCTGGTTTGAAGGTGACGAAGGTTTTGTAGAAAAAAAGTCAAAGGTCTAGACGTTAGACCTTTGACTTTTGACCAACCAAGGAGTTCACATGAACATCACACTCAAGATCAATGGCATTGAACACGCGATAGACACAGCACCATCCACCACTCTGCTTGGCGCATTGCGCGGGCTTGGCTTTCACGGCGTCAAGTTCGGCGATGAGGGCGGGCTTTCTGGCGCGGATACGGTTTTGCTGAACGGCAAACCTGTCAACGCGGGGTCGCTGCTTGCGGCGCAGGCGGAAGGTCACAACATCGCCACCATTGAAGCGCTTGGCGAACATCCCGAACAAGGCTGGAAGAAAACCGACGGCCTGCATCCGCTGCAAAAGGCTTTCGTTGAGTCTGGCGCCATTCAATGCGGATACTGCACGCCCGCGCAAATTCTCGCAGCCAAGAGTCTGCTTGAGAAAAATCCGAACCCGTCCGAGGCGGAAGTCCGCGAGGCGATCTCCGGCGTCCTTTGTCGCTGCACGGGTTATCTCAAACCCGTCCAGGCCGTGTTGAAAGCTGCTGCGGAAATGCGCGGTGACGAACCGATCGACATTTCATCCATCAATTGGGATTTCGGAACGCCCCAGCCTGATGCGCCTCAAGGGGACGCGGCCGCTTCTTCGTCTACCCGTGTGCTGGTTCGACCCAAGGTAGTTCTCACACCCGAAAGCCAGACCTGGCAAACCGTCGGCAAGCCCGAGATCAAAGTGGACGCGATCAAGCTCGTGCAAGGCAAGCCCGCCTTCACAGGTGACTTTGAAAAACGCGGATTGCTCCATGCTAAGGTTTTACATTCACCGCACGCGCACGCAAACATCAAAAAGATAGATGCAACCAAAGCCAAAGCCCTCGAAGGCGTTGTCGCTGTATTGACATGGCAGGACATCCCTCGAGTTGTGTATTCCACCGCAGGGCAATCTGACCCGATCCCTGGACCCTTGGATACATTCTCGTTGGACAACAAAGTCCGCTTTGTCGGTGATCGTGTTGCGTTCGTCGCAGCAGAGACAGAAGAAATTGCTACGAAGGCTTTGTCGTTAATCGAAGTTGAATACGAAATCTTGTCTTTTATTTTGGACTCTCGCGAATCGATGAAGCCAGAATCCGTTCGAATTCACGAAGAGCCAGAATATGTCAACTTTGCAGACTTCAAATCCAGAAAAGAATCTCGCCGCCGAGATCCGCATTGACATTGGCGACGTGGAAAAAGGTTTTCAGGAAGCGGACGAAATCTTTGAAGCTGAATACGAAGTGCCAAAAGTTCAACAAGCGCACATCGAACCGCACATTGCTGTCACATACTGGGACGAAGATGATCGTCTGGTCATTCGCACATCCACGCAGGTTCCGTTCCACGTGAGGAGAATGCTCGCTCCTGTGTTGGGATTACCTGTCAAAAGAATCCGCGTCATCAAGCCGCGTATCGGTGGCGGCTTCGGCGGCAAACAGGAAGTATTGATGGAAGATGTGGCAGCACATCTCACCATTGCCACGAAACGTCCCGTCATTTACGAATATACCCGCGAAGAGGAATTCATCGCCGCGCGTTCACGTCATCCCATGCGTGTGCGGATGAAGACGGGTGTAAAGAAAGATGGAACCATCACCGCCAACTCCATGTACGCCCTTTCAGATACTGGCGCGTATGGCTGTCATGCGTTGACCGTCACAGGCAACACAGGTCACAAGGCTATGGCGTTGTACGTTGGCGATGGCGAATATCGCAAAGCCCCCAACATCCGCTTTTATGCAGATGTCGTTTACACCAACACCCCGCCCGCTGGCGCATTCCGTGGATACGGCGTGCCGCAAGGCTACTGGCCGCTCGACCGCCACATGGAAAAGATCGCCCGTGCCATGGGGTTTGACCCAATCGACTTCCGCTTGAAGAACGCCATTCATCCAGGCGAATACCATCCCTTCTCCACCGCATGGAACGAAGGCCGCGAGCCGCGCCCTGAGATCATCCATACCGTTGGCTTGGAGCAATGCGTTGCGCAAGGGCGTGCTGCCATTAATTGGGATGACAAGTTCGGGAATGAGGAATGGAGAAATTCTTGGTCAAAAGTCGAAAGTCAAAAGTCTGGCGCAACCTTAGACATTAGACCTTCGACTAAGAGAAAGGGCATCGGCGTTGCGATGGTCATGCAAGGGACGGCCATCCCTTATCTCGACATGGGCGGCGCATCCATCAAGATGAATGACGATGGTTCGTTCAACCTACTCGTCGGCGCAACTGACCTCGGCACTGGTTCAGATACTGTCCTTGCACAAATGGCTGCTGAAGTGTTGGGCGTCCCAGTCGAAGATATGATCTGCTATTCGTCCGATACCGATTTCACGCCGTTCGATAAAGGTGCGTACGCGTCGTCCACAACCTATATTTCTGGCACGGCAGCTGTCAATGCAGCTAAGATCGTGGCAGAGAGAGTCAGAGTCCGCGCAGCGATGATGCTGAAATTGGACAAACACGACGACATCAAGCTGGAAAATCGGCAGGCCATTGCACCTGACGGCAGGTCTGTTTCAATGACTGAAATTGCCCTTGATTCACTGCACAAGAATAATCAGGAACAGATCATGGGTGTGGCAAGCTACGTCTCTCCCGTTTCGCCTCCTCCATTCGCTGCACAATTCGCCGAAGTGACTGTGGATACTGAAACAGGTCAGGTCACGGTAGACAGGCTCGTCATGGCCGTAGACTCGGGCGTGATCGTGAATCCGCTCACCGCTTCGGGACAGATCGAAGGCGGCATGACCCAAGCCCTCGGCTATGCCGTCACCGAAGAAATGCGCTACGACGATAAAGGCAACGCCATCGAACGCGACTTCGACCGCTATCATCTCTTCCGCGCAGATGAAATGCCCGAGTTGGAAACCATCTTCGTCGAGACGTTTGAGCCGAGTCATCCATTTGGCGTGAAAGCTGTGGCAGAGATCCCCATGGACGGCGTTGCTCCTGCCGTTGGCAATGCCATTCTGGATGCAATAGGTGCAAATGTGGACGAGAACCCGACGACACCAGAAAGAGTCTGGCGAGCCATCAGAAAATAGATTCATCAGGCGGTGAGGAAAATTTCCTCACCGCCTGATCTTGGAAGTAAAATAAATTATGAATCGTCAGGAGGTCATCTACCTCATCCCTTACTTGTTCTCATTGTTGCTCTCGGTGAGTGTATCGATCTACACATGGAGTAGACGCAAGTCGCCTGACGCGGTCACTTTTAGCTGGTATGCAATTGGGCAATCCTTGTGGATTGCCGGATTTATCATGGAGCTGATAAGCACGGACTTACCCACAAAGGTCTTTTGGGATGGGCTTCAATGGATAGTGGCGCTTTTTCTCATTATTGCTCTCCCGGTCTTTGCCGTTCAATTTACTGAATATAAACTTTCACATTCAAAATTACTGTTTTCCCTTTCGTTCATAATTCCAGCTGCTTTCTCAATTATCCTGATTTTTGATAAATCTCTTCATTGGGTCTACTTGAACCCGCGGCTTACCCAGTCGTTTCCGTTTCATGAATTGTTATACGACTTCTCTCCAGTTGTATATGGATTTGCACTATACAGCTATCTAATTACATTATGGGGAATTTACATTCTCGCACAGCGCATCATACGTCCACATGGCCTATACCGGGCGCAAGTTGTCCTGATTACCCTTGGTTTTATAATACCAATTTTCGGCACTGTTTTAACACTGCTTAATATCTACATCACTCCACAACGCGACGCGACTCCCTTCACGACTGCCATTGGCAACTTGATTATCGGATTAGCCCTGTATCGCTTTCGGATCTTTGAAGTGACCCCGATCGGCCGCGACAAGGTATTTGAAGCCATGGTTGAACCGGTTGTTATTCTTGACAACCAACAAAACATAGTTGATATTAATTCATCCATGCTGGCCTTGCTCGGACAAAACGCAAACGATGTTATTGGACAGCCAGCCAAAGTCGTATTTAATGATTTCCCCATTCCCATCAAAATGTATACGCAAGTCTCCTACGCGCGCGCCGAAGCCACATTTGAAATTGGCGGCAAACATATCTATTATGAATTAACGGTGTGGCCGCTTTATAATGCCCGCAAGGAAATGACCGGGCGCATTTATATTTCACATGACATCACTGCGCTCAAGGAATTGGAAAACGAACTACGCAAACTCAACTCGGAACTGGAAGACCGCGTCCGCGCCCGTACCTGGGAACTTGCGGAAGCCTACGATACCACTCTTGAAGGGTGGGCGCGCGCGCTTGAGCTGAGAGACAAGGAAACAGAAGGCCACTCGCGAAGAGTGACAAAATCCACGCTGCTGGTTGCCCGCAAACTGGACCTCCCCGAAGAAGATATCGAACATATTCGCCGCGGCGCGATCCTGCATGACATTGGAAAAATGAGCATTCCCGATGAGGTCCTGCGCAAACCCGGCAAGCTGACAGATGAAGAGCGGACCATCATCCAGAAGCACCCACAAACGGCGTATGATCTGCTTTCACCAATTCCATTTCTAAAAAAGGCGCTAGAGATCCCGTATTCACACCATGAAAAATGGGATGGCACAGGATACCCACAAGGACTCAAAGGCAGGGACATACCGCTTTCAGCGAGGATATTTGCAGTGGCGGATGTCTGGGATGCTCTCAGCTCAGACCGCCCCTACAACAACGCCTGGTCCCGCGAAAAGATCACCGCCTACTTCATCGAACAAACGGGGAAACACTTCGATCCCTATATCGTGAACATATTTTTAGGGCTGGTGGAAAAAGGCGAGATATAATCAAACAACCAATCGCAAAATTTATGAGTGCTGGAGAAAAAAGAACCAAATGTCCGACCAAATTTACGTAATAGGCCATATCAACCCCGACACAGACTCGATCGCATCCGCAATGGGCTACGCCTGGCTGCTGCGCGAACGCGATGGCACAAACACAATCGCTGCCCGCGCCGGAGCTGTTAACGCGCAAACCGCCTGGGTGCTAAAAACCGTCAATCTCGATGCGCCCACCCTGCTCACAGACGCCTCCCCTCGCTTCGGCTCTGTGATGAAAAGGTTGGATACGATCCGCCCCAATTCACAGCTCGGCAGCGCATGGACTCTTGCCAGCAAAACCGGCGGCATTGCCCCCATTGTCAATGAGGATGGAACCCCCTACGGGATCATCAACGGCATGAGCCTCTTCAAATACTTCACTGACACCCTCGGCCCGCGCCCGGGCGACGCCACCGTGCGCGAAATGATGTCTGCAAAATGCAGCGATGCGGCCAATACCACAGTCCCAAAGTATCAGGCAAATGCCCACATCCGCGATTCGCTCAATAAATTATTGCGTGATGAACACAACGATTACTGGGTGGTAGATGAACACGGCGTTTACATGGGCATCGCCAGCCAGCGCGAAGTGCTCAATCCGCCGCGCCTCAAGATCATCCTTGTAGATCACAATGAACCGCGGCAGGCCATCGCCGCACTCGACGAAGCCGAACTTCTGGAGATCCTCGATCATCACCGCCTCGGCAACCCATACACACACCAGCCCATCCGCTTCACAGTGGATACGGTTGGATCAACTTCCACGCTGGTGACGGAACTAACCGCCGAAGCAGGACTCTCCATGCCGCCGCCGCTGGCAGGCACGCTTCTTGCCGGGCTGTTATCTGATACCCTTATATTGACATCTCCTACGACCACACAGCGCGACAAAGACGCCGCCGAACGCCTTTCCCGCTGGGCATTCGTTGGCGGAAGTCCGCTCAAAGGCGAGACCATCGAAACCTATGGCAACGCCGTGCTCAGCGCAGGCGCAGGACTCTCCAACCGCAAACCCGAAGAGATCGTCAGCACAGATATTAAGCCATTCGAAGGCGGCGGATTCAAATTTGCCGTTGCCCAGGCTGAAGTGACAGATCTCCTGCAGCTCACTGAATATCTCACCCCCCTGCAAAACGCCCTGAACGACCTGCGCGACAAACGCGGCCTCGACTTCGCCATGCTTCTGGTAACGGATGTGGTTCGCGGCACCAGCCGCCTGTTGCTCTCATCCAATGCGCCAACGATCTTGAACGACCTGCCGTACCCGCCCCTCCCTGACCAGACCCGCGATGCCAAAGGTGTAGTCTCCAGAAAGAAACAGCTGTTACCAGCTGTGCTGGGATTGCTGGAAAGTTAAATATACCCATGCCTCGCAAACCAGACATTTTCAAGATCATTCAAAGTGATTCTTGGACGGCAACGGCACTTGGAGCATTTACGTTTTTACTTGCCATAACCACTTTTTCATTATTGACCGACCAAATCTTGATGAATAATGGTCTAAATAGCACCCCCCTGGTCGTTGCCACTGGGGTTTGCTTTTTGGTGTCAATAATCGTTATGTGTGTACGTGTCAATCAAATAAAGGAAATATTCGAAAACGGCTCGGAATTAATCGCGACTATCGTTTCATGCAAAGTTCACAAAGCCAATATGAAACTTACCCTTCGTTATCATTACCTGGGGCAGGTTTATGAAAAAAATTACGACCAGGTAATTACAATGAAAACCAAACACTTTATCAGGGAAAACGAAGCCGCTCTCGTAGTGGACAGGCAGCATCCGGAACGCTTTGTACTGCGGGATGTGTATTTATAATGACTCAAACCATTTTTCAAGCCTTAAACGAAATAGAGAAAAATCACCAATCCGCCGCTCTTTGCACAGTGACAAAGAGCGAAGGCTCCACGCCGCGGCATGTGGGCAGCAAGATGCTCGTGTACCCCGATGGAAATTTCATCGGCACGGTGGGCGGCGGCGACCTTGAGCATCGTGTGCTGGACGAAGCATGGATGGCGATCAGCGATGGTCAATCGCGTCTTTTACACTACAACATGGCTGATCCATCACGCGGCGACCCCGGTGTATGTGGTGGTCAGGTGGAGGTATTTGTGGAACCTATTCTTCCTCCAGCGCTGCTCGTCGTCATTGGCGCAGGGCATGTCGGTAAAGCCGTTGTACATTTAGCAAAGTGGCTGGGATTCCGCGTGGCAGTGTGCGATGACCGCGCCGAATTTTGCACCCCTGAAGCCACACCAGGCGCAGACTCCTACCATCCTGTGACGATGGAGAAACTCCCCGAGCTTATCACCATCGACAAACGCACCAGTTTGATTTTGACTACCCGTGGCTCCAGCGTGGACGCCGCGGGAATGGTTCCGCTTCTGGACTCCGCTGCTGGCTATATCGGCGTAATTGGCTCACGCCGCCGCTGGGCAACCACCGTCAAGGCATTGAAAGAAAAAGGTGTCTCGGAGGAAAAGATCGCGAGAGTCCATTCGCCGATGGGCTTGGAGTTGCAGGCGGAAACACCGGAAGAAATTGCCATAAGCATACTGGCGGAGGTGATGATGTTAAAAGCCAAAGCGACGGGATTGCCAATGAAAGAGAAACAAGCCGCAGATTAAGAAAGAGGCGTTGTTTCAGATGGCAGAAAGCAGAAGGCTGCAAGTAATTGTCAATTAAGACGTGAAACGAATCGGGTTGGAATTCGTAAAGTAATAGGAAAAACGGTTCTTGTACCTGAATGTCAGTTCGACTATAATTCGAGAGTTATCCACTAAAAGGAGAGAAAACATGGCTAGAATTTTTGATGTCATTGAATACCCAAATGAAATGACCGATGAGATCGTTCACCGCTTCCCTGAGGAAGGGATCGGCGATTATCGTATTGGTTCGCAGGTGATCGTTCGCGAAAGTCAGAGCGCGGTGTTCTTCCGCGACGGGCAGGCGTTGGATGTGTTCAAGCCCGGGCGGCACACTATTGCCACTGCGAACATTCCAAAGCTGATCGATTTCATTGGCAAGGCATTTAATGATCGCACTCCGTTCCCCGCCGAGGTGTACTTTGTTGCGCGCAAGGAATTTGCGAGCAAGAAATGGGGAACCTCTTCTTCGATCCTAGTTCCTACTCCGGGTGTTGGTCTTGGCTGGCAGGTACTGACAGGTTTTGGTACGTACTCCTTCCAGGTGAAGGACCCGCAACAGTTCGTGACGCAAATCGTCGGCGCAACAGGTTCCTACCGCTCTTCCGAAATCGAGGGACGCTTGCGCGATATTCTTGTCTCGAAGTTGAGTGATGTGCTTGGTGAGACCGCTCAAAAAACTGACTTGACTTCCAAATTAAGCAGTCTGTTTGAGGAGGTTGGTGCGTCAGTCCGGGCAAAAGCAAAAGACGATTTTGAAGCCATTGGCCTGACCCTGAAGTCCTTTTATATTGGCGGCCTTAAACCGAGCGAAAGAGCTGTGCAGGAATTGCGCGAGCGCGCTGTGCTTGACCCAAGCGTATATGCCCAATTACAGGCAGCAGACGCCATGCGCGAAGCCGCCAATAATTCAAACGGTGGCGCCGGACTTACCGCTGGAATTGGCGCAGGTATGGGCATTGGCAATTTAATGGGACAAGCCCTGCAAGGCGGCATGCAATCAGGTGGTGGCGGCGGTTCTGCCGGTGCAACCATGCCTGATATTATGACCCCTGCGGAAGCGGCCAAGATCATGAAGGTGACTGAGGAAGATATTATGGCTGCCATCAGTGACGGAAGCTTGAAGGCGAAGAAGGTCGGTAAGGCGTTCCGCATCAGCAAGGATAACCTTGAAGGGTTTATGAATAGCTAGGGTTTAGCGATCAGCTGTGAGCTTTCAGCAATTAGTAAAAGAGACTTTCCGTGAGGAGAGTCTCTTTTTATTTGTGGTCTCGATACGCCGCAAAGAACAAGAGCGCGGCTACTCGACCAGCAGTGTTACTTTAAGCTCACTTGTCTGTGGATAAAAATTAGTATTCCAATTCTGCGAGAACATCTGGAATCGCATCGAGGACATCAGTTGCGAGGACAGAGGCGGTGGTACCCATTGTTTCCGCTGCGAATAAACCCGCTTGTGCGTGGATGAATGCGCCGGCGACGGCGGCATCGTAGGCATCCACACCCTGGGCTCGGAGACCGACAATGAGGCCAGCAAGCACATCGCCTGTGCCTGCTTTGGCAAGGGCGGAAGTAGCAACGGGGATGACGGTCGAGCGTCCGTCAGGCGAGGCGATGACTGTGAATGCGCCCTTCAAGACGACGACATGACCCCACTCCTTTGCATATCTCATGGCAACTGCTTCACGGTTGGATTGAATTTCCTCTTTGGATAACCCCGTCAATGCGGACATTTCGCCAGGGTGCGGAGTCAGCACTGAGGGGGAAAAAATATTTTTATGCCAATCTACAACTTGCGACAAATGACGCAGTCCATCTGCATCCACCACCATTGGGATTTTTATGGCAGGAATTAAATTACCAATAAACGCACGCGTTGGAAGTTTATCGCCGAGGCCCGGCCCAATTAAGAATGCGGTGGCACGTTCAAGGTTTTGCAGCACATCATCAGCAGCGACGCCAGAGATGAATCCGTTTTCGTGCGGGAGCGGAACCCAAATGGCTTCAGGCAGGTGACCTGCGAGAATGGAATGCAATGGTTCAGGGACAGCCATCGTCACAAGTCCCGTGCCGATGCGATATGCGGCTGTGCCAGCAAGCATCGCCGCACCTGTGTACGAGCTGGAACCAGCCACAACGAAAGCCGTACCAAACGTCCCTTTGTGTGAGGCGGCCGTGCGCTCGGGCAGCAGCGCAGAGACCATATCCCAATCCGCAGCTTCGGCATGGATCGCATTCCACGAAGCCAAATTTTCTGGCAAGCCAATCTCCACCATCTGCAGCTCGCCGACGTACTCGAATGCAGGGAGTTTCAGCAATCCCTGTTTAGCAGCCGCCATTGTGACGGTGAGATCTGCGGGGATGGTTTCATCGGCGGCCTCGCCCGTATCGCAATCCACGCCGGAGGGACAATCCACCGCGACAACGAAGGCGGGCAGATCCATTTGAGAAAGGATGAGATTTGTGTTTTCGAGGACTTGCGCCGCCTCTTTTTGGCGCAGCCCTCTGTGGGTAAGCGGGAGCTTGATCCCCGTCCCAAGCAGTCCATCCAAAAGAACATGGGACTCATTAATAAAAGCCCCGAGAGTTTCATCGTCTTCATCCAAAACGGAATCTAAAATCTCTCCACCTGCGGACAAATAGCGCGCGATGAGAGCGTCATCTTTTTTGCGGTTTACAAGATAGGCATGTGTGCGCCAGCCTGCTTCCGCAAGCCACGCCAAAGCGACGAGGGTGTCGCCGCCGTTATTGCCCGACCCCACCAGACCAGTGACCTCGTCCCAGCCATTCTCCTGCCCCAATGCATGGACAAGTTCCGCAAGTCCGCGGCCTGCATTTTCCATCAGCTCGGCATATGAGACACCGTTTTCGTCGGCTTCCTTTTCGATCGCGCGCATTTGTGGAACAGTTACGAGTTTCATAATTTCCTTATCGTCTCAACAGCGTTGACTTTTTAGACACGGCTCGTATAATGAATCGGGCAATGTGTTCTTTCTATTTTTAGGTGATTTGTCGAAAATATTTTTACAATCTATTCCTGCTCTTTCGGGGGCTAAGCCCTCGAAAAGCCAATAGTGTGTCTAAAAACTTTCGGCTGACTACTTAGGTTGAGGATGAATGGATTATAAAGCTGTTGTGACTTGTCAAAGACATAAGCAACCAGACAGAATGCGTTCAGGAGAGAGTTTCGATGGCTTTGCAAATTCGTGGCGTACATCACATCGTTTTGACAGTCTCTGACCCAAATGAATCCGCTGAGTTTTATGAAAAAATCCTCGGCGTAAAAGCCTCTCGTGAAAATCCGCAAGTTCGCTGGATCTCTTGTGGGAGTTTCCTGTTGTGTTTTCAGCGCCCGCCAAAACAGGCAATTCCAAATGATAGCTTTGATGAAAACAGAATAGGGCTTGACCACGTTGGATTTGCAGTTGATTCGCATCAGCAGCTTAATGATCTACTAGCCGTGCTGGGAGAACTGGGCATTACAACGGCAGGCATTGAGTTTGACCCGGCCAAAGTGATTATGTCTGTTTTCGTGACCCTGACAATATTCAAGTTGAATTCTATGTCGGAGACTATCACGATTGATAAAGTTTGGAGGTGTTTGTTTTTTTTCATACTTTCCGTCAAATCCATGTACTAAAAAAAGAGCCTAACAAGCAAAACCCGCCTTTTCTCAGAAGTGCTATAATCATGACAGATAAGGAGTTAACCATGAGCGAATATAAACGAAAGTCCCTAAAAGAAAAACTTCCGCCTGAGGCGTTGGAACACATGAAAGCCGCCCGCGAAGAAATGCGCAAGAGTATGGAGACCATTTTACCCCCCGGCTTTATGGAACACCGCCGCACCGCCCGCAAGGAAATGCTGATGGCCTTTCGCAGCATGATCGACGCTGCGATCGAAAAGACGGAAGAGAAAAGCAAGTCTGCGTAAGAGAAAGTAAAAGCAAAAACTCGCCTCAGAAATTGGGGCGAGTTTCTTTTTAAGTTATTAATGTCATCCTGAGCGTAGCGAAGGGTTTCTACTCCCGAATACACGAGACTCTTCGGTCGCAAAGAGCGTTCCCTCAGAGTGACAGCAGTTACTGCCACGGACGGCGGGTGCGCCTTACGAGAAACAGGGTGTAAAAAAGTGCAAGGCCCGAACCGCCCAGAAGGGCTTGCCCCAGCATGAGGTGGGTATCGTACAAGATCGAGCCCGCGATCAGCAAACCAAGAAATACAATTCCACCAGTCAAACGATTCAGCGAACGCTCCAAATAGCTGATCTGAATATTGACCATCGGCATTTGCACATTCAACTCGCCGCGTTCGATCCTGCCGAGCACGCGTTCCGTTCTGCCCGGAAGCGCGATCAAGGTTTTAGCCAGAGCCCCTGCCTCATCAAAGAACACATCCCATTGCGAGCCGCCATCACCTTCGGCAAGTTTTTTGGCATACGGCGTAAGTTCCTGCCACATATTAAATTCCGAATGCAGCCCCGTGCAAATCCCTGAAAGAATTCCAATGGTGCGGCCAAGCAGCAAAAGATTTTCAGGCAATTGGAAAGGCATGTTCAACATCAACTCGCGGAACTGCAAGCCGAACTTCATCATCTCGGTATGGTCAATGTTGCGCAGCTCGTTCATGTTCATCCCCCAAAAACGGTCAAACAATTGCGCGCCCGCTTCTTCCAGCAGCTTCAAATTCGCGCTAGGCAAAAGCACCCCGAGCGTCTGGTATGCTTTCACCAATCGCGGAGAATCCTGCAAGCCGATGGAAATGACCGCTTCGCGCAGTCCTTCCATCAGACGATCTGGCATGCGACCCACCATGCCAAAATCCACAAAGGTCAACTTGAAAGCAGTTGAGCCATCCTTATTTTTCTCAGCCAACGGCGTGACAAAAATATTACCAGGATGCGGGTCGGCATGGAAAAAGCCATCATCAAAGATCTGCTTGAGGTATGACTTGAACAAGACCAGCGCCACTTCTGCACGACTAATGCCTGCCGCCTCGATGGCTTCATAATCTGTGATCTTGATCGCGGACACATCCTCCAGCGTCAACGCTCGGCGACTGGTATGAGCCCAAACCACACGCGGGACATGCACGCTTCCATCGCCCTTGAAGTTGACTGCAAAGGCTTCGGCATTTTTCCCCTCTGCGAGATAATCCATCTCCTCGCGTAGGGTTGCAGAAAATTCCTCCACAATGGCAGGGACATTGACACGGTCGCTGACCGGGCGGTAACGCTTGAGCCACCCGCCCACCACGCGAATGGCAGACATGTCCACATCCACGATCTGCTCAATGTTCGGACGCAGCACCTTCAACACGACATTCTTGAAGCCAAGCGCCTCGGCCTCTTTCGGGTTCAGCTCCGCGCGGTGGACTTGTCCCAGTGACGCGGCAGCAAGGGGAGTCTCTTCAAAGGTGAGGAAAATGCTTTTTAACGAGGAACCAAGCTCCAGTTCGGATTGGAGGCGAATGGATTCAAAGTCCACGGGCGGCACTTCATCCTGTAATCCTGCCAGCTCATCCGTGATCTCAGGCGGCAACACATCCAGCCTTGCCGAAAGAAATTGCCCAACCTTGATCATGACCCCGCCCATGCGAATTGCAAGCGCACGAAAACGGACAGCAATGGCACGCAGCCGTTTCGTCCGAGAGTTGTTTCCGAGAAAACCCAATCCGATGCGGCGCAGGAAAATATCCCAAAAGATGATACTCAGGGTAACGCGCGCAAAAAATAGAACAATGCGCCAGTAGCGCATCCGTAAAATCGTCGATTTCATGAAGCCTCCGTGAAGTTCTTATTGTAGCCTGTTTCATTGTTTCGTTGGCGTGATGAACATCAAGAAAACGTTGTGCCCGAATCAGATGACAATTTATCTTGACAAGCCTGCAGCATGTGTTGTAAACTGCAACAGTAATTAATTCCAACGAAAGGAGCGCACTTCAAATGACCAAACGTAAAGCGATACACCTGCGAAAATTAGTCCCATCTCGAAGTGCGCCTGTAGACCGTTAAAGGTCTTCCTTCTGTGTCTTTTTAGCCACGGTGCGCTTCAGCACCGTGGCTTTTTTATTGTCTTGTCCCCACGTCATTGCGAGGGCGGTGTTCGTCCGCCCGAAGCAATCTCACACATTGCTGGAGATTGCTTCGTCGCAAAGAGCAAGAACGCTCCTCGCAATGACGCAGCTTATGGAAAAAACATCATGAACTTATCATTCAAATCCTACTGGAACTTACTCTCCGACCACATCCGCCCGCAAAAGGGACGGTTCATTCTGCTTGCCGTTCTGCTCTTTGGCAGCATCGGCTTGCGCATCTTTGCCCCGCAGATCATGCGCCAATTCATTGACGAGGCGCTTGCGGGAAAAGCGCTGCAAACGCTGACCACAACTGCGATTGCCTTCATCAGCATCGCATTGATCCAACAGGTGGTTGCCATTGCCGTGAAATATCTCGGCGAAAACGTGGCATGGACAGCGACCAACGACCTGCGCGCCGAATTGGCATGGCACGCGCTCAATCTCGACATGCGCTTCCACAATGACCACACCCCCGGCGAATTGATCGAACGCATCGACGGTGACGTGACCGAGCTGGCAACTTTCTTCTCTCAATTCGCGCTGAACCTCATCGCAAACGGATTGCTGCTCGTCGGTATTTTGGTCGCTCTGTTCATCGAAGATTGGCGTGCCGGACTGGCTTTTACAATTTATTCCTTCGTCACAATCGGTGTGCTTGGAAAATTAAAGGACATCGCCGTCCCGCACCAAAAGGCGAGGCGCGAAGCCGAAGCACAGTTGTACGGTTTCATCGAAGAGCAACTGGCAGGCACGGAAGATATCCGCTCCAGCGGCGCAGTGGACTTTTCCCTGCGGGAATTGTTCCGCCACCAAAGCGTTATTCTCGGTCACAACCGCAAAGCGCATTTCAAACGCTGGATCATCGAAAACGCGATGGGCTTTGCACTGACCGCAGGCAACCTGCTTGCCATCGTCAGCGGATATTGGCTGTTCTCGCTGGACATCATCACCATCGGCACCGTGTATCTCTTTGTCCATTACATCAATCTGCTTGAAGAGCCGTTCTGGGCAATGACGCACGAGATCGAAAGTTTCCAAACCATCGGCGCGTGCGTGGAACGCCTGACGGAGTTCCGCAATTTCAAGCCAGAAGTGATCGATGGCACTGGCCCGGAGATTTCGTCCACACCGCTGGCGCTGACCTTTGAAGATGTGACCTTCTCCTATAACGGAGATGACGACGTGATCAAGACGCTCTCCTTTGACCTGAAGCCTGGCTCCATCCTTGGGTTACTCGGCCGCACGGGCAGCGGAAAAACCACAATCGGACGATTGATCTTCCGTCTCTACGATGTGAACTCGGGCAGTATCAAGATCAATAAAACAGACTTACGCGAAGCGCAGCTCAAATCCCTGCGGAGCAACATCGCCATCGTCACACAGGATGTGCAGCTCTTCCGCGCCAATATCCGCGACAACCTGACTTTCTTCGACCGCTCGATAACAGATGAAAAGATCATCGCCACCCTCGAAGAATTGGAACTCGGCGATTGGTACAAGAATCTGCCCAAAGGTTTGGATACTGAACTCGACACAGGATCAAGATCACTGTCCGCGGGTGAGGCGCAGCTTTTAGCCTTCACAAGAGTCTTTTTACGAAATCCCGGTCTGGTGATTCTCGACGAAGCATCATCCCGTCTTGACCCAGCCACAGAGCAGAAACTGGAACGCGCGATAGACAAACTGCTCAAAGGCCGAACCGCCATCATCATCGCGCATCGGCTGGACACCGTCCACCGCGCGGACGAGATCATGATTTTGGACAAAGGCCAGACCAGCGAATACGGCGACCGCAAGCAATTGGCGGCGAACCCGAACTCGCGCTTTTATCATCTGCTGCAAACTGGCATGGAAGAAGTGCTGGCGTAAAAAATATACTGGGGGGGGGGGGGGCGCCTGGGCGCTCTTCGCGAAGGGCGATCAGCCCACAGAGTACTACCATCTGTGGTCCGAACGCTGCAACGGCTCGAAACTACTCGACCACCAGTACTGAAATAAATGGAATCTATTATGACCGAAACAACCTTCACACAAAAAGTACCCGCACTCCCCACATGGAAAGTCATTTGGGAAATGCTGAAATTCCGTCCGTGGCTCTGGTTCGTGGACTTGGTCAGCGTAGCCCTCATCCGCTTCTGCTGGCAGGTTGGCCCCGCGCTCATCATCAAAGCCTTCTTCGACTACGTCACAGGCGCGGCACAACTCACCTTCGGCATCTGGGCCATCATCGCAGCCTTCACCGCACTGTGGATCGGACGCATCATTGCCAGCTACGGTTTTTACTATGCCGATGTCCCCATCTTCGCGGACATGTCCATGCTGCTGCGCAAGAATCTTTTGAGGTACATCCTCAAGCGCCCGGGCGCATCGCAACTGCCAGACTCACCCGGTGAAGCCGTCAGCCGTTTCAAAACGGACGTGAACGAGATCCCGCTCTTCGTGATTCTGATCAACGACATCATGGTCGGGCTGATCATCATCGCCGTCTCCATCGTGCTGATGACTCAGATCGATCCATCCGTCACAGTCATGGCATTAATTCCGCTGGTCATCGTTGGCATCGTTGCCAACATTGCCACGGGGCGCATCGAACATTATCGACGCACGTCCCGTCAGGCTGGCGGCAAGGTCACTGGCTTCATCGGTGAATTTTTCGGCGCGGTGCAGGCCGTCAAAGTGGCAACCGCTGAAAAAAATGTCATCGGCTACTTTCATCAACTCAACGATGCGCGCCGCATTCTGACCATCCGCGAAAAACTGTTTGACGAAGTGCTCAGCTCCATTTATCGCAACACATCCACGCTGGGCACGGGTGTCATTCTTGTGCTCGTCGGTCAGTCCATGCGCACGGGCAACTTCACCCTCGGCGATTTTTCGCTCTTCGTTTATCTGCTGCAAAGCATGGGCGATCTCACCACCTTCGGCGGAATGCTTTGGGCACGCTACAAGCAGCTCAGCGTCTCCGTCCAGCGCATGTATCACCTCATGGAAAATGCTCCGCTGAATGCGCTTGTTGAACACAGCCATGTGGATTTGACCGGGCCGCTGCCCGAAGTGACCTATCCGACAAAAACCGCCTCAGACCGACTGAATGAGCTGGTTGCAAAAAACCTGACATTTCACTACCCTGATTCAACGAACGGCGTCGAAGACATCAACATCCACCTGAAACGCAACACGCTGACAGTGGTCACAGGCCGCATCGGTTCCGGCAAGACAACACTTCTGCGTGCACTGCTCGGATTGCTTCCGCTCGAATCTGGCGAGATACGCTGGAACGAAACCATACTGACCTCGCCTGGAGATTTCCTCGTCCCGCCGCGCTGTTCCTACACCGCACAAGTCCCGCGCCTGTTCAGCAACACCCTGCGGAACAACATCCTGCTCGGCCTCAACCGCAGCGATGACGAGATTTACAAAGCCACAAAACTCGCCGTGATGGATCGTGACCTCGAACAACTCGATGACGATCTCGAAACCATGGTCGGCGCACGCGGCGTAAAACTTTCGGGTGGGCAGGCGCAACGCACCGCCGCCGCGCGCATGTTCATCCGCGAACCGGAACTCGTCGTCTTCGATGATCTCTCCAGCGCGCTGGATGTCGAAACCGAAAGTCAACTTTGGGAACGAATATTTGCAAACAACAACATGACCTGCCTCGTCGTCTCCCACCGCCGCCCGCTCTTAAGGCGTGCCGATCACATCATCGTGATGAAAGACGGCAAAGTCGAATCCGAAGGCACACTCGATGAACTTCTCACAACCAGCCCCGAAATGCGCGAGTTGTGGAAGTTGGAAGAATAAAATTTCTCTATCCTCCGTCATTGCGAGGAGGGCTTCAGCCCGACGAAGCAATCTCCAACACAATGAGTGAGATTGCTTCGGGCAAAAGAGCATTGCCCTCGCAATGACGACAATACTACAAAAGGAAACCATCATGACCCAACCAACCTCCTCCGACCTCATCCGCTCTGCGCGCGAAGTATTCAACATCGCCATCGCGGAGAAAAACGCCAAAGGCATCCGCCCGCTGCTGGCGCCGAGCTATCATCTGGTTACAGGCCGCAGCGACCAATTCCACGGAGCCGACGAGGAAGAAATACGTTGGGCTGAACTCTTCCAAACCGACCCGACCGCCGTCTATCGTCGAACCCCACGGGAGATCACCACCAACGAAGCCTGGGGGCTGGCAGAAGAACTCGGCAACTGGCAGGGCACCTACACTGCCAAAGGAATTTTTGTCAACGCATCGGGCGTCTACTCTGCCAAATGGCAGCGCACAACAACTGGCGCATGGGTTTTGCAAGCAGAAGTTTTCACAACCATAAACTTCGACGAGGCCTGCGCACCGCCCGACCCGATATAAATATTATCGTCATTGCGAGGGCAATGATCTTTTGCCCGAAGCAATCTCATGCCCTGAGTATGAGATTGCTTCGCCGCAAAAAACGCGGCTCGCAATGACGGAAGGAAAAAAAATCATGGACATCATTACAGGAAAGATCCTGAAATTAAATAACTGGGAAGATGGGAAGATCATCGGGCTCGCAAAGGATGCGGGCAACAAGATGATCTCCAACGGCATGGAACGCGACGCGGTTCTTGCCCAACTGGAAACTGTTCGGCAAAACCCGGGCAGTTTCCTCGCCGACGCATTGCTCGCAGACCTTGCCCGCGAGTGTATTCGGCTCACACAAAAGGATGAACCTTCGGAAGATACACTTCTCGAAAACCCCATCCCATTTCCGATCTGGGGTGAAAACCAGATCGACCCCGAAGCCATCAAGCAAATGGAAAACGCCATGCGCCTACCTGTCACCGTCACTGGCGCGTTGATGCCAGATGCCCATGTTGGCTACGGACTCCCGATCGGCGGTGTACTGGCTACTGAGAATGTCGTCATCCCCTACGCCGTGGGTGTAGACATTGCGTGCCGCATGAGAATTTCGATCTACGAAGTCTCGCCGCACCTGCTTGGGCAAAAGAAAGGCATGTTTGAAAATTCTCTCTGGGAAGAAACATCCTTCGGCATGGGCGCAAAATGGACAGGCAGCAAGAAGGCTCAACACGAAGTGCTGGACGACAACGCATGGTACGCCACCCGCCAGCTTAAGACGCTGAAAGACACCGCCATGAATCAACTTGGCACAAGCGGCACGGGCAACCACTTCGTCGAATGGGGTTCGTTCACTTTGCAAGAGCCCATGTTCGGCTTGCAACCCGGTGAATATCTCGCTCTGCTTTCACACAGCGGTTCGCGGGGAGTCGGCGCAAAGATCGCAGACCGCTTCAGCAAACTCGCACGCGAGAAGCACCCCGATCTTGACCCCAGCGTGAAGCACCTCGCGTGGCTCTCACTGGATTCAGAAGATGGTCAGGAATACTGGCTTTCAATGGAACTCGCGGGACGCTTCGCCTCGGCCAATCACTACATCATCCACAAGCGGGTTGCCGCATCCGTTGGGTTGAAGGAAGCCGCCGTGGTTGAGAATCACCACAACTTTGCATGGCACGAGACTCTTGCAGACGGTCGCAAGGTTGTCGTCCACCGCAAGGGAGCCACTCCCGCAGGTGAAGGTGTGTTGGGTGTCATCCCCGGCTCCATGGGAGACGCGGGGTATGTTGTCCGTGGCAGAGGCGTAGGGAACTCTCTCTCGTCCGCCTCTCATGGTGCGGGTCGGTTGATGAGCCGCAGAAATGCACTGAACTCGATCAGCAGATCGTCACGGGATGAGTATCTCAAAAAGAACGGAGTCACCCTGCTCGGCGGCGGCATTGATGAGTCACCGCAAGCGTACAAGCCCATCGAAGAAGTCATCGCCGCACAGCAAGATCTTGTGGAAGTGCTTGGTAAGTTCACGCCTCGCATTGTAAGAATGGCCGATGAGCCTGGCGATATTTAGAAAAAAGGCCCTAAAGGTTTTAAGAACCTTCAGGGCCTTTTCATAACAGAATAACCTTTTCATAACTCTTTTCGTTATAATGATTTTATCAATTCCAAAGAGGTTCACATGCCATTTATCAATGACCAGTTTCAAGAACTGCTGTTGAATTATTCACAGGAAATAGACCCGCTTAAACGGAAGAACCTGGAAAATGTGATCTGGCAAAAATACGGCACAGAAAATACAGTGCTGGCGCTGGACATGTTCGGCTTCTCCCTACTCACCCGCAAATATGGGATCATCCATTATCTTTCAATGATCCGCCGTATGCAGTTGACCGTGGAGCCGATCATCACCGGGCACGGCGGCAGGGTCATCAAATTTGAAGCAGATAACTGCTTCGCCCTGCTTCCCGATCCACTATCCGCTGCGCGCGCCGCCATTACCATTCAACATGCGCTTGCCGCATCCAATATTCTGACCGTGGACGAACTGGACATTCAAGTATCCATTGGCATTGATTACGGAAAAATGTTGGTTGTGAACGACGGAGATGTTTTTGGCGATGCTGTCAACCGCGCCTGCAAGCTGGGTGAAGATATTGGAGCCGCAGGAGATATCTTAATCACAAAGGACGCAATGGAATTAATCCCCGAAGAAGGGTCAATTCAGGGAAAGCCTATTGAAGTGAGCATTGGCGGATTAAGCATACCTGCATTCTCAATCATTTACAGAACGAACGCTGAGGAAGAGCAGCAATAGAGGAAAGTCATTTGTAGGCAAACTTTCAGCCTGACATTAAATTTGGCGGATTACAACAAAAAGGAGGATGGAACACTTGCTCTATCCTCGTCTTGTAGTAATCAGTGTAGGCAAAAGTAGATAAAACCCAGAGTTATATCTTTTCCAAAACCTCAATGGCGTTCTTGACCCGCTGCAGACTCTTTTCTCTACCAATGATCTCCATTGACTCAAACAAGGGTGGACTTACTTTTTGTCCAGTGGTCGCTACACGCAAAATACCGAATACCTGATTTACGTTCAAACCAGACTGCTCCACATAGGCGCGCATGGGCGGCTCAGCTGTGGCATGGTCAATGCTAGGCAGGCTGGAGAGAATCTCGTAGGTTTTACGAGCGATCTCTGCGGATTGTTTTGCATCCAATCCTTTCGCGACCAAGTCTTCTGCAGTAGGAGAAACTTCTTCTCTAAAGAAGAATGCGCCAAAGGCAAGGCAATCATCCAGCGTGGTGAGTCTCTCACGAATGAGGGGAATCATTTCCAGCAGCACATCGTCGTTGACTTCGAGTCCTTCACGGGTAAAGTAAGGCTTGAGGCGGGCTGCCAGGTCTTCGGTCGTAAAGAGGCGGATGTGAGTCGCATTGAAGTGATCCAGCTTTTGAAAATTGATCGCCGCGGGAGATGGAGTCAACGAGTCAATTGTGAAGCGACCAACCATTTGTTCGACTGTCATCACATCATCTTCAGCAACGCCCCAACCCATCAATGCGCACCAATTCAACACGCCTTCGGGAGTGAAGCCAAGTTCCTGCATGTCTTTGATGAAGATCGAATAGCCGTCTTTGATGGCTGCGGCAGTTTCGCGTTTACTCATTTTGCCTTTGCCGCTTGGCTTGAGGAAAACGGAAAGGTGAATCCAGATTGGTTCATCCCAGCCGAATGCGCGGACAATGTTTACATGCAACGGGAAGGTACCAAGCCATTCGGAACCGCGTAACACATGAGTGATTTCCATTTCGTGATCATCCACCATGGCGGCGAGATGATACGTTGGCAGACCGTCAGTTTTGAGGATGACCTGATCGTTGAGTTGTTTGTTCTCTGTGACGATGTCACCGCGCAAATGATCATGCGCAACTGTGGCACCTTCCTGCGGCATCTTGAAGCGGATGGTATATGCCTCACCGCTTGCAATGCGGCGGGCGGCTTCATCAGGCGCGAGGGCGCGGCAGGTGCCGTCATAGTGCGGGTTTTCCTTGCGCTTCATTTGCTCCTGCCGAACTTTTTCGAGGTGGTCTGGCGTGCAGAAGCAGGGATAGGCGTGACCTTTTTCTACAAGAGTCTTGGCATGCTGCTGATAAATGTCGCGGCGCTCTGTCTGGCGGTACGGACCATGCTTGCCGCCGATATCGGGGCCTTCATCATATTGAAGTCCAAGCCAGCGCAAACCGTCCATGATCTCCTGCTCCGCACCAGATACAGTGCGCTTCAGGTCGGTATCTTCGATACGCAAAATAAATTGCCCGCCGGTCTTTTTTGCAAGCAGATAGGCATACAATGCGGTACGTGCGCCGCCAAGGTGTAAATGTCCTGTTGGTGAAGGGGCAAAGCGGGTTCGTGCAGGTTTGATTGACAAGATGAAAACTCCTTGAAATAAGTGGTCTCGATACGCTACTCGACCAACAAAAATATTAACTAAAATTCCATTTGCTTGTGACGCATCACCACGGATTGAACCAGTCCGATGCCGAGCATAAGCGCCGTGAGACCGCTGCCGCCATAACTGACGAATGGAAGCGGAAGCCCGGAAACCGGCAGCACATTAAGATTCATACCGATATTGACCGCGCCCTGAAAAAAGATAAGAGTTGCGACACCCAAAGCGATCATTGAGCCCGCCACGTCACGCGCCTTTTGCGCCGCCCGGATGCAGCGCCAGACGATAATACCAAGAGTAAAAATAATGAGTGTGCCGCCAACCATGCCAAATTCCTCTGAGCTGGCCGCAAAGATAAAATCTGTGTGGCGGACTTTGAGAAAACGCAATTGAGTTTGAGTGCCATGCCCGTAGCCTTCGCCAAAGACGCCGCCTGTGCCAACCGCGATGAGCGCCTGCTGCACATTATAGCGGTTGCCATACGTATCATTCGGGTCGGGCACGACAAAGTTCACGATGCGTTCCTGCTGATACGCCTGCAAAAAAGGAACGCGGACTCCCAGAACCGAAAGAGCGATCAAACTTATTAAAAGAACCGCGCCAATTGCAACAGCCGAAAGCACATGCTTGATCTGCACACCATTCACCCACAACATGACTGCAAGGATCACAGAAAGCACCAGCACGTTGCTCAAATTCGGCTGAAGAAGGATCATGACGATAATGCCGGAAGCCCAAAGAACAGCCCCGAATGCCCATTTCAGGTCACGCGGTTGATGTTGGGATACTTCAAAATAGCGCGCCAAAATGATAATGGCGATGATCTTGGCAAATTCAGTCGGTTGAAGAAAGAGAACGCCCACTTGAAACCAGCGCTGCGCACCAAAGGCAGATTGGCCGAAACCCGTCAGCGTAACCAGAAAGACCATGATGATGAGGTAGATCGGGCGGTACAACGCCAGCCAGTAGCGGTAATCCACCGAGCCAACCAAAAAGATAAGCACAACCCCGAGGATGGCAAAATACACCTGACGCATGATGAGCGGCTGAAGCACTTCATTTCCCGCCACGGCAGAACGGATCATCACCGTGCCAAAAGATGACGCCAGCACGATCGCGCCTAATAAAATAAAGTCAAATGTACGCCAGGAAAGTCCACGAGTCATAATTAAAAAACACGGATCCAACTACTGATTTGCATCAGGCTGATCCGTGTCTCCACAAATATAAAAAGATCAACCTGCGCGATGGCGCGATACACTCCGCAGAGGAATATCCGCCACGAGGCGTTGTTCACGTCCATCACGTTCCAGCCCGATCTGCACAGCCTCGGGGTCAATATCGATATAGCGCGAAATCGCTTTGAGCAGGTCATCCTTCAACGCTTCCAACTGCGCGGGGGTCAAGTCTGTGCGGTCATGCACCAGCACGAGTTGAAGCCGTTCCTTGGCACTCGACGCGCTCTTATTACGCCTGAAGAAGTTCATATCACTTCCTCCCCGTCAGGCGTTGAAGGGCACCCCATAAACCGCTTTGCTGGTCTAGGTCAAGGAACGGGACATCCACCCCTTGCAGGCGCTTGGCGATATTTCGAAAAGCCTGTCCAGCGCGACTCTTGCCGTCTGTGACAACAGGTGCGCCACGGTTCGAGCCGATGATGACAGATTCATCCTCGGGCACAATACCGATCAATTGAATACCCAACAGATCAAGCACATCTTCAGCTGAGAGCATATCGTTGTTTTTGACCAATACTGGATTCAGCCGATTAATGATCAGTCTCGGGCTCCCTTTTTCTTCTGCTTCCAGAATGCCTACTACGCGATCCGCATCGCGCACCGCGCTAACCTCGGGGTTGGTCACTACGAGAACACGATCTGCGGCCGCTATGGCATTACGGAATCCGCGCTCAATGCCCGCAGGGGAATCAATGATCACGAAATCAGCATCAGCCCGCAGGTCGTTACAGATGCGGATCATGTCCGATGGCGAGACGGCATTCTTGTCACGAGTCTGCGCGGCGGGGATGAGATACATCTCAGGATAGTGCTTGTCGCGAATCATGGCTTGCTTTAATTTGCAGCGTCCTTCGATCACATCCACGATATCATATACGATACGATTTTCAAGTCCCATGACAACGTCAAGATTACGCAGGCCAATATCGCCGTCAATGCAGACGACTTTTTTGCCGTCCATCGCAAGGGCGTTGGCGAGATTCGCCACGGCTGTGGTCTTGCCCACGCCACCTTTTCCAGATGTTACAGTAATCACTTGAGCTGTCATAATTTTAAGTCCTACTCCATGAATTAGCCGGTATGCCAGAGTTCGGCTTGTAATCGTCCTTCACTGTTAATGCTGGCAATTTCGGGCCGTGGGTCTTTTTGCGGTTTGAGCGTGGCGGAGACTTCATCCGCGATGCGTAGTTGATTTGCAGAAAGGTCAAGCGCACAAATGAATGCGGAGCGGTCACCTTTGGAACCGGCATGGATCATGCCGCGCACCCTGCCCCAAATGATGACATTCCCTTCGGCAACGATCTCTGCACCCGGGTTGACATCGCCAACGATGACGATATTCCCCGGGAATTCAATACGTGTTCCAGAGCGAACCGTTTTATTGACGAATAATGCAGAATCCTCTGTTGTGACGATATCTGCAAACTGCCTTTGATCTTCGGGCCTCGGCTTTGAAATTCGGGTTGCCATGCCAAGCAATTGCGAGGTTTGTTCGGTAGTCGGAGAATCACTGACAATCGCCCAGAGGGTGACATTGCGCTCGGATAAATGATCGCGCAGGTCTACCAGGTCATTGACTTTCAGGATTTGCGAGCCAACATCCATGGCCAGCCGCGCACCTTGAAAAAAAGCGGGACGCTCGTCAATTTGCGCAAGCAAGGCAGTACGCTGATCTTCCCAGGGCGCATCTAAAAATGTCGCAAGAAGTCCGTCGCGTATTCCTTTTATTTGGACAAGTGATGTTATCTGTTCCATAATTTTAATTCAGGCAAATTATTGTATTGAATTATACCTGATGAAAACGCGGC
This sequence comes from Candidatus Villigracilis propinquus, assembly GCA_016714565.1. Taxonomy (GTDB): domain Bacteria; phylum Chloroflexota; class Anaerolineae; order Anaerolineales; family Villigracilaceae; genus Villigracilis; species Villigracilis propinquus. The sequence continues at coordinate 248,730 of JADKDM010000037.1, forward strand.
TCTTACGGCCCTGTAGTGGAGCTGCCCTGGGCAATATCAATTGCCTTGATCTCAAAATAGGATTCAATCAACCGCTTTACCATCGGCCCAGCCACGCTGGCACCTTCACCGCCGTTATACGCAAAAGCAAGGACAATGATCTCCGGGTCATCATACGGCGCATACGCCATGGTCCATGAATGCGTCGGCCATGCGCCAAAGTTACAGCGGTCGGCTGCTCTGGCAACATCATCACAATATTCCGCAGTCCCGGTTTTACCCGCCACTGCGATGGGGAAATCACTAAAGAGATCGTTCAGCGTACCAAACAGGGAAGCCGTCACCGCCAGCCGGGTACCTTCACGAACCGCCTGTATCGACTCAGGTTTGACGATCTTCAAGATATCCTCGTTAAGACTGCAATACACGTCATCACATGAATAGCTTTGGATCATCGGCTCAACGGTGAGATCCCATCTCATATTCGGGGTGAATGGCGATATCTGATAACTTCCGTCCGTCTCAAATTCAGTGACCGTAAAATCATTCGGGTTGAACCACATCGGGACAACATTTCCATCTCCATCGGTTACCTCACGGACCACCGTCGGCTGCATCATTTTACCGCTGTTCGCAATGACAGAGCCCGCCATGAGAACCTGTAGCGGCGTGGTAAGCACATAGCCCTGCCCCACGCTGGCGATATAAGTATCGCCCGTGGACCAATTCTCACCGGTATTGATACGCTTCCACTGCGGGTCTGGTATTAGTCCGTTCTGCTCACCCTTTAATTGAACGCCGGTGGTCTCTGCATATCCAAGCGCGCGCGCGTACTGACCGAGTCTTTCGATGCCCAGCCCTGGGTTGATCTCATCCTCATATCCGCCACCGAGCTTATAAAAACATACGTTACTCGAAAAAGCGATGCATTGCAAAAAGTTGACGGCGCCAAACCCCTCCGGGCGTTGTTCAAAAATATGATCGACGAATGGGCGCGTGTTGCTGTCTGTACAAACATCGTTCGGGTTAAACCGTTCGCATAATAGGAGCTGCCCCGGCGCCTGAATGATATCTCCAAGACTGACGACTCCTTCATTAATGGCGCCGGTCGCAGTCGCCAGTTTGAACACCGAGCCGGGAGGATACTCTGCTGAGATGGCGTTATTCAACAACGGCTTGCGCGGGTCCTGACTTAGTTGTTCGTAATAATAAGCAGGGATGATGCGTGTGAAACGATTATTTTCATAACTGGGGTAGGAAGTCATCGCCAGTATTTCACCTGTTTTCGGATTCATGGCAATGATCACGCCGCTGGAAATACGCACCGTATTGAAATAAGTATTCCAGAAACGGATCTCTTCCAGCAACGTGGCTTCAGCGGCGGCCTGTAATCGGGTATCAATGGTCAGGTATACGTTATGCCCTGGAACCGCAGCGATTGGCGGTTCCAGATTACGAATTTCCTGCCCGGCCACATCGATCTGCACCACGCGCAAACCGTTTCTGCCTGCAAGAATATCCTGCATGGAATCTTCCACGCCTGCGTAACCGATCTTATCGCGGTTGGGGATAAAGCCCTTGGCGCGGTACTCATCCTCAAACAATGCGGGGATCGGACCCAAAAAGCCAATAAGATGGGCAGTCAACGAGCCGGTGGGGTAATCTCGTATCGGTTCCACCTGAACCTCAACACCGGGCCAATCCACTGATCTTTCTTCCACGATCCGGGCAATATCCTCGGAAACATTACACTTCACTTTTACCGGACTAAAAGGAGCCAGCGTATCCTGCAGGGCAACCATTTGCGCAATACTGGGACCTTCCACACACGCCGCAAATAGTTTTGCTTCTTCCAGCGACTCGTCTGTCACCGGCCCACCCACTGGAACATCGATCAAATCGGCCAGTTCCCGATACACCCGCTGAATATCGGAATCATCCACAGGCAAACCGGCGGGGGTGATCACAATATTGTAAGAAGCAAGGTTACGGGCAAGGATGAAGCCGTTGCGGTCATAAATGATCCCTCTTGGGGCTGGGACACTGACTTCATTTGTGTAATTATCAACCGCCCTCGCCGCCCAATCGGAACTTTGAAACACCTGCAAGTTGACAAGCCTGAAAAGCAGGCCGCTCAAAGCCAAAAACACAACAATATAAATGACGGAAAGCCGCCATGATTCAAAACGAACAGGGCGGGACACAGAACCAGAACTCATTCGTGCTCCTCAAGAGGATAAACCCATCGCGCCAGGTCTCGCATCAATGCATAGACAGGGATCGAGAACAACATATTGAGCAACAGGCTCGGCAGGGTGATCAGATTTGCTACGTCTACCAATGGAAGCGGCACGCCAAGGATTTGCAATACAATAAAGGACAACAGGTGAACAAATAATGTGCCGATGAAAATTACGCTGAACATCGCCAGTAATGGGGCCTGCCAAACACGCCGCTGAAGACTTTGCGCAAGGAATATCACGCCAAGGTATCCAATAACGACAGCCGGCCACGGCAAACCGGAAACAAATCCTACCATCGCGCAGGCCACAACCGCCCAATGCCAGGCTGACTTGACACGCTCCTGCAATGCCCAGGCAGCCAAAATGAGTAAAAGCAGGTCAGCATACCCTGAGAGCAGCCTTACCTGACTGACAATGGAGGATTGTAGAATAACAGCCAGCCCCAACAGGGGAAACGCAACAAGATTTCGCATGTGAATTGAATTATGGGGAAGGCAAAGGCTCGAGTGGAGCGATATCCACCGGGCGGAAATTTGTGATCACGAGAACAATTTCAAGACGGGAAAAGTCCACAGCAGGTTGAATGGTGGCCTGTTGGAACAACTCGAATTCCAGGTTGCGGATAGTAACAACCTGACCAATGATCAGGTCCGACGGAAATCCGCCACCCAGACCGGAAGTGAGAATTAAGTCACCGGCTTCCACGGTCACATTTTGCGAGATCATATCCAGAGAAACGTCTCCAGTAACCGAGCCAAACGCGACGGCGCTGGTTTCTGCATTCTGCAAATATACATTCACCGCAGAAGCAGGGTCTGTAATAAGCTGCACACGCGCTGCATCAGCAATGACCGCATCCACACGACCAACCAGACCTTGATTTGTCACAACCGGCATACCGCGGCGGATATCATCGTTCGAGCCGCGGTTGATGATAATGTAATGTAAAAATGGACTTGGATCACGCCCGATAACTGCAGCTGCTTTGTATGTGCTTTCAGGATTGGAGCGGGAAAAATCAACAAGCGCAGCAAGTATCTCCGTCTCATTCACGCGCTGCTGGAGTTCAATGACTTGTGCCTGCAATTGGGAAACTTGCGTTTCCAGATCAGCGTTGCGAGTACGCAAGGAGACAATATCGCGCGGCGCGGTAATAAAATCCTGCAAGCCGAGAAAGCGGGAGGAAAACCAAGTTTGAGCATCAATTAGAACGGAACTAAACTGACTTGAGGCAGAGCCAAAAAAACCACCAAGAGCCAGAGCTAAAATCCCCCCCACTACCAGGAAAATAATCGTTGTTTGTAAAGAACGAGAGTTCATTTTTATTCAGCCCCATCCAAAGAAGGCTGCCAGTTTTTCCGCTAAATAGCGTGGCGCGTGCTGCCGCGTTCCAAGCCAACCAGATAGCGGCCCAAAGTATCCAGGTCTTCAAATATCATTGCGGCACCGCGGGCAACACAAGTAAGAGGGTCTTCTGCGACCCAAACGCGCAGTTTTAATTCATCCGTCAGGCGTTCCGCCAGGCCTTGCAATAGCGCACCGCCGCCCGCGAGACAAATACCAATATCCATGAGGTCAGCCACAATCTCGGGGGGAATTTCATCCAGCGCATCGCGCACGGTATCTATGATCACCTGCACCGAACCGGATAAGGCCTCGCGTATTTCAACGGAGGATACTTCAATCGTCTCTGGCAGGCCGGTGACAAGATTGCGGCCGCGTACTTCCATTGTTTTTTCAGGCTGCAATGGATAGGCTGAACCAATCTGCCATTTGATCTGTTCGGCAATGCCTTCTCCAATTAACATGTTGTACTTATTTCGGAGATATTGAACGATGTCCTGATCCATCTCGTCGCCTGCAACCCGCAGAGAACGAGATGCAACTACGCCGCTCATGGACATAACGGCTACTTCAGTAGTACCGCCGCCAATGTCAACCACCATCGAGCCGCGAATCTCTCCAATAGGCAGACCAGCTCCCAGCGCGGCCGCGATCGGCTCTTCGATCAACATGGCCTGACGCGCGCCGGAGGCCATCACCGCATCGTACACTGCGCGTTTTTCAACTTCGGTTACGCCTGTGGGCAGGCCAACGATCACACGCGGACGCGGCAAGGGAACAATGCTTTGCTCATGAACCTTGCCGATAAAATATTCGAGCATGATCTGTGTGACATCGAATTCTGCAATCACCCCATCACGAATAGGACGCACCACCACTACGTTACCGGGTGTGCGCCCAACCATTTCCTTGGCCTCAAGGCCGATCGCGAGGGGCTGTCGCAATTTCTTGTCAACAGTCACCCAAGAAGGCTCGTTGATCACAATGCCTTTATTGCGAACATGAACCAGCGTGTTCGCTGTGCCAAGGTCAATGGCAATGTCGAGAGAAAAAAGGCCTAACAGCCAGTTAATAGGGTTGAAGGCCAAAATAGGCTCCTAAGTAAGATAATTGCTCCAAATCAACTTGCGGACACTATTATACCATGAGGACAAAAATAGGATTTTGCCGGCGCACAATCCCCCACAGGGGGTAAAATAGGCGGCAACCAAAATTTTATACTTCGGAGGAGATTATGTCTAAATTCGCGATTGTTACCGATAGCACGTCGTATATTCCAAGTGAAATTATTCAGAAGCACGGCCTAACGGTTACACCTCAGATTTTGATATGGGGCGATGAGACGTTTCGAGACGGGATTGATATACAACCGTCGGAATATTACGGCCGCTTGAAAACGGCAAAGATAATGCCGTCCACATCCCAGGTTTCACCTGCCACCATGCATGAGACATTCCAGGGGCTGGTGGATCAGGGCTTCGATGTGTTGGGAATCTTTATTTCATCCAAACTTTCAGGAACGTTGCAATCGGCCATTCAGGGCAGGGAGTTGATGGGTGCAGCCGCCGAGAAAGTTAGCATTGTGGATAGTCAATCCACCGCGATGGCATTAGGGTTTCAGGTTCTTGGCGCTGCACGTGCCAAAGAAGCTGGAGCCAGCTTGAAGGAATGCGTTGAGCTAACCGAAAAGGCTCATGCCAAAACAGGCGTTTTCTTTGCGGTTGATACTTTGGAATTTTTACATCGCGGCGGACGTATCGGCGGCGCACAACGTTTCATCGGCTCTGCTCTGAACTTAAAGCCAATTCTGGCCCTCAAGGAAGGCAAAGTGGAAGGCGTGGAACGCATCCGCACCAAGAGCAAAGCGCATGACCGCATTCTTGAATTGGTGGCAGAGCAGGTAAAAGGAAAGCCGAATATTCGGATTGCAACTTTACATGCCAACGCGATCGATGACGCGAAGGCGCTTCTAGACCGTGCCGCAAACGAACTTAAGCCCGCGGAGATGATCCTCTCTGAATTAAGCCCTGTCGTTGGCACGCACACAGGACCAGGGACTGTGGGTCTGGCTTTCATGTACGACTAAGCACATCTCTAAACCACAGTATCATTCAGAACAAAAGGCTCTGGGTTCGCCGAAGCTTTTGTTCATTCATTGGCTATATTTATTTAATGCCCACGGTCACAAATTGCGCCTTCCACAGATTAAAAAAGACGCAATTTGTGACCCATATGGGTATAATCGCAAATATGAGTCATAATATCCCTTTGGTGATCGGTATTGCCGGTGGTTCAGGTTCCGGCAAGACCACGGTCGCGCAGGAAATTCTCAACCGTGTTGGAGCAGATCGAATTGCATATCTCCAACATGATTCCTACTACAAAGACCTGACCGGTCTACCGCCTACACTCCGCAGGGATGTCAACTTTGACCACCCAAACTCCCTCGAAACTGAATTGTTGATTCAGCACGTCGCCTCATTACGGGACCTTCAGCCTGTTGAAGTCCCGATCTACGATTTCTCCACTGACAGCCGCACCGGCGAGACGTTTACTGTAGCACCACATGGGGTCATTATAGTGGAAGGAGTCTTGATCTTTGTGGAACCTGAATTACGTAAGCTATTTGATGTGAAAATTTACGTGGACGCAGACCCGGATATCCGTTTTATCCGCCGCCTGCGCCGAGATATTACCGAGCGGGGCCGTTCAACGGAATCTGTGATCAAACAATATGAAGCGACGGTGCGCCCAATGCACCTTGAATTCGTGGAACCGTCCAAACGCTACGCAGATGTAATCATCCCTGAAGGTGGTCACAATAAAGCCGCGTTGGATATGGTTGTTGCAAGAATAGAAACCCTACTTAAATAAGGAGAGATTAATGGCAAAACAATGGACTACCCCACCCGCAATGCAGATCGACCCGAGCAAGAAATATACCGCTCGCATGGAAACAGACAAAGGAACAATGGTCATTGAGTTGTTCGCAGATAAGACTCCTGTAACCGTGAATAGCTTTGTGTTCCTTGCCCGCGAAGGATTTTATGACGGTGTCATTTTCCACCGTGTGATCGGAAACTTTATGGTGCAGGGCGGCGACCCCACCGGTACCGGCCGCGGCGGCCCCGGCTATAAATTTCAGGATGAATTTCACCCCAGCTTGAAACACGACAAGCGTGGAATTTTGTCCATGGCAAATGCAGGACCGGGAACGAATGGTTCGCAGTTCTTCATCACTCACGGACCAACCCCGCATTTGAACGGCAAGCACAGCGTCTTTGGTCAGATCGTGGAAGGTGAGGATGTGTTAATGTCCATTCCAGAGCGTGACCCGGGCAATGTGAATGCGCCCGCGGTGAAGATCATCAGTGTCACCATCGAAGAGAGTTAACAGGTCGAAGGTAGAAGGTCGAAAGTTGAAGGTTTTAAAGGGAAACGGCGCAGGGAAGAAGGAAGAAGCAAATCCCAAAAGAACAGACCTTCAACCTGCCAACCTTGAAACCTCGAAACCTGCAACTACGTTAACCACGAATCTTTTACGCATTCTGGCAATTGCCGCAGTCATTGGCATCACGGTTTATATTTACAGCATCCGTGACCATGTGGAAGATTTTGCCGCGTATGGATACCCCGGCATCTTCCTTGTGATGTTGCTGGCGAACGCAACTGTCATTTTACCTGCGCCAGGTGTGGCTGTTGTTTTTGCGATGGGTGCGGTATTCAATCCGCTGGGTGTTGCGTTTGCGGCAGGTGCCGGTGGCGCAATCGGCGAGTTAACAGGCTATCTTACTGGTTTCGGCGGACAGGCGATTGTAGAGAATACAAAAATCTACAACCGCATCCTCCCGTGGGTAAAAAAGCATGGAGCCTGGGTCATTCTGGTGTTATCGGCATTTCCCAATCCATTTTTTGACATGGCTGGAATCGCTGCAGGTATAGCCCGGATTCCGCTCTGGCAATTTCTTTTAGCCTGCTGGGTTGGCCAAACGATAAAAATGGCATTGTTCGCCTACGCCGGCGCATACTCCATCGACTGGATCGCAAGTTTCTACAAATAAGTTATGTATATAGGTCACGCTTGAAGCGTGACCTATTGCAATTAATCTACAAGGAGAAAACATGAGCAGCTTCGATAAACTTGATTCATTCATTGATAAAAATCTCGATAAAAGCCTTGAAGAACTTAAGAGATATGTAGCCCAGCCCAGTATCAGCGCGCAAAATTTGGGATTGAAAGAATGTGCGGTCATGGTAAAGGAAATGCTGGAAAAACGCGGCTTCACCGCTGAAGTAATGGCAACCGAAGGTGCGCCTGTAGTCTTTGCTGAACGAAAAGGAAAAAGCGAAAAGACACTGCTCATTTATAACCACTACGATGTACAGCCGCCCGAACCATTGGAATTATGGGAAAGCCCTCCTTTCGAGCCGGAGATCCGCAATGGAAAAATGTATGGACGAGGCGTGAGCGATGACAAGAGTCACCTCACGGCGCGTTTGCACGCCATTGATGCCATTCTCGAAGATGAGGGTGAGCTTCCCTGTAATATCAAATTCATCATCGAAGGCGAAGAAGAAACAGCCAGCGCACATCTTCATGATTACATCTCGCAAAATCTTGATAGATTAAAAGCCGACGCCTGCATTTGGGAATTTGGCGGCGTGGACCATCGTGACAAGCCGGTGCAATATCTTGGCTTGCGCGGCATTTGCTATGTTGAGTTGTCGGTCACTTCGCTCGGGACGGATGTTCATTCGGGGTTGGGTGGCAGCATCCTGCCCAACGCGGCGTGGAGACTCACTTGGGCACTGGCCAGCTTGAAAGGCGTCGATGAGCGGATCCGCATCCCGGGCTTTTACGAAGATGTGATTCCTCCATCCGCCCGTGACCGCGAGTTGATGGACGCGCTTCCAGAAGTCGCAGAAGAATATCTGACACGCTACGGCGCGAAGGGATTTATCAAAGGTCTCACGGGTGGCACCGACCTGAAGATCGAAGAAGTTTTCACACCTACCTGTACCATCTGCGGCCTCACCAGCGGTTATCAAGGTGTCGGATCAAAAACCGTGCAGCCTGCATTTGCTTCTGCCAAAGTGGACTTCCGCCTTGTGCCCAACCAAATGCCGCAGGATATTTTGAAGAAACTGCGCGCCCATCTTGATGCCGAAGGTTTCAGCGATATCAATATTGAATTCCTTGGCGGTGAGCCTGCCGCGCGTACCGACCCCGACGACCCGTTCGTGAAAATCGTTTTGGACACTGCCGAGGAAGTCTTCGATGCAAAGATGGAAGTTATCCCCATGATCGGCGGATCGGGACCCAACTACCCGTTCGTACATGACCTGGGCCTGCCCGTTGTGACGATGGGCCACGGCTACCCGGATACAAAAGCCCATGCCCCCAACGAAAACATCCGAATTGATCTGTATGTACAACATTCCAAGCACATGGTTCGTGTGATCAAAGAGTTTTCAAAGTAATTAATTCACCTTACCCGTAGCGCGAGATAAATCTCGCGCTACGGGTAAACCGCGTAACATCAGTCATTAAATCAACTCGTCATTGCTTCCAGCTACGGCCCTTGCAATGACATACACACACAAAGTGACCTTATTCACTCCGAATTGGTGACGTTCTTTTTGAAAATTCTGCATATAATGAGTTTGTAATAAAATTCACGAATAAGTTTTTCAACACCTTGGAGGCCAAAAATGTTTGTCGGTGAAAGAATGTCCCGCCCTGTTATTACCGTTTCGTCTGAAATACCCATTCATGACGCAATTGCCATGTTCAAAAAGGAACACATCCGCCGTGCCCCTGTTGTCAATCAGGATGGCAAATTGGTGGGCATCGTGACAGAAAATGATCTACTGAATGCGTCCCCTTCCCCCGTCACGAGCTTGAGTGTTTGGGAAATGAATTATCTAATGAGCAAAGTGACCGTAAAACAGGTGATGACGAAAAAGGTCAAGACCATTGATGTTAGCACCCCAATCGAAGAAGCTGCCCGAATTATGGCTGACCTTAAAATTGGCGGCATGCCCGTCGTTCGGGATGGAAAAGTAGTCGGCATGATTACCGAAACCAATCTGTTCAAGATATTCCTTGAGTTGATGGGCGCACGCACAAAAGCTCTGCGCATCACCGCCGTGGTTGACGATAAGCCAGGCACCTTGGCCAAGATTACCAAGGCCATTGCCGACGCGGGTGGAAACATTATCTCCTTTGGCCAATTCGCAGGCGACGACCCCAGTACCAAGATACTCACCTTCAAGGTGGCTGGCGTCAAGAAAGATGAAGTCAAAAACGCGCTTGCCAAATATGTACTAAAGTTCTGGGATATTCGACAGAGTTAATTGTGGAACAGACAAAAATCCGTTGCTTTTCAGGCAACGGATTTTTTATTTAACGGGTCTTTTTCACATACGGTTTTCGAGTAGACCTTTTATGATCTTCACTTTTTCTCTCAGGCTGTCCGGTCCCTGAGCGCTCAGCAGGCTTTCGAGTTCTATCGCTCCGCGGTGCAGGCCTGTCTACTCTTATTCTATCTCCACTCCGTGGAGGTCTATCACCCCTCTTCAAGTTTGGTCTTGCTGCTCGCGCCCTCTCACCAATTACAGGGACTTTATCTCCCTTCAACTCGGCGATCTCATCCCCAGTGAGGTATCGCCACTGACGCGGCTTGAGGCTGCCTAATTTCAACGTGCCGATGCGCAAGCGGATAATTTTCACTACAGGCAACCCTAACAGTTTACCCACTTCACGGATCTGGCGTTTCTTCCCTTCCCCCATCACGATCCGAATCCACGCACCTTTACCGGAAGAGGAAAGGAAATTGACTTCAGCAGGCTTGGTCTTGTCGCCGTCTTCCATTACAACACCGCGCCGCCATGCTTCCATTTGTTTCTCATCCGGACGGCGCGCAACTAAAACACGATATTCTTTTTCATGTCCGAAGCGTGGATGAGTCAACTTATTGGTCAACTCACCATCGTTGGTCATCAGGATCAAACCTTCTGAGTCGAAGTCCAATCTTCCCACGGGGTAGAGATGGCCTTCCACAGGAATTAGGTCCCGCACGACTTGGCGGTCATCCTGTCCTTCGGCGGCGGAAAGCACATTGCGCGGTTTATACAGGGCGATGTAAGTAAGAGACTCCGCGCGAGGCAGGGCTTTTCCGTCGATCATAACTTTATCAACAGAGAGATCGGCTTTCTGTCCGAGCAAAGCTACCTTTCCATTGACACGTACACGGCCTTCGGTGATGAACACCTCGCAGGCACGGCGCGAACCGTAGCCCGCCTGAGCAAGTAATTTTTGTAGTCGTTCTTCCATAAAAATCATTATAACGGAACTGATACCAAAAGGCGATTATTTACGTTAAACTTAAGTCACTATGTCAAAGCCTTATTCCTCCCTAAAGTCGGTCCTTTCCGAGTTCCTCAATCTCCACCGCACCCTCTCTTCCGATGACATGGACAAGACCAGCGCCATCATCGGCTCCTACATGCCGGATTCTTCAAACTACACCATCGAGAATTACGCGCCTCTCTCACAGGTGTGGACGTGGAAAGTGCCAGAGCGCTACATCGTCCACGAGGCTTATCTTGAAATCGAGAACGGTGAGCGCATCGTGGACTTCAAAAATAATCCACTTCACATCATTTCGTATTCCCTGCCCGTTGACCAAGTCCTCACCTGGAATGAGCTTTTGCCGCATCTGCGGTACAGCGAAAAACGCCCGAACGCCATCCCGTGGGAATTCAAATACTATGAGCGTAGTTGGGGATTCTGCCTTCCAAAGAACATATTCGATAAATTGCCCAGCGATAAAAAATATCATGCCGTCATTCACAGCGAATTTTCCACTGACCCTGAAAATGGGATGAAGGTCAGCGTGGGCGTACTTCATCCCGAAGGTGGAGAGAACCCGGAGGCAGGTGAATTCATCATCCAATCACATACCTGCCATCCGGCCCAGGCCAATGACGATGGTTCGGGAATTGTCTGCGAGATCGAACTGGCGAAGCGCTTTGCTGAAAATCCGCTGCCACCCGGCTCGATGAGCATTCGCTTCTGGTTCGGACCGGAAACCATAGGCTCCGTCGCATACCTCGCCAATCACGAAGACCTGATTCCGCATCTGCGCGGCGGCTTGTTCATCGACTGCGCGGGAAGCAAAAGCCAGATCGCCTTCCAGCGCACCAAACAGGACACCCATTTGCTGGATCGAATTGCAAAACAGGTGTTGATAAAACACGGAAAAGATTTCCGTGAGGGTGAATTCGCCATGGTCGCGCCCAATGATGAACGCATTATCAACGGCACGGGGGTGAATGTCCCGAGCATTTCCCTCAGCCGCTTCCCGTACCCCGAATACCATACCAGTGATGACAACCTCGATATCATCCAAGAAGACTTGCTGCTCGAGATCGTGAATATTGCAGAGGAAACCATCCGCATCTATGCCAGCAACTACATCCCCAAACGCACCTTCCGTGGACCGGTATTTCTCAGCGGACACGGACTTTGGGTGGATTGGCGCGAAAACTGGGAACTCAACCGTGCCATCGAGAAGATCATGATGAAATTCGAAGGCGAACATACCATCTTTGATATTGCAGAACAAGTTGGCCTGGAGTATTGGGTGGTGCGGGAATATGTGGAAAAATTCCGCGCAAAGGGGTTTATCAAGGCCGTTCCAATTCCCTCTGAGGCACACACTACTTAAAGCGCATTGTCTTTTATACACGGATAACACGGGATTCATGGGAAATCTCCTGAAAATCCGTTAAATCCGTGTATAAAAAAAGCGCGACATAAATTCGCGCTTTGCAAAACCATTTTCGAACTACCCTTTCAATAGCTCGGTGTGGACAGTCTCCACTTCCTGCTGAACTGCCAATGGCGGCAACTCAATAATTGAGCTCAAACCGAAATGTTGCAGGAACTCAGGTGTGGTAGAGTACAAAATCGGGCGACCCGGGCCGTCTGCGCGGCCTGATTCCTGAACAAGCCCTTTGCTCAACAAACTTTTCATCATGCCATCGCTGTTCACACCGCGGATCGAATCCACCTGCGGACGAGTAACCGGCTGCTGATAAGCAATGATCGCCAGCGTCTCAAGCGCGGCGCGGCTGAGGTGCGTAGTCGCTTCCAGCCCAAGAAAATGCTCCACAATGGAAGCCAGCTCTGGAGCCGTCGTCAGCTGCACACGCCCTGCACTTCGTTGCAAACGCAGGCCGCGAGTTACGAGAGAATCGTCCAGTTCCTTAAGTCCGCGCTCGATCACCGATGGTGTCACATCCAACGCCTGAGACAATTGCGCCACAGGCACAGGCTCGGCTGAAACGAACAACATCGCCTCGATTTTTGCCGCAAGGCTGAATTCGGGTTCTGAAATGGTTTGAGAGTCGCTCATGCTATAATTACTCCGCTTAAAATTTTATTCAAAAAGAAATGAACCATGAAACCTACAAAAATTTATCTGTCAATTTTATCTCTGGCATTTGCATCACTGGCATGTTCCATTTTTGCAGGCGGCCCGGACTACCCCGCACAAGCCCTGCCCTACTCTCCCAATGAAGTGATCAACATGCAAACGCAGATCGAACAGGCTCTTGCTGCAGGCGCTGAAACCGGCGTTGTTACCCTGCAGATCACCGAAAGCCAGCTCACATCCTATATGACCGAAAAAATGATGACGCAGGTCGACCCTCCCTTCACCGACCCGCAGGTTCTGCTTCGCAACGGCCAAATGCTAATGTACGGAAAAGTCACCCAGGGATTTTTCAACGCCAATATTCTCATCACAATGAACGTCGGCATAGACGAACTCACAGGCTTGCCAAAGATCGAGATCGCCTCAGCAGATTTCGGCCCGCTCCCCGCGCCGGAGGGAATCAACACCGCCATGAATTCCATTATCAACGAAGCCTTTACCGGCTCATTCGGCCCCGTGGCAGTTGGCTTCCGTCTGGAGGCGATATCCATCGCAGACGGCATCATGACTCTCACTGGACGAATCAAATAGCGGCTGGATTATACCCGACATGCCCCGCATCGGACTCCGCCCGCGCCTGCTCATCCTGCTATTTGCATTCGCCACACTAATAATTTCCTGCCGCTCCCCGCAAGTTGGTGAAGAGATCGTCATCACCATCACCGCCGACGGCACAATGCGAGATATCAGCATCACAGCAGGCAGCACCGTCTCACAGGCATTGCAGACCGCGGGCATCGTCCCGGGCAGTTTGGATCGAACCGAGCCGCCCTTTTACACAGTATTAAGCGCGGGTGACATGATCACCCTGACCCGTGTGACGGAAGTATTCGAAACCGAAGAAGTCGTCGTCCCGTTCGAAAGACAGATCATCCGCAACGAAACCCTTGCCGAAGGCGAGACAAGACTCGTACAGGCCGGTATCAACGGATTGAATGAAGTGACCTACCGCAGAATCCTCGAAGATAATGTAGAGATCAGCAAATCAGAAGTGAAGACCATTGTGATAAACGAAGCGCTGCCGGAGATCGTCATGGTCGGAGCGCAATCTTCTTACACTCCATTAAACATCCCCGGCACCATCGCCTACCTCGCTGGCGGCAATGCATGGATATTGGAAGGTTCCACCGCCAACCGCCGCATCATCGTCAGCACCGGAGATCTGGACGGACGTATTTTTACCCTCTCGCCAAACGGTGAATATTTGGTATTTACCCGAAAATCCAAGAAGCCTGCGGATCAAGAAATAAATACCCTATGGGCTGTGCGTACCAGAAACCTGGACCCGAAGCTCATCTCGTTGCAAGCAAAGAACGTGGTTCACTTCGCTTCATGGATACCGGGAACGAATTCCGTAGCCTACTCCACTGTAGAGCCGCGCAGCGCGGCCCCCGGCTGGCAGGCGAACAATGACCTGTACCGCATCAGCATTACGGGAGGAAGCAGTCCGCGCAAATTATTAAGCGCAAACAGCGGCGGCGTGTACGGATGGTGGGGTATGTCATTTGCTTATTCGCCAAGCGGCGTGCTGGCCTACTCCCGCCCCGACGGCATTGGATTGGTGGATCAGGATGGCGGCTATCTCAAACCACTACTGGAGATCACTCCGCTCAATACGCACAGTGATTGGGCATGGATTCCACCAATCACCTGGGGCACGGACGGCAATAGCTTATATTTCGTCAGCCATGCGCCGGCGCCCGCACCCATTTCCAGCGAGGAGTCTCCCTTTTTTGACCTCTCAGCTGCCTCGTTCAGTAATGAAGCGGCTGTTTCCATGATCGACTCGGCAGGCATGTTCGCTTATCCATCCGTCTCGCCCATCCACACGAACGGGAGCGAGAAGAATTATCAGATCGCATACCTGCAATCTATCTTCATCGAACAAAGCGACACGAGCCGCTATCGATTGATGGTGATGGACCGCGACGGCTCCAATAAGAAAATGCTTTTCCCGCCAAGTGACGCAAATGGCATTGAGCCGCAACTGCCCGTTTGGGCGCCTGCCGCAATTGATGGGCAGGCAAATGATTTTATTGCTTTAATTTATCAGGGTAATCTTTGGCTTGTAGATAGCGGCAACAGTCAGGCGTATCAAGTGACTGGCGATGGGCTGTTAAGTAAAATGGATTGGAAATAAATTCTAAAAGAGGAAAAACAAATGAGGATTTTAATTACAGGGGCGGCGGGGTTTCTTGGCTCTCACTTAAGTGACCGTTTACTTGCCGACGGGCATAACGTCATCGGCATGGATAATTTCATCACGGGCAGCCCTGACAACATCGCGCACCTTGCGAGTAATGAGCGTTTTGAATTTTACAAGCGCGATGTGTCGAACTATATTTTTGTGCCGGGTAAGGTGGATGCCATCCTGCATTTTGCATCGCCTGCCAGTCCAAATCCGCAATCAAAGTCGGGCTATTTCAATTTACCGATCCAGACCATGAAAGCCGGCGCTCTTGGCACTCACAACTGTCTTGGCCTTGCCCGTGCACAGAATGCCCGCTTTCTGATCGCCTCCACCAGCGAAATTTACGGCGATCCACAGGTGCATCCGCAGCCGGAATCCTATGCCGGAAATGTTGACCCCGTTGGCACCCGCGCCGTGTACGATGAAGCGAAGCGTTTTGCCGAATCCCTGACGATGGCATATCATCGCTTTCACAACGTGAACACCAGCATCGTCCGCATCTTCAACACCTTCGGCCCGCGCATGGACCTTGATGATGGCCGCGCCCTTCCAAACTTACTTAAGCAGGCACTGCTCGGCCAGTCCCTCACTGTTTATGGGGATGGCAGCCAGACCCGCTCCTTCTGTTATGTGGATGATCTCGTGGACGGCATTGTCAAACTGCTTTATTCAGAGGAACATCTGCCAGTGAACATCGGCAATCCGGTGGAAATGTCTATTTTGCAATTCGCAGAATCCATCAATCGGGTTACCGGCAACAAAGCAGGAATTATCTACGAGGAAAATTCAAGAAGCGCCCGCGACCCGCAAATGCGCCAGCCGGATATCACCCGCGCCAGAAGCATCCTAAACTGGAATCCAAAGGTGGACCTGGATGAAGGTGTCCGCCGTACCATCCCATTCTTCAAACAAAAACTGGGGCTTTAATGATCGTAACGAACTCAAAAGAACGTATTCGTTTTTTTAAATTTGCCATGGTGGGCACCATCGGCGCTGTGATCGACTTTGGGGTGATGAACCTGCTCTCGCACACCACAAAGATGAACCTGGTAACCGCAGGCACGATCTCTTTCACTTGCGCAGTGATCAGCAACTTTATCTGGAATCGCCATTGGACATATCCAGAATCACGCTCACGTCCATTGTTTGGACAATTGGGCATGTTCTTTCTCGTCAATCTGGCGGGTGTAGCGATCCGTGTCCCAACCCTGCATTACCTTGAGCCGCCTGTGCTGCGTTTCTTTGAAAATATTTTTCACACTTCTCCCGTTATCGCAGAGGTCTACGCAAACAACCTCACCCTTGCAGCAGCCGTCGGAGTCGTAATGTTATGGAACTTTTTTGTAAACAGATATTGGACGTATAATGACATTGACAAAAAACAGTGAGGCGCGTCAATGGCTCAATCGGTATTAATTCCCATTTACACAAGCAAAGGCGATGCAGACGCATTCCTGCAGTATCCGTATTTATTCAATCGCAACGGAGATTGGATCGGTTTTGTCACACCGATGCGTGAAGTCTATTCCGTGATCGGCGATTTTGTAGGGACGCTGACAAATGACCCACGCATCATTCGCAAACGGGCGACTTCAACGCTCAGACCCCGCCTTAGCCCGCCTCCACGACCTCCAAAAGTGTATCCACCTGCCACAATTCCGCTGCCGCGCTTGATGGGCGATCTCAGTCATTCTGTCATTGACGTATTACAGGAAGCCCCGGAACGCCTGCATACCTTAGACTCGGGCGAGCAAAGACAGGACTTGGACTAACCATTTATGACAAATGATCTGACGCCAAAAACTCCGCATGCCTCACGAGTCACCCTCTCCCAATTGATGCATCCCGAACATGCCAACCTGATCGGCAATGTCCACGGCGGCTGGATCATGAAACTGGTGGATGAAGCCGGCGCGCTGGCTTGTATGCGCCACGCCCAAAAGAAAGTCGTCACCGTGGCTATTGACTCGATGACCTTTCGCCAGCCGATCCGCATCGGAGATTTGATCGTCCTGAACGCAGAAGTGACCTATACAGGCAAGACTTCCATGGAAGCTGAAGTTCAGGTCGTTGCCGAAAACCCTGTCACCGGCGTGCAGACACACACGAACACCGCATATCTTGTCTATGTTGCCCTGGATGACGAGGGACGCCCCACCCATGTCCCTGCACTGGTGGTTGAGACCGAAGAAGAAAAGGCACGCATGGTTCAGGCGCAAAGACGTCAGGCGTACCGCATCTCACAGAAATAATTCTTTCACCTTGCAAAACCTCCGCAAACACCCCATACTCATCCTGCTGATCATCAATATCGCAATCGGCCTGTTTACCTTTCGCAGCTTCGGCTTATCCTGGGATGAGCCGCTCTTTTACGATTACGCCAACGCCCTGCCGTACGCCTACACTCCCGGTGAATGGTTCAGCGGAAATTTTGATCTTCAAAACGCCTATGGCTCCAGCAGTTCAGACCATGCCAACCGTGGACCTGCTTACATATTAATTGCCCGCCCTATTGTTTCACTCGTTGAAACAATAGGTATTGACAATGCTTCTGCCTGGCATCTCATCAACTTTCTAACCTTCCAACTTGGAATCTATCTTTTTTACCGTTTTGCATCTAAATGGATGAACAGCATATCTGCATTGGCTGCGAGTACATTTTTCGCATACCAGCCGCTTTTATGGGGACATTCCTTTATCAACCCAAAAGACATTCCCTTCCTTGTCTTTTTCATCGGCTCCATGTGTTTTGGTTTTGAACTGGTGGATGAAATTGCTGAACATGGAAAAGTAAAATTTACGAAAATTCTAGCCGCGGCCTTCTTTCTTGGAGTTGCCACGTCCATTCGTGTCCTGGGTCCACTGGCTGCGATATTGACAGGACTTTACGCTCTCAGCCAATTGGACAAAATAAAGCTGGTCGAACTGGTAAAACATTTTGCAGTGTATGCCGCCCTCACGCTTTTGATCACCTTCATCACATGGCCTTATCTGTGGACAAATCCCCTGCAAAAGTTTATTGAGGTGTTTAGTTTCTCATCCGATAACCCAACTCAGCTAACCGTTCTTTTCATGGGCAATCAATACAAAGCAGACGAGCTTCCGCGCCGCTACCTGCCCACCCTTCTTGGCTACACGCTTACCGAACCCACCTGGCTATTATTCATCACTGGGCTTGCAATTGGATTCTGGAAATCAAATAATCGCCAAAAAATCGCACTCA
This sequence comes from Candidatus Villigracilis propinquus, assembly GCA_016714565.1. Taxonomy (GTDB): domain Bacteria; phylum Chloroflexota; class Anaerolineae; order Anaerolineales; family Villigracilaceae; genus Villigracilis; species Villigracilis propinquus. The sequence goes on from JADKDM010000037.1 coordinate 267,213, forward strand.
TTCTCACTTTGCTTTGGTTTATCATTCCCGCAGCATACGTCATCCTTCGCAAACCGCCAATGTATGATGGCTTTCGGCATTTCCTTTTCATCCTGCCGCCTGTCTTCATTTTTTCAGGGTTCGCCTTCGGGAAGCTGTTTGAACTTTTCAAAACAAATTGGGCAAAGGGACTTGCAATTGCATCAATTCTCGCCTTTGGGATCATTCCCTCGCTTCAACTTCACCCCTATGAATATGCGTATTACAACTCCTATATTGGCGGAACGTCAGGTGCATTCCGTCAATATGAAACAGAGTTTTGGCTGACTTGTTATCGTGAAGCAGTCCTAACGCTAAATGAAGAAGCGCCCGCCAGTTCAAATTTATTCGTCAAACGCGAACCGTACATCGCAGCGTACTACATAAGAGCAGATATCACCGTCTACGATCTCCGCACGGACTTTGGCAAAGCTCAATCCGGCGATTATGTTCTGATCAATTCCCGCTCCAACGAAGATATCAAAACGCTCAAAGACCTCCCCATCTTCCTGCAAACCGGGCGTAGAGGCGTGGACTTTTGCGTTATAAAACAACTCCCGTAATTCTTTTTATCTTTGGTCAATAATGAAAACTCTCCGCTCCGCCACGAAAAATCCCATTACCATCCTCGCACTGCTAACTCTGGCTGCTTATGGATCGCTCGTCCCATTTACTGGCTTTTACTGGGACGATTGGCCCTTTGCATGGATCACAAAATTCCTCGGACCTGCTGAGTTTGTACCCGCGTTCCTTCCCTTCCGTCCGTTTCTGGGGCCGATCTTTTACGTCACCACCAGCCTAATTCCGCCTCAACCGATCTATTGGCAGATATTCGCCGTCATCATTCGTTTCATCATGGGACTCTCCCTCTGGTGGAGTTTGGGAAAGGTGTGGCCCGAAAAACACCGCCTGAATTTTATCGCCGCACTGCTTATGATCATCTTCCCCGGGTACAGCCAGCATTGGGTGGCGTTGACTCACATCAATCAGGAATTGATCCCCTTTATTCTTTACATCCTGTCCATCGGCTTCACATTCAAAGCCCTGCGTTCTGAAAAACCACTGGCTTACACAGGTATCGCGGTACTACTTCAGATCTGCGCCATCTATCCAACCGAATACATGTTCCCATTGGAAAGCCTGCGCCTTCTGCTTTTGTTCTTCTTCTTTTTTGAAGGGACAATAATAAATCGTCTCCGCTCCACCATGAAAATCTGGTGGCCTTATTTGACTGTATGGATATCGAACGCTCTGTGGTTGGTTTACTACTACAGATTCGGCCCCTACAATTCCTATGAAGTAAAGGTGATCGAATCCATCAATTACTCAGGCTTGTTGCTTGAAGTGTTGGATACGATCTGGAAAACATGCTTTTACATTTGGGTTCAGATCTTCACGCTTCTGTCCAAAACCATCACAGCGCCTACATCACTGCTAACCATTGGACTGGTAATCGTTTCGTTGCTTGTCCTAACCCGCATTCTGCCTCTGATCGAAGGGGACAGTGAAAACAAAAACTTTTCCCTTTCCCTTATGCTGACAGGTTTCATCAGTATCCTGATCGGGCGGCTGCCATCCCTCGCCGCGGCACTGCCGCTGAAATTGCAAACCACCAATGACCGTTATATGGTCTCGATGATGATCGGGAGCATCTTCTTCATGATCGGCGCGGCGGAGTTGCTGATCCGAAAGCCCAAAGTCAGAGCATATTTTTTCATCATGCTCATTGCTCTGGGAATTGGACAACAGTTTTTCACGGGCAATGTCTTCCGCAGGGATTGGGAAAAGCAAAAGGAATTTTACTGGCAGCTGACTTCGCGCATCCCAGCCTTGCAGCCAAACACCACCCTGCTCACCTATCAGCTTCCAACAGAATACGAACCTGACCTATCCTATACGGGCCCTATCAACTGGATGTACGCGCCAAATCTGACACCGCCAGTTCTTCCGTACGCTCTTATCTACACAGAAAAACGCATCGGAGGATATACCCTTCCCTCGCTTGCGCCCAATTCACCGATCAGGTTTAACTATCGCACAACAACATTCAACGGCTCCACCTCAGAGGTGGTTGTGATCTACATGCCCGTCAATGGGTGCATGCGTGTGCTTGACCCGGCTCGTGGCGACGCAGACACGTACTCCAAACAGCCAGACGAATTGGTTCAGGCGATCCTTTTATCTGACCCGACCCGCATCATCACCGATCCGGCGACACCCGCCACGCCTTCGTTTTTGAGTGAAAAAGAACCTGTCAATTGGTGCTCCTATTTCACAAAAGCAGAACTGGCGCACCAGCTTGGTGATTACGAAAAGACGATCCGTCTTTTGGATGAAGCCACAACTCTCGGCTACCAACCTGAGGACTTGAATGAATGGCTCATCTATATTGACGCGCTCGCGCGAACAGACAAAACTGATTCAGCGCAGGAAAAATCTGTCAGAATACTGGATCAAGATCCCCGTATGAAAAGAGGCGTGTGTGTCGTGTGGCGTCAACTCGAAGCGGTGACACTTCAACCCGCGGTCGACTTCCAGCAATCGCTGGGGTGCAATCAATAAGCTATAATCTGCCGCCATGACGCCGTCGCCCCGCTTGTTACTCACCATAGATTACGAATCCTGGTTTGCCCCATCCCGCAGATATGATTTTCTCGCGCCTGAAAAACGCCACACACTCGATGATGGTTTTTCACGAGACGCCATTGACCCGATCCTTGAAAAATTCGGGGATGCAAAGGTGAGTTTTTATCTCGTCGGTGAATTGGTGGAGTGGTATCCTGAACTGCCGCAAAAAATAATGGATGCAGGCCACGAGGTTGGCTTTCATTGCCAGGTACATCGCCCGCTAAACCTCGTTGAAGATGTTGAACTCGATCTACGTCATTCCGTTGCGTGGCGAAAAAAATATAACGTGCATGGCTTTCGCGCGCCAATGATCAATACTGTTGAAGGCGTGTATCCGCTGCTTGAGAAGAACGGCTTCACGTACAGCTCATCTCTTTACGCGCCAACAGGAACGGTTATAAAAAAAGGAAATGTCTTGGAGATCCCTGCCAGCACACTGCCTCTGCTTGGAAAACCCTCCAGCTTTCACGCGCCGCGCCGCATGGACTTGCCACTTGTGTTCGGCGGAGAATTTCCATACGGCTCCAGTTTTATGAGCGGCCTCTTTCGAAAAACCGTTTTCAAAATTATCGAAAAAGAATTAAAGGCTGGCTTGAGTCCCGTGATCTTTTTACATCCATACGAAATCGTTTCACCCGCGAATTGGCCTGCCCGCTTCGCGCGTGATCTGCTCGCCAACCCGCTTCTCTACCCATTCACCCTGAATAAATCTTCGTTCCTACATGATCTATTGCGTAATTTTTCCACATCCACCGTGGAAGCGTATGTAAGCGAGGCCAACCAATGAAAGCGCAACTTGTCGACTCATTAAATTTTCCATCGCTCGAAAAAAAGTTGAGTTTCGCTGGTCTTGATAGCTGGCTGAATCTCGTACATGAAATGTATGGATACAAAACCTATCGCTATGCGGTTATCGAAAATTCCCATGTGCTTGCCGCGCTTGGGTTGGTGGAAATCAATCACCCCGTCTTCGGGCATTATCTCGCCACCGCGCCCTTCGACAGCTACGGCGGACTTGCCTACGAAACTCCCGAGGCCCGCGATCTATTATTGGATGAAGCCCACCGCCTCGCAGAAGATGTCAAAGCTGAATACGTTTCCATCCGCTTTGACGAAGGCGCCTCGACCCCACCTGACAACTGGCAGCAAAGCCCCAATTATTTCACCTATCTGATAGACCTCCCCGCCACCCCTGACGAGCTGCTCAAAACATTTTCATCCGACCACCGCAATCACGTCCGCAAATCCCTCAAAAAGGGATTCAGCATCCGCTACGGCCACCTCGACCTTTTGGACGACATCTACGAAGCGCTTGCAAAAAGTATGCACGAGCTTGGCTCGCCATATCATGCAAAAAACTACCTCCGCAAAATGGCCGAACTTTTAGGCGACACGCTGGAATTTGCCGTGCTTTACAACGCGCAAGGGAAAATTTCCGGCGGCGGCGTTTTTATTTATCAAGATGACACCATCTTCAATCTCCATGCCAACATCCTGCGCCATGCCCGCTCGGCGTACGCTGGTGAATTTCTGTACTGGTCTGTCATCGAACGCGCCATCCAAAAGGGACTGAAAACCTTCGACCTTGGCCGCAGCCTCGTTGGCTCTGGCAACGAAGTCTTCAAAGTGAAATGGTCGCCGCGCAAACAATTGCTCGCGTACTGGTATTGGCTCGCGCCCGGTCATGAACTGCCGTCGCTCAACCAAAAAAATCCAAAATTCCAATTGGTCATCGCCATCTGGAAGCGCCTGCCCGCCTTCATTGTCCGCGCCATCGGACCGTATCTCATCCGCGGTCTGGCGTAAATTCATCTGTGGAAATTATGAACTACATCCTTTATCCGCTCAAAGAAATCAACCCCAGCCTGCTCCCGCGCATTGCACAGATCCATATGGAAGATGCAGGGCTGCTCTCCAGGCTGGGTTATCCCTTCGTGCTGCGCTACTTTGAAATGGCGGTCAAAGATGATCGCGCCTTTGGTTTTTACGCGCAGGAAAATGAAACAGGCGAGATCATGGGATTCAGCCTTGCATCTCCTGAACCATCCGCACTCACATCCAACCTGACGCATGACCGTGGCTGGTTCATCAGGCAAATTCTGAAGGTCTTCTTTACCCGTCCGCTTGTTTTTTTTCAGATGGTCATTTCCAGCATCACCATTCAGGGACAAATGGAAGATGACCCCGCCGCCATCGAATGTGTCTATTTCACTGTGGACCCGAAATTTCGAGGGCAAAAGCTCGGACGTACCCTGCAAAATGCATTGATGGATGAAGGCCGCAGACGGGGATACAAAAAAATATTCGCCAGCATCGAAACGTGGAACGAGGCCAGCCTTAAGGCAACGCAGGCAAATGGATTTACAATTGCCAAAACCTTCCGTGAAGGAAAATACCACAGGCACCGCCTGGAAAGTAAATTATAAAAATGACCACACACCGAGAACGTATTCAAGCCTGCCTCAACAACGAGGCAACAGACCGCACCCCAATCGCACTTTGGCGGCATTTCCCCGTAGAGGACCAAAACCCTGAAACCCTCGCTGCCGCCACGCTGAGGCACCAAAGCGCGTATGATTTTGACATCGTCAAAGTGACACCGTCCTCCTCCTTCGCCGTCAAAGACTGGGGCGTGGACGATGAATGGATGGGCGACGCGGAAGGCTCGCGCCGTTACACCAAACGCATCATCAAAGACCCCGGGGATTGGGAAAAACTCCCCGTGCTGGACCCAACCTCTCCGCATCTCGCGGGACAGTTGGACTGCCTCCGTTTGATCAAGCAGAAACTTGACCCAGAGACTCCCATCATCCAAACCATCTTCAATCCGCTTTCACAGGCGAAGAATTTGGCAGGCAATGACCTGCTGCTGGAGCACATCCGCAAATACCCTGAAGCGGTAAAAAAAGGGTTGGAAACCATCACCAAATCCGCGGTCAAATTTGTGGAAGCGGTCTGCGATGTCGGCGTGGATGGGATCTTCTACGCCATGCAGCACGCGCAGGGCAGCATGCTCGAACTGGAAGAATACAAAACCATCGCTTTGCCATATGACCAGAAGACTCTCGCGCCAGCTAAAGACTTGTGGTGCAACATGCTTCACCTGCATGGCAAGGATGTTTATTTTTCACTGCTGCGTCTCGTAGACTTTCAAATCGTCAACTGGCATGACCGCGAAACCTACCCATCGCTTTCCGAAGCGCAGAGTCTCTTCAAAGGTGCGCTGTGCGGCGGCCTCAGACAGGATTCTCTCACGTTGGAGTATCCAGACCAGGTTAAGAGAGAAGCGGAAGATGCCATTAAGCAGACGAACGGCAAACGCTTCATCCTCGGCACGGGATGTGTAGTCCCCATCACCGCATCGCATGAAAATTATATGGCAGCAAGGAAAAGTGTTGAATGAGTCTCAGGGTGATTTCGGGAACTGCGAGAGGCAGAAAATTAAAGTCAGTGCCAGGTGACACGACCCGCCCCGTGATGGACCGCGTGAAAGAGGCGCTGTTCAATATCCTGATGGATGATGTGATCGATTCAAATTGGTGGGACTTGTTCGGCGGCACAGGCGCGATCGGCGTCGAAGCATTAAGCCGCGGCGCATCGTTTGTGCGCTTCACAGATTTAAACCGCGCGCCTGTTGAAACCATAAAAGAAAATGTGGAACATTGCGGCTTCACCCAGCGATCCGAAATTCGGCGCGGTGATGCATTCAGCCTGCTAAGCGCAAAAGCAGACAAGGCATTTGAATATATTTATATTGCCCCACCGCAATACAAACAAATGTGGTCAAAGGCGTTGAAACTGGTGGATGGCAACATGAACCTACTGACCGAAGACGGAACGGTCATTGTACAAATTGACCCGACGGAATACGAGCAGGTTGAATTGAAAAATTTAGTTGAGGGGGAACAACGAAAATATGGAAGTACGCTGCTGGTCTTTTACGACCGTGCGTAACTAGTCGTCTTCATCCTGCACACCGTACACCCGCACAACAGCGGCTTCCACTTCTTTTTCCGAGTGCTTCTCACACGCCACCAATGGACGCTGAGAATTACTCACCCGTCTGCCGCCTGCCGTCATCACTTTGCAGTCGATAAATTTTCCCCGTGCATCACTGACCACATAAAGTTGATACAACTTGCCGCAGACTATGCATCCGTGCATTTCCCCTTTGGTATGTTTGTCGTCCATAATTGTGCCTCCAATAGTCAGGCAACTATAAATTTCACTAACTCGCAAATAAACTAGTCACAATCTGACAGCGGACAATGGAACGTGGCCATTGTCCGCTGTCAGTTGTTAAACCTGCAATTTACTCTTCCGTGATCGTGACGGTCTTGATCGCATCCCCGGTAAACGTGGGGCTCGCATCCGGGTCGCGGCGGGTGATGCCGTTGACCACATCCATGCCTTCGGTCACCTGACCAAAGATGGTGTAACCGCCATTCAAAAAGTCTTGGGCATCGAAGGTGATGAAGAACTGGCTCCCGTTCGTGTCACGGCCTGCGTTGGCCATTGCCACAACACCGGCCTTGTCGAAAGTCAGGTCACTGTCTTCGTTCACGAACTCATATCCGGGTCCGCCCATGCCGGTACCTGTTGGGTCACCGCCTTGCGCCATAAAGCCTTCCAACACGCGGTGGAACGTGACGCCGTTGAAATATCCCTCGCGGGCGAGGAACACAAAACTGTTCACGGTGATCGGCGCCTTATCGGCATACAACTCGATGACGAACTCGCCACCTTTTTCCATTTCAACAGTTGCAAAATATTTTTTACTCGCATCGATCGTCATCGGCGGAGCGGCGTCATATTGCTTCGGTCCGCTGTTGGATGAAGTGGATGAGGCGGTTTCAGCCTTCGGCGCAAACGACGCCCACGGAACAAACTGCCACAAAAAATACGCAACAACAAGCGCAGCAATTGCAATACCTACGTATTGAATTGTCTTGTCTGATTGCTGGGGTTGAGCTTTTTTATTACTTTTTTTGCCTGCCATGTAAATCTCTCCTTGAAATAATTTCACCTATTATACCCATCGCGCCGCATTAAGTGACCGTGGGCGTTCCGCAACCTTGCGCCCTCCATGTTTTTCTTGTATGCTTGTGCCAGATGGAACAATACCTCAAAAAGCAGATCGCCCTTCCACAAGACCACGGCACGTGGGTGTTCATCATCAGTCCATTACTCGTGGGCATCTGTGCGGGTGGAGAATTTACCTACGCCACCTTCAATTTTATTGTTGCGGCGATGTCTGCATTCATGATCCGACAACCGATGGCAGCCGCCGTCAAAGCATACAGCGGACGACGCCCAAAAACGGATCTTGTCCCCGCCCGTTTCTGGTTGCTGGTCTATGGCAGTATCGCCGCCCTTGCATTGCTCGGACTGATCCTCGAAGGCTATGGGTACATTCTATGGCTGGCGATCCCTGGTGCGCCTGTCTTTGTTTGGCATTTGTGGCTGGTGAGCAAACGCTCCGAGAGAAAACAGATCGGCGTGGAGATCATTGCCACAGGAGTATTGTCCCTGACCGCGCCCGCCGCGTACTGGATCGGAGTCCACGGGTATGATGCGGCTGGCTGGTGGCTTTGGGCATTCACATGGATGCAATCGGCAGCCAGCATCGTATACGCCTATCTCAGGCTGGAACAACGCGAGTTGACACCGAATCAAGCATCGGTTAAGACTCGAAGCGAGTGGTGGCGGATGGGAGTCCGCGCGTTGATGTACACATCCTTTAATTTAGTGCTGTCACTCGGGCTGGGATTGTCAAACCTCATCCCGCGTTTTATTTTTGTCCCGTTTTTGCTGCAATGGCTGGAGACGATTTGGGGTATAAATCATCCGTCTGTTGGATGGAAGCCCGTAAAAATTGGCACGCGCCAGTTGATCGTGAGCATCCTGTGGACGGTTCTGTTCATCATCTTTTGGAGAATACCATGGACGAAATGAAGTACGAACTATTGACCGAACTGCACGGCAGAATGGAAGCCGACCTGCTTGAAAGTTATCTCGAAGCAAATGGCATTGATGTGGAACTGGTTCAGGAATCCATTGGGCATACCATTTACCCAGTTACAATGGATATGCTCGGGCGGGTTCAAGTTTTCATCCCGAAGGAAAAAGCAAAAGCAGCGAAGAAGCTGCTTGAAAAATTTAATTCAAAGGAATAAACATGAAAGATACAGTCATACAATGCACCCGATTTGGAATGGGACATACGAATATTCATTCGCTGAATGTAAAATTGATCACCAAATACTTTGACATTCTTCTGGAAGGAAATGATCTGCCCGCCGCGGTGACCTTCTACACAGACGGAGTGCAGCTCGTAACGGAAGGTTCTCCCATTCTGGAGCAGCTTAGCAAGCTGGAAGCGAAAGGTGTGCGGCTTATCATCTGCTCCACCTGCCTCGCTGAATTAAGACTCACAGACAAGGTAAAAGTAGGTATCGTTGGCGGAATGCCCGATATTATCGAAGCGCAAATAAAGGCTTCAAAGGTAATTACAATCTAATCAAAAGGCAGGAATGTATTATGGATTTCGATCTAAGCAATGAACAGGCAACATGGAAGAAGATCGTACACGATTTTGCGGAGAAGGAATTAAGACCCAAAGCTCGCGAAGTGGACGAGAAGGAAGAGTTCAACTGGCAGTCCGTCCGCAAGGGCGGGCCGATTGGCCTGACCGGCATGAGCATCCCCGAGGAATTCGGCGGCTCAAATGTGGATGCGATCTCGAACGCGATCGCGATGGAAGAGCTGGGTTGGGGCTGCGGCTCCACGGCTCTGGCTTTCACCGCGCATAACGGACTTGGCACCGCGCCCATTTCACTGTACGGAACCGAAGAATTGAAGAAGAAATGGCTGCCAATCGTTTCGAGCGGTAAGAACAAGCTCGGCGCGCTGGCTCTCACCGAACCTGGCGCTGGCTCCGATATTCAAGGCGGCGTGGTCACCAAAGCCGAAAAGCAGGGCGATGAGTGGGTCATCAATGGCGCGAAGATGTGGTGTACGAACGCGGGCATCGCGGAATACATCATCACCCTCGTCCGCACAGACCCGAAGGGTGGTTCAAAATCTTTGAGCATGATCCTCGTCCCGACCGATTCAAAGGGACTGACCATCGGCCCAGCGGAAAAAAAGATGGGCTTGCGCGGTTCACCTGCCCACGGTATCACCTACGATAACGTCCGTGTACCGTTAGGGAATTTGGTGGGGGCTGAGGGACGCGGGTTGCAGCAGACACTGTCCACGCTGGATGCGGGTCGCATCAGCATCGGCGCGATCTCTGTCGGTCTGGCGCAAGCGGCGATGGATGCGGCGGTCGATTACGCCCGTGAGCGCAAGGCGTTCGGTCAGGCGATTGCCGAGTTTCAGGCTATTCAATTCAAACTGTCCAACATGGCAATGGAAATTGAACTGGCGCGCACCATGATCTACAAGACCGCGTGGTTGAAGGACCAAGGCCGCCCATACAACAAGGAAGCCGCCATCGCCAAACTGTACGCCACCGAAATGGCAGAGCGGGTCTGCTATGACGCCATTCAAATCCACGGCGGGTATGGCTACAGCCGCGAATACAACGTGGAACGGATGTACCGCGACGCGCGTTTGATGACCATCGGTGAGGGGACGAGTGAGATTCAAAGATTGGTAATTGCTAGGCATGTGCTGGCGAGCGAGTAAACAACGCTCCACTGGGGGCTTGTGTATAAAAAAGCAGGTCACACTATAAGTGTGACCTGCTGCTAAAATAATTTTTTTGGAGCAAATTCGCATGCAACCACCCTTCTCTCAAAATTAGGAGGAGGGTTTATTTTTTTATAATGATCCATGCGGTTCTCTTTACCACTTTGACCTGTTTTTCCCCGCCTGCAAAGCTCGAACACATTTCCACGATCTGATCTGGCGTAAGAAAATGGCTGCGCATTAGCAAAACTTTTTCAGCTATGGCAACCAGCTTTATGCCAAACGTGCGAATATCGGGCTCTTCGATCACAAGCACACCGCCGGGCTTGAGCACGCGGTACATTTCACGAACTGACCGGTCGCGATCTATCACGTGATGAAGCGCATCCACCATGATGACGCGCTCAAAAGAGTCGTCAGCGAAGGGTAATGTTTCAGAACCGTTGCACACAGGCAAAAGCGCAGGGTGAGACGCCTTTTGCAGCATCCCCAGGGAAATATCTGAAACAATAACCTCATCCACAAGGCCGTGAATGGCGGCGGCGGCGCGGCCTGTTCCACCGCCCACTTCAAGCAAGCGTCCCTGAACCGGCAGGCTCGCGGCTTCACGCAAGACCTCGGTTTGAGAATACGAAAGACGGGCAAAGAGCGGGGCTAGAACAGCAAAATGATCAAAACCAGACATACGTATCTCCAATTTCCTACACGGTAATGAGGTCTTTTATTTCATCATACGTCGCAGGCCCAATGCCGGAAACATCCATGATCTGATCGATTTCAGTGAAGGGACCGTTCGTGGTGCGATAATCAATGATGCGCTGCGCGGTGGTGGGACCAATGCCGGGCAGAGAGTCGAGTTCTTCCAATGAAGCTGTATTGATGTTGATCAACTCGGTGTTTGTGGATTCGGACTGACCGGGAGTGCCCGCATCGGACGAACCATTGTCGCCCGAATCAGACCCCGGCAGCACCAGCGCAGACGGGTCTTCGGTGGGAACGGCTCCATCTTTATAAGGGATATTCAATTGCAGCCCGTCGGTCAACAATGCGGCGAGGTTGATCGCGTCCACATTCGCGGATGAAAGCAAACCGCCCGCGGCATCGATCGCGTCCTGCACGCGCGCGCCTTCCGCGAATTCATACAGGCCCGGGCGCGGCACCGCGCCAATAACATGCACCGCCACAGGCACTTTGGTTGGAGCCGGCTGCAAAAGGATCGGCTGTCCCGCAGGCGCACGCGAAACAAAAATAAGCGCACCCGCAAGCACAAAACCTGCCATCACACCCAGCAGCACATAAAGAGCATTTTTCATAAATTCAATTCTACTCCAACTTCATCACGAGCAATTCCTCGCTCGAATGTCGGAACACATCGGTCACATCGAAAAGTTTTTTGATGCGCCTAAAATAGCGCGGCATATCTTCACCTTCGATTATTCGAAAACCAAATTTTTCATACATCGGTCCGTTGTGGGCAATGCACATCAAATACAAAGGCCGCGGACTTTTCGTCAACAAGGCTTCGATCACCTCGCGTGCAAGTCCCTTTCCACGATACGCTGGCAGGGTTCCAATCGAAGCAAGTTCGAGGATGTCTGCTCCGTGGGGCTTTAATTGTCCGCAGGAGATGACCAACCCTTCGGCATTTACCGCGACGATAAAACGCTTCCAATCCAGCCCTGTGGGGTTGATGCCAACTACATTAATTAAAGCCTTAATTTGAGCGGACTCTGATTCCAACGCAGGGCGAATTACATAATCTTCCATACCTAAACTACTCCAGCCGCAACAATGATTATGAACGTGGCGATAAACCAATGGATCAGGAAAGGCCACACAAATGACTTCGTGCGATACGCCACCCAGCCAAAGGCAAATCCGCCGAAGATCGTGGACAGAGTTTCAACCTCCGGCTTGCTCACATGCGCCAGCGCAAATGGGACAGCTTGCAGCCACAGGGCATTATGTCCCATCTTGCGGGCGTACGCGAAAAGCAGCCAACCGCGGAAGATGAATTCCCAGCCGATCAAGTCAAGGAAGGATGTCCACGGCAGGCCGGGCAGGAAACGCTCGTAATATTCCTTCATGGATGGGTTGCCGCTGCCCAGGAAGTAAATGACGGGAGCCAGGAAGAGAATACCAATCACAGTATAGGTCAATCCCAACTTCCAATCGCCAAGTGAGAAACCGTATTCCTTCGGGTTCTCTCGGAAAAGAATGAGGATGATCAAAAGCGGGATGACAAGGTATAGGATCACACGGTCCACATATTTGTAGGCAGTGATCTTGTGATAATGGTCCACCATCAACAACAGGGTGCTGACAATGGTCGCTGTCACCAGTTTCCAGTCAAAATCCAGTTTTTCGCCAAGTAAATATTTCATAGTATCTCACATGGAGACCCTAAAGGTTTCTTTGTAAAACCTTTAGGGTCTGGTTATTCCCATTCTCTCTCAATAAGGGAAGTGGGCATTGTTGCCGTTCGAGCCAAGCAATGTGCTGATTTTATCTGCATCGCGGGACAATTCAACTCCCCAGTTGGTTAGGAGTAGAATGACGCCGATAACCGCGAAGGTCACTGCGAGTTTGCCGTATGTTGATTCGTTCCATCGGGCCGCGAGCCTGCCAAGTCCGCTGGTCCAAAAATAGGCGGCGAGGATAGCAAAGAAAGGGACAATCGCAAGGTGGAAACGGTCTTCTGCAAGGATGAAGACATGCGGCAAAAGATAAGCAGCCAGCAGTAAAATCAACATGAACGTCTGCGGCTTCCACTTTAGCAGGGACAGCCCAAGCATTGCAGAAATGGAAATGATCGTGAAAGGCAAAAGCAAAATAGCGGATATGGTCAGCAATAACGGTTTGGGGATGAAGCCGAAAATATTATTGGAATAGAAATACATCAGCACCCGCTTTTCCAAGCCGAAGAAAAGGCCAAGGCGGTTAAAGGCCAGCGGGACAAACCGCTCGGGCTGGGCTTTGATAAACTCCAATGCTTTCTGTGTGCCCACCTTATCCCGCTCAGCATCATCCATGATGGTGAGTAGATCCAGCGAAGGACCGAAGATAAAAGATCCATTCCCTTGCGGATAGTAGCCGAGATACAGATTGTAGCCCATCGAAGTTTCGATGCCAGTTAATTTATGGTGCAACAGCGAATTCCGAATCACCCACGGGCTTACAACCAGCACAAAGGCAACTGCAACCAGCAAAGCTTTTGCGCGGTGCAGGTAAAACAAATACAAAATCGCCAACCCCACGAAAGGAAGGATGACGGAGCGAGTGAGCGCAGTGAGGGGCAAGGAAAAGACCAGAAAGCAGGAGGCGGGAGGCGGAAGGGGTTTCGATGGAAAGGAGAAGAAAGAGGAAAGAAGAAAGAAGGAGGACAAAAAAAGGATTTTCTGTACCGAGGCCAAGGGGATAGACTAACAGCATTGGGTATGCGGCAACGAGCCAGGCGGAGGTTTGAGATGTTCTTTCAGAATCAGGTAACAATTTACGAGAGACGAGATATGTAAGTGGAGCCAGCGGCGCGCCGAGAAAAATTACCTGTGCGAGGCGGGCGGCGAAGAAGCGGGAGAAATCAAGTCCGAAAAAAAAGTAAACGATGGCCAGAAAGGCTGGGTACAGCGGCGCACGGAAGGAGGTGTACAGTCCGTATTGCGGGTCGTAGCCAGTGGCGGTGGAAAGATCAAACTTCACATACGGTTCGAGTTGCTTCAGGTCCAGCTGCGCGTACCAGCGAAAACCATTGCCAGAAGCAAGACTACGCGCGAGCATGTCATACTGGAACATGTCATCGAGGCCGATGCCGAGGCTGCGAGTGAGCAGGATGGGAATCAGGCGTAGAAGGAGAGCGGCGAGGTAAATACGGAAGGGAAATGATTTCATGAGAGAGGAAAGAAGAAAGGGACTTAATCCTTTTTCAAAGAATTAATACGGCGGGCAAGATACGGCGAAAAATAGCCATCGTATTTTTCCCACAACTCGGGCCGCTTCCAATCGTTGCCAGTCATCTTGCCGCGACAAGTAGCCTTGCCGCAATGGCAATCAAATTCATCGTACGGGCTGCCATCGGACATGGCGTAATCGAAAGTCAGCTCGCTGCCCGCTGCAATGTCTCGCATGGCAACCAAGCCGATCTGCCCGAAGAATCCCAAGTTCGGCTCGCAAGAATGATTGAAGCAATCATTTGGCTCTTTTTCTTCGGCGGTCAGCAAATATAAGTCTTCGTCCATTTGCAAAACGCGTTCAGTGAAGCGCGGCATGGACGAGTCCAACTCGTCTCTACGAATTATCTTTCCGCCCCACAACGAAATCAATTCATCTTTCGAAATATTTTCGAGAGCATACACACTGCAACCGCCCCATTTATTTGGGCGCGCTTCACACTTTGGGTTGAGATACGAAAAAGTCATTTCACCTCTATTGGCACGCGCAAGGCGTGAATAAGATCGAACAAGAATAGGAAAGCACCTTGCAGAACAATCCCCCAACCTGTCCCCTGCCAGAATGATTCTGAATACGATTGGATGACCCAAAACCCGCCGAGGATGTAGAGCACATCGAGCCCGAAATTTATCCACAAGACTTTGCGGATGAAGAGCGCCTCATTCTTCGGGTCAGCTGTGGATTTGCGCCGAGCGGCAGTTCTCGCGCCGACAATGGCGATGGCCGCGTCCACGGCACCCCAGGCGACGAGCTGAATGCCGAAGCCACGTCCAAACTCATTGGTGGCGAACCAGATATAAAGTCCGGAAAGAAGCGAAAGAATGCTCCAGACGAGCAGACGATTCGTTAAGTCCGATTCAAACTTCCAGATGGGATTCTGCATGAGGGGCAATTATACAAGAAGGTGACAGTCATTTTAGAAATGACTGTCACCTGAGATTGCTTCGTCACAATGATGTAGTTCTTATTTTGTCTCACCTTCAGTATCCGCACTCTGGGCGGAGATACGTTGCGCGAAGAAGATGGGAAAGAAGGTGATGAGCACCACGATGGTTGCGACCACATTCGTGACGGGACGGTCACGCGGGCGGACAAGCTGGCTGAAGATCCAAATGGGCAATGTGGATTGCTGCCCCGCGGTGAAGGTGGTGACGATGACTTCGTCGAAGGAAAGCGCGAAGGCGAGCATACCGCCAGCGACGAGTGCCGTGGCGATGTTTGGCAAAACTACATAGCGGAAGGTTTGAAATGAATTCGCGCCCAAATCCATGGAGGCTTCGATCTGCGAACCGGACATGCGCCTGAAACGCGCAAGCACGTTGTTATAAACGACGACCACGCAAAAGGTCGCGTGACCGATGACGATTGTCCAATAGGAAAAGGGAATGTTTAATGTGCCAATGGCGGAGCGCAGCGCAATGCCTGTGACGATACCCGGCAAAGCGATGGGCAGAACCAGCAAAAAGGAAACCGCATCTCTTCCGAAAAAATCACTGCGATAGACAGCCGCCGCGGCCAGTGTGCCAAGGATGAGAGCGGCTACAGTTGCAACCGCCGCAACCCGAGCAGATAAAAATAGCGCATCCCATAAATCTGATCGTTGAAGTGCAACGCCGAACCATTTGGTTGTCAGCCCGGGCAATGGGAAAGAATACGTGGCTTCATCAGTTGTGAAAGAATATAAAAAGATGATCCAGATGGGCACGTGCAGGAAGAGCATTGTCCCAGCCGCGCCAAGGATTAGACCGAGCGAAGGTTTATCGGTATAAGATTTAGAGCGCATCGAATGCTCCCATTTTGCGCGCGATCAACAGGTACACGACCATGATAACAACCGGCCCCATCGTGAACGCCGCAGCAAGCGGAATATTTCCCGCCGTGCCTTGGTAGGAATACACGGCCTGACCAATAAAGAAGCGTGAGTTACCAAGCACTTGCGGAATAATAAAATCGCCAAGAGTAAGCGAGAATGTAAAAATGGAACCTGCAATCACGCCGGGGAAAGCCAACGGCAGAATCACATTGCGGAATGTTTGTGCGCTATTCGCGCCAAGGTCGCTGGAGGCTTCGAGCAAGGACTTTGGCACACGCTCCAATGCGGTTTGGATCGGGACGATCATATACGGCAGCCAGATGTAGCAAAAGGCAATGAACATGCCGATCGGCGAAAGAGACAGCGATGAGCCGCCGATACTCGGAATGGACAATAATCCATCTATGATGAATTGAAGGCCGAACAAACTAAAGACCCACGAAACAATGCCTTCCTTGGCGAGGATCAACTTCCACGCATAAACGCGGACGAGATAGCTTGACCACAAAGGAAGGGTTACGCCAATGTATAAATATGTTTTCAGTTTGGGTGATGCAAAGCGAGCAATGTAATACGCAAGCGGGAAGGCGATGATCACATCTGCTACGGTGACCGCCATTGCCATGCTGGCAGTGCG
The DNA here is from genome assembly GCA_016714565.1 of Candidatus Villigracilis propinquus. Lineage (GTDB taxonomy): Bacteria > Chloroflexota > Anaerolineae > Anaerolineales > Villigracilaceae > Villigracilis > Villigracilis propinquus. Next base: position 283,952 of record JADKDM010000037.1, read on the forward strand.
CCAGAAGATACCGAGGTTGACGGGGTCAAACAGCTTGGCATACGTCCGCAAGGTGAACTCGCGCACGACCAAGCCGGTGAATTCTTCGAGATAAAAGAAACTGTTGATGAGTAACGCAAAAAGAGAGCCGAGATAGACCACCAAAAAATAAAGCATTGGCGGCCCAAGCAACAGGGCAAGGACAAGTTTTGGACGCTGATACAAATAAGTAGACGCGCGGCTGATCATATTCTAGCCACCTACACGGCTCATGTGGTCTTTATGCCACTGCAAGCGTACTTTCTTCCCTTTGGCTAATAACACTTCCATGGATGTGGTCTTGAGATTCTGTTCCACAACCACGAGGTCATTTCCGCCTTCGATCTCCACCAGATAGCGGGTGAACAAACCAAGATAAACAACATCGCGGACGGTTCCATCAATGGAGACCATGCCTTCGTTCAAACCGCTGCCTTCCGTTCCCAAATGGATCTTCTCAGGACGGATCGAGAACATCTGCTCGGAGCCGGTAATGCGTTTTGCGACCTCACCGCTGATGAGATTCGATGTGCCTACAAATCCCGCTACAAAAGGTGAAGCAGGTTTCTCATACACTTCGGAGGGCGTACCGATCTGTTCGATCTTTCCCTGGCTGAATACGGCAATGCGGTCACTCATCGTCAGAGCTTCCTCTTGATCGTGAGTGACGAAGATAAAGGTAATGCCAACACGCTGCTGAATGGCTTTTAATTCCACTTGCATCTGCTGGCGTAATTTCAAGTCCAATGCGCCGAGCGGCTCATCGAGAAGCAAAACTTTGGGATGATTGATCAGCGCCCGGGCAAGAGCGACGCGCTGACGTTGTCCGCCGGAAAGCTGGGAGGGTTTGCGTCCCGCAAATCCTTTTAGCTGAACGAGTTCAAGCATCTCATCCACTTGCTTCATGCGTTCCGGCTTCGGGACTTTCTTGATCATAAGTCCATAGGCAATATTATCCCCCACGCTCATGTGCGGAAAAAGAGCATAATCCTGAAAGACCGTATTTACATCACGGTCATACGGCGGCAGGTTGGAAACATCCTGCCCGTACAAATAAATTTGTCCCGAAGTGGGTCTGTCAAATCCTGCGATCATACGCAGACAGGTGGTCTTCCCCGAGCCGGATGGTCCCAACATGGAAAAAAATTCGCCATCGCGAATTTCAAGGTCAGTGTTATCAACTGCTTTTACATCGCCAAAATGGCGGCTTACTTTATCAAAACGAATGGCGGGGGTTGTCATACGGGCGCGATTCTCCAAATTAGAGATTCAGGCAGGGACAATGTCCCTGCCTGAATCAATTTTACTCTACTGACTTATGATCCCCACGTAGGCTTCCACCCACTTGCTGTATGGAACGCATCCACCATTGCCAGTACTGCACTCGGCAATCGGCGTGCGCCAGAACCAGATGTTATCGAAATTATCAAAGCCGTTAGTCCCACAACCGGCATCGGTCAACAGTTCGTTGCCACTGCAAGCAGCAGGAACGGAAGGAACCGAACCGAACCATGCAGCGAGATCGCCCTGCAATTTCGGGTTCAAAGACCATTCCATCCATTTGTATGCACAGTTGGGGTGCGGAGCATCCACATGCATCATGGTGGAATCAGCCCAACCGGTCGCGCCTTCCACAGGGAAGACCGAAGCGATCGGCGCAGATTCGAACTGGAGCAGATTCACCTGGAAAGGCCAGGAACCGGAAGCCACAACGCCTTCGTTCTTGAAGTCATCCATCTGAACAAATGCATCGTGCCAGTAACGATTGATCAGTGTGCGCTGCTCGGTAAGCAAAGCCACCACTGCATCAAACTGTTCCTGAGTCAGGTCATACGGATTATCAATGCCAAGTTCGGGATTGTGGTACTTCAAATAGAGAGCGGCATCGGCGAGATAGATCGGGCCATCAAATGCCTGCACGCGTCCTGCATTGGACTGGCCATCGGGAAGGGTCATTTCGGTGAAGGTCACATCCCAGGATGTCGGCGCTTCGGGGAATGCTTCCGTGTTGTACATCAACACGTTCGGTCCCCACTGATAAGGAACGCCGTAATGAACGTCGTCCACGGTATGCCAGGGAGCATCCTTCAAGCGGTCATCTACGGTATTCCAGGAGGGGATCAAGTCAATGTTGATCGGCTGAACTTTACCGCCCGCGATCAAACGGTTGGAAGCATCGCCCGAAGCGGTTACGAGATCGAAGCCGCCTTCGTTCATCAACGTCACCATTTCATCGGAAGTCGCCGCAGTCTTCACGGTTACTTTACAGCTGGTCTGCGCTTCGAATTCAGTCACCCAATCGTAAGCGGGGTCAGTCGAACCGTTTTCAATATAACCAGCCCAGGCAATGATCGAAACTTCGCCTTCCCCATCGCCGACCTCAGTCTTCATACCGCCGCCTGCTGCCGTTCCGCCGCAAGCAGAAAGGACAAGGCTGGCCAACACGAACAAAGCAAGCAAATTAAACGCGTACTTTTTCATTACTCTCTCTCCTTTTATTTAGTTGGTTTATTCTGATTGAACAAATGATCGACAAACAATTGACTTGAGCTGCCTCCTTTCTAGTAACATAAGTACACCTGTACCGGATACAAGATACGAAATATCCTATTCCAAATTAATTATATGAAATGAAGATTGAAAGTCAATCGCCGATTGCCGAATGGGATACACGCCTCTTTCCGCGCCCAAACCTGCCAGCCCACTATCAGCACAAGCCACGCTGACAAATTCTATCCACAAGAGCATAGCGGTATAATTCACAAACTATCACATTGCAAATCAAACTGACAATGCCGCGCGTTATACGGCAATCAGTAAAAAATGACTACGGAGAACAACAATGACAAACCTTCCCATTTACCCTCTCAGCGAAGAACACAAAATGTTGCGTGATGCGGCGCGTGACTTCGCCCAAAAAGAGATCGCCCCCGTTGCAGCCGAACATGATGAGAGCGGAGAATTTCCACATGCCACCATCAAAAAGATGGGCGAGCTGGGTTTTATGGGCATTGAAGTCCCCGAAGAGTACGGTGGCGCAGGCATGGACTCACTCGCCTACGTCCTCGCCCTTGAAGAAATCTGCAAAGTGGATGCCTCCCATGGCGTCATCATGTCGGTCAACAACTCCCTTTATTGCCACGGCATCCTGAAATTCGGCACTGAAGTACAGAAGAAAAAATTCATCACGCCCATTGCCTCCGGCAAAGCCATCGGCGCGTATTCCCTCACCGAACCCCAAAGTGGATCTGATGCAGGCACCATGAAAAGCCGCGCCACCCGCGATGGTGATTTTTATATCTTGAACGGCCGCAAATCCTGGGTCACCAGCGGGCCGGTGGCTGATTACTTCGTCGTCTTCATGATGACCGACCCTGAGAAAAAACAAAAAGGCGTCAGCGCATTTCTTGTGGACGGTAAAACAAAGGGCGTGGTTCGCGGTAAGAAGGAACCCAAACTCGGCATCCGCGCATCTGCCACCAGCGAGATCATCTTCGAAGATTGCCGCATCCCCGTTGAGAACAGACTCGGCGGCGAAGGCGATGGGTTCAAGATCGCCATGACCGTTCTGGACGCAGGCCGCATCGGCATCGCATCACAAGCGCTTGGGATTGCAGAAGCTGCCTACGAAGCCGCGAGACAGTACGCGGGTCAGAGAGAGGCGTTTGGTCAACCGATCGGTACATTTCAGGGAACAGGCTTCAAGATCGCAGATATGAAAACCCGCATCGAAGCATCCCGTTTGCTGATCTACAACGCCGCCATCGCAAAAGAGAATGCCAAGGAAAACGGCGGGCGCTATTCACTGGAAGCATCCATGGCGAAATTGTACGCATCTGAAACCGCCATGTTCGTTGCCCACCACGCGGTACAGATCCACGGCGGCATGGGCTACAGCAAGGAACTCCCCGTGGAACGCTATTTCCGCGACGCGAAGATCACAGAAATTTACGAAGGCACAAGCGAGATCCAAAGACTGGTCATTTCAAGGCTGGAACTGGGAATCAAATAAAAGAAAAATGATCATCACGCCACTCTGGACGTTAATTCCCCTGGCGGTTGCGCTAACCCTGGCGCTGTTTATTTCGGGTCGCTCCCACAATTGGAGCGACCCGCCTTTCAAGCCTGAACAAACCCCGCAAGAAAAAGAATTCAAAGACGAATCCGCAGCGGACAGTTTCAAGCTGCGCGCGCTATTTTTGTTTTCCACCTACTACTGGGAGATCCTGCTTATCGGTTTCTCTTTATGCCTGTTGATCTATCTCTCGCTCTCCGCGCCGGTGCAGTTGACGGGAAGCGTACCCATCGAACCAAACCTGCCGGGTCGTCCCTTTTATTTTCTCCACTCGCTAAGGGATTTCCTGCGCAATAATTACAACCAAGCCGCAACACTCAGCAACCTGCTCAGCGGATCGATCGCCCTCATCCTTGCAGCCACTTCCGCCATCCGCCGCTCGCCCGTCATTCTCCGCTTCAGCCTGTTATGGAGTTTGATAAGCCTAGCCGGAAGCGCACAATGGATGATCTCCGGCAAAGTTCAGTTTTCCATCGGCATTCTTCTTTATTTAATTTCAGTCATCGGCTTTGTCCTTTGGAGCAGGTTCGCAGGAACTTCCACATCCACAGAACCAGATGAATCACGCCCCATTCCACTCCGCGCGGAAGTTGCCCTCGTCATTCTTATGTTATCGCTGGCGGCGTTTGGGCGCATGTATTTTCTCAAATCCATTCCATACGGCATTGAAGGCGACGAAGCAAAGTGGACAGCGGAAGTTGTAGAACTTGGCATTCGCGGCGAGCCAACGGAACTCGCCATGTATCACCGCGATGCGTTGCCGGTCAGCTTTTTCATGCAGACCCTTTTCCACAAGCTTCTTGGGCCTTCCATTTTTGCAGCGCGTTTTGAAGTGGCATTCTTCAGCGTTCTCGCCACCCTAATTTTTTATTTGCTTCTGCGCCAGATCACGGCGATTCCGCTCGCAATTCTGGCTGGCTGGTTCCTGAGCGCATCCATCTTTGACATCAGTGCCAGCCGTATGGCGCATGTGGAAAGCCATGTCAAGGTATGGGTTCTACTCACCCTTGCCCTGCTGGCATGGGCGATCAAATCAAAGCGATGGCAGGCGTATGCCATTTCAGGAATTGCACTCGCCATTGGCGTGTTGACGTACGACACGGTTTGGCCCCTTGTACTGGTCGCGCTTCTGCTCACAGTCCTTGAAGCACGGCAGCTCAAAGACAACCGCACAGACATCTCTCGCAACCTCACTGCCCTGCTCACGCCTTCCATACTGGCGATCCCCCTCCTCATCCCCTACATCACAGACCGGATGAGTTATTACGGGATCAACAACCGCCAGGTTGACCTTGCTTCGTTGTGGGCATATTTCTCCGATGTAATATTTAGCTGGTACGCCGGCAGCTTTCAAGATTTATTCTACAACCGTCAGGGACCACTCCTCAACGCCTTCCTCCTGCCGTGGATGACTTTCGGGCTGATCTTTACCCTGGCAACTCCGCGCCGCCGCCTCTCTTTCTGGACCTTGATCTGGTCGCTGCTCTTCATCATTCCCATCCCTGTAGCAGTTCACTCCCCCCTCGGGCGGGTCTATTATCCAGCTCTGCCCGCTGTATATATTCTGGTCGCCATTGGAATGTATATCTTCGGGCGCGAAAGTCTGCGCGCACTCGGAAACGGATTCCGTCCATTCATTATTGCAGCATCACTTCTTATCCTCATCTGGGTTCCGCTCATCAATCTTTATATTTACTTCAACGAAGTAAATGATTACGACAACGACCAAACGCGGCGAGAGATCGCCGAACTAGCCGGAGACGCCGCCAGCCCCGATACGTTGATCGTTCTGGCTTCCATCCCTCAAGCGAATGAACCGCTGAATAACGAAACGCAAATGATCGAGCTTTTCATGCTCGGCAATCTGCCAAATGAGCTGATCAAAAATTCCTATCAATACGTGGCACTGGAGGATGTTCTCCCATCCCTCTCAACATTGAGCGAACGCCCCAATCTTTCCATCATTTTGGATAAAACCACCGCAGACAGCCACGCCCAGCGCATCGACCTCAAGGAAGCGCTGTCCACGTGCTATCCGAAAGCCGTCTGGGTTGAAGGCGTATTCGTTGACCGTGTGGATATAAACAAGGATGCGCTCTCCTCCGCAGATTGCATCAGTACTACATTATCCATTGAACCCGTTTCAACAGACACGATACGCTGGGAACTGGCGCAAGGGACAGCCAGCAAGTTGATCTTGAAATGCGAAAACCTACAACGAGTCCATCAGCTCATTGAGGCCGAGACTCTGCCTTTCACCCCCGGCTGGAATATTGAAACCGCCGTTGCACCCGGCTGGGCAGGCACCGGTTTCTTGATGGATAACTTTGGCAGCAATCCGGTTTTATTCGATCTCAATTTACACGAGGAAAACCCTGTCTATCTCTGGGTGCGGTACTACAAGCGCGTCCCCGACAACTCCCCCGCGCAGATTACAATTGGCAATCAGACGATCCCCTTCGGCGCGATATCCGGTGAAAAAACCAATCAGTGGAATTGGGAACGGGTCGGCCCATTCAACATTCCAGCAGGGATACATACCATCTCGCTGGAAAGACCCTACAAGGAAGACCCCACGCAATTCATGGCAATCTTCATCGATGAGATAATCATCACCACCGACCCGGATTTCCTGCCATCTGACAACCTTGATCAATACCTCCTGACCCAAGCTGCCAGCTTTTCACAGGAACAAAGACAGGGAGAACTCACACCACAGTTTGCGCCGGGTTCCTATGCCTGTTACGCCGAAGCTTTCAGCACAGACCTGCTCGTGGACGCATTTGGCCATACGCCGCTGCGCTCCAACTCCATTAATTTTGTGATCAGCCCCTAAAGAAAGTACATCCACCCTATGAAAACCACTCTCTTCCATCAACATGGCGGCCCTGAAGTTTTGGAATACACCGACTTCCCAACCCCTGAACCCAAAGTAGGCGAGGTTTTGGTACGCATCCACGCCGCCGCCCTTAACCGCATGGATGTGTTCGTGCGCAACGGCTGGCCGGGATTAAAGCTGGAACTGCCGCACATCAACGGCGCGGATGGCGCAGGGGAAATTGCCGCGCTTGGAAGTGACGTTTCAGGATTCAGCACCGGCGAACGTGTGGTGATCAACCCAAACTTTGGCTGCGGCACCTGTGAGTTCTGTTTGAACGAACAGGACAACATGTGCAGCAACTGGCATCTGCTCGGTGAATCCATCCGCGGGACGTACGCCGAATTCGTCTGCGTACCGGCGCGCCAGCTTTACAAACTGCCCATGGATTTCGACTTCCATCAGGCGGCCGCTGCCGCATTGGTCTACCAAACCGCGTGGCATTCGATGGTCAAACGAGGGGCGGTAAAAGCCGGAGAAACAGTGGCAATTGTCGGCGCGGGAGGAGGCGTTAATTCCGCCAGCATCCAGATCGCGAAGTATCTCGGCGCGCGAGTCGTCGTCATCAGCTCAAATTCCGATAAAGCGGTGCAGGCCGAAGCCCTCGGCGCGGACGTTGTGATCGACCGCTCAAAGAACGAGGATTGGTCGAAGGCGCTTTTTATTGCAACCGAGAAACGCGGTGTAGATATGGTGGTGGATAATGTCGGTACAACGTTTCCGCTGAGCCTGCGCGCACTTCGCAAAGGCGGACGGCTGCTGACGGTTGGCAACAGCGGCGCCCCCCGCTTTGAGATCGACAACCGCTTTATTTTCGCAAAGCATCTCTCGATTCTCGGCTCCACTATGAGCACGCTGGCGGACTTCCGCGAAGTCATGGATTTGGTGATTGCTGGTAAACTCAAGCCTATTATCGACAGAACGTACCCACTGAAAGATGCCGCCTCCGCACAGGAGCGGCTCTGGCTCGGCGAAAATTTTGGAAAGATCACACTACAAACCTAGGAATCGAATTCGGCGTTCAAACACGCCGGCGCACAAAACATGAAATTTATAAAACGTCTCTCTCTCTTTGAAGCCGCGATCATCATCTTCACCTTAATCATCCACCTGTATGCGGCGCTTTCCGATGCGTACAACTTCCCGAACGCCTGGTTCACCCGCGACGATGCCTACTATTACTTCAAGGTAGCGCGGAACATCACCGAAGGTCTTGGCAGTTCGTTCGACGGGATCAATCTCACCAACGGCTACCATCCTTTGTGGATGCTCATTTGCCTTCCCATTTTTGCACTCGCCCGCTTTGATGTGATCCTGCCTTTGCGCATCCTGTTGATGCTCATTGCGGTTTTTCAGGCCGTAAATGCCATCCTTGTGTACCGGCTGGTAAAAGCCCATCTGTCCGAGACGGTGGCGATTTTGGCGGCCTCGTTCTGGGCTTTTAATTTATATATCCAGTCCACCGTGTATAAAAATGGATTGGAAACGCCCGTTGCAGTCCTGGCTATTTTGCTTCTGCTGCACAAACTAACCGCTTTTGAAAAAGAATGGCGCACAAAAGCCGTCACCACCCGCCAGCTTGTTGAAATATCCCTGCTGGCTGTGCTGGTCTTGTTCAGCCGATTGGATCTTATCTTCCTTACGGTCATTATTGGCATCTGGCTCGTGTTTCGCGGCAGGATCATCCGTTACCTTGCACCGTTGGATATGCTCATTATTTTCGCATCCATGACCGGCGCGGCGGCGTTCCGCACGGGGGTTGTCTCGTACAACACATACTACGCCGCATCCACAATACAAGTCACAGTAATCGCGGTTGTCTTCAAACTCATATCGCTGTATTTTTTCGGGGCATATCAGCATCCCCGCGCCAACCCGATCTGGAAAACCCTCCGGCAGGCCCTCTTTGGGCTCACCGCTGGTTCCTTTGCAACCATAGCTGTGGTTTTGATTCGCGCACAATTTGGAACAGGGTTCAACTTTCCACGCTCGGCCTTCCTTTTGGATTGGGGCATTAGCCTGTTCCTGATCCTTGCACTCCGGCTCGCTGCCTATTTTTTCAGCACCCCAAGGCCATTGGGCGGTGAAAGCGCCTTGTCTGAATTCAAGACAAATTGGAAAACGTGGCTCACGGAAGGCGCAGCCTATTATGGCGTGCTGGGCGGTTTTCTTGCTGCGTACATGCTTTTCAACAAGCTCATGTTCGGCACTTCCAGCCCGGTCAGCGGACAGATCAAACGCTGGTGGGGAACCATGCCATACACCATCTACGAAGAAGCCGCCACCAACTGGCCTTCCTTTTTTGGCATCGGCAGAACCACCTTCAACGCGTGGGACCCGGCCACCGACCTGTTTGCATGGTTCGCGGAATTTCTGCACCCCATCATCGAAGGCGCAAATTACGCAGCCCATCGTTATTATGCCGCAATGGCTGTTTTTGTCATCGCCGGATTGATACTTGTATTTCTAAACAAACGCCGCACGATTCAAGTCGGCACAAACCTGCTCTTTATCCCCCTCATCGCTGGAAGCGGGATACAGATCCTATCCTACACAACCACCGCATACGGCGGGCTAAAAGAATGGTATTGGACAAGCGAGCTAATCCTCATCACCCTTGCAGGCAGTTTCTTTATGGATCTTCTCCTCCGTCCGCTGCGTGGAATAAAATTCAGCCGTCCTGCCCTGCAAGCCGTAGCCTTCGCGCTTTGTCTGGCCCTTGCATACAACATATATGACTCCATCATCCCAGCCATGACCCACGGCTACTACGAACCCGATCGCAGGCCCATGGATGTGCTGTACTTTCTCGAAGCTAATACCCCGCCCGGCGCCATCATCGGCATGACCGGCGGCGGCAACGTCGGCTACTTCATCAACGAACGCACCATCATCAACATGGATGGATTGATAAATAGCAGCGAATACTTTCACACGATGCAGGCCGGTGATGCGCCGGTCTATTTGGGCGAACGCGGCATGACCGTAATTTTCGCCAACGCAAAAATGCTCTCCACGCCGCCATTTTTCGACCAGTTCGGTCCCTATCTCGAAAGGTACGCTGAATACGGCGGCAAAGCTCTGTTCTACTTGCTCGAAGAACCAAAATATTAGGAGAACATCTTGCGAACCGGATTTGCCATCTTCTTTGCTTTGATCTTGCTTTCGGCTTGTGTGCCCTCTCAAGCAACGCCTCAACCTGCGGACCCTCAGCCTGCTGCCACATTCACAGCAATTCCCACGCTGACGGCTGCTCCGCCAACCCCCACCTACGCAGTCCCTCCACTCGATGATGCCGCCAACACGGTCTACTATTTTGCGCCGGATGTCTGCAACGCCAAATGGAGCAACAGCGGAGAGGAAATTCCCTGCCCGGGAATTCAGGGGCAGATCAATGCCGGTTATGTAGACCTGCTGACAGACACAGAATTAAACCTGCCGTACAAAGCGAACGTACTTCTCACCATCCCTGCGCAGGCCGGGGATTTTGCAGAGATATTCGGAACCTTTCCTGCCAGAAAGATCGAGCTGGGAGATTTCTTCCGCACCCAGTTATATTGCATGCCAGATTCACAATGCGACGTTACATTTTCCCTTGGTTACTACGACAGCAGCGGAAAATACTACGAACCATTCCCCGAATGGCCTTATAACTACACAGAACACTCACACCTGATCAACTTCCCGCTGGATACACTACTTAACGGTCAAACCGTGCAGTTGACATTGGTTGTGCGCGACAATGACAATCCGATAGGCGATCTCGCAGTTTGGGTTGAGCCGCGCATTTTCAGACACCCCGGGGTTTCCACACCCACTCCATAGCCATGAAACGCTCCTTCCCTGTAACCCTCATCCAATTAACGGTGTTAATCATCCTGATCTCCAACGTCATCAGCGCGTGGACAGTCCTCGCATGGCGTGATGTGTTGACCGAATTCTCTGCAAGCCTTCCGCCAATTGTCGCTGCCATTATTGGCGGGGTATGGGTGGTCACCGGATGTACTCTCTTTTGGGGTATCTGGCAGGCAAAAGTTTGGGCTGGGAAAATGCTGCTCGGAGCAGCGATCAGTTACACGTTTTGGTATTGGAGCGAGAGGCTCTTTTTCCAAAATCCGCGACCAAATACGATCTTTGCTGTTATAGTAAATCTGGGATTGTTCATCATCATCTATTATGCAATCAAATCAATGTCGAGAGAGGCCTATGAGCGAGAAAACGAAAATCCAGTTATTGAATGATCAAAGAGCGCAATCACGTCTTGGCGGCGGACAGGCTCGTATTGACGCACAACATAAAAAGGGACGTCTGACTGCCCGCGAAAGACTTGATTTATTGTTGGATAAAGGCTCTTTTCATGAAGTGGATCCTTTTGTTATCCATCGCACGCATGACTTTGGGCTTGATGATCAGCAATTCATGAGCGACTCGGTCGTGACAGGCTGGGGAACTGTGGAAGGCCGCCTTGTCTATGTGTATTCACAGGATTTCACCGTGTTCGGCGGCAGCCTTGGAGAAGTCCATGCTGAAAAGGTCTGCAAGATCATGGACATGGCGATGAAGAACGGTGCGCCCATTATCGGCTTGAACGACTCGGGCGGTGCGCGCATTCAGGAAGGTGTTGTGGCTCTGGGCGGGTACGCGGATATTTTCCTGCGAAACACAATGGCTTCGGGAGTCATTCCACAAATTTCTGCAATTATGGGACCATGCGCGGGCGGCGCAGTATATTCGCCAGCCCTCACCGATTTTATTTTTATGACCCGCAATACCTCGTACATGTTCGTCACAGGACCGGATGTTGTCAAAACCGTGACCCACGAAGAAGTGACCCAGGAGGAGTTGGGCGGCGCGAACGTACATTCCGAAAAATCGGGCGTGTGCCACGTTGCCGCAGACAGCGAAGCGGATACGCTTTACCTCATCCGTAAGCTGCTCGGGTATTTGCCGCAAAACAACATGGAGGATGCTCCCTTTGTTCAGAGCGACGACCCACTGCGCATGGAAGAAGGCTTGAATGTGATCGTTCCGGACGATGCGAACAAGCCGTATGACATCAAGGAAGTTATCACCATGATTGTGGATAATGGACAGTTCTTCGAGATCCACGAAAATTACGCGCAGAATGTTGTCGTTGGTTTTGCCCGCCTCGGCGGACATTCCGTTGGCATTGTTGCCAATCAGCCTGCTGTTCTGGCTGGCGTATTGGACATTGACGCCAGCGAAAAAGCGGCGCGTTTTGTGCGCTTCTGCGACGCCTTCAATTTCCCGATCATCACCTTTGAAGATGTGCCCGGCTTCCTGCCTGGCACTTTCCAGGAACATCACGGCATCATCCGCTCCGGCGCGAAATTGCTCTATGCCTATTGTGAAGCAACGGTGCCGAAGTTGACTGTCATCACCCGCAAGGCGTATGGCGGCGCATATTGCGTGATGTCCTCCAAGCACATTCGCAGTGACATCAACCTCGCCTGGCCCACTGCCGAGATCGCAGTGATGGGACCTGACGGCGCGGTGAATATCATCTTCCGCAAGGAACTGGAAGCGGCGGAGGATCCCATCCAAAGAAAAGCGGAATTGGTGGCTGAATACAAAGAGAAATTCGCCAACCCGTATGTGGCTGCCCAGCGCGGCTACATTGACGATGTGATCGAGCCGAAGGAAACCCGTCCGCGCCTGATCAATGCGCTGGAAATGCTCAGCAACAAGCGCGACGCGAACCCTGCCAAGAAACACGGAAACATCCCGCTGTAAATTTTACGAATCACGAATCGCGGATTACAAACCGTAATACGTCATTCGTAAGGAGCGTTTATGTTCAATAAAGTATTAATTGCAAATCGCGGCGAGATCGCAGTCCGCATCATTCGAGCCTGCCGTGAACTGGGTCTGGAAACCGTGGCTGTTTTTTCCGAGGCAGACCGCAGTGCCTTGCACGTCCGCTACGCGGACGAAGCCTATTTGCTTGGGCCTGCGCCTTCGAGGGAATCCTATTTGCGGGCGGATAAAATTTTGGAAGTAGCGAGGAAGTCTGGCGCGGATGCAATTCACCCGGGCTACGGCTTTCTGGCAGAGCGTGAAGACTTTGCCGCGAAATGCGCAGACATGGGCATCACCTTCATCGGCCCGAAACCTTCGTCCATTGCGGCGATGGGCGATAAAGGCAAAGCGCGCGCAACCGTCATCAAGGCCGGTATTCCGGTTGTCCCCGGTACGGAAGCTGTCGGCAATATGACGAATGATGATCTGCTGAACATCGCCCCAACCATCGGGTTCCCGCTGCTCATCAAGGCCACCGCAGGTGGCGGCGGAAAAGGCATGAGAGAAGTACGAAGCATCGAGGAAATGCCGACCCTGCTTGCATCCGCAAGACGCGAGGCGGAATCCGCCTTCGGCGATGGCAATGTCTATTTGGAGAAACTGGTGGAAGGCGCGCGCCATATCGAATTCCAGATCATGGCAGATTCGCAAGGCAACGTCATTCACCTTGGCGAGCGCGAATGTTCCATTCAACGCCGTCATCAAAAACTGCTGGAAGAATCGCCTTCGTCATTCATCGATGATGAGCTGCGCCAGAAGATGGGCAGTGTGGCGGTCAAATCTGCACAAGCTGTGGATTATGTCAATGCGGGCACGATTGAATTTTTGGTGGACAAGGACCGCAATTTTTACTTCCTTGAAATGAATACGCGCTTGCAGGTGGAGCATCCGATTACTGAAATGGTAACGGGCGTGGACATCGTTGCCGAGCAGCTTCGCATCGCACGCGGCCGACAGCTGAGCTACACGCAGGAGCAGATCCAAATGAAGGGGCATGCGATCGAGTGCCGTGTGAATGCGGAAGATCCCTTCAACGGCTTCATGCCATCCACGGGACGCATTACACATAGCATCCTCCCCACCGGGCCTGGCGTGCGCGTGGACACAGGCGTCTACCTTGGCTTTGAGATCACTCCGTTCTACGACCCGATGATCGCAAAATTGATCGTGTGGGGCGAGACACGCGCGCAAGCCATTCTGCGTATGCGTCGTGCATTGGAAGAATATCGAATCGTGGGCGTACGTACGAACATCCCCTTCCATCAGACTTTGATGGATTCGCATCGCTTCATGGGTGGCCAATTTGATACGCGCTTCGTAGAGGAACGCTTCTCTATGGAAACCGCTTCTGAGACTGATGAAGCTCAAACTGAGATCGCCGCCATCCTTGCGACACTGGTTGCTCACCAACAAACCGAACGCTCCGCGCACATTGTCCGCCGCAACGAACGCGACACCAGCAACTGGAAATGGGTTGGACGCTGGGAACGCATGCACCGTTAATGATTTCAGGTTTATGACAACGATCGAGGTAATTTATGAAATATGTAACCACAGTTGACGACAAGGAATTTGAGATCGAGATCGTTGACGATCACCATATCCGCATTGGCGAACGATTGTTGACCGTAGATTTTGAAACCGTCGGCGGGCAGCCTGTCTTTTCCCTGATCCTGAACGGGAAGTCTTACGAATCCTTCGTCTATCAAGGAGATGAAGATTGGGAAGTTCTTTTACGCGGGCGGCAGTTTCAGGTAAAGATCGAGGACGAACGCGAAAAACGTTTGAAAGCCGCAGCCGGCGGGGGCGTGTCGGAGGGAGGTGAATTCCACCTTAAGGCACCCATGCCCGGGTTGGTAGTGAGCGTACTTGTTGAAGAAGGTCAGAGTGTGGAAAAGGGACAGGTCATGCTGATCCTTGAATCCATGAAAATGCAGAACGAACTTAAAGCCCCGCGAGACGGTGTGATCGGACGAGTCCGCGTGAAGGCCGGCGAAAGCGTTGAACAAAAACAAGCCATGTTGAGTTTGCACTAATGTCTGCGAACGGACAGGAAACCGAAGTCAAATTTTATGTACGTGATCTAAAGAGGATCGAATTGCGCCTTCTTGAATTGAAGGCGCAATTGATTCAACCGCGCGTACATGAAGTCAATTATCGTTTCGATTTTCCCGACGGCAGCCTGCGTAGGGATTTCAAAGTGCTGCGCCTACGAAATGACACCGAAGCCAAATTCACTTTTAAAGGACCCAGCGAGGAGCGTGAAGGCGGTGTGATGAGTCGTCAGGAAATCGAATTCACCGTCGGCGATTTCGAGAGCGCGAAGCACTTCCTCGAACTGTTGGGCTACGTTCCCGTTGTCTTTTATGAAAAATTCCGCACCACGTTTGAGATCAAAGATGCACAGATCATGCTGGATGAACTGCCTTACGGCACGTTCGTTGAGATCGAGGGAGAGAACATCCACACCTTGAGCGAGGTCGCAAACCTGCTTGATTTGAGCTGGAACGAGATGGTTAAAGCAGGCTACCATGCCTTATTTGATCGGGTGGCGGAAAAGTTCAAGCTCAAATCTGCTGACTTGAGCTTCAAGGCGTTGGAATCTGTCCACATCACGGCGGATGACTTGAGTATAAAACCTGCTGACCTATAATCCGCCACTCGCTTGACAATGTAATACGGAGTACTATACTAAGGCAGGAGGCAACATGGAACTCAAAGGCTTTGACGAACTTGCCAAACATCTACCTGAGCTATATTCAACAAGCGGGAAAACCAGGTTGGCATTGCGCTTTGTGGGCTTTTTTATCCTCACCACCGCCTACTTCATCGTTTCAGACCAGATCCCAACATGGACAATTGACAGCCAGATCGTGGTGATGGCTTTGGGATATCTAATTCTCAGCCGCTTCTTTACTCGAAGAAAAATCTTCATCGAAAAATATAAAGAGATGGCCTACCAACAGGCCTTTGTGCGTTTTGTGATTCCGGGGCTGGCGGTTATTTTTGCAGCCATGGCACACATTGCCTACATGAACGGACCGAAATTCACGCAACCCGTCATCACAACCGTTCTTTCGGTGCTTGGCTGGCTCTTTGTGGCCGTTGGCGCGGTACTATTTGTGCGCTCCGTTTTTACATTCGGAATCGATTACATCACCATGGTGTACACCTACTTCCCCGAGGAAGGGCGCATCGTCAACACCAGCATTTACAACGTGCTTCGGCATCCAGTCTATGCAGGCGCGCTGCGTTTTGGCATTGGGCTGGCCTGCCTGAACATGGGCATCTACGCGCTTTCCTTCGCTGTTCTGCTGCCGCTTGGCCTTACAGGCTGGATTCTGCTCGTGGAGGAAAAAGAATTGCTTGAGCGCTTCCCGGGCTATGCAGAGTATCGCAAGAACACTCCCGCCTTCTGGCCGCGGATCACAAAACTGCCAGCCTTCTTCAAATTTTTATTTACAGGGAGATAGTCCATGCAGGGTTTAGAGAAACGCCCCGGGGCCCCCTAAATTTTTTTTTCCCCCCCCCCCCCCCCCCCCCGGCGGGGGGGTGGGGGGGGGGGGGGGGGGGGGGGGGGGGGGGGGGGGGGCCC
The DNA here is from genome assembly GCA_016714565.1 of Candidatus Villigracilis propinquus. GTDB lineage: Bacteria > Chloroflexota > Anaerolineae > Anaerolineales > Villigracilaceae > Villigracilis > Villigracilis propinquus. Next base: position 300,338 of record JADKDM010000037.1, read on the forward strand.
CCCCCCCCCGGGGGGGGGAAGCCGGGCCGGGGCCCCCCGGGGGGGGGGGGGGGGTGGGGGAGGGGAAGGGGACCGCCCCCCCGCGCCGGGGGGGGGGGGGGGGGGGGGGGGGGGGGGGGGCCACCCCCCCCCCCACCCCCCCCCGGGGGCGCGGGGGGGGGGGGGGGGGGGGGGGGGGGGGGGGGGGGGCCCCCGCGGCCCGGGGGGGGGGGGGCCCGGCCCCCGCCGCCCGCCGGCCCCCCCCCGCCCCCCCCCGCGGCCGGCGGGGGGGGGGGGGGGGGGGGGCGGGGGGGGGGGGGGGGGGGGGAGGGGGAGTGGGGGAAAACGGGGCCGGCCGGGCGGGGACACCAAAAGAGTGAATACAATGTCAACGATATTAATTCTGGGCGGGTATGGATACACAGGCAAGTTCCTTGCCAAACATCTGCTTGCACAAACGGACGTAAACATCATCATCGCAGGGCGTAGTTTAGAAAAAGCTCAAGCCTTTGCAGATGGATTAAACGATTCGCACGTGACTGCGAGACGGGCAGATGCTTCCAATTTGGACAGCCTCACCCACGCGCTTCAAAACGTAAGCCTGTGTCTGGTTGCTGCCCCAACCACTCACCACGCTGAGACAGTTATCCGCGCCTGCATCAATGCCCGCGTAGATTATCTTGATGTGCAACTTTCATCAAAAAAACTAAACGCACTATTTGCCGCGCGGAACGAGATCAAACAAGCCGGGCTTTGCTTCATCACCGAAGCAGGCTTTCACCCTGGCCTGCCCGCCGCCATGATCCGCTATGCCGCCACAAAGTTGGACAGCATCGAATCAGCCGTCACAGCGGGATACCTCAACATGCAAAACCTTCCATACACCGAGGCCGTGGATGAACTCATGGAAGGCTTTCTCGATTATCAAGCGCAGGTGTACAAAAAGGGAGCATGGACAAAACCCACCGACTGGGATTCGCGTTCCTTCAATTTCGGGGATGGTATCGGCAAGCGCACCGGCTATTCCATGTTCTTCGATGAACTGCGTGATATTCCCAGCATGTATCCCACCCTCAAAGAAACAGGGTTTTATATTTCCGGCTCCAACTGGTTTTCAGACCTCATCATCACCCCGATCGTTTTCGTTGGTCTCAAACTCGCACCGAAGCGCGGCATTCGTCCGCTTGGCAAATTGATGTGGTGGGCAATGGGAAAATCCAAACCGCCGTATATGGTGATTCTCAAAGTGGAAGCCAAAGGTCAATGGAACGGCAAACAGGCTGAAGCGCAGGCACAGATCGCGCATCCCGATGGATACGAACTCACCGCGATCCCCGTCGTCGCCTATCTGCTGCAATATCTCGATGGCACCGCGCGCAAAGCCGGTGTCCACATGATGGGACACATCGCCGAACCTGTTCGGTTATTTCAGGACATGCAAAAAATGGGAGCGGAGATCACAGAATCTCGCGATCATTCTTCCACGTAGCGGATTTCACCAACGCAGCTTCATTCAGCAATTTCGGCAAAACAGACTCGACTACTTTCACATCCCCCGATGTGTAGATCTGGATTCTGCTTTTCACGCCTGACGAATTCAACAACCCACCCGCCTCAAGCAGACGTTTGACCTGTTTCGCCACCGAGGGAGCGGGGTCTATCACCCGAACATTTTCTCCCACGATCTGCTCCACGAGCGGGATCACAAACGGATAGTGTGTACATCCAAGCACCACCGTATCAATGTTTTTCTCCAGCATGGGTAACAAAGCATCTTCAAGGATCGCGCGGGTCTTTGGCGTGTCCAACTCCCCCAACTCAATTTGACTGACCAAGCCCGGGCAGGTGTGCTGAAACAATTCCACACCTGCGCCGAAGCGTTCCACAACGGAGGCATACAAAGCTCCCTGAAATGTGGCAGGAGTAGCCAGCACGCCAACTTTGCCTGTCTGCGTTTTTTCGGCGGCAGGTTTGACCGCAGGCTCCATCCCCACAAACTGCATCTCGGTAAAAGTCTCACGCAAATATTTCAACGCCGCTGCAGAAGCCGTGTTGCAGGCAACTACAATGATCTTCGCATTCTGTTCCAGTAAAAATCGAGTGATACCTTCAGAGAAATCCTGTATCTGCTTCATTGAGCGCGGGCCGTAGGGCACATGTCCCTGATCGCCAAAGTAGATCACATCTTCGTTCGGCATTTGCTCGCAAATTGAACGCAAAACAGAAAGGCCACCCACGCCAGAATCAAATACACCAATGGGATTATTGGATTTTGTCATTTGGGAATCATACTCTGAAATTCAAACTAACTCTTGTTTTTCCTGCGGACGTATAACAACTTCTCAACATGAGCAACGACTTCACCCTGCTCATCAAGGACATCCACAAAAAAAGTCGGTTCGATCTTTCCGTTCAAATCTGCATCTGTACGTATCTGCTCCACCCGTTCCGCTGGGATATGAAAATGTGCCTTCACTTTTCCACGCCCGGGTCGTTTGAATTGAATGCTCGCGGCCTTGTCCCAGACGATGTATTCTGAACCTAGCAGACGCATCAGAATCAGCATAAACCACGGGTCACACATGGCGTACAGGGAACCGCCAAAATGCACACCAACCACGTTGCGATTGAAGACAGTCAAATTCAATTCAACGTCAACTGTGTGTTCGTCAATGGAGCGAGAACGGATTCCCGCTCCAACAAGCGGCGGATAGATATTGATAAACTTTTCAAGCAGGCGTTCGCGAAATGTAGACACGAAAAAAGACCTATTTCCTCGAAGCATCCACAAATGTCTTGAACAATCTCTGCATGGCGGGCTGGTCGGTCAGCCATTCGGGGTGCCACTGCACTGCCACAGCGTAAGGATGGTCTGGAATTTCAACGATCTCCACCAAACCATCAGGAGCATACCCGGCAACTTTCAAAGCTGGAGCAATGTCCTTCAAGCCTTGATGATGCAGACTATTAACATTCAAAAGGGTTTCGCCGAATATCTCTGCGGAACGCGTAGCTTCATCCACATTCACTGGGTGGACGAGTGTTCTGCGCAAGTCACCAGGGATAGGCATGATCCAATGCGCCTTTCAACTGATCATAGATATGGGTGTAAAGTGTGCCACCCAAAGCAATGTTCATCACCTGGGCGCCGCGGCAGATGCCGAGAATCGGCTTGCCATCGTTGACGGCAGTGCGCATTAAAGTGATCTCGGTAGTATCCCGCGATTCGTCCACCTCACCAATTCTCGGGTGGTCGGAGCCGTTGAAATATTTCAAAGAGACGTCCCCGCCGCCAGAGAAGAGAATGCCATTAAGGCGTGAATATAAATCGAGGAAATCTTCCTCCGATAAAATATTGGGAATCATAACGGGAATACCACCCGCCTGTATAACAGATCTAAGATATGAATGTTGAAGCGAGGTTATCGGATGTCCATCGCTATCTTTATTGTTGCGGGTTGTAATTCCAATAAGTGGTTTGGGCATTTGTATCTCCAAAAGAAAAACCCTAAAGGCTTTGAAGACCTTTAGGGTTTTATCCTGTAGGGCTTTTCAGAAACCCTGTGGGGTGAATATTTGACTAGTCGAACTTTTCTTTGAGGCGTGCGCTCTTGCCTGTGCGGTCGCGCATGAAGTACAACTGTGCGCGGCGAACCTTGCCGTGGCGTTCGACAACGATCTTGTCGATGCGCGGGGAGCGAAGGAGAAAAGTACGTTCCACGCCGACACCATTGGAGGCCATACGGCGGACTGTGACACTGGCGTCGTTGCCGCTCTTGCGCAAACGAATCACAATGCCTTTGAATTCCTGAATACGCTCGCGTTCGCCTTCTTTGATCTTGACGTGTACGCTGACCGTATCACCGGGATTCAATTGCGGGATTTTTTCGTTGATTTTGGCCTCAACGGCCTTGATTAGATCTGCCATTTTCGTTCTTCCTTACTTATGATATGGGTTTCCAAAATTCGCGACTGCGGATTATAGCACGCATTTTCTCATATCACAAGACAAACTCTAGCTGTATTTTCTGATCGCCAGCACGGCATTATGGCCGCCAAATCCAAATGCATTACTGATCGCCAGAGAGATATTGGCCTGGCGTGACTTGTTCGGAATGTAGTTCAGGTCACACTCAGGGTCAGGGGTTTCGTAATGGATGGTGGGCGGCAAAATACCTTGACGCACGGCCTGTACGCAGAAAATAGCCTCTAAAGCACCAGTTGCACCCATCATATGCCCCGTCATGGATTTTGTAGAAGAGATGGGGAGTTTATAGGCTTGTTCACCAAAAGCAGCCTTGATGGCGCGCGTCTCGGCCTGATCGTTCAGCAACGTCCCTGTGCCGTGAGCGTTGATATAGCCCACATCCTCAAGATTCGCTTTCGCGGAAGACAAAGCCATCAACATGGCGGCAGCACCGCCCGCGCCATGTTCGTGCGGCGCAGTGACGTGATACGCATCCGCTGTGGCGCCATAACCTGCCAACTCAGCCAGAATATTTGCGCCACGCGCTTTTGCATCTGACTCGCGTTCAAGCACCAGTACAGCCCCGCCTTCCCCCATCACCAAACCGTCACGATTTTTATCGAACGGCTGGGGGGTCATTGAGTAATCATCATTCCTGCGAGACATCGCCCCCACGCGGTCAAATGCCGCAACGCCCGTTGTTGTAATTGTCGTTTCAGCCGCGCCAGCCAACGCCGCATCGATCATGCCGGTTCGCAGCATCATCAAAGCTGTCCCAATTCCATCGGAGCCTGAAGCACAAGCAGACGCCACCGAAAAGCACGGGCCTTTGATGCCATACTCAATTGCCACCATGCCTGCGCCGCCATTCGCCATCAACATCGGAATCAAAAACGGGCTGACGCGTTTGGGGCCTTCCTTATGATTGGTCAATATCGCTTCCTGCAGGGAATGCAATCCACCAATGGCCGAGGAAATAATGACGCCGACTCTACCAGCATTTTTCTCTGTGATCTCCAAACCCGATTGTTGCAAAGCCTCTTTTGCCGAAGCAACTGCAAATTGTTCAAACCGGTCACGGCGGCGGGCTTCCTTCGCATCCATGAATTCTTCGGGCTTAAATTCCTTCACTTCCGCAGCAATATGCACCTGCAAATTTGCTGCATGAGAATCGAACAGTGTAATGGGCCCCACACCGGAAACGCCTTCGATCAGGTTGTTCCAGGTTCCCTGAACGTTCAAACCAAGCGGGTTGACTGTACCCATGCCTGTAATAACAATACGATCCTGCATTTCTCCTCCAGAGACAATTAAATAAATAGAAGTTCAATATAAAACCCCATAGGATAAAAATCGTCACGCTGGATATTAGATCTGCGCCTCTTTCCCCGCTTATGCCTGAAACTGTTTCAACAGGTATTTCCTCGCCCGATCATTGTCCGCCACTCACGCTGCAAGAGGCCATAATGATACTCACTTGTATAAATACCATTGACGGGATAACTCTCGATAAATTGCGCCTCCCTGCGGAAGCCAAGTTTTTCCAACAATCCGAAGGATGCCTCGTTCTCGGTATCGCAATCTGCCGTAACGCGGTGAATGTCCATATCCTCGAAAAGATATTCCAGCCAGCAGCGAACCGCCTCAAAAGCATATCCTTTCCGCCAATGGGACGAAGCGAGTCTGTATCCGACGATTGCCTGTCGCGCATCTTCGTTTTTGATGAAACAGCCAATATCCCCGATCAATTCGTCTGTCTCTTTGAAGGCAATAGCCACTTGAAGCCAGTCACCCTGCTTTGGCGCATTCATATCCTTCACGGACTTAATAAATTTTTCAGCCTGAGCATAAGAATATGGAATATCCCAATCCTGATATTTCGCCACTTCGGGATCATTCCGATAGACAAGATATGAATCAATATCCTCATCCCTAAAATTACGGAGAATCAATCGTTTGGAATGTAAAAACATGGACTACTCACCCGGCTTGGGGATGTAATCGCCTTCCACCCATTCCACATGACCAGGGCCAACTTCTTTCTTCCAGACTGGCACAATTTCCTTGAGGCGGTCAATGCCGTAGCGAGCAGCCTCGAAGACGCCCGTGTCACGATGCGCGGCAGTGCAGGCGATCAACACGGTTGGTGTCTTCGGATACAACTTCCCAATCCGCTGGACAATGGCAATGCCTTCGATGACAGGCCATTTTTCACGGATCTCATCCGCGACCTGTTTCATCTTCGCTTCAGCCATTGGGATGTAGGACTCGTATTCAAGAAATTCCGTCTCATGAGCAGTGCCGCGAGTAGTCACACCCCGCACCATGCCAGTGAAAATAGCTGCCGCGCCCGTGCTGGTGAGCGTGATCTTTTCTAGCAGGTCGTTCAGGTCAATTTCGTCTTCCGTGATGGAGTAAATGGTTGGCAGGTCTGAAAGTTCCATGTTGAAGGTTATCCTCCAGAGACAGGCGGGAACATGCCGATCTCGGCATTCGCTGGGACAACCGCCTCATCAAACGCATATTCGCGGTTGATAGTCATGAGGACTGATTTCATGGAATCTTTCAGATTCGGATAATCGGTGGAGAGTTTGTCCTTCAAGCCTTGTATCGTCATATCCGCAGGAATATCCAATTCCAGAGACTTGGTTCCTGCGCGGTCACGTATGGTTGCAAAAAATAAAAGTTTGATATGGTTCATTTTTTCCTAGATCCAGACATCATTTGGGGCGGTAAGGGTATCGTTCACATCGCCAGTGTTGACCGTGCCCGCAGGTTCGATCAACAGGATATGGCATTCGTTTTCGGCAACAGGCTTGTGCTCCACACCTTTCGGAACAACGAACATCTCGCCTTCATTCAATGAGACTTTGCCATCACGAAAGAGAATATCCAGATGACCTTTGACGACGATAAAGACTTCATCCGTTTCAGGGTGGTCATGCCAGACAAATTCTCCCTGCACTTTTGCCAATTTGAGGTGATAGTCATTCAATTGGGCGATGATTTTTGGCGACCAGTGTTCGGAGAATTTTGAGAACTTTTTCTGAAGGTTAATTGAGGAATATTCCATTAATACACCTAAAGGTAATTGGTAATTACGCCTCATTCACCACATCGCCAGATTGGCCGCCGTGCTTTTCCACGAGACGGATATTCTGAATAATCATCGTCTTTTCGGCGGCTTTCGCCATGTCGTAGACGGTGAGCGCGGCAACGGAGACAGCGGTCAACGCTTCCATCTCGACGCCTGTTTTGCCGGTCACTTTGACGGTGGCAGTGATGACAACGCCAGGGAGAGATTCATCAAGGGCGAGGTCGACGTCAATCTTTGAGAGTTGGAGAGGATGACATAACGGAATCAGGTCTGAGGTACGTTTTGAGGCGGTGATGCCCGCAATTTGCGCCACGGTTAATACATCGCCCTTTTTGATCTGCCCGGCGCGGATCAGGTCAAATGTCTCTTTTTTCATGTGGACTTCGCCGCGCGCAACTGCGGTTCGCTCGGTATCGGGCTTGTGGCCCACATCCACCATCTTTGCCTGACCGTGTTCATCAATGTGAGTTAGTTTCGACATGAGCGGGATTATACACTGGTATAATTCGCGCGCTATGGATAACATTTTGGGACATCAAATTGGCGGCTATAAAGTGCAGACCTCGGTGTACGAGGGGCCGCTTGATCTTTTACTAAGCCTGATCGAGCGCGCTGAACTGGATATTACTGCCATCTCGCTAGCCACCGTGACGGATCAGTATCTGTCGTATTTGCATGGGCTGGAACAGTTGATGCCCGATGAGATTTCGACATTTCTTGTCATCGCCGCGAAGCTGGTGCAGATCAAATCTGAGGCGCTGCTGCCGCGCCCGCCCGAACGCGAACCGGGCGAGGAAGACCCAGGCACGGAATTAATTGACCAACTAAAACTTTACAAACGCTACAAGGAAATTGCGGGCTGGCTGGTGGAGAGACAAGAAAACAACCTGCGCACTTATCTGCGCGTTGCTCCGCCGCCCAAAGTGGAAGCCAAACTTGACCTTTCCAATTTAACACTGGAAGGTTTGCTCGCCGCCGCCGAATCTGGTTTTTCCAAAGGCAAAGATAAAAAACCGCTTGGCGTCATCATCAGCGCGCCGCGTGTGACCATCCGTGAAAAAATTGAATACATCACGAAGACGATGAGACACATCCAACGCATGACCTTCAGCGGCCTCATCACAGACAAAGCCACCCGCGTTGAGATTGTCGTAACATTTCTGGCAATGCTGGAGTTGATCAAACGCTATCACATCTCCGCAGTTCAAAATGAATTGTTCGGAGAAATTGAGTTCGAGAAAATGGGCGAATGGAAAGACGACGAAGAGATCGAGATCGAGTTTGAGTAAGCGCTGAGAGAAGTGATCAGTTGACAGTAATCAGTAACGTGCGGGACAAAACTGTCCCGCACGTTTTTTATTTCGCAAAACTGTCACGTTGAAAACGTGACCTACAAAATCTCCTCTGCTGCCGCGACGCCTGTCAAATACGCACCATGCTGAGTTGCAGGATACTTGCGCGAGGTGGCCTCTCCTGCAAAATACAGAACATCATCCACTGGCTCAAAGAGCGCATCGAAATCGTCACCGCTGGCAAATGGCGGAATGTGTGAATACGCGCCGAACGAGTACGGGTCTTTGCCCCAGCGTGTGATGAGGTAGCCTTCGGGTTCGGGAATTGCATCACCATAAATCACCCGCAGCGTTTTCATCGCGCCCGAAATAATTTCATCATCTGAAAGTTCCTCAATTGCAAAACCTTTCTCTCCGCCGTGAAAAGCCATCAGCACGGGCGCGCCGACATACGGCACAAAACTCATCCAGTCAGACCACTCGCCCAGCGTTTCGCCCAGATAGCCAAAATTCTCGATCTCTTCATTCCAAAATATTTCGGGAAATTTCAAATAAACTTTATTCAACACACCCATGGCGAGTCGGTCTATTGCGGCTTGTTTCGACGCTGGAAGAGACGGCTCAAACTTAACCGACGCCTGCTTCAACACCCCAAGCGGAAGCGTGACGATAGCCTTTTCCCCGCCAAACACACCTGACGAAGTTTCCACTTCCACGCCATCTGCGCCGTAGGAGATGCGCGTCACTTTTTCGTTCAAGCGAATGTCCAAGCCTTGCGCGAGTCCGTTCGTGATCTGGCTGTAGCCGTTGGGAAAGACCACATCCTTGCCGCCGAAGACTTCATCCTGATCCCACTCCCAAAGGGACAAGTCCGCTGGGTCTGCGCCGTACTCCAATGCGGTTTCCTGATGGACATAGAATTGAAGTTTGCGTATTTCATCTTCAGAAAGATCGCGCCCTGCAAGGACTTCATCAAACGCCTGCTGGAGGGGCATGTCATTATCTGTGCCTTCCTGCATAGCTGCCACTTCTTCGTAAATAGATTCAAACAAGTCTTCGACCTCGGCATACTCTGCATCAGAGATTTCGCTTCCATCTGAATCGAACAGAATGCCGTTCTCGTAATCGGTTGGGGCGGTATCTGCACCGAAGCGCTTGGCAAGTTCAGTCATCGGGTTATTTTTAATGCCGTGAATCCAGGATGCGCCGAGATCAAGCGGCAAGCCAAGGGATGAATCTGTCCACGTGCGGCCGCCGATACGGTCTCGTGCTTCGAGGACGATGACGCTCACACCTTTGTCCATGAGGGTGCGGGCGGCGGCGAGGCCAGACATCCCTGCGCCAATAACGAGCACTTTGGCATTGCGCACAGATGAATCAGATTGGGGAATTTCATTCGGCATGGTATCAGGCTCCTCGGTCAGGTTTTGAAGCGGCTCTTCAATTAATCCACAAGATAAGGCAATAGCGGAAGCAGTCCCAATGGATGCGATCCGCAAAAAGTCGCGCCTATTCATTTTCTTTTTCATATTTTCTCCGTTGTAAATAATGATATGTGAGTGCGACAAGCGCGCCGAGATTATCAAAGATCAACACATCCGAAATCGCTGCATGCCGTCCCGGCACAAAGGATTGGTGAAACTCGTCGGTGGCGGAATACAGAACGGCCAGCAGCCACGCAAGCCAGTACTGTTTTTTGTTCCACTTGAACATGTGAAGGTAAGATAGGGCAAGCAGACCGTAACCAAACGCATGCGCGCCTTTTTTTATTAAATAATCCCAGCCTTGAAAGTTGGGCAGCTCGGAGCTTGTGCGCGATGAAAACGCAAAGATGGCAAGCATGAGCAAAACGGCGGGAAGCCAGCGCGGTACAATTGAAAAGAATTTTTTCATATTGAGGTAGCATTGATCCGTACAAATGAAGTTTTATTGAAAAGCAATAACGAGTGGTTGTATTTTTCAAATCCACACAAAGTTCTGCAAGCAAGCAGAGTCTCGGACGTGCGCGAGACTTTACAGGAAGTTGAGAATCTTGTCAATGCAAACGGCTGGTACGCGGCGGGGTTTGTCAGTTATGAGGCGGGGCCTGCCTTTGATGACGCTCTGCGTGTTTTAGATTCTGATGGTTTTTCATTGATTTGGTTTGGGTTATATCCTGAGCCGCAAATACTACAGACCTTCGAGGTCTTTAAAGACCTCGAAGGTCTGCCTGCCTGCAACTGGCGACCAAGCATTGAACGTGAGAATTACAAAGCTGCGATTGAAAAGATAAAAGATGCCATTGCAAGCGGGCAGACGTATCAGGTTAATTTCACGATGCGGTTGAGGACGAGCTTTGAAACGGGCATTAAGGCGGATATCGAAACAGATAATCAAACAGGGACGAATTCGGTAACGGATGATAAAACGGAAAAACGGATAAGGGCAGATGAAGAGGGTTGGCAATTATTTTTGAATCTTGCAAAGTCTCAAAATAAATACGCCGCATATATCAACACGGACAATCACATCATTTGCTCAGCCTCGCCTGAATTATTCTTCAAACTGGACGGGGATAGAATTTTCAGCCATCCCATGAAAGGGACAGTGAAGCGCGGGCGCACCACACAAGAAGATAAGATACAGAGTGAATGGCTGCATAATTCGACGAAGAACCGCGCAGAGAATGTGATGATCGTGGACATGATCCGCAACGACCTCGGGCGCATTGCAGAACTTGGGAGCGTATATGTGCCTGAGTTGTTCAAGATCGAAAAATATTCAACTCTTTTTCAAATGACATCCACGGTGCAAGCAAAGACAAATGCTTCACTAACTGAGATCTTCTCCGCCCTCTTCCCTTGCGCGTCCATCACGGGGGCGCCGAAAGTCAGCACGATGAAAATTATTTCGGAGCTGGAAACAACGCCGCGCAAAATTTACACAGGCAGCATTGGATATATCTCCCCAAATCGCAAAGCTCAATTCAACGTGGCTATACGCACAGCATTGATAGATAAACAAAAAGAACAGGCAGAGTATGGAGTTGGCGGCGGCATCGTCTGGGACTCAACCAGCGCAGATGAATACAGCGAGGCGTTGCTCAAGGCCCACGTGCTGACGGAACGTCCACGGGAATTTTCGCTTTTTGAAACCATGCTCTGGACCCCGGATGAAGAATTTTTTCTCCTCGAAAAGCACATCGCCCGCATGGAAGATTCTTCAGACTATTTTGATCTTCCATTTTCAAGAGAAAAACTGGAAGATTTTCTCAACAACCTCGCCAGCGGATTCAATTCTCCAAAACGCGTGAAAGTTCTTCTGGATAGCTTTGGGGATTTTTCAGCAGAGTCAAAAGAATTTCATTCAGACAAAAAGGTGTTCAAAGTCCATCTTGCGGAACAATCTATTAAGTCAAATAACGTTTTTCTCTTTCATAAAACTACACATCGAGACATCTACCCTACCCCGGAAAGTGGCTTCGATGATGTTCTACTCTTCAACGAGAAGGATGAATTGACTGAATTTAGCATTGGCAACCTTGTCGTTGAAATGGATGGTGAACTTGTCACACCACCAATCTCCTGCGGATTGCTGGCTGGAACATTCCGTGCATACCTACTTGAAACAAATCAAATCAAAGAGCGAATTATCCTGAAAAACGAATTGGACAAATGTTCAAAAATATTCCTCGTAAACTCCCTCAGAAGATGGGTGGAAGTGGAAATACAAAAAGAGCCGATGCAATGACCGCATCGGCTCTTTTTACTACATTGAGTTAAACATCCTCAAAGCGAATATTTACATTCATAGTACCATCACCAAGGTCAACGCCCTGGATGACGATAGCCTTTCCGCTTGGATCGCCATCAAACACAAAGCTAAATACGCCATCGGAAACAGTAGTCAATAGCTCACGCTCTGTGAGACCTTGCTTGCCATACATATCACGGTAAAAAGCCATTACTTCTTCCAAACTGAGTTTGGTCTGGTAGTTCACTGTTCCAGCTACAGCGACCACATTTGTGGCATCATCGGGCATCGGGAATTCAGAATCATCGCCAAAGGAAAAATCAGGGTCAACTGATTCTTCGGTAGCCTCGGGTGTAGCAATCGGTGTGTCGCCTGAATTATCAACTGGCGGCAGACTTTCGATCTGGTCAATATCACTTCCTCCGCCCGTCACTGTCTGACAAGCGAGGGAAGCAAAGACCAACGCCATGATTGCAAGTAAAACACTATATTTTTTCATCTCTTCTCCTTGTAAGTAAATAAGTTGATCTTCATTATAAACATCGGGAGAATTATGTTAATCCCCCAAATAGTTCAGCATGGGCACGCTTAATTTTCTCTGCATCCATCTTTTCGACCTTGCGGTCATAGGTCAGGTAACCATTGATCTCAATTTCCACGTCTGTGGTTTGGGTGTAGACCGCAGCAGCAAGCCCTTGCGAAATAAGCGGCTTGAGTTCTTTTTCAAGCAAAGATAAATAAGCATCTGTCAGCGCTTCGGATGTCTCATAAAAACGGTAGCCGAATTTTTTCTTTTCATCCCAAAGATGACCAGCCACCTTCAAACTGTATCCGCCAAATTCAGAAATCACAAAAGCACGTTTGTCTGGTGTGGGTCTCTTCAACTTTTTGAAATAAATATGTTTGCTTTGAAAATCCCCGGCACCTTGATCGAACCAGCCCGAAGCGTGGTCAACCAAACGTGTCGGATCATACGTTTTGACCCACTTCGCCACATCCGCAGATTGAAACTGTCCCCAGCTTTCGTTGAACGGAACCCACACCGCAATGCAAGCCGCGTTATGCAAATGATCGATCATGCCTTGCAATTCACTTCGATAGCGCGCACGGTTATCTGCATCATCCCGTCCGAAGCGTTTCAAGCGGCGCGTGTCATTGCGATGAAATCCAAGTATTAATGAAAGCGTGGCTACCACTTCCCCATCGATCAAGCCGCCATTCGGCATATCCTGCCAAACGATCATTCCCAATCGGTCACAGGCATAATACCAGCGCAGCGGCTCCACCTTGATATGCTTGCGGATCATATTGCAGCCGATCCGCTTTGTGTATTCGATGTCAAACAACATCGCTTCTTCCGAAGGCGGCGTATACAACCCATCAGGAAAATATCCCTGATCGAGCGGGCCATACAAAAACAACGGCTGATCGTTCAACGCAAATCGCTGATGACCCTTCGCATCTTTCACCAACCCAAACTTGCGCATTGCGAAATAACTCCCTACCTCATCCACAACCTGACCATCACGAATCAATTGGACTTTCAGATCATACAGATACGGATCATCGGGAGTCCATGCTCTTGGATGTGGAACCGCGCCTCTTAACCGTCCCGTCACCTGCCCGCTGACCGAGGAAATTTTCTCTCCGCTGCTGCTTATCTCTGCCACCACACTGAAACCATTTTCCGCGCCCCGAACTTTGACCTCCACTGACAGCGATTCGGAATCCAGATCAGGCGTGAGTCTCAGTGATTCGATGCTCACTTCAGGCACAACCTCCAGCCAAACCGTTTGCCAAATTCCAGAAACAGGCGTGTACCAAATTCCTTTGGGATTCAGCACCTGCTTTCCGCGCTGCTGCATACCAGTATCAGTCGGGTCCCAAACGGAGACCATCAATTCATTCTCACCATCGATAAGCGAATCTGTGATATCGAAAGTAAAGGGAAGATAACCACCCCGATGTTCGCCAACTTGTTTGCCATTCACCCAGACAATACATTCATCGTCCACTGCGCCAAAGTGAAGAAGGACTCGATTGTCCCTCCCCGCTTCCAAAAGAAAAGTCCGCCGATACCATAAGCACTGTCTCGGCAGCAGCGGCTTCTGCACGCCAGAGAGTTCTGATTCAACGCAAAAAGGGACGAGATTTTTCCGTCAAAAGTTTCTGGCGCAGAATTTTCTTTGGGCAGAATAGCATAATCCCATAACCCATTGAGATTGACCCAATCAGGCCGCGTCATCTGCGGGCGGGGATATTCGGGCAAAGGGATCGGAGTTGCGGGAGACCAGGGAGTTCTCATTCATTCACCCAAACCGTCATAGTCGATTCGCCACGATTGCCCCACAAATGGTAGGGAATAAAAGTGAGTGGCTCGCCTGTTTTTGTCTGCCCAATGATTTTGGTAATTCCGCCCAATGAAGTTCGGTCAAACACAGACTCAAGGGATGTTTTATCCATCGCAACGTTGAAAATATCCACATTGGGATTGTCCACGCTTTCGAGGCAGTAGACCAATGGCCCACGAGTGATGGCGACTTTACTATGATGTCCTTTGACTTTTGGATGAGCATGGCGCAATTGAATGGGCATATCAAAATTCAATTCGACGACATCACCAGAATTCCAAATCCGTTTGAGGTTCAACCATCTGCCTTCGCGTGGATCGTAGCCCGAAGCAGTGATCTCGTTTTGTTGAGGCGCAGGAGAAACGGGAAAGAATTCCCCGTTACAAGTAACACGAGTTGACTCGGTATTGCACCATGAAGGCAAGCGAAGGTTCAAGGTGAACTCGGATGGAACAGAAGGGTCAACTGTGATCTTCACTTTCCCTGTCCACGGCAATTCGGAACGGATGTCGATTTTTGCTAATCCGCCATCATATTCACTGCTGATATATTGATGAATAAAGATTTCATACTCATTTGACGAGAAAATATATTTCCCCAGATCTGCCCATGTGCGCGAGAGGTTGGATGGGCAGCAAGGGACGGAATACCACGGCTTGCGCGTGACTCCGCCACGGCAAGTGAGTGGATTATTGTAAAGATAACTCGTACCGTCCAACCCCATGCCGACTGCGGCGGCGTTGTATAACTGCCATTCGAACAGGTCACTGTATTTGGCTTCGTTTGTGAGCTGTGCCATTTCCCAATTCCAGAACATGCTGGCGAGGGCGGCACAGGTTTCGGCGTAGGCGTATTCGGGGTCGAGTTCGTAGTCATTGCCGAAGCCTTCTGAGCCAGGCACTGAACCAATTCCGCCAGTGACGTACATACGGCGTGTGACCATGCGTTCCCAAACCTGCTCCAGTGCGTGGACGAGAGTCCTATCTCCATTTTCTCGGGCAAGCATGGCAACGGCTGTTTCAAAATACGCAAAGCGGACAGAGTGACCCACGGGCACAGTCTGCTTGCGGACTGGGGCGTGCTGCTGAAAATATTTTCCGCTCAAGGCGTTGATCTGCCAGCGCAATCTTGAATAACGCGGTTGTTTTGAAGCATTATCAGGCGGAAGTTGGAAAGGCTTGAATTCAGGATGTGCGGAAAGATATTCCTGCTTTTTCTGTTTAATAAAATTACGGCGTTGATCTACGCTGGAGTTTTGGCGAATGAGTGAAAGCGCAAACAGCGGATTGCGTCCGCGCTGCTCGATGAATTGACGCGCCATTTCGAGATACGGTTGATGATCTGTGACTTGATACAATCGCAGCAATGCGATCTCGATCTCTTCGTGACCTGGAGTATGGTCTGTGCCTTTGCCAAGAAAATCTTCCACGATGCGGTCTGCGGCGCGGCGGGCAATCGCGAGCATGTCTGTGCGGGCGGTGGCTTCGTAATGCGAAACGCCTGCTTCGATCAAATGTCCGTGGCAATAGAGTTCGTGTTCGATCTGTAGATTCTTCCAGCGGTCTTTTGGGAAGTGGATCTGATTGTAGGTGAAGATGTAACCGTCGGGGTGCTGGGCACGCGCTACCAGCGGAATGAATGCGTCCATAACGGAAGCAAGCTCAGGCGTAGGGAAAGAAGCGTATATTCGGGACGCCGCATCCAGCCATTTGTAGGCGTCTGAATCAGCGAAGAACCAGCCTTCGCGGAAGCCATCCACATCCCCTGCCGCAATGCGGAAATTTTCGATGCAGCCCGATGCTTCAAGCTGCTCCCATTGATGAAAGATCGCGCGTTGGGCGTTGACCTCAAGACGGTCGTGCCAGAAACCAGATGTGATTTTTGTTTTCATTTTTATCGTTGATACGCCGAAGAACCCCGGGGCTCAACCAACGGAATGCTTATGCTTTTTTATCGTTGATGAAGAAGAGCGGGATGAGTGCGAGCAGGCTGATGACCGAGCCGACTTGAAAGATGATCGGAGCGGGCACGAATCCAGCTTGACCGTTGAGGGTGGTCGGCGCGCCGAAGTTTTGAATCAGCGTTGAGCCGATCCACGGGCCGATGACCATTGGAATGGCGATCCAAAAGATCATGCGGATGCCAAGGAACTTGCCGCGACTTTGTTCGGGGAGTAAATCTTTGAGCCACGCAACAGACGCGATGCCCATCGCAACGGAGAATGCCTGCCAGAGCAAACCTGTCAGCGCGAGCAGGGGCAGGCTTTTTACGAGTGAAAGCAAAATGCCGCCGAGGCTGCTGACGATGGTGGCGAAGAAGATCATGTTGCGCTTGTTCCATTTGTCTGCGAGCAAGCCGAAGGGAATGGCAAAGACTGCGCTGCCCAACATGACCGCGCCGCCGATGATGCTGAATTCGGTTTTAGTGACGCCAATATAATTTTCAAGATAGATGATGAGATACGGCAACGAGACTTGCATACCGATGCTGCTCAACATGATGAAGATGAGAATGATGAACAGTTCGCGATTTTCTTTCAAGGTTTTGATATCGAACAACTCTGCGAACTCGGAGAGGAAGGAGCGCTTCGGCATTTCGCTTTTTGTGGGGAGTTGCACATCTTGAAGCATACTGCCAGCGACAACACCAATCACGATCACAATGCCACCAAGCAAATAGAAGAAGGTGAAATAGCCGAGGTTGTCGATCAACATGCCTGCTGCGACCATCGCAACAATTTGCGCGAGGAAGACGCTCAAGTTGAGCACGCCTTCCACTCGTCCGCGGGTTTCGGTGGTGGCGATGTCGGTTGTCCATGCGCTGAATGCGGCGTCGTTGGCGGTGGAGCCGAAGAAGGTCATGATCGAGTCTGCGACGACGACCATGATGATGGCAATGCTCGTGGTCTGGATGTACGCAACGGTTGGAAAGAGAACGGTGGAAAGTCCCCACAAGATGTAGCCAATCAAAATGAACGGACGCCTTCTCCCCCAACGTGAGCGCGTGCGGTCACTGAGTGTGCCCATGAAGAGCGTGGTCAACGTGGCAGTGATGGCGCTGCCTGCCACCATCCACGCCACGGGGCGTGGGTCGGGCGTGATGGTGTCGTAGACAAATGTGTTGAACCAGGAATTTTCAACGGCCCAGGCGATCTGTCCCGTGAGGGCGAGGGCGAACATGACGAACCAGGTGCGGGAGGAAAGTTTTGAGGATGGGGATGTTTGCATGGAATCCTTTTTGGTATAAACTATGAAAATAGTATTTTAGGCAATTTTTCAAACCCACGCCTTGCTCACCAATAAAGTTATTTTTTATCACAGAAGATCAAGCTGGCAACAGTATCAAATCGGTAAATGTTCCTGTTTAAGAAACTTTGTCTGATTATATCGCTGAGTTTTAATGAAACAACTCACGGCTTATCACCTGAAACCCATTAAAGACTGGTACATATATTTTCGGCAGACAAAGAACCGTTTATCACGCAATTGATATTTGCCATCGATTTTCCTTATCGTCATTTATTGATGCTACCATCCTAATCGCCAGCACAAGGTTGACAATTGAACTTTTTACACTATACTTTCAACGCAAGAACGGTTTTCGTGCGGTGATCAATAATGTCAGAGCCTGTCCATTGACCTGCTTGCAATTCAATAGAATGAGGTGCGATTTAAGCACCTCGCGTCGTCAAAGAAATACGGTTCATTCACAGCAACAGACAGAAAATCCAGCCCCAGTGGATGCACGCACAATCAATAATCATTTCGCAAATATTAATCGATCAAGGACAATATGAATATCGTTATATCTTGTATCTGTAGACGGCGGGATCCCTAACCACCACACCATTTTCCTGAAAAAGAAAAGGCTGCCCCAAACGGTGGAATCGATCCCGCATCATAAAAAAGCCATAATATATGGCTTTGGAACCATTCCACCATTTGCAATCGGGATATCCCGATTGGCTGGCAGTCTTTTTTGTTAAATATTTTCAGAATAAGCACAACCTCCCTTGGGAATTCTTACCAAAATAGACACCCAGAGTCTTATTTCTCATAAAATCTAAATTTACTTTAAAGGAGCATAGAATGAAAATCGCAAATGATGTTACTGAATTGATCGGCAATACTCCACTGGTTCGCCTAAATCGCGTGACGGAAGGCGCAAAAGCCACGGTGGCTGCCAAGCTGGAGTTTTTCAACCCAGCTCACAGCGTGAAGGACCGAATCGGTTTCTCCATGATCGATGCCGCCGAAAAAGCCGGTCTGATCAACAAGGAAACGACTCTTGTTGAACCCACCAGCGGTAACACAGGGATCGCACTGGCAATGGTCGCCGCTGCGCGTGGATACAAGCTTATCCTCACCATGCCCGAAACCATGAGCAAGGAACGCCGCATTCTGCTGCGTGCGTATGGTGCGGAATTGGTGCTGACCCCCGGCCCCGATGGCATGGGCGGAGCGATCCGCAAGGCTGAGGAGATTGTCGCCTCAGACCCGAAGAAATATTTCCTGCCCCAGCAGTTCAAGAATCCCGCCAACCCTGAAATCCACCGCAAGACAACTGCCGAGGAAATCTGGAAGGACACAGACGGCCAGATCGATTTTCTTGTTTCAGGCATCGGCACAGGCGGGACCATTACTGGTGTTGGTGAAGTACTCAAGGCGCGCAAACCTTCATTCAAAGCTATCGCCGTTGAGCCGGATGCTTCGCCCGTCCTCTCCGGCGGTACAAAGGGTCCACACCCCATTCAGGGCATCGGTGCAGGTTTCGTGCCGGATATTCTCAACACCAAGATCTACGATGAGATCATCCGCGTGAAAGGCGATGATGCCTTCCAGACTGCCCGCCGCATGGCACGCGAAGAAGGTCTGCTAGTCGGTATCTCTTCCGGCGCAGCCACCTGGGCTGCATTGCAAGTCGCTCATCGCCCTGAGAACGAGGGCAAATTGATCGTCATCATCATCCCGTCATTCGGGGAGCGTTATCTCTCCACTGCTTTGTTTGCTGACCTAGCGGATGCCCAGCCAACTCTTTAGTTTTGAAAGCAATTAAATCAATCGGCTCTCCTTTTCAGGAGAGCCGAAATTTCAAAGGAAATCGACACACACGCTCTTCTACATGGAGCCGATCAAGGGAGAGAGATGAAGACTTTGGAAAAGATCAGAAGACACTATCGCCCGCGGCGTCCTGCGACTGCGGCGAACGCAATCAACAGCACAGGCAATAATATGATCGTAACCACCGAATTACCGATGAAGGCAGGGGTAAAATAGCCGGTAAGGGCGGTATTCCAGTCCAGACCACCAATGAATTTTTCAGTGACGGATGCAAACAGGATACCCACAATAATGCCGGCGATGCCGTAGCCGATGGCTTTGAGAATATCGTTGCGGGCGCGGAAGTCTTTAATGGCCGTCACCGCCAAACCTGCAACCAGGCCGATCAGCCCGTTGCCGAGACTCCAATTCCAATAAAACCCCCAACCGCTGAGGGCATCACCGAGCGTGTTGCCGATGAAGCCTGCCAGCAAACCAACCCACGGACCGTAGGCGGCGCCAAAGAAGATCAATATAGCCACCGCGGGGCGGAAGGTGATGTTCCCTGCGGCGGGCAGGGGAAAAATGTTGGTTGCCCAGGAGAGCACGCCATACAAGGCCGCGCCGATCGCTCCATAAACAACCTGTCGGGTATTGAATTCCCAAATGGTAGTGCTTTTATTTTCTGTCATTTTTTTCTCCTCGTGAAAAAATAGAATAAGGTTGACTTCTTCGATAAACCTGTAACTCCTGCTGGAATTACAGGGAGAGTCCGTTCTTATGAAGCGGATGGAACATGATCTGCGCCGTAAATTTGCTTCAGAAATTTTTCTGTGCGGGTAACGCCGTGATTGACATGTCTCAGCTTTCCATGCGGGTCAATCACAAAGGTTGTGGGAACGCTCATCACGCCCCAGCGGCTGGCAACTTCAGGTTTTTCCGTCGCATCAATCTCAACCACGCGCAAGGTATTGCCAAGTTTTTGGCTCAACGTTTGTATGGCTGGACGTTGTATCGTTTTGCATGGCACGCAAGTCGGCGTGGTGAAATAGACCAGAGTAAATGCACCGGGGCGAATCGGCTCAAGGTCAGCAATCAGGCTGCGGGTGCGGAGCTGAAGCGTCCAGTTGTAGAAAAAATAAATGCCGAGGCCGCCGAGAATGATCGCGAAGGCGATGACTGCACGGGTTAAGACATCCGCAGTGGACATGGTTTATGCATTCGCTTTCGGCTTGAGGCCGGGGAAAATTCCCGCGGGCGGAGTTTTGGTAAAGCCTGGAACGTTGAGACGCGCAAGCCAGTAATAAACCGCGCAGCCTACGCAGAAACCACCAAAAGCATTGAGCGCGGCGAGCGCCACAACGATCCAGACCAATCCCCAGCCAAGAGTAGTGGCGCCAAGATAAAGGGAGACAGCGCCTCCTGCCATGAAGACTGAGCCAAGAAATTGCGCAAAGCGATGCGGCTCGGGGTTGTCATCCAGGACGTCAGGCTTAAGGATGCCAAGCGGCTTGAAAAAGTATCGATAGAGCAGAATGAAGCCCGGCAATTTGACAGCCGACCCGGCGGCCATTACGACTGCAACGAAAGCCGCAAAGATGGGCAGGTTGAGGATAAAGGCAAGAATGTTGAGGGTAATGATGGTGAGCTGATTTGCTTTGAGAGCGGCATGGTCAACTTTTTGAAGAGTTTGAGAGGTCATTATTTTTTCCTTATTTGTATTGTCAAATTGATAGAGCAAATTTATGTTACAGGCGGCACCAGTAAAAAATAATAAATTGAAAACAACGGGTATTGAAGCTCAGGGCAGGTGTATCTATTTTTACTTATTCACCTGCCCTGATCGTTTTATGCGTTCAGCGCTTGATCGAGATCCCAGAGGATGTCTTCAATACTTTCGATGCCCACGCTCAAGCGAATGAAGTCAGGGCTGACACCAGCCGCCGACTGCTCTGCAGGAGCTAGCTGGCTGTGGGTCGTTGTGGCAGGGTGAATAGCTAGTGACTTGGCATCCCCAACATTTGCCAGATGGCTGAAAAGTTGCAGGCTTTCGATGAACTTCCTACCGGCTTCTGCTCCGCCTTTGATTCCGAACCCGAGAATGGCTCCAGCGCCTTTGGGGAGATAGCGCTTCGCACGCTTGTAATCGGGGTGACTCTTCAAACCTGGATATTTGACCCAGGAAACTTTTGGATGCTTCTCCAGGAATTCCGCAACAGCCTGAGTATTTTCCACATGACGGCCAATGCGGATGGAAAGAGTCTCAAGTCCTTGAAGGGTTTGCCATGAATTGAAGGGTGATTGCGCCGCGCCAATATCGCGCAAAACCTGCACACGCGCCTTGATCGCAAATGGTGGAAGTCCCGCGCCGAGCAGACTGGCGTACACCAAACCATGATAGGAAGGATCAGGTTCAGTGAAACCCGGATAACGTCCGCTGGTGTAATCGAAATTTCCGCCGTCCACGATCACGCCGCCGATGCTGGTTCCATGTCCGCCGATGAATTTGGTGGTGCTGTGAGTGATCACATTCGCGCCCCATTCAAATGGACGGAAGAGGTAAGGTGTGGCCAGGGTGTTATCAATGAACAAAACAATATTGTGCTTCTTTGCGATTTCAGCGACTTCTTCAAATGGGAACACGGCGATGTCTGGATTTCCGAGAGTCTCTCCGTAAATGATCTTTGTGTTTGGACGAATAGCCGCTTCAAAATTCTTCGGGTTGGTTGGGTCTACAAAAGTGACTTCGATTCCCAGCTTTGGCAGGGTGTAATGAAATTGATTGTACGTGCCGCCATACAAGCGGCTGGACGAGACAATGTGGTCTCCAGCACCCGCCAGTGTGAAGATGGCCTGTGCTTGTGCGGCATGTCCGCTGGCAGAGGCTAATCCGGCCACACCGCCTTCGAGGTCTGCAATGCGTTGTTCAAGTACATCCGTGGTCGGGTTCATCAAGCGTGTATAAATGTTGCCCAATTCTTTGAGGGCAAACAAATTCGCAGCATGTTCAGTGCTTTTGAATTGGTAACTGGTTGTTTGGTAGATCGGCACAGCACGGCTTCCAGTCGTCGGGTCGGGGGAATAGCCGGCGTGTAACTGTCGAGTGGCAAAACCATATTTGCGGGAATTTGTAGACATAAGATAATTTCCTATATATTTTTTAGAGTCGGATTACGGAAAAGATATTGGTCATATTATTTACAACAGTCATTACACATGGCTAATCTCCTGTGATGCAAATAAAAAAGCCTCTTGCGATAAGAGGCTAGACTTGAAAATCAGCCTCTCATCTTCCAGAACATGCATCTGCCGGAATTGGCACCTTGACTAGTAAAATAATCAGGTTGTCGAGGCATCAACGGGCCGGTCCCTCCGCCTCTCTGGATAAGAGTAAATTGGTTATTTAGTTGTACTGATCGAACAAAGGCGCCGGCAGGAATCGAACCATGCGAATAAGGATTTTGCAAATCCCTGCCTTCCCACTTGGCGACGGCGCCGAAACTCTGACAGATTAGGAGAAGAAGAAGAAGAAGAGAAACTAATCTGCCAGATTTGAATATAGCACCGTGCTCAAGTAACGTTCACCGAAGGACGGGATAATCACAACAATAAGTTTTCCTGCATTTTCCGGGCGATGCGCAACTTGTAAGGCCGCCCAGGTGGCCGCGCCTGAAGAAATGCCCACCAACAAACCTTCTTCCTTTGCCAGGCGGCGAGCTGTATTGAGAGCATCATCATTGGTCACGCGGATGATCTCGTCATAAATTTTGGTGTTCAACACGGCTGGCACAAATCCTGCGCCAATTCCCTGAATGGGATGCGGGCCTTTTTCGCCGCCTGAAAGAACGGCAGACGCATCTGGTTCAACAGCAATTGCCTTAAAGGATGGCTTGCGCTCTTTGAGCACTTCGCCCACTCCGGTAATCGTTCCGCCCGTGCCGATACCCGAAATCAGATAATCCACTTTGCCATCGGTATCGCGCCAGATTTCCTCGGCAGTTGTTTTACGATGAATTTCCGGGTTGGCCGGATTTTTGAACTGTTGCGGGATGAAATACTTTTCAGGGTCTGAAGCAGCCAATTCTTCAGCGCGTTTGATCGCTCCGCCCATGCCTTCTGGGCCTGGCGTTAATACTAATTCAGCGCCATAGGCGCGCAACAGAATACGACGTTCCTTAGACATGGTTTCTGGCATAAATAGCTGGATTTTATAGCCTTTGGCAGCTGCAACCATAGCCAATGCGATGCCAGTGTTGCCACTGGTCGGCTCAACAATGATCTTCTCTTTGGTGAGTTCGCCCGATCTTTCAGCGGCATCGATCATCGAAAACCCGATGCGATCCTTGACACTTTTGGCCGGGTTGTAAAATTCCAGCTTTGCAACCACCTCGGCTTTGGCTCCCGCAGTAACGCGGTTCAAACGCACAAGGGGAGTGTTTCCAATTAATTCTGTGACATCTTTCGCAATAGTCATTTTTCCTCTTCTTTTCAATAACGACTTAATTAGTCGTGTATAAAAAGTAAAAAATTTAGCGCTTCATGGCGCTATTTTTCAAGTATCCTCAAAGAACGACTTGCTAGGTCGTCATTATAATATCATTTGGAATTCTGTCAAGAGTTTTCTGGAAAGTACGCATGGCAGTAGCCAAGTCCGGTTTATGTCGCTCTAAGGAAACGGATATCGGTTTAATACATGCAATCAATTTAAGGTGCTGTTCCAAACGAAAACTAAATTCCTGCGCCGCCGATAAGGACTTCATCGAACACTTCCTGACGGCGAACTGGCTCACCGCGAAAAGCATCTGCCAGACTGGTGTTGTCCATCAAACGGGTTGTCTCGTTTCGGACATCCAAAAAAACACGACGAAACTTACAAACTGCTTCCTGACTGCAGCGTTCATAATGGTTGATCGAAACACAATTGATTGGAGCCAGCAGGTTATCAAAGTGACGCACAATCTCACCCATATTGATATCATCGGGTTTTTGTGCAAGGATATAGCCGCCAGACTTTCCGGGCAGGCTGCTAACCCAACCCTGAGATTTCAAGTCAAGCATAATGTGTTCTAAAAAACGTTTTGGCACCGCGTTTCGATCTGCCAATTCACGAATGGAAATCGGCTCACGCCCATAATATTCCACAAGGGTCATCAAAACTCTTAATGCATAATCAGATTTTTTGGAGATTTTCATTTTTTCTCACTTTGAAACACGATTGAATTGATCGTTATTATGTGGCAGTAACAGATCATTGTCAAGGTTGTCACTTATAAAGTTTGGAACATTTCATCCTGGCTCACTATTTTTGAGATGTTTCGTTTGAAAGAAAAAGCAGTCTCGCATATAGTGACTGCTTTTCTTCTGGTTATTCTTCGTTTCTTTTTTGGTCTGGGTAATTGCAAATAAGCTTGCGGGAAATGATCAAGATGAAGACAATAAACTTGACTCAATTAATTCGGAAACAAGCAGGTCAGCAAGTTCAGCTGCTTGTTTCCGAATTTCCGGGATGGCTATTGATTCCCATAAACCGGCAATTCGTAATGGGCCAATCGTGTACAAGTTAGGGGAAGCCTGGCCGTTTGCGTTGAGCAGGCGGCCAGGTAAATCAGTTTGTGGACCCAGCTTTAACGGGTCGGAAGTAATCCAGCCTTCGGCGAGTAGACTCTTTATCAGTGGGGATTGAATACGGGTAATGTCGCGTGATGGGCCTGTGCAATTTATTATGCGGGCAACATTTATGATTTTACAATCGCCAGTTTCCGCATCTTGCCAATGGACGGTTACATCATTTCCACCGGAGCGTACTGAAATAAGACTCCCTTTGTGGATGACAAGGATTTTATCTTCTATAAGCGCACTCAGTTGGTTTGATATCTCTGGAGACGTGCGGTGCCGGTGAATATCCCAAATATTCCGAGCGTGCCGCAGGAAGGATGCACGCTGAGTCTGATTCCATAAATTCCAGATCGTGGATATGTACGGACGCAGGCTGTCAATAACGGCCCGCCAATCAGCGTCGGATTTTTCATCATTTTTAATTTCCTGACGGATCCATCGCAGAGCACCAAGAGGCGATTCAAAATCTTTAGGTAAGTTTGATAACGGTCGTGCTTGGTAGGGCTTGTGTGTTTGATAGAGGCGCCCGTGTCGTGAAATGGCATGAAGGTGACCATGATGTCCGGATTCGCGGAGCGAAAGAGCAACATCAATCATGGTGAGTCCTGTTCCGATCAGCAATACGGGTTCATCTGCATTTAGATCTTTACTGATTTCGGGAGACCATGGATTAAGGTGATATGCTGACCCGGCTGTGTCAAAATTGATGGGGTTCGCAGGCAGGAGAAGATTTCCTAATGCCAGCACAATTGAATTCGCCTCCATAAATGCGCCATTATTAAGCTGAATGATCCACTTATCATCTTCTCGATTTAGGGCAGTCGCCGTGGCGTTTAAGTACTCAATCCTTGTCGAATTATTTATAGTGTCTTCAAAGATTTCGGCAAGATAATCACCATACATCATTCTGGGGACAAAAGTTTCCGCATTTGAACCGGGCAAACGCGCTTTCAACCAGTTGACAAAATGCTTTCCATCATCTGGAAAAGCACTCATATTTCCAGCAGGAACGTTCAGCAAGTTGGCTTGAAATGGTGTCTCATACGCCACGCCGCGCGCCGGCCGCGGTTGATTTCCGATGACCACAAGTTTTAAGTGAGAATGGACCCGCTTGTGGAATTGCGCCGCAACAAGAGCCCCGCTTGCGCCTGCTCCAATTACTGCAACATGATATGAGTTTTCTGCTTTCACACTAGGCATGATCTGCAACGACCGCTATTTCGTAGCCAGCTTCAGCCCATGCATTGAACCCCTCATCAAGTGCATAAAGGTTCTTAAAACCCTTTTTCTCCAAAATGGAGATCGCAACTGTGGAACGATTCCCGTGTTGGCAATGCACGACCATCGGGCGATCTCGGTCCAGCGCTGTATCATTCAGCGCTCCAGCTTCCACATGTATGGCACCGCGAATATGCCCTTTGTTCCATTCCCGAACAAAACGCACATCCAAAACGGACGGCACATCCTTTTGTGACAGCCACTCACTAAGTTGAGATGCGCTCACAGATTTTGTTGACATCAAAGGCAGGCCGCTATCCTGCCATGCCTTGACTCCGCCTTCCAGATAACCGTAAAGCTTGTCATAGCCAATGCGGACAAGCTGCCGAGTCGCCTCTTCACGTTCAGCAGGAGAATCCGCAACAAGAACGATCGGCGTCCCAAAAGGAATTACCCAGCCCGCCCAAGTGATAAGCGGTGCTGCTAATGGAATCCCATAGGAACCTTCGATGTGATTCGTTAAAAAGTCGTGAGTATTACGAATATCAACGATCACTGCGCCAGTCTTTAGATGTTGTTTTACACTTTCAACTCGAAGAGGCTCAAGTACAGGAACGCCCAATGAACCAAGGATCCGCCCGCCTTTAATATTAACAGCACGCATAGAACCATAGTAAGTTGGAAAACTGGAGAGATCGGTTAGCGCGTGATTAACAAACTCGCCTTCGTCGGGAATTTGCAGAAAAGGATTGCTCAAACGCTCCTGTCCAATAGTGGTGAAGCGTGCTTCACTCGAAGATGTATTGCAAAATGAACCCGCCCCATGCGTGGGATACACCAAAACATCATCAGGCAACAGGGCCAGTTTTTTGTGGATGGTATTGTATAGATCATGAGCGAGGGGAACGGCGTGTTCGTGGCCAAGCAGATCGGGGCGTCCAGTCCCGCCTACGATAAGCGATCCGCCGCTGAATAATACTTTGGGAGTCTCGTCTTTTTCGCCGAAAATACCGAAGCTGATATGCTCAGGCGTGTGACCTGGCGTGGCGATCACACCCACAGACAAATTGCCAAATGAAAGTTTGTCACCTTCAGACAAAGCTACATGTTCGAACTCAGCATTTGCCGCTGCACTCGCGCCGATCTGGAAGTGTGAATGCTCATGCTTGAGACCAAGATGATGAGCCAGTTCATGCGCGCCGGATACAAAGTCTGCATGAATGTGAGAATCCAAAGCATACACCAGCTTCAAACCCAATCCATCCGCGATCTGCACGTATTTATCAATATCACGCTGTGGATCGATGACTGCTGCAATACCCGTCTCTTCCGACGCGATCAAGTAGGAGGAATTACCGAGCCCTTCATCTACAAATTGTTTGATCAATAATGATTTCATTCGACAACTCCTCGTATGTAATTTACTCAACTGGGGTGGTGCGACTCAAACAATAAAGTTAGAATCAATTTGAATATCCTACTAATTCAATAGATCCTATCTAATACAATCATAGTGTAGCCGCTAAAGGATGTCAATGTTTTGTGATTCTATACCCGCGGCTAATCCCGGTTCATACCAAGATACCTGGATTGGACACTGCATAAGCTATAATTTTAGCGGTTGTTTCCATGCACACCCCAAAGGTAACTCCATGCCAAATCACTTAAATAAAGAGAACTCCCCTTACCTGCTTCAACACGCAAACAATCCCGTGGATTGGCATCCCTGGGGTGAAGAAGCGCTACAGAAAGCCAAAGCCGAAAACAAGCCCATTTTCCTAAGCATCGGCTACGCTGCATGCCATTGGTGTCACGTCATGGAACACGAATCCTTTGAAGATGCTGACACCGCAGCACTGATGAATGAACACTTCATCAACATCAAAGTGGATCGGGAAGAACGCCCCGATATTGACGGGATTTACATGCAAGCCGTGATCGCGATGACAGGTTCAGGCGGCTGGCCCATGTCCGTTTTTCTCACGCCGGAGCTACAACCATTTTATGCAGGCACATACTTCCCGCCGGTACGTCGCTTTAACATGCCGGCATTCAAGGACATACTAACCGGCCTTTCCAATGCCTGGTTAAATGATCGCGCCGAAGTTGAAAAAACAGGCGCACAAGTCAGCAATCATTTGCAGACGCTAGTCAAAACTCAAAACAATGATTCTGTGACTCACGATCATCTCAACGCAATCGCAAAAGCCATGCAATCTTCATATGACTGGGGCTACGGCGGCTGGGGCGATGCGCCGAAATTTCCACAGGCCATGGCCATCGAATTTCTTTTACACCATTCCGTTGCCAGCAAAACCGAGGAGCATCTCAAACTCATCAACCATTGTCTGAAAGCCATGGCGCGCGGCGGCATGTATGACGTGATTGGCGGCGGCTTCTCGCGGTACAGCACCGACAATCTCTGGCGCGTGCCGCATTTTGAAAAAATGTTGTACGACAACGCGCTGCTCGCTCGTGTGTATCTTCATGCATGGCAGGTTACCAAAGAGCCTGCCTACAAACGCATCGTGGAGGAAACGCTTGATTTTGTCTCGCGCGAAATGACACACGCAAAGGGCGGTTTCTTTTCCTCTCTCGACGCAGACTCGGAAAGAGTGGAGGGAAAGTTTTACGTCTGGTCACTGAATGAAATTCGAGAAGTTTTGAAAGAAGATTCCACTTTTTTTGAAGCAGCGTACGGAATCATCGCCGATGGGAACTGGGAAGGCAAAACAGTCCTTCACCGTCAAATGGATGATGCCGCCCTCGCCACCCGCTTCGGACTTAATCTGGAAGCTGTTCCAGCAAAACTTGCAGAGTCTCATTCCAGGCTTTTGACTGCGCGTTCCGCACGCATTCGCCCCGGCACCGATGACAAAGTCCTCACCTCGTGGAACGGACTCATGCTCGCGGCTTTTGCCGAAGCGGCACGAGTCCTCGCAAGCTCAACTCCTCGCTCCAGGGAATACCTAAACCTGGCTACGCGAAGCGCGGGGTTCTTACTCACTGAATTACGACCAAATGGACAATTACGCCGAGCATGGCGGGAAGGAAAAACTACAAACGTGGTCTTTCTCGAAGACTACGCTTCCCTAATCCTGGGTCTGCTCGAACTCTACCAGACCGACTTCAACAACACATGGTTCGCCGCCGCCAAAGAACTTGCCGATGAAATGATCGAGCGTTTCAACGACCCCGAAGGCGGATTCTTTGATACACCACATGATGGAGAAAAACTCATCATCCGCCCGAAGGATATTCAGGATAACGCCACTCCTTCAGGAAATTCACTTGCCTGCCAAGCCCTGATAAAATTAGCTGCATACACAGATGAAGGAAAGTATCGCGACATTGCCGAAAAGTCCCTCAAGTTGATCTCGAGCTTTGTTTTGCAGTACCCCCTTGGTTTTGCGAACTGGCTATCAGCGGCGGAAAATGCCGCAGGAAAAATGAAGCAGGTTGCAGTACTGGGCGAAGCGGGCAATGAAAACTTCCAGCAGATGATCCATGCCCTTCGCGCAGAATATAGACCAGGCCTGATAACTGCCGCTTCTTCCCATCCAATAAAAGAAGGCTCCCCTGCCCTGTTGAACAGGCGTGTAATGCTGGAAGAAAAATCCACCGCATATGTGTGTGAGGGCTTTATTTGCAAACAGCCCACCACTGAAATTGAAATATTGATCGAACAAATAAATTATTGAAAGGGAAACACATGGATCAAATCTTCATCGAAAACTTAATCAAAATCAGTGTTGCAGTTTTGGTTGGCGGCATCGTCGGCGCAGAACGTGAATATCATGATAAGGCAGCGGGGTTTCGCACGATCATTTTGATCACACTTGGCTCTGCATTGTTTACCATCTTTTCGCTAAGCATGGATGCGGGCTTTACTCAAACACGCATTGCGGCGAACATTGTGACCGGCATTGGTTTTCTAGGTGCCGGGGCAATCGTGCGCGATGGCGGACGTATAGCCGGTTTGACCACAGCAGCGACTATCTGGCTTTCGGCAGCATTAGGGATGGGAATTGGCGCAGGGCAAATTTATTTTGTTCTGGCTGCCACGGCAGTGACGCTTTTGGTTTTGCTTGTGTTTCCGCGCATTGAAGGCCGCATTGATAAAATTCGGGAAGCTCGTGCGTATCGAATCGTTTTAGGCGGAAGCGACTTTAAAGCAGTTGCCAAAGTGGAAAAGGCGATTGAAGAGTGTTCCCTGCGTGTTTTTGAACATCACCAGACCAAGACCGAAAAATCGATCATCAGTTCATGGAAGACGATCGGCGCACCCGAGAATCACGAAAGGTTTGTGACGATGATGTTAAAGGATAAATCTGTAAAGGAATTGGATTATTAGGAACTCATCAATTTTTGGAGAATAAGAAACAGGCTGCCGGTACCGGCAGCCTGTTTCTATTTTTATCTTTTATCAATTCTTATCCGTTACTTCTTCTCTTCCTCAGTCTCGGAAGATTCCTCTTCCTTGTTTCCAAGCCCTTCACGAAAAGACTTAATACTACGGCCAAGCTCACCTGCTATTTTGCCAATGCGTCCCGGGCCAAATAACAGGACTACGATAACAAGAATGACAATCCATTCA
This sequence comes from Candidatus Villigracilis propinquus, assembly GCA_016714565.1. Lineage (GTDB taxonomy): Bacteria > Chloroflexota > Anaerolineae > Anaerolineales > Villigracilaceae > Villigracilis > Villigracilis propinquus. The sequence continues at coordinate 331,226 of JADKDM010000037.1, forward strand.
GAACCACGTGGAAGACCTAACATAGTACTCTCCTTGATTGATTTTCAATCGAATCGTACCACAAACTCAATGAAAGGACGGTTAGAGTTCTTTCCGCGAGAAGAAACCTTCGATCAAACGCAATGCGCGGCGTGCAATGGATCGCAAGCGGGCAAAGAAGCGGTATTGTTCGGGGTGAACCTGCTTCTTGGCGGGAATGGGACCCGTCCACTCAACGACCATCGCGCCCCATGTCAGCCCGGCACCAAAGCCGACGAAGGCGAGCTTGTCGCCGGGCTTGATGCGTCCGGATTGCACCGCTTCGACAGTGGCGATCGGAATGGAGGCGGTGGAAGTATTGCCATATTTTTCAATATTCACGACAAATTTTTCCATTGGGGTTTTCAGGTATTTCGCCGCCGTCTCAATAATTCGCTGATTGGCCTGATGTGGAACGATCCACGTGATATCTTCCAATTTCAATCCAGCCAATTCAAGCGCTTCTTTTATTGCCTGTCCCATCACGCGGGTGGCAAAACGGAAGACTGCCTTGCCATCCATTTGAATGAAATGCTTGCCTTCGTGAATGGTCGCTTCTGTCGCGGGATAACGAGCGCCGCCGCCGAGCAAGGTCAGCGCATCAGCACCGGAACCGTCCGAATGCATCACAGCAGACAGCAATCCGCCTGGCTTGTCACTGGCCTGCAAGACAAACGCCCCCGCGCCGTCACCGAAAAGGATGCAGGTATTGCGGTCCTTCCAGTTGGTGAAACGCGAAAGGGTCTCGGAACCAATGACCAGCGCATTCTTGATCGATCCGCTGCGGATAGCTTGCGCGGCCATATTGGTGGCGTAAATAAATCCCGAACACGCGGCAAGCAGATCAAACGCGCCAGCCTTGGTGGCACCGATCTGGTCCTGAATAATACAAGCGGTGGCGGGGAAAATATACTCCGGAGAAGAACTGGTTAAAATGATCAAGTCTAACTCCGTCGGGGCAAGGTTTGCCACTTTCAACGCCTGAATGGCCGCCTCAACCGCCAGCGTGGATGGGAACTGGTCTTCCCGCGCAATATGGCGCTCCCGAATACCGGTATGAGAGCGAATCCATTCATCATTGGTATCCACCATTTTGGAAATATCTTCATTGGTAAGAACAGGTTCAGGCACACTGATGCCCCAACCTGTTATATGCGCGAATGGCATTCTTGCTCCTTTATTGGTAGCGGCTCATGATCAGCGTGGCATTATGTCCGCCAAACCCAAACGAATTGGACATGACATTGTTGACAGTAGTCTTGCGAGCCTGATTCGGGACATAATCCAGGTCGCAGACTGGGTCTGGAGTTTCGTAATTAATCGTAGGCGGCAAAATATTATTCACGATTGCCAGCGCGCTAATAATACCTTCCAAAGCGCCGGAAGCGCCTAGCAAATGGCCGGTCATAGATTTGGTGGAGGAAACAGGGGTCTTATAAGCCTGTTCCCCAAACACGGTCTTGATCGCGGCGGTTTCACTTTTATCGTTCAAATATGTGGAAGTGCCATGGGCATTAATATAGCTGATATCAGCGGGCTTAAGTCCTGCATTCTCAAGAGCTAGCTGCATCGAGATGGCCGCACCGGCGCCATTTTCGGCAGGAGCCGAAATATGGTGCGCATCATCCGATGTTCCATAACCACCGAACTCGCACAAAATAGTTGCGCCGCGAGCTAGAGCATATTCAAGCGATTCAAGAATTAAAACGCCTGAGCCCTCACCCATCAAGAATCCATCCCGAGCCTTATCGAACGGGCGGGAAGCCTTTTGTGGGTCATCATTGCGGGTGGAGAGAGCGGTCATCACATTCATGCCAGCCATCGTCACAGCCGTGATCGCAGCCTCAGACGCACCAGCGATCATCACATCTGCCGAGCCGCGACGGATCATTTCCGCCGCTTCGCCAAGCGAGTTCGTGCCGGAAGCACAGGCAGTCGCCAGAGACATGTTCGGTCCGCGAGCGCCCACACGAATGGCAATATTGCCCGCCGCGCTGTCTGAGATCATCATCGGGATGAGGAACGGGCTAATGCGCTCCGGTCCACGCTCACGCAAAACATCGTACTGTTCCAGCAGAGTGATAATTCCGCCAATGCCAGTGCCGATCAAAATACCCACACGGTTACGGTTTGATTCATCGATCGTGAGGCTAGCTTGCGCCAACGCCTCCAGCGTTGCCGCCGTGGCAAATTGAGTAAAGCGGTCCATCTTGCGCGCATCGCGTGTGCCGAATAACGCTACGGGGTCAAAACCCTTCACTTCCGCAGCAAATTTCGTCTTATGGGCACTCGCGTCAAATGCGGTAATTGGAGCCGCGCCGGATCTTCCAGCAAGCAAGGCTTCCCATGTATCTTTCACATTATTTCCAACCGGGCTTACGCATCCCAGCCCCGTTACCACTACACGGTTTCTCATTCGTGTTCTCCTTATAAAAAGTAAATGTCTTTTAAAATAAATAAGGACAAGTTGCACTTGTCCTTATTACCGATATAACCCTGCGGTTTGCTGGAAGACACGCTCTTTGTTACATTTTTCTCAAAGCTGTCCAAGCCTGCTGAATGTGCATTCGGTCATGATCTGCAACAAAACTGATGACTTCCAGAAAATTGGTCGGCCCGAAAATCGCGTGACGCGCCTTACGTTCCCAATCTTCCCTCGCAATATTTTTCAAAAGGTCGAGGGTCTCACGCCTGGCGTCATTAAATTCCTTCAACGCCAGAGCGCCATCTTCATGTAAATAATCGCGCTGGCTCGCCCACACACTTGTATCAGGCCGTGGAATAAATGGTTCATTCTGTTCTCGAAAAAGCCCGATCTGCATGTGATGTATCTCACGCTCGGTATCCCGCAAATGACAGATCAACTCCGTCAACGACCAGTCATCGTGAGTGGTCTTGAGAGACCATGCCGCAGCATCCAATCCACTCAACAGCCCATTCAACGTGGCGGGTGTGGCGGTGAGAAGCGCAAGAACAGAATCCATTGTTTTGAAGGATGGCATCAGAGGTGAGTGATCAATAGACTCGAGCCACCGGATCAAGTCGGATAAATTTCCGCGCGGCTGCGCTTCATCATTTAAACTGGAAGCTGATTCTACATCCACGTGAAATGCAGCCAGCCCAAGCTTTTTCGCCGGAGCAATATCACGTTCCAGATCATTGCCAACCATCAGCACTGGTCCTTCGGGCCAGCCCATGCGCCCGAGGACTTCCGCGTAATACGCGGGATGAGTCTTCGTAAAATGAAACTGCTCAAAGGTTGAAACGATCTCGAACTGCTGCGGGTCAAACCCCGCCCAGCGCAAGCGATGAAAGGTAGCCTTGCTCGGAAAAAGCGGGTCTGTGGCAATGGCAATACGATACCCCTTCGCAGTTGCCCAATCTATAAATCTTTTAGCATCAGAAACCTGGGTGGTCAACCCGCCCAAATTCGGGAATACGTTATCGTAAAAGGCTTCAATGGCGGGTTCTAGTTCACACTGCGGAATGTTAAGCCTTGAATAAAACTCTGAACTAAAGACAGTCTCCAGAGTACGCGAAAAATCCTCGCTCGTATTCATCAGGTTCGTGCCTGCAAGCAATGCCCGAATCATCACTTCGGGCGCAACGTACGGCGTAAGTTCTTTGGAAAGCGCCTGAAAATATGCCGGAATAAATGCCTGTAAATTTGTGTTGAGAAGGGTGTCGTCGAGATCGAGCAGAAGAGTTAGCGTCATCATGGGCATTGGACTCCCCCGGAGTCAGGTGGGATATTATTCTTTTACTTCAAAAGTGAACGGCAGGGCGTGGCATTCACCACACCCTATTTCTGGTTCCGAAACATCCCGCTCCGATTTTTCGCAAAACGCGCTCACTTGCACGCGACGCCGAAAAACAGCCGTGATCGGCCTTCCCACATTCACTTTCAATTTCATGAATTGACAGGAGTTGGCGCGCGTAATGTTGGGCACAGGACAGGTTTTGCACAGGTCGGGCGTCCACGCCTGTCCTTGCGCATCCAACAATCGGCATTCTTCCACATTGCGGCCACGATAGTAATCGCCGTAGAAGTGTGGGCATTCACGCCCGGCAGGAGTCTTCATAAAGTCAGTTTATACGCGGGTGACGTATTCGCCTGTGCGTGTGTCCACGCGGATGGTATCGCCGATATTGACGAAGTTCGGGCATTGCACGGTCACGCCGGTTTCGGTGGTGACTTTCTTGGTCACGCCGGTGGCCGTATCGCCACGGATGGCCATTTCAGCTTCGACAACTTTCAGATCCACAGAGGTGGGGAGCTCGATATCAATGGCTTCGCCTTTGTAGAAGGTCAATTTGACTTCCATGCCCTCTTTGAGGAATTGGGCACTTTCGCCAAGTGATTCCTGCTTGATACCGGGCTGTTCAAAAGTGACATTGTCCATAAAGTAATACAGGTCGCCATCTTTATAGAGATAGGATACGTTGGCGAAATCAAGGCTTACATCCTGAACCGACTGACCGGAGCTGAATGTGCGTTCAATTGTGGAGCCAGTCAACAAATTGCGGGCTTTCACTTTGATATTGGCATTTCCACGACCGGTTTTGTTGTGGCTGTAGTCCAATACTTTTAGAAGATTGCCGTCCAATTCGAATGTGACGCCTTTGCGTAGTTCATTTGCATCGATCATGCTTGCTTTCCTTGGTTAGTTATTTTTTATATAGAGCGGGCGGATTATACCAATGAGTTCGGAGCAGTGTCCAGTGAGAAGAACAGTCATCGTTTTCAGTGGGAAGCTTCAGACGACGGATCGTCTTTGAGCAATTGGACAGCATGCGGTAAAACAGGGAGAACCGTTTGCAGATTTTCCGTTGCGCCTTTCGGGCTGCCGGGCAGATTGATGATCAGGGTACGTCCGCGAATGCCAGCAACAGCGCGGGAGAGCATGGCGTGCGGAGTCTTCTTGAGGCTTTCGGCACGCATGGCTTCGGCAAGGCCGGGCGCATCCCGTTGAATAATTGCGCGTGTGGCTTCGGGGGCAACGTCTCGCGGGGCAAAGCCTGTACTGCCGGTGGTGAGGATAATATCAAACTCACCGCTGTCTGCCCATTCTGTCAGCGCGGCGCGAATGGCAGATTCTTCGTCGGGGAGGATATGCTGTTTGGCGACCGACCAGCCCTGAGCGCGGATGAGAAGCGCGAGAGCGGGGCCGGAAGCGTCCTCCCGTTCACCGCGGGAGGACCGGTCTGAGAGAGTTAATATTCCAAATCGAATCATGTGAAAAATTCTTTTACGAAGACGATGTCTTCGGTTGCATGACGCCATCCTTGATTTTTATAAAACTCAATGGCTTCGGCGTTGTCATCCAAAACGTGCATCAGGCATTTGAGGCAGCCTTTGGCCTTCAGGCGCTGTTCCACTTCTGCGAGGAGGGTGGCGCCAATTCCCTGCCCGCGGAAATCCTTGTGGACGGCGAGGTGATAGATCATGCCGCGCCGCCCGTCAAATGCGCCGATGATCGTTCCGATGATCTCGCGATCAATTTCGGCAACGAGGAACAAGTCCGGGTCGCGTTCCAGTTTTTTCAGTGTCTCTTCGGGGGTATCGGAGCGCCCGACATTCATCCCCCTTTCAATGCCGCGCCACAGGTTTATGGTGCGGTCATAATCGTTTGTGAAGATGAATTCACGAATGAGAACTTGCTGAACCATTATGACGATTGAATGGTCTGCCTCAGGATGGTGATGAGGTCATCGGGCATGAACGGTTTGAGCAAAAAGCCATTCGCGCCGCGGCGGATGCATTCCTCTTTAACGCTTGCGCCGGAGGACATGACCACGCGTACGCTGCTTGTGTCCTCCGATTTCCTTAATTGTTCCAATATCTCGAGACCGCTTTGGCGTGAAAGATGGACATCCAACAAAAGGACGTCCGGTTTTTCAAGCCGCACAGCGGCGGGCACATCGGCATCCGCTTGCAGGGCCACCACTTCAAAGCCTTCCATTTTGAGGAGTGTCTTCAACAGGGAAACCATGGTGACATCATCTTCCGCGAGCAGTATTTTTTGTGCCATTCTTCTTTGCCTTTGTTGTTTTTATTTTTTTCTTATCAGGTTTTGATGCTTGCTTCTTTTCTGGTTTCGGTTTTTCCAACGCAGCGTTGATTACGTCTTCCACGGTTTCTGCGAAAATGAACTTCATGGTTTTCCTGATCTCTTCAGGGACATCATCAATATCTGGCTCATTATATTTGGGCAGGATAACAGTTGTCAGGCCGTTACGATGTGCCGCGAGCACTTTTTCCTTGACGCCGCCAATGGCCAGAACCTGACCCCGCAGCGTGATCTCACCGGTCATCCCTACCTGAGGCCTGGCCTTGCGCCCGGAGATCAGCGAGACAAGAGACGTAGCCATCGTCACCCCGGCGGATGGGCCGTCCTTGGGTTGTGCGCCGGAAGGAATATGCATGTGAATATCGTGCTTTTCAAAAAATTCGCGCGGGATGTTGAACGAATCAGCCCGCGAGCGGACATAAGACAGCGCCGCGCGCGCCGACTCCTGCATCACGTTGCCAATGGAGCCGGTCACTTGAAATCCGCGCCCGCCGGGCATGTATGTGGTTTCGATGAAAAGCACATCGCCACCGAAGGAAGTCCAAGCCAGCCCTGGGACAACGCCTGGGATGGAGATGCGTTTGTTTAATTCCTCGGGGCCGAGGAAGATGGGGTGGTCGAGATATTCCTCCACATGTTTGGGAGTGATCTCAAATTTCTCCACACTGCCTTCGGCAATTTTCGTGCCAACCTTGCGGCAGACCGCGCCGATCTTGCGTTCCAAATTACGGACACCCGCTTCTCGTGTGTATTGGCGCACGATCATCTGCAGGGCATCATCATTAAATTTAATTTCATCTTCGCGCAGGCTGTTCTCGCGGATCTGGCGCGGGATCAAATATCCGCGGGCAATGGACATCTTTTCATTTTCGGTATAACCGGAAAGGAAAATAATCTCCATTCTGTCACGCAGCGCACGCGGAATGGTCTCCAGCGTGTTGGCTGTGGTAATGAAAAATACCTGCGAAAGGTCGTAGGACACTTCGAGATAGTTATCGCGAAATTCGCTGTTCTGTTCGGGGTCGAGCACTTCGAGCAAAGCAGAGGCAGGGTCGCCGTGGAAATCGTTGGTGAGTTTATCCACTTCATCGAGCATGAAGACGGGATTCTTTGAATCCACTCGGCGCAGGGATTGCAAAATGCGTCCCGGCATGGCGCCAATGTAGGTGCGGCGATGACCACGGATCTCGGCTTCGTCACGCACACCACCCAGAGAAGCGCGAATGAATTTCCGTTCCATGGCACGCGCGATGGACTGCCCGAGTGACGTCTTGCCTACACCGGGAGGGCCGACAAAACACAAGATGACGCCTTCGCGTTCCTTGCGAATGGCGTCCTTCGATTCTTCCTTCACTTCGTCCTTGCGGTCAATGCGAAGTTTGCGAATGGCAAGAAATTCAAGAATGCGGTCTTTTACATCTTCCAGTCCGTAGTGATCTTTGTTCAATATCTCGCGGGCGTGGGAGATCTCCAAATTATCAGTTGTGGCTTTTGACCACGGAAGAGTGGTGAGCCAATCCAAATACGTGCGGATGACTCCGTACTCTGCGGCAGCAGACGGCAAACGGGAGAGACGATCCAACTCCCTTTTGGCCTGTTTCAACGCTTCGTCGGGCATTTTCGCCTCTTCGATCTTTTTGCGAAAATCCTCGGTCTCTTCAGATTGCTCATCCTTTTCACCCAACTCGCGCTGGATGGCTTTCATCTGCTCGCGCAGGAAATATTCCCGCTGTACTTTCTCGATCTCGCCACGCGCTTCGTTCTGGATCTTTTGGCCGATCTGCAAAACTTCCGCTTCGCGCACCAACAGGCCGATCAATTTCTTAAGTTTTTCGTAAACAGAATCCAGCTCAAGAATCTCCTGAGCGTCTTTCAATTCAATGCGCTGGAAGTTGGCGATGGTGTACGCGGTTTGCAGGGGGTCTTCAAGCGTGGTTATCGAATTCACCAGTTCATCCGGAAAAGACGGGATCATTTGCGTGATCTGCTGGAACTGGTCACGCGCGTTACGGGCGAGAGCGTCTGTCTCGATATTCTTTTCGTCATTCTCAGGCAGCAGTTGGATGTGCGCCTTCAGATATGGTTCTTCTTCCACAAAGTCGCCGAGGCGGAAGCGCTGCATCCCCTGCACAAGCAGGCGGACGGTTCCATCCGGTGCGCGCAGCAGGCGGTGGACAGTTGCGATGGTGCCGATGCGGTAGAGTTCATCGGGGCCGGGGGTTTCCTTCTCCGGGTCCAGCGCGGCCACGAGGCCGACCAGTTTATCGCCGCCGACAACATCATCCACGAGTTTGATGGAGCGCGCCTGCCCCACCGTCAACGGGACAGCAGTATTTGGGTACACAACCACGCCGCGCAGCGGCAGGATGGGAAGCACATCGGGGAATTTCTGTTCTTCGTTTTTGCCATCCACTTGCGGTTCGGGTGAATCGTCATCCTTTTTTTGGAAACGCGAAAATACCGACGTCAGAAATGTGTTCATCAATTCCTCATCGGTTTCACCAATTGTCTGAAAAAATTCCTGAATGCCGGATTGCCATCTTTGTGCAGGCATGTTTTTATTCAACCTTGATCTGATTTGGTTTTGCTTTTGGGAGGATGATGCTCAGAAAACCGTCTTTGTATTCCGCCTGCGCCCCATCCACGTTGACCGGTTCCGGCACGCCCACGGCTGTTGCAAATTTGCCGAACCTGATTTCCATTTGGTGATATGCACGCCTTTCGGAAAGGTCAGAGCGCGAGCCGCTGATCAGCAGGGTGTCGTTTTCGAGCGTGACTTCAAAATCCTCTTCGCGCATCCCCGCTATTTCCATGCGTACGATGTACGCTTCTTCGGTTTCGTACGCGTCTGTGGGAGGGCTCCAGATATTCGAACGTACCTGCCAACTTACCGCATGTAGGATCTCGCGGCGGAAATCCATGAGTGTTTCACTTGATTTGCGAATAACGGTCGGCATGGACACCTCTCCTTCTGCTTCGCTTTTACCTAATAAGTGCCCTCGGAAGGAATCGAACCTTCAACCTCCTGCTTAGAAGGCAGTTGCTCTGTCCGTTGAGCTACGGGGGCGATTACATCATTTTACTCGTCTGCCGCTGCGGCAACAGGCTCCTGTACCTGGAAAGGCCTTAGACCGCGATATACCCGCGGGCCTGCAATGGTCTTCAGAATTGTATCAGCGGGCCTGCCCAATCTCTTGCCAAGATCTTCCGCAGACATGGGAGCATTTCCATTTACCAAAAAGGTTCGAAAGATCGCTTCCACCATTGCGGTTCGTTCGCTTGAAAATTCAGGAAGCATGGCGCAGTGAGTCATCAACGCATGCTGAACACCGTCCACAGGTTTTACTTCCGCGGTTTGTGGGTCGATCCAGTCGATCATCTCGCCTTCCTCCACATCTGCGAAAGCATCCTGATGTTCCTGACACAGGAGAGAACGCAGGAAGACGTGCCAATCCCGTTCACTTTTCTTCCACCAGTCAAAATCAATATGGAAGGGTGTTTTTGTGTTTGGTTTTAGTAAGCTCATTCAGCCTCCGTATCAAGGCGGAAATGTAGATCGCCTACGTGATTATAGATCGGTTTGGTTGCCAGCAGGGCAAACAATGGCGCGGGCGGCACACGGCGGACAAGGTTGACCGCTGCGTACAATTCCTGCGCATGGACGTGTCCCTGCGGGTTGGATTTTGTCAACTCGCGCATCACGAGCAATACCAGGTCTTCAAATGAACGTTTCTTCTCCCAAACGGGATCAAGTGTTTTGAAGTCTGGCACATGAATGACCATACGATCATTGAACTCGGCAGTGATGGGTTGCTTCAGCATGGCGAAAACAAAACCGCCATCGTTGCCAACCATCACAGTCCGCACCCAGTCTTTTGAGGAGCGCTGGCTTTTCACTTCCACGATCACTTCGCCGGGGTTTTCGCCTTTTCGTAATTGAACAAGCGAGCCCGGAATTAATGAGTGTGCCTTGTACCATTCACGCAGACCAAAGACATATCCGTGAGTCAGAACGACCCATGCAGGGATTCGCTGTTTTGTTTTGCCATCCACGAGGGTGAAGCGCACGCGTTCCGTTTCGTAGGCAGTCGGGAACAACTTGCGCGCCCGGGGTGACATGGGCAACGTCCCTGCGCGGAGATGCGGATAAATGAGCGAGATCGTGATCGAGGAAACTTCCTCGCGAGGATCAAGGTCTTCGGACGGAGTTAGCTCGTCGTCCAGCTGTGATTCGAGGTTCTTCATTGCCGGAGTCAAAAGCTCACGGTCATGCTCGATCTCAATATATTGCAACGGCGCAGGTACTTCGCGCACATAATCGGGTTCAAGGCGGCGCAGACACCATAAGATCTGGCCTGCGGGGCCTACTTCATCAAAACGGTCATCGTCCTGCAAAGCGTAATTTAAAGAGAATTCAGCCAACTTCGGGTTCACACCAGCGGGAAGTTCAATATCCTTGATCAGCGCATTCGTCAGAAGCGGCTCGCCGCCGGACATATCCAAAACCGCCTCGGCGAGATTCAACTGACCTTGATTAATATCGATCAACAAAGCGCGCGGGAACCAGCGACCAGCGATATTGACCAAACCTTCATCCAAATTAAAAGCGGCTTCAAGTTTTTTCGCAATCACTTCGCCGTGATCCACCAGAATTGCGGCAGAACTTACTTCATCACTTTCAGGGGTAACCACAGGAGCATCATTCAAAAGATGGATTTCAAGAGCCGCAGCGAACAGCCGCTCAGATTTATTCTCCATCTCAACGGTCAAAACATCAAAACCGCTCACCAATGGATTCGCCCCGGCACGTATCGCGATCACTTTCCCGCGCTGCCAATCCAATGCGGGGAAAACAAGTTCATCGCCAATCCCATACTTTTCCTTTGGAAGGAAACTCTTTCCAGCGGATTTCTGCCTGCTCTCTGCTGCTTTGCGTTCCGCGCGAATACGCGCTTCAACAAACTCAGAAGCAAGATCGCGCGTCTTTAACGGCGTCTCGCGCTCAAAAAGAAAGGTATGAAGATTTTCAACGTCTTGAGGGGTGACTTGAAGGGACAACCAATATTCGTTAGGAAGTTTAAATGCGCCTGCCATACTCAGCCTTGTAATGAATTTGCGCCTACCATGAGGCGGACGAATTATACCTTACCTTGTACAGACTTCCTATACTTTGCGAAAAAAAGCACATTAATACCCAGCTAAATGAAACCACACAATTTCTTCACCTCATTTGCAGCCGGACATAGTAAATTTCTGCGCATTAACATCGTCAACTTTACAGAGGATAAAATGAAAAAACAAACTTTATTGATCACTGCATTGATATTAACCATAGCCCTTTCAGCATGTGGATCAAGCGCGCCTCAGACTCCGCCCGAGCCTGTTACAGCCACCGAAGCAGTCTCCCAGCTGATGGAAGAACCCAACGCGACCGAATCAACCGTCCCTGCGACAGAAGCGCCAGTTGCCGCAACAACAGCAAACGACAGCACATCTGCCAATGTAAGTTTCGCAGCTGATATCAAACCCATCTTCGATGTGCGATGTATTAAATGCCACGGCGTGGAACGGACGAAAGAAGGCTTGGACATGCAAACCTATGAGAACATCTTTGCGGGTTCACGCAACGGCCCTGTAGTTGAGCCTGGCAATGCAGATAACAGCCTGCTCGTCCAATTGATCGTGGAAGGCGAAATGCCCAATCGAGGAGACCCAGTGACACCCGAAGAACTTCAACTCATCATTGATTGGGTAAATCAAGGCGCATTGAACAACTAATTTCATCCTTTTATTTATCTCAAAAAGCGGCTTCGAGTTAACGAGGTCGCTTTTTCTATTAAGTCCATTTATAATGGGAAAGGGAAACCATCATAACCAATGGATACATTGCACCAGCCCACCCCTTCCATCCAACCACCAAGGGATTTTTTCCTAACGTCATTCAAGCTGCCTGACATCAGTTTCTGGCAGGATGACCCCACCACACCGGGTGATATCAACTTTGAAAAAATGGCGCAAATGACCCGTGGCGTCATCATCCGTGCGGGGCAAAATACCTGGGAGGATATTAAATTCAAAGCCTCATGGCAGGGAGCCAAAGCATCCGGTTTGCTGCGCGGGTCCTACTGGTTCTACGACAGCCGCGCCAACCCGAAACGTCAGGCCGAAAAATGGGCACAAGTGCTTGGGAACGACCCCGGCGAAATGGAATTGTGGTGTGACTTTGAAGAACGCTATGGCGGGCCATATCAGGGCTGGAAACACTGGTTCGATTTCATGGAGCGTCTGAAAGTACTGCTGCCCAACAAAAAACTGGGCGTGTACACAGGCTATTACTACTGGCTGGAATTCGCAGCGGGCGTTACTTATTTTTCCCAATACCCCTTATGGATCGCCGCCTACAACACCGAAGGCCCACAAGTCCCGCCCATTTGGGATGACTGGACCTACTGGCAGTTCACAGACAATGGGGACGGAACCTTATTCGGCGTGGAAAGCAAAAACATAGACCTGAACTACTTCAAAGGTACCGAGGAAGAATTTTTGGCACGATATCCAACAACGCAAGTACAGGCCACCCTCGTTGCAAAATTTGGCAACACTCTGGTGGAATACAGGAGAGTATCATGACCCAATACAGCATGACCCCATTCAACAGTGGAACGAGAATGCGGACGGACCACAACGTATTCGCGAGTGTTGTCGCCTCCTACGGGCGCGGACAGTTGGTCGTCGGCGATGAACTTTGGGAAGCCCCCGCAGATGGCAATGAAGTAAAAAAAGGCGACAAGTGGATCAAGGTCACCTCAGTGGACGGAGTCAACGTGGCAGAGCGAGGATGGATGGCATACATCCATAAGGGTTCGCCAATTTGTGACAACTTCAAGATCATCACTGACCCCGATCCGAACCCAACACCCGTTTTTCCTGAATCTTTCACACTAACAGATCCCAGCGGAGCAAAAGCAGAGTATGTGTTTGTGAGGATCATCGAATAGTATTTACACCAATCGTCTGTTGAGCACCAATATTCAACAGACGATTTTTTTTATTGCAAGCCAGACGGTTTATCACTCAAATAATATCCCAAAAAACCTTGACAGCCAGCTTTCGAAGGCGTAAAATGTGATTAATCGGATTAATCAATTTATATGCTCCGCGAGCGCACTTCCCCGAATATCTCAGAGTTTCTTCGCTATCTGGCTGCACACCCGGAAGCTGAGAACGGACTCCCCTCTTTAACTGAACTAAGCAAAGAATTGGATATCAGTCTGGCATCACTGCGCGAACAACTTGAAGTTGCTCGCGCACTTGGCTTTGTGGAAGTCCGCCAGAAGACGGGAACGCGCAGACTGAAATACTCCTTCGCACCCGCCATTCGCCAAAGTCTCGGCTATGCGCTTGCGATGAACAATGACCACTTCCGCAAGTTTGCTGAGATGCGCAATCATCTTGAAGCAGCATACTGGCACGAAGCGGTCAAGTTGTTGACCGAATCCGACAAGCAGGAACTGCAAGCCATCATCACCCGCGCATGGGACAAGATCCGTGGCACGCCTGTGCAAGTCCCGCACGAAGAACACCGCAAACTCCACCTCACCATTTTCAATCGACTCGACAATCCGTTCGTCATCGGCGTTTTGGAAGCCTACTGGGAAGCATACGAAGGCGTTGGCCTGAATGTCTTCGCAGGCGGCTATGAGTATTTACAGGAAGTGTGGAGATACCATCAGGTGATGGTCGAGTCTATTTGCAGCAACCAGTTCGAAGTCGGGCATGAAGCGCTCGTCAAACACACCGACCTTTTGTATCATCGTCCATAAGTAAAAATTTCGTCCTGGGCGGGAGACTCGCTTCGTGCCTAGCACGGCCTCGCAGTGACGTACAAAAATAGAGGAGTTTCATGAACAAAATAGTGAACGATTTTTCCATCACTGTTGGCACAAAGAACGGCTCCGGCAGTTCCACGGCCAACAACACCATCCTGCGTTCTGTCTTCAAGATGGGCATCCCTGTTTCGGGCAAGAACCTTTTCCCTTCCAACATCCAAGGCTTGCCGACCTGGTATACCATTCGAGTCAACAAGGATGGATTTATTGCGCGACAAGACGCCAATGACATCGTGATCGCGATGAACCCCGATTCGTTCGTTCGGGACCTGGCATCTGTTACGCCGGGCGGGGCATTTTTCTACTCTGACGATATTCGCCAGCCCATCACCCGAACCGACGTAGCCATCTACCCGATGCCGATCAAGACCATCGTGAAGAATGACCCGAATGTGCCGACGGATTACCGCGACCTCGTGGGCAACATGGTCTATGTGGGCATACTGGCTGAAATGATCGGCATGGACATGGACAAGATCCTCGCCGCGCTCACCTTCCACTTCAAGGGCAAGCAAAAACCCATTGACATGAACCTCAACGCCCTCAAAGCCGGCGCGGAGTGGGCAAAGGCCAACCTCGAAAAGAAAGACCCGTATTATCTTGAGGCTATGAACAAGACCGATGGCCTCATCATGGCGGACGGCAATACTGCCGGTGCGCTGGGTTCCATTTTCGGCGGCGTGCAATTCGCGGGCTGGTACCCGATCACCCCTGCCACCTCTTTGGCGGAAGGCTTGAATGATTATTTGCCCGTGCTCCGCAAACGCGAAGACGGCAAACACACATACGCCATCGTGCAGGCGGAAGATGAACTCGCCGCGCTCGGTATGGCAATTGGCGCAGGCTGGGCTGGCTTACGCTCAATGACATCCACCTCCGGTCCCGGCCTTTCGTTGATGACCGAGTTCGCTGGCTTGGCTTACTACGCCGAAGTCCCTGTGGTCATTTGGGATGTGCAGCGTATTGGACCCAGCACAGGCTTACCCACCCGCACCTCACAAGGTGATTTGACTTTCACTCATTTCATTGGTCATGGTGATTCTCACTCCATTATCCTGCTGCCCGGTGACGTGTACGAGTGCTTTGAATTCGGCTGGCAGTCCTTTGACATCGCCGAACGCGCGCAGACCCCTGTCTTCGTGTTGAGCGATCTCGACATGGGCATGAACCAGTGGATGAGCAAGCCGTTCAAGTATCCTGAAACTCCGATGGATCGCGGCAAGGTGCTTTGGGAAAAAGACCTAGAAGAGATCAAGGGCAATTGGGGACGTTACCTCGATAAGGACGGCGACGGCGTTCCATACCGCACCTTCCCTGGCAACAAGCACCCGATGAGTGCATACTTCACCCGAGGCACAGGCCATGATGAATATGCCAAGTACACCGAAGACGCCGGCGCATATATGAAGAACATGGAGCGTCTCAAGGCCAAGCATTACAACGCGGCGAGCTACATGCCCAAACCTGTAAGTCACCCGATCAAGGGTGCAACGGTTGGCATTATTGCTTATGGCTCCACCGAAAATGCAGTGCTTGAAGCTCAGTATCATCTTGCGAAGGATGACGGCGTCAACGCTGATTTCCTGCGTGTGCGCGCCATTCCGTTCACAGAAGAGGTTGTCAAGTTCATTGAAAAATACGATCAGATCTTCATTGTGGAAATGAACCGGGACGGACAGATGCACCAGATCCTGCTGACGGAATATCCGCAGTATGCTGCGAAGTTCAAGTCTGTGGCGTATCATGACGGTCTGCCTGCGGCTGCGAAGTGGGTTCGTGAGGGAATCCTTGCGAAGTATGAAGCAGAAGGTAAAAGGCAGAAGGCCGTAAGCGGAAAGCAGAAAAAGGTGTCAGCTAAGAAAGTGACAACAAAAGCTGTGGCAGATTCAAAGCCTAGCAAGAAGCCTGTAAAGAAGGCCGTTGCCAAGTCCAAGACATCCGCGAAGGCGAAGAAGAAATAGTTTTTATCAATATGAGATTGCTTCGCCGCGAAATACAAGAGCGCGGCTCGCAATGACATAGAGAAGAATAGGAGCAAATAAAATGACAGAAGCTCTCCCCATGGCTGGCGCGACGACAAACGTCAATCTCGCTGGTCTTTCCAAAAATGATTATCGCGGCGCGCCCACCACATTGTGCCAGGGCTGCGGACATAACTCGATCTCCAATCAGATCGTAACCGCGCTGTACGAGATGAACATTGTGCCTGAAGATGTGATGAAGTTCAGCGGCATCGGCTGCTCATCCAAATCACCCACTTATTTCCTGAACCGCGCTTTTGGCTTCAACAGCCTGCACGGACGCATGCCATCCATTGCGACAGGCGCGTTATTCGCCGACGCACGCATGAAGGGCATCGGCGTTTCAGGCGATGGCGACTCGGCCAGCATCGGCATGGGACAATTCAAGCACATCATGCGCCGCAATGTGAACATGGTGTACATCGTTGAGAACAACGGAGTGTACGGTCTGACTAAAGGCCAATTCTCCGCCACCGCCGAAAGAGGCTTGCAGCTCAAGAAGCAGGGCGAGAACCCCTACATGCCCGTCGACATTTGCATGGAAGCCCTCGTCTCTAACGCAACCCTCGTGGCACGCTCCTTCGCTGGCAATCCGAAACAGGTGAAGGAATTGCTCAAAATTGCGCTGGCCCATGACGGCATCGCCGTGCTGGATATCATCAGTCCGTGCGTGACGTTCAACAATCAGGAAAACACCTTCCACTCCTATGCCTGGGGTAAGGATCACGAAGAACCGCTGCACGAAATTTCCTATATTGCACCGCGCAATGAAATCGTCCTCGAGCGTGAGTTGGAAGACGGCGAAGTCCGCGAAGTTGCCATGCACGATGGATCAACCGTCATTTTGAAAAATCTCGAAAGAGGGTACGACCCCACCAACCGCTTCGAAGCTCTGCGTGTGATGGAAGAAGCACAGCGCAACAACTGGCTTGTGACCGGTTTGCTGTACCTGAATACCACCAAGCCGAACTTGACATCCATGTACAACCTTGTGGATACTCCGCTCAACCGCCTCACCGATGTTGACCTGAGGCCTGAGCGCGCGATGATCGACAAGATCAACTCGTTGATGTTCTAAACGTCCTACCCCACCCTGCCCTCCCCCAATTGAAAACCAAAATTGGGGGAGGGTTTTAATAGGAAAAATATGACAACAGAAGCCACAACCGAAAAACTTGATTTCAAAAGAATTCTGCCCGTCCTCGTTATTGTGCTAGTAGACTTGATGGGGCTGTCCGTCATTATTCCGTTGCTGCCGTTGTACGCGGCACGCTTTGGCTCCTCGCCACTGGTGATCGGGATCTTGCAGGCCACCTATCCATTCATGCAATTTATCGGTGCGCCCATCCTTGGGCGGTTATCAGACCGCTTCGGACGGAAACCTGTTTTGATCGCGAGTCAGATCGGTACGCTGGCAGGGTTTCTGCTGCTCGGGTTCGCTGATTCACTCTTCCTGCTTTTCGTCTCCCGCATTATCGACGGTCTCTCCGGTGCGAACATCGCCACTGCTCAGGCTGCCGTGGCAGACAGCACCACCGAAAAGACGCGCACCCAGGGCCTCGGCCTGATCGGCGCATCCTTCGGCGTTGGATTTGTGATGGGACCCATCATCGCTTTCATCGTCCTCGCCGCCACGGGACAAAATTATCGCGCTGTCGCGTTCACTGCCGCGGTGTTCTCGCTCATCTCCATTTTGCTGACGGCGTTTTGGTTCAAGGAAACATACACGGAAGTTGAAAATCCAGAAGCATCGCGCAAGCGGCGTCCTTTCTCCTTTGGCGCTTTGAAAGACGCCCTCAACCGGCCCGCCATTGGATTTCTTCTTATCATCATGTTCTTTTATCAAGTTGCCTTCGGCGGCTATGAACAGCTCTTTTCATTATTCACCCTCACCCGCCTCGGCATGGACGCGCGCGACACAGCCGGCCTCTTTGCACTGGCTGGTGTTTTGATCATTGTTGTGCAAGGCGGCCTTGTGGGACGCTGGTCGAAAATAAAAGGCGATCGCTGGCTGGTTCTCATGGGGCTTGGCGCACTCGCCATTGGCTTGATCGGAACCGCTCTCACACCTGCTGCTCCCGTCCCGTGGTACGAAAAAGCAAAAGTCCTCGAAAGCATGGCAGGGCAGGGAGACTTCCGCGTATCCATTCAAAGCATCAATATTCAACTGCCAGATGAAGCCGCGAAAAGCTGGTTCGGCATTATTTGGCTGATGGTCGCCAGCGTTCCAGCCGCATTAGGCGGAGGCGTGCTGCACCCTGCCATCAACAGCCTCATCACAAAAAGCTCGGACAAAAGCGAAGTCGGCGGCGCGCTGGGCGTCTCCACTGCGGCGTACAGTGCAGCCAATGCAATTGCGCCGCTGTTTTACGGCGCGCTATTCCAGTGGTTCGGCGGGCCTGTCCCATTTTTTGTGGGCGGGCTAATTCTCGCAGTCTTGTGGTTCTTTGCGCCACGAGTAGTGAAATAAGAAATCCCAGGTGACAGTCACCCGCTCCGCGAAAGTGACTGTCACCTTTATAATTAGGGGAAATGAAAAATCTCGATTCAGAAATCTCGCTTGAATACATCCGCGCCTCCGGCCCCGGCGGACAGAACGTCAACAAGGTTGCGACGGCTGTCCAACTGCGCTTTGACGTAGCCAACTCCCCTTCCCTCGCCTCAGACCTAAAGGGACGGCTGACTCTGCTTGCTGGCAAACGCCTCACCGCTGACGGTATTCTCATCATTGAAGCGAAGAAGTACCGCACGCAGGAACAAAACCGCGAAGACGCCATCCAAAGATTCTATGAATTAATTCGCAAAGCTGGGGAAAAACCAAAACCGCGCCACAAAACGAAACCGACAAAGGCATCAAAAGAGAAAAGACTGCAAGGAAAGAAGATACGAAGCGAAGTCAAGAAAATGAGGCGGGGATCAATCAGTGAACAGTAATCAGTGAACCGTTGTTGGAGCTACGGTCTACTGTCCATCGTCTACGATCAAAGACTATCCCCAAAGATCTTTCGCTACATCGTCCAATCGCAACTCCACCAGCTTTTCCCTTGTCGGCTTGCCCGTTTCCCAGTCCCAGCCGCGGGCTTCATAATAAGCCGCCAGCATGGCTTGGAAATCCAGCACAAAGCCTGCCGCACCGCCTTCGTTGTACGGCTCAAGAAAAGCCTTGGGGAGTTTGTCATTCGCGCGGGTGAGTCCCATGCGGTTGTTGATGGCGCGCTTGAGATTCCATGCCCTCTCGCCTGAACTCATCAGATCTTCTTTTGTCCAGTTCAGACCAAGCTGGGCGTTGATCAAGTCCACCTGAGTCTGTGGTTCTACATTAGCAAAGATGCAGATCAACACAGAATTAAAGTGTGTGCGCCAATCCTGATGCTTCGCCACATTGGCAGCTTTTTCTGCCTGAGCCTGACGCTCGTAATAGTTAATGCCAATATCTTCGTAGGTATGGCCAAAATCCACAAAGAAATAATCCGATTGATTGTGACACGCCCCGCGCGGACTGGTTGCATACGACAACGCCATCCCCGAAACACCGCGCGGATCGTGATATGCGGTTTCAAGTCCATTCACTTGTATGGCTTCATCTTCCGCGCCGAAAGCTTTGCCAAGCGCGCGCGAACCTTTTGCCATCACTTCGCCAATTCCCTCGCGGCGGACGATCATGTTGATCAACTGTTTCGCAGCGAGGAAACTGCCCCAGTTCAGAGCCAGCCCACCCGTATCCTGAAGCGTGAGCTTTCCCATTTCAAACAAATGAAAAGCAAGTCCGATCGTATTCGAAGTGCTGATGGTATCCATTCCATACTTGTCGCAAAGTTCACCGAGCCGCACAACTTCGTTCAGGTCATCGATTAATAAGTTCGGGCCAAAGCCAACGACTGTTTCATATTCAGGTCCTTTGCGCTTTTTGCCATCGCCCAAATTCACCACGCGTCCGCAAGCGATCACACATCCCTGACACGCGCTGGTTCCAACCAAAATACTTTCAGACATTTTCGAACCAGAGATATTATCCACACCTTCAAAGGAGCCTTGGTGATAATACTTTGAAGGCATCGAACCAAGATAGGAAGCATAATTTGCGACACCCGCCGAACCGAGCTCGTGCATGATCTTCGCTTCGTTATCCTGCTTCAAGGTGCGATTGGCTTCAGAACGCACCTGCGTATATTTTTCGGTCACTTCAAATTTATTTTTTCCGTACACCGCAATGGCTTTGAGATTCTTGGAGCCCATCACCGCACCGAGCCCAGTGCGCCCCGCCATGCGTCCGTGGTCACAGCAAATGGACGAATACGAAATGCCGTTCTCCCCCGCTTCGCCGATCACTGCGACTCGTGCGCCTTTGACTCCAACCTCCGCGCGGACAATTTCCTGCGCTTCATACACATCCTTTCCCCAAACATTCGCCGCACTACGGACCTCGAACCTGCCTTCTTCGATCCAGACATATACCTGGCTTTGAGCTTTTCCTGTGATCCACAAACCATCGTAGCCAGCCTTGCGAAGCTCGGGTCCCCAAAACCCGCCAATGTTGGATTCAGCCCAAAGATGAGTAGCGGGACTTTTCCCACAGATCACAAAACGTCCTGTAGTCGGCCCGTTCGTGCCCGTCAATGGCCCGTTGATAAACAACAGCGGAGAATCAGGCGAAAGCGGGTCAAGTTCCTTCGTCAAGTACGGATACAAAATTCGAGCGGCCAAGGATGCGCCGCCCAAATAATCACGTTCCCATTCTTTGGGGATAACAAATTCTTCAGTTGTATTGTCGGTGAGGTTGATTTTGAGGATCGGGAGCATAGGTTATTTTCGTCCTGAGCGAAGCCGCATGGTTTTGCGGCGCAGTCGAAGGACAATAATTATATTGAACCACACGCTTCGACTTCATTAGGGCAAACTACGCCCTCGTTCCGCTCACACACCGCACTGGCGTACGGCACAAGTATCGTCCCGTTGTTTTTCGGGAGCGTGCAATTATTAAAGAATTTCCTTCGTTACATCCTGTGCCACACGGACGAAATCCAACACTGTTGGCACGTTTCGCATCATGTACGCCATACTGCCCTGCACCTTCAACTTCATGGTCATCATGGCAGACATGGGGTTTAATTTTCCCGTAAGCACGGCGGTGATGTTGTTATAGCTTGCGCTCAACGTGAAAGCTGGTTTTGGATAGGTGGCTGCGTCAGGTTTGTACTCTACTTTTCGGCATTTGCCATGATACAAGTCCAGATAGAACGTGAGGGGTTCGGTCAAGTTGCCTTCCGGTTCGATATTGAAGAACAGATCGCCTTCCCAATTCTTTGCGATCTCGGCGTACTTTTCATCTGAATTAAGTTTTACTTCCAGTTCCTTCAACCACTCTTCACTCGGAAAAATCGCAGACATAACTTCGCCTCCATTCAGGATATAAAGTAATTGTACCATTCCAAATTATATATAAAAATATCCTTGCACAAATGAAAAAAATAGTCTATGCTTAAAGAACGGGATGAGATCATCCCGCGGCAATTCTTGAATTGCCATTCTTCTTAATATCTCTTGGAGGAGATAATGAAAAAAATATTGTTATTGGCCAGTCTACTCGTAGTGGCCTCCCTTGTTCTTACCGCCTGCGGGGGCGGTAGCGCTTCGAGCGCTTCCGATCTACTTGGCGCAATTCAAGAACGCGGCTACATTCTCGTTTCCACCGACCCGAACTACGAACCCCAGTCTTTCCTCAACACTGAGGGGGCCCGCCCTTCCGATACCAAGTGCCCTTCCGATGCATTGACCACTGCTGAAATGCAGGGCTTTGATGTTGACGTAGCTATCGCCATTGGCGACGGCCTGGGTGTTGAAACCTGTTTTGCCACCCCGTCCTGGGATGCAGTCACCGCTGGCAATTGGGCTGACAAATGGGATGTGAGCGTCGGCTCCATGACCGTCACCACCGATCGCCAGAAGATCCTCGACTTCAGCGTGCCTTACTACTACACTCCTGCAGTTGTAGCCGTTGCCGCTGACTCTGGCATCACCTCTTTGGATGGTCTTTCCGGTCAGGCTGTTTGCGCTGGCACCGCCACTACCTACGAATTCTGGCTGAACAACGACAAAGCCAGTCTCGGTTTGCCCGATGCCTCCATTTACGCCACCGTTCCCGATGGCGTGACCGTTGTTCCTCTGGAAACAGACCAGGAATGCGCACAGGCTATCGCATCCGGACGCAAGGATTTCGTAGCCTACGTAACTTCTGAAACCGTTGTCGATGCGAACATTGCCGCCGGTATGCCCGTTGCAAAGCTCGACGGCGCAGTTTATTCTGAAGACCTCGCTGCCGCCTTCGACAAATCCTCCACTCTCGATTCCACCAGTCTCCGCGCGAAAGTAGACGAGATCATCACCGGATTGCATTCTGACGGATCCCTGTCTGACCTCTCCAATAAGTGGTTCGACATGGATATCACCACCGCACCCAACTAACAAATTCCCTGCAACAAAAAGGGAAGCGGCCCTTTGAGCCGCTTCCCTTTCTTTTTTGGAAAGCATTTCAATAGTTCGACGACTCTATTCTGAACGGAGTACAGCATGACTGTAATCTCGAAAAGTCAAGATGCGCCAAAATCACAAGCGGATTTATTGTACGAACTACAAGCCCGCAAGGAACGTCATTTCCGCGCAAACGTGGGTCTTTCATGGGGAATTCTTCTGCTCATCCTCGTTTTTCTATTTAGCGGCCAGGAAATTACCATCGGCTCCCAAACATTTTCCACCATTAAAATTGATACTGAGTTCATTCTAAACGAGATCGATTTTATCGCCGGCGGTCTCGGCCAAACCCTGCTGATCTCCGTTCTTTCAATTATGCTGGCAATCATCCTTGCCCTGCTTGCAGCTCTGGGACGACTTTCCACCATTCCACCCGTTTACGCGGTCAGCACTTTTTATGTCTCGCTCATTCGTGGAACTCCCCTGTATTTGCAGATCTTCTTTTTCTTCCTTGCACTGCCGCAGCTGGGAATTATCCTTTCAGGCGTCTTCGCGGGCGTGCTTGCGCTCGGCCTCAATTATGGCGCGTACATGTCTGAAATTTTCCGCGCAGGGCTCGCGTCTGTGGGGAAAGGTCAGCGTGAAGCAGCCATGGCGCTCGGCATGACTCCCACACAGACCATGAGACGAGTCATCCTGCCGCAAGCTCTTCGTTTTGCCATCCCCCCTGTTGGAAATGAATTCATTGCCATGACCAAAGACTCTGCGCTTGTATCAGCAACGGGCTTCGTCCACGAACTGATGTGGCGCGCCACAAAAGTGGGCCGTGCTCAATTCCACAACCTGGAAGCACTAATTATGGCCGCCATCTTTTACTGGGTGGTAACCCTGATCCTTTCCTTCGTTCAAAATAAGATTGAATCCCGCCTCTCCAAGGGGGATCGATAAAATGAACACCATGCCCATCGTAAAAATAAACAATCTGGATAAATATTTTGGACGTCTGCATGTGTTGAAAAATGTCAGCATCGAAGTGCCCGAGCGGCAGGTGGTATGTCTCATTGGCCGCAGCGGCTCCGGGAAAAGCACCCTCCTGCGCTGCATCAATTTTCTTGAAGAACCATCCCATGGAACCATCGAAGTGGACGGCGTCCGCGTGGCAGGCGGCGAAAAAGGCAAACAACACCGTCAGCTTGTTCATGATGTGCGCCTCAAGACAGGCATGGTCTTTCAGGAATTCAACCTTTTCCCGCACATGACCGTGCTTGAAAATGTCATCGAAGGACCGGTCATCGTCAAAGGGATGGACCGTAAAAAGGCCGTCGAACTCGCTGAACAACATCTTGATAGTGTAGGCTTGCTCTTCAAAAAAGATGAATATCCCATGCGCCTCTCCGGCGGACAAAAACAACGCGTGGCCATTGCCCGTGCCCTTACCATGGAACCGCGTGTGATGCTCTTTGATGAACCCACATCCGCACTCGATCCCGAATTGATCGGCGAAGTTTTGAACGTGATGAAAAAGGTTGCCCTCGAGGGTATGACCATGATCGTGGTCACACATGAAATGGGATTTGCCCGCGAAGTGGCAGACCGCGTGATCGTGATGGCGGAAGGCGAACTGATCGAAGATAACAAGCCTGAAGAGATTTTCAACTCTCCACAGGATCCACGCACCGAAGCGCTCATTGTCCGCTACAAAACAGGTGGTTAATTAATGGTCGTCGCTATTACCCGCGAAGTCAGCTCCAGATTTAACGAATGTGAGATTACCCACATCGACCGCACACCCATCAACGTGGGCGTTGCACGCAAACAACATCATGAGTACGTTCAGGCATTGACGCAAATTGGATGTCAGGTGATCGAACTGCCCGAGGAGCGGGATCTGCCCGACTCGGTCTTTGTGGAAGATACAGCCTTCATCCTGCCGGAAGTAGCGGTCATCACCCGGCCTGGAGCTGATTCGAGAAAACCTGAAACAGAATCCATCATCCAGGCATTGTCTCCTTATCGTCCGCTCGTACATGTCTCTGCTCCTGCCACAGTGGATGGCGGCGATGTGCTCGTGCTGGGCAAAAACATTTACATTGGCCTGTCCACGCGCAGCACAATGGAAGCGGTCACCCAACTACAGAGCCTGTTGGATAATTACGGCTATAAAGTCACTGACCTTGAATTAACCGATTGCCTGCATTTGAAAACGGCCGTCACTCGCGTAGACGACAAAACCCTTCTCATCAACAAAAATTGGGTTGACCCCGCTCATTTCAAGGGATACGAATTGATCGACGTTGACCCCTCTGAACCTTTTGCAGCTAATTGCCTCCCAGTAAAGGATGTAATCATTTACCCAACCACTTTCCCAAAAACACAGGCAAAGCTAGCGCAAAAAGGATTCAAGATAATTAACGTCAATTTGGATGAGCTGGCAAAAGCAGAGGGCGCTGTCACCTGTTGCAGTTTGACCATCGAGTGAATTAAATCCCCGTTTCGCAGACGGGGATTTTTTATCGGGATACACGGAAAAGCTGAAAGGTAGGAATTTGCCCATTGGGGCAACTAACCAACAGTTAAGTGTGAAGCGGTATAATTCGCGTCCATGAATGAGCCAGCCCTAGAATCAAAACATCCCCGAAAAGAATTCGGGGATGTCTGTGCGCTGGAGAGGACTTGAACCTCCACGTCTTACGACACACGCACCTCAAGCGTGCCTGTCTGCCAATTCCAGCACCAGCGCAAGCAGGCAGTATTATAATCGGCTTGCTTTTCTTGTCAAGCATATTAAACACAGGAGAATTATCATGGTCCGAATCGTTGTAGATGCAATGGGAAGCGACAGTTATCCTGCACCGGATGTAGAGGGTGCAGTTCAGGCAGCGCGTGAATATGGCGTGGAGATCATTTTAGTGGGCGATGAAGCGATCATCAAGCCGGTACTTGATAAACAAAATATCGATGGATTAACCATTCGAATCGTCAACGCCCCTGAGGTGCTGTCGATGGAGGACAAAGGGGAAAAACTTGTTTTGAAGGCGCGCAGCAAGGATGCGAAAAATTCAATGGCAGTTGGCATTGATCTTGTAAAGAATGGCGAAGCGGATGCATTTGTGAGCGCGGGGAATACCGGCGCGGGCATGGTAACTGCACTATTCAGACTGGGACGCATCCGCGGTGTGGACCGCCCCGCGCTTGCGCCGATATTCCCCACCGCCACGGGGACTTGTGTTGTGCTTGATATTGGAGCGAATCCGGATTGCAAGCCGGAGAACCTGTACCAGTTCGGAATTCTTGGGAGTATTTATGCTGAGAAAGTGCGCGGTGTGAAAAATCCAAAAGTTGGTCTGGTTTCGAACGGTGAAGAAGAAGGCAAGGGCAATGAATTGGTGAAAGGCGCCACACCTTTGTTCAAAACCTCAAAGCTGAATTATTTTGGCAACGTGGAGGGCAAGGAAGTGATCGGCGGCGCTGTGGATGTTGCGGTGACGGATGGCTTCACAGGGAATGTGATGCTCAAAACTTCCGAGGCCGTGGCAAAATTGATCACAGACAGGATCCGCGAGATCATCAAGAACGGCAGCATCGCCACCAAGATCGGCGGTTTGCTGGTAAAACCTGCGCTCGGCGCCATCAAGAAACTGCTTGACCCGAGCGAGCAAGGGGCGGCTCCCATGCTGGGTGTCAATGGTCTTGTATTCATCGGGCATGGCCGCTCGGACGCATTTGCCATCAAGAACGCTGTGCGCGTGGCAAAACATGCAGTGGATGTAAAAGTGTTGGATGCAATGAAATCTGCAATCGAAGAGAGTCTGAAAAATTAAACATGAAAATCATTAAGAACGAAAAACTTATCAAAAGAAATAGCACCATCGGGCAGTGGTTGAGCCTTGGTGCATTAGTTGTGTTGGGACTGGGAATGTATATCTCTTTCGCCAAGCCTGACTTGTTCACCTATTCCCTCATCTGTCTGGTGGTCGGTTTCCTCATGACGCAGGTCGGCATGTATATGGGCAGCCGCTGGGGACGATCTCCCCGTCCGGATGAGAAACTTGACAGCGGACTAAAAGGCACCCACAGCGAGTTCACCCTGTATCACTACGCAACTCCTGCGGCTCATCTACTGGTGGGGCCGGCCGGTGTGTACGCGCTCCTGCCGTATCACCAAAAAGGGAATGTAACCTTTGAAAAGAATCGCTGGAAGCTGAAAGGCGGCGGATTCCTGCAGGGATATATGCGCATCTTCGGCCAGGAAGGACTTGGACGCCCGGACATTGACGCAGAGAGTGAGGTGGCCACCATGAGAAAGTTTTTCAGCAAGAACATGGGTGAGGGAAATATTCCGGAAGTGAAGGCCATTTTAGTATTCACCAGTGACGAGGTCGAGTTGGAAGCGGGCGATTCGCCCATCCCGGCGATGAAACTGAAACAACTCAAGGAATATCTGCGGCAGAATTCAAAGACCCGCGCACTCACGGGCACACAAATCGCAGAAATCACCGGCCTGTTCGCAAAAGAATAGCCGGAGACACACGCTCATTAATCAGCCCTGATGTTTCAAAACACATTCAACAAAATTAAAGAAAAGCCATTCAAATTCAGTAATGGCTTTTTTCGCTTCCTTGTTCTGTGCTTAATTGTTATTGCGGCAGGTGTACGGATATGGCTGTACGGCGACCCAAACCTGTCCATTGCTGGCAATGACACGATAAGCTACGTGGAGTCGTCCCATGTCCCGTTATTCTCAAGTGAAATGATGACGGGAAGACGGCTGCTCAGCACGAACCTTATCTACAAGGTATTAGAGCCAAAAGACGGTTACCAGATACTGGTCAATGGCTCCCTGGAAACCACAAGGCGTGTATTTCAGCCCGGCTTCAACAGGATCGTCATTTTGCAGTTGATCCTTTCCATTATGGGTTGGGGATTTCTTGCCTTCACTGTGTCGGAAAATCTCAAAGCTCCATCCATGAAGGTGTTGAGCACGGCCACGATCCTTCTTTTTGCATTTACACCTCAAATGGCGGACTGGGACAGTATTTTGATGTCTGAGTCTCTGACGTTCTCCCTGTTTGCACTCCTATTCGCCCTATTGGTAAAGATAGTTTTTACCAGCTACAAAGATCCAAATGCCAGGGTTTATCCATATCTTGTGCTGTGGGCAGCCACATTCTTTTTGTGGACATTTTTACGCGACACAAATCTCTTCGCCTCCCTCGTGACGATCGGAATGGTAGCTATTTTGCTGTTCTCCGCAGCATATCGCAAGAGCCGCTATTTATACGGCATACTAACCTTTGTGACGGTGGTCTTCATCATCGGCTTGTTCACCTCCGGCAACAGCACTCGCTCACTGGTTCAGATCATCAACATATACCACGACGACCTGCTCCCCAGCCCTGCCAGAGTTGCCACCCTCACAGAATTGGGGATGCCCGACCCCGCCTCGGCAGAATACCCAGCATGGTTTCAGGAAAACGCCACAAAAACATTTGTAAAGTTCATCCTCATCCACCCGGGATATGCCGTAACAAAAATTATGAGGGATTTTCCGGGTGCGTTTACAGAGATCAAGCAAACCTATTTCAATGCTCGCGAACACACCCAGGTGAGGAATTTTCTGATGAACATAGGCGATGCCCTTCATCCGGAAAATACCACCCCGTTTCTGCTGGATATAGTTCTGCTGCTTGGCCTGATCCTTTCTGCTGTAAAAAACGCCAACGGAGTCAGTCGTCCGTGGGCGTGGCTCGGCGCATGGCTTTTCCTGACAGCCAGCCTGACTTTCATCCCAACCATTCTTGGAGACACCTGGGCTTTGAACCGCCACGCACTGTTCTCGACAATGATCTACCGATTGTTCATGTGGCTCTTCGTCATCATCATTATGGATGTTACCCTTGAGAAACCCCCGCAGCCGCAAATTATATAAATATCAACCTTATGGTACACTTGTTCTAATATGACCATCATAGTCTCCCTCGACATTGAAACCACCGGCCTCGACGAAAATCGCGAGGCCATTATTGAAATTGCCGCCGTGAAGTTCAACGGCCGCCGCATTGAAGATGAATTTTCCACACTCATCAACCCCGGCAAAAATATTCCAGACTTCATCACCGGTCTGACAGGCATCGACAACGCCATGGTGCGGCAGGCTCCGCGCCTGCGCGACATTGCGCACGAACTCACAGCATTTGTCGGGGATGCGCCCATCCTCGGGCACAATGTCAAATTTGATATTGGCTTCCTCCGCAGAGCGGGCCTGTTCGAATTCCAACAAACTCTCGATACCTACGAACTCGCATCCGTGCTGATGCCAACCGCAAGCCGCTACAACCTCGGCTCGCTTGGCCAGCAGCTCAACATTCCCCTCCCTGCCACTCATCGCGCATTGGATGACGCCCGCGTGACACAAGCCGCGTACGTGCGTCTCTTTGAAATGGCTTGCGAAATCCCAGTGGAAACGCTGACAGAGATCGTCCAGCTTGGTGATTTTGTGGATTGGGATGCGGGCTGGGTCTTTCAACAAGCCTTGCAGATTCGCTCCAAGCAGGGAACTCAAGCCAGACGAGTAAAAACCGCCTCTTTTTCCGGACCGATGTTTGATCCGGCCAAAAGAGAATCCTCCACACCGATACAGAAAACCGAAGAGCCAACCCCCATCGACCCCGAAGAGATCGCTTCTGTTCTGGAATATGGCGGACCGTTCTCAAAATATTTCGAATCATACGAGCACCGTCCGGAGCAGGTGGAAATGCTCAAGGCGGTGGCGAACGCCCTTTCGACCGGCAACCATCTCATCGTCGAAGCGGGAACCGGCGTGGGTAAATCCTTCGCGTATCTCGTACCGGCGGCTTACTTCGCAACTCAAAACAATACCCGCATCGTCGTATCCACAAACACCATCAACTTGCAAGACCAGTTGATCAAAAAAGATCTGCCCAACTTGAAAGCCGCGCTCAATTTGGATGTTCGCACGGCGGTCATGAAGGGTCGCAGCAATTATCTCTGCCCGCGCAGGTTGGACTTTATGCGCTCGCACGGCCCCAAAGATGCAACCGAGATGCGCGTGCTTGCAAAGATCATTGTGTGGATGCTGGAGAACACCAGCGGCGACAGAAACGAGATCAACCTCACCGGCCCCACTGAACGGGACGCATGGATGCGCCTCTCTGCTGAGGACGATAACTGCACCACCGAAACCTGCATGGGACGCATGGGCGGCACCTGCCCGTTCCAGCGCGCCAAACAGGCCGCGCAAAGCTCGCATATCCTCGTGGTCAACCACGCGCTGCTGCTTTCGGATGTGGCTTCTGGCAGCAAAGTTTTGCCTGAATATGATTACGTCATCGTGGACGAAGCGCATCACATGGAATCTGCCATTACGGGCGCGCTGTCGTTCCGGTTGACCCAAAACGACATTGAACGCATGATGAAGGAACTCGGCGGGTCGTCTGCCGGTTTACTCGGGCGCATTCTAACTGATCTGCACAACTCGCTGCGCCCATCAGACTTTGGGCTGCTACAACAAAAGATCAAACACGCCACCGATCAGGCCTTCCGCGTGGAACAGCTTGCCAGGCAGTTCTTCAATACACTCAGTGACTTCATCGCCATACAACGTGAGGGACAACCGCAAAGCAATTACTCGTGGCAGATGCGCATTCAGCCCGCCACGCGTACCCTGCCCGGCTGGGACGATGTGGAAGAGATGTGGGGGCAAACAGGTGAAACGCTGGCTCTGCTGGTCAAATCGCTTGAAGAGCTATACAAAAATCTCGGCGAGCTGGTTGCTGAAGGCCATGACAGCGTGGAAGACATCATGGGCAATATGAGCAGTGTTATCCGCCGCATGGGTGAAGCAGAAGCGGCTGCCTCAGGCTTAATGCACAAACCGTCCAACGAGTTGATCTACTGGGTGGAAGTAAATCCGCGCGGCGAACGATTATCGCTGAATGCCGCGCCGCTGCGAGTTGGCCCGTTGGTTCAAAAACATCTCTGGTACGAAAAGGCCAGCGTCATTATGGCCTCTGCAACTATGACCACGCACGGCGAGTTCCAATACATCCGCAACACACTTTCCGCCGAAGATGTGGACACGGTCGCGCTCGGCTCACCTTTCGATTACGAATCCAGCACGCTGCTTTATGTGGCGAATGACATCCCTGAACCAAATGTCCCCGGCTACCAGCAAGTGCTGGACAAGACCATCATTGCCACTGCCAAAGCCACAGGCGGACGGATGCTCGTGCTGTTCACGTCCTATGCGGCGCTCAAGAAGACGGCGCAGGCCATCACTGGCCCGCTGGCGCGTGAGGATATCTTTGTGTATGAGCAAGGTGAAGGCGCTTCGCCCAATGCTTTGTTGGAGTCTTTCAAATCCACGGAGCGGGCTGTGTTGCTCGGCACACGTTCCTTCTGGGAAGGTGTGGATGTGCCTGGGGACTCGCTTTCAGTAGTTGTCATCACCAAGCTGCCGTTTGACGTGCCCTCTGACCCCATCATCGCCGCACGCTCGGAACTGTACGAAGATTCATTCCATGAATATTACCTGCCCGAATCCATTCTGAAATTCCGTCAGGGATTTGGCCGCCTCATCCGCACCGCATCTGACCGCGGCATCGTCGCCATTTTGGACAGGCGCGTGCTGACCAAGCAATACGGGCGATTATTCCTTGAATCTCTTCCGGCTTGCACAGCGAGGCAGGGAGCGGCGGCAGGGCTGGCTAAGATGGCTGGTCAATGGCTGGGAACGTAAGCTCCAAAATGAATATCCAAGACTATCTTTCACGGATACGTTTTGATGGAATACCAAGTTTATCGTCAGAAACATTGCACGCGCTGCAACTGGCACACATGAAGACCGTCCCTGCTCAAAGAATTTGGCATTCTTTTGGACGGACAATCAAACTGGATATTGAAAGTCTGTGGGACAAAATTATCATTAGAAAGCGCGGGGGATTTTGTTATGAACTGAACGGCATGTTCGCGTGGCTGCTCAAGGAAATCGGATTTGAAGTCACCTATCTCAACGCCCGCTGATGGATTGCAAAATTGACGCAAGATGCGTTTGGCATTGACTTTGACCATCTGGCATTGCTGGTCGCGCGTTTCACTCAATGACGATGAGATCATAATCACGAGGAACGGCGAACAAACCAGAATGGCAATTCGTGAAGTGCAGCGGGCTGATCTGTTGAAAGAATATTTCGGCGTAGTGGTGTAAAGATCACGCGGGCTTCAACCTACGCAAAATGGATGACAGGTCATCCAGCGAGAGAAAAGCTTCCACAATGCGGGGATCAAAATGCGTGCCGGATAATTCATGAATACTCTTTTTTACTTCCGCAGGCTGAATGCCTTTGCGGTATGGGCGGTCGGACACGAGCGCATCCCATACATCCACCACAGCGAAGATGCGCGCGGCGAATGGAATCTCCTCGCCTTTCAAGCCGCGCGGGTAGCCGGTGCCATCCCACTTTTCATGATGACAATATGGAATATCCAATGCGGGATGCAGGAATTTGATCGGGCTTAGCATCTCATAGGCATACAGCGGATGCTTTTGAATCAACGTGCGCTCGTCATCGGTGAGCTTGCCGGGTTTAAGCAGGATGCCATCGGGGATCGCCATTTTTCCAATATCATGCAGAAGCGCGCCGCGGGTAACATGCATAATCTCATTCTCCTTCAAGCCCATGCCCCTCGCAAGCGTTTGGGTCAGCGCGGTTACACGCCTTGTGTGACCTTCTGTTTCCTTGTCGCGCAGATCGAGGGCGCGCACCCAACCCTCCAGCGTGGCCTGATACGCGATCTCCAGTTCATCCTTGCTGGCTTGCAGTTCATCGAACAATTGAGCATTGTGAATGGCAATTGCCGCCTGATTTGCGAACGCGGAGATCAATTCGATATTCTCCTGCTGGAAGACCCCCGTGTAAGCGCGGTTGTCCACATAAATGACGCCGATCAGGCTGTCTTTAATTTTTAGAGGGACGCACAAAATGGACAAGAGATGATACGCCGCGACGCTGAATTGCGCCTCAAAGCGCGGGTCTTCCTGCGCATTCGTGGTAAGGACGAGGTTGCCCGTCTCCACCACACGATTGATGACGGTCTTGCTGACGGCGAATTGATCTTCGTCAAGATCCACATGATCCAACCCTCGCGCCACGTGGACTTCCAAACGTCCGTCCTCTTCACGTAGCATGAGGAATCCGCGTTCGGCCCGCATCAAGGCAACCAGCCTGTCCATCACTTCGGATAAAACCCGCTTCAAACCCAACGAAGAGTTGATCGTGCTTCCGATCCGCACCAGCGCATCGAACTGGGATTCGTGCCTTTTGAACTGCTTCGACGTTGAACTCTTCACTTTGTTAAGGGTGCTCGCAGCCTGGGTTAAGTCCCGCAAAACTTGCGCGGTTTGAGCATCACTCGATTGCGCGAGAGTCTTCATTGCATTGGACAATAAATTGCCAATCTCCCAAAGCTGTTCCTGAACAATATTCACATCGGTTGGTTGATTCATCTCAGCAGTTCCTCGTCAGAATTAAAGAAAATCCGTACATAAATGATGGTGATCGATCCTACAGCTTGGGTAAAACAATGGATTGTTGTTTCTGGTATTTGCCCTTTTTGTCCGCGTACGAGACGGTGCATTCTTCATCCGCCTCAAAGAACAACACCTGCGCCAGACCTTCATTGGCATAAATCTTGGCGGGCAGCGGTGTGGTGTTGGATATCTCAAGGGTGACAAACCCCTCCCACTCCGGCTCGAACGGCGTTACATTGACAATGATACCGCAGCGCGCATATGTGGACTTTCCGAGGCACACCGTCAACACCTTGCGCGGAATGCGAAAGTACTCCACCGTGCGTGCCAGCGCAAAGGAATTGGGCGGAACAATGCAGACATCCCCCACAAAGTCCACCATCGATTTGACGTCGAAATTCTTCGGGTCCACAGTTGCGGAAAAAACATTCGTGAAAATCTTGAATTCGTTGGCAACGCGCACATCATACCCATAGGAGGAAACCCCGTACGAGATCACCCCTTCCCGAACCTGATTTTCTACAAAAGGTTCGATCATTTTTTGCTCATGTGCCATCTTGCGGATCCAGTGATCTGGCTTCAATCCCATAATCTTCTCCTTAACCTTGTTTGATATAATCCTGCTGATTTTATAACAGAATTGTAAAGTATTAATTGCAATTTACTATATATAATCCGCCCCGACAGCCAATGAAAGGCTGATCCTAACCCAAAGAGGTAGAGAAATGAAAAAGATTTTTGGTTTCTTAGCTGGTGAGGTCGTTTTAGGTACTTTGATCGCACTACTCAGCGTTGCAACCGCCATCGCCAGTTTTCAAGGCGCCATGGCCGATTCTGAACAAAACAAATACGAAATCCAGGGAATGCAGAGTCTCAACGACGGCAATGCCGAATATTTAAGTGCAAACCAGACATGGATCCAGGATGATGGCAATTACGACAACTGGTACATCAATCAGGAAACCAACCCGGATGTTTCAGCCTACTATGAAGGCAACTTCACCGAAGAATTAGCCGCCGCCATTGAGCGCAACGGCCCGGACGAATATCCCATGGATGAAGAATACGCCACCGCCTTATACACAGACGCAAATGCGCTTTGGGAAGATTCAGACACCAGCTTTGGGCTTGCCTCCGAATTCGATGACAAAGGCGACCAGCTTCAACTCGTCATGCTTATCATGGCGCTCGGCCTCGCACTTGCCGCCTGGGGCTCCCTGCTTGGCGCAGAAAGCAATATGCGCATCATGTTCTCCCTGTTCGGCCTGATCGCCTTCCTCGTCGGGCTTTACGTGTACTTCTTCATGGTTCCCGTTATCGTCGTATAAAACAAAAACAACTAATAAAAAAGGCGAACCTGAAAATGGTTCGCCTTTTTTATATCATCCGCATGTATAATATCAGACATGACACCGCAAACATATCGGCAGGCGCTACTTGAATGGCGCAAGGAACGTGACGAAACCATCCGCAGGGAAAATGGATGGCTCTCCCTTTCCGGTCTCTACTGGTTGAAACTCGGGAAAAATAAAATTGGCTCCGACCCAAGATCTGAGATACAACTACCAGACCGTGTCCCCGCCACCATTGGCGAACTTGAATACAACGGCAGGTCAGTTGCCTTTCGCGCCGCGGCGGGCCAACAGGTGCAAGTGAACAAAAAACCAGTTGACTTTTCCATCCTGCAGCCGGATATCTCAGAAAACCCAAGCTACATCCAATTGATGGATATTCAACTCGTTGTCATTCAACGCGGCAACCGGATGGGCGTCCGCATGTGGGATAACCAACGCGAAGAGCGACGCTCTTTCCCCGCCCGCACCTGGTACGACATCGATGAGAAGTTTCGCATCGCTACAACATATACCGCCTACGAACAACCCAAAAAAGCCTATTTCCCCGACCTCACCGGCGAAAAATCCGAATTCCCAGTGGAAGGATATTTATCATTCGAGTTTGGCGGAAATCACTACCAGCTCGACATCAACAAGGAAGATGAAGAAACCTATTTTGTCCGCTTTTGGGACCCCACCTGCAACACAGAGACCTACCCCACCGGCCGCTACCTGATCGCAGACATTGAACCCGGCAAAAAGATATTCATTGACTTTAACAAAGCTTACAACCCGCCCTGTGCCTTCACAGACTTTGCCACCTGCGTATTCGCTCCTGAACAGAACCATTTAGATTTTATGGTGACCGCAGGCGAAACCTGCCGGCACCATGAGAAATAAAAAAAACGCCGCTGATCGCGGCGTTTTTTTGTCATCAAACAAAAAGGTTTGTAAAGAAATCCGGCACAAGAAAGTCGCCAATTCCAAAACCCCACTTCAAAACACAACAAACAATGAAAATGATCACTCCGAAGGCGAGCATCATATAATCACGCCTCTGGTAGTGCAGTTCCTTTAGCCATGTGCGCGGAGCCGTGCCAAATGCGCGCAAATCCATCGCGTCGATCACTTCTTCGCCAGTGACGGTGGACTGCATCACCACTGGAATGATCAAAGGCGCCAGTCTTCGAATACGGGCCGCCAGCCCGCCATTCAGCTTATCCATTTCATAGCCGCGCGCGCGCTGGGCGTCCATGGTGATGACAAGATCACGGGCAAAGGTCGGCAGGAAGCGGAACGCAAGGTCCATAGTGAAGGATACGTTGTCCGATACGCCCATTCGCTTGAATGCTGTCCCATACATATTCGGGTCAATTGTGTAGGGAATGGGAAGCGCAAGGATGGTCATGGTGATCATACGGGTCATCTGAGTAAGCGAAAACCAGAGCTTCGCAACCGTGATCGGCACATCCCAGCCGATGTCAGTAAAAGGAATTTTTATAGGAATAACGAACAGGATGGGAGAAACCATGTCGGTCACCGAGGAAGGACCGCCCCGCCCAGACAACAATCCATTCAGGCCCACAATAAAAAACACCAAAAATGCAATGAACATCCAGATGCGTTTGACATCCTTCCACGCTATTTGAGCCATTAAATACAGGGTCAGCGAAAGCAGAAACAGGGGGAAGATGATGCGATAATCCCAAATATCAGGAAGCGTAAGCGCGAAAATGATGCTCATCATAAAAATGAGTCTGGTGCGCGGATCGAGCCGTTGAATGAAGGTGTCGCGAATGCGGTACTTCCAGGTGACCAACATAATTGACTAGCGACCTCTGCGGGAGGCTACGGCGGCGAATGCGATCATCAACACAGGCAGAAGGATCACAACCACCACGGTGTTTCCGAGGAAAGCCGGGGTAAAGTAACCAACGAGGGCTGTATTCCAATCAAGCCCACCGATGAATTTTTCGGTGACCGATGCGAACAACATACCCACCGCAATACCCGCAATGCCGTACCCAACAGCCTTGATAATATCGCCGCGAGCGCGGAAGTCTTTGATGGAAGCCATAACCAAACCGGCAACCAGACCCATCAAACCATTACCGAGGCTCCAGTGCCAGTAGAAGCCCCAGCCGCTCAAGGCATCGCCGAGGGTGTTACCAATGAAACCGGCCAGCAGACCGACCAGGGGGCCGTACGCGGAAGCGAAAAAGATCAATACAGCTACTGCAGGGCGGAAGGTGACGTTTCCGGCGGCGGGCAGGGGGAAGATATTGGTGGCCCATGAAAA
The DNA here is from genome assembly GCA_016714565.1 of Candidatus Villigracilis propinquus. Taxonomy (GTDB): domain Bacteria; phylum Chloroflexota; class Anaerolineae; order Anaerolineales; family Villigracilaceae; genus Villigracilis; species Villigracilis propinquus. The sequence continues at coordinate 367,875 of JADKDM010000037.1, forward strand.
CACGCCGTACAAGGCAGCGCCGATCGCGCCGTATACAACCTGTCGGGTTCCAAATTCCCAGGTACTTTTGTCATTCATGATATTCTCTCCTTTTGAATTATTGATTGGGTTCAAGCTGACCCTGTTTAAATTAACCCTGAGAGCGCCTGCGCGTTACAGGGGAAATTACGAAGAAAATTCAGCCAATGATTCGGCTGGTAAAAACCTCTTTGTTTTTGCGATCAACTCAAGGTTAAGGCGAAGAAGCGAGGAGGGACGCACACGGTACTTCAGCAACTGGTCAATATCCTTCAATACATCCTCAGGTTTGCCATCTGCCACCACATGCTTGTCGCCAAACAGCAGGACGCGGTTTGCATAGGTAACGGCAAGGTCTATGTCGTGTGTGATGAACAGGGTGGACTCAAAATTCGCGGCGAGGATTGAGCGGGAATCGTTCGAGGCGCTGCACAACGCGTCCATAAAGCGGGTGTAGTTTGCAAAATCCTGCCCGGCGGTCGGTTCATCCATCACCATGATCCTGGATTGCATGGCGAGCACGGCGGCAATGGTCGTGCGTTTTTGCTGACCAAAAGACAACCCCAGAGGCGGGTATTCGGCAAGCCCATTCAGGTTCACAGTGGCGAGGCTTTCCGTCACGGCTTTATCCATCGGCCCTTTTTCAAAACCGAGATTCTTGGGGCCAAACTCAAGTTCTTCGCGCACGGTTGGAGCGAAGAGCATGTGCGTTGGGCTTTGAAACACATAGCCAAGCACACGCGCAATTTGAGCCACGCTCATCTTGCGGGTATCTTCCCCTTGCACGAGCACGCGGCCGGAGGTGGGTTTGAGCAGACCAATGGCATGTTTTACCAGTGTGGATTTGCCCGCACCATTCGGGCCAAGCACAGCGATCAGGTCGCCGCGATGGATCTTCAGGTTGACATGTTCCAGAATGAGCGGATTCTCTTCATCGTAGCGAAAGCTGACATCTTCAAAGACGACAAGCGGCTCGCCTCTTTCTTCGACCTTGTGGCTGTGTGGTGCGGCGATGGGCAGTTTCTGCTCTTTGACTCTTTGCACCACCCATTGGGCGGGAAGTTTTACCTGCGTATGGTCGATCATTGGCGGCAGGCTTGTGATCGGGCCGAGATACTTTATCTGACCAGCCTCCATATAAAGCAGGCGGTCCGGTTTGGTTTCGATGGCATCTTCCACGCGATGTTCGACGAGGATGACGGTTTTGCCTTCATCTGCCAGGCTGCGGAAAATTTCAAGAGCTTCGTGCGCGGAGGCAGGGTCGAGCGAGGCGAGCGGTTCATCCAGCAGCAAAATAGACGGGTTCATGGACAGCAGACCAGCCAGCGCCACTTTTTGCTTTTCGCCGCCGGAAAGGTTGAAGGTTTCGCGCTCGCGCAGGTATTCGATCTTCAAGCGTTTGATGGCCTGCTCCACACGCGCTTCGATCTCAGTGCGGGGAAGGCCAAGATTTTCCGGCCCAAAGGCGATCTCGTTATACACGTTGCTGGCAACGATCTGGCGTTCGGGGTCTTGCAGAAGTGTGCCCACCACCTGCGCCATTTCAGCGATCTTTAGCTCGGAAACTTCCTTTCCATGCAAAAGGACCTTTCCGCTGCGCTCACCACGATAACTGCGGGGTATTAGACCGTTGATGCAGCGCGCCAGGGTGGTCTTGCCGCATCCGCTTGAACCGGCAATTAATAGCAACTCGCCCTGTTTAAGCTCGAAGGAAATATTCTCGATCGCTAGCTCAGGGCGGGTGCGGTATTTAAACGATAAGTTCTCAACAACAAGGGGAAATTCACTCATGGATGGGTTTCAGCGCTCTCAAGTTTTTTTAATTCACAGGACATTCGCTCCTATTATCTAGATAATAAGTAGGAATGTCAAGTAGGAGATTGGGAGGTTTCATGGTTTTCCAGAGTCAGAAATTTTTTAACACGAATGTCACGAAGAAAGCAAATTACGCGAGTTTTTTATTTTTTGCGGATTTCGCCCATTTTGCAAAATTTGCGTTAAGCCTTTTCAGAAAAATCAGGATTTCTTCAACCTACCCAAATTTTTTTACTCACCTCAACAAACAAAAAGACGCCCCGCGAGAAATTCGCGGGGCGTCTTTTTGTTAACAGACAATTACATCAAAACGACATACAAGGCATGGAGCACGCCAGGGAGACCGCCCAAGAAGCACAAAACAATGTTGATCCAAAAGGCATTATCGATCTTTCCGTTTTTCATATAGACAGCCAACGGCGGAATGAAAATTGCTGCGATCACCTGCAAAACTTTGTTATCCATTGTACATTCTCCTCTTTACTAATTTGGATGAAATATCTCTTACATTATACAATGCAAGGCAGTGAAATACCACAAATTCAGTCCGGTAAAACCCGTGGAAAAACAACCTGGAACGCACTTCCCTTTTGGAGTTCCTGCCTCAGGCGAATTTCGCCTTTCAAAACATTCACCACCAAGTTGTGGACAATAGCAAGCCCAAGCCCCGTGCCGCCCTTGGAGCGCGCCGTGGTAAAGAACGGCTCAAAGATGCGCGGCTGGCATTCCTTTGGAATTCCCTTACCGTAATCCTGAACGGTCAGGCGGTAATGCTTGTCATCTGCCAGTTCAATAGTCACATCCACATTTCCGCCGATCCCGCTCGGGTAGGCGTGCCGCTCTGCATTCGTCAGCAGGTTGATGAGGATCTGGGAAAGCACGCCGCGATACCCCACCCAACTCTTCTGCTCGAAAGCCAGCCGGTTGACGAAGTTCACCCCGACCTGACTCCGCTTCAGGTTGACCAGTATCAAATTCACAGTCTCTTCCACCGCTTCAGAGATGTCGAACAGTTCCTTCTCGTCCGTCAACTGACTAACGGATATTTTCTTGAAATCCTGCACCAAACGGTGAGCACGCTCCACATTGCGCTGCATAATCTCAAGCGATTCGGCAATATCTGCTGCGCGTTGAATGGTCACCTCTTTCGGGGCGGCCAGTTCACGCGCCATAATGCTTACAGCGGTATTGATCACCCCCAATGGTGTATTGATCTCATGAGCCACACCGGCCACCATCTCGGTCAATGCGCGCTGTTTTTCTGCTTCCATCTGCGCGGCAAGCGTCCGCCGCTTAAGGGTCTCATTGAGTTCAATCTCATTCGCAGCCCGCGCCTGTTCGCTCAACGCGGAAAAGATCTCAATGATCTCCTCAGGGCTTGAGTTGCGGATGATCTCCAACATCAGATCACGGTCAATGACAAGCAGCTCTGAATCCACCAACGCCGTCGCCGTCGCCGAACGCGGCCCTCTGCTCAATAGGGCAGCCTCGCCAAACACCCGACCATCGGATAATTCAGCCACAACCATATTTTCCCCGTCCGCGTCTTTACGCTCGATCTTTACCCGCCCATTGAGGATCAAATACATCATCGCCGAATATTCCCCCAGCCGGAAAACAACCGAGTTTGCATGCACAAAAACGCAATCCGCATTTTCAGAGATCATCATCAACTGCTTCTCTGAAAATGCGGCGAAGAACGCGGAATTCTTCAAAACACCAAAGTTGAACGTACTTTTTTCGTTGGACATTATTTGCATGGTTCGCCTGAATGAAATTGTTGGTTTATAAATTACTTCCAAACCATTGTATTATCTCTTCTGGCGCACAGGCTTATTTGCAATCTTCTTAACAGACTTTTATCGCCGTTATTTTTCGATAACACCGATTAACGTTTCATAATTCGCAGGGATGATCTTTGGGGATTGGAACGATTCAGTGATAATGGATGGGTCTTTCATCCCGTGGCCTGTGCAAACCACAACAATGCGCTTGCCTTTCGCCTCAAACTTCCCGACAGCTGATTCTGCCAACAAGCCAGCCAACCCCGCAGCAGATGCCGGCTCCACCCAAACCCCTTCTGCTGCCAAAATCTTCTGCGTGGACAATATCTGCTCATCTGACACAGCGATGATACGGCCATTGGATTCTTCCGCAGCCTGCAATGCCTGCTCGCCGCGCGCCGGCTTGCCTATACGAATGGCCGTAGCAACCGTCTCAGGTTTTTCAACTGGATGCCCCAACACAAGCGGAGCAGCCCCAGCAGCTTGAACACCCAACACCTGCGGCAATCCCTTTTGATATTGCTTGAAGCCGGCCCAGTACGATGTGATATTTCCTGCATTGCCAACCGGCAAACACAACCAGTCTGGTGCGGAGCCAAGATCATCGCAAATCTCGAAGGCGCCTGTCTTTTGTCCTTCGATACGGAATGGATTAATTGAATTGACCAGTGCAATTGGCGTCTTTTGAGTAATTTCAACCACCAAAGTCAGCGCATCGTCAAACGAGCCCTGGACTTGAATCACCTCTGCCCCATAGGCGATAGCCCCAGCAAGTTTGCCAACAGCCACCTTGCCTTCGGGAATCAACACAATGGAGCGCAGTCCCGCACGAGCTGCATACGCGGCGGCAGAAGCCGCTGTATTGCCCGTGGAGGCGCATATCACAGTCTGTGCGCCGCGTCCCACGGCTTCGCTGATGGCAGCGGTCATGCCGCGGTCTTTGAAGGAGCCCGTGGGATTTAACCCCTCAAATTTGATGAACAATTCACAGCCGAGTTCCCTGCTCAAACGAGGCATGGGTATCAACGGGGTATTCCCCTCAAGCAGGGAAATATTTTTCGTATGGGCGGGTAAGTCAAGATACTGCCCGTAGCGATGGATCAAGCCTTGATAGGTCATGTCAACTCCGAGATTAAGAATGATGCGATTATACCCATCACGGTCACAAATTGCATAAAGATCGCAATTTGCGGCGCAGGTATTATATAATGTCCCCATGATAAAAATCCGAGTCCCCGCCACCTCCGCCAATTTGGGTCCAGGCTTCGATTGCATGGGTCTCGCTTTGAATATTTGGAATGAAGTCACCTTTGAGCCTGCCGATAAACTTTCGTACCAAGTCACCGGAGAAGGCGCCGAGAAGTTGAACAAGGGCACGAAGAACCTGCTCACAAAGGCATTTGCGAACCTGTACCATGTGTGCGGAACGCCAATACAAAACCCGAAAATATGCGCTCACAATCAAATCCTGATGAGCAGCGGACTTGGCTCCAGTGCGGCGGCCATTGTGGCGGGTTTGTTTGGCGCCAACGAAATGCTCGGGCAGCCGATGAGCCCGAACGATCTGCTAAAACTTGCAACTGATATGGAAGGCCATCCTGATAATGTAGCTCCATCCCTGCTGGGTGGGCTGGTCGTATCGGTGATGGATCATGAAGAGATCTTTACAAAACGCTACGAAGTCCCTGAGTTGACGGTTGTGATCGTCAAACCAATCCTTGACTGGCCCACACGCACCGCTCGCGCCGTGCTGCCAAAATCCGTCTCGCGTGCGGATGCGGTTCACAATATCGGGCGCACAGTCCTGGTGGTGGATGCGCTTCGCAACGGAGACCTTGACCTGCTCCAAAAAGTGATGGATGACCGTATCCATCAACCGTATCGACTGAAGCACATCTCAGGCGGAGTGACCGCGTATAAAACCGCGAAACAATTTGGAGCAGCGGCTCTTTCCGGTGCAGGGCCATCGATCATCGCTTTTGTGACTCCTGAAAATGCAGAGCGGGCGAAAAGTGAAATCGAGAGTGTTTTTGAAGAACGTGGAATTGAAGCGAGAGGAATGATTACACAACCAAGTAGTATTGGGGCGCATACCATTTGATTGGACACACAAAAAAAGCGGACTTTGAGTTCTCTCAAGAAACTCAAAGTCCGCTTTTTGATTACTGATTAATTATATTATTTCTTTTTACTTGCCGGTTTCGCCTTTTTTGCAGCCGCAGTTTTTGAAGAAGATTCTTTTTTGGCCGACATTTTTTTAGCAGGAGCAGTTCCAGCAAAAGCAGACTCGGCAGCTACGGGTTGCAAAGCCGACGTCTCGGCTTTATAAGCATCGCGCAGGTTGACCGGCTCGACATGAGTACCCCGCACACGCAAGTTGAGCATTTCCACAAAGACAGAGAAGCCCATTGCAAAATACACGTAACCCTTCGGAATATGCTGATGCAAGCCTTCCACAATCAGGGTAAAGCCGATCAAAAGCAGGAAGCTCAAAGCGAGGATCTTGATCGTCGGGTGCTTCTCAACGAATTCGCCGAGCGGACCGGCGGTAAAGATCATCACTCCGGCAGCCACAATAACCGCGATGATCATGATCGCAAGTTCATCGACCATACCAACAGCGGTGATCACTGAGTCAAGCGAGAAGACGATATCCAACAGCATGATCTGAACGATGACGCTGGCAAAGTTTGCCGCCACCTTTGCAGAAGCCTGACCTTCCTTGCCTTCCAGCTTGTCATGGATTTCATGAGTGCTTTTCCAGAGGAGGAACATACCTCCCATCAGCAAAATCAGGTCACGGCCTGAAATACCGATATTGAAATATGGCACAGTAAAAAGCGCTTCTTCAAGGCTGATAACCCAGGAAAGGGAAAGCAGCAACAAAACACGGGTAATCACTGCCATCGCAATACCCGTGGTACGGGCGCGTTGTTGATCTTCATGCGGCAACTTGCCTGCAAGAATGGAAATAAAGATCACATTATCCACGCCAAGCACTAATTCCAACGCTACAAGCGTAAGAAGTGCGATCCACCCGGCGGGTTCTGTGATCCAATCAAAATGTGAAAGCATTGTAGTACTCCTGAAAAAAAAGATTGCCTGATTTTAATGGCAATCTCAATATTTGAGTATACAAAAACTCGAAGGCTTTTGACCTTCGAGTTTTTGTATTTTTACTTGATCTTGAACATCTGAGTAAGTTTCATCGCCAAGTTCAAGTCGCCTGCGAGTTTCAGCTTACCCTGCATGAAAGCTTGCATACCGTCAATCTCGCCAGTGAAGATTTTTACATAATCAGCGGAGTCGGCGGTGAGAGTCATTTTGGGAGCATCGTGAGTCCCCTGAGCAACTTCCACTTTGCCATCTTTGACTGTTGCATACCATTCACCAGGTTCTGCACCTGTGAACTTGAATTGAATTGTGGCATCCAAGCCAACAGCTTTTTCGGGAATAAATGCGCCAGGCATTTTGGACATGAGGTCTGCGATTGTGAGTGCCATTGTTTAGTCTCCTAGTTTTGTGGTTTTAGTTATTTTGTCGAAGGTCAAAAGTCAAAGGTCGGTTTAGACTTTCGACCTTCACCTTTTGACTCTTTTTATTATTGTAAATTCTCAAAGATCGCGGCCGCGCCCATGCCGCCACCGATACACATGGTGACCATGCCATACTTGGACTTGCGGCGACCCATTTCGTAGATCAATTGCGTGGTGAGTTTGGAACCCGTGCAGCCGAGCGGATGTCCGAGGGCGATCGCGCCACCATTGACGTTGACCTTTTCTGGGTCAATTTCGAGGGTCTTCATTACTGCGAGTCCCTGTGCGGCGAAGGCTTCATTCAATTCTATCAGGTCAATGTCGTTCAATGAAAGGCCAGCGACTTTGATCGCTTTCGGGATGGCGGCAATGGGTCCAATTCCCATCAATTCTGGCGGGACGCCTCCCACGGCAAAGGAAACGAATCGAGCCAATGGCTTGAGTCCAAGCTCATGTGCTTTCTCGGCAGACATGACCATCACAGCCGAAGCGCCGTCAGACATTTGGGAAGAGTTCCCAGCGGTGACCACGCCTCCTTCTTTGAAAGCAGGCCGCAGCTTGGAAAGACCGTCGAGCGTCGAATCGCCGCGCGGACCTTCATCCCGTTTGACAGTGAAGGCGCGCTTCACGGCTTTGCCATCCACGTATTCAACGACTTCCACATCGATGGGAATGAGTTCGGGGTCGAAGCGGCCAGAGTCAACGGCATTGGCGGCTTTCTGATTGCTCTTGAGCGCGAACTCATCCTGCTGTTCGCGGGTAATGCCATACTTGACCGAAACATTTTCGGCGGTGAGACCCATGTTGGTGTAATACTGCGGCAAGTCCTGCGCGAACTGCGGATTGGGCGAAAACTTGTAGCCCATCATCGGCACCATGGACATGGACTCAACGCCCGCGCCAATGCCGATCTCGATCTGTCCCGCTTGAATTGCATTCGCCACATGCGCAATGGACTGCACACCCGACGAGCAATAGCGGTTGATGGTTTCGGCGGGCACGGTATCGGGCAAGCCAGCGCGGATGGAAATTGTGCGCGCCACATTCATGCCCTGCTCACCTTCAGGGAAGGCACAGCCAAAGACCACATCTTCAATTTGAGCGGGGTCAAGATTCGGGGTGCGCTTCAATAATTCTTGAAGAACCGCCGAACCCATTTCATCGGGACGAACTGTTGCAAGTCCGCCGCGTTTTGCTTTTCCAACAGGTGTTCGTACTGCGCTAACGATAACTGCTTCTCGTGATGTCATAAGATTTTCTCCTTTTAGAGAGTGGAAAGTAGAAAGTAGGCACTACTCACCACTTTCTACTTTCTAGTTTCTAAGCGGTTTACCAGTTTGAAGGATTGACCACATTCTGGCCTGTGTTTTCTCTTCACCACAAAGAGATAAAAATGCTTCTCTTTCCAAGGTCCAGAATATATTGCTCGCTCACCCATGTCGGCTTGGACAGGTCACCACCAGCCATGACGTACGCGAGTTTGGAGGCAATGTGCGAGTCGTACTCGGTGATGTAATTGCCTTCCTTGAACGCCCATGCGCCGATCTTCATCGCGCCGTACATGTCACGGCCTGGCGCGTAGATCAACTCTGGCGCGGGTGGACGATATCCAGACGCGGCCATGTGCAGGGCTTCTTTCTTGGCTTCGGTCAGCAAATGGTCACGATTGACTACTACCCGATCCTGCGGGCCTAAAATCCCCATGCCGCGCGCTTCTTCGGCGGATACGGCAACTTTGGCTTGCCCAATTTGCAAAAACGCCTTCTGAATAAAGGGGAAGGTTTCAGCACTTTCAACTCTCGCAGCAGGGTTGATAATGCGGCGCATGTATTCTTTTGTACCTGCACCCGCAGGGATAACGCCTGCGCCCAATTCAACCAAACCAATATAGGTTTCAGCAGCCGCGACGACTCTCGAACCATGCATGGTAATTTCACAACCGCCGCCGAGAGCAAGCCCGGCTGGAGCAATAACCACTGGTTTCGGGGAATATCGCATACGCATGTTCAAGCCTTGCAATCTGCGGATCGCGCCATCGAGCTGATCCCACATGCCTTGTTGAGCAGCGACCACGACCATAAACAAATTTGCACCCGCGCTAAAATTGTCCGCTTCACTGCCGATGACCAGACCATCGAATTCATTTTCAAGTCTGTCCAACGCTTCAGAAGCGACCGCAAAAATATCGTCATCGAGCGCGTTCATCTTGGTGTGGAATTCAACCAGCGCCACGCCATCGCCAATATCATACAGCGACGCGCCCGCATTCTTGCTGATCTCTTTCTTCGTGCCACGCAAATCCTTCAAGAACACAAAGCCTTCGCTGGCCTTGAACTTCACATACTTCTTTTTGGACACATCGTACGCGCCAACTTTATTATCGCCCTTGTATTGATAGAAGGTCTCAACGCCGTTCTTCAACATCTCTTCCACCCACTTCGCGGCGGGGTATCCTTCGGCCTTCATGCGCTTCACGGTCTCTTTCACGCCGAGCATGTCCCAAATCTCAAACGGGCCAGCATCGTGCATGAAACCCCAGCGGACTGCATCATCGATCGGCTTGGCAGTATCCGCGACTTCGGGGATGAGGGTGGAGACGTACTGGAAACTTTGATAAGTCAACGCCTTAACCAGCTTCGCCGCTTTGTCATCCGCTTCCAACATGACCTTGAGCCTGTCACCCAAACCTTCGACATCTTTCGCCGCCTTGACAGAGTCAAAGCGCGGCTTGCCCGCAGGCACGTGTTCCATCGTGTTCAGATCGAACGAATAGAACTGCTTCTTGCCTTCGGCGTCGCGCACTTCTTTATAGAAGCCAACTTTGGTTTTATTGCCAAGCCACTTGCGCTCCAACAATGTATCCATCAATTTGCGCGGCTTTTCAGCGGCGAGATATTTCTGTCCGAGTTTGTCGTGCGCGATCAAGGGCGCAAGATTCTTGCCCACGTGATCCCACACGTCCACACCGACCAGATCTATCAGCCTGAACGTTGCTGTTTTGGGCCGACCCATTAAAGGTCCAGTAAGAGCGTCCACTTCGTCAACGGTGTATTCGTTGTTGAGGATGAAATCCATTGCGAAGGCGCCTGTTCCAAAAGCGACGCGATTCCCGATGAAGTTCGGAGTATCCTTGCAAAGCACAACGCCCTTGCCCAAATCAAATTCACCGAAATGCATAAAGAATTCAGTGACATCCTTTGAGGTATCCGCGGTTGGGATGATCTCCAACAGTTTGAGATAGCGCGGCGGGTTAAAAAAGTGCGTGCCGAGGAAATGCTGCTTGAAACCCTTCGAGCGGCCTTCAGCAATCGCCTTGACGGGAATACCCGAAGTATTCGTGGAAACGATCGCATTCGGCTTACGGATTTCATCAATACGCGTCATCAAGTCCTGCTTGATCTTGAGATTCTCCACGATGGCTTCGCAGACCCAATCTGCTTCGGCGACCGCGCCGAAATCATCTTCAAGATTTCCAAGCGTGACGAGAGTCTTCAAGTCCGCGCCCATTAAGTTGGCGGGCTTGGCTTTGATACAACGATCCCAACCTTCTTTGACGATCTTGTTTTTATCAGGCGAGTCTTTCGCAACAATATCGAGCAAGGTCACAGGCACGCCGATATTCGCAAGGTGCGCCGCAATGGCCGCGCCCATTGTGCCCGAACCGATGACAACTGCTTTGTGGATGTGATATTTCATGGTTGCTCCTTTGGGGGGGGGGGGGAGGAGGGGACACCCAGCCGCCAGAGACCGCCCCGGCCCCCACCCAGAAAAACAGCAGCGAAAAAAACGATTACCTCAACTCCGCGCCCGTGTAGCCCAGGATCTGCCGCGCCACAACGAGACGATTGATCTGGCCTGTGCCTTCGTAGATATCTGTGATCTTGGCATCGCGGAACCATTTCTCGAGCAGGAACTCGCGGCTGTAGCCAAGCGGGCCTAAAATTTCCACGGCCTTCTGTGTGATCTTCGTGCCAACATCGCCCGCACGCACCTTGCTCATTGAAGACTCAAGTGCATTCGGCTTTTTGTTATCTGCCATCCAAACCGCTTTCAAGACCATCAGCCATGCAGACTTGAGCATGATGTCCATGTCGATGACTTCGCGTTCGATGTTGGATAATTTTTGACGCGGCAACCCGTAGCGGATCTCAACGCCGTTCTCTTTCAATTTCTCTTTGAGGAATTCGAGCGCGGCTCTTGCCACGCCGATACCTGATGCTGCTACGAGAGGCCGGGTCGCATCGAAAGTAGCCATTGCACCTTTGAAGCCAGTCGTGGTCTTTTCTACTGTCGGACTGCCCAATACATTCTCGTAAGGAACACGTGCATCCACAAGTGAAATGGCGGCAGTGTCGCTGGCGCGAATGCCGAGTTTATGTTCGAGCTTGGTGATCTTCACGCCAGGGGTACCGCTTTCAACAACAAAAGCGCGCATCCCAGAACGGCCAGCAGTCGGGTCGATACTTGCCCAGACGACGATAAAGCCTTTGCCAAGTTTTTCATATTCGATAAATGATTTATCTCCGCCGGTGACAAAGATCTTCTCGCCGTTGATGACCCACTCTTTTGTGGCTTCATCCAACACAGCGCGAGTACGGATCGCGGATGTGTCTGAGCCTGCGCCGGGTTCAGTCATGCACATGGCAGCGTAGGTCGGCTTATCGTCGTTGAAACGGGCGAGGAATTTGGCTTTCTGTTCGGGGGAACCAGCAGCCTGCACTGCGGCTGCGCCAAGTCCACCGCCGGGGGTGATGAGGTAATAGCCTACATCGCCCCATGAAAGCATTTCGATCTGTGCTGCAAGTTTCTGATAACCAATCGGAGGGCGTTTCTCTGCGCCTTCTTTTGGTTTGTCTTCCGTTACGGTCAGCCCACCGCCGCCGCCCATGGAGCGCATGGCGGTGTGCATGAATTCCACATAGTCCCACGGGATGGAATGTTCGTTCTCGTCAAATTCGCGCGAAGTGCTGCGCATCATATTTTCAGCAACAGAGTGCAGCATCGCTTGCATCTGTGCAATTGGTTTGGGGGTTTCGAAATCGATAGACATCAGTAATCTCCTCTTCTACTTTCTACTTTCCAGTGTTGGTGAGTAGAAAGTGGAAAGTAATTTTAGACAATCGCTAATCCAACCAGCATCGCAAAGCCGCGGCCGTTGCGGAGGAGCAGTTCAACGGGATTCTCACGAATGTAGCCGTGTCCGCCGTAGATCTGCACGCCGCGGTCAGTGACCATGAGAGCCATGTCGGCTGCGCCAGTGTGCGCAAGGTATGCAGAGGTGCTGGCATCTTCCTTGTTGTTGTCCAGATTCCATGCGGCTTCCCATGTGAGAAGGCGCATGGCGTCGATCTCGGTTGCCATTTCTGCGAGCATGAAAGCGATTGCCTGTTTCTGTGCGATCTTCACGCCGAAGGCATCACGTTCTTTTGCGTAATTCTTTGCATATTCAAAAGCAGACCTGGCAACTCCGACAGCGGTAGCAGCGGAGGCAACACGCATCGAAGACAGAATCAGCTCAAAGTTATGTCCAGAGGCGCCGCCAAGACGGCTGGCAGTAACATTCTCCAACTTAACCCGGTACATGGGCAGGGCGTTCAATCCCATTAATTTTTCACGTTCTTCCGAGATTTGTAATCCAGCAGCATTTTTGGAAACAATGAAGCCCTGGGTCTCGCCATCGAGATTGGCGTAGACGATCATGGCTTCGGCATCTTTTGCAAACGGGACAAATACTTTTTCGCCGTTCAACACGTAGTCGCTGCCGCTTGTTTTGGCAGTGGTCTTGAGGGCGTTGGGGTCGAAGTCAAAACTGAATTCGATGAGCGCAGCGGTGTAGGGAGCCCAGTCGCCGCCGATGATCTTCGGGAGGTATTCCTGCTTTTGTTCTTCACTGCCGCCCAGCAGAACGGGCGTGGCAAAAAGAGACGGAGTCATCACAGCCAGCGTGCCCGCGAGGTCGCCAAAGGCCATCTCTTCCACCGCCAACGCGCCGGTGACTGCAGAGCGATCACCAAAGCCACCGTATGCTTCCGGAACTGAGGCTTGCAGCAAACCGATCTCCCAGCCCTTGCTGACCAGCTTCTTTGGAAACTCGTGACCTTCTTCGGCATCGTGTGCTGCAGGGCGAAGGTCATTTGCGGCGTACTTCCCCACCGCATCCACCAACATTTGTTGCTCTTCATTTGGTTCGAACGAATACATTTCTCTGCTCTCCTTTTTGGCTGCTGACGAACTATCGCCAGTATTACTTCAACAATCCATGAAACAACAAATCGGCATACCCATCTGCAATCTCATCAATGGATTTGCCGCCTTCGGGACGATACCAGGTAAGTGTCCAGTTCATCACTCCCATCAAGGTCCGAACGGTCATTCCCGTATCAGGGCAATCAAATACTTTTGTACGCACGCCCTCATTAAGAACATCCCGCCATAGTCCTTCAAACTTATCGCGTTGAGGGACATGACGGGCATGTGACTTTTTATCGAGTGAACGATGTTCAAATAAAAGAACAGCGGTGAGATCGCCATTCTCTGCAAGCGCAGATAAATAAGCGCGGATCATCTGCCTGAGTTTTTGGTCAGCGGGGATGCTCTGAGCGGCAATGGCGGCGATATGGTCGGTCAACATCACGAGGGCGCGGTCAAGAAGCGCGAGCAGAATCTCCTGCTTGGATGTGACATGATGATACAGGCTGGCCTTTTGCAAGTTCACCGCATCCGCTATGGCAGACATGGAGGCGCCATGAAAGCCCTTCTGACGGAAAACCTGCGCGGCGGCATCGAGAATGTCATCTCTGGTCACGAAGCATCTCCTTCCCTACCGAACGGTAGGTAGGGATAGTTTACTTCGGCCATCTTTTCTTGTCAAGCAAAGAACTGCCAATTCTACTGACGATTTCAGCAGTCGCAAAGAAAAAGTCTCGGCCTTCATTCCAATGAAACACGCCTTGTTATCTTGTCAACAAAATGCTCCAATTACTCTGCAAATGCAACAAAACTATAAATAGGCACGTCTACCCACCATGATATAATTTTGCCCGTATCGTATCAATAAACGAATATCTTATATACAAATCAATAAATTATAAAGAGAGAAGCATGAATATCTGGAAAATTTTAAAAGATGCCTTAAAACAAATTTATTCGTCACGACGGTTATTAATATATATATATACTCCAATCGTAATCCTCCTTCTTGGGCTTACCCTTCTGGCAAGTTTAGTTCCTGACTTTAAGGTACGGGATATCCTCAAAGATGTCGCAGCTATTGGGGAATTACCATTTTACTCAGGTGCAATCTCTCAACTTGGCTTACTCATGTGGAGCGCGGCAACCTCTCTATGTTTTTTTGCATTTTTTGCATTAAGAAAAATAGATTCTTCCCGCAAAGAAACCCTTAATTTTCTCCTATTCGCCGCTTGTCTAAGCGGCTATTTGATGCTTGATGACACCTATATGTTGCACGAAGTGTTCTTTCCAAATTATTTGACGATCATTCCATCGGCAGACAAGGTCGTAATCCTTCTGTTAGGTATCGCGATGCTGTTATTTTTATATTTTAATCGCAGTGAAATTCTACGAAACGACTATGGCATATTGTTTTTAGCATTAATGCTTTTTGGCTTTTCAGTGACTCTGGATGTAATCCCCTCGTACTTATATGAAGAAACCTATGCTCTGGAGAAAATTGAATATATCCTTGAGGATGGAGCAAAATTTGCAGCTATTGTTACCTGGTATGCTTTTTTTGTGCAATACTGTTATCAACAGTTTTTATTATTAAAAATTTCCCAGAAACCAAACTGAAAAACATCTTTTAGTTTCAAGAACCTCCTCGTGCCCAAACAATCTATTAAAAGAAAAAACGAGGATTTCATTTTGGTTTAGCTGAGACTGTAAACAATTAACATTTCCGAAAATTTACTCCAAAAAACATACATGTCCTATTAAGCAGATTACTTCCTTTTTATGATAACGAAGTTGAGCAAGAGGAATATTCATGACAAAAAAGACCGCATATATTGTTTCAAGATTTCCTACAGTCAGCGAAACTTTTATTCTGTATGAAATAATTGAACTCCACAAACTAGGAATGGAAATTGAAGTTTTTCCGTTGATCCATGAAAAAGGGACGATCTCTCATCCAGATGTTGATAAAATAGTTTCGAACGTACACTACACAAAAATCCTTTCATTATCCATTTTAAGAGATCATTTATACTGGATTATTAAGAATCCCAAAAACTACTTAAAAACGTTATTTCAGGTTTTCATCATGAACGTGCGATCGTTGAAATTTCTCAGTCGCGCAATTGTTGTGATGCTTTCATCCGCACAAGTTGCGAGGAGAATTGAAGGAATGGGAATGGATTCAATTCATGCCCACGCTGCCACGCATCCTACATTAATGGCTTACATTGTTTGGAAATTGACCGGGATCCCATACAGTTTTACGGCTCATTCCACAGATATCTACTTCAACCAGACCATGCTTGGAGAAAAAATTCAAAAATCCAGGTTCGTAGTCACCATTTCTGAATACAACAAAATTTTTCTACTAAATAAATATGTCAACATTCCAAAAGAGAAAATAAAGATTGTTCACTGCGGAATAAATTCCAGCATTTATAAAAAAAAGAGCATACGAAAAACATCTACACCCTTTCAAGTAATATGCGTGGCTCGTCTGGAAAAAATAAAAGGCCATAAGTATCTAATTGATGCACTTGCACAGCTTAAAACTCAGAATATTGATTTTCGCTGTTCGCTTGTTGGGGATGGAGAATTGCGGCAGAATGTTCAGGACCAAATTGATCGACTAAACTTAAACGATACAGTGACGATTTTGGGTTTTAAAACCCATGACCAAGTAGTGGAATTACTTTCACAAGCTGATGTTTTCGTACTTTCTAGTCTCAGTGAAGGCATTCCAGTAGCAGCGATGGAAGCAATGGCAGCTAGTTTACCAGTGGTTGCGACTGCGGTTTCGGGCGTCCCTGAACTTGTCGGGAATAACAAAACGGGCATATTGGTTCCTAGCCAGAACAGCGCCGAATTAGCCGAAGCGTTACTCACACTATATAACAACCGTGATTTAGGAATAGAAATGGGAATTGCCGGACGCGCAAAGGTGATGACAGAATTCAGCATTCAAAATTCTGCATTAGCACTTTATGATATATTGCAATCGGATTAATAAATGATGCCCAACTGGCTATAAGGAGAAAAACAATTATGCTAAAAGGCCTTCTGTTGATACTTTTCTGGGGATCTGTTTTTATAATTTTCTATTCTTATTTTGGTTTTCCACTACTGCTTGCATTACGCGGTCTATTTTTTCCTAAAAAAATAAAAACGTCTTCAAGTTTCCTCCCTGCTGTTACAGTCATTATTGCAGCTTACAATGAAGCCGATGGAATAGCTCAAAAACTTGAAAGTGTTCTCTCCACAAATTACCCATATAATAAACTTGAAATTATCGTAGCCTCAGATGGGTCAACCGATGGCACAAACGAGATAGTCTCAAAATTTGAAGGTTCCGGAGTCAAGTTATTGGCTTTGCCAAGGCAGGGTAAAAACCAAGTTCTAAATAACGCTGTCCCTACAGCATCTGGAGAGATCCTTATTTTCACTGACGCAGACAGCATCTTGCCCCAGGACTCAATACAGAATCTGGTTCTCCCTTTTGCTGACCCGGAAATTGGCGGTGTTAGCGGCGACTATCGACATGCCAGTAAAAATGTCAAACAAGAAGGCGAACGCGCATACTGGAATTATGATCGACTACTAAAACAACTGCAAAGCTCCGGAGGGAGCGTAAGCGGTGCTTCTGGAGCGCTTTATGCAATTCGGCGTTCATTATTTAAAACTTTACCTGCGAGTGTCACAGATGATTTTTTTACTGCCATGCAAGTCGTTTCATCCCATTACCGACTAATTTTTGAGCCAAAAGCAGTTGCATACGGCCCAGTTGCATCATCAGCAAAAGAAGAATATAAGCGAAAGGTTAGAATTATCACACGCGGCCTACACGGTGTATGGTTGATGCGACACCTGCTAAATCCCCTGTCGTATGGTTTTTTTGCTATTCAACTGTTCTCCCACAAACTATTACGAAGGCTGATCGCAATTCCATTGATTTTGTGTGCAATTACGGCTCCCCTACTTTGGCAATTCAGCACAATATACGTTGTGGCTGCAATTTTCCAAATAGTCTTCCACTCCATTGCATTGACTGGCTTTTTTTTGCGCGGCACTCGAATCGGCCAATCCAAGTTGCTCAGTATTCCATTTCACTTCGATATGATATATTATGCTTCGCTAGTGGCCATTCTGAACAACCTGAAAGGCAAGCAATTTGCAACTTGGGGCTCAGAACGAATAGCCAACCAATAATAAAACACTAGTGTAAAGGTAATTGACGCATGCGCAAGAAATATAATATAAACCCTGATGACAAAACAATTATTGCGGATATTACAAAAACACTTGATTCGCACACGAAGGAATGGTATGGCAATAGTGCAACCTTAATACCCACCTCAGTCGAGTTCCGCATTTACAAAAGCTCATTTTTTCTTCGATTTAGGGTTCAAGTCTCGACAGGAAATAAATTCATTCTTGTTAAAATCAGAAGAAACGCAACAATGCAGTCTCTTGCGCAGGCAATAAATGAAACAAATATTCACGCCAACTCAGAGATAGAGTACCAGTCGCTCATCAAGGTGTCAGATTTTTTCACCAACTCCCATGAAGGGCTTTCAATGGTCCGTCCGTTGATGTATCTGGACCACTGGCACGCAATTGTAATGGAAGAATTTCAAGGCACCTCACTTTACAATTTATTGATAAATTGCAAGTCGCTTCAAGGCAGAAAGGATGCCATCAAAAAACTCCTTGATGCGGGAAAAAAGACCGGTCGCTGGTTGTATTTATTTCATAATTCTATCAACATTCCCACTCATCAAAAACTTGACAGTCATATTACTAGTGAGGTTTCTCGATACACAAAATTACTTGAAGTTGCCAGTAAGGGATCAATAACCTCGCCAAACCTGCAAGCGTTATTTTCCGCAAAGCTGTCTCAGATAAATACATCTGGTCCATTTTTTTCACTTACACATGGTGACATGTCATGCAACAATGTACTTTACTCTACAAACGGGGAAGTTTGCATTATTGATATTCAAGGTAAACCATCTCCTGTTTTCTCAGACCTCGGATTAATATTAATTCACCCTGACACATTAAAAATACAGGTATTCACCCTAGGTTTCTTTTTCCCAAAAAACCTACTCAGCACTTACCGAGAAGCCGTGCTTGTCGGTTACTTTAGTAATAAAGTTGAAAACAGGCCATTAGTCAATATTTATTGCTCGTTAATGGTTCTGGATAAGTGGGCCAGATATGAAGACAACACAACTAGACATCATGGAGCAAAAAAATTGATGGCAATACTTACTGCGCCATTTACCAGGTTTTACTTCAGGAAAAGACTAGAAAACTATCTTCATAAGTAGCTGGATTGCTAATCGTCGGGTGAGATCATATAATTAATGTCAACAATTACTCTGTTGCAAAGTATGGCAAATAAAAAATAAAGACATGAAGGTAATGATCTGACTAGCTACTCCAACCGCGTAAGCTCCTTTTTGACCCATTCTTTTTTGGGTCTGCCGTTTCGAAATGAATAATAGGCACTGGCTGCTAATTGCGGCCAAGTAAAGCGATACGGAATGTGGCTAATACAGTGACAATAGTTTCTTTGCTGTAGCATATCCAATTTCTGCAACGCTTTGGTAGTAGCGTTTTCGTCTTTTCATGCCATCGTTTTATAACTTTAGCTTATCTTTACAACAGAGCAATTAGTCATGCTAATTACTACTATACATAACCAGCGTGGAAGTCTTCTGCAAGTTGAAGCTTACACGCTGGTTATGCAAAACATTAAGTGTAAAAATAAATAAAATCCACAAGAATCCATATTGAAAAGACTTCATATGTCAAGTAAGTGTATTATATTGCTTATTGGTAAAAACCGCTCCTAAAACCAGTAATAACAAAATTCCAGATCCTATTACAATATTCTTGATTAACTTATCAGATTCAGAGAGTCCAACCGTCTCCACTTGCAGACCAGAATCTCTTCCTGCGAACTGATAAGCTCCCGCATCCAGACTACCTTTTACGCGTGACAGGCCGTCAAGGTCTTGCGAAGGAAATTCTTCTTCAGTGTTTGCAAAGTTTACAGCAGGAGATTTACTTGTTAAGTGGAAGTCAAGCGGGTCTGTCAAAGCACTGACAAATCCATCAAGTGAGGTGGATGTATAATTTCCCGAAAGATGGTCTGCATAAAAACCATCAATGGCATTTTCCTCACTTTTTGTATTCACTACAATATTTCCGTATATTTCCACTTTTTTCTCATCAAATTCACGAGACTCCACCACAATTCCACTTCGATCAGATGTATATAAAACGATGGTGTTGAAACGAATTACATATTTTGCCACTGCCCATTCCGGAGGAGTGTCATTTGTCCATAAGAGACCGATAGCCGGAGATAACTTGCCACCTAACGTTAAGTAGCAAACATTATTCTCAATGAAAAGTACATCTGAAGAACCTTTTACATTATCATTAAAGTATCGGATACAGCTCTTGAAAGAGTCCCATACTTTATTGCCGCTAACAACCCCTGAACTTCTAATACTAATACCGTTTCCACTTGAACCATAAATTTCATTATTTAATACTTGTGCATCTTGAGTTTGAACATAGATACCATGATTCAATGGATGAGTGCCATTGTTATAAAGGATATTGTTCTTTATAACTAAATTAGTATGATTCACATTTTCATCCAAGTTCTGCTTAGAAATAATCCCATTTTTCTGAGTGTCGTATATCTTACAACCTTCTATAGTTACCTTATCTGTGCCGCCAGTAGACCTAAGAACAATTCCATTACCTTGTATGTTGTAAATAGAACAATCTTTAATGTAAACATTAGAGACATTCCGCATAACTATGGCGTCTCCCAAAATATCATGAAAACTTGACCCAATAATTAAGATATTATCGTCACCACTATCCAAAGTTAAAGGGGAAGTAAAATCTTGATTCTCAATGATGCGATCCCAATTTCCAGGAGGATACTTATTCTCCTGGAAATTGGAACCTGAAATCAAGAAAATCGCCAAACATAAAACCCACCAATACACAGGCTTTGTTTTCAAACAATGCGTCATATTATTAAAACCATTTCTACAGGTATTACACCAATTCGGTTAATTAACTATCCTTGCTATTACGAAGCTTTCTAGACACAAACACCAATGCTGCTATAGTTATAACGGCACCTACAATCGTTACTAGATAAGGGAACCAGGCTGGTCTTTCTCTGTCATCTGACAAATCAGTATCTTGTATCTGGCCATTTGCCTCTGCACCCGAAGAAGATGTTGCAGTGCCCAGCAGCTCTATATCAGGAATTGCAGTTCCTAGAGCACTTAAGGTCCCACCAAGCAAAAGTTCCCTTGTATCTATCGAAAAAACATCAACAATGTTTGGCGTCAAGATCAAGTTTCCCTTGACCAAATTATTCTTAGTCTCATCAATTAAAGATTCCAACGCCCAACTCAAAGCATCATCTGTAGTCCCGGTAAGAGCTAATATCGCGTTTTCACTATTCCAACTAGATTGCAAAAGCTGCAAATAACCTAAATCAAGGCTATCAGGTAGTCGAAAAATATAATCATCCACTTGTTGCTTGATTTCATCTCTTCCAGAGATAAATGGTTGAGGCAATGACTCGTTGATCAGTTGAAGTAAAGGATTGCGGCTAGGACGTCCAATTACTATCATGTGATATGCTGTCAATTCTTCTTGCGATTGCGGCATACCCATTACTACTTGAGGATTGAAATTATTTCCATTGCTTGAACTACCAAGCAATGCAGCCATTTGAAAAGCAAGTGAAAACTCCGAATGTGATGGGTCAACCGGTAATGAAAACTTGGTCTGTTCCAGATTTGGATTTACGGCAAAAGGAAGCGGGAATTGATCTAAGTTATATGTATTTTTTTCTGGATTATCAACTACCTGCAAGCTTAAGATAGAAGTCGAGTCAAAACTTACCCACAATTGCGGGTTATTGCCGGTTGCCCCGCAAGGATTACCAATTTGAGAATTAACTGAAATAGTTAAGTTGTTGATTTTCCCGGGCCTCGATGCTGATGGTGGCAATGCAGCCTCCAAAATACCTTGTTCTTTATTACTACCATCAAGCAATGCGCTTCCAAATGGAACGCCATTTAAAGCCAAAGTCATGGAAGATGTTGTAGGATCCAGCAA
Organism: Candidatus Villigracilis propinquus; assembly: GCA_016714565.1. Classification (GTDB taxonomy): domain Bacteria; phylum Chloroflexota; class Anaerolineae; order Anaerolineales; family Villigracilaceae; genus Villigracilis; species Villigracilis propinquus. The sequence continues at coordinate 389,386 of JADKDM010000037.1, forward strand.
TGCAGAATGCGAGAAAAACAATCGTATCTTTGCGTCTTTTGAAGTCAGGTATTTTGCAGGAAGGAAAAATCGGTATGAAACCGAATCAATTCCCACACCACTGACCACCTTATCTGTATAACCCAATTGTGCAAAGGTTACTACAGGTGCAAAGTCCGCAGTCTCGTCCTTGATTGGAAGTACTTCACGAACAAGAACTAATTGTCCTTTAAACCCAGGGAAATTTGACTCAGCACCTAATGCGCGACCAGCTTTATACACAGCCTCTTCCGTCAACCCAGTTACAAGCAACACTGGGCGTCCAGAAGACCATGGTGAGGTTACCAACTGAATCAAGCCATCCGATTCTGGAACGGCATGGCCATTTGCTACAAAAAAACTATCACTAACTATTGTACTGTTTATTATGATTGGATCCCCATTCTCCAGGACAGAGCTTTTCAATGTGCTTACATTAACGGGTGTTTGTCCCATTAATAATTCTGAGGTAAAGTCAAGATAATCTTGCCCAGTACTAGAAATCTGGTTATCTAAAATTTCAAAAGAAATCGAATATGTAATAGTATCGTCCGGCCTTAAGCCCGGCAAAGTCCATTCTAAACGGTCTGATATTTTTTGACATTCAGGAGAACAAGTTACACGAGCTGCATCCAGTGTTTCTGGCAGCAAAATACTTAGCTTCAATCCTTCCGCCAAACCAGCTTCAGTATTTTTAACATTGACACTATAAGTTTGCGATATTCCAGGAATCATAATATCGGATATTGAGGTAACTAACTCAAAACGCCTCTGCCTAATATCCGCTGGAAGAGAAGTAGCCAACTGCAGTTGTTTAATAATTGCATTATTATCCGGAGTACCAACAATAATCAGGTTTCCCTCAAGCGCAAGAGCTTCCTCAACGGTCAAGTCATTGATAGCATGGAAATCCAAAGAGTTGAAAGAAAGTTTTCCCAATTCTGCGGCAAGAGCAAGTACAGCTTCGACCTCTTCAGGAGAAGATTTGCGCGGTAAAGCAATATTCAAAACCTGATTAAAGTAAGCCGGCTGATAAACTGGCGAAGGATATCCGGCCATATCAATTGAAACAGGCATAGGTTCGTAAAGAAGCGTAATTTCTGAATCGTAAAATAGATATGTAGTCTGAGAAAGGGTTATATCACACCCCCCTGGGGCAGAGACTTGAATTTCAAGCCGATCACCTCGATCCTGCCCTTGTCCCCAGTAATCTGGAATCGAAAAAGTAATCCATTGCTCACCAGGGGTGGAAATTACTGTTGAATAAACTAACTTTCCATTCAAAAGAACCACCAATTCGACTGACGGAAGTAAATTGGTTTGACCCACATTAGTAGAAACGTGAAGTCTGGCAGTACTACCAGGTTGAACATCCCAATCTGAAGGTACTAATAAATCAAATCTTCCACTGGAAAACTTGTCTTCAAATATCGAAGAAGCATTAGGATCTAAATTAGAAAGTTCTGCTAATGTTAGCGAAATCTCGTTTAGTCCAACTTGTTGAGATAAATATGAAGCTCGCGCCAAGTTAAGTGGATACAGGAAAACAAGGCCAATAGCAAAAACTAAACTTATGAGCAAAAACGATCTCTTATTTTTCATCTTCATATGATTTCCTTTTTCAAAGTTATCCGCTATTCTTAATAATGATAAATACAAACTATAAAACATACCTTTTTTCAACTACATTTCAGTTTTTGATATAAATAGTTAAGTTTATCAGCAGTACTATATAAATCATAGTTTTCTACGACTCGTCGTTGACCTTCTTTTGCGCACGCATCTCTGAGCGATAAATCTTCCATAAATGAAAAAATACCGTCGCGCAAACTTTGCAGTGTGTAATTTTGAATAATCCAACCACTCACTTTATGACTAACAAGGTCCATAGTTCCACCGATTGCCGTTACGACCACAGGTAAACCAACAGCAAGTGCCTCAAGTAGTGAATTTGACAATCCTTCAGAAACGGATGGTAATACAAACATGTCAGAAGCTTGTAAATACTCACTTACATTATCAACTGCTCCTCGAAGGATAACATTTTTTCCTACTGCCATACCATTAATCTTTTGCTGAAGACTACCGGTACCCAAGACAAGGAGTGTAATTCTCTCATATCGCTGCTGAATTTCTGGCCAGACTTGGACCAAATCATCAATTCTCTTTTCAGCCTCAAGACGCCCTGCAAATACCACAATAGGCCCATCAGGCAATTGTAATTGTTTCCTTAACTGTTTTTTTCTTAACTCGCTGACGGGCTGAAACCTATCTAATTTTACCCCATTAGGAATAAACACACATCTCTCTGGACGTACTCCACCAACACTGATCAATTCATCGCTGATCTCATTGCTAATAGTAATAAAAGCATCTACCTGTTTTTGTAGGTTTTTAAAACGCGCAACACCAAACGGTTTTTTCATTAATCGATTTAAATCACCTAAAACCCCTCCACGAAGAGCCTTTGAAACTACAGGAGTGCCGAAAAATCTTTTTGCAGTAACGGCTGTTGTAGTAGGAGAAAGTAATCCATGAGCATGAATTACATCAGGCCGAATTTTTTTTAAAACCGGTAAAGACGTAAGAGTAAACATCAAGGAAGCAATTGCCTTAGACCGAAAAAACGGTAATCTATAAACTGGCGCATCGTTAATAAGCTCAAACTGAGCCAGCCCTGGATACCGGCGAGTCAAAATCGCAACTTCGACACCACGATCCCTAAGCAAAGGTGTCAAAGCAAATAGCTGTCGCTCCGCGCCGCCAACCCGCGGAAGGTAATCTTGAATAATCATTGCAACTTTTATTAATTTATTCTTCAAAATCATGATTGTTTTTCTTTCAATTTTATAACCATAAATTATGGTAGTTCTTGAATTACATATATTTATATACAATAATATCTTAAGAAAAAACGGACAATAACTCAACTATGAAATCACCTTAATCATATATGATTTCATAAGCCTGCCAACCGCGCTCCATGAATAGCGTTGTCGCGCAAGCTCATATCCTTTTTCGCCAAATTCCCGACACAGTCCCGGATCTGATATCAAAGCTATCAAAGAATTTGCTATGCCTTGAATATCACCAGGTGAAACTAGAAAACCGGTTGATTTATCGTGTACAAAATCAGGAATAGCACCCACATTTGTTGCCACAATTGGCAACTTGCTGGCCATTGCCTCGACAAGCGCTACACCGAATGGCTCAAGGTGTGTGGGTAAACAAAAAACACTTGCATCCCGAAGATATTTTCCAACATCATCAACAGGAACCCTCCCCATAACATGACAGTTTGGAAAGTTAATTTCCGGCGAGCTGCCTAAAACAGTCAAAATCGCATCGGGATGAACACGCCTAACAAGTTCAAATGCGGCGACTAAATCAGGACCACCCTTTCTTTCCCAATCAATTCCAATAAACAGAATATGTTTTTTATCATACTCCTTTTTTTCAAAATTCGCATCATGATCTACGGCATTGCTTCCCGCATATGCACAAATCACCTTCATTGGAGGACACTGATAGTCTTTGATCAAAGACTCTAAAATATTTGAACTTCGCACAAATACTAGCGAAGCATTTAAATAAATAGACCTTTCCAAATCAATCCAATTCTGACTATAGAGACTAGTGCGATCAAAACCGGGATAAGAAAGATTTGCCAAATGAGTATGATCTGTATAAACAAAATGTGGTAAACCTTCAACGCTTGCATCGAACAAAGACTGTATCTGAAAAGAAAATAAAAAATTACCGGACAGTATGAACTCTTGGATTTGTCGCCTCATTTCATGAAAAATATACGGAGTCCTCCAAAAGCAGCGTTTAAATCTCTTTTTTCCAGAGAAAATTTCCCATCCATAGACTTTAAAGACTTCCAGAATATTTCTAAACACTATAAAAGGCTGTGATTTTATCTTATCGTAAACTTCAAAAATCACAACTTCATATTCTTGAAACTCATCTTGTATCACTTTTGCCATTTTGACATTTGCATATGGCCAAGACTCAGTTCTAACAAATACAATTTTTTTACTCGCAGTATTCATTCTTGCTTATTTCTCGCTTTCATCAAATAAATTAAACCAAGCGGGACAATTCAAAAGTCCTTTACCCATTGTTACTCAGTCTGTTTTTTGCCAGAAGAGAGACTCGATTGCAATGTTACCCACGCTTCCCTAAAAACACCTTTTTGAACCCAACTTAGGATGGCTGCGTAAGAAGCCGCACCAGAAACTATACTAATAAAAAGTTGAATCCATGGTGAAAATGCCACTGTAAAGTGCAACACACCCAGTACTACAATTGCCATAAAAATGCCAGCAACTATCGAGGATCGCAAAGTTATAAAAATACTTATGGGTGATATTTTCAAAAGGCGCGAGGCAACTATTAAATTAATAATGCCGGCAATAAAAGCAATAACTGCATGAATCCAACCAACCATCTCAATATTCTTAAATTGAGATGTAGCCCACCATAAAGCTGGTATCAACAGCACGGCACGCACTGTTGATATTGTTGTCATTATGGAAATTTCTCCTTGCGCCTTATAAACATGATTGGCGTTATAACCAAGCGATAAAAATAATGCATACAAAGAAATTGCCCTCATTACAGGAATAGCCTCACTCCACTTATCAGTAAAAACCGCTATCACAAATGGTTCTGCAATAAGCATCAGCCCCAAACCAATCGGAACCGTGACAAGAGAAACATAATTCATAGTAATTAAAAACGCTTTGTTTAGCACATCTGATTCATTCTTGATCTTTGCGTAAACCGGGAATATTACTTTCCCAACAAGACTACAAAACTGCACGATTAAAAGTTCGGGGATTCTAAAGGCTATTGTATAAACCCCAAGAGACGCCGCACCTAAATAATAACCAACAAATAAATAATCAATATTTACTAAGATATAAGAAAGAATATTGGAAGCAACTACTCCACCTCCATAAGCAAAAATTGAACGAAGCCATTTTATTGATAGAACAAGTTTTGGCCGCCAAGGAACAATTATCCAAAATGTAACCATTGAAACAAGTGCACCAGAAATTTGACCTATCACCAGACTCCAAGCGCCAAAACCTAAAACAGCAAAAAGAATTGAAGTTAAACCTTTGACAACAGATTGCAATGTGTCAGGAATAAACTTTACATTAAACGACAAGTTTCTAGTTAATAATACTTTTGGAACGTCTTCAAGTGAATCAATAAAAAATACAATTGACAAAACTCGGACAAAATCTACAACTCTTACATCATCAAAATACTCACCAACAAACGGTGCTGCTAGCCAGGTCCCAAGTACCATAAAAGCCCCAATAACGATATCAAGCCAAAAAGCACTATAGGTGGCCTCCTCGTCATTCTGGTAATAAATCAATGCAGAACTGATACCTGCGCTATTTATTGTGTCTAGGAAACCGATAAATAGCATTGCAAAACTTACAACACCAAAGTCGGACTGGGAAAGCAATCGTGCAAGAATCACGGTGCTTATAAACACCATCAATTTCCCAATGTAAAATGAAGAGTATGTCCAAAAAACTCCCCGGACAGCAGCCTGAACAAATTTATTTTTCATTTCAAATCACACGAACTCTGTTGTTGATATCTGTTCTCTGAGTAAATCCTGGTTACTTTTTGCCTTCACCTGAGCATTAATAATAGTCTCAACAACAATTGGAAGTGCAAATAAGAACCAAAGAGTTTTCTCATATTGACGGCTACCAAACAGCATACCCAAATAATATCCGCTCAAAGCTGCCAGTAATCCAGAGGATAATATCGCCAGTTCAGCATTTATATACCAGTATTTTTTTCGTGAATATTTCCATGCGAGATACATTGCAAACCCAAGAATACCCATAAAGGGAAGAAATCCTACTACGCCTGTTCCGGTTGCAATTTCTAAATATGTGTTGTGGGCAACTCGCAAATTCTGTGTGCGCACAAGAAATCTGTATTCAGATTGTGCATATGCTTCCGCAAACCCATCAAGTCCAACTCCGAGAACTGGATATTTTTGGAACAATTCCAAACCATATATTTGATAGGTAAGCCGCCTATCCGTTGAATTTCCAAGGTCAGTACTTGTATACGCATCCGAAAGGCCAACCCTAACTTTGATATCCAGAGGCATAATCAAAATGCCTAATGCAAATATAACACCTATAACTCCTAACCAGGTCTTTCTATTTTTCTGAAGAGCCGCAAAAACAATCAGAGCAAAACTAACTGAAAGTAATCCGCCACGAGATGCAGAAAGAATAACCCCATATGAAATCGTTAAGATAACAAATGCTAAAAATATTCTCTTCAAGAGATTTTTATCAATAATAATTAGAGCAAGCGCTATTGGGATCCTAGGCGTCATTGTTAGCGCGTACCCATTGGGTTGTCCAATCGCACCTTCAAAACGTCCAATAGTTTGAGCTGGGTCAAAAAAACCATACAACGTACAAACAAAACCTCCGATCACAAACATCCAAAGCGCAGACCGGAAATATTTTTCTGACTTAATAAAATTTATTGCAAAAAAATATAGGGACAAAACTCTTAATAATTTAGGAATTCGATCTAGTGTCCGCTCAGGACTAAACGCAACAAAAACCGAAATTAAAGATATCAACAAAAACACGAATATCAATATATTTTGAGAGCTTTTCACCAAACGTGTCTCTCGAGGGAAAATCAAGTAATTTAATATCGCACAACCAAAGACTAAAACACTTATCATCTTTATAGCGGAGAAGCCGCCCTTTATATTAAGCTCTTCCAAAGGGAGGACAAAAATCACCAACAACATCCCAAAATCAGGTTTCACAAATGTAAATATCACCAGTGGCAACGCAAATAGAATGCCAATAGCAATAAGAGGCGAGACGTTCACTAGAAAATAAGAAGACGCCAGCGCCATCAACAATGAAAGAGTAACAATAACCGCAGGAAGAAATTTCGAGTATTTTTTATTAAAACCATCCCAAGATTTCGAATCGCCGATTATTTGTGAATTTTGAGAAACATTATTCATTTTTTATTTTCTTAAGGAAGAACAAATTCAGAATTCTTACTTTTAAACAACAAACCCTTTTGACATTTTTTAGCTTTGAAAAAACTTCGAACATACACCGTTTCAGCTAAAAAGCATGATCATCCAATATCTTCGCTTGAAGAGACGGTCAAATATTCTGCCATAATGGCAAACAATACACCGGCTAAAATACCTACTGCAAACCCCAAAACAAGATTAAAATAATAGTTTGGACTAGTCGGTGAACCGGGTAAAGAAGCAGGATCGAGAAGAGCAAGGTCGTAAACCGTAATCAACCCTTCAATATATTTGAGCGTTTCATCGGCTACTGCAGCCGCCAGTTTCTGTACTATTTCAGGATTTGGCCCTGAAACATTTATTATCAATATTGTAGTCTCCTGTAAAACAGTTGAATTCACAACGTACCCACTTTTTGGGTCAATGCTTAACTGTTTCCAGGCTTTTTCAATAACATTTGGGCTTTGGGAGATTTCAGCGTATGTATTGGCAACTACTGGTGCAGAAAGAGCCGTCACGGCTGAACGAAGATTGTTTAGATCCGTCATAAAAATACTGGACGGACTTACGATCAACCGCACATCGGTTTCATATACCGGTATTTGAGCATATGTGAAAATTGCTGTAGACACGAACAAGGTAATTAAAGTCCCCGAGAACAACCATCGCCACTTCCATAGGATCATTAAGAATCTTTTGATTTCCATAAGGCCTCTTCCACGAATATAACTTTAACGAGTCAACACTAATCAACTTTTGATTTTACCTTACATTTATTGCGATAACTGCTTTCCAACGTACTTGCAACCATTTGCATTAAATAATTTAATTAGGTTGTTATTCAGAAAACTTTCATACCCCAATTGTGAAAAAGAGAATCAAACACCAAAAAGGCTAATGCGCTCCCTTTTGTTTTACAACAGCCTCAACTGTCTTATAAAGAATAACTATATCAAACAAAAACCCACGCCTTTCTATATAGGCTATATCCAAACGAAGGCGATCATCAAACTCTAAAGAAGCACGTCCAACAATCTGCCACAATCCTGTAAGGCCTGGCATAACGTCGAGTCTTCCAGTGTGCCATAATTTATAAGTTTCAGCGCCAAAGGATGTAGGACGAGGCCCAACAAGGCTCATCTCTCCTTTAAGGACATTAAATAGTTGTGGCAACTCGTCCAGGCTGGTTTTTCGCAGGAATTTCCCAACTTTGGTTACTCGTGGATCGTTTGTAATTTTGAAGTCAGGCCACTGCAATTCATTTAAATGACTATATCTCTCCTTCAAAACTTCTGCGTCAGGCACCATAGTACGGAATTTATACATTCGAAATCTCTGTCCATTTTTTCCGGTACGAGCTTGAGTAAAAACCACAGGTGCGCCCGGTGAAGTTATAGCAATGGCCAAAGCTACCAAGACAACAACAGGCAGCCAAAAAGGCATGCTTAGTAAAACTAAAACCAAATCCAGTATCCGCTTTGCAGCAAGATAAGATTTCCCCGTAAGCAGCCGCTTATTTGGGTTAAATCTAATAAGCCAATCCAATTCCTTAACTTCTTGCGAATGAGTTGAAATCATATTCATAACGATTGTATCCAAGGGCCTTCTACTTTACCAAGAAATACCTTAGGTATACACCTTCCATGATACTGCATCATAATATATATGAGTTTTTCCTAAATGGCCAAGGGGATATTGGTACTAATAAATACTATCCAAGCTGACCGGATAATTTATTCTCATTTGCCAAGTCGGTTTCAAATGTCTTCAATCGACTACGGGCAGTTTGCAATAATTCATCAAATGTAAGCGCCTCCTCTGGAAACACAGCTGTTCCCCAGGTAATTTTCTTTTCCAACTTACTCTGAACGGTCGCCGCTATGCGGCCGACCAAAACATCAAGCCCGCCAACTTCTGTTTCAGGGCAAAGAATAATAAAAAGGCCGTCTTTATCACGCAAAATAATATCAGTATTACGTGAAAGGTTACTTAATATGCCTCCTATTTTTGCGCTTGCCAATCTATCCAAAATCTCATTCCATAGAAGTTCATCAAGCACATAGTTTTCTTTACGTGTTAATTTCTCTAACCCAATGACTAAAATAGGTAAAGTATGATGATATCTTCGAGACCTTGTCAATTCTTCATTAATCACATCGTCAGCTGATTGAAGCTCGCGAGTTCTATTTGGATAAGTGCTTGAGGTCAAGCCATCCAAAAGGTTATCAATTTGCCCCACCCGTTTCCCCACATCATACGAAAGACCAGCGCTAATCTCCACTAAGAGGAATTGAATAATGTGAACCTGAATATGAATTTGATCTTTCCAATAAAAGGCCCAGAGCAATATATACACAATCGCCCAGAAAATAATAAACATATAGTTGGACATTCTTACGCCCTGCTTTATAAGAGCTCCAACGATCATCAATTCCGAAAAAACAGTTAAAGCTAATAAAACAAAAAAAAGCGGACTAAAGTCCAATACTCGCTCTTGAAATTCGTCAATATTTGCAAATCCAAGAACAATAATAATGTATGAAACTAATACCGTAATAGATAGTTTAAGGTCGCTCATTCGCTCCTACTTTTCCTAAATAATTTCGCAATACCTCTTAATATCCATGCCTAAATCCTTGCAAGAAAGCCTAATAATTGATTATATCATTAGCCAGATTCTATCCGAATTGCATCGATGAAGAAGGACCCGGCTTCACGCAAATTGACCTGGTCGCACACTGTGAAAACACCACAGAAGAGCAATATTTGAACACGTTGACCTGTACCGAATTTCTATCAGCCGTACGGATATCTTTGCTCTTGCTGCATCGCTCACAACAGGCAGTTACCGAAGCGGTCCATCGAATGCGACACAGACTGCGTTTTCCACTGCTCGGAATTGATTCAGACAATGGCAGTGAATTCATTAATGACCTGGCGCCTCTATCGCTACTGCCTGAATGAGGAGATCACCTTTACCCGTTTTCGCCACACAAGAAAAACGATCAGACGAGAGTCAAACAGAAGAACTGATCCGCTGTGCGCCATACCGTCGGTTATAAATGCTGGGAAACGGAATAAGAACTGGTGCAGCCAGAAAGTGTTTATGACGATTGCTGAACTTTGGTGTCAGATTGACCTGAAAACTGCCAAACTTTGGAAAATTTCTCGGTAACATTTCCTTTTGATAAAACTTTACCACCACAGTAACATTTTTTTCTTGATACATTACGGGAACCAGCTACGAAAGAACAACACAAATCACATAATGGCTCGATTAAAGATCAAATAAAAGAAAGAAAAATAGTAAATTGATGGTTTCTATCCCAAACAACGAGCATTTTTATTTTAACATAAAAAAGACAAAATCTATCCTGTTGACTTTTAATCCTCCAGATAATTAGTTGCCAAAACAGATTAAAAAGGTCTTCCTTCATGTAAGAACATCCATAAAAACTTCGTCCATATTACTCCGGGTAAAAAAGTAATGTCTCTCTTTCGTGAAAAATATCAATACAAAGGCGGCAACAGCGTTTTTGAAAAAAGCCTTTTCCAAAGAAATGACTACCCGCTTACAAATCAAAGATATCAAAAAAAACGCGGACGGATAAAATCCGCGCGGATAAAATACATTTTAAATTAGGAGAATCACCCTTGACCAACCTACACACCACAACCCCATCACAGATCGTAATGTACACAACCGAATATTGCTCCGACTGTCACCGGGCAAAAGCATTCTTCGAAGCAAACAACATTGAGTACCTGCGTATCAGGCTAGAAGGTAATGAAGAAGCGGTTAAATTCGTCATGAACATAAACAACGGCAATCAGAGCGTTCCAACCATAATATTCCCAGATGGATCGATACTAGTAGAGCCCAGTTGGAGGGAACTGCGAAAGGCAATCGAGAAAAACCATTCTTAATAAATAAAAAACAGCACTGTAAAAACTTCGTTTTTACAGTGCTGTTTTTATAATCACCCAATTAATTCGCAGGTGTATAATAGAAAAATGAAGAAATTAATTCTCTTCCTTTTTATAGCGATATTCCTCAGTTCCTGCACGGGATGGGGCGTTGCTCCTCAACCATTCCCAGTTTTGACCCCCATCCCCTCCTCCACCCCGGGCATTGTCACGCCTACACCATTCATCATTCCGCCCCCCATTTTCGGGGAAACGTCAACCCCATCTACAAATGTAACAGTGATCTCACCTGTCACTCCTGAGAATACATTTACTCCAACCCCAACATTAACATTCACGCCCATCCAGCCGACAGTAACATTCACCTTCGTTCCCGTACAATCTGCAAACCTCGTTATTCTGGGCTGCAACACAAGCATAGACATCACACACGGCATGGGCGAAGTGACAAATGCCTTCGTAACCGTAAAAAATAACGGCACCATTGACCTGCCCAACACATGCGCCATCCTCCGCGCCATAGACGAAGACCGGGAACACCCAAACAAAAAGGTCTGCCTCAGCAACCTGCCGGCTCAAAATGAAGTCAACCTAAAGCTCACTGTTGATTCACAATACAAAGTGGATACCATCATTCAGGTGGATATAACCTCCAACGAAGTCACACTTCTGCGGCTGGACAAACAATCCTGTAAAGATATCAGCCTCTTTGGCGGCGCACCCTCCGATCTAGATCAGATCAAGCCCCTCACCCCATAAATATATTCTTTCGTTCGGGTTACAATCCCAAAATCGCCCTTTTCCCTGTATAATAAAAATATGGCACTCCCACAACCTGAACAACAGCCCTCTGCTCCACAACTCCCCCCCGAACAAATCGCCGAACTGCGCGAACAGGAACGCCGCCAAAAAACACTCATTGCAAGCATTGTTGCCGGTGTAGTGTTGATCCTCATCCTGCTGGGAGTTGCGATTTTCTTTTTGATGCAGCCCACCGCACCAACAGACAAGATCCGGGACGTATTCATCATCGTCGTTGCCCTCGAGTCCCTCGTCATCGGGGTTGCGTTGATCGTACTCATCGTGCAGCTAGCCAGCCTCATCAATCTGCTGCAAAACGAGGTACGCCCCATCCTCAATGCCACCACCGAAACCGTCAACACCCTGCGCGGCACAGCCGAATTCCTCGGCGAGAATCTGGTGGAGCCGGTCATCAAATTGAATGGCTATCTGGCTGGATTAAAGCGTATGTTAGAATTACTAGGTGTCAAGCAAAAGTAAACAACTGGTAATACTCATCTTAATCAACCATCAAAAATCAAAGGAGATATACCATGTCTGACCGTGATGAATTTGGAGCTTTTCTTGTAGGATTTGTAGTAGGCGGACTCACCGGCGCTGTTGCTGCCCTGCTCTTTGCCCCCCAATCCGGCGAAGAAACCCGCGCACTGATCAAAGATAAATCAATCGAACTGCGTGACCGCGCCTCACAATCAGCTGAAGAAGTTCTCGCCCGCGCCGAAGCAGCTGCAGCCGAAGCCCGCACCCGCGCCGAGGAACTCACCAAAGAAGCCAAGCAACGCGCTACGGAATTGGCAAGTGAAGTTCGAGAACGCGGCAAAAGCGCCATCGAGGCTGTTCGCAAAACCAAGAAAGACGGCGGCGAAGCCACTCCTGTATAGTCATAGAAGAACACAAGGCAAGGGTTTGACTTCCAAGTCAAACCCTTGTTTTATTTATGAACCCCATCCAGCGCTTCATGCGCCTCTTCTTCCACCTGCTCTATCACCCCTTCGCATTCACCTACGACCTTGTAGCTGCAACCGTCTCATTTGGGAATTGGAAAAACTGGGTCTATAGTATTTTCCCCTTCATCAAAGGGACTCGACTCTTAGAGCTGGGACATGGCCCCGGGCATTTGCAGCGCCTCCTTCTGGACCGTGGTTTGGCTCCGGTTGCGATAGATGAATCCACGCAAATGGGCAAGATCGCAAAGCGCCGCCTCGGCGGTTCTCAAAAACTATCGCGAGCGCTTGCACAGCAATTACCCTTCGCAGATAAGTCCTTTGACACCGTCATCGCCACCTTCCCAACGGAGTACATCTTCAGCAAGCAAACTCTCTCCGAGGTAAAGAGATGCCTTTCGGACGGAGGCAGGCTCATCGTCCTGCCTGCGGCGTTCCCAAAGAGTGGATTCCTCAAATGGCTGTACAAAGTCACAGGCGAGAGTCCAGCCGCGTTGACCGAATCCATCAAAACAAAAAGCCTGCAACCATTTCTCAACGCAGGTTTTCATGCAGTTGTTGAAATAGTTGAAGTAAAATCGAGCACGTTGTTGATTGTTATTGCACAGAAGAAATGAAAGGAAACTATATGTTGAAAAAATTACGTGAACCAGTGAACAGCCTCACCCATTGGGCAGGCGCGATCCTCGGAGTGATTGGGTTGATCGCTCTTCTCATTGTCGGTTGGAGCACCCCGGCCAAAGTTATTTCATTGTTGATCTATGGCCTCAGCCTGATCGCCATGTTCTCTGCCAGCGCCACTTATCACATGGTACAAGTCAAAGACAAGGTTCTGGAAATCTTCCGCAAAATCGACCACTCTGCGATTTTTCTTTTGATCGCTGGAACGTACACGCCATTCTGCGTCAACGCATTTACCGGCTTTTGGAAGTGGGGCATGTTAAGCATTGTCTGGTCGTTGGCAGTAATTGGCATTGGTGTAAAAATATTTTACATCGGCGCGCCGCGCTGGGTTAATGCGGGCATTTATGTTCTCATGGGTTGGATGAGCGTTGCCTCTGCCGGACAAATGCTTTCACAGCTCCCCACCTGGGTTTTTGTCTGGATGATCGTGGGCGGTGTGATCTATACGCTCGGCGCAGTGGTGTACGCCACAAAGATATTCAACTTCAAGCCCGGCGTGTTCGGCTTTCATGAAGTCTGGCACATCTTCGTCCTGCTTGCTGCTGCAGCTCACTTTGTGGCTGTGATGGGCGTGGCGATTTAGAGTTGATGTTTAAGAGTCCGCAAGTAGAACTTGCGGACTCCAAAAAATTCAGGGAGTTTCAAATATGTTCTTCGGCTATGATCTCAAAGAAATCTTCACTTTTCCATTCAAAGACTCAGACTCTCGCAAGTACCTCCTTATCGGCGGTGTAATTTCTATTGCGGCATTTTTCATTCCGATCCTTCCATACTTCGTTCTGTTTGGATATGCAGCTATCATCGCAAGGCAGGTGCTGAACGGTGAAGAGCCGCACATGGTTCCATGGGAAGACTGGGGCGGAATGTTCAAAGACGGCGCAAAATTATTTGGCGTACGAATGCTCTTCACACTTCCGATCATCATCCTTGCAATGCCGCTGATGCTTGGAGGAATGGCAATGCCTTTTATTGCCGAAGGGTTGGATAGTGGAAACACAGACACCTTTCTGGCAATATACACCCTCGTTATGCTGGGAACCATGTGCATTATTATTCCCATATCCATACCGCTGGCAGTCATCATCCCTGCCGCAGAAATACACAACATAGAAAAGGATGATTTCGCCGCCGCCTTCCGTTTCAAGGAATGGTGGCCGATCCTCCGTGCAAACCTTGGCGGTTTCATCGTTGCTTTCGGTATCTATTATGTGACTTCGATGGTCTTTGCCGTCGTCATGCAGTTGCTTTTCGTGACCATCCTCCTTGCCTGCATTGCATTTCTCCTCATCCCAGCCATGACGATCTACATTACCCTGCTCACGTATGTAACTTCGGCTATCGCTTACAGAAACGGCAAAGAGAAATTAGCCCAAGTAGGGATCGAATCACCCGCTATAGTTCAGTAGATCCCTTTCATCAAGAAGGAGACTGGCGAACGCAGAAAACCTGCATTTGCCAGCCTCCTTCGTTTCTATAGGAAGGGCTCAAGCCTACTTCAATATTTGAAACAAATTACTATAATCATCCGTCCACAGCCGTATGGAAGTAGTGTACCCAGCGAAAGATTCCGCGCGAGATTGGATCGCGGGAATCTCTAGAAGCGCGGGATCTCTCGCGAGCAAAATCCACTCAGATGGAAAGCCATTATCGCCTGCGGAAGCAAGTCTGTTCACCTGTATCATTTCAAGGCCAAATTCCTGCGCCAATTGCCAGAGGACGGGTTGCAAATCCAAATGGCGGTTTGAAATATGGGCGGCGATCACGCCATCTTTTGCAAGATGCCCAAGGTACAAAGCAAAGGCTTCCTTCGTTACCAAATGTACAGGGATCGAGTCACTGCTGAAGGTGTCCAACACCAGCACATCGAAATTCTGCGGCTGTCCCTGAGCCAGTTCCTGCTCCAGTGAAATACGCGCATCTCCGGTCACAACGGAGGTTTCTGCCTTGCTGTCTTTCAGGAATGTGAAGTAGCCTCCCTCCCCTTCTGCCAGCTGCACAACGACGGGATTGATCTCGTAATAACGATACACATCTCCCGGTTGGGCGTAAGTTGCGAGCGTCCCAGCCCCGAGGCCCAACACCCCCACGCGCATATTTTCGCCGCGCTTGGGATGATTGAGCAGCAGCAAGCCGACACCGCTATCTTCCACATAATATGTGGTGGATAGCGCACGCTCATCGAGAAATTGAATGCCATGTACCGTGACCCCGTGGATCATGGTATGGGCTTTTCCGTCCGTGTCACGCACGCGGATCACTCCATAAAAATTCCGCTCGACGAACAGAGCATTTTCCAAATTGTTAAAATTCACAGCTAAAAGCACAACACAGACCAGGAATATCACCACCAAAGAAAATGCCTGCAAATTCACCTTTGCCAGAAGACGGGGGAACAACATAATTACCAGAATAGCCATGGTGGTGACCCACCCGAGGTAAAACTCCCAATAACCGGTGAAGATGAAAGGCGCGATCAGGTTCACAAAAATCCCGCCCGCCGCACCACCGAGGGAAACCATCAAATAGAAACTGGTCAAATGGTCGGCATGTGGACGCAGGCGATATAACTCGCCATGACAGATCATGCAGGCAAGGAATAGCAAAAGGTTATATATCGCGATCTGGAGGATCACATTCAACGAGCCTGTTTGGGTCATGGCCCAGAGCATGGCTATTGATGTGGCACTGAACAACAATGTATATACACGCCTGTCATACCAGCGTGAATCGGAAAATGCGAAAATGAACGAGAGCAAATAAACAGCAAGCGGCACGATCCACAAAAATGGAATGACGGCCACCTCCTGCGAGATCTGATTCGTCACCGACAATAAAAAGAGAGATGCCGTACCGCTCAGGATGATCCATAAGACACGCAATGAACCGGATGGTTTTTCGCTGCTTGAAACTTGCGCCAGCGCTCCGCCCTCGTCCCGAGCGCGGTAACTCAGAATACCTGCCACCAAAGCAAAGAGTGCAAACCCGCCCGCCCACGCCCAGCCTTGCTGGAGCAAGGTCAATGACGGCTCAACCAGCACGGGGTACGCCAGCAAACCGAACAAAGAACCGACATTGGATAACGCATATAATTTCGCGTAAGACTGTTCAGGGAAAAGTCGACTGAACCATGCCTGCATCAAAGGTCCGTTGGATGCCAGCACAAAATATGGCAGGCCGACAGAAATTGCCAGGATCAGGAAAATATCGAGTATGGGAAAATTCGCGGCCACGAGACGCGTATCAGCGGAGGGAGTGATCGGGGACGGCCACACCAGCCCGAGCGCGGCCAGAAGCGCAATCGTCACACCGAGCAAGGCGATGTGGATCCATCCCTGTTTGGGGCGTTTGACCAGCCAGTAAGCGTAGGCGTATCCACCCGTCAGCAGCACTTGAAAAAACAGCATGGCAGTTGACCACACTGCGGGCGTGCCGCCAAACCACGGCAAAATAAATTTACCGATCATCGGCTGGATCTGAAATAATAAGAACGCAGAAAGAAAAATACTCAAGACAAAAAATAACATTACGCCTCCACTCACTTTTATAAAATCACGTACAATTCATCTCACACTTTTCACGAGGATTTCATGCGCCCACTTGAACTTTTTATTCCAATCCTGCTTTTCGTTTATTTAATTTGGCAGCAACCGCGCCCGTTGACCATTCGGCTTTTGCCAGCGGCTGCGCTGGTCGTTATGCTGGCTCATTTTACACTGGAAGGGTATCGCTGGCAGATGATCCCGCTTTATGTGCTGGCTGCTTTGATGGGAATCAGCAGTTTGACGAAGATCAAAAGCGCAGGCGATTTGAAGCCCTCTGCCTCCAAGCTGACCCTACGACTCGCTCTGGGCGGCGCCTTGATGCTGCTTGCGCTTTCAACGGCAGTTCCCACGCTGCTGCCTGTTCCCAAGATCCCCACTCCCAGCGGACCGTACCAGATCGGCACATCCATTTTCGAGATGACCGATACCTCGCGCAAGGAAATTTATTCCGGCAAGGATGAAGCGCGGCGTTTTATGATCCAGATCTGGTATCCTGCTGAAGTGAAGGCTGGGGATGTCCGCGCACCGTGGATGTCCAACGCGAAAATCTATGCGCCTGCCATTGCAACGTACATCAATCTGCCTTCTTACTTTCTTAACCATCTCGCGTTGGTTGATATCCCTGCATATAAAAATGCTCAAGTGGCCAATAGCGATAAGGGCGGATTTCCTGTCATTCTTTTCTCCCACGGCTGGAACGGATTCAATGCACAGAACACGGGGCAGGCGTTGGAATTGGCGAGCCACGGATATGTTGTCATTGGCATTCAGCACACATACGGCTCGGTCATCACCGTCTTCCCTGATGGGACAGTTGCGCCGAATAACCCAAAAGCCCTGCCCGAGGATGCCGCAGACCCCAACTACGAAGTTGTTGCTCGCGTTCTGGTAAATGAATGGGCTGGGGATATGTCCTTCGTGCTGGATCAATTATCAGATTGGGATAAAGAGGCGGGCAATCCTTTCGCTGGAAAATTGGACTTGGAGCGAGTCGGAGTCTATGGTCATTCCACGGGCGGCGGTGCGGCCATCCAATTCTGCGGCGTGGACTCTCGCTGCAAAGCCGTGCTCGGCATGGACCCGTTCATGCGCCCCGTCTCTGCCGAGGTGATCGAAAGCGGCGTGTCTCAGCCGTCATTTTTTATGTTCAGCCAGGGCTGGGCAGATATTACCGACAGCAAGAACAATCAGCTCTTCAACCAGTTCTACCCGAACGCTTCTGACAACAAGGGTGTGATCAGCATTAACGGGACGAAGCATTATGATTTCAGCGACCTGCCTCTGCTTTCGCCCATCGCTCCGCAGTTAGGTTTGAAAGGTCCGCTGAGCGGCAAGACGGTTGTGAAGATCGTTAATTCATACCTGCTTGATTTCTTTGAAATGACGTTGAACAACACTTCTTCCGCTTTATTTGGGAATTCGAGCCCATTCCCGGAAGTAAACATCCTTCAATAATCAATAGATTTTATCGATAATAAAGATGAAACGCCCCAAAGGTTTATATTTACACTTTGATGTGCTTGAAAAAGTCTTCAGGGCGGTAGTTTCAAATAATGTCTACTACATACGGAAGTGAGGAAACCATGAAACTGGACAAACGCAAAGCATCTAGCGCATTCCTGCTGCTGGGAATGACCTTTCTCGTGATCGGAATCACCACGAACAATACCGCTTTCAGTTGGGCGGCAACTGTTTGTGTGCTTCTTTCCCTTTTCCTTGGCGGGCGATGGATGCGGCCCAGAAAAAGATAAGCCCATTTCGTGCTACGTGTTCCGCACGCGATTTTTAAAGGAGAATAATATGGACAGTAAACCTGCCTTGGATCTAAAACTTGTAGAGGAATTTGTAGGCGTCTCCCATGGGAATTTTGAACGCGTAAAGGAATTGCTGGCACAGGAACCCGCACTCGTCAACGCTACGTGGGATTGGGGCGGTGGCGATTTCGAAACCGCGCTCGGAGCGGCCTCGCACATGGGAAATAAAGTCATCGCCAATTTCCTGCTGGAAAATGGCGCGCGCATCGATATTTTTGCCGCCGCCATGCTCGGCAAATTGGATATCGTCAAGGCTGCATTATCGCTCTATCCGGACGCCATCGACATTCCCGGTCCGCACGGCATCCCGCTGACCGACCATGCGGAAGCGGGCGGTGAAGAGGCAAAAATCGTTTTGGAGTATCTGAATTCGTTGTAATTCAGCAATTTAACCCTATAATTAAATCATCGTACGCAAAAAGGGTATTTTATATCCCGTATCCTTCGACTTCGCTCACATCGTCCCGATGCTCTTTTGGGAGTGTGGTGTGTCCTTCGGGAAGACGAAGTTCACGCTGAGCGGAGAGCGGGTGTTTTTCTCGCTCGTAGTCGAAGCGTAAGTGCGTAACATCTGCAATTAATACAGCCGCTTGTAGTACCAAAGGACTCTGGGAAAATCAACATCACCTGCTACAATCGGTAAAAAAAATCAATTAAGGAGAATGTGAAATGACCAAAAGAACCCGCCTTACGATTGGCTTGATTGCCGCCATATTTTTGCTGGCCTGTGCCTGCCCGGCTTCCAGCCTGCCCACACTCAACCAAAACCCGACCGCAATCCCGACAAATATTATTCCTGTGGTCCCCACAATTCCTGCCATTGCGACTGCAACCGATGTCGCGGTTGCTCCCTCCACCGGCAATGTGCTGTTAACAGATGATTTCAATGTGCAGAGCACCGAGTTTGAGACCTACTCAGATGAGAATGGCGTAGTTGAAACAAGGGACGGTGTTTACCTTGTCCGCGCCATAAGTGACCTTTGGCACTGGGGCAGAAGCAGTTCCGAGTTCACCAACACGGTGGCCGAATTTGATGTAACCTTGATCAGCGGCCCTTCAAACAATAATGCAGGCTTTGGCATCGTCTGCCGCCTGACCGAACGGGATGACACTTCCGTAGATGGCTATATGCTGGCGATCAGCGGCGATGGGTATTACACCATCCGCAGTGTGACGGCAAGCAATATGAGTCCGCTGGTGGATTGGACCTACACGGATGTCATCAATCAGGGCACGGAACTCAACCATGTCCGTGCCACGTGTAGTGACACTGAATTGAAGCTGGAAGTAAACAGTCAGCTTGTTGCGCAAGCAAGCCCGATTGCTGGCGGCTCGACATCCGGCGCACTGGCTTTCTCAGCAATTTCGTTCGAAGATGCCGAAAAGATCGCTGAAATTCATTTCGACAATCTGATTGTCCGTGAGCCATAAAACATATCGTTGAAATAACCTACACCATACAAGAAAAAAAGAAGTCCGCAGCGATTGCGGACTTCTTTTTGGTTAACTTTCAAATCTTATCTTTTGACGGTGAAATGCAGAACGGAAAATTCTTTCAAAGAAACCTTTATAGCTATCCTTGTCATACAGGATCATATAATCTGCGGGGCCATACTCCTTGGGCTGGAGCATGATGGCGGGATTTGGGTTAATCTCTAAAATAAATAATTCGCCATTTTCATTCATGCGGATGTCACAGCGACCATAGCCAGAGATTCCCATGGCAAGGAACATGCGTCTGCCGGTATCCTGAAGATGTGCCACGAGCGCAGGATCAGTTACCTCCTTGAAATCGAAAGGCACATCGTAATTCCATTTGATGTCGGTATGCCAGAATTCCTCATTGGGAGGGAAGATCAATTCCGCAGGCGGGTAAACGAATGGATGGTTTGGGTCATCAGCATTTTCCACCACCAACACGTTAAACTCTTTGCCAATGATAAATTCCTCCATGCGGGCTGCACCAAACTCGGCACAGATCCGCCCCACTTGTTTGAGCACTTGTTCCAGATTTTCGGCACGCGATTCCTTGATCATCCCCATGCTGCCATAGCTTTTCGGGTGCTTTACCATGATCGGAAAGCGCAGATTCTTCACCAGTTTTTCCGCTTCCTCGACGTTTCTAACCTGATAGCCTTTTACAAAGCCGACTCCATTGGTATCTGCAACTTCTTGCATTTCCTCGCGGGTGGGATCAAAGCAATTTGAGCCTGCGCCTGTGAAGGGAAGGTTGAGATTCTCCAGCGCTTCCACTACTTCTATTGCCTGATATCCAAGCAAATCATCTTCTTCATCTTCAAATTCATAGCCTTCACATACGTTTAGGAAGACATCAAACTTCTTGCTCTCAGCCAGCGCACGCACCTTTTCCATGACAGGCGCGGTCAGGGTAACCATTTCCCATTCATAATCTTTCAAGAATGAGGAGGGGTCAAAATCAGTGATCGCTTCATCAGAAAGAACACACACACGCATCAGGTCACCTCTTTTTCGTTTATAACATTATCATATAAAATCAGCATCCACACAATACTTGAGGAACAAAAAAGAGCAATTCGTCATTGCTCTTTTTTGTTCACTTCGTTTCCGTCACCTTACGGATGCTGCGCGGACGCTCGGTGTTGTATCCTTTTGCCTGCGTCAGATGATAGACAAATAACTGGGCAGGGAGAATACATATCAACGGCGAAAGCCATTCGGGCACATCAGCGGGGATGGTCAACGGAAGGCTGGCTAGGGAGAGCGCTCTTTTATCATTCGAGATCACAACCAGTTCGGCGGATAGCTCCTTGCGCAGGCGTTTCAGCATTTCATACATTGATTCAAACACTTTGCCTTTTGGCGATATTGCCAGAACAGGGAAACCACTTTCCATCATGGCGATGGGACCGTGTTGAAAATCTGCCGAGGAATAGGGTTCGGCTTTCACGTAGGCCAGTTCCTTCAATTTCAAGGCCCATTCAAAAGCAGTGGAGTAATTGAATCCGCGTCCCAGCACAACGGTCTGATCCATGTAGCGATATCGTTCAGCGTTGCGTGAAATCAGGGCATCATGTTTCAAAACAGCCTTCATCCAGCGTGGAACCTCGGCCAGCTCATCCCAGCGGGACTTATTTCCATTTAAGGCAGTCGAAAGCATGGCAACGGTCATCAACTCGGTCGTGTATGTTTTTGTCGCGGCAACGGCTTTTTCTCTTCCAGCTTGAATATTCAAAACGAAATCAGCGGCAGTTGCGAGCGGTGACTTTGAATCGTTTGTGATCGCCAGCGTCAGGCAATTTTGCTTTTTGCCTTCATCCAACACACTGACAATATCAGGCGACTGTCCGGATTGCGAAATGCCAATGACCAGCGCATTCTTCAACTTCGGCGGCTGTTTGTAATACGTGAAGAGAGATGGTGTCGCCAGCGCAAGCGGAAGTCCATTCAATGCGCCAAGTAAATAATTGGCATAACGCCCCGCGTTGTCAGATGTCCCGCGCGCGGCGAGGAATACATACTGAATGTCACGTTTTTGAATTTCAGCGGCGATCTTTTCCACTGTCTTTTTCTGCGAAGAAAGCAAAGACTTGATACGTTCAGGTTGTTCGGTGATTTCAGTATATAAGGACATGAGCCTCAATATCCTCCAATTTCATTGGCAAGTGGTGTGAATAATTCTATCTTCCATGGTTCCACGCGCGGCGCAATGGAACATGCCGAGCTAAGAATATATCCACCGCCCGGTTTCCCGATCTCGATCCGCTCGGAGGCCTCGGCGATCACTTCCTCTTTCGTGGTGTATTCCAAAATCGAAACAGAGTTCATATTCCCCTTAAGAAAGAGGCGCTGCCCCACGCCATTCTTGGCATCTGCCAATTCCACATTCCCCAACGGATGCGGATCCAGTGTGTCAATTCCCATCGTGCCTGTTTGTTCCATCAACTCAAGCCGGTCACCGATCTTTCCGCAGGTGTGCGTATAAACCGGAATGTTGAACGCCTTGACAGCCTCCGCGACTCGACGCTCATACGGAAGGACATATTCGGCATACATTTTCGGGGATATAAATCCACCGCCCGCAAAGGCGGATGAGATCAAGACCGCATCTACCCCCGCCTTTACTTGAGCAACCGCCCAGGCAATGGATGCATCTGTGAGTCTCTCCAGCAACGCCTGAACCTTTCCCTTTTCCTTCACGAGACCAATGATCGCGTTCTGGTAACCGATCAACTCCAGATAATGTGTGAACGGAGAGAACACCTCGCCATGCACAGAGATTTCCCCATTCGTCTTCGCACGTACAAGGTTAATAGTATCCAAAAAATAATCGGGCACTTCATTCATCGGGCCAGAGTCGTTCTTTCCTTCCAGCCACGGAATATGATATGTATTCCAAACATAGCCAGGGAATTGATCGATCATTTCAAGGTGTTCGGGGTCAAGAGTTTTCAGGTCGGCACGGGGCTGCAACTCAGGGCGGGCGGGGTACACATATTGAGCATTATCATCCCAGGGAATAATGGTCACGTGTCCATTCCGCCATGTGACCAACTCACCCTTTTTAGTCTTCTCCACTTTTTGGATGCGACTCAACACATCCCGCGGGCGTCCCGGCAAATTGATCAGGATCCCATCAAATTGATAGCGCCTCTGCATCGTAACCAACGCATCGGCAAATCCCTCGCTCGTAAACCAGATTTCATGCGGAGCAAGCCCTGCATTCAAAAAATAATGACCCAACGCAAGCTGCGACATGACAGGAACACGATCCGGCTGCCTATGCTGCATTGCCAGCGCAACGCGTTCTCTGCCATTCATAATAGTTATCCTTTCACCGCGCCAGCCGTCAAACCTTTGATAAACTCCCGCGCCAGCAGAACATACAAAATCAATAGCGGAACAGCCGCCAGAGAAAGCACAGCAAGCGCGCGCGTCCAGTCGGTGCGATATTGCCCGAACAACAGCGAGACACCCAACGCCACTGTCCGCGATTCCTCCGAGCGAATAAATACCAGAGGGAACCAGAAGTCGTTCCAAATTTTAATCATGTTGAAAATGGCAACTGTGGCAAGCGCCGGGCGCATCAACGGCAGGACGATCCTGCTGAAAATCTGCCACTCTGAAGCGCCGTCCACCTTCGCCGCATCGAACATCTCATTGGGAAGTTCCTTGATAAAAGCCGTCAACACAAATGTAGCAATCGGCATCCCCATTGCCACATAGACGGGTATCAAACTCCAGATGGTATCCTGTAAATTCAGAGCTTTGATGAGGCGCACCAGATCGATCGTCCCGAGGCGGATGGGGATCATCAACCCGGCGATAAAGAAGACATACAAAAAGTTGGATGCCCTCGATTTCCATTTGGCGAGAGCGTACGCCGCCATCGACCCTACCAACAGGATCAAGGTCAGGGATAGAACCGTAACGATCATCGTATTGGTGAAATACAAGTCAAAACGCCCTGTATTCCATGCAGCGATATATCCATCAAATGTAAAATTTTTGGGGAAACCGAATGGATCTTTGAATATCTCTTTTTGCGGCTTGAACGAATTGATCAGAAGTGTCCAAATCGGGAACAGCACAATCACCGACCACACCGTCAGAATAATATAAGTAAAAACTTGGCCCAGCTTTATTCGGCGCATTAGGTTTTCTCCCAATTCCTATTCGTCAACAGACTGGCGGCGGGACAGGTACAACCAAAGTAAAACACCTGTCATCAAGATCAAAAAGGTGATCGTTGCAATGGCCGCGCCCATACCCATGTTTGGAATACCAACCGGATGCTCCCCCGCAATACCCGTGCGATAGAACAGGGTCGCCAGCAAATCCGTGGAGTAAGATGGCTCACCCCTTGCCCCGGCCATCGCGTAGATGACATCGAACGCATTGAAGTTATCCACGAAGGTGAGAATGGAGACAATACCAATGATGGGTTTCAGCAAAGGAAACTTGATCTTCCAAAAAATATCCCACTCCGAAGCACCGTCAATGCGGGCTGCTTCCAGCAGTTCATCTGAAATCCCCATCAAACCAGCCAGAAACATAACGGTGGGCATCCCAACCCACTGCCAGACCGAAGTCAACGAAATGACGGTCAGAGCGAGATTTTCCCTGCCTAACCACGGTAATGCAAATTGTCTCAATCCAACGGCCACAAGGATTTTATTCACCGCTCCCCAATTCGGATTCAGGATCAACGTCCACAAGAAACCGGTCACCAGCACAGATAGAGTGGCAGGTGTAAAAATGATGGTACGGAAAAAATTTCTGCCCTTAAAATCTGAAGATAATAAGTTCGCAAATAACAGGCCCAAACTATTTTGCACGATCATGTGAATGGCAAAAAATATAAAGGTATGTTGAACAGCTCCAAAAAACCTCTCCCGCCAGAGCTCGTTGGTGAACAAGTCTATATAATTTTGAAAGCCTACAAATTGAGTTGGGTTATACCCCTCTCCCTGGTACAGACTGAGGCGCAATGAGTCAAAAAGCGGACCTGCCATAAAGGTCAGGTAAATAATCAGGGCAGGAAGCAGAAACAACACCCAGGTTATCTTACGGCGATTCTCATTACTTAAAAATCCCGCGTTTCGTTTTCCTGAAGAAATCATCTGGCTCATTATCTCTCCTCTTTGGCTGGCAGGGATGGTTTCCCATCCCTGCCATAAAATATTCAAAAACTACGGTGCGCAGCTCGCGGCAGGTTCGTACCAGGCGGCTACATCAGCGTTGAATGCATCAGCAGCTTCCTGAGGAGTCATCTCATCCTTCAAGACCGCGATCACATTGTTATTGAGAGAAGTGTAGGCATCCACGTTGCCGGAAGGAGCAGCAAGCAGTTTTTCCCAAACAAAGCGGATATCAACACCCTTGGCAGCGCCATTGAAGGCCATAAAATCCGCCGCAATCGGGTCGCTCAGAGTGGGGACATCGTTTGTCAGCGGGAAGAAGCCAGGCAGGTTGTTGCCGAGCAATTCAGCAAAGGTCGGGGACTCAAGCCATTCGAGGAAGGTCATTGCCGCTTCGAGGTTCGGGGAACCTGCATTGGCGCCAATGGCTGCATCGATGTGGAAGGTCACATATTGATCCTTGCCTTCGAGAGCGGGCGGGTAGAAGACGCCCCATTCAAAGTCAGTGGCATCTTTTTCAAAACCGCCAATGCTCCAGGAACCATCAAGCATCATGGCAGCCTGACCCTGCGAGAACAATTGGGCAGAGTCATAGTAGCTGGTAGCTTCAAAGCCTGTCGGCAGGAAGGGCTGCATATCATCGATCTGCTGGAAGGAAGCAACCATCTCTTCGCTGTTGAAGCAGCGTTCGCCGTTCAAATAAGCCATGCGGCCTTCATACCCACCGATATTGCTGGGAATGAACTGCATCATCACAACTTCGTTGATATCCCAGGCATCTTTGGTACCGTTGGCGAAGGGAATCACACCAGCATCCAACAGAGTCTGTGAAGCGGCCATCAACTCTTCCCAAGTGGCGGGAACTTCGATGCCATTGGCAGCAAAGATATCTTTATTGTAGTAAATACCATGGGAAACTGCAATGATCGGCACAGCATAAGGTTCGCCTTCTTCAGTTGCCCACGGAGAGCGGGAAGCTTCGGTGAAGGTGTCGCTGATGCCCGGCAAATCTTTCAAAGAAGCAACATAGCCTGCATCAAAGAGCTCGCGGCCAGTGGCAAAGGAGCGGACGAAATACAGATCGGGGCCAGTACCAGTTTCGAGCTGGGTGCGAAGCGTTGCATTGTAATCAGGAGGATTGGTCGGATCAAACTTCACGGTGATGTTAGGATATTCCTCATGGAAAGCAGCGGTGATCACTTCCCAGGCGGCAACATCATCAACGCGCCAGGAACCCAGGGTTAGGGTTACTTCTTCGGCGGCAGGGGCTTCGGTGGCGGCAGCGGGTGCTTCGGTGGCAGCGGCAGGGGCTTCAGTAGCAGCAGCAGGGGCTTCAGTCGCGGCGGGAGTACCACAAGCGGCAAGCAGCATACTGGCCAGCACTAAAACTGATAACACAGCAAACAGTTTCTTCATTATTTCTTCTCCTTGGTTTTATATTACAAAGTTTACACACAAGATGTTGACAGGTAAATATTTAAGTCTGTATCAGCCTCCTTTCCACAGGATATATTGGATTTGAGCGCTTTATCAGCTCATCCTGCGAATACGATCATGGACATCCTGCGCAAAGTGTTGAATGAAATCCTGGGCAAATTCAACAGGGTCCTTCGTTTTGTCACTCATCAGTGGACTCATGTCCATCGCGTAAGACAGCCCAGTCGTGGCATCCACGCCATGCGATTCAAAATACGTGGCATTCGCACGGCGCCTGCCCATTGAAGCGAGATCGTAGCGTTTACCGCCCGCGATCTGCGAATCAAACACACCTAATAAAGCCAGTTGCAGATTTTCATGCTCGGACACATTCATCAAAACCTTATCTGGATCTGCCATCCAGTCCAGCGCGCGCCAGACTTCACACCCAACGAGTCGTTCGGGACGTTCGGCCTGATCCAGTCTTCGGATAGCTTCAATCACCCTGAGAGCGACTCCGACATGCGTATCGTGCTTATCCGCGAGGTTGTGGGTATAAACGAACTGCGGTTTGGTAGCGCGCAGCACAGTAAGAATATCTTCCACCGATTCCTGCCTTGAAGCATCCTTGACGATCTTGCTTGGGAGATCCAACATCACCTGTGCAGCAAACTCGCCTACAAAAGCCGCCTTGCGCTGCTCCTTAAAGCGGACAAGGCGCATGTCATCGTCAGAATAATCCTTATACAGATCATCCCGTGGTGAACCGCGTCCATCGGTCACGACGACGCCCGTAAACCATTTATCCTTCTGTTGAAAGCATTCAATGATCGGCTGGGCAGACATGATCTCAATATCATCCTGGTGCGCGGCAATGCACAAATGCGTGGTGCGTGCAAGAGCCTCTTCCAAGGGAGTATTATCTGGAACGTAAATCTCAGCAGTATCCAAGTGAAATTTCATAAAAATCCTTTTCTTTTCGTCTTCAGCTTCGTCATTGCGAGGAGGGTGCTCTTCCCGACGAAGCAATCTCCCTCAACGTGACGGGGATTGCTTCGGGCTATCGCCCTCGCAATGACGGGTTATCCAACTACTGGCAAACTCGCCGCCGCAACGGACTGACCCACGCGGCGTATTTTTTCATCGGGCAAATGCAACTCGATCTTTCCAACCAATTCAGGGAATTCTGTTTCAAAGACTTTCTTCGCGCCTTCAAGCAACAAATCCCCGCCACGGCCAGAAGTACAGCGACCTAATATCAAAACGTGCTTGATGTCATAAAAATCCGCATAATGGGCAATGCCATAACCGAGGTAAATACCCATGCTTTGCCAAATCTTCAATGCGCCTTCGTGACCTGCTTCCAGCTTTTCCTGCACAGACTTCAACTTCTCAGCATCGGTCACATCTGCTGGGATTTCAATGCCAGCTTTGGAAGCAAGGCGAAAAACACATTGTTGTGAAAAATAAGAAGCGCCGCACCCCTTGTCACCAGACCACTCTTCCACAGGAGCATTCGGGCTGTAATCAATCGGCGCGAACGCCAACTCATTCAGCCAGCCCATGATGTGACCTTCCATATTCACATAGCCTGCCGCTTCACTTGAACCGAGTGCAATTCCCAAAATCCCGTTATCTTCAATGGACATGGAACCAGCCAACGCAGTCACATCACCATCGTTGATGACTTCCAACGGAATGCCCAATTCATCGCGAATGCGCAGGAACATGGTTTTGATTTCGCCAAATTTTTCCTGCGAAATTCCGCGGAACAATGAAGCCACCATCGGACGGTTATCAATGTAGATACCAGCAGAGCTGCCACCAATTGCATCTACCCGTGGCATTTTGCTCGCGGCAGTTTTCAACGCGGTCATTACTTCGCGGTAGTGATACTCAGGGTCGGCATTCTTGCGCGGTTCCCAGATCACTTCCTCGCTGTAGATGGGAGTTCCATCTATTACGGCGCTCACTTTGCGATCAGAGGCGCCGAGGTCAAACCCAATGCGATGACCCTGCAAATTGCGGCCGAGCAGCTTCCCCGTCTCGCGCGAAGCGGGCACTTCATCCACAGCGCAGGAGATTACAGAAAATTCCTTTTCGTACACTTGCGTCCCCATAAAATCAAAATCAAATTTTTGTGCGCCGGTGCTGCTGTATTTTTCCTTCAAGTACTCAGCAATTTTTGGCGAACCGCCAACATGCAGAGTATGTCCGCCGCGCTGCCAAAGCAAAAACTTAACAATGCGTTCGATATATTGAAAATTGGCGTCAAAATTTGGATGACCTTCAGGATAGACCTTGGTCTCGAAGCGGGACACTTCACCGCCGCTTCTTTCCACACCGATCACTGTTTGCACGCCAACAGACTCAACCTCACGCTGAAAGTTTTGATTCGCCAAAACCGCAGGGCGAAATTCTTCATCCAGTGGAGGCAATACTTGCGGAGAGACCAACTTCAAAGACATTAATTTTCCTCGTTGAACAAAAGGGAATAATCATCAAGCAGCAAAAATGCGGAAGCGCCGAGGATACAGGCGCGATAATCCAATGTACCAATCTCCAGTTTTGTGTTTTCTGCCATACGTGAGAATGCCCCGGTTTGCATGGACGCGCCAACCAAATTTAACCACTCGGTGCCAAAGCGGGTCATATCACCAGTAAGAACGATCTTTTGAATATTAAGTGTGCCGATCAAATTAGCAAGAGACGTACCCAGATAATGGCCCGCCCTTCCAACAACAGCAAGTGCATTGGAATTCCCCGCCTGAAAAGATGAAATAGCCTCATCAAGCGAACCTACTTTCATTTGCTTCACCACTGCGCGGGCGCTGGCAATGGTCTCCAAACAGCCGCTCTGACCGCAACGACAAAGCTCGCCATTTTCCTGAACCACCACATGGCCGATCTCTCCCGCGCCACCGCCATCTCCCTGGAACAATCGTCCATTGATCAAAATCCCCGCGCCGATACCATGAATGACATTAACAACGATCAGGTTCTCATCAGGTACATGGTGACTGCCATAAACATATTCCCCAATCGCGGCAGCCTGACTATCGTTCAAAACCAGAACGGGAAGTTTATATTTCTTTTTAAGCAACTGGCTAAGTGGAAGATTCTGCCATTCCAAATTCACGGCATTAACAACGATCCCCTCGCGTGTGTTGACAAGGCCTGGAGTACCCACGCCGATACCAACAATGGGTTTTAATTTTTTTCGAATAAGCTGGTCGAGAAGTTGATAAACAATTTCCAGCGCTTTTTCGCCGTTATCATCATGGACGGGGGCTTCCACAATTTCCTTGATCTCTCCCCGCAAATTGACCACTGCCCCAATGAATTTATCCTGCGCCAGATTCAAGCCGATCAAATAACGCGAATCAGCCACAATACTTAGCAAGATCGGGGTTTTCCCGCCGATCGATTCCCCACGGCCAATCTCTTCCACCAGCCCTTCTGCAAGCAAACCACTAACAACATCCGAGACCGTGGTGCGTGTGAGATTGGTTACACGCGCTACTTCGGCACGGCTTATTGAGTCGTTGGCGAAGATCGTCCGCAACACAAGATCACGATTATGTTGTTTGGTTTGTTGGTGAGTTGCTTTTTTCATGAGTAACAGCAAATCCTTGAAAACCTGATTTTCCGAACTAACGCCTACACGCAAAATTTCAGCCACTCAATAAACAAAAAATACTTTGTAAATTCATTGGACTAACAAACTCATTTTACAGATTCCCCCACAATAAGTCAAGACCCAATCCTTGACAAAAAATTTAGTCTTGACTAAAATATATTTAGTTGAGACTAAATTTTAGGTGAAGTATGAATGCAATTCAAATTACCGGTCTGCTCGCAATACTTGGCGCTATCCTTTACGCACTTGGAGATACATTTCTCCTTGCAAACAAAGTAGATATAAATAATTACCCGAAACTCCTACCATTCAAGAAACTACTTTCTGATTCTGAAAAGTTCGTTTCCATTCCTTCGGAAAAAATGATGTGGGGTGCGCTGCTTGGTGTCTTTGCAACGCCGCTTGTGCTCGCAGGTTTCTGGCATGTTTATCAGGGATTATCTGGCGCCAATGAGATTCTCAGAACAATTACCCTCCTGCTATTTGGTAGCGCATCTGTGATCGGCGCATTTGTACATGGGTCTTTCTTTTATGCAGGCGAATATGTCAAAGCCCTGAACGCAGTCAGTGAAGATTCACAAAACGTGATCGTTGAGTTGCTAAATCGCCATCGCAAGGTGCTCATCATCACCTACGCTCCCCTGCTCATCATGATCATCATCGCCTCTGGTTTATTTGCCGTAGCCGTAGCCACAAGTCAAACCCTCTTCCCCACTTGGATGGCAGCGATCAATCCGGTCACAATGACCATTGCCTGGCTTTTGCTAAAGCGCATTCTCCCAGCATTCACCACAGATCCACTTGAAGGTGCAGGCTTCAACGTCGCTTATTTTATATTCTTTGTTTGTACGACCATTACGCTCTGGAGCGCCTAAATATGGAACAAACCCTCACCAACTCCATTCAGGATTACCTGAAAAACATTTACGAACTCACTGAAAACGGTGAGAGTGCAAGCACCAATGCACTTGCATCCAGACTCAACGTCAAGCCTGCATCCGTCACTGGTATGGTACAGAAACTGGCTTCGGCAAAACCTGCACTGGTTGAATATCAAAAACATCAGGGTGTGACATTGACCGATGATGGAAAAAAAGCGGCGCTGGAAGTAATCCGTCATCATCGTCTGCTGGAAGCATGGCTCGTCCAAACGCTCGGCTATACATGGGATGAAGTCCATGCGGAAGCTGAAAAATTGGAGCATGTCATCTCGGAGGATTTTGAAAGACGCATCGCCGCCGCCATGGGACACCCGCTTCGTGACCCACACGGAGAGTTGATCCCCACCGCCGATCTTCAAATGCCGCTGGATGATTCGACTCCGCTTTCCTCACTTCGTCCCACTCAACTAGGAACAATTCAATATGTAAAAGCCGCAGATGCTGATCTGCTCAAGTATTTTGAAAGCCTTGGATTAATTCCAGGATCGGAAATCGAAGTGAAAGACTACTCCCCCTTCGACCACAACCTAACTGTCAAAATCGGGCGCAAGTCCGTTGTGATTGGCTTGAACATCACGAGCAAAATATATGTAAAAGAAAGTTAATCAAAAAAATTAGAGGTACCCATGAACGAAAACATTTTCCGTATTTCAGCAGCATTGATCTTACTTACAGGTATGGGCATTTCAGGTTATTACCGTCTCAAAGCAGACAAAGAAACTGGCGAAAAGATCGCCCGCAATGTGGACGGGGCGGTCATGATGAACCTCATCAAATTCCTGGGGCTGATCCTGTGGTTGAGTCCGTTTATTTATTTGGCAAATCCACAATGGATGGCCTGGTCGAAAATCGGTCTACCCGAATGGGTTCGGTGGCTTGGGATTGGCATTGCAATCATCAATGATGTGTTACTGTATTGGTTGTTCAGCAGCATTGGAAGCGGCATCTCTCCCACCAGCGCCACCCGCAAGGAACATAAACTATCCACAAGCGGACCGTACCGCTGGGTTCGACATCCGCTTTACACCGCAGGGACAGTGCTGTTCATTTCATTTGGAATGATGGCCGATAACTGGTTTATCGCAGTCTTAGGAATTTTAGCTTTCATCGCTATGGCAAAACGAACCCCGCAAGAAGAGGCCAATCTCATCAATAAATTTGGCGACGAATATAAAGAATATATGAAGCACACAGGACGATTTTTACCAAGATTAGGAAGTAAATAAACATGACTATGACCGTTTGGCTCGTACTGGCAATCCTTTTGATTGCTACAATTTTTATCCCACGCGTGGGACTTCTCGCGATCTATAAAACCTATCGCGCTGCGCGCGAACGGGAACTGGTGGAAGATGCTCTCAAGCATCTGCTTGACCGCGAACAGCACGGAAGACAGGCCTCCCCCGAATCTCTGGCTGGGACGTTGAACCTGCAACGCGGACGCGCTACCCGCCTCATCGAAGATATGGAAACGCAGGGACTGCTTGAATCACGCGGCTCGGACATCCGCCTGACAACAGAGGGAGAACGCTGGGCTCTGCACGTCGTCCGCGCGCACAGATTGTGGGAACGCTATCTCACAGATGAAGCGCGAATGCCGTTGGGAAAGATCCACGGGGAATCTGAACGGCGTGAGCATTCCCTGACGGAAGCGCAGCTTGATGAATTGGACGCGGCTCTCGGTCACCCGACTCGTGATCCACACGGTGACCCCATCCCCACCCGAGAAGGGACTCTGCTCAAGGCAGAGGGAATGCCGTTGACAGCGTGGCAGGCTGAAAGTCCAGTACGGATCGTGCATCTTGAGGATGAACCTGCCTTAGCGTTTGAACAAATCCTTGCGGCAGGACTCCGTTTGGGACAAACCATCCGCATATTGGATCGAAACCCGCAGCGCTATTTGTTGACTGATGGCGAAACTGAATATCGGCTTGCGCCTGCGGTGGCTGCCAATGTGAGCGTAGCCGCGCTGCCTGAAAGTGAAATGGCAAAAGCAAACGCGATTTCGCTGGCTGAGTTGACGTATGACCAACGCGCCGAGATCATAGTGTTGGATGAAGCTGTGCAAGGTTTTACCCGCCGAAGATTTCTGGATCTGGGGTTGACACCCGGCACAGTGATCTACCCTGAACTGCAAAACTTTTTTGGTGATCCGCGTGCGTATCGCGTGCGCGGTACATTGATCGCGCTGCGAAAAGATCAGGCGGCACAGATTTGGGTGAAACCCGTTTAATAACGGTTGAAAGTTTGCAGGTTACAAGTTCAAGGTTAGTTACAAAACCTTCAACCTGCAACTTTCCAACCTGTAACATGGAGAAAAAATGACAAACACAAAAACCGTACTCCCCACCGAGCATTGCGAGACCTGCCCTGCATTTACGCAGCTGGAGCAGATGGGCATCAAGGTCGGAGATTTTGACCGCGTGATCGCATTGGCTGGAAATCCCAACACGGGAAAATCCACGCTGTTCAATGCGTTGACCGGATTAAAGCAACACACAGGCAACTGGCCTGGCAAGACTGTGACTCGTGCCGAAGGCGGGTTTGAATTCAACAAACTGCGCTACAAATTAGTTGACCTGCCCGGGACTTATTCGCTGCTTTCCGCATCACAGGATGAAGAAGTGGCTCGTGATTTTATTTTGTTTGGACAGCCAAGCTGCACAATCGTTGTATGCGACGCAACATCGTTGGAAAGAAATTTGAACCTCGTTTTACAGGTTATGGAAATTACCGAGCACGTTGTCATTGCGATCAACCTAATGGATGAAGCAAAACGAAAAGGTCTCGAAGTAGATGCGCGCTCCTTGAGCCGCGACCTCGGCATTCCAGCCATTGCGATCACTGCACGAACTGGTGATGGCATTCATACTTTGCTAGGCGCCGTTGCAGATGTGATCGAAGGAAATATAGTAACCAAACCTTTGCGAGTACATGGCACGCCTGAATTCCAAAAAGCTGTGAACGAACTTGTGCCGATGATCGAGCAAATGGCACCCGGTATTCCAAACGCACGCTGGCTTGCAATCCGTCTTTTGGATGGCGATGCGCGTGTGCAAAAAGCATTATCCACTGGCGAGCTGAGTGACATCGTCTCGCGCCAACAGCGCGCGGATGTGCAATTCAGCGGGAAGATGTCGGTTGAGGGAAGGCAATAATTATGGAAGCAAATGAAATTTTAGCAAAAGCAGAATCTTTACGAAATGGTCTTTCCACGGGCTTCCGTGACGAGATCGTGAAATCGCTTTACTCAGAAGCGGAAAACATCGCGAAGCGTGCCGTAAAAACAACCTCAGATAAAAAATATGACTTTGACCAAAAGATAGACCGTCTCGTTACTTCACCGTATGCAGGGCTGCCAATCATGTTGCTCCTGTTGAGCCTAATCATCTGGCTGACGGTTTCAGGCGCGAATGTGGTTTCAGGCTGGATCGCAGTTGTGTTGTTTGGTATCGGCGATTATGGCCGCGCACTCTTCAACAACATCGGCATGCCGTGGTGGCTCACAGGCTTCCTTTGGGACGGCGTGTATCTTGGCCTCGCTTGGGTCGTCAGTGTGATGCTGCCGCCGATGATGATCTTCTTCCCTGCCTTCACATTTTTGGAAGACCTCGGTTATCTGCCGCGCGTGGCCTTCAACATGGACTGGCTCTTCAAGAAAACAGGCGCACACGGCAAACAATCTCTGACGATGGCAATGGGATTTGGATGCAACGCAGCAGGCGTGATCGCGACTCGCGTGATCGACTCTCCGCGTGAGAGATTGATCGCCATCCTGACCAATAACTTCGTCCCATGCAACGGGCGCTTCCCGACTTTAATTATGCTTGCTACTGTTTTCGTGGCAGCGTCCTTCCCCCCAGCCTTGACCTCCTTCATCGCCGCCGGGACAGTTGTCGGCGTGGTGTTGATCGGTGTCGCGTTCACTTTCCTCGCCTCGTGGATATTATCCAAAACTGTCTTAAAAGGCGAAGCATCCGCATTTACACTGGAACTGCCTCCCTACCGCAGACCGAACGTCAGCCGCATTTTGTACACATCCATCATTGACCGCACCATCTTCGTCCTGTGGCGTGCCATGCAGACCGCCGCTCCCGCAGGTGCGCTCATTTGGGTTTTGGCGAACATTCACGTTGGCGATTCGAATCTTGCACGCGTAATTGCAGACTGGCTCAATCCCTTTGGATTGTTGCTCGGTTTGGACGGAGTCATTCTTCTGGCGTACATCATCGCCATTCCCGCAAATGAAATTGTTGTGCCGACCATGATGATGGTGTACATGGGCGCAGGCATGATGATTAACGGGCCGACCAGCAGTTCCGCGATCTTTGACCTGCTGGTCAACGGCAACGGCTGGACAATGCTCACTGCGGTCAACTTGATGTTGTTCGCGCTGCTGCACAATCCCTGTGCCACGACCATCATGACGATCTACAAGGAAACCAAATCGGTCAAGTGGGCAACCTTGAGCGTGGTGATGACGCTGGGAACTGCATTTTTGGTGACATTCTTAACCGCAAGTATCGCAAGATTGTTAGGTTGGGCATAACGCCATCAAGTAAAAAAGTTTGAACCGCTGAGACACGGAGACACAGAGTTCTTTATTAATTTCCTCAGTGTTTCCGTGACTCCGCGGTTAGTTTACTGACTTTTACAAAAGCTCAAATTTATCAATAATTTTAGAGGTAAAACATGAAGAACAGATTTTCACGAAGAGATCTCCTCAAACTCGGCGGGTTCGGGATTTTATCCGCAGCGGGAAGCGTTGCACTTACCAATTTCAAACCCGCCGAAAAGGCAGATCACAAAGCGCATTTTTTACAAACACCCACGCCGCATAGTCCCGATGCTGGAATGGAGCACGGGGAAGGACTACCCGGCACGGGTGACGTGAATCACGAGAAAAACGGTTTCAACCCGGGAGATATTCTTACCGATTTTGATTATGGAAAAGTTTCCACACTCCCCACTGGGCAAACGTTGCGCGAATACAACATTATCGCCATCAATAAAACTATTGAGATAGTTCCAGGCATCGACTTCCCCGCGTGGACGTATAACGGGCGCATCCCCGGCCCCACTATCCGCGCCACAGAAGGCGACCGAATTCGCATCCACTTCAAGAACGGAAGCGACCATCCGCACTCGATGCACTTTCACGGAGTCCACGCCGGCACAATGGACGGTGTCCCCGGCTCTGGCCCTGGCGGCATGGTGAACTCAGGCGAAGAATTTATTTATGAATTCGATGCCGAACCATTTGGCTTACACCTGTATCACTGCCACGTTTTCCCGCTCGCGCGACACATTGCAAAAGGACTCTACGGTGCGTTCATTGTTGACCCCAAAGAAGGCCGTCCGCAAATGGATAAGGAAATGGTCATGGTGATGAACGGTATCGATGTGGACTTTGATGATGCAAATGATTTTTACGCGGTCAACGGCATTCCATTCTATTATCAAAACCACCCCATCCAGATCAAAGTCGGCGAAACGGTGCGCATTTATCTCGTCAACATTCTTGAATTCGATCTCGTCAACTCCTTCCACCTACACGCGAATTTCTTTCACTACTACCCCACGGGCACCAGTCTCACACCATCGGAATTCACCGACACTATCATTCAAGGTCAGGCCCAGCGCGGAATTTTGGAATTCAGCTACAAACATCCCGGCATGTACATGTTCCACGCCCATGTGACCGAGTTCGCAGAACTTGGCTGGAATGGCATGTTTGAAGTGTTACCAGTGTAAGGAGATGCCGATTATGACTGACCAAATTTCCCCTACGACAAAGAGCCGCTTCAGTTTCCAGACCTTCATCCTGCTTCTGCTCCCAATCATTCTCCTCGCTGGAGTAATTGCCCTCTTCCTGCAAACAGGCGGCGGGCTGGATATGGACTCCCCTGCGCCAATTGAAAGCCTGTCCATTGAACGCTATCACCTTGAGCATGGACACATCGAACTACACGTTCAAAACACCGGCCCCGCAGAATTGACCGTTGCACAGATCATCGTCAACGAAGCAGTCATGCCATTTGAGGTTTCGCCCAGCGTCACCATTCCGCGGCTTGGCAAGGCATTCATCACCGTCAACTATGCATGGACGGAAGGTGAAGCCTACGCGGTGCGCGTCTTTACCAGTAATGCTGTCCCGTTTGATGTGGTGATTCCCGTTGCGTTTGAAACTCCTGCGCCAGAAGCAAAAACTTTTTGGAGCTTCACGCTGATCGGTTTATACGTTGGCGTTATCCCGATCTTCCTTGGCATCCTCTGGCTTCCTGCGCTTCGAGCTCTCGGCAAACAATGGATGACCTTCCTCATGGCGGTCACCGTTGGGTTGCTGATTTTTCTTGGGCTGGACACACTCCTTGAAGCTCTCGAACAAGCCGCGGAAGTTCCATCCACGTATCAAGGAATCGGATTGATCGGCATTGGCGCAGTGGCCACCTACATGCTCCTTGAAATGATCGGCGGTTCAAAATCATCAGACCGCTCTGAATCATCGCAGCGATTGAATATCGCCTGGAGAATTGCCCTCGGCATCGGTATTCACAACCTCGGCGAGGGACTCGCGATCGGCGCAGCGTACAACGTGGGCGAAATTGCGTTGGGCACATTCCTCGTAGTTGGCTTCATCATTCAAAACATCACTGAGGGACTCGGCATCATCGCACCCATTTTGCGTGACCGCCCGAACATTCGTCAGCTTGCCTTGTTGGGCTTGCTCGGCGGCGCCCCCGCCATCATCGGCGCGTGGATCGGCGGATACACACCATCTCCATTCCTCGCGGTTCTCTTCCTTGCCATCGGTACTGGCGCGATCTTTCAGGTTGCGGTTGAGATCGGGCGGATGATCCAAAGGGACAATGTCAAGCAACCCATGCCGGGCTACATTTTCAGCGGAGTTATCACAGGCATGCTCATGCTTTGGGTCACGGGCATTTTCATAAAATAGATTCTAAAGTGACAGTCACCTTTGAGGTGACTGTCACTTCCAATAGCGAAATAAAACCTGTCAAATATCACATTGACAGGTTTTATTTTAAAGAGTAATATATGAACACTTGCTCATATATTCATACATTATGAAACTCACTGAACTCAAAGCCATTCAACTTGCTGAACTCTTCAGCGCCCTCAGCGACGCCAGCCGCGTGCGCCTTATTTCCCTTTTGATGGAAGGCGAAATGAGCGTCAGCACACTGGCCGAAGAACTCAAAATGACCGAGTCTGCCGTGTCTCATCAACTACGCGGGCTGCGTCAAATGCATCTCGTCCGCGCACGCAAAGACGGACGGCAGGTCTTTTACTCTCTCGATGATGACCATGTCTCAAAACTATTCAGCTTGGGAATTGACCATGTAGAACATGGATAACACACTAAAGGAACCGCATCATGTCACGACAAAAGAAAAATAATCTCATTCCACTCGTTGCCCTTGTTGGCGGCGGATTGCTGTTGATCGTAGCGGCTTTCATGCTCGCAAACCAAACTCCTGCAGCAGCCCCGGAAGCAGCATTCGTAGAAGAAGTCTATCCTGAAATTCAACGCGTTTCAATTGATGAAGCCAAAGCTGCGCTTGATTCAGGCTCCGCAGTATTCGTTGACGTC
This sequence comes from Candidatus Villigracilis propinquus, assembly GCA_016714565.1. Lineage (GTDB taxonomy): Bacteria > Chloroflexota > Anaerolineae > Anaerolineales > Villigracilaceae > Villigracilis > Villigracilis propinquus. The sequence goes on from JADKDM010000037.1 coordinate 428,411, forward strand.
CGCTCTGCGGAAGCCTATCAGGCCAGCCATATTTCAGGTGCAGTCAACATACCCAGTGAAGAACTTGAAGCACGCCTCGGCGAACTGGACAAAGCCCAATGGATCATCACCTACTGCACCTGACCCAGCGAAGAAACCAGCGCCCGTGCGGCGTCCATCTTGCTTGAAAACGGTTTCCAAAAAGCAACTCCCATCCTTGGCGGCCTCGAGCCGTGGCTCAACGCAGGCTATCCCGTTCAGCCATAACATGCTACGGAACTCTAAATGAAATTTTTTCTCCTCGCTTATCTTCTCATGTTCTTCGGGCTGGCGCTTTTTCTGCCCTCCTACCGCGTTTGGAAAACAACGGGCGTCAATCCATACAAATTTGGGAAATCCGAGTCAACTCATGATTATGTGGGCACACTTTTCCGCATAACTTTATTCGCCGTGGTGCTGGTTGTGGTTGCCTTTACATTCCTGCCAGAACTGTATACATACCTTGTCCCCATCGCTTACTTGAACAGCGCAACTTTGAACCTCATTGGTCTAATCCTGTTGACCATCGCTGTAGTCTGGGTTCTGATCGCGCAAGTTCACATGCAAAAATCATGGCGCATCGGCATCGATGAAGATGTAAAAACCGAATTGATCCAAACCGGTTTATTCAAACTCTCACGCAACCCGATCTTTTTGGGAATGCGCGTCATGCTGTTGGGACTTTTCCTCGTCCTCCCAAACGCCGCCACACTTGTCACATTATTTTGCAGCGATCTGCTGGTTCAAATTCAAGTACGTCTCGAAGAGGAATTCCTCACCCGCACACACGGCGAAACGTATCGCAACTATCAAAAACAAGTCCGCCGCTGGATATAAATATGCATGATCACAACCATTCTCATTTTGGTGACCTAGCCACCCAAACCACAAAACGGCTCCTGCTATCCCTTTCGCTTACAGCAGGCTTCGTCCTTGTGGAAGTCATCGCAGGCATATTCGGCAACAGCCTTGCCCTGCTCACCGATGCCGCGCACAACTTCACCGATGTCATTGCATTGGGATTAAGTTGGTACGCACTCAAAATTGCCACCAAACCCGCCAACGCAGGCAAGACATTCGGCTATCACCGTGTTGGGATATTGGTCGCACTTGTCAATTCCACGACGTTGATATTGATCGCATTTGGGATATTCTACGAAGCCTGGCACCGCTTCCTTGCCCCGCCCGTAGTTGATTCGGTTATTCTGATAGGAGTCGGCACTCTGGCATTTTTCATCAACGCTGGCACCGCCTGGCTTGTAAAAACCGGCAGCGAGCACGACCTCAACCTGCGCAGCACCTTCCTGCATTTGATGGGAGATGTCATGTCCACGCTCGGCGCGGTCATCGCGGGTGTCATCATCTACTTCACCAAATGGAACTGGCTTGACCCGTTCGTCAGCGTCTTGATCGGCGGATTTATTTTGTGGAACGCGTGGAGCATCCTGCAACAGTCCATTCATATTCTGTTGGAGAGCACGCCAGAGAACATCGACATGCAGGAAATGGTAAAAAAAATCGAAACCATGGACGGTGTACGCGGCGTCCATGACCTTCACGTTTGGAGCATCAACGAAAACCTGCGCATGCTTTCCGCCCACGTTGTCACAGATAATATTGCCATCCGTGATGGATTAGCCATTCAGCAAAACATCAACGAGCTGCTGGAGCAAAGATACAACATCCAACACGCCACTTTACAGATCGAATGTGAAAACTGCGGACACGGCCTGCTCTACTGCGATTTTGACGAGAGAAGGCACCAGCATCATATTGAAGTGTAAAAAGAGCCGCCTCGAAAAATCGAGGCGGCTCTTTTATTTACCGAAGAATTCCAATAGAAGGTTTGTGTATTCTACTGAACGGTTCAAATATGGAAAATGCCCAACGCCTGAAAATGTATAAACCTGGGCAGATGGATAAATCTCCTTCAACTGCTCGCGCAAGGTCAACTCCACCAGCGGGTCGTTATCCGCTTCGATGATCAGTACAGGGATTTTAATAACGCTCAAATCAGGCGCGTCGAATTTTTCGACCACACCATGAAAACGCCCCACCACCTGCGCCTTGCGCATTCGTCCATAACTGATCTCATTCAGGAACGCAAGAGTCAATTCGTCATTCCCCGAAGCGGGATAGACACTGCTGGCAAAACTTCCGCGCAGAACATCGATCACCAACCATTCGGGCAGGAACGGCAATGCTGCGCCGATGGTTTTATTCTTCTCTGCGATCAAATCATTCGGGGGGAAAGTGTTCGAGAAAACAGCACGCAGGATTCGGTCCGATTGATGCGCGACCAGATATTGGGCGAAGTACCCGCCAAGCGATGTCCCCACCACATTAAATTTATCTACGCCCTCTTTATCCAAAATTGATAATACGCCTGCTTCCATTTCGGCTAACGTATCCACTGCGGGGTAGGTAACGGCAATGACGCGGTAATTTGTTTTAAGCGCATCCAACTGATGCCACCAGATATCATACGCGCCTGTCATCCCATGCAGAAAAAGAATCGTCTCCTCCCCTTCTCCGAGAGAAATATATTCCCAATCCGTCTCGTTGACATTGATCGTCTTCGGCGGATTTACCGAACGAAACATGGATAAAGACTCCACCTCAGCCGCATCCGCTTTTGCATACACCTCAGCAAACGGAACGCTCGGCACGGGATACAAATACAACCCCGCAATTGCCACGATCAGGAACCCCAACACAAACCATTTTATTTTTGCACGCATGTCGTCCTCCGAAGATCCATTATACACACGCAAAATTGACCGCCCAAAAATGGATATAGTAAACTTGGCGAATGCCAATTTCATCCACCTACACAAAAACGATCAGTATTCCAAAATCTGCCATTGACGAGAACGGGCATGTGAACAACGTGACATACGTGCAATGGATGCAGGATATTGCCGTGGAACATTACGCATCCATAGGCGGAGTCCAAGCCCAGGGACCAGATGCCACATGGGTCATCCGTGAGCACAGGATCGAATATCTTTTGCCCGCGTTCGAAAATGAGGAAATTGAAATTAGAACCTGGGTGGAGAATATCCGCCGCGTGCGCTCGTTGAGAAAATATGAATTCGTGAGAAAAAGCGATGGGAAGGTAGTAGTAAAAGGCGAATCAGACTGGGTGTTTGTGGATGTGAGAACGGGACGTCCACTGGCGATTCCAACAGACGTGGAAAACATATTCAAAGACCCTAAAGGTCTTTAAGACCTTTAGGGTCTAATAATTTTTCGTACACTTTTAGCAATTTCTTCTGAGACTCATGCCATGTAAATTTTGTCCGTGCGCGCTCGGAAGCGGAATCTGCTAACCGCCTCGATAATTCAAGATCATTTAGAAGAGAAAGTGTCTGGCGGGCAAGGTCATCAGGGTCATTTGGAGAGAAGAGAAGCGCGTCCACGTCTTCGCGGACAAGTTCGCGGACAATGGGCATATTGGATGCCAGCATGGGGCGTCCCGCTGCCATATATTCCAGCAATTTGATCGGGCATGCTCCCTGTGTGACATTGCGATCATTCAAGCCGAGCGGGGCTACGCAAATATCCGCACTTGCGATCAAGGCTGGGATTTCATGATGCGGCACCGCAGGTTGGACAATGACGTGGTGTTCGATGCCTAATTTCCGAATTTGTTTGGCAAGCATTTTGCGCTGACGGGAACGTCCGCGGCCAACGATCTGCAAGCGAACGGGTTGTTGTTCGAGAATCTTCGGCAGCGACCTGATGACAATTTCCAATCCCTGCCAATCGGCGAGGGTGCCGATATATAGCAAAACAGGGATACGCTCACTGCGAACGGGCAAGGGGGTTGCGGAAAAATCCGAAGGGCTGACCCCGTTCGGGATAACAGTCACCAGCTTTCGGTTAAGTCCGAGCGAGGCAATGTAGTCGCGAGTCACTCGTGAGGGGCAGATGATCGCATCGCTCAGATGTAGAGTCGCAATTTCCTGTTCCTTTATCTTTGAAAGCAGGTCGGAATCCAAACCGGGGTAATGATATTTGAGTTCAATGGATGGAAGCCCATTTACTTCGAAAAGTATTTTGTAGCCGTATTTCTTTTTGTTCTGCGCGATCTGAAACCCGTCCCAAATATTCCGAAAATGCACAACATCGTAATCATGATGCAAGGCAAGATGAGACGAAACCGCTCTGCCAAAATGCACCGCGCGGGCCAGAAAGTTTTGGGCAAGATCCTGCGAAATGCGGGAGACACGCGCGCCATCAATAGTATCTTCGGGGGGGAGCAGTCCGTCGTTGGGAGTGATAAGATGGACGCTGTGTTGAGCATTGACCAACCCGCGCAGATTATGCAAAATATGGGTCGAAGCGCCTTTGGGACTTGGTACAATATCGAAAGCTGTGTAGAGTATGTTTGGCATTGCCTGGATTATATCGCTGTAAATCACTGGAGGAGTGAATGGTTGTAATTTGTGGAATCATCCTGGTTATTGTGCTGCTGTTCTTTTATTTATTGAATACAGCGCGCAAGAAAACACCACCGCCAAGCACAACCGGCAAAAAGGATTACACCCCTGTTTATGTTTCCATCGCTGACAAGCCGGATTCGATCATGCGCGGCATGGATAAATTCGTAGCGGAAGTTCAAAAAACAGAATCAGCAGGCGACAAATGGCGCTGGATTCCTTTGATCATTTTCTTCATCGGCGTAGGGCTGACAGCAATCGACGGGCTTCTCTTTGCGCTTGGTTACGTTTCTTTTATTTTCACGATAGGCGCGATCTGCTTATGGCTTGCTTCATTCATCATGGCGCGTAGTTTACGAAAAAGTGACTCGAAGGATTTTTCGCCGCGCTATTTTGGAACAAAGGAGATCCTGCATACGCTTCGTGATGACCTGAAACCTGGCGCTACATTTTTGGGTCATCTTGATCTGACAGGTGCCATGCTGCAAACCAAGGTGGCGCGCGAGACAAAAGACACGCGCGACCGCACAACACAGCACTTTAGTGACACGTGGCTTTCCCTAAAAGCCAAACTTTATGATGGCAATGTCCTGCGCATTTCCGCCACGCAAAAAACCAAGAATCGCAAATCATACTGGAAGCGAAGCAGTATCAGCGGAAAGATGAAAATGAAGCCCGAGAAATTCAAAGGCTCAGAGCAGGAATTAAAAGTCCGCATTGTGGTAAACCCCGAAGCGTATGAAGTCAGACCTTCTGCCAACTTCAAGCCCGGACAAAACATCGGCAAATACACCATCGCCGAAGTTAACACCGATGGCGGTATTATCAACATCCTTGCCAAATCTCCATTTGAAGATATTGGGCAGGAACATATTCTCGGTTTTCTAAAATCTGCATATTCCCTCTTACAACGAAAGGCTGCATAAATGAGTCGCAAAATCATTCCCTTTATTGTTGCAATTGTACTTTCCTGTCTCGTCATGATCGTGGCAGGCGTGTTCGCCTTTAGCGGCGCTGTGGCCGCCGAAAAATTTGGAAGCAATGTCATTTGGAACCAGCCTTACAACACCGCTGAAAGCATGAAGGTCATTGACCTCAGCGGTGACGGACAGGACGATCTCTTCATTCAAAACACAACTGATGTTTCAAGCTACGATGGCAGCGGCAACGTCCTGTGGACTCTGCCCTATCAATCTCCAAAAACTACCCTAGGTGATGTGAACGGGGATGGCGTGGAAGATGTGGTTGTGTACTACGTTGGAAACGGCATGGCTGTGGATGTTATATCCAAGGGACAGGTAAGCACTCTGGCACAGGCGCTTGACGTTGGTTTCCCTTCGCGTGTGGCAGTCATCCGCTTCTCTTCTGAACCTCAAATTGTGCTCGGTGATAACTCGGGCGGAATCCTCGCTGTGAATTTGGACGGCGCTCCGCTCTGGAGCGGAGACTTGGGTTCTTCAGAAATTCGCGGCATGGACGATGCCCGCATTGGCGGTCAAGTCCATGTTGCAATTGCCACCAATGACGGCTCCATCGCAGTGTACGACGCGCAAGGCAACGCAATCTGGCAAACCAGCCAGGAACAACTCCGCCGTATGCGCGCCTTCGACCTGAATGGCGACGGCAACAGCGAAGTCATCACGGGCGGCGAGTACGGTGCATTCAGAATTTACAATGCGGTGGATGGCGGCATACTTTTTGAAAAATCCCTTGGGCAGGCTGTCAGTGAAGTCCGCGAAGTGGAGTTGAACGGCGACCCATCTTCCCGTGAGATCGTAGTCGGCGGGAAGGACGGCGGCATTTGGGCATTCTCATTCGATGGCACAACCGCCACCCAAATGTGGACAGGCTCTCTCTCAGACAAAGTGACCGAAATTGCGGGTCTTGATATCGACGAAGATGGAAAACAGGAAGCGGTCATCGGCGACGACCAGGGGAACGTGGCAGTCTTTACTGAGAATGGAACACGCAATAATTTACCCAAACATTCCACGGGTATCACCCGCGTGGATATTGGCAAACTTGGCGGCGACCGCTATGTAGTCATTGCAGATTACAACGAAGTACAGGTCAACAAGGTGAATTTCAGTTCCATCCCCGGCTTCCGCTTTACGCCTCTTGTCGTGGGACTTGTCGTCTCTGCGGTATTTCTGATCATCGCGGCCATTCTTGCGTCCATTCCGCCGAAGCCGGAAATGAAAGTTTCCTTCCAGGATAGCAGCAAGGAATCGCTTGAAGCGCAGCGCCGCATGTTGAAAGAATCCATTGCGGATGTGGAACGCCTGCGCAAAGCTGGTGAAATGAGCGGAGATGCCTATCTTGCACGTCTTAAACGCCTGCGCTCAGACCTTGCCGATAATGAAACCGCGTACAAAACTGCAGGCCACCCGATTAAGGTTGAGACCTTCGCCTGCCCACACTGCGGCGGAACTCTCGAACTCGGTATGGATAAATGCGAGTATTGCGGACAGGTAATTCTTTCGTAATACGTGATACGTAAAACGTAACTAACTTCAAAATAGACCAGCCACAAATTTCATTGATTTGTAAAGATAAATTAAATATCCGCGCAAATTCGTGAAATACGTGGCTGGCATTGCTTCGTTGCAATGACGACTATTCTGCCTTAACGACAATTTGAGAAGCAAGCACATATCGCTTCCCATGCACAGCCAGCAAATTGCAGTCAGATACTTGTCCGCAGTCTGCGCAGTATTTTCCGTCAGGGCCGATCTCGAGCAATTTCCCTTTCTGCACCAGCAACTCAAGCATGGATGCAACAGCGGTTGGCTGTGCCATCATCACACGGCTGATCTCGAACAGGCTCAAGCCTTCCTTCTTTTCACTCAGTAGAGAAAGCAGTTGAGATAACATACCCAGCTATCCAAACCCGAGCAGCTTACCACCTTGAAAGACGATGAAAGCTGCGATCCACGCCACGGCAGTTTGGTACACAGCCGAAGTAACCGCCCACGAACTTCCAAACTCGTGTTTGATCGCGCCCAATGTCGCCACACAGGGGACATACAACAGCACAAAGACCAACAAGGCAGCGGCAGTCAATGGGGTGAAGTTATTTTGCAAAGCAAGGCTGAGAGCAGTATCCTGTCTGTCAACCTGTTCATCCACCAGATCTACCCCCGGAATAATGCTAAGCAGGATCTTTCCCGAACTGATGGTGGCATTTACAAAGCCGCTTCCAATACCGAGCAAATCCTCGCCAAATGTGGTGGCTTCGGTGGGTTCTTCTTCAACGGCATCACTAAGATAGATCTGGCTCATCGAACTGACCACGATCTCCTTTGCCATGAAACCCGTCACCAATGCGCCGCTTGTCTCCCAGTTGCCAAAACCCAGCGGAGCAAAGACGGGCGCAATAAAACCGCTCACCTTTCCAAAATATGAATCGCGCTGATCGGCCACGCCCCACGGAAGGTTAAGCAGCAGCCACATCACCACAGACGCGAAAAGGATCGTCGTCCCAGCCTTGCGGACAAATTCGCGCGTGTTCTCCCACATGTGGATCATCACGCTCTTGAGCGATGGTTGACGATACGGCGGCAATTCCAACACAAACGCAGATGAAACATCAGGCTTGAGAATGGTGCGGGTGAAAACCAAGCCTGCGATCATCGCAACGATAATCCCCAAGGCATACATTGCCCAGATCACCGTCCCTGCGCGTGCGCCGAAGAAAGCCAAGCCGAAAACCACATACACAGGCAAACGCGCCGAGCAGGACATCAACGGGACGAGCAGCGCGGTCAGGATTCGGTCACGGCGGCTGGCAATTGTCCGCGTGGCGTAAATGGCAGGGACGGCGCAGCCGAAGCCGAGGATCATCGGGATGAATGATTTTCCATGCAAGCCAACCACTCGCATGAAACGATCCATCACGAACGCGGCGCGGGACATGTAGCCAGAGTCCTCTAAAAGAGCGAGGAAGAAATACAGGATCAACAGCCCGGGGACAAAGACCAACACGCCTCCGACTCCGGCGACGATCCCGTCAATGACGAGAGAATGTATCCAAGCTGGAGCAGCTGTCAGATTAAGAAGGAACGAGAATAATTTTGCTATCGGGCCGTTGATGACCGCATCCGTCCAATCCAAAAACGGCGAAGAGACATCGATCACCAATCTAAACATGATGTACATGATGGTGAAGAAAAACGGCAGGCCAAGCCACTTGTGCGTGACGATGTCATCGATGCGGTCGGTGAGCGTGATGCGATCGATGGCGGGGCGGTGCAGCGACTGGCGCACCACGCCGTTGATGTAACCATAGCGGCGGTCGGCGGTGAGCAGATCCACATCATCGCCCAGCATGGACTTTAATTTCTCAGCGCCTTTTTGCGCCGCCTCGATCACCCGCCTGCCGCTGGACATGGCTTGCACACGCTCAAGAATATCAACATCGCCTTCCAACAATTTGATCGCCAGCCAGCGCTGCGGATAACGACCCGCGTCAAATTTTATTTCTTCAAACAAAGCAAGCAGATACGCGATCTCGCGTTCCAGCTTGCTGCCATAATCCAACCGAAAGAAAGTTTGTGTGTTCGTCATGCTGTCACTTTTCTGCCAGCCGCTTCAACAGCTTTTGAGATCAATTCGGTAATTCCCGCGCCGCGATTTGCAGTGGTGGACACAACAGGTACCTCGCCCAACAAGCGCGAAAGATTTTCAAGGTCTATCTTTGCGCCGTCTTTGTGCAAAGCATCGGTCATGTTCAATGCCAAAACTACAGGCACATCCAATTCCAAAATTTGGACGGTCAAATATAAATTACGCTCAAGGTTGGTAGCATCCACTACATTGATAACCACATCCGGGTGTTCTTCAATAATGTAATCGCGCGCAACAATTTCTTCTGGGGAATATGCGGTCAGGCTGTATGTGCCTGGTAGATCCACGATATTGATATTCAAATCCCCAAACTTAATTTCTCCCTCTTTTTTTTCAACAGTCTTCCCGGGCCAGTTGCCTGTGTGTTGATGTAAACCTGTTAACGCGTTGAAGATCGTGGTCTTGCCTGCGTTCGGGTTGCCTGCCAAAGCAATTGTAAAATCAGCCATTTTTGCCCTCGTGCAGGATCACATCGATCTGCGCGGCTTCCTCTTTTCGCAAAGCCAGGTGATAACCTTTGATGAAATATTCCACGGGGTCACCCAGCGGTGCATGGCGTTCGATCAGGATCGTTTCCCCTTTGACAATTCCCATTTCAATAAAACGCCTGCGCAGCGCGCTCGCCCCGTTGATCTTCGTAATCGTCGCGCGCTGGCCGGGTTGAAGTAAATGAAGTTGGATCGATTCAGTCATGAACATATTTCCTCAGTTCTTTTTTATTTTCACAAGCACAAATTCCGCCATCGACAATCCCAGCGCGACATCTTTCGAACCAACACGCAGAGTCAACGGGCCTTGCATCGGCGCAACTTCAACCACGGTCAGATCACGTTCTGGCAAAATATTTTTTTCCTGCAAATATTTGAGCACATCTGTTGCGGTTGCATTCACAGCCACCACACGAGCCGCCTGTCCAAGTTTCAACTCGCTCAACGGCATCGCATCCAGCGGCTTGAATGAACCATCCGCCGCAGGGATCGGATTCCCGCGCGGGCAGGTTTTCGGGTCGCCCAAAAATCCAGCCAGCGCCTCGGTCACTTCCGGCGCGGTGGCATGTTCCAGCGAGCACGCAAATTCATACACCTGCGCCCACTCGATCTTCAAATGGTCGTACAAAAAACATTCCCACAACCGTTGTCGGCGGATCACACTGCACGCCGCCTCGCGCCCTTTTTCGTCAGCCCCACGCCCTTGTACGGCGTATGCGAAACCAACCCCTGCTCGCCCAAACGCTTCACCATTTCATTCGCAGAAACAGGCGTCACACCCAAACGCTCCGCGAGGCGGCCGATCACCACCACATCGCGGTCATTCATCTCCACCATCGTTTTCAGATACATTTCCGTGCTTTCGCTTAATTGCTTTACAGTCATAAGGCAGACCTTCTAATAAATGTTATGGTTGACCTTATTATTCCAGACTACCTCCCCTTTCGTCATGGATGGATGTCACCAGCTTCTTGTGAAATAAGTTACATCGCCTCTTTCCGCCCTGATAATTGATTCTGTTCCAATAAGCAGGCGCCACTCTGCAAGCCCCGCAAAGTCATAGTTTGCTATAATCACCTGCATGTCCAACGATCTCTTTGACCACGCCATGAATGAACGCCTGAAATCAGAGGCCCCGCTCGCCGCTCGTATGCGTCCGCGCACGCTGGAGGAATACATCGGGCAGGAACATATCGTTGGCGAAGGCAAACTTCTACGGCGTGCCATCGAAGCGGACAAACTGTTTTCATCCATCATTCTCTGGGGACCTCCTGGCACAGGCAAGACCACGCTGGCACAGGTAATCGCGAACACCACCAAGAGTCACTTCACCACTATCTCCGCCATCCTCGCAGGCAAAGCGGACTTGCGAGTCGTCATTGACGAATCGCTAGAACGCAGACGCCTGCATAACATCCGCACCATCCTCTTTGTGGATGAAGTCCATAGATGGAATAAAGCCCAGCAAGATGCGCTTCTCCCTCACGTTGAGAATGGCACGTTCACTCTTATCGGAGCAACAACAGAGAACCCCTATTTTGAGGTCATCAAAGCCCTCATCTCCCGATCGCGTGTGTTTCAACTCCGCAATTTGAATCAAGCCGAAACAGGCATCCTGCTCGACCGCGCAATGACAGACAAAGAGCGCGGCTACGGGGACAAACGCATCACACTCGACGCAGATGCCCGCACGCACCTGATCGAAGTTTCCTCTGGCGATGCTCGCAACGCCTTGAATGCCATTGAATTGGCTGTAGAATCCACCGCGCCTGATAAAGACGGCGTCATTCATGTTACATTGGACGTGGCGCAGGAATCAATTCAGCGTCGTGCTGTGCTATACGATAAAGACGGCGACGCTCATTACGACACCATTTCTGCATTCATCAAATCCGTCCGCGGCTCGGATCCAGATGCAGCCTTGTACTGGCTCGCAAAAATGATCTACGCTGGCGAAGACCCGAAGTTCATCATTCGCCGATTGATCATTCTCGCCGGTGAAGATATCGGTCTTGCAGACCCCATGGGACTTGTCGTCGCTTCATCTGCTTTGCAGGCGTTTGAGTTCATCGGTCTACCAGAAGGCATTTACCCAATTGCCGAAGCGACTCTCTACCTCGCCACCGCCCCCAAATCCAATAGTGCAGGCGCATATTTCAAAGCCATGAAAAAAATTGAAGAGGAGGGGCAGGTTTCCGTGCCACGGCATCTCCAGGATGGAAATCGCGATGCCGCCGCAACGGGACAGGGTAAGGATTATGTTTATCCACACGACAGCGAAGGTCATTTTGCTCCGCAGCAATATCTGCCCAAGAGATTGCTCGGCACTTATTTCTATTCCCCCTCACAAGAAGGGTACGAGTCACAAGTCACTGCACGGCTGGAGATGTGGCGCGAAGCACAGAGAAAAGCGTTGGGAATTTCCAAGGTTGAGAACATTCCTGATCTAAGTGAAGAACAAATCCAAGAGATGAAGAGGAAAATTAAATAACATGCCTTTATTGTTGCTTATCCGGCACGGCGAAAACGATTATGTCAAAACAGGGAAGATGGCAGGCAGGCTGCCCGGGGTTCATCTCAATGAACGGGGACAGAAGCAGGCTCAGGCGTTGGGCGAAGCGTTGAAGGGCGTCCCCATTACAGCCATTTATTCCAGTCCGCTTGAAAGAGCTATTGAGACTGCAACACCAATTGCCAATGTGCGGAATTTGAAAATTATCCAAAATCCAAATTTGCTGGATACAGATGTTGGCAAATGGCAGGGGAAATCGCTTGCAATGTTGAGACTCAAAAAAGAATGGAAGATCGTGCAAAGCGCGCCTTCGCGTTTCCAATTCCCTGAAGGTGAATCGTTTTTGGATCTGCAGTCGCGCATTGCGAATGTACTTGAAGGGATCGTCAAAAAACACAACAAACCCAAGGATATCGTGGCGGTGGTCTTTCACGCAGACCCGATCAAGCTTGCGGTCTCACATTTCCTTGGCCTACCTCTCGACCATTTTCAGAAACTAAGCTGCGACACAGGCTCGCTCACCATGCTTCACGCGGGAGAAGCTGGCGCAAATTTGGTGAAATTGAATCAGCGTCCACCGTTTGATTTTTTGCCATCTGATAAGAATAAATGACCACTCAGCACGAAATTATTCTTGAAACAAAACGACTGATCCTTCGCCGTCAGGTCATTGAAGACCTCGATGATCTTTGGGCATTATACTGCGACCCTGATATTACAAAATATATCCCTGACGCACCTCGCTCACGCGAAGAAGCGCAGGAAGAACTTGAATGGCACATGCACGGACATCCCAAACATCCCGAGTTTGGGCTTTGGGCAACCATTCATAAGGAAAGCGAAAATTTCATCGGCCGCTGCGGACTTCTTCCGTGGGAGATCGATGGGCAGAACGAAGTCGAAGTGGCATATACGATCGCAAAGCAATATTGGGGGCAGGGACTGGGAAGCGAAGCGGCGCAAGCCATTCTGCAATATGGATTTGAAAAGCTGAACATCCCGCGCCTCGTCTGCTTGATCGATGGGGACAATACCGCCTCAAAGAAGGTCGCAATGAAAATCGGCATGACCTTTGAAAAAGAAGCCCGGGATGAATTGGGAACTTTTATGATCTACTCAAAGCAAAGAGAATAGCTAAAACACAGGCGACCCGTTCAAAGGTCGCCTGTGTTTTATTTCCACAACTTCGCCAACTCATTCAGCGATCTGTAATACGGCTCAATGCTTGGGATGTAATGCGCCTCGTTCTTCGCATGTGGGCCGACGCCTGATTGTCCCCAAACGACAGCCTGCCCGCCCGGAGCGAATCTCGCGCTGGTACCGGGGAGCTTACGCCCGATCCGCGCCTCTTCACCACCCGACGCCTGTTTGACTGCTTCGATGAGCGCTTTCAACGCTGGATTATTCGGGTCGCAGGCCACGCCGTTTTCCATGACAGAGAAACTTGATTCCAATCCATTCTCCGAACAATACGCTTCAACAGCAGTTTTCAAACCATTGACATCATCCTGCGGGATGGGACGGATCTCCACACCCAAAATTCCTTCCGCTGCGGTAACGTTGTACACGCCCGGCGTGCCTACCGTAATAAATGGGAATTTCGCTTGCGACTGCCATCCATCAGGTGATTTCAGCGTAAGATGCTTCGCAAAAATCTCATTCAAAGCAGAACGCGCCGCGATGAGTTTCTCGCTCAGATCACCAGTGCCTGCAACGCCTGAATGAGCTTTCGCGCCGCGCGCGACCACATCAAAGCGCATCACACCGCGATTCTCCACACAAATTTCTCCGAAGAGTTCATTACCCTTTTCACCTGTGCGTTCGCCTGCAATGAACAAGGATGGAGTGAGATTCAATTCCTTCAAGACATGCGGCGTGCCCCATGCTTCTGATTCGCCATTTTCTTCGTTGCCCACTAAAAGCAACGCAATATTTGGATATGGCGCGCCCGCTTTCAAAGTATCTTTCATCCACACCAGATAGGTGGCAACGACTGTTTTCATATCCGCTGCACCGCGGCCATGGAGATAGTCACCTTCGATGCGCGGGATGAATTGCGAATCATCAGGTTCAGGTTCGACTACATCAAAATGGCCTGTTAAAAGAATGGGGGATGAGGAATTAGGAATTAGGGGACTAGGAGTTTGACCTAGTACCTGGTCACTAGTGCCTGATTCCTTTTGTGGGAATGTTGCATACACGGCAGGATATTTTCCGTCAAAGTATTTCACTTCCAGACCGGCATTGCGCAAGTAATCATCGATCAACGAACCCGCGCGGTGGACTTCATCATAACGCTCATCAGGGCAAGCCGTGACGGATGGGATGCGAATCAATTGTTGTGCCAGATCCAAAATTTCGGCTGTCTTATCCTGATAGGAAACTTCAACCACAGCTTGTGGACGGGAGCGGAATTGAATGGGAGATTGCGGAGCCTGTCTGGCTGAGTCACGTCCACGCTGCAGGAACTCTGCAATTTTTGGAGCATCATCGCCAAGCGATGCGTAATCAGAGGCAATGCGCTCCACGTCGCCTTTTACCTGTGCTTCACGTTCAAAATGTAATTCCTTCAATGCCTCAAATGGAACTTCATTACCGTTATCCAATTGACCTTGTAATCGGGCGCGGAATTTTTCTGCTGTGTTATGCGCGCCTTCCGATATTTCGACAAGCGGCGTTAAGTCCTTCCACAAACTTAATGCTTCTGCCAACGGTTTAATTTCGTTGAGAGTCCACTTGAGGAAGTCACGCATGCCGATCGGTTTACCCGTCAATGGATTTTCGATCTCTGCGCGCATACTGAATTTGGCGGCAAGGTTTTCATTCACGCGGGCACGGCTGATGTCTTCGCGGTCATAGCGGAAGCCGCGCGCAAATTTCGAATCTGAATAAATGTGTAAAAGCAGCAGGTGTTTTAGCGTGAGATTGGCAATGTCAAGTTCAAGGCTGTGCGCGCCTTCATCGGTGCGGACTTCGACACGTCCCATGGGCAGGTTGATGCGTGCCATGAGGTTTTGCTTTTCGATCTGTAGAGCCATCTCCTCGGGAGGAGTCGCCTCACCTGCGGCAAACAGGCCACGGGTATAAAGATGCGTAAGCTCATCGCTTGTAGTAGAGATCAATCGCTCGACAGGTTCAGAAAATGATCGTGCGCGAACCGGCGTATAGTTGTTATTTCCAAAACGCACGCCGCGGCGGACAAGGTCATAAGAGATCTGCAAATAATCATCATACGAACGATACAAGTCCGGAAGATCGATCTCACGCGGATTTGGGAAAGTGAGATTGCGGATCGAATCAAATTCGGTGAGGACGACGACAGCGCGTCCATCCTTGACCTGAGCCTGCATCGGCGTGGACGCACTGGTTGCAATAAAGAGAGACGCGAATGCACGCAAAAGCCGTGTGGCTGTAATATAAAACTCGGACTTGAATTCATCGAGGTGCTGGTTGCCGCGCTCACTTGCAGAGAGATGCATGAAATCCCACGCGAAAAGCGGATCGGGTAAAGATAGGTTGCTGTGAATGCCAGCGACTGCCAACCCACCGCCGTACAGATCCACGCACTTTTCGAGATAACGGCGTTTGGCAATACTCCAATTACCGGGGATGGATTGATAGCCAATATCGGTGAGATATAAAAGGTTGCCATGCCAATAATGCAGGCGTTCGCCAAACTTTTGGCCAGCCTGATGAAGCGCATTGATGAGCGATGCCTCCATGAGGCGAGCCTCATAGATCGCGCCGCGCGGGCTGTAATATGGCCGCGTGGCCCATTCGGTCATCCAGTGAAATACTTCAAGTTGACTGAATTGCGCCTGCCACGACGGAACACACTCGGCGAGCAGGTAATCTACAAAGGAGTGCTTGCTTGGGCCAGCGCCCACTGTGAGCAAGGGGCGCAGTTCTTCATCCAGCAGATTCCATTCCTGCTCAAAGCCGTTCAGTCCGCCTTGCGGTTTTTCTTTTGCAGCCTGTTCAAGTGCGAGGTGATATTTTTCAGGGAATTTTTTTGAAGGCATGGGTTAGTCCTAAGATTTATAAATTTAGTAGTACGTGCTGTAAAGGAAAGAAGAAAGAGGAAATAAATAATTTTCTATCTTTCTTCTTTCGTCTTTCTTTAGTTATTTTTTCAAACTCTCCAAGCCCTCAACCAATCGCTTGAATGCGCCTTCGGTTCGCTCCACAGGAGTGGCATACGAGAAACGGATCCAATCTGCGCCAAAGGGAGAGAAGAACGCGCCAGGGACAATGGCAATGCCGTGATTTTCGGCGAGATATTGTCCAAGGGGTTCACTGTCTGTCAGCCCGCCTGCTTTGATGTATTCGCCTACATTCATGAAGGCGTAATAGCCCTTGCCAATGATATGCTGCATTCCGCTTTCGGCAAGCAACTTCTTCAAGGCCACACGGCTGGCATTGGTCGGCTCGATGATGGTCTTTGCGGCTTCGAGATAGCCCATTTCGTAGGCAGCCATCGCCACAGCGAGGGAATAGAACGGCGGGATAACGCCATGCGATCCACGGGCGACAATGAACTTGATGACGTTCTCGTCCGCGATCAAATGGCAGTTGCGGATATTCGACCCGCCAAGAGATTTTGTAATTCCATCCAGGAACATCAGGCGCTTGCGTTCTTCGGGGGTGAAGAACTTGAGGAAGGAATTCAAGTCCATCGGAGATTCATCGGTGACGTAGTGATACATCCAGTCAAAGAGCACGAAAGCCACGCCCGCTTCCAACGCAGCTTTGGCAAGGGAAACCTGCTTTTCAACGGCAATGGTCAAACCCGTGGGATTATCTGGATTGGTGATGATAATGCCAGCGATCTTGCGTCCCTTGGATTCGGCAAACTTCACGCTCTCGCGGATGGCATCCTCGGAATATGCCCAGCCTTGAGCAGGGTCGCCAGGTGTCCAGAGGACATTGGCACCAACGCCATACGGGCCCCAGTTGTACGAGATCCACGGGACGCGGGAGACCATGACAATATCACCCTGACGTCCATGACCGAGCGCCATCATGGCTTGATACGCCTTGATGAGTGCATCGCGTCCGCCGGTGGTACCCATCACATTGGCGGGGCCCCAGCCGCTGCTTGCATCCAACTTCCAATACTGTTCGACGACGGCCTTGCGATATGCGTCAGTGCCGAAAGGCATGTCGTAGGCCGTACCATGCTCGATCTGGAGTTGAGCCGCACGTTCCAAGATCGCCCGCGGAGTTCCGGGCAGGGATGCGCCGCCATCGCCTTGTGAGGCATCAAAGGTCTTCGCGCCGGGATTCTTTTCCACATACACTTTCAACGACTTGTTGATGAGGAACATACGGGAAGGCGGAATATCTGCCATTTGCTTCAAATGCTCACTGACGGGAACAAGATTCTTCTCGTCAACAGCGAAAACTGGGGTGGTGTTCGAGATGGACATGATGATTTCTCCTTAATCGGGTTTAAGAAAAACGCCCCGAAACTCGGGGCGTTTTGGTTTTCCTATCTAGGCTGAAAAAACTCGTTCATGCTCACCAGATAAATACCAACGCCCCGTCACCACATCGGTGCGAGTAGTACGATTGGTATTATTAGTATCATGAACAAATTGTTTGGACATTGCGCGCAAGGATACCACCGTGAGGTACATGCGTCAAGCAGGCGATGGAAATAAAATCCAGCTACTTCAAAAATCAACCCCATGCCCGCCAACGGCATTTAATTCCGCTCCATCGGGCGCGGCAGCCAGCAAAGGTCTGGCCCGCATAATCAATTCGCGGACTTGCTCATTCTTCAGCGAGTCATCGTGCGCCGCTTTATCGTCCCACAATTCATAGACATACACATGCGTTCCGTTGGAAAGATCCTCATTAACAATATACAAACGACATTGGGGAATTTTGCCAACCAAAGCGGCCGCCTGCTTCAAGATCTCAACCAGTTCAGCTCGATTTCCATTTTGAACCACAAGCTTCCCAGTCATTGCATACATTTAATTGCTCCCATAAGAGACTTTTTCAAGTATCAAATTATCTGACCTTACAAGGAATATCCCCTCAACTTTGGAAAATCCAGCCAATATGCTTCTTTTGCAAAATCATCGGATCTCAAAAATCTTTCATATTGACTGTTGATGACGGGATATTTGGCAATCCGAAAGGGTAGGCGCTATACCTTTATCCCCAAATCCCGTGCGCGGACTTTGAGAGCCTTGATCAGGCTGGTATAGACGCGGTCCTTATGCTCCGCATCCCCGAAATAATCCACATACTGGTAGGGCTGTAAGCGCTCTGGCACATCGCAGGCATCCAGCCGAATGGGAATGATGAAGATCGTGCCATCTGGTTTTTCGGCAGCGGAATCGAGAGCGTGTTTCAACTCCACATGGAAAAATCCTTCAGTCCGCACAGCGAACGAGGAGAGAAAAATGATCACAGCGTGGGAATTGTGAACGGCCTCAGTGACAAGGTCTTCCCACTTCGCGCCCGGGAGAATATCCTCCTCGTCAAACCACGGGTCAACCCAAGTCTCAGCTTTTAATCGCTCACGAAACTCACGCACATCCGTTGAATTCTCCTTGGAGTAACAAAGAAATGGAATCAGCTTTGACCCCGCAGTTTCACTCCCTACAACAATTTGAACTGCGCTGGCGGATGGCTTTTCAATTTTCTTTGAAGATTCAGATGGGGTTAAACGCGAATTGTCCCCAATGATGATGGTTGAATTGACGATGGTTGTATTGTTCAGATCGCCATTGACGATGATGCTGTTATCGCCTGCTGTAATATTATTTTCGTCTTTGTCGTTGCTAGGCATTTTAGTGATTCGCTCCCAACTGGAAATTTCCGCATATTATACAGCAGTGGACAATAAATCCCTGTTTTCAAAGGGAGGGGTAGAATTGCAATTACACTTCCCCTGCTCAAGGCGGCGTTCTCGCCACCGGGGACGGTAGCAAGAGCACGTATGCAAGATATGATCTATAAAAGGCTCAAAATCAGATCAAGGAGCAACTAATGGACCTAACCGCATGGATCGAATCAAACCGCTCAATGTTCATCGAGCTCAGCAACGAAGTGTGGGGATATGCCGAATTGGGATACAAGGAATTTGAATCGTCAAAAACTTTGGAAGATGCGCTCGAAGAAGCGGGATTCAAACTGGAGCGTGGCGTAGCAGACATCCCCACTGCATTTGTCGCAAGTTATGGAGATGCCGATGGCCCCGTGATCGGAATCCTCGGTGAATTTGACGCGCTGCCCGGGCTGAGTCAGGATTGTGTCCCGTACCGAAAGCCGCTCGAAAGCGGAGCGCCCGGTCACGGCTGCGGACATAATCTGCTGGGCGTGGCGGGGCTGGCGGCTGTGATGGCAATCAAGCAGGCCATTGACTCTGGCGAAGTGAAAGGCATGATCAAATATTATGGCTGTCCTGCCGAAGAAGGCGGTGCGGGAAAAGCCTTCATGGCAAATGCAGGCGTGTTCAACGATTCCGATATTTGTCTCACATGGCATCCCGACACATTCAACGGAACTTTGTACGCAAACTTCCTCGCCAATTATCGAGTGACTTTCAAGTTTCGCGGGAAGACAGCACACGCCGCAGCCGACCCATTCAACGGACGCAGCGCGTTGGACGCCGTCGAGCTGATGAACGTGGGAGTCAATTATTTGCGCGAACACATGATCCCCGATGCACGCGTCCATTATGTGACCATCAATGGCGGCGGAATGGCCCCGAACGTGGTGCCCGATTTCGCAGAGTCGTTGTACAGCGTCCGCGCGCCGCGCACCGACCAACTCGACGCGTTGTTTGAGCGCGTCAAAGCGATTGCCCACGGCGCGGCGATGATGACCAGTACCGAAGTGGAGATCAACGTCATCTCCGGCATGTCGAACATGCTGCCAAATGAAACGGTCAACGAAGTGCTGCATTCCAAATTGATCGAAGTTGGTGCGCCCAAATTCAATGAAGAGGAACACGCCTTCGCACGCGAGCTTTCCAAATCCATTCCACCTGAAAGCCTGGAGACGAGCGCCTACGTATATGGATTGGATTCAAAAGCGGTTGCCGAATTAAAGAAGATCGTTCTGTACGAGGACATTTTGCCGCCCTTCAAATCTGAGGTCGTTCTTCCCGGTTCGACAGATGTAGGCGACGTCTCATGGGTTGTTCCTACGGGACAGATATTCACCACCTGCTGGGCGTTGGGTTCTCCCGGTCACTCATGGCAGATCGTGTCACAGGGCAAGATGGGCATTGGACAGCGTGGCATGTTATACGCAGGCAAGGTAATGGCGCTGAGTGCATTGGAGTTCATGCAAAATAAAACCATCCGCGAAAAGGCCATCGAGGAATTCAAACAAAAACGCGCTGCCGCAAAATACATCTCTCCCATCCCTGCCGGGACAAAACCTCCGCTTAGCATTGGATAAGATAAAGAAAAGTCGTTTACTTTTAGGAGACCAAAACCATGTCTGAAATCAAATACGAAATCCTCAATAATATTGGCGTGTTATCCAAGTCCGCTTCGGGCTGGGCAAAGGAACTCAACCTCATCAGCTGGAATGACCGCGAACCGAAGTACGACTTGCGAGACTGGTCACCAGACCATGAAAAAATGGGCAAAGGTGTCACCCTTTCAAAAGAAGAACTGCTAGCCTTGAAAGAATTGCTGAATAGCATCGAGCTTTAATTAGATTTTACAAGACCCGACAGGTTTTATCGTAACGCAGGTTAATCGGGGTTCTGGCGAATCAGAATCTAGCTGATTGATTGATTCTCTATGAAAACCTGTCAGGTCTTACCACCTCTGCAGAGTAAGCCGCTTGGGGATTTCTTCTTTCCTCTTTCATCTTTCCTCCTCCCCCTTCCTTATTCAACCCTCACCCCGTGCGTGTATAATCCGCCCATCTTATTCAATGGACAAACAATGAAACGCTACCTACTCTTCACAGTCTTTATCTCTGGCATGACCACACTCGCCGCAGAACTCACCGCAGGCCGATTGATCGGCAACGTGTTTGGCACGAGTAATCTTGTATGGGCGAGCATTATCGGCCTGATCCTTATCTATCTCACGCTGGGATATTTCCTCGGCGGCAAATGGGCGGACGCCAACCCAACTCCCGGGGCCATGTACCGCATTCTTGCGTGGGGAGCATTCACAGTGGCGCTGGTGCCCTATATCGCGGGACCAGTTCTCAGGTCCGCTGCGAGCGCGTTTGAAGCGTTGAGTGTCGGCATCATGGCCGGGTCATTCGTCGCTGTGTTAGTCCTCTTCATTGTTCCCATCACATTGCTGGGAGCGATCTCACCATTTGCCATCCGCCTCTCTGTGGATGACCCCGCCAAGGCTGGTCAAATATCCGGGCAAATTTACGCCACCTCAACCCTCGGTTCATTTATCGGAACCTTCCTGCCGACTCTGGTATTGATCCCCACCATTGGCACAACAAAAACATTTTTAGTCTTCGGGTTATTTTTGTTATTCGTTGCGCTGGCGGGTTTGGGAAAATTTGCAAGCAGAAACGAAATGCTCAAACTGATCTGGATGCCCATCGTGCTTGCGCTCATTGCAATTCTTTCCGCTGGGCAGGCGCTCAAAAATAATACCGGGCAGGTCTACGAAGCCGAGTCTGCATACAACTATATTCAAGTGCAGGAAGTCAACGGGTACACGCTTTTGCGATTGAATGATGGACAGGGTATTCACTCCATTTATCATCCTGACACGCTTTTTTACAACGGCCCGTGGGAGGAGTTTTCTGTCGGCCCATATTTTTACGCAGACCGCTCGCCCGATGATATTCAGAGCATGGCTATTGTTGGCCTCGCTGCCGGCACCGCCGCGCGACAAGCCACTGCCATTTATGGCGATGACATTTTGATCGACGGCTTTGAACTCGACGGAAAAATTGTGGAGGTGGGCGAAAAATATTTCGGGATGAACCTGCCGAATTTGACCGTCCACCTCGGAGATGGCAGACTCAATCTTGACCGCAGTCAACTCAAATATGACATTATCGCCATCGACGCGTACCGCCCTCCGTACATTCCTCCGCATATGACCACGCTCGAATTCTTTGAGATCTGCGCCTCTCACTTAACTGACGATGGGGTGCTGACCCTCAACGTTGGCTCCGTCCCGGGCGACCGCCGCCTCATTGACGGACTTGCCACCACGATGGCGCAACTCTTCCCATCCGTGCATGTGATGGACATCCCCGGCACGCTGAACACCATGCTCTTCGCAACCAAACAGCCGACCACGGTGGAGAACTTTGCCTCAAATATGACAAGGCTTTCACAGGATACGAGTGTACATCCATTACTTGTCACCACCATGGCAACCACATACGCAAGCATGAAACCCGGCTACGAGACCAGCACCGTCTTCACGGATGATCTCGCTCCCATTGAATGGATCGTCAACGACATGGTCGTCAGCTTCGTCCTTCAAGGCGGCCTGGACTTTTTGCAATAAATCCTATCGTCATTGCGAGCCACGCTCTTGCACTTTTCGGCGAAGCAATCCCCTTCACCCAACCTAAGATTGCTCACCGCACTGGCGCGCGGCGCAAGTGTCGGGCGAAAGATCATCGCCCTCGCAATGACGAACAAAAATAAACCAATATGAAACTCAACCTACCCAACTTTCTTTCTTTCTTCGTTTCCCTCCTCACACCCATTGCTTTGATCGGGCTGGCATTGCGCATTTTACTCACGCCTGTTTATTACACGGTCGAATACAGTATGCCCTACTTTCCAGTAGACACCTACGGCTTCACCAATGCAGACCGCATGAAATGGGCGCCTTTTGCTGTTGAATACCTCGTCAACAGCGCAGATATTTCCTATCTTGGCGATCTAAAATTTCCAGATGGCTCTCCACTTTATGACGAACGCGAACTCAGCCACATGGCTGATGTTAAAGGCGTGGTGCAAGGTGCGCTGCGAGTTTGGTATGTCTCCGTGGCAACGCTCATTTTGCTGGCCATAATCGCCTCGCGTGGCGGCTGGATGTTCGAATATATGGATGCCCTGAGGCGCGGCGGCTGGTGGATGATCGGCTTTGCTGTAACTCTTGGCGTTATCGCGGGCGCGGGCATCCTGCTCAACCCCAACATCTTTTGGACATTCTTCGCCTGGTTCCACAGCCTTTTCTTCACCGGCGATTCCTGGCTCTTCTATTATTCAGACACCCTCATCCGCCTCTTCCCCATCCGCTTCTGGCAGGATGCGTTTTTGGCGGCAGCTATCATTGCGCTGGGCGGCGGGCTGGGAATGGCATTTGGAATCAAGCCAAAGCTTTAACTTTTCTTCTCTATAAAACCGTTTCCAAAGAGAAAGAAGTGGGTTCTTCCACTTGTTACCGTAACGGGTATAATTTCATTACAGGAGCCTTTAATGTCGTCCATCCTCTCTTTAGAAAACAAAGTTGCACTGGTTACAGGTGGTTCGCGTGGAATTGGCCGCGCCATCGCTCTGGAACTCGCCGCCCGCGGCGCGGCTGTGGTGGTGAACTACAACAAATCGCCCGAATCGGCTGAAGAAGTTGTTAATAAAATCAAGGAAGCGGGCGGGAAAGCCGCCGCATCCCAGGCGGATGTATCCGATTTCAAGCAAGCCGAGACTCTGGTTAAGTTCGCAATTGAAACCTTTGGCGATCTGAGCATCCTTGTAAACAATGCAGGCATCACCCGCGACCAGCTCATTATGATGATGCCCGAAGCAGACTGGGACGCCGTCATCAATACCAACTTGAAGAGTACCTTCAACTGCTCTAAGGCCGCCGTCAAGCATATGATGCGCAAACGCGTTGGACGCATTATCAATATCGCATCCGTCGCGGGACAAATGGGTAACCCGGGCCAAACGAACTACTCCGCTTCCAAAGGCGGACAGATCGCTTTCACGAAAGCTCTCGCGCGTGAAGTTGCAGCACGCAACATCACCGTCAACGCCATTGCGCCGGGTTTTGTGGATACGGAAATCCTCGACGCTATGACACCCGAAACACTGGCGGCCGCACTCAAAATGGTGCCGCTTGCACGCAAAGGAAAACCTGAAGAGATCGCCTATGCTGCCGTATTTCTCGCCTCTGATGAAGCCGCGTATATCACCGGCCAGGTCCTCGGCGTGGATGGCGGCATGGCAATGATGTAATAATATAAAATCATCGCAAATAGAAAGACCTTTGCAATGACAGGAGAAAAAATATGACCGAAACGACACAAGGTAAAACAACTGTATCCCCGGAAGTGTTAACCACCATCGCACGCCTCTCAGCATTGGGTGTACCCGGCGTCAGCCGCCTCGCACCTGTTTCAGGCGGAGTGAATCGTCTCTTCAAACGAGGAGCAGGCGACGGAGTCCGCATTGAGACGGAGGAGAATACCGTCTTTGTGGACATGCATCTCATCCTCCAGGAAAATGTCAACATCCGCGAAGTCAGCCGCAATGTCCAACAGAATGTAGCGCGTGCCATTCAGGAAATGGTTGGCATGGAGATCGGTCATGTCAACATCCACATTGAAGATATCGATTACGAGGACAGCGAGGCTTGACCATGAAACCCCGAACCAGAGCGCGCTCCATAGCTCTGCAAGTGCTTTACGAAACCGATATAGCGAACAACCATCTTCCAGGCGATGTTTTGAAAACACGTCTGGAAGATACTTTGCTTACAGATGACCTGTCTGAATTTGCCAGGGTCATCATTTTTGGCGTGCTGCCACTCAGGCAAGATCTCGATCAGCTGATCGCCAAATACGCCCCCGAATGGCCGCTGGACCAGATCGCGGCAATCGACCGTAACATCCTGCGCATTGCCTTTTGGGAATTCGCAGTATCGCGCGAAACGCCGGTAAAGGTAGCCATCAATGAAGCGGTGGAACTGGCAAAGTTATACGGCTCCGATTCCGCACCGCGCTTTGTCAATGGCGTGCTCGGCACACTGGCCGAACACGAGACTGAAATTCATCAGATCATAAAAAATAGAATTGCTCAAGAAGAAACAAAACTGGAATCGTAACAAATGGAAATACTTGGCGTTGGAATGTCTGAGCTTGTCTTTATTGTTATCATTGCGTTGATCGTACTGGGGCCGAAAGATATGCAAAAGGCGGGGAAAACCATCGGGAAATGGCTGAATCAATTCATCCACTCGGATATATGGAAAACCGTGAACAAAACATCCGCTGAGATCAGAAACCTGCCTCGAAATCTTATGCGCGAAGCGAACATGGAACTTAGTCTCACAAAAGAAGAACTCAATAAAAGCGCCGGGAAAAACGCGCAAATTTCCCAATCGATCCGCAATTCATCCAGGCCAATAGATACTTCTGAAAATCGCATATCACCCTCGCCGGAAGAACCAAAAGAAAACGAAAGCGACCAGCAAAACAATGCGTAAATTTTTCCAGGGCATGTGGCGGGTGGTCACGTTCCCCTTCCGCCTTGTCTTTACTATTCTCACGTTTCCGTTCCGGGCGGTTTACAGATTTTACAAATTTCTAAACACTGAGCCGCCAGAAAGTCAATTTACTGAAACGATCGCAAATCTTGTCAGTGATTCGAATGTTCGTGAATCACTCTGGGATCATATCGAACAATTGCGTATGCATATTATTCGATCAGTGATCGTATTGTCCATTGCAGTGATCGCCGCCTTTTGGGTGTCGCAGGATGTGATGGGATTCCTGGCTGTTCCAGTTGGCGGACTTGAAAAATTACAAGCCATTCAAGTAACCGAAGAGATCGGCGTTTTCATGCGTGTGGCCATGATGGTTGGGGTAGCGGCGGCCTTTCCATGGATCGCAGCGGAAGTATGGCTATTTGCCGCGCCAGGCCTGAAACCCCGCGAGAAAAAATTTGGACTGGTAGGGATCCCATTCGCCACACTTTTATTTTTAACAGGGATGGCATTTACTTATTACGTACTGCTTCCTACAGCCCTCCCGTTTCTTGGAAGCTTCACAAACATCTCCCAGTTCTGGGCAGCCAAGGAGTATTTTTCATTTGTTACAGGGTTAATGGTTTGGATCGGGGTCTTTTTTGAATTCCCGCTGGTCATTTTTGTATTATCGTCCATGGGAATTGTGCAGCCAAAATTCCTGGCGGAGCAGTGGAGAATTGCCATCGTGATCATTGCCGTCATTGCCGCCGCTGTTACGCCCACCATTGACCCGGTAAACATGGGGCTTGTGATGCTGCCCATGATTTTGCTATACTTTATCAGCATTGGTCTGAGTTATATCGCCTACGCCGGGCGAAGAAAAGAAAAAGCGGAGGATGAAGCCGCTGCTGATGGTGAGGCAGCAGGCTAGGGCGCAGAACGAAGCGTTTTTATTATCCGAGGAGAGAGAATGAAAAGGAAGTCTTTAATATTTCGCCGCGTCCTGATTCTGGGAATTTTGATCGCCCTCATTGGACAGGCTTGTACTCTTACATTAATTAAGAACCCATTTGAATCCACTCCAACCACGCAAACACCGGGGGCGATCATTCCCACGAATACGCCGCAGCCTGTGGCACAGACGAATTTTATCGTCACCCTGCCGGAGCCGCTTCAGGCTAACGAATCGCTGACCCTCATCGTGATGGATGAGGTTACCGGGCTGTCACTAAACCCAACTGAATATCCCATGAGCGCGAGAGACTCGTTGACCTATACGGGAACTCTGCCATTGCCATATAACTCTGTCGTTAAGTATAGATATGCGCGCCGTGGATCATCCGTCACAATAGAAGATACCACGCTGGGTTCCGCCATCCGATACCGCATGCATTATGTTGCCGGACCTGGCGATGTGCAGGATATTGTTTCCGACTGGGGCGACCGTTCGTACTCACGCCCGACGGGCAGTATTCTGGGACAGGTCTACAACGCGGATACAGGTGCGCCGCTGCCGAACATGCTGGTAACAGCAGGCGGCGTACAGCACATTACCGATTCGCTTGGCCGTTTTGAATTAAATAGCCTGCCAGTAGGCACGCAGAATCTGCTAGCCTACAGCCCTGATGGAATGTATAAACCGTTCGAGCAGGGCGCGGTCATTGCGGATGCGCAAAACACAATTGTTGACCTGCGCGTTCGGCCTGTAAAATTAGTGAGTGTCACCTTTATCGTTGCAGTGCCTTCCACAACCGTACCAGGTGTGCCGGTTCGCATCGCAGGGAATTTACTACAGCTTGGCAACACCTTCGCGGATCTGCAAGGCGGCGTCAGCACAAGTACAGACCGCATGCCCATCCTAAGCCTGCAAGAGGACGGACGCTACGCGATGACCATCGGCCTTCCGGCTGGCGCGTACATTCAATACAAATACACGCTCGGTGACGGCTTCTGGAATGCAGAGCGCAAAGACGGAGGGCAATTGTTCCTGCGTGAATTCATTGTCCCCGATCAGGACATCACCGTTCAAGATTCTGTTGCCACATGGTCTATTGGCGATTCTTCGCCAATTTTGTTTGAGACCACGATCCCATCGGTGACGCCGCCGGGCGATATTATCTACATCCAATTCAATGCCAGCGGCTGGATGGAACCCATCCCCATGTGGCCCCTGGGCAACAATCGCTGGGCATATAAACTATACGGCCCGCTTAATTTCCTCGGATCTTTTTCCTACCGCTATTGCCGCAACGGTCAATGCGGCAGCGCAGATGACGGCCAGACGGTTGGGTTTGCCCCCGTCGGCAGACAGGCACAGACCAGCCTGCTCGCACAGGATCTGCAGGATACGGTGGGCGTCTGGAAATGGTTTGAAAACCCCGAGCCGGTCACACTGGTAGGAGCCAACATTACCGCGCGCACAAATGGATTTGTCGCCGGTATTGAATTTCAACCCTCCTTCCGGCCGAACTGGTCGTATTATGCTCCGCAGGCATTCGCGAACACGCAGGCGCTTGGTTCCAACATGGCCGTGCTCAGCCCAACGTGGACTTTTACCAGCGCTTCCCCACTGCGATTTGCCACCCTTCCGGGTCAGGATCCGTTGTGGATCGATTCCGCGATCATGATTTCACAAGCCCGGGCATTGGGACTTAATGTAGCGATCTTCCCATCTCCCAATTTCCCCGCCAATTCGGATATGTCTGCGCCTCCTTCTTCAAGCTTTTGGCTGGGTGCGCCGCGAGATGCACAGTGGTGGCAGACGTGGTTTACCCGCTACCGGGCATTTGCCGTCAACTATGCAGATCTTGCCGCTCAAACGGGCGCGCAAACCCTCATCCTTGGCGGTGACTGGGTGCTACCCGCATTACCCGGCGGATCTCTCACAGGTGGAATCCCATCTAATGTGCCCGCCGATGCAGAAGCCCAATGGAGGGCCATCATCGCAGATGTGCGGACTCACTTCAAGGGACAAGTCCTTTGGGCCATGCCGTTCACTCCGTCTGTGGTTACAACTCCGCTGAACTTCCTTCAGGATGTGGACGGGATCTACCTGCTATGGTCGGCGTCCCTTTCCACAAGCCAAACCGCCACCAAAGCAGATTTTGCCAATGAAGCCGGACGTCTCCTGGATAATGAGGTCTCTCCGCTTGTCACCCTGCTCAATAAACCTCTTATCCTCGCTGTGAGCTATCCCTCCGCTTCAGGAGCAGCCAATGGATGCGTCCCTGACGGCGCCGGAAAATGCCTCGACTTGAATTCCCTGAGCAGACCCAACGCAGATATTGCCGCTGCAAGCCTAAACCTGCAAACACAGGCGGATGCCTACGAAGCGATTCTCACCGCAGTCAATACCCGCACCTGGATCTCAGGCCTCATCAGCCGCGGGTATTACATGCCCGTTGCCCTGCAGGACAAATCTTCGTCCATTCACAGCAAACCCGCCGCAGATATCCTGTGGTATTGGTTCCCGCGCTTGCTTGGAAAAATTAAATAGCTTCAAGGGATTTCAAACAAAATAAAATCACTAGTTTCATCCAGCTTTATCAACCCTGCTACCAAAGACGAGAACCTCTCCGTGTCGATGTTCTCGTCTTTTGATTCCATATAAAAAGACGCATTTCGGATAAGGACATGGGTGTATCCCATTTCCCTCCAGGCATCAAGCAGATCTTCGTTGGCTGGGTACAAATAAAGATCATGCGCCAGATTATCATGAATGGGGTCAGGCTGAACCTGTCGTTCCATCCAATAGCTGCGCGATTCGTTAATCAAATAAATATAAGCGGAGGGCGGCGTCTCCTCCACGAGAGCCAACGCCTGTGCATATTCCGGCTGCATTTGAGAAACATAGGAAGCCCTGGTTTCCAATCCCAAAGCAGCGCTCCATGGTTTACGATCCAGAATGAGCAATCCAAAATCCAACAGGAAAACAAAGATCATCATTCCCACGATCGTGGAAAAGATAAAGCTGATCCGTAGCTTGGGAAGATCCAGTTTTTGCAATTCCCCAGCTCCCGCTGCCAGGATGGGAATCAATGCAGCCAACCCGGGCCACAGCAGGCGGGCCTGAAAAAGATGCATCGTGTCGATCACGCCCAGCGCCCAGACCAGAATAAATATTGTTCCAAAAATTGCCAGCAGACATAGCGCATCGAAATTCTTTTGTTTTATTCGCCACGCATTCCACAAAACAACGATACCGGAAGGAAGCAGCACAAGAAATAACGGGCCGTACCGTCCATCAAAAAAATTTTGGTCTTTGTATCCAAGCATGGCTACCACTGGCAAGGATAGTATCTCCAGAAAATTCCAGCCTATTCCAGTCCTTGCGCCACTGTACCAGTTTGCCCGAAAGTCATCCCAAAACAGTCCGCCAAACACAAATGGATAAACAGGGTTGCCCATCCATACCCAATTCCGCAAATACCACACCCCACCCGTCAAAATCGCCATCCCCACAAAAATGGAAACGGTCTTCAAGAAAGAATACCTCTCACTCCTCCTCCAAACAATAAGAAAGACTAGAATAATAACGGGTAGCAAAAAGCTTGTATATTTGATCCCCACCGCAAACCCCGACATTGCACCGCAAACCAGCAGCCAGCCCACCCTATTTGTTTCCCTCCAAAATATCAGAGCAGAAAGGGCAGCGAGCGAAAAAAAGACCAATCCCATATCCGTATAAGGCCAGGCAGACAGCCAGGGAAGCGAAGGCATGCTCATGAAAATGGCAAGACTCCACCATGCCGCGCGGATGCCGAACAAACGGCTCGTCAGATCCCACACCAGCAAACAACTCAACAAGCCGAAAATCAGATGAATAAACTGCGTGGACGAATCAAATCCAAGGGACAATGGCCAGACAAACATCCCCTCCATCAGCGAAGGGAACCAATAGTGCGGCATATCCATCAGTCGCAGTCCACTATCACGTAGCCATAGGGATGGTACAGTAAGATGATAGAACAATCCGTCGAACCCCTCGACCGGCGGGGCAAAAGAATAAATGACAGCAAATACAAGGAACATCAACCCAAAGAACGGCATCCACCATGGGGCGACTTGTGATGTTTCAACAAGGGCATAAAGAACAATCCTCGCATCACTCAAAGCATGCGCGATATTTTTTCTGCACAAAAAAAGAACAGCCAGCAGGATCAGTGGCATGGAATATGAATTGGCAAGTCCACCAATAGCAAGTAGAAACCCCGCAAGCCCCAGAATACCCATTCCGATCCCTGGCAGGAATACCAATCGCTGCGTGGGGGAAGAGTCGATCGGCGCGAACCAATATCCCAGCCCTAGGCCGGTGAAAATAAACAAAGCATCAAACAACAACGACCCTGTGAAACGGAGCAAACCGCCGCCTACTCCAATAAATGCCGGTTTTTGCACAATGAAATAGATCAAAAGAAGTATCGTCAACCAGAGAAGGAAGAAAAAAGCCGGAATTGGTTTGAGTTTCATAATTCAAATTATACCGAGCTAATCAAATTCGTGGCCCCATTCTTTCTTTGCGAAACTAAAGGTTCAGGGGCTTTCGTTCTATGCAATTGAATCACTGATGGCTATAATCCAGCAATCTCAAACTCGGAGGAGATTATGAAAAAAGCAGGTAAACTGATCGGACGGATTCTGATCGGGGGGTTGATCCTTGTACTGATTGCAGCAGCGGGAGGGTTCTTCTACTTCAAAAGCTATTTGCCGAATACCGTGGCACAAGAATCCTTTCCACAAATTGATGGAGAAATAAAAGTGGACGGCCTCGAAGCCAAAGTGGATGTATACCGTGATGGCATGGGCATTCCGCACATTTACGCAGAAACATCGCATGACCTGTTCTTTGCACAAGGCTACGTCCACGCACAGGATCGCTTCTGGCAAATGGACGCATGGCGTCATATTGGCTCAGGCGAACTCTCCAAAATGTTCGGTGCAGGGCAGGCCGAAACCGATGCTTTCCTGCGCACCCTCGGCTGGCGTCAAACCGCCGAAGCAGAATTGGAACAACTCACTCCTGAATCCAAAGCCATTTTACAAGCCTATACCGATGGCGTGAACGCCTATCTCAAAGACCACACAGACACAGCTCTCAGCCTCGAGTACTCTGTCCTCGGTCTGCTCAGCCCGGACTACAAGATCGAAGCGTGGATGCCCGTCCACTCGCTGACGTGGGGCAAAGCCATGGCATGGGACTTGCGCGGCAACATGGGTGATGAAATTGAGCGCGCTGTCATGCTCAAGACCTTCACCCCCGAACAGGTTGCGCAGCTCTTCCCAGAATATCCAAGCGATCATCCGGTTATTGTGAATGAAATTCCTGTCGCCGGTCAAACGTCAAATGTCGCTACCGACCTTCGACCTTCGACTTTTGACTATTCATCTTTGCCACTCGATTCACTCGGCTACAACGCATCACTGCTCGACGCCTCGCTTGGGCCGTGGAGCGATGGAATTGGTTCCAACTCCTGGGCTGTTTCCGGCGAGCTGACCGATACCGGCATGCCGTATCTTTCCAACGATCCGCACCTCGGAATTCAAATGCCATCCATCTGGTACCAGATTGGGTTGCATTGTGTGGAAAAATCGGATAGCTGTCCATTTGAAGTGGCAGGTTTCTCCTTTGCCGGCGTACCCGGCGTCGTCATCGGTCACAACGACAAGATCGCCTGGGGCTTCACCAACACCGGCCCCGATGTGATGGACTTGTACATCGAAAAAGTGAATCCCGAAAATCCCAATCAATATGAAGTGAACGGCGAATGGGTCGATTTTGAAATTAGGGAAGAAACCATTGAAGTTGTCGGCGGCGAATCGATCGCCCACACCGTCCGCTCCACACGCCACGGACCGGTCATCTCATACGATTACGGCCCGCTCAAAGATCAGGGTGACCCCGAAGACCCTGAATTCGAAGCCTTCAAAGATCGTTCTGGTGTTGAGCTTCCTGAAAATTATGTCATCGCACTTTCATGGACAGCGTTAACCCCGTCCACACCTTTTGAAGCGATTTGGGGATTTGACAAAGCCCAGAATTGGGAAGAGTTCCGCGTAGCCGCGAGCAATTTCCATGTACCTGCCCAAAACCTGTTGTACGCAGATGTGGAAGGCAACATCGGCTATCAAATGCCGGGTGATATTCCCATCCGCGCCAAAGGCGATGGCACCATCCCCGTCCCCGGCTGGACGGATGAATATGAATGGACGGGCTTCATTCCATTTGAAGAACTTCCCTACACCTTCAACCCCGCCGAGGGATACATCGTCACCGCGAACAATCAGGTGCCGCCCGCCGACTACCCATACCTCATCACAAAGGATTGGGATTACGGCTTCCGCGCCAACCGCATTGTGAACATGATCCAAAACGCAGAGGGCAAGATCGACATTGCCTATCTTCAGCAAATGCACGGCGACTCGTTCGACGCAAATGCAGAGATCTTCGTTCCCCTGCTGCTGGATGCAAACCTCGCCTCTGACCTTAATCCCGCGCTTGATACGCTAAAGAGTTGGGACTACCAAGACCGGGTCGACTCCACCTCCGCCGCCGTGTTCAACGCGTTCTGGCGCGCCTTCCTCAAAAACACCTTCAACGACGAACTCCCCGAACGCTATCAAGTGGACGGCGGCTCTCGTTGGAATGAAGTGATGCGCCACATGGCAAAGAATCCCAATGACCCATTCTGGGACGACAAAACCACAACCGATGTCACCGAAACCATGAACGATATGATTCAAAAATCCTTCGCAGACGGTGTCTCTGAACTAACAGACATGTTCGGGAAAGATATGTCCAAGTGGAAATGGGGTGACATGCACGCCGCCACCTTCCGCAACGGGACATTGGGCGAATCCGGCGTGTTCCTGATCGAAGACCTGTTCAATCGCGGCCCATTCCCCACAGGCGGCGGAAAATCCATTGTCAACGCAACAGGCTGGTCGGTGCGGGATGGTTATGAGACCAACTGGCTCCCGTCCATGCGCATGATCGTGGATTTCAGCGATCTGAACAACTCACTCACCGTCCACACCACGGGACAGTCCGGCCATGCCTACCATCCGCACTACGCGGATATGGCTCCGCTTTGGGCAAGTGAGAAATACTATCCCATGTGGTGGGAACAGGAATCCGTTATCAATGATACTGAAGGGCATTTGCAGTTAGTGCCGTAAAATAATAACAGGCCACGCTAAAGCGTAGCCTGCGCTACCCAAGTGACAGTCACCTTGAAGGTGACTGTCACTTTTTTAATTTGTATGCCACCCAGCCTCCAACAAGCACGCCAAGAAAACTTGCCAAAAGGTCAACCAAGTCAAAAGTACGGGCAGAGAAAAATTGCTGTGACCATTCTTCGATGGCAATGCCGAGGGCTAAAGTCAAACCTACTGAAAGAGTCACCCAGCTTCGAGATTTGGAAGGAAGCGAGGAGAGAAATGTTCGGGTGATGAAAAAGGTCAAGAGGCCGTAGAGGATGAAGTGTCCGAGCTTGTCCCCATTTTTAAAATCATACAATGAACGAATGAAAGGCGGGATGTTTCCATTATCGGCAAGAACGATAATGGAAATAATAAAAATGGTGAACAGGACGCTGATATATTTCATAAATAATGGGCCGGGCTATGAACCCGACCCACAATTACCCGGCGGTTGAATTACGCCTTCGCCGCTTCTGTTTTTGCTTCCCGCCTTGCTTTCCATGCTTCGAACACCATCGGCAGAACGGAAACCAAAATGATGACGATGATGACGTACTCGAAGTTTTCCTTCATGAACGGGATGTTACCGAACAAATATCCTGCGAAGGTGAAGAGCAACACCCAGACCACGCCGCCAACGATGTTGTAGGTGATGAAGTAGCCGTAGGTCATTTTGCCAATGCCCGCCACGAAGGGCGCGAAGGTGCGGACGATGGGAACAAAGCGCGCGAGGAAGATGGCTTTGCCGCCGTACTTTTCGAAGAAGGCATGGGTCTTGTCGAAATATTCCTTCTTGATCCATTTGATGTTGTACGCGCGTTCGCCAAGATAATGACCGATGGAGTAGTTGACGGTATCGCCGAGAAAAGCTGCCGCGATCAACAAACCAACTAATACCCAAATATTCAACGATCCAAGTGCGGCAAATGTACCTGCAGCAAACAGGAGTGAATCTCCGGGCAGGAAGGGCATGACCACGAGACCGGTTTCTACAAAAATGACAGCGAACAGAATGCCATACGTCCATGTACCGTAATCTGTAATGATCTGGGCAAGGTACTCATCCAAATGCAGGAAGAGATCGATAAAACCACTTAATAGTTCCATATTTTTACTCACTTTCAAAATTTAGTAATGACAGTCACCTGAGGTGACTGTCATTTTTAGCCAACGGGCGAAAATTATACATCACTTTTATTTTTTGACCTGACGGCGGCTAATCCAATCTCCGCTCATCAGAATCAGAGCGCTTCCGATAAAGCCCATACCAACATCCAAAGCGCCGAGCGAAAATATCTTCCAGCCACCTGCAATGCTGACCCACTGCCCAAGCGCAAAGCCCAAAATACTGAGGCCAAGGTACATCAACAGGCGCAGGCCATTTCCATCCCGCAGGATGTGAAATATAAATCCGAGCAACAGGGCGATGACCAGCGCAAGCAAAACGACTGGAAGCTGCATTTTATTTACGGCTTAAGATGCTTGGCAAAGAAATCCGTAATGGCGTTGTAACAGGTGACGCGGTTCTCATATTTCAACACGTCGTGACCTTCATCTTCAAAGACCAGCAATTCGATCTGCTTGCCTTTGGCTTTTAATTGCTTCACGAGGTCTTCTGATTCTGCTGCAACCACACGTGGATCGTTGCGACCTTGAATGACAAGCATAGGTGCCGTCATGTTGTGCAGATGGGTCTTTGGCGAACGCTCGATCAGGTCGGCTCTTTCCTCGGGCTTGGCAGGGTCACCGATGGCGATTTTGAAATACGGTTTCCATGTTTCGGGGATGCGCTCAGAGAATGTGAGCAAATCATATGGGCCGAACATGTCGCAGGAGGCTTTCCACAGATCAGGGTGTTTGCCAGCCTGCATTAGGGTCATGTAACCGCCGTAGGAACGACCAACCACCGCCGCGCGTTTGACATCCACACGCTTGTCCTTGGGCAGAACCTTTGTCATCGCGTGGACATGGTCAAGACGATCCTGACCGCCCCAATCACGATCTACATGTTTGACGTACTTCAATCCATAGCCCGTTGAACCGCGCACGTTCGGCACAAAGACGGCGAATCCGCGCAGGGTGAGGTACTGGATCAGCGGCATGGAGAACCATGCAAAGTCAGGGCGTTCCTGTCCCTGCGGCCCGCCGTGGATGTAGTACACGATCGGGCGCGGGCCTTTGAATCCCAGTGTCTTGGCAGGCAGGTACATGCGCGCTGAAACGCGAAGTCCATCGTGAGAGATGAAGGAAGCATCTTCACCCTTGGAGAGATGCGCATCGGGAATGCCAAGGATCTTTTCGTTGGTGTGCAATGAAAGGTCATTGCGCTTCGATCCTTCGATCATGTAAATTTGGGTCGGTGACGTAGCCGTGGAGAATGAGAAAGTAAAGACATCCTCTTTGGCATCGTAATCCATGTGTTCCAACATACCGCCATCGAAGGGTTCTTCACCCACGAGAACATACTTGAGATTCATGACGAGCTTCGCTTCGTCAAAAATGCCTTCGTATGCCCATGAACAGGCGTCGATATTGAAAGTGATAAGGTAGCGGTCATCTTTCAGATGAGCAATATTTTCCATCTCCCCTGCGCCCGTATGAGCCACGCCCTTCAACTTGATCGGCTGCATCTCACCAGGCTTCTTGAGGTTGATGTAGCCAAGTCCAAATGTATCTTCAAATACGGCAGACGTCACAATGACACCTTTTCCGCTCTTTGAAAACACAGCGTTACCAAGTCCGTTCAATGGAACTTGTTCGCCAGCCTTGCGCTTTTCCAACGGCTTGCCATACAGCAGGGTCTTCTTACCCTTCACCCACGAGTACAACACGCCGTCACCCACGCCATAGCCTGTGCCAAGCAAAAGTTTGGAATGATCTTTGCTGTGTGCAGAGACACCGAATCCCCATTCACTTTCGGCGATCTTCGTCAGTTTGCCTGTTTTCAAATCACCGCGATATGTTTCATTCAAGGGCTTGTCTCGTCGCTCTGCAAATAAGTAAACAACAGCTTTATCACGGTCACATTCGCCCAAATGCACGCGGTGATTTTTGAAGAAGTTGTTGAAAGCAGGTTCTGGAAAGCCGCCATCCAGCGAGATCAACATCGGCTGATAATTTTCATCACCATTGTTGTCAATCATCACTAAAATCTTGTTCAGTTCTGGAAAAACAAAAAACGAATATCCACCGATCAAATGCGGATTTTGCAAGGCAATGTTCGGGGGCAGCAAAGGCTCGGGTACACTGCCGCCGTAAAACATGGCATACAAACTCAAATGGCCTGAGAGATTGCTCAAGAAATACAGGCGTTCATCCGCAAACTGCGGCGCAACGAACAAACGGGCAGACATCAGTGACTCAATACGATAGTTCATGAAAATCTCCTTTTCGTCTTTTTAAAATTATGCATTGGTGTGAACGGATTCGGGAACGGATCTGTGAAGCGGAAAAACGGATGGTACATCGGCAAAACAGCTTAGTGGCTATACGCAGTCCTTTTAAATAATGATGCCGCCGCCGATCATCACTTCACCTTGATAGAAGACCGCCGCCTGACCTGCTGTGGCGTCCCGAACAGGCGCATCAAACTTAACTGATGCCTGATTCCCTTCCATTGGGCTGACCAGCGCCTCGACCTCTTTCGCTGTGTAGCGGATCTTCACTTCTGCGCGGAAAGGTTCACTCGGCACTTCGCCATTCATCCAGTTGACATCGCGCGCGATGATTTCGGTCACGCCAAGTTCATCCTGCGTGCCAACCACGAGCGCATTGCTTTGTCCATTCTTTTTGATGACATACAAAGGCACAGGTGAGGCGACGCCCAATCCCTTGCGCTGACCGATGGTGTAGTTCGCCAAACCGTTATGTTCGCCGATCACTTTTCCATCCTGAGTGACGATCTCGCCGGGCTTCAACATCTCTGCGGCGTTGCGCTGCAGAAAACCGCGATAATCTTCCCCAGCCAAAAAGCACAGGTCTTGGGAATCTGCTCTCGAAGCAGTCGGCAGGCCAAAGTCCGCAGCGAGGCGCCGAATTTCGGGCTTGGGATACTCCCCCACAGGAAAAAGCGCATGGGCAAGTTTATCCTGCGTTAAGACATGCAAAACATACGATTGATCTTTGGAATGATCAACCGCACGCAGTAAATTATGTTTTCCATTTTCGGCTTTTTGTATGCGGACATAATGCCCCGTTGCCATATATTCCGCCCCCAAAGCCAGCGCATGATTGAGTAAGAACGTCCAGCGGATCTGACGGTTGCACAGCAAACAGGGATTAGGCGTTTCGCCGCGCGCGTATCCATCCAGAAAATACTGCACGACGGTTTCCTTGAAAACATCCTTCGCATCAATGACATAAAAGGGAATATCGAGAATGCCTGCCACTCGCCGAGCCTGCGCCATCGCATCAGGCGTGCAGCAACGGTTGGACTCTTCCTTGCCGGGTTCAGACCAAAGCCGCAGCATCATACCAGTAACATCATAGCCCTGCTGCTTGAGCAACGCCGCCGCAACAGACGAATCCACACCGCCAGACATGGCGACAACTACTTTTTCTTTTACCATTATGGATGCGATTATAAACCACTTGCCTTCACACCTTAGTTAATGTATATTCGATGAAACAACGAAAACAAGGAGAGAGGCATGCCTACCATCGCGGATTTTATTATTGAGAACGCAAACATTTTTACTAGTGACGAGGGGAAGCCACGCGCAGAGGCTCTGGCTGTAAAAGGCAACAAAATCATTTTTGTGGGGACGAACGAAGAAGTAAAGCAATTCAAGGACTCAAGCACGCGAGTGATTGACGGACAGGGACGCACAGTGACCCCTGGCTTTATCGACTCGCATTTTCATTTGTTGTGGGGCGCCATCTCGATGGGCGGCGCGCAGTTATATGATGCCAAGAACTTGGACGATGTAAAACAAGTACTGCAAACCTTTGCCGCCGAAAATAAAACCAATGAATGGATAGATGGACGCGGCATTAAGTATGACATTATTTCGAACCGTCAGGAATTGGACGCAATAGTTTCCGACAAGCCTGTGTATATCAATGCGTATGATGGACATACCTCATGGGCGAACACGAAGGCTTTGGAAATTGCAGGCATTTTGCAGCCCGGTGTGGAAGCTCCTGGCGTTGGCGTCATTGTCCGCGATGAAAATGGATTGGCCACAGGTGAACTCCGCGAGACGGCTATGGGACTCGTATCGGATTTGATCCCCGACCCCAGTGAAGCCCGCAAACGCGAACTGCTCAAGATGACGATCAAAAAGATAAACGCAACAGGCGTGACGGGCGTGCACAACATGAATGGGGATATGGAAGAGTTGATGTTCTATGCGGCGCTTGAAGATGCAGGAGAATTATCCTTGCGCGTGTATGTTCCATATCACATCAAACCTGAGACAACCGAAGAGATGGTCAAAAAAGAAGCTGCTGAAATGGCGAAGGTGCAAGGCGACTTTGCACGCGGCGGCGCAGCTAAATTCTTCATGGACGGTGTTTGGGAATCCTACACGGCACTCAATGTGGAGCCGTACGCCGATGTCCCTGAAGCCAACCCCGATGGCATTTACTCCCTTGAGCATTTCACCCGCATGGCAGAGTTATGCGACAAGATGGGCTTGCAGATATTCGTCCATTGCTGCGGAGATGGCGCAGTGAGGCGAACGCTCGATGGTTACGAGGCAGTTCAAAAGACAAATGGGAAGCGCGACAGCCGTCACCGTGTGGAGCACATCGAGGTTTATCATCCCGATGACTTGCCGCGCTTCAAGCAATTGGATGTTCTTCCATCCATGCAGACCAGCCATGCTCCGTTTAGCGTTGCCGAAGGTGACGTGTGGCCGACACGTGTTGGCGAGCAGCGCTGGCCGCTGTCCTTTGCATGGCGAGACATCAAAAACGCAGGCAATAATATTGCCTTTGGCAGTGATTGGCCTGTGGCTCCGTATGACCCGATGATCAATTTGCACGTTGGCATGAACCGCGAAAAATGGAATCCCAATGACCCCGACCAAACTTTGTCTTTGGAAGAGGTCATCATCGGCTACACCCGTGATGCGGCGTATGCTGAATTCAAAGAAAATGAAAAAGGCCAACTCAGGGAAGGTTATCTTGCTGACATGGTCTTGTTCTCGCATGACCTGTTCTCTTTGAAGAAGGAAGATATTTTGACCGCAAAACCTGTCATGACCATTGTGGATGGCAAGGTTGTATTTGAGGCGTAACAAATTTCGTCATTGCGAGGGTGTTCTTCCCGAAGCAATCTCCTTGTCTGTAACGGAGATTGCTTCGACGGAAAAGCGCCGTCTCGCAATGACGGATGACAGGAATTAACCAATGACCACTTACGCCATCCGCCGTGTATTACAGACCGTTCCGATTCTTTTCATTATCAGCGTGCTGCTCTTCATTATGGTGCGTTCCGCGCCGGGCGGCCCGTTGACTGCTGCGCGCAGAAACCCCAACATCTCGAAAGAACAGATCGAAGCGATCGAAGAAAAGCTTGGGCTGAACGATCCTCTGCCTGTGCAATACGGTCGTTGGCTCGGAGACATGTTCAAAGGTGACATGGGCGAATCGATCAAGTTCCGCCGCCCTGTTTCCGAGATGATCAATGAGCGCATCCCCAACACCTTACTGCTGGTCGGTGTTTCATTTCTCGTCACTTTGCTGATCGCAATTCCCATTGGCATTTGGTCGGCGCGCAAACCATATTCACCATTTGATTACATCGTAACCACGGTCACGTTCATCGGTCAGTCCATCCCCGTTTATTGGCTGGGACTTGGGCTGATCGTTATT
The DNA here is from genome assembly GCA_016714565.1 of Candidatus Villigracilis propinquus. Classification (GTDB taxonomy): domain Bacteria; phylum Chloroflexota; class Anaerolineae; order Anaerolineales; family Villigracilaceae; genus Villigracilis; species Villigracilis propinquus. The sequence continues at coordinate 468,906 of JADKDM010000037.1, forward strand.
TTTTATGTGACGTTGAAAAATCCAATCTCAGGCGAGCCGTTCTTCCCCGTCGGCGGGATGAACACGCGCGGCAAGGAAGGCGAATTGCTGGATACGCTCTGGCATTTGGCGCTGCCCGTCACCGCCTTGAGCATGGGATGGGTCGCATGGTATTCGCGCTTCCTACGCTCCAGCATGCTGGATGTGCTGCACGAGGATTACATCCGCACGGCGCGCGCAAAAGGCATGAAGGAGCAAATGGTGCATTACAAACACGCACTGCAAAATGCCATCCTGCCTCTGGTCACACTCGTTGCACTCGACCTGCCAAGCCTCTTTGCGGGTGCGCTATTTGTTGAAACGATCTTCTCATGGCCTGGCATGGGACGTCTCTTTTGGGATGCCGCCAAGGGGCGCGATTATCCCGTGCTGCTTGGCGTGGTGATGATCACCGCCACGCTTATCATCGTATGCAACATTCTTGCTGACCTTGCTTATGGCTGGCTTGACCCGCGGGTGAAATATGAGTGAGTTAACAGCCGCACCTTCCCGCGAACAAAACATGGCGTGGTTGATCACACGCCGTTTCTTCAAGCACAAACTGGCGGGCATCGCAATCGCAGTCCTCGCGTTTTTAGTATTGGCAGCCGTGTTCGCAAACCTCAGTCCATACAGCCCAACAGACCAGGAACCTACAAATAGTTTTGAAAAACCAAACAGCGTCCATTGGTTTGGGACTGACGAACTGGGCCGCGATGTGTTCTCGCGAATTTTATACGGCGGTCGTGTCTCCCTGACAGTTGGTCTGTTTTCAACTTTCCTATCCATCGCTTTGGGCGTCCTGGTCGGCGCATTGAGCGGATACTTCGGCGGCTGGGTAGACTCTGTTCTCATGCGCGTCACCGATGCCTTCCTGACCTTCCCCACTATCTTCGTATTAATTTTACTAGGCGCGTTCCTACGTGAACAGCAGGTTCCGTGGTTGAAGAACAGCATCGTGGTGGTGATCGTCATCATCGCCGCGTTATCGTGGATGTGGCCTGCCCGTCTTGTGCGTGGACTATTCCTCGTGCTGCGCGAAAAAGAATTTGTGACCGCATCACGTGCGCTCGGTGGAAACCATGCACGTCTCATCATCCAACATATTTTGCCGAACTGCATCGGGCCGATCCTTGTCAGTGGAACGTTGCAAATGGCTTCAGCGATCATCACTGAATCGGGCTTGAGCTATTTGGGTTTCGGCGTGCAGCCACCCACCCCCACATGGGGAAGCATTTTGGCGACTGCTCAGAACCAAGTTTTCCGCGCCCCGTGGATCGGATTCTTCCCGGGCTTTATGATCTTTATCACCGTGATGGCGATCAATTATATTGGTGATGGTTTGCGCGATGCGTTTGACCCATATGTGATCCATACTGAGTAAAAGACCCTAAAGGTTTTTCTATAAAAAAAATAAGCGTTCGATATCAAAGAAACCTTTAGGGTCTCTTTGAAAAATAAAAAGGAGAAGAAAGAATGAAAATTAAACTATTAACCCTGTTCATCGTTCTGGGACTCGTCCTCAGCGCGTGCGGAGGCGGAGGAAATGCTGAAGCAACAGAATCAGCCTCGGGCGGAGGTGGAGGCGGAACCGTCACCCTTATTTTGCCTGAAGAGCCCACCACGCTCAATTACTTCCTCGCGGATGCAGCCATCGTTCGTCAAGTTGCGGATTCCACATCCATGACCGGACTCGCAACGATCAACGAGAACGGTGAATTCACTGCGGCGCTTGCTTCGGAATTGCCCACGCTCGAGAATGGCGGGCTTTCGGACGATTACCTGACCGTGACGTGGAAACTGCGCGAAGGGTTGAAATGGTCGGACGGCGAAGCGCTAACGTCTGATGATGTGCGCTTCACGGTCGAGGTTTTATCCAACCCTGATTCAGGCGCGCTGGTTGGAACAAGCGGATTTGACTTGATCACCAATATAGAAACCCCTGATGACTTGACGACGGTCTTGACCTATTCAGAACCATACCCGGGTTATCTCGACCAATTCTCGTATGGGCTTTTCCCACGCCATGCCACTGGCGAACCCGCCGACATGTCAAACTGGGAATGGAACCGCAATCCCGTCACCGCTGGTCCGTTCATTGTAAGCAACTGGGCTTCGGGCGAAAGTATTTCGTTATCACGCAATCCCAATTATTACGAAGCCGGCAAACCTTATTTGGATGGGCTTGTTTTTGCGATCGTCCCCGAACCAGCGGCGCAAAGCGCGATGATGTTGAACGGCGAAGCGCAGATGCATTTATGGCCCGGCGAATTCAAAGCCGATTACGATGATTTTCTGAAAGGCAAAGCCCAGCAATATCTCATCCCCGGCATTTGGAACATGGCCATTGACTTCAACCTGAGCGCGCCTTTCGATGGCGACCCAACTGCTGCAACACCACACCCGATCCTTGGCGATCTTCGTGTGCGGCAGGCGATTGCCAGCGCGATCAATTACCAAAGTTTGCAAGAGGATGTTTTGCAAGGCGGCGTTAGCGATTCGACCAATCCCTTTGCGTATGGCTGGTACAAGTGCGACCTGCCGCGAGCCTTTGGATACGACGTTGAGAAAGCCAATCAATTATTGGATGAAGCCGGCTGGGTGATGGGCGATGACGGCATCCGTGTGGCGAAGGGCGCGATGTATGCCGAAGATGGAACCCGCCTCTCTCTCGAACTGCAAGGGTATACGGCTTTCGATCCGCTGCAACTCACCGAGGAATTCATCGTCGAAAACCTGAAAGCTATCGGTGTGGAAGCTCGCATCCAGAATTATGATTTCTCGATCATCTTCGGTTCCTTCGAAGATAACTCCCCGCGTGCTGTAGGCGACTTTGACATGCTGATCTTTGACCGTGGCTTCACCACTGAACCGCAAGGCTACAACTTCGACGCGTACCACTCCTCACGAATTACCACGGCTGAAACCCCTACCGGAGGAAATTACTTCCGCTGGGAAAACCCAAAGGTTGATGCTGCGCTCGAACTCGCTGGCAGCAGCTTTGACACACAAGCCCGCAAGGATGCCTATTGTGAAGTTGGTCAGGCTGTGCTCGATGATATGCCGCAAATTTATCTCTATCTCTTCCAGGATAACTACGGCATTGCTGACAGCCTGACGGGCTACACTCTCAATACATGGGGCTCCATGAGTTGGGGTTCGCAGAATTGGCAGTTGAAGTAGGTGCGTAGGTAGACAGGTAAACAAGTAGGCAAGTAAAAAGGTAAACACAACTTCCCGTTCATACGAACGGGAAGTTGTCATATTTGTGAACAAGTAGAAAACATACCTACGTTATAATCCGCCCTCGTTGTGTAAGCAAAAATTAGGAGTATCAAAAGGCAATAAATGAATAAACTCAACAAATTCAAAGCGCAGGCAATCATCTTTGACAAGGATGGCACACTGATCGATTTTGACGCGATGTGGGGCGGCTGGGTAGTTTATCTGGCCGAGCAATTAAGTCAGGCAAGTGGACTTCCCGTCCGAGGGGCATTGTCTCTTGCGATGGGCTACGATGAAGGGATGAAAAAAGTTCTGGCACACGGCAAACTTGCCATCACACCGATGGCGAAGTTATATACATTGACCGTTGAGGTAATGCAATCACTTGGACTGAGTGCAGAGAAGGCGGAAAAGATCGTTGAAACCTGCTGGTGCATTCCAGACCCCGTGGAACTTGCAAAGCCATTCATCGACATGCGCGAATTATTTTACAAGCTGCACAGCAAAGGCATTAAGATCGCCATCGCCACCGCAGATGACCGCGAACCCACACAAGCCATGCTCGAAGCTTTTGACATCGAAGAATATATCTTCACCATGGTCTGCGCGGACGATAATATCCCGACCAAGCCCGCACCAGATATGGTTCACGCCATTTGCCAGCGCATGAATATCCACCCGTCAAAAGTGATGGTCGTGGGCGACACCATCGCGGACTTGAAAATGGCGCGCGCCGCAGGAGCAGGGTTGGCCGTGGGTGTACTTTCTGGAGTCTCCAACGCCAGAGACCTTGTCCCTTTTGCGGATGTGCTGATTGAATCTGTGGAAGAATTACTGACTTACTCCCCAATGCATGAAGCCAGCAAGGACGAAACAGGCAACGCGCTTTCAGGTTTCAACCCAGAAATTGCGATCTAAGCAAAAAAAAACTCAAAAGAGCATCCCCATTTTTCAATGGGGATGCTCTTTTATTTCAAAGACTTAATCAATTCTGCGTCTCGCTTCGCGGACTAAGTCTACGAACTCTTGCATTACATTCTCGTCAAAGTATCTACTGATACGGCGGGCCTCATCGTAGACATCATCCATTGAGCTTTCTTCAGCCCAGTAGCTGCCTTTGAGAATCTCGGCGTACTCCGCAACCACCACCGCACGTTGGAAATACGGGTCAGCTTCCTCAAAGTCAAATGCGATCTGGTTTGTGTCGTAATCCTGTGAGATCTCAACGACCTGATGTGTATCAGGGTCTTCCCAGCGCATGAAGACGGTTGCGACCTTACCATGTGCGTCGGGATACAGCTTGACTTCATACAAGGCAGTGACAGAATGTCCCGCGCCGATCTCGCCTGCGTCCACTTCATTGTCACGAAAATCTTCGTCTGCAACGGCACGGTTTTCATAGCCAACGAGACGATAGCGCATCACAACATCGGGATTGAATTCAACCTGCACTTTCGCATCCAGCGCGATGGTTTGCAGAGTGCCGGTGATCTCGTCAATGAACAGCTTGCGCGCTTCGTCCATATCGTCCACATACGCGTAGAAGCCGTTGCCATTGTCAGCGAGCTGTTCCATCAGGGTGTCGTTGTAATTGTCCATGCCGAAACCGATGGTGGTGAGCGTGACTCCGCGCTCGACGTGGCGGTGGATCTCTTCGAGGATGGAATCCGCTTCGGTCTGGCCGACATTTGCCACGCCGTCCGAGCAAAGGATCACCCGATTGATCTTCTGCGGGTCAAAAGCTTCCATCGCCATGCTGTAACCAAGACGCAGCCCCGCCTCGGCATTCGTCGCATCTTCGGGCTGGAGACTGTAGATCGCGTCGAGAATCCTGTCAGATTCAGAACCAGCTGTCGGCTCAAGAACGACGCGGGCATCTGATCCATAAACCACAATGCTGACCGTGTCATCCCGATGCAGCTGCTCAACGAGCAATTCCAGTGAGCGTTTGACGAGGCCGAGGCGGTTGTCCATATCCATCGAGCCCGAGACGTCGATCACAAAAGTCAGCGCGGCATCCTTGCGATCCTCGTCACTGACTTCATATCCCTGAATCCCGACCCGCATCATGTCGTAGCGTTCGGTTTCTGTGAAAGGTGACGGGCCGCCATCCACATAAATGCCAAAAGCCTGGTGCGCAGGCGGAGATGCATAGCCATGATCAAAATAATTGACGTACTCCTCCACACGCACAGAATCCTGCGGAGGAAGGTTGCCGTCATTCAAGTAGTTGCGCATGACGGTGTATGAACCTGTATCCACATCCAGTGCGAATGTGGAAAGGTTGTCGTCTTCCGTGTCTATCGACGGATTGACGCCATAGTCCTGAAAGAACATATCATACGGTTGTTGGCTGGATGGGGATTGCGCGTTCTGCTGCGGGCTAAAAGCGGATGATTCCGCAGCCGCAGGCGCTTCGGTTGCAGAAGGGAGATAATAATCTGCCGAGGCGGGCGCTTCCGTTGCCGCTGGCGCGGCGCCACATGCAGTGACGAACAGAAGCAAAAATAGAGCACAAAGGCTGAGAGCCTTGCGTAAGGTTTTCATTTTCTTCTCCTATGAAATTTTTATTTTGAATACAGACAAGACAGGAAGCTACAGCAGGCGGCGTCCCGCTGAACTTCAAAAGATTTCGTTAAGTCATAGGCCCTCCTTCTGTTTGATTTTGGATAGCAAATGGACGTATTGTTCGCGGGGAAAGTTCCCCCGGCCAAAACAACACAAATCATTCTGACACAAATAATGATAAAGTTCAACTTGTAAATTTGATAAGCGATGATATACAATCCAAATGTATTTTGGAATCAACAACAAGGAAACATCATGGCCCAAAACACCTGCCTGTGGTGGGAAACCGCCCCCGCACCGAATTCATACGCAAACAAACCATTGCCCGTCAAAACAGACGTAGTCGTAGTCGGCGGAGGATTCACCGGAACATCCGCCGCGCTGCAACTGGCGAAAGGCGGCGCGCGAGTCACACTGTTGGAGGCAAAAACTATCGGCTTTGAAGCCAGCTCTCGCAATGGCGGGCAGGCGCTTTCCTGCCTGCATCTCACACTTAATCAGGCGATCAAAGAACATGGACGCGAACTCGCAAGGGATATGTTCCTTGCGGCCACATACGCCGCAGACACTGTGGAACGGATCGTTACCGACGAGCAACTGGATTGTGATTATCTCCGCTGCGGCAACATCGAAGCCGCGATCAAACCCGCCCACGTTGACGCGCTGAAACGCGAGCAGGAAACCCTGCGCGAAGTGGCAGGCTACGAAGTCACCGTTCTCGAAAAGAACGAGATCAAATCCGAACTCGGTACGGATTCATATCACGGCTTGCTGGTCAACCCGCGCAGCGGATCGGTGCAGCCTGCCAAATTCGTGCGCGGCATGGGGATGGCCGCCGAGCGCGCAGGCGCGGACATTCACGAAGGCACGCGCGTCCTTGCTGTTGACCGCATCAGTGATTCGCCCGTCAGTGACGGCAGCCGCTTCCTCGTCAAAACCAACAGAGGCGACATCCACACGAAAGAGATCATGCTCGCCGCCAACGCATGGATCGGGAACATCGTGCCGCAATTCCGTCAGCGCGTGCTGCCCGCAGAAAGTTTCATCATCGCCACCGAACCCCTGCCCATGGAACTTGCGCAAAAATTGATCCCCAATAACCGCGTCGTTTATGACACGCGAAAGACTCTTGCCTACTATCGCCTCTCACCAGACAACCGCATGGTTTGGGGCGGAGAACTGACCTTTGCCGGGATCAACCCGCAAACGAACATCAACACCCTGCGGCGTGGCATGCTCAAGGTCTTTCCCGAACTTGCAAATTTCAACCTTGATTATTTCTGGGGCGGAACCATGGGAATTACGCTGGACGAAAACACCCACGCAGGTCAAATTGACGGCATGTGGTATTCGATGTGCTACGTGGGGCATGGCGTCACACTCGCCACATATCTCGGCCAGCAAATGGCGAACGGCATCCTCGGAAAACCCGTCAACAACCCGTTCAACGACTTGCACATCCCATACGTCTCCCCTTTCCGAGAAAATGCATGGGTCGTCAACGCCGGAAAACTCTGGTTCCGCTTTTTAGACATGCTCGGATAACCCATGAACACACCCTGGTATCACAAAACAACCATCTATCAAATCTACCCGCGTTCCTTCTTCGATTCAAACAGGGATGGAATTGGGGACTTAAAAGGCATTATCCTAAAACTGGATTACATCCATCAATTGGGATTCGAAACGCTGTGGATTTCCCCGTTCTTTTCCTCGCCGCAAGCTGATACCGGTTACGACATCAGCAGCTACACTGACATCGCTCCCGAATACGGCTCCATGGACGAAGCCCTGCAATTGATCGATGAAGTCCACCAGCGCGGCATGAAGATCGTCTTTGACATGGTCATGAACCACACCTCCATCGAGCATCCGTGGTTCAAAGAGTCACGCACATCTCGAAACAATCCAAAATCAGATTGGTACATCTGGCGTGATTCCCATCTCCCGTCTTTGGGAGAGGGGCTAGGGGTGAGGGCAAAGCCGAATAACTGGCAAAGCCTGACGGGCGGAAGCGGCTGGCATTACTCACCCGAACGCAAACAATATTTCTGGTCCAGTTTCCTCCCCTTCCAGCCAGACCTGAACTACCGCAACCCCGAAGTAAAAAAGACCATGTCCGACACCGTCCGCTTTTGGCTGAACAAAGGCGTGGACGGTTTTCGCCTCGACATCTTCAACGTCATCTACAAAAATGCCGAATTTCGGAACAATCCATTCTCCTTCAAACTCCTGCCCACCGAAGATGATCCTTCCGGATTCTTTCAAGAAGCAAAATTCAATTTAAACCAGCCGGAGAGCTTTGCCTTCGCAAAGGAACTTCGCAGTGTCTGCGATGAATTTGGTGAAAAGATCCTGCTCGGCGAAGTGAGCGGCGACAGATCCATCATCCGCAAATTCCTTGGAGACGATGTCAACAACGGGCTGGGACTTGTCTTCGATTTTGAAATGCTCAACTTCCAATTCAGCGCGGATTATTTCCGCAAGTTGATCGAGCGTATTGAAATCCACTTCCCCGACCCTTTTATGCCCGTCTACGTCTTCAGCAACCACGACAGACGCAGAAGCATTCACAAACTGGGGGAAGATCTGCGCAAAGCAAAACTACTTGCCTTATTACAACTCACCGTGCGCGGCGTACCCTGCGTCTACTACGGCGAAGAGATCGGCATGACAGACCTGCCGCAGCCTTTCAATACCGCAATGGACCCTGTCCCGCACAAATTCAGATCCATCCCACGCTTCGTTTTTGACCTGCTCGGCCTTACCATCAACCGTGACGAAGTCCGTACGCCCATGCAATGGGACTCGACACCGAACGCAGGCTTTTCGTCCGCAGGGAAGACGTGGCTGCCTGTACATAAAAATTACAGCAAGATCAATGTGGAAAGAGCAAGCAAAGCAGAAGATTCCTTGCTGAACACCATTCAAGGATTAATGAAAGTCCGCAACCATGAACGGTCCCTGCAGGAAGGTTCGCTGGAAATCTTGAGCGGCCTGCCAAAAGGAATTCTCGGATACACAAGAAAGCTCAACAAAGAAAAAGTTGCCATCCTATTAAACTTTGACCCGCAGCCCAGGAAATTTGAATTCGAATATTCAGAATGTCTCTTCAAGTTATCCAAAACCGATAACCTCGCCAATGCCAAACTACATCTCAATGGCTACAGCGGGATGATTTTGAAAGCATAGCAAAACTCATTTGTGCCGTGTGGAATAAAAGGGGGCGAATTTTAGTCCGCCTCCTGTTTGTTTTTGATGATCAACCTACTTCGTGCAGAGAAATACCATTCACAACCACTTGATCACGCCCGTTCTGCTTGGCTTGATACATGGCGCTATCCGCTGAATAAAGCATTTCCTCCAGATTTTGCCCTTCCTGATACGCCGTCACCCCAAAACTCGCAGTCACATTGCTCACCTTCCCGTAACAACTTTGGCGGAGAGCAACGCAAAGCCTCTCAGCAAGGAATCCCGCAGCGTGAAGATCCGTATCAGGCAGGATGATCAGGAATTCCTCCCCGCCCCAGCGCCCCGCATAATCCACCTGACGGATGGTGTTCCTAACCAGTTGGGCCAGATTTCTCAAAACTTCATCACCCACCAAATGCCCATGTGCGTCATTAATGTTCTTAAAATGATCCACATCAAAGTTGATCACGGAAAACGGCTTACGGTAGCGCACGAACCGCTCCATTTCAATATTCAGCACTTGATATAATGCGCGGCGGTTCAGCAATCCCGTCAATGAATCTGTGGAAGCATAACTCTGCTGTAACACCCCCATCCGTTGGATCAACAGAGTCGCTATGGAAATACTCGCAAAGGGATTAACCCAACGAAAAATGAAGGGAAACTCCAAATCTCCGGAAGAGAAAAGCACCCAAAGATTGCCCGCCGCCATCACGATCATCACGGTAAAAATATATAAGATCAACACCCTCACAAAACCCTTATCGGTGGTCAGGTAAGCTCCCAACATAAACACGATCATCCACATGGACAGGCTATTCAACACATCCGCCAACTCACTTGGATCCAACCCTCCATGTAGATAAAAGGCATTTATTGATATCTGGGTCAAAGCGAAGAATGAGGTTGCAAAAGATATATAAAAAACATATTCGATGAAACGCATGAGATGCGGCCAGAAATACAAAAGAAGGGTAAAAACCCCCAATTGCGCGATCAACCCCAAAGCCACATACGTTCCAAGCCCGGAATTTCCCAACGACCCGATCACATACAGGATACAAACAACGATCCCAACTGGAAATGCAAAAAAGTAGGTCTGCAATTTGTAATGATGGAATTTATCACCCAGGTCGGAGAAAACTGAAGTAAACATATTTACCCTATCTTACAATCTATCCAGAATAAAAACAACAGGGCGATTGATAGTCGCCCTGTTGTTTTTATATACCCTATTTCATTTTCTCTTCAACAACTTTTGCGACCTTTCCCAGAGCTTCGCTGAGATTGCCTTCAGGCAAACTGCCTTGCGCGAGATTGGGACGCCCGCCGCCTTTGCCGCCGATGCCTGTGATAAGGTCGCCAGCTTTGACTCCGCGCTTGACGAGGTCTTCGGTGACCACCGCGATGACAGTTGATCCCCCTACGGGGACTGTGCCCGTTACGAGGACAGCGGCTCCCGCTTTGGGATATTTCTCGCGGAATTTGTCGGCTAGCATGCGCAGGGTATCCACGTTTGAGTCGGGGATTTCGACCGCAAGCACGTTGACATCTTGGACGGCTTGAACTGTCGAAAGTCGAAGGTCGAAAGTTGCAAGGGCTTGTTGTGCGCGAAGGTTGGCAAGTTCTTTCTTGAGTTCAGAAACTTCGTCCTGCAACGCATCTACTTTGGCAGGGACTTCTTCCACGGAAGATTTCAATGAACCAGCGGTTTGTTTCAAGGTCTTGAAACGCTTGTTGATGAGTTCATACGCGCCACGGCCTGTGACTGCTTCGATGCGGCGAATGCCTGCCGCTGCGGAACCTTCGCTGACGATAATGAATGCACCAATGTCAGAAGTGCGATCAATGTGTGTGCCGCCGCAGAGTTCGTAGGAATACTTACTCTGCTTGTCGGGGGCTAAGCCCCCAACAGAGCTAAGGGCACTATCTGAGTCCAAAATGGAAACGGTGCGGACGGTCTCGCCGTATTTTTCGCCGAAGAGCGCCATCGCGCCTTCCTTCTTGGCTTCATCGAGGGACTTGGTCACTTTGACCACGGGCATATCTGCCGCAATGGCTTCGTTGACCATTTTCTCGACGCGCTCAATTTGCTCAGGGGTCATGCCGTCGGGTTGGGTGAAGTCGAAGCGCAGATATTTGGGAGAGACGAGCGAGCCTGCCTGACGGGCATGGTCGCCGAGGATTTCATGCAGCGCCTTGTGCAAAAGATGCGTGGCAGTATGATTGCGCATGATGTTATGGCGGCGGACGGTATCCACTTCGGCAACGACCTTATCACCCACTTTGGGTTGACCAGAGATGACCTGCCCGATATGCGTAATGGTTCCAGCCGCAGCACGGCGGACGGAAGTCACTTCAATTTCCCAATCATTGCCGCGAATGTAGCCTTCATCACCCACCTGACCACCAGACTCAATGTAGAAACCAGTCTTGGGCAGGATGACTTCAACGACATCATCGAGGGATGCAGAGGAAACTGATTCGCCGTTGACAACCAATGCGAGGACTTCGCCTTCCACACGCGGACTGTTGTACGGGTCATACTCAACGCCAGCCACGCCGAGTGTCTTCTTGGCTTGCAGGTCTTTCAGGATGTTGGCGAAGTAGTCAGAAGCGTCGCCGCCGAGTTTGCCCATAGCTTTGCCACCGCCAGAGGCTTTGGCATGGACTTCTTTTGCAGTAGTGAAACCTGCTTCGTCAATGTCGAGACCCTGTTCACGGGCGATGTCACGGCTGATCTCGAAGGGCAGGCCGTAGGTGGCGTACAGGTCGAAGGCAATATGTCCATCGAGGGAGGTTTTATTTGATGCGCGAATGCTGTCGAGGTGATTCTGTAAGTGAGCAGTACCAGCTTCAACGGTACGAGCGAAGCGGACTTCCTCTCGAGTCAGGTTATCTAAAATGGTCGCCTTATTCTTTTCGAGTTCGGGATAAAAATCGCCGTATTCCGCAATCACCGCTTCAGCAACTTTTGCGAGGAAGGGTTCGGTGAGGCCGATCTTCGTTCCAAAGCGCGCGCCGCGGCGGATGATCATGCGGGTGACGTAGTTGCGGCCCGCGTTGCCAGGGACGACGCCGTCGGCGATGAGGAAGGCGGCGGAGCGGACATGGTCGCAGATGACGCGGTAAGGCGTGAAGTTTGCGAGCATTTCTTTTTCGGTGTGACCCGTGAGCGAGCGCAGCACTTCGAGCGAGCCCGCGAAGAGGTCGGTCTTGTAGTTGGAGTCGACGCCCTGCAAAACGGAGACGATGCGCTCGAAGCCCATGCCGGTATCCACGTGCTTGGCGGGCAATGGTTCGAGACGGCCATCTTCAAAGAGGTTGTATTGAATGAAAACGTTGTTCCAGAGTTCAAGGAAGCGGGTGCATTCGCCGTTCACACCGCAGACATGGTCGGTGCCGCGCATGTTGTCGCGCTCTTCGCCGAGGTCAATGTGGATTTCGGAGCACGGGCCGCAGGGACCGAACTCTGCCATCTGCCAGAAGTTTTCCTTGCGCCCGAAGAAAAGCACATGCTCGGGGTCGAAGCCGGGTTGTTCCTTCCAGATGTTCGCGGCTTCATCATCCTGCGGGACGTTGCCCTTTATCGTCACGAAAACAAGTAGCGTAGAGTTTATCTTTGGGAAGTCCCCACACTTCGGTGAGCAATTGCCACGACCATGCGATGGCGTCTTTTTTGTAGTAGTCGCCAAATGACCAGTTGCCGAGCATTTCAAAGAAGGTGTGATGCGTGTCGTCGCGGCCTACGTCTTCGAGGTCGTTGTGCTTGCCTGCCACGCGCATACACTTCTGCGAATCCACGGCGCGGGTGTAGGGACGTGTATCCGTGCCGACGAATACATCTTTGAATTGCACCATGCCCGAGTTTGTGAAGAGAAGCGTAGCATCTCCACCCGGCACAAGTGACATGGACGGCACGGCGGTATGTCCATGCTCGACGAAGAAATCGATGAAATCCTGGCGGATCTGGTTGCCTGTTAGTTTTTTGCTCATTGTGAAATGCTCCAAATAGTGTTGATTGACGGGCTATTATACCAAGTGGTGAAAGAGGAAAGACGAAAGAAGTAGTGAGTGGAAAGTGGTGAGTGAGACAGGGAAAAGAAAAGTCCCGAACCTGTTGGTTTCGGGACTGGATTTCTTCATCCGTCTCAAGCCGTGGCAGGTTCTTAGGTCGCGCATGTAGCGGCGGCGGCTTGAGTTGCTGCGGCTTGCTTGAGAATTTGTTTCATGGCTGGGATTATACAGGTCACTTTTGATTTTGGGGAGGGAGGAAAGGTGATTAGTGATTAGGAACAAGGGTGACAGGCGATTCGTTCCGAGAAGCAGGGTCATAGACGACGGGACGAGAGAAGGAGGGATTGAACTCGAATTGCGAATATTGTATAGTGTTTTCATAACTTCATCAACAATGTTTTCAAAATGCCGAGAAATGGAAAGGCCGGAAAATGGATACAACAACCGCCATGTTCTATTCTGGAATTATCAGCGCCTTGATTACCGGTATTTTCTTGATTCTGAGCGAAGTTGTAAAGGTTCGTCTGCAAAGGGATTTGGCAAAGCCGAAAAAGAACAGAAGGATGAAGAACCCAAAGGCAAGCCCCGCAAAAAGAAGAAGCTCCCACGAAAAAAAAAATTTAGTGACATGCCCATTCTTACACGCGCGGTCATCATTTTTACTGCGTTGGCTGTGCTCGGCTTCTCGTTCCTATATCACATAGGCAGCATTCAAGCGGCAGCGCAAGGGATTGACTGAGGAACGCCAGATATTTCCCAATTCTGAAAAGCTGGCGGAACAGGAGGTTTGGGTAAAGAACGGTTATGTGGCTTACTATACAGGCTGGATGTTCGACAGACAAAACGGGGGATACTTCATCACATTCACAGGGCCTTATAAAGCCTCGCATACCTTTGGCGACGGAGTCTATTGTCCGCCTGTGCCAATCGATACAACCTTGGCACGATCTACAAGGGAATTATTGGTAAAGGAATGCGAAGCCAGCAAAGGGGGATGTTCCAATCCAAAAACGTGCAAGCAAACCATTTTCGGGTATCACTTAAACAAAGGAGTTTGCGATGAATAAGAAGACCCGCGCATTTGCCTTTTTGCTGTTCCTGCTTTGGGGGCACACAGTCGCACAGCACGGGCGAACAATGTGTGATCGGACGGGGGCCTTTCCAGTGACGGTAACACCGTCAGATGTGCTGCCAGTTGACCCGTTGGGTGGAGGCGCACAGCAAGCGTCCACTACAGAAATAATATTGTCAGAAAATATCGAAGATGAGGGAGAGGCATGGCATGTCTTTGAAGATGGAGGAGATTCGCTTTGGGTTTTGCAAAATGTGGATAGCCCTTCACTCAGAGGGGCATCTCTGCAATGCTCGATCACGGGCGGGGATACTTATTCCGGTGTTCACTGTTACAAGGAGTTTGACCCGATTGAGGGGGCGAATTCTTTCAAGCTTGATATGGAATTTCAGTTCACGCCAGCCACGACCTGCAATAACGAGGGCAGCGACTCGGTGGTGCAGGCCATTGAATTCAGTATGAGCAAGTGGAAGGAGCTGCGGCCGAGTTGGGGGCAATGGCAGAATGTGGGGCGCTCCGAGTGGCGCGGGAGCCAAGGGGGCATGGGCCATCAACTCAAACATCAAACACTGCCTTGAGAGCGATCAATGGCACACACTCACTCTGGAAGGCGTATTTAGATGGGCAGGTGCATTACAGAGTTTCACAATTGACACTCGACGCAGCAACGATATTACCCACCGCCCGCACTGCGAACTGATTCGGTGGCGGTCAGGGAAGGTAACTCTGCGCCCCTTAGACCTGTTCATTGATAATGTCAATTTTACGGTGGGGAAGAACGTGGATTGCAGTTTGAATAAACATCAAGCTGAGTTTACCTATCCATTTGTACAGACGGAAACCGCCGAGATAAACGGGCAGCAGATTCTTATTCATAAAATCGAAAAGAATACGAAGATAGCTGGGAACCCGCCTGCCTGATGGACATGCAATATTATTCAGGCGGAGAGTTGATCCTTCAAAGAAAAGATGCGAGATCAGGCTTTTACGATCTAAGTGCCAGTGAGATTCCCGTGGCAGAGGATATTGAGATAAGATCTGGATACCGGACTAGTACCGCTTTCTCTTCATGGGTGAGTGTTATTCGACCAGAAAAGTTTTGAAAATCCTCGTGGGTTTCCGAACCTCGGTCTATTTTTATCTCCTCATTCAACCCTGTAAATCGCGGACAAAAAAACTTTTTGCCATACTTTTATTCGTCAGGGACAAACAACCAAGATCACGATAAATTAGGAAGGAAATAATACGAGCTATATACACCTCTCAAGCAGCGGGAGGTTTTCCCACCAGAAAGACCCTCACAAACCTATCAGCCAATGGAAGAAAGATTACTCCCTCACATACAATCCATACCCTGCACACATCACAACATAAAAGGGAAAACATAATGAGCAAAACAATATTGATCACGGGCGCGTCCACGGGCATTGGCAAAGCGGGCGCATTGGAATTGGGGCGGCGGGGTTGGAAGGTATTTGTCCACGCACGTTCGGCGGCACGCGGGGAACCCGTGATGGACGATTTGAAGAAGAATGCGCCAAACGCCGAGTTCGTGCTGGTCACGGGTGATGTTTCTTCGATGGCGGAAGTCAAGTCACTTGCGGAGCAGGTCAAGGCACAAACAGAAACATTGGATGTTTTATGGAATAACGCGGGCTTGATGCTGGACGAGCGCAGAGTCAGCGCCGATGGATGGGAAATGACGATGGCGATCAACCACCTCGCCCCGTTCGTGCTGACCCGTGAACTGCTTCCGCTCATCGAGCAGACTCAAGGCCGAGTCATCACCACCAGTTCAGGGGGTTACATGTTCGGCAGCTTCAACTGGGACGATTGGATGGACGAGAAAAGCACATACAGCTCATTCAAAGCCTATAGCAAGAGCAAACTTGCGAACATTCTTTTCACACGCGAACTGGCACATCGGGTTGGCGCAAAAAGTGTCACAGCCCATTGTTTTCACCCAGGCATGGTCAGCACCGAATTCGGCAGACAGCGCGGAGAAGAAAAGCAGAAGAGTTACGTCCCAGGCGGGTTATTTCGCTCCCTGTTCATGCTTGACCCGCAAGCAGGCGCCGATACAGGTATTTTCCTCGCAGAAGACCCGTCCGCCAAAAATAGCAATGGAAAATTTTGGATAAAGCGCAAGATCCGCAGAACAAAGAGTTTTGACAACGATATTAATGCAGTCAAATTGTGGGAACTCAGCGAAAAAGCAACCAGTTAATTCTCTGTCGTTTATTGAATATAATCAACGAAACCAAAGGAGTTTTCAATGTACACAACAGACATGTACGAAGGTGTGCTCGCTGAAACCGTCACCATGACGGGCGCGAACGGAGACAAGATCAACGCCTACATGGCGCGGCCATTGGGCGAAGGTACATTCCCTGCAATGGTGCTCGCGCATCACATGCCGGGCTGGGACCAGTGGTATCGCGAAGCAACCTACAAATTCGCGCAGCACGGATATGTGACCATCACCCCGAATTTGTACTTCCGCTCGGGCCACGGAACTCCCGAAGATGTAGCGGCAAAAGTCCGCGCGGATGGAGGCGTGGCCGATGCTCAGGCAGTGGGCGATCTTGCAGGCGCGATGAATCATCTGCGCGCGCTGCCTTATGTCAATGGCAAGGTCGGCATCTTCGGCACCTGCTCCGGCGGACGTCACGCCTATCTCACCGCATGCCAAACTCCAAACTTTGACGCGATCATTGATTGCTGGGGCGGACGCGTAGTGATGACTCCCGATCAATTGAATGATAAATATCCCGTCTCGCCTCTGGACTATACCCGTGAGCTGGCCTGCCCCATTTTAGGTTTGTTTGGCGAAGACGACTCCAGCCCCACACCCGAACAAGTGAAACTCCACGAAGAAGAACTCAAGAAGCACGGAAAGAATTATGAGTTTCACATGTACCCCAACGCAGGACATGGCTTCTTCTATTATGACCGTCCAATGTACCGGCAGGAACAAGCTGTGGATGGCTGGAAGAAAGTCTTTGCGTTTCTTGAAAAGAATTTAGTTTAAACAATCTCACGCCATGTCATGCTGAGCCGCTCTTTTCGGCGACACTTGCGCTGCACGCCAGTGCAGTGAGCATCTCTACGAGTGTCTTAGAGACTCTTCGCTACGCTCAGAGTGACATGCAAAAAACGGAGAAACCCATGTGTACAATGATCGTTGAAAAAGTAAAAGTGGATGGCAGCGGAAAAGGAACCAGCGGATGGTTTGAATTGAATCAAGCCAATGTTTCCTACGACCACCCATTCAATGCCCCATACGAACACGCCTTGAACATTGACTTCGTGAACGAGTCCCAAGGCCCCTCCGCGCGCGTGGCTGTGGAATTGAGCGAGTCCGCTGCAAGAGAATTAGTCCGCACCATTTTGGCCGTGCTCGATCAAGCTGAAGCAGGTGGACATTTACCGAAGTAAACGAATTCATCGACGATATGCAGGGTGATAAACATCACTTGAATTGATCAACTCCAAACTGTATGCTAGGGTGGAAGGAAGGAAAAAATGAACAATTCAAACCAAACCACCCTATGGGGGCTCATTGTCAAAACCAGCGTGGTACACACGCTCACATATTTTCTGATGGGGATTCTGGCTTATACCTTTCTTAACTACAGCCAGTCATTTGCAGAAGGTGCATTAGCCTGCTTCATGCGCCCGACGGACAGTCCATGGGTAGCCGCAGGGCCAATGCTCCAACCTATCCGCGGACTGATCTTTGCGCTGGCATTCTACCCTTTGCGCGAGATATTTTTCAGCAGAAAAAATGGCTGGCTCATTTTATGGTGGACTCTGGTTGCTTTGGGAATCCTCTCCACTTTTGGGGCTGCCCCTGGCTCCGTTGAAGGCATAATCTACACCATTATCCCCACATCCATCACCAGCTATGTAGAGGTTGTGCCACAAGCCTTCCTGCTTTCTGCCATTTTATATTACTGGATCAACCACCCCGAAAAGAAATGGATGAATTGGGTAATGGGAATTCTATTTCTACTAGTTATTCTCATGTCCGTCATGGGAGTGATGGCAGCAAATGGGACATTGCAAGTCCCCTCATAATTGAAACACCACAAAAAACCGATCATAAAAAATGAGGCTGTTTTTTAGGCAGTTTCATTTTTTATATTTGTTCAGGTTACAAAGGGAATACGATATACTCGCGCCTATGACCTTACAAAAACCCGCCCTCGACCCGCTCATCTCCGCGCCAGACAGCAACGAATATTTCAACGCCATCAGCCACCTCATCGGCGCGATCCTGTCCATCTCGGCGCTGG
Organism: Candidatus Villigracilis propinquus; assembly: GCA_016714565.1. Lineage (GTDB taxonomy): Bacteria > Chloroflexota > Anaerolineae > Anaerolineales > Villigracilaceae > Villigracilis > Villigracilis propinquus. The sequence goes on from JADKDM010000037.1 coordinate 487,296, forward strand.
CGGTGCTGGTCACATTGGCCGCAATTGCAAACAAGCCCGCGCACATCATCGGCTTTGCAATTTACGGGACGAGTCTGTTCCTGTCTTTTCTATTCAGTTGTCTTCTGCATTTCTTTTTACTCTTCGGCAAGTATCTGCGCGTCTTTGGGATTCTTGACCACAACGCCATCTACATCCTTATCGCAGGGACGTACACCCCGTTCTGTCTGACCATTTTCAGCGGAGCAACTGGCTGGGTGCTGTTCGGGGTCATTTGGAGTTTGGCGATTTTCTTCATTACCCTCAAATCCATTTTCTTCACAAAAATTTCTGTCTTGATGTCCAACATCAGCTTTCTGCTCATGGGCTGGATCATCGTCTTTCTGATCGGCCCCATCTACAACCAGCTTGGCATGGGAGCCATGTCCCTGCTCATTGCGGGCGGACTGTTCTACACCGTCGGCGCTTTGATCTTTGCGAACGGGAGGCCGAATCCATTCCCGCCATATTTTGGAAACCACGAGATATGGCATATCTGCGTATTGGCAGGCAATACATTTATGTTTTTAGTGATGCTGTTTTATGTCCTGCCGTATCCAACAAAATGACAAACCTGACATGAACGCTTCATGGGTTCACCTCACAGGCATCCTTATGCAGGGACATCAAGTCGCTTCGCGGCCATCCACAGCATATCCATACAGCTCGCTTGAAAAGCAAAAGCCATACTTCAAAGAACTTGGCCTTGACCTGTCCCTTTACTTCAACGGAACCCTGAACATCTCGGTTGCGCCGTTGGAATTCGAAATGACCAAACCTGAGTTCACCTTCCCACTGGTCGAGTGGACTGATTTACACCCGCCGGAGACGTTTTCATTCTCACGCTGTAAGGTGTTCTTCAAAGGCATGGAGTATGCGGGCTGGGTGTATTATCCACACCCTGAGACGAAGAAAACCCACTTTCAAAATCCATCCCTTATCGAAGTGATCACATATCAAATTCCCGAAGTCCAATATGGTGATGCGCTGGATGTTGAAATCAACAGGAATGAAATTCTCGTTCACTCGCACACAGAGTAGAAAATGCAATAGGTCAGCGGGCAGGCAGGGCGCGGAAAGAGGCGGTAATTTCATCAAGATGCGGGAATATCACCCAAAAGTTCTAATTTGATTGAAAATATCCAATATTCACCCGCGTCGTGTACAATGGTGAACGAAAAGGAATCTGATGCGCATTGCTTTTATTTCTGACATTCACGGCAACAACAGCTCTTCGGGCTGTTCTTGCCGATATTAAAAAACACGGCACTGATGAGATCATCTGCCTGGGAGACACCATCAGCCTTGGGCCGCAGCCGCTGGAAACGCTGAACGCGTTGAAAGAGTTGAACTGCATCTACATCATGGGAAATCATGATGAGGCAATCCTTGACCCTGAAAAAGCGCCGGAGTTTGAGATCACCGAGCATTTGGTTCCTGACCTGTATTGGTGCCGCGACCAGCTCCACCGGACAGTTTTGAATTTTTGAAGTCGTTTCAGAGCACTCACAAAATCAAATTCCCAAACGGCGTGCAGTTATTGGCATTTCACGGGTCACCTATTTCAACGACAGACATCATTCAAGCCACTACGTCGCCGGAATTGCTGGACAAATATTTTGCAGAACAATCTTCCACTGTTTTCATTGGCGGACATTCACACATCCAAATGCACAGGCGCTACGGAAAAAAATTGATCCTGAATTCGGGCAGTGTTGGCAATGCTTTTGAGTTTGCCTTTTCGCCGGGTAACCCGCCCCGCTTGCTGCCTTGGGCGGAGTACGCGGTCATTGACCAATCGGGGAAATTCTTTCGATGTAGACCTTCGCCGCGTTTATTTTGACACAGAAGCGTTGTTGAAGGTTGTAAAGGAAAGCAGCCTGCCAGGCGCCGACTGGTGGCTCAAGCAGTATCAATAATCAAAGTCTCTTACTTCAAAAATAATGCGGCATCTTTGCCGCATTTTGATTCCCCATGCTATACTGCATTTAACCCATTAATAAACTCTGGAGAAATCCATCATGACCGTCACCATACTAAAAAATGCCACCCTGATAGACGGAAACGGAAACAAACCCATTGAACGGAGCATTATTGCAATTGAAAATGACAAGGTGATCTACGCGGGTGTTTCAGAGAAGTGGATTCAGCCTCCTGAAAAAACGGTCAACGAGATGGATATGACCGGCAAATATATTCTGCCCGGGCTGATCGATTGCCACGTTCACATTGCGGCAGAATGCCTGCCAGACAGCACAATGACCGGCCCGTGGGGCTGGACGTCACTCATCATGTTGAAGCACGCGCAGAACACACTGGCGGCGGGTATTACCACCATCCGCGATGTGGGCGGGAGACATCACCTTGAGTTTTCGCTGCGCAAAGCCGTGGAAGCGGGTATGTTCGCCGCACCGCGCATGTCACTGGCGGGCAAACTGCTTTCGATCACCTCCACAGGCAGCGAATGGTATGACGGGATGTACCGCGAAGCAGATGGTGTGGATGAGGTCCGTAAGGCGGCGCGCGAACAGCTAAAGGCTGGCGCTGACTTGATCAAAATGCTGGCAACGGGAGCCGTGCTTGCACCCGGAGAAAAACCCGGCGCGGCACAGTTTGAAATGGAAGAGATCCGCGCTGCTGTGGTGGAGGCGGCGAAGGTCGGCAAGATCGTGGCGGCTCACGCGCATGGGATTGAAGGCATCCGCAATGCAGTGGAAGCGGGCGCAAAGACCATTGAGCATGGAACCTATCTCAATCAAGACCCGCGTGTAATGGAACGCATGGCAAAAGAAGAAATATTCCTCGTGCCCACTTTGAAGGCTGGCTACGATGTCATTTACGGAGACAAGCCCGGCATTCCAGATTGGATCAGGAAAAGAGCAAGGAGACTCAGGAAGATGCGCTGCTCTCCATCCGCAAGGCGCATGAGATGGGCGTACCCATTGCAATGGGTACGGATGCGGCAACTCCATACAACTTCCACGAAGAGAATGCGATGGAACTGGCTTACATGGCCGAGGCGGGACTTTCGTCCATGGAGTGCATCGTCGCATCCACAAAGACTGCGGCGCGGGCATTAGGTTGGGAGAAAAAACTCGGCACGCTGGAAGCCGGTAAACTGGCAGATCTGATCGTCGTGAAAAAGAATCCGCTGGATGATCTGAAAACGCTGGCGGATAGAAAGAATATCGAATATGTGATGCAGGGCGGCAAGTTCGTGGCGCGTCAATTCGCCAGCGATGCAGGCATCCCCGAGGAACTAATGGCGGGCGCATGGGTTTGTTGTGGATAAATGATACAGGTGAAGAAATGTTTGTGCTGGCTGGCAGGCCGAGGCGAAGAATGAGGCGAAGCCTGTCCACCCAACCTTAAAAAGTTGCAAGTTCGTTGCAAAGTAATTTCGAGTAAAATCATCCCAGTTAATCTCAATTTATTGAACCGCAGGAGGTAAGGCCTTATGTTTGTCACGAAAAACCTTTACCAGAACGACGATGCCTGGAAGAAAACATCTCTCGGACATTCAAGCGAAACCATTGGCGGCTGGGGGTGCCTGCTCACATCTGTGACAATGATGCTGAATGGAATTGGATATAGCGAAACCCCTGTAACTGTCAACGAAAAAATGAAAAACGCTGGCGGCTTTCAAGGGGCATTTTTTATCCCCAGTGTGTTGCCGTATGTTTGGCCCAACAGCGCTTTTCAGGATTTTCAAGCCTGTGAAGCCTACCCTGCTCCTCTTACTCAAATAGATGCGGCAGTGGCGCAGGGAAAACCTGTCATCCTGCAAGTGGACTGGAACAAGCAAGCGGGGATCCAAACCCACTTTGTGCTGGTGAAAGAAAGAAAAGGCGAAGATTACGTCCTCTATGACCCGTACAAATACGGCGGTGACGGCCCTGATAAGGAAGTGCTGCTGACCACCCGTTACAAATACAACGGCGCAAAACTCGCCTCCGAGATCAGCGGCGTGATCTGGTTCAATGCCTACAGCACCACCCCGCCCGAACCTCCCAAGGTGACAAAGGTGGAAGTACCCGCTGAAAAATTTATCATCTACGCGGCGGAAGATGACCTCTCTCTGCGTGCCGACCCTTCTGTTGGCGGCTATTTGTGGAAGCGCATGGTAGCCACCACAGAATTGATCTGCCTTGAGCCGAAAGCACAGGTTAAATCAAAACTTGGCGTGCAAGGCCAGTGGATTCAAGTGCAGGATCCGAAGGGCGATCAAGGATATGTGGCCGCATGGTACGTTTCTGAGACGAAGAACAAGCCCGCTTCATCCGCACCGGTAACTGTTTCTGCTCCGGCGGCAGGTTCCGCCCCGAAACCGGGTGGCGCTGCCCCTGCTCCCAAACCTGGCGGCGCAGCACCCGCACCCACTCCGGTACCGGCTGGCGCATTGGCGCTCGTCCCCACGGAAGAATTATCCTTCCGCAGCCAGCCCGTGATTTCAAACGAAACATTGATTCGCAAAGTACCGCCTACGGAACAGCTCATTTGCCTTGAGCCTGCCAATCAGGCCATCCCCAAGGTCGGCGTTCAAAACCAGTGGCTCAAGGTTCGCGACCAGAATAAAAAGGATGGCTATGTAGCCGCATGGTATGTGAAATACGCGGGCGGTTCTACAGCCCAGGCAACCACCGCAGCCGCACCTGCTCCTGCTGCGGGCGGCGCAGTGAAAGTACACACCACTGCCGAGTCAGTGTCCATGCGCAAGGAACCCATCGTCAGTGACGCATCCCTGATCAAGCGCGTGCCGGTCAATTACGAGTTCATCATTGCAGAACCGGGCGGCGAAGCGAAGATCGGTGCGAACAATCAATGGCTCAAAGTAAAGGATGCCACTCACGAAGGTTATGTCGCTGCGTGGTTCGTTTCCAGATAAGGGCAAATAAGCCATGTCCGAGTCAATCGCTGTTCGTAAAACAAAAATATTCATCTCCTATTCCCGCAAGGATAAACTGTTCGTCCGCAAATTGAACGATGCGATCGACGCGGCAGACATTGACGCCTGGGTGGATTGGGAAGGGATTCCCCTCAGTTCGGATTGGATGGCCGAAATAAGCGCAGCCATCACAGGCGGCGACGCATTTGTATTCGTCATCAGCCCGGATTCACCAAATCTCAAATCTGCCAGAACGAGTTGGAACTGGGTATCAAGAACAATAAAAAGATCATTCCTGTTCTGTATCGCGAACCTGAAAAAAGACAGAAAATGCACCCCAAACTGGCTTCAACCAATTGGGTGTACATGCGTTCACGCAAGGATGATTTCAAAGCAACCATTCCTCAATTAGTGGGTGCCATCCAGACCGACTTGGGCTGGGTGCAACAGCACACGCGCCTGCTCGAACGCTCCACGGAATGGGACCGAAAGAATAGGAACCACAGCTACCTTCTGCAAGGCGAAGACCTGGAATACGGCGAAAAGTGGATGACAGAATCCACTCAACATGTCAGCCGTGAAGTTGTTCCCCTGCAGGCGGAATACATCAGCACCAGCCGAAAGATGGCCGTCCAACGCCAGAGAAATCTCACGATTGGAATCGGTTTGGTATTGGTGGTGAGTATTCTCTTGAGTATTTTTGCTTTTTTCCAGTGGCGCTCGGCAATCGACAGCAAAAAAGCCGCCGAAGCGAGCGCGATCGCTGCCGCAGCAAGTGAACAAACAGCCCTTGCTCAAAAGCAATTGCCGAAGAAAAAGAAGCCCTGGCATTGGAAAAAGAGATCGAAGCCAAGGCACAGCGAAGCGCCGCACAAGCCGGTGTTTACAAGGAGCGCGCCGGCGAACTGGACACCAGCACATTGCTGGCCCTGGATGCGTTAGACCGTCTTGCAGCTGTATCGGCATCTGATGTATCATCTATTGAAAGTACTTATAATGAAGCGGCGGATGTATTGCGTTCCAACCTTAGCATCATGCCTACCCCCCTTAAGCATTTAAAACATAACGGCAGAATCTGGAATCTTTACATCAGCAAAGATGGACAGTATTTTATCTCCTCCAGTGCAGACCACACCGCCTGCGTATGGACATTACAGGGAGAGCAGGTATTCTGCACTCCTCCACAAGATAATGATGTGGTCGATGCTTTGCTTTCAAACGATAACAACATTCTCATCACTGCGAGTCTGGATGGCAAGGTAAGTCTTTGGGATCTGCAAACCGGTTCCCCTTTGGAAGCTTTCGATTACAAGTCAGATGTTTTGGATATTGCCCTAAACTCGGACGGCAGTCTTATTGCCGTAGCGCGAAAGGATGGATTTGTCTCCATCATCAACCTCAACATCCGCCAGAACGTTTATAACTACAATTTTTCAAAGGGACCAGTCAGCGTTGTTGTATTTCACCCGGGCGGAGAATGGCTGGGTATAGGCACAAAAACAGGCGGGGTTCGGATCTGGAAAGTGATGACCGGGGTACTGGTTCCAGGTCCCATCCATGATGCGGAAATATTCAACCTGGCCTTCAGCCCGGATGGAAAACTCCTTGCTTCTGCAAGCGAAGACAGCACAGCGAGAGTCGTCCGGGCCGAATCCGGGCGGCAGACAAATGTCATCCAGCACCCGGACTGGGTAGAGGATATCGCCTTTAGCCCGGACAGTTCCTGGTTTGTCACCGTCTCAGATGACAAAATTGTTCGGGTGATCGATTCAGCTACCGGGTTGGAAAAGATCCGCATGCAACATGGCAGTTTTGTTCAGCGTGTGGAAGTCAGTCCCAACGGTGAATGGATCCTCAGCACAGGATATGACCAGACCGCGCGGCTTTGGGATTCTCAAACCGGCGCGTTAATGTTCGAGGCTGGGCTGGATGGTATTGGCTCCGCATTAGTGTTCAGCCAGGATGGAACTAAGGTCATTGTCGGTGACCAGCAGGGAAACATCAGCATCTGGGATGTCTCTCTGCTGAAAGCAAGGGTCGGCTATATTGGTTTTCCTGAATTCGTGAACAAGGCGAAGTTCGACCCCGCGGGACAATGGATGCTGATCAACACGGATGACAAAAATCTCTGGCAAATTCCAGCCAGCCAATTAACATCCCTTCACGATGGCACACTTGGAACAAAGGTGCTTTCCTTTGAAGAGCTGACCGCACAACTCAAGGTCAGCCCAGATTCCAAATGGATCGCGATTTCACAGAATTCAGAAGTCGGAAACTCTCAGGCCATCTTATACAACCTCGAAACGAAAGTCTTATACTCCCTGCCGCACAGCTCAAACATCAGCGGTCTGGCGATCAGCACGGATGGAAAATTCCTCGCTACGACAAATGAAGACCATAACAATCTCTATGTTTGGGATATCGAATTGGGGCAGCAGGTAAACGTCCTCCAGTTTGGAGAGGGCGAAATTCCTTTTACTTCAGCCTACAGCGCCAAAGACCCCATATTAGCGATCGGGTTTGCGGATAAAACCGTCCTCTGGGATACGACAACCAACGCGAAAGTCGCCGAGCTCAGCCAGGTCGGGAATATCAAGTCAATCACCTTTAACAAAGAAGGCACATGGCTGGCAACCACCAGTTCCGACGGGAGCATCTATTTGTGGGACATGAATAAAAAGGATTATTCCAAACCCACTTTTCAGTTCCTTCAGGATGGAAGAATTACATCCCTGGACTTTAATTCTGAAAAGAACTGGCTCGCCTCCGGCGGAGCAGATGGATACGTGTACCTCTGGGATCTGAATTCCGGCGAAGAACTTGCGCGCATCCCGCACGGAGATCTGGTTTCAGGAATTAACTTCTCGCCGGATGCCAGCTTCCTATCCACGGTTTCAAGAAAGACCATGCAAATCTGGGATGTGAATCTGTTGACAACGATCTCCAAAGAAAAACTACCAGAAACAGCCTGCTCCCGTTTAGTCAAAAACTTGACGCCGAGCCAATGGATATTCTTCTTCCAGAAAGAGGAATACCGCCTGATCTGTCCCAATCTATCCCAGTAATAAAAGAGGAATCTTTTTATGGATACACAGCTACCTTCACAACCAACTCCCATCCTTGAAATTGCCTGGACGCGCTTTGCTCAACTCGACGCAATTTCAAGCAAAAGAACAAAAACCCACCTCAGAATGCGCCGTCTGATCGCAACTTTGGGAGTTCTTGCTACATTATTTGCCATTCTCTCTCAAGGCATCCCGCTGGAAAGTGGCCTGCTCGGTGTAGTTGTTCGAGGCCTGCTCATCCTCCTGCCTGTACTTGCATCTGGTTTTGCCGCCTACGCAAGCGCATTCTATTCAAATGGAGACTGGCTGGTCTCTCGCGCAGGCGCGGAAGAAATACTGAAAGAGATCTACGCCTATCGCACCATTCTGCAAAATTCCTCAAACCGCCGCGCATGGCTGGAAAAGAGACTGGTTGAAATTCAAAGATCTGTATACCGGGGCATGAACGGTGAGCTGACGATGGACGCCTACAAAGGCCAGCTTCCTCCGCACTACAACCCTGAAAACCCGGCCAGCGACTGGGGCTTCCACGATATTACCGGAGATGAGTATTTCCGCTTCAGACTGGAACAGCAATTAAACTGGCACAGCGATAGAGTTGTAAAGCGACAGAATGAACGCAAACGCTTGCAAGCGCTGATCCTGATCTCCGGCGGCGTGGGTGTGTTTCTGGCAGCCATCCTGCCTCTTTGGGTCGCCCTTTCTGCATCATTCACGGCAGCCTTTATCGGCTGGCAGGAATTGCGAAACCTCGATGCCGTGGTCAGGAATTACAGCAAGGTAAGAATGGAACTTGGCATCCTCTACGACCATTGGAAAAGTCTGGATGAAAGCGAGAAAACCGAAACCGAATTCTTCACGATGGTGAAATCCACTGAAAATATTCTCTGGAGCCAGAATGTGGAATACATCAAGGCCATGCAGGAAGCTCTCAAAGAATCAGACCTTGATGAAGAAGCGGGGCTTATCAATCGCGTGATCAAAGAAGCCCGCGAGTCTGATGAAAGACTCAAACAGTCAATGGAAGATGCAGTGGTCGATTTCACCAGGGAACGTTTGGGTGAATCAGAAGAGACCCTTACAGAAACTTTTGTAACGGCATTGAACTCGCTTGCAGAGGAAGCCTCTTCAGACCTTGTACAGGCCGAACTCGCAGCCATGCAAAAAAGCATCATGGAGCATTTTGGCGGGCTCAAATCTACCCTGGCAGAAATCGCCGAAGAATTTGCAGGCGTTGAAATTGGCTCGAACACCCCGCCCGCTGTGTTGAACAGCCTGCTCACCCGTTATCCCAAAACACAGGACCCCAAAGGGTAATTCCAAAGGAAACTTAACATGACCGATCAAAACGCAGCTTCCACACCGAAAGAAAATACTCCAGCCGCCGCACCCGCAGGGACGCCCGTCCCCCCCGTGCAGGCATCTCCCTCTGCTACAGGGACAGCCTCCGCAGAAAAGGAATCCACTGCTGCAGCGGAGGAACCTGTTGTAGTTGATGAAACAGCTGAAAGCCCCAGCCCGACGCGTCCCAAAATCCGCCCGCACGCCTTTGTAGTGATGCCATTCGGAAAAAAGAAAGGCGCAGATGGGTCACCTTACGATTTCAACGCCATTTACAAATTGATGATCAAACCCGCGTTGGAAGAAGCAGGTTTCGAACCCTTCCGCGCAGATGAAGAAACCTCTTCCGGCGATATTTTGACGGACATGTTCCAGGAACTTTTGCTAGCCGACCTCTGCCTTTGCGACCTGAGCATTGATAATGCCAACGTATATTATGAATTGGGCATCCGCCATGCGTTCCGAAAACGCGGCGTGGTACACATTCAAGCTGGGCGCGCTTACATGCCTTTCGATATATTCAATGTCCGCACCCTGCCGTATCACATCACACCCGATGGCGTGCCAGACCCCGAGTTCCTGAAAAACGATATCCAAGCTATTGCACGCATGACTCGGGACACGTGGGCATCAGACCGCGACGCGATCCATAGCCCGGTCTTCAACCTGCTTTCAGGGTTGGTGGAGCCGGAACGAAAAACGCTGCGAACCCCGCTGGCAACAGGCTTTTGGCGTGAATACAACGAATGGAAACAAAGAGTGACTGTCGCGCAGCGCCAAAAGCGCATCGGCGATATTCTTTTACTCACCGAGGAAATTCGCAACCCACTCATCAAAGAAGAAGCCATCGGTGAAGCAGGCAAGGCACTCGCCAATATGGGACGCAACGAATTGGCGCTGGAGCAATACCGCAAAGGACTTGAAGGCAACCCTGGTAATCTAGCCTTCCGCCGCGAAGAGGCATTTCATCTCAATCGCCTTAACCGCGTGGATGAAGCCATTGTAAAATTGAAAGCCTGCTGACTGATTTCCCCAATGACAGCGAAGCCATTTCCTACCTTGGCCGTATCTACAAGGAAATGTGGGCTGAATCCTGGAAATCCATTCCAGACAAGGCAAAGCGATTGAAGGCGGCTTTCGACTCATATCACTGGCTCATCAAAGCCATTGATATCTACCTCAAAGGCTATCGCATTGACCTGAACAATTATTATCCCGGCGTAAACGCGCTGACCCTCTCCACAATTGCCGTCCATCTGGCTGACCGCTTCGACGATAAAAAAGACCCGGATCCCGATATCACACGCATCCGCCAGGAATTGGCCGAACTCAAAGGTGCTCTGGTCTTTGCGCTCGAAACAAAAGTGGACGTAGACAATGCGGACTACTGGACATTGATCTCCCTTGCTGAATTACGCGCCTTAACAGCTGACAACATAGCTAATGTAGTCCGCTCTTACAGAAAAGCGCTGACGGCCTCGCGCCGCAACCTATTCTTCCTGCAAGCCTCCCTCTCTCAATTGGAGATCCTCCGCGCACTGGAAATGCGAAGCGACTTCGTACAAGCTGCCATCAATATTCTTGAAGAGGAAGTGGGCCGAGTCAGTAAGGATGAAAAACAATCCGCTTCAAAATCAACAAAAAGAAAAGCATCTGGAACCTCATCTGATGGACAGGTCTTCCTCTTCGCTGGATACATGGTGGATTACCCAAGCAAGGAAAAGAAGACCTTCCCTGAGAGCAAGGAAAACGAAGTCCGCACAGAGATACGCAAAAAACTCGAGAAATGCAATGCGGGTCCAAATGACATTGCCATCCTTGCCGGTCTTTCAGCAGGCAGTGAGATCATCTTTGCAGAAGTTTGCGCTGAAAAAGGCATCCATGTAAATGTACACCTGCCTCTGCCAGAGGCGGGCTACATCCGTGAATTCGTCTCTCCCGGTGGAGAAAACTGGATCGACCGCTTTTACAAGATCCGCAGCCACCCGCTCGTGGATGAATATTATCAGTTGGAAAATCTAGGAGAGGTCAAGGAAGGATACGACCCATACGAGCGTAACAACCGTTGGGCACTCTACTCCTCTCTGGTCCGCGGCACAGACAAAGTCACTTTGATCGCCTTATGGAATGGGGTTGGCGGAAGACCTAAGGACCGTGACGCACGTCTTACCCGTCACATGGTGGAATTGATGCGTGAAACAGGCGGCAAAATCGAAACCATCAACACTTCCAAATATATCCACGGCTTTGTTGCCGGTGCATACGATGGCCTGCCCGACCTAAGCAAGCCAGTTCCCAGTGCAACAAAAACAAAGATCCAAAAGAAGGCTGAGAAAAGCCCGGCAAAAGGCAAGTAAAAAAAAAACAACCCGCTGAGTTACTCAGCGGGTTTCATAATTTCATCAGCCTTTTTCTTCGGGTACGGCCATATTTCACCCTGCACCCCTTTGGCTAAGTAAAAATCACCAGCCCGTACAGTTTCGATGCCTTCCAATGTATGAACTGCAACCATACGGTCCGGGTTACCGCCGGTTACATCCACAAGAGGTACAAGCCAGGTAAGCGCACGTTTAACACAGATTCCCGGCTCCAGCATCTCGTAACTCGCATCGAATATTTCCGCATCCACAGGCCAGGCATCATTTGGGCGGTCCAATTCAAAGACCAGCATATCTCCGGGAGTGGCAGTCAATTGGGAACCCCAGGGAGTCGAAATCTCTTTCGTTTGGGGTTCATTCTCTGCAGGAGTAAACGGCGTCACTCCGCGCTGAACCGTACTGCGGTAAGGCTGAAAACGAAGTGTGGCAACGATCGGATCATCTGACATCAATTTGATAGTTTCTTCCATACACTCTCCATGTAAGCTGTATTATAAACAGTGAAATTGTAATGCAAAAATAGCCCATAAGTAACTTCTATACCCTCTTGTAACGTGATCTCCCCCATGCTATAAGTGACTAAAATTTAGACATTCGAGGTTTCCTAATGCGCCACTCTTTTATGAAACATGTATTATTTATTTTTATCCTGCTCTTCGTCACCTCGCTAGCCTGTTCACGCACATTGCCAACTACAGAAGCTGAAACCAGTTACCGGTACGACAACCTCCCGGACGCCGGTGATGAAGACGAAAGTATCGCAAAGTATCGTGCCATCTCACAATGGGGAAAAACAAACCTCAGCTATTTCTTTGTCAACGGGACGAATAAAATCAACGGCGAAGCGGAGCGTGACCTCATTCGTGCCGCATTCAAGTTATGGGCGGATGAAACGCCTCTTTCCTTTAACGAGGCAGCTGATTCTGCTCAAGCAGACATTCTCATCGGGTGGGCAGAAGGTGAACATGGCGATGGAGATCCCTTTGACGGCCCCGGCGACGTTCTCGCGCACGCCTCGTATCCCAGCCCATACAATGACAGGCAGGTCTTCCTGCATTTTGATGACGCAGAAAGATGGGTCAACAGCGACACCCAAAACGTGGACTTACTGACCGTGGCCGCACACGAGATCGGACACAATCTCGGTCTTGACCACAGTAACGACCCTAACGCGCTCATGTTCCCGTCCTACTCCGGCCCGCATCGTTCCCTAGGAAATGATGATATCGCTGGCGCACAGTCTTTATATGGCCTCGCCGCCCAACCCGCGGAATCTCCTGAAGCGCCGCCGCAAGGCGCCACCCCACCCCCTAGCGCAAACACAGACAGCGACGGCGACGGCATCTCTGATGATGATGAAATTCTGCGCACAGGCACAGACCCCAAAAATAAGGACACCGACGGCGATGGCATTGGCGATGGGGTCGAAGTCTACTATCGCATGAATCCACTCGACCCCGATATGGACAAGGACGGCGTGAATGACGGTCAGGAAGTAGCACAGGGCAGCGATCCCTTCTTCCCCGACCAGGCCACAGATGTTTCACCAGAACTCAGCAAAGAAGTCAGTGATTTTCTCACCAAAGCAATTCAATTACAGATCGAAGCCTACAGACAAGGTAACGCAAGCATCGCCGCGCCCATCATGGCAGGTGATATTTTCACGGTGCTAGAAAGTGAAATTTCAGGACTCAACCAGCAGGGTCTTGTTCAAATCTCTGAAATCGACTATTACCAAAGCCAGATCGATGATATTCGCGTTATCAGTAATACGAACATCGAAGTAGATACCTGCGAGGTATGGAGCACCAATATCTATCAACGCTCAGATGGCACACTCATCCAAAGCACCGACCCACGGCTTCTGCCGCAGACCATCACCATTCAAAAACTAAATCAAGGCTGGTTCATCACCAATGTCAATTTCTTTGATGCACCAGCATTTTGCGATCAATAGAAGTACATGAATAAACTCATTGTCATTGTTGGCGCAAGCGGCGTGGGAAAAACCACGCTGGCGCAGGCGTTAAGCAGAAAGAGAATTTTTCGATCGCGCTGGAGCAACACAGCGAAAGACCGTTCCAGGCGCTCTTCAAACAGGATGCGAGATACGCGCTTGCCAATCAAATGGATTATCTGCTCTTTCGCGCAGAACAGGAATATCAACTTCGCCAAAACAACGCACCTGCATTGATGGACGGCGGTTTCGATCTGGATTTTCACGGCTTTACCCGCCTCTTTCATACCCGCGGCCTGCTCAATGATGCCGAATATGATCTGTGCCGACGCTTCTACTTCCACACCCGCAGCCTGCTCCCGCCGCCAGACCTTGTCATTGCCCTGAACGCGGATGCAGACATTATCAGCCAAAGATTGGCCGCTCGAAACAGGATCAACATTGCGTCCAGTGAAGATGCGGGCTTGCTGGATGAATATGTCAATGAATGGATGGAATCCATCCCTGAGGCAAATATCCTTAAGCTGAACGTCTCGCGGGAAGATACGGAATATTCCCGCAGCGTCCCGCTTGTTCTTGATAAAATCAGATCATGATCCATTTGCGTTCCATTCAGAAAAAAGAGATCCGCGAGGCGGATGTTTTTCCATTCAATGTTCCTGTGATTCGGGCGCTGCATGAAATTGAATTTCGCGCGCCTGTCACTTTTTTTGTCGGCGAGAATGGTTCAGGCAAATCGACGTTGCTGGAAACGATCGCCTGCGCGATCGGCTCAGTGACGGTGGGCAGCCAAAGCGTGAACACGGATCCGTCGCTGGAGCAGATGCGTAAGCTGGCGCAATACCTGCGCCTCGTGTGGACGAAACGCACGCTCAAAGGATTCTTTTTGCGCGCCGAGGATTTTTTGGCTACGCAAAACAGATCACGCAAACTCGTCAGGAACTCGAAAGCGACTTAAGCAACGTAGACAAGGATTATGTGGGTCGCTCGCAGCTCGCAAAAGATCTGGCAAAGCTGCCGTATCGAAACGAGGTTGGCGCGCTCAAGCGCCGCTATGGCGACGGCCTCGACGCACGTTCGCATGGCGAAGGATTTATGGCATTGTTCCAATCGCGTTTTGTTTCAGGCGGTTTATATCTCTTGGATGAGCCCGAAGCGCCGCTCTCACCGCTGCGCCAGCTTTCATTTCTTTCCGCGCTAAAGCAAATGATCACCGAAGATGCGCAGTTCATCATCGCCACGCATTCACCGATCATTCTGGCTTTCCCGGAGGCACAGATATTGAACTTTTCCGATGGAGAAATCCGCATGGTTGAATACGATGATCTGGAGCATGTCACCTTGACAAAAGAGTTCCTGAACAACCCCGGCGCGTATCTTAGAAATTTATAAAACTTCGTAATACATCCCGTTCACAAATCATCTAATCCACATGACTAACAGAACCATTTCCCACATTATCGAACCTCAACTCGTTATCGAAGGCGCGGGCGTTTTACTAAAGCGTTCCATCGCTCCGCGCGCCAGCAACGAATATGATCCCTTCCTGCTCTTTGATCATTTTGCTTTCAACAATCCACTCGAAGGGCCTAGCCGCGGCTTCCCCACCCATCCGCACCGCGGCATTGAAACCGTCACCTATATGCTTGAAGGCTCCGTCAACCATCGCGACAGCCTCGGCAATGCAGGCAAGATCGGCTCCGGTGACGTGCAGTGGATGACCTCAGGCCGCGGCATTCTCCACGAAGAAATGCCCCGCCGCAGCGAGAACGGAAACATCTACGGCTTCCAGCTTTGGGTGAACCTGCCTGCCGCGCAAAAAATGAGCACACCCCGCTATCAGGAAGTCAGCGCAGGCGAAATCCCTGTTGTGGAAAAGGATGGAGTCACTGTCCGTCTCGTGGCAGGCGAATTGGACGGGACTCGCGGCCCTGTGACAGAGATCAACGCTGCGCCTCTTTACATGGACGTGAAGCTGGCACCCGGTTCGAAATTCATTATCCCCATCCCAAGCGGACATACCGTCCTTGCGTACGTTTTTGAAGGCGCAGGCGAATTCGGCGACCAAGTCGTGGAATCTGTCAGCATGGTGAATTTCAACGATGACGGCGACCAGATCGAAGTTAAGTGCGATGCGGCAGGCAAGGGCGTGCAATTCATGCTCATCGCTGGTGCGCCGTTCAAAGAACCCATCGTCCCCTACGGGCCGTTCGTCATGAACACACAGGCAGAGATCCAACAGACCATTCAGGAATTACGCAACGGCACGTTCATAAAATAACCCAAGTTTCCACATTGCAGGGTTTGCAAAAAAATTAACGCAAATCGCAGAGCCGCAAAGAAAAAGCTTTTAAATCTTAGCGTCTTGGTGATATTGCGTTAAAACACCCTGACAAACACAATTCCAAAAACGAATTTTTAACGATTTTTCCCGCGAACTTCAGTGAAAACCAACAGACCCTCAGATATAATCTGACGGTCTGTTTTTATTTATAAAAATTCATCCAATGGAGTTCAAATGTCACAAGTTTTATATGGCCCACGCCTTGGCAAAGAAGGAAAAGTTAGAGTTGGATGCAGCGCGGTCATCTTTGATGAAAAGCGCGAGAAGGTATTGCTTACCCAGCGCACAGACAATGGACGCTGGTGCGTCCCTGGCGGCGGACTGGAACCTGGCGAAAGTGCATCTGAAGCGTGTGAACGGGAAGTTTGGGAAGAGACGGGCTTGAAAGTCCGTGTGACGCGCTTGATTGGCGTGTACAGCAACCCAGATCAATTGGTCATTTATTCCGACGGCAACAAGTCTTTTTTTGTTGTTCTCAGTTTTGAAGCGGAGGTCCTCGAAGGCGAATTAGGCTTAAGCAACGAGACCACCGACTTTGGGTATTTCTCACTTCAAGAAATGGAATCCCTGCCCATGCATGGCGAGCACAAAGCCCGCGTGGAAGATGCCCTGCTTGGCGGCGAGGCACTAATCAAATAGAACGGATTGCTTTGCGAAGCGGATAAACGGATAATCAATCTTAAGTAAGGGTGCGAATGCGTGTCCAACCGACAGGGCCAGTGTTTTCAATATAAATCTTTTTATTGGAGGCGTTATGTTTAGCAGGCTATCGGAACGTTTTTACAAATGGGCAAAAGGCTGGCTTGTTCTCATCCTGCTGGCTTTGGATGTTTTCTTTGCAGGCTTTTTGCTTCCCCTCATCCAAGGAATAATGCAAGGCGGACAAGGCGGCATTCAACCGCTGGATTTGATGCTGTTTGCAAACCCTGAAAAAATCTTTGGGATGATCGAAAAATACGGCGAGTTTGGCCGTCCGTTCTATCGCAACGTGGAGTTGACGGTGGACATACTCTACCCCATCGTATATCTTTTTGCCTTTGGCCTGCTTATTTCATGGCTGTTCCAGCGTGGCTTTGCATCCACCAGCCCGATGAGAAAATATAATGTGATTCCATTGGGCGCATGGTTCTTTGACCTGCTCGAAAATATTGTGATCGTGACTTTGCTTTCCATATTCCCTGCGCAACCAGCAGGGCTTGCCTGGGTATTTGTTTTTCTGAACACAGCCAAATGGGTATTTGCAGGCGCGAGCATTTTATTGATGCTGGTCGGTCTTGTGATGGCGGTTAAGAACGGATTTAAGAAACAGGAATAAAAAAAAGCTCATACGGGGGCTAAGCCCCCGTATGAGCACACCTTATATTTTCTTCCACCACACACCCGTGCATTCAGGCAGGATCACCCAGTTATTAGTTTTCACTTTGTCCCCCAATTCATCCCCAAAGAAAAAGCGCGAGAGGAATTCAGCTTCTTCGAGTGAATCAAACTTGTAATCAGTGCGGATCCATTTGTTTTGGAAACCAGCTTCATCGAGCCAGGGATAATAATCCTTGAGATGCTCCAGCTTGATCGGCAACTCGTTCCCCGTGCCCAGCGACTCAAACAGCACGATGTAGCTGTTCGGTCTTAAAACGCGTTTCATTTCGCTCAGCCATTTTTCCAATTCAGCTTTTGCTGTTTCAGGATTCCAAACTGACAGATACGCCACGCTCCAGCCAGAGACAACCAGATCAGCAGAATGGTCATCCACGGGCAGTTGACGGTGGTCAGCAACATCCACCTGCCAGTTGGTCAGTCCGCTGGCGGTGAACTTCTCACGGCAGACCCGCAGCATTTCCTCAGAGATGTCGAATGCGCGGACGCGGTCAACGTGCGGGGCGAGCATACAGGCTAATCGTCCAGTGCCAGCTCCCAGGTCCAGAACGATGCGATTTTCCAGAGGAGTGATCTCCCGCAGCGACTTCAGGATATTCCCCAGATGATCCTCGCGCGCGATCAACGCCTCGTACTTATCCCCTTCGGTTTTGTAGATTTCTTCTTGTGTAGGCATCCTGCAATTATAATGTGCTGATGTCTCAACTTTCCCCTTCCGCTCAAAAGATACAAAGTTTATTGACCTCGCTCGGCTACGAATACAGCGTGGTCGAACACGCCGAGTCCACACGCACGGCGCAGGAAGCCGCAGACCGCGCAGGCTGCGAGCTTGGGCAGATCGTCAAGTCCCTTATTTTTCGGGGCAAGGCCAGCGGCAAACCAATTTTGGTTTTAACCAGCGGGGTCAACCGCGTGGATGAAAAACGTATCAGCGGGTACGCGGGCGAATCCATCGGGCGGGCAGATGCCGATTTTGTGCGGGCAGTTACCGGCTACGCCATTGGAGGCGTGCCTCCCATCGGTCACAACGAAAAAATGGAAACGTATATCGACGAAGATTTTCTGGCGTATGCCACCATCTGGGCGGCGGCAGGGACACCCAATGCAATTTTTGAATTAAAGACAGCAGACCTGCAAAAAATGACAGACGGAAAAGTAGCGCAGGTAAAGTGAAAAATCAAAAACAAGGAGTGATGCAATATGGGAAAATATTTTGGTCTCGTTTATGATGGAACACCTTTTGTTCTCTTTGGGCCTGCGCACTTGACAGCGCTTGCCATCATTACGTTATGTTGTTTTTCGTATTTGTATTTCCGCAACGTATGGGGTGAAAAGGAAAGAAACACTGTCCGCTGGATCTTCGCCATTGCCATCGTGGTCAATGAAACATCCCTGCACATCTGGTCAGCATACTGGGGCATTTGGAATATCCAAACCATGCTTCCGCTGCACATGTGCGCCGTGCTAATCTGGCTATCTGCCTACATGCTCGTCACAAAAAATTACGCGATCTATGAATTCGTGTATTTCATGGGCCTCGGCGGAGCCATGCAGGCCGTCCTCACGCCAGCCGATGCCGCCGCCTACAACTTCCCACATTATCGAATTCTGCAAACCTTCGTCGCGCACGGGTTGCTGATCAACATCGCCATTTACATGACGGTCGTCGAAGGATTCCGACCCACTTTGCAATCCTTCAAACGTGTTTTTATCTGGACGAATATCTACATGATCCCCGTGTTCTTCATCAACCTCGCAATTGGCAGCAATTACCTTTTCGTGGCGGGCAAGCCAAACTTCCCCACCCTGCTGGATATGCTCGCGCCCTGGCCGTGGTACATTTTTGAGATGGAGGCACTTGCTTTCGCGATCTTCTTCATCCTTTATCTTCCGTTCTTGATCAAAGACCGGCGACAATCGGCTCAAACGAAGCGTCAACCTGCACAAGAAGGATAGATATTTTCATCATCTGAATTTCTATGACTGAGCACCTGTGATCTTCGCCACGATCAGCACGCTTCTTTCCCCGCCCAGGCCTGCTCTGGTCTCGAACGGCAGAGTCTACCCGTTACCTTTTGCGGACATGCACGAGGTCATCCATGTTGGCAAACATGAAGCTGCCAGCCGCGCATCGGACAAATCCTTTGCCGTGGATGAAGTCCGCTTTCATGCGCCGCTCAAACCCACCAATCTGAGAGATGCCTATGCCTTCGAGCAGCACGTCCGCACTGCCAGCCAAAACCGCGGACGTGATGTGCCGAAGGAATGGTATCAATTCCCCATTTTCTACTACACCAATCCGAATAGTATCTTTGGGCCAGGTGACGAAATCCCATATCCACACTACACTCAGGCAATGGATTTTGAGCTTGAAATCGCGGTCGTCATTGGCAAGCCGGGGATTAACATCAAACCCGAAGACGCACCCAATCACATCTTTGGCTACACGATATTCAATGACTGGTCTGCGCGGGATGTGCAACGTGCCGAAATGAAAGCGGGTTTGGGTCCTGCCAAGGGGAAGGACTTTGCCTCGTCTTTGGGGCCAGTTATCGTAACGAGCGAAGCGCTTGCCGATAGATCGGTAAACAGACCGGGCGTGTACGATCTCAATATGGTCGCCAGAGTCAACGGCGTGGAAATATCCAAAGCGAACTTCAAAGATATGTACTGGTCGTTTGGCGAGATCATCGCCAGAGCATCAGACACTTGCGAATTGCAGGCTGGTGATGTGATCGGCTCGGGGACGGTTGGAACGGGATGCTTGTTGGAATTGACCAAGGCCGAAGGCCCGTGGCTGAACGCGGGTGACTTTGTAGAATTGGAAATTGAGCAGATCGGGATTCTAAAAAATATTGTTGGAGGAAAGCAAAGTGAATAAAAAAGTTTTAGGTTTGGCGGGGATCTTATTTTTTACACTGGCATGTGGGTTATCGAACCCGCCAACACCTGCGCCAGCGGAACAAGGTGTGGAAACGATCATAGCCGCTACATTCAGTGCATTGACGGCAAGCGCTCCCCCAACAGTAGAAGCAACTCAAACAAGCGAACAACTCACGCCGGATGGCACACCCGTCAACACAGCGGAAGTTTCATTTTTAATTCCGAATGGGATTGCCAACGACGCAACCACGGTTACGAATACGGAAGTTGAATATCCGTTTGTGAACCCTTCCAACGGAGCCATGCCACAGCATGTGAAACTCACACTGAATCTATACGCTTTGAACGAGACTCAGTTTGAACCGCACATTATGATCTTTCGCGCAGCGGAATACGCGCAATATACTGAAAATAGCGCAAGCATAATCAACGAGATGAAATCCCTGCAATATGTGGACGGTCAGCCGCTGCCCGAAAAATTGGGCAGTGATTTCATGGCTCAGATCCACGCGGTCAATTTTAAGAATGGGCATGGCGTTCGTTATCTGACGCAGGTCTTTATGAACTTTCAAGCCGTGAACAACACTGAATTGCATTATTACTATCAAGGCATCACAGAAGATGGCAAGTATTATGTTCAGGCAATTCTACCCATCAACGCGCCTTTCCTTGCAACAGATGGTGACCCAAATGGTCCGCTGCCCACAGACGGGATTCCATTCAACGGAGATGATTTTTCCGGATATCTGAATACGGTTTCTCAAAAGCTCAACAGCACCGACACTTTCTCCTTTACACCGTATCTCGAACATTTGGATGCGATGATCGAATCGATGCAAGTGGCTGGATATTGATCAACACTGGAAGTTACAATGAAAAAAGTTCTCGTGTTCTTACTTACCGCAACAATAGTTCTCTTGGCATGCAACATCCCGGCAGCAGCGGCTCAACCCACCGAGGTCAGCACCGAAACAGCAGTTACAGATGTTCCAACCGCCCGGCCCAGCGGAATCCCTGTTTCGTTTCAGAATGTCAGCTTCGTCATTCCTGAGGGATTGGCAAGCGGTGCCACACCCGAATTAGTCCCCGCAGTGGATGAGTCAGTTGGCGGCCCGTGGGGCGTGGCACCGCAACATATTTCGTTCACGCTTACGGATTACACCGGACGACAAGATAAGTTTTTCAAAGCGGTGGTGAATATCTATCCTGCAGCTGAATACACCTCTGTCAATTCATGGGCTGAGAGCAGTCTCACGCGCTTGCAGGCGCTCCTGGCAAGCCCAGCCACGCCACTTACGAATGACAATTTGCCCACAGTTCCATTCAACGGTGCGGCGGCCCAGCAATACGCAGCGCAGGCAAAATTGATCTCCTTCAACAGCGGAAACGGCGTGGGCATGCTCTCTCAGTATTCTCAATTTCCCGGACCAATCTTAATGGATAATAGTTTCTATCATTACGAGGGATTGACCAGCGACGGTAAATATTTTATTGCAATGCTATTTCCTGTCAATTTGCCGTTACAATCCACAGCAGAGAATCCCAGCGCAGACAGAGTTCCCTATCCCAGCGACATTTCCGACACCGCAGGGTTGACTGCATATTTTCAGGGCATCACAGATAAACTCAATGCAGCCAGCCCGGACTTATTCCAGCCTTCCATCACATTGCTTGACAAGCTGATCCAATCCATTACTGTTAGCTCACAATAAAGCAGATACGATCATTACTGTCATCCGTAGGCACGCGCAACGACTTGAATGAACAGATAGGTGTTATCGTCTATAATCCATCGTAATGACTGGAGCGCAAAATGAGAAAAATGATCTCCCGTGGTGAAGAAGTATATAGCGAAGATGTGTTCAAGATTCTCTTTGAATACGAAGTATCCAGATCCAAACGATACCCAGCCCCATTGGCCTTGCTTCAGATCGAAACGAATCCAACGGCTTTGAGCGCGGAGATACTTCAGAACGCCCCCGCCATATTCGCAACCAAAGTCAACGCTCATATTCGCTCAGTTGATATTCCCTCGGGCGCAGGCAACCATTTGAATCTTCTGCTCCCAACCACCGACGAAACCGGAACGCGAGCTGTATGCGAGCGATTGATCTCCATCTTCAAGAGTAAGGTTGATAATTCAATCGCTTTCTCCCTACAGATCGGCGCAAGTTGCCACCAGGGCGGATCAACGCTAACAGGCGAGTTTCTCCTACAAAAAGCGGAAGAAGCACTTGCCCAATCAAAACTTAAGGGACCACACACTTACGTTCTGATCGCAAAATAAAACCGCAGAAAAATCAGCAACATTCCCACAAACATCACACTTGCCTCAAATAAATCGGAAGGCCGATTTTATGATGACGGAAGACTCGGCCCCGTCCAACCCGAATACGTGGACGATGACCCAAGCCATCACCGCGCCATTGCCGCCGATCAGACTCCGCCCGGGCCTGGTTTCCACTCACCGAACAGATTCCACTCCCAGGCAACAGCGACACCATCCTCAGCATCTGCGGCAACGGGGAATAATATCAAAAACGTTGGCATTACCGAAATCTTGATGGAATTAACATAAAATATTTTTCCTACTGCCGGATTTGTACAGTAACGAATACCTTGCCAAAGGAACAACCAACAATCGCAATGAAAGATTCCAACCTGATCCCCTTTATCGGAAAGATCCTGCAAATGCGGGATCCACATGCAGACCGACACTCCGATCATGTATGCGACCTTGCCTGTTTGCTGGGGAAGGAATTTGGCTTATCGCCCAAAAGGCTAGAAATATTGGAGTTTGCGGCAAAAATTCACGATATTGGCAAAGTAGCCATAAGCGATTATGTTCTCAACAAGCAAGGCCGCTACACTGAAACAGAATACCTGACCATACAGCAGCACACCCTTCTCGGCGCCAAATTGCTGGAAACCCTGGGTATTGACCCTGCAATTCGCCTGACCATCCTAAACCATCACGAAAACTATGATGGCACCGGGTATCCAAACAAGGTCAAAGGGGATGATATTCCGGTTGAGGCACGTATCCTTAGAATTGTCGATACTTATGACGCGCTGACAAGTCCGAGAGGGTACCGCCCCGCGTACACACCCGAACAGGCACTGGGAATTATGAAGCGTGACGAAAGGTTTTTCGACCCAAAACTTTTGGAACTCTTTTTCAAGTTCAGGCTCGAAACCTTTAACTGATTTTAAAAAATTACCTCTCCCGCCAGCGTATAATTGGGAACACTATACAACACAAAAAAATCCATCAGCCCAGGAAACACCATGAAAAAAATCCCAGCCCTGTTACTTGTAGCGGGCATCGTACTCTCCGCCTGTAATATGCCCTCGGCAAGCGCACCTGACCCACAAGTGGCAACCGCCGCCGCTTTAACAGTGCAGGCTGCGATCAACTTAGCAGAAAGTACGCAATCTCTGGCAAGCCCAACCACGGCGAGCGCCAATTCGATCACCGTGACGCCAACCTATTCCAAACCAATTGTCAGCGTGGGAGATGTCACAAACTGCCGATCAGGCCCGGGCGTAAATTATGAGCGAGTGACGCAAATCCTTCCCGAAACGCCAGTGGAGATCATCGGTTTCTTTCCGCCTAATTACTGGATCGTTTCCACATCCGCCGGGAATTGCTGGGTCTCCGGTGAATTTACAACCCCGGTCGGCAGTTACACATCAGTGCCAACAGTCACCGCGCCGCCAACTCCGCAAGGCGATCCTTTGGAAAGCGTCAGTCTGCAAAAATGGGACATATCCTGCGATTATGTGAAGAACGAAGCCGCTGTTATTATTCGCTGGGCAGACAAGGAAGGCGAGACCGGCTATCGCATTATTCGCAACAACGAGCTGGCCGTCGAACTGGCAGCCAATAGCACAGAGTTCAAAGAGACGATCATTTTGCTGTCAGGCCAAAACGTGGGATATAGCGTGGTTGCATTTAATGCCGCAGGTTCAAGCAGCAGCAAAACGATCACATTGGGCTGCTGATACATTCTGACCCATAAAAAAACCCCTCACATAAATGTGAGGGGTTTTGCTTTTCAGTACTAGGCTTCACCCATTTGCTCTTTCACTTTTTTCGTTTGCTTGCCGCGTTCATCCGTGGAGAGAATGCGTTTGCGAATGCGGTAGTTTTCCGGGGTTACTTCCAGCAGCTCATCATCGGAAAGATATTCAATGGCCTCATCCAAACTCATGGAGCGCGGTGGGGTAAGGCGAATTTCCATGTCACCGCCGGAAGCGCGCATATTGGTCAAATGCTTCTTCTTGCAGACGTTGATCGGAATATCCTGTCCGCGCGCATTTTCACCAACCACCATACCTTCATAAACGCTCACGCCTGGCCCAACAAATAACATGCCGCGCTCTTCCGCACTCTTAAGTGAATAGGCTGTAGTTGTGCCTGCTTCCCACGCAACAATGGAACCTCGTGGGCGTGAAGCCATCGGGCCGGCCATTTCATCGTAGCCACGGAAAATGGTGTGCATAACACCTTCGCCGCGTGTGGATGTGAGGAATTGATAGCGGAAGCCAAGCAAGCCGCGCGTCGGGACAATGTACACAATGCGAGTCATGCCCTGACCTGCATCATGCATTTCGGTCATTTTGCCGCGCCTGCTCCCGAGCATTTCCACGACCACACCGACGGTTTCGTTGCTGGTTTCAACATGTACTTCTTCATAAGGCTCAAGCAAAGCGCCATCATCCGCCTTGTGGAAAATCACCTCGGGGCGTGATACCTGGAACTCATATCCTTCACGGCGCATGGTCTCAATAAGAATACCCAAATGCAACTCACCGCGGCCAGAGACCAGGAAATTTTCAGCCGATTCGGTTTCTTCCACGCGCAATGACACATTCGTGCGGAGTTCTTCAAATAAACGCTCGCGTAATTTTCGCGAGGTTCCCCATGTCCCTTCCTTACCCGTGAAAGGAGAGGTATTTACGCCGAAGGTCATACGGACTGTAGGCTCTTCCACTTTGATCGTGGGCAATGCCACCGGATTGGTCGGGTCTGCAAGAGTCTCACCAATGGCGATCCCTTCCAAGCCTGCCAGCGAAACAATATCACCGGCTTTGACTTCTTCCACTTCAACTTTATTGAGACCCTTGAATGTGTAAAGATAACGAGCGGTTTCAGGAGAGTTGGTTCCATCCAACTTCATGCGGGTCATTTTTTGTCCGGCTTTAATTGTTCCGGCAAAGACACGTCCAATGGCGGTAACGCCGCGATAGTCATCATAGCCAAGAGCTGTGATGAGCATTTGCAAAGGAGCGTCAGGGTCCACTTTTGGACAAGGGATATGCTTGAGGATCGTATCAAACATGGGCTGCAGGTCAGGGCTGAGGTCTGGAGTGAGGCCCGCTTTTCCGGCAGTTGCCTGGGCATAGACAACTGGAAAATCCGCCTGTTCTTCTGAGGCACCGAGTTCAATGAACAAGTCAAACGTTTCATTGAGCACGCGGGCAGGCTCGGCATCTTTGCGATCGACTTTATTTATCACCACGATGGCTTTGTGGCCCATGGATAGTGCCTTCTTTAATACAAAGCGGGTTTGCGGCATCGGACCTTCAGCAGCATCCACGAGCAGCAGAACACCATCCACCATGTTCATGACGCGTTCAACTTCACCGCCAAAATCGGCATGCCCGGGCGTATCAACGATATTGATCTTGATGGGAGCGTTAGTAACAGGGTCAACAAGTGTGATGGCGGTGTTCTTTGCAAGAATAGTGATGCCTCGCTCGCGCTCAAGGTCGTTGGAATCCATCACGCGTTCTTCAACATGCTGGTTTTCGCGGAATGTGTGAGACTGACCCAACAGTTCATCCACAAGAGTGGTCTTGCCGTGATCTACATGGGCAATAATGGCAATATTACGGAGATCGGTTCTTTCGATTTGCATGGTTTCTTCTTCCAGTAAAGACTTCTACAGTCTTTATAAAAATTATTTGTTCCTGAAAAAGTTTGAAATTTTCGAGGTTTTTGCGTACACACACAAAAACCCCCGACGGGAAAAGCCGAGGGCTTGACATCGATAGTTCGGCGTGCAACTAGTATATTATCAGAGAGTGTTGGTTTTGGGTAGGGATTGAATACCATCCTACAATCTTGCGGTTCGTCCGGCTCTTTTTAGATCTCGATAGCTCCACCACACCTGCCAGATGCGCATCGCGGCTTCAACCTGGATCTTGAGGGACATTTTGGATTTTCCCCAGCGGCGATCGGCAAAATAGATCGGGGACTCGCCAATTTTGAATTCCAAGCAATGAGCCAGATAAGCCATTTCCACGAGGAAAACATAACCATTCGATTGGATGCGCTCGAAGGGCATTTGGCTTAAAGTTTCACGACGCCACATCCGAAACCCGGTGGTGACATCGTGCAGGGGCAGCCCTAAAATGGTTTTTGCATAAAAATTTCCAAAAGCAGAAAGGCTCTTCCGCCAGATGGGCCACTGCTGGTCTACTGAACCGCCTTTGGTATAACGTGAGCCAAGCACCACATCACAAGTTTCAAGGAGATCGGACATATTGACAAGTGCCGCTGGGTCATGGGAAAAGTCCGCATCCATTTGGACAATGGCCTGAGAGTTACTATCCAATATTTTCTGAAATCCATTCAGATAGGCCGAACGCAGACCCATTTTCCCCGGGCGATGAAGCACTTCGATACGACCGGGAAATTTCAAAGCAAGTTCGTCTGCAATTTTCCCCGTCCCGTCCGGGCTGTTATCATCCACGATGAGCACGTGCAAATCCAGCGGAAGCGAAAACAAAGCGGAGACCAGTTTGGGCAGGTTCTCCGCTTCGTTATAAGTAGGTGTTACAACTGTAATACGCAAGCAAATTCCTTTTAACTATTTTTTATTACGAAACAACTCCGTCCTCACCTGTTCCACATTTGTAAATTTTGTTTTCAGCGAGGGTATTTCGATGATCTTTGCACCCAACTTATCGGACTGCTTCGCCATTTGCTCACGGTCCTTGATCGGGTAGAAATATTCCATGGACTGATCAAGCCGTGTTTGCAATTTTTCACTCAATGCTGCCAGATTGGACGGGGGCAAAACTAGCACAAAATCTGTACCGGTTAAATGACCGAGAAAATCTTCAGGGCGGCTCACTTCACGCATGGTATTGACGATCATCAAACTGATCGCCCGCAGAACATCATCCGAGGCGACAAAGCCGTACGCTTCACGGAAAGAATCCATATTTTCGAGAAGAACGAACAATAACGCCGACCCATCCATGCCGATAACTTCGGAAAGCTTTTCGTCCACAAGTGCGCCTTCTGGCAGGCCGGTGACGGGGTTAGTCAATGAACCTTGACTGACTCTCTTCAACGCATTTCGGACACGCAAGCGTAGTTCCTGCACATCGAATGGCTTGGTGATGTAATCATCTGCGCCTATCTCAAGTCCCTGGAGACGGTCAGAGCGGTCTCGTTTTTCAGTGAGGAAAATGATCGGGATGTCGGAGGTACGGCGGTCGGCTCGCAAACGGCGAGCTACTTCATACCCATCGATATCAGGCAGGCGAATATCTAGAATGATCAAATCCGGGTGATCCTGCAAAGAGGAGCGGACCCCATCTTCCCCCCAATTAACCGTAAACACTTCATATCCCTGAACGCGAAAATACGCATTCAGCATTTCAGCCACGTCAAGATCGTCTTCAACGATGAGTATTTTGGACTTGGTGTCTGTCATGCCAGATTCTTTTCAGCTACGAAATTGGTTCTTTTTGCACGATGAATTCGCAGACGCTGTCTCCGATGGCAATGCACTTGGATTCGTTGACACGAAATTCATTGCCGCCGGAAACCCATTTGAGCGCTTCCTGCAAGAGGCCGGTTGAAACAAAGCAAACAGGCTTATCCACACCGGTGCGTCCCCAACAGCAAGGGCAGGCGTGGATGGTCCATACCCATTCGGTATCTTTTTCTTCTACGGTCGTCTGTTGATCACTCAGCTGGGAAAATATTTTTGCGAAAGCTGGCAGACCAATTCTCAGCTTGGATTGAAGCGGGAGAACCACGAATGCCAAATCTGCCGCGCCTGCTAGGGCACCAAAGCTCTTCAATCCGTCAGAGAAGGTTGCGCGTCCCGCTCGAAGAGCAAGACCACGCCCGCCGCGAGGACCGTACATTTCTTCCAAAGCGGAACCAAGCGCGGAAAGTTCTGAAAAGTCAAAACCTTTATTAAGATTGTCCTGGGGGTATTCTTCAACATAATGGTTCAACCCGGCCAGATTCAAAATGGCGTTCAGACCATTCTTTCCCATCACCTCTTCCAAAGATTTGATGGTGATCAATCCAAATTTATTAGGGTAATACAATCCACTTTTTTGAAGGGGGGCCATAAAAACTCCACTAAATCAACTTCGCCAGATCTTCGGCGGCGCGACGCATATCAAGGAAGATCAGGCCAAGTTTGGCCTGTTCGCGAGCCAGTGCGGTAAGAACTGCCTCATCACCAATTGACATCAAAACAACATATCCCTTTAATCCCTTGATATAAACCTGTTCAAGGGAACCACGCCCCAATTCACCGGCAATGCGCTCACCCAACGAAAGCATCGCAGCGGACATGGCGGAAACACGGTCTTCTTCCACGCCTTGCGGAAGAGCAGACGCGATGCTCAGGCCATCAACACTTACCACAGCGGAGGCTTCAATATCAGGTGATGAAGCCTGTAATTCACGCAGGCGATCCACCATTTGTTGCGTACGGTTTTTAGACAAGCCAACCCTCCTGGGGGAATTTAACGCCCGAAAACTCTGGAGACGTCGATTTAAGAATAGTGAGACTATTTTAGAACATGGGGTGCATTGTGTCAAGTTCGGTGCATTCAAACAAACAATTATGATAACCCCCGGCGCTTCTCTTTCATCCCTTTTGCCACTTCCAACGAGTCCGCATCTCCACGCTTTTCCAGCTCATGGATGATGTTTTTGTGATCTTCATCATTTCGGTTTTGGCTGAGTTTGTAGCCTGCGTCAATTCGGGTCACTTCCAGCGCGAAGCCAAAGACACCATTCATCTCTTTTTGGACAAATTCCTCTGGCAGATCTTCCAGACGATAGGAAGTGCCCGCTTCATGACCACCGACCAGTTGACTCAACAACAAGTGCAGTTCCTCCCCTTCAACTGCTCGCACTCTTCCATAGACATGTACCATCATGTAATTCCATGTCGGCACGTTGACATGGTTGTACCAGCGCGGCGAGATGTAGGTGTGCGCTCCCTGAAAGATGAGCAGCACTTCCTGCTCACCAAAGCTCTTCCACTGCGGGTTCGCGCGGGACATATGCCCCAAAATTGTGAGTACACCTTTTTCGTCTGCGATAATTTCCACAGGCAAATGAGTTGCGGTCAGTTTTTCTCCGTCATGGCTCACCAGCGCGGGGAAATTGTTCTGTTTCAGGAAATCGATGATCTTTTCACGGTCTTCTTCACGGTAAAGTTTTGGAATGTGCATGTAAATATCCTCTGTGCCGCAACATTTATGTTGCGCATGATTAGTGATTACGAGTAATCGCAAGATAAATCTTGCGCTACCATGCCATTACCCAAACCCCTTGGGGACTTCGGCATAGACTCCGCGCATATCTTCGGGGAGGCCTTTAGCGAGGGCGAACATGACTCTATCCATGAGGGCGAGCGGGGTTTCGCCGGGTTTGGGCAAAATGGGCGGGAGAATGCGGATGGTTACATCTGCGCGACGGGGAAAGCGCTTGAAAAATTTGTCAGTGCCGATAACGGCCATGGGGACGATGGAACAGCCTGCGTCAAGAGCGAGGCGCGCGGAGCCTGTTTTCGCGACGCTGAGTCCCCTTCCTTTGGAGCGTGTCCCTTCGGGAAACATGCCGAGGGTTTGTCCATTCGCAAGAACTTTGGCAGCGTGGCGAAGCGCCCATTCATCCTTCTCGCCTCGATTGACGGGAAAGGCTCCCAACTCGCGATAGGCAATTTCCAACACGGGGATTTTGAAGAGACTGGCCTTGCCCATGAAAAAGATGGGACGAGGAAGGCTGAACTGCATGGGCAAAACATCAAAATTCGTTACATGGTTGGCGGTCAACACAACCGCGCCGTCCAACGGAAAGTTTTCCAGGCCTTCCACCCGCAAATTCATGACCAATTTGAAAAGAGAGCCAATCACAAAAATGGCAAACTTCCGAAATGGGGTTGCATGGAATACAAACCGCGTTTTATCGCGAGGGTCAAAAAAAGTGACTTCTGTCAAGATGACATCTCCCAATGTTGGGATTATACTTGAAGGGAGCAAGGGACAAAAAAGGTCTTCACGCTTATAAAATTCGAAGCCAGACATTCATCTAGCTTTAGATAACAACCCCAGGAGTTTAATATGGATACAACAATTGAAAGCATCTCCGCGTTGGAAATTCTCGACTCACGCGGCAACCCCACAGTAGAAGTGGAAGTGGTTTTAATGGACGGCGCATGGGGACGCGCAGCAGTTCCCTCCGGCGCATCCACCGGCGAGCACGAAGCTCTCGAAATGCGTGATGGCGACAAGAAGCGCTATCTCGGCAAGGGTGTTTCAAAGGCTGTTGCCAATGTCAACGGCGTGATCGCAGAATCCCTTTTCGGTTGGGATGCCTCCGAGCAGAAAGCGATTGACGCTGAATTGCTCTCAATGGACGGAACTGCCAACAAGTCGGTACTTGGTGCGAATGCGATCTTGGGCGTCAGCCTTGCGGTTGCCAAAGCTGCCGCAAATTCATTCGGTATGCCTTTGTATCGCTACCTCGGCGGCGTGTATGCTCACGTCCTCCCCGTCCCGATGATGAACATCATGAACGGCGGCGCACACACAAGCTGGCAGAGCACCGATATGCAGGAATTCATGGTAATGCCTTTCGGCGCTCCTTCCTTCTCTGAAGGTTTGC
This sequence comes from Candidatus Villigracilis propinquus, assembly GCA_016714565.1. Classification (GTDB taxonomy): domain Bacteria; phylum Chloroflexota; class Anaerolineae; order Anaerolineales; family Villigracilaceae; genus Villigracilis; species Villigracilis propinquus. Next base: position 518,480 of record JADKDM010000037.1, read on the forward strand.
GCTGGGGTGCGGAAATTTACCACGCCTTGAAATCTGTATTAAAAGAAAAAGGTTACGGCGCCCTCGTTGGTGATGAAGGCGGTTACGCTCCCGCTCTCAAGGCCAACAACGAAGCCATTGAATTGATCCTCGCCGCCATTGAAAAAGCTGGCTTCAAAGCTGGCCGCGGACAACAGGTTGCCATTGCGCTTGATCCTGCCGCTTCCGAACTTTACGACGAGAAGACCAAGAAATACAACCTCCGCAAGGAAGGCAGAGAATTAACTGGCGAACAAATGGTTGAGTTCTGGGCCAAGTGGGTCAATGACTATCCCATCGTTTCCATCGAAGACGGACTTGCACAGGATGACTGGAGTTCCTGGAGTTTGATGACTAAGAAATTGGGCGACAAGATCCAGATCGTTGGTGATGATCTTTTGGTGACCAACCCCGAGCGCGTCCGCAAGGCGATTTCAGAAAACGCCGCGAATGCTTTGCTCGTCAAAGTAAACCAGATCGGTTCCTTGAGCGAAACCATCGAAGCCGTTGAACTTTGTCAACGCGCTGGATGGAGAGCTGTCACCTCTCACCGCTCCGGTGAAACGGAAGACGCCACCATTGCAGACCTCGCTGTTGCCCTGAACACCGGGCAGATCAAGACCGGTGCTCCGGCCCGCTCCGACAGAGTTGCGAAGTACAACCAACTCCTTCGCATCGAAGCCGAGTTGGGAACTGAAGCAAGATACGCAGGCTGGGACGCCTTGAAATCAAAATAAGTTTCAATCAGGGCAGAGAAAACATTTCTCTGCCCTTTTTATTTTCGGGAGGAACATATGTCCAACAAAAAAGATATAGAAAGATATTTCAACAATCGTCAGAAGGAAATTGACGGCGCGGCACTATACCGCGTGCTTGCACAAACCGAAGCACAGCCGCAAATGAAGGAAATTTACACCCGCCTTTCTGCGAGCGAGGAAAAACACGCCTCGCTGTGGGAAAAGAAACTGGGTGAACTCAAAGTGAATATTCCTCCGCGCATGCCAAGCTGGCGGGCGAAAGTGATGATCTGGCTTGCACGGAGATTCGGTCCGCAGTTTATTTTGCCGACGATCACTGGCAATGAAAACGCGGACAGCCAGGCGTATGATGGACAGCCGGAAGCGGAAGCGTTGATGTTTGCTAAAGATGAGAAGTCCCATGCGCGATTGCTTTCGATGGCATCGAAATCTTCGGCGGGGTTGCCAGGCGCATCTGTGGCGCAGCTTGAGGGGCGTCACCGCGCGAGCGGCGGCAATGCCTTGCGTGCGGCGGTGCTGGGCGCGAATGATGGACTTGTGTCCATTTTAAGTTTGGTAATGGGTGTAGCCGGAGCGACCAGTTCGAACAGCCAGGTTCTTATCGCCGGGTTGGCTGGTCTGCTTGCAGGTGCAGGATCCATGGCGTTGGGCGAATGGCTGTCTGTGCAGAGCTCACGCGAGTTGTACGAAAACCAGATAAAAATTGAAGCCGAAGAAATTGCTGAAAGTCCAGAAGAAGAGCTGGAAGAATTGACCTTGATATATCAATCAAAGGGGCTCCCCGAAGACCGCGCAAAAGAACTCGCATCTCACATGATGGCGGATACAAGTAGTATTCTCGATACGCTTGCCCGTGAAGAACTGGGCATTGACCCGGAAGAATTGGGCGGCTCTGCATACGAAGCAGCATTCACTTCATTCTTCCTCTTCGCCGTGGGAGCGATCTTCCCCATCTTCCCTTTCCTTTTCTGGACGGGCGCAACGGCGATCTATCTCAGCCTTGCGATCAGCGGAGTTGGGTTATTCATCATCGGTGCGGGGATCACATTGATGACCGGACGCGGAGTTCTATTCTCTGGAACAAGGCAGGTGTTAGTTGGTCTTATCGCAGCGGCACTGACCTTCGGTGTCGGTAAATTGATCGGCGTATCACTCGCATAAGTAGAAAAACTCCAGCGTAGTACCTGCGACTTAATGGCAAACAGGCCCGAGCACAGAATGAAGCGAGGGTCTGTTTGTTTTTCCGTTGACAAATCAATTTCGAGAGATATAATCTATTTGTTGCATCATCATACTAATTGATCCATGTCAAACTATATAACAGACCAAGCATATATTCGCGAAAATAATCTTTCCTCTGTACTGCGGTTGATTCATTCTCAAGCGCCTATTTCGCGCGCTCAGTTGGCGGTCATTACGGGGCTGAACAAATCCACGATCTCAAGTCTTGTGGATGATTTGATAGCCCGAAAGCTTGTTAATGAGGCGGGCAGTAATTCCAACGGAGCGGGGCGTCCGGCGATAATGCTTGAAATTAATTCCCAAGCCGGGCTGATCGTTGGCGTGGAACTCGGCGTGGATTTCGTTTCTGTGGCTGTCACCGATTTTCTTGGGAACATCGTCTGGCGCAGACGCGAAGATGCGAACCCAAATGAAGACCAGCAAAAAATGATCGATCAAACCCTGCGCATTGTGAAAGATGCAATGGGATCCGTAAAAAAGAAAAACGCCCATTTTCTGGGCATGGGGCTTGCGACCCCGGGAACCGTTAATCTAAAAGAAGGGATTTTGATCTTTGCTCCGAACCTGCACTGGAGAAACGTTCCCTTTAGAAAAATATTTTCAGAACAAACCAGGCTTAAGGTGTTTGTTGAAAATGATGCAAATGCTGCCGCCACTGCCGAGCACTTATTCGGCACGGCCCGCCAATGTCAGGACTTTCTTTTTGTGTTTGCAGGGGTGGGCATCGGCGGTGGTTTATTCCTCAACGGAAAACTGTATCGCGGAAAAAACGGGTATGCCGGCGAGATCGGACACTCCCCCATTATGGCTGAACCTTCGCAGACTGTTTGTCACTGCGGAAACCGTGGATGTTGGGAGACGTACGCAAACCAGTATTCCATCATCCAACGCGTGCAGGCACGCCTGGAAGTAAAACGCACCAGCATTATTCCCAAACTCATGGCGGAACATAACTCTTCATTAACTATTCCCCTTATCAAACAAGCCGCGGACGCCGGTGACCGTGAAGCAATAGACTCCTTCGCCGAGGCTGGCCACGCCATGGGGCAGGGCTTTGCAGGGCTGACAAACATCTTCAACCCCGAAAAGATCATCCTTGGCGGACCGCTCAGCATAGCTGGGGAATACCTGTTACCGGCCATCAAGGAAACCATGGCGCGTCATTCCCTGACGGAAATTGATCAACAAGCCGAGGTGCTCTTATCTCCCTTTGGCCCGGACGCGAGCCTGATCGGCGCGATTGCCATTGTTGCCGATGGTATCCTTTCCCAGCCTTTAGGTGGCAAGGAAAAATAGTCCGCTCAATTCGAACAACAAGGTCATGAAGTCTGGCTTGCCGGGCTTCATTTGTTTTAAAGTACAATCCATTTATGAAGAATCAACCATTAAAAACAACTGTCTTTCTTGTCACTGCCGCGTGCTTCCTTTCCTTTTTTGTGTTTGGCTTTACCGACAACCTCAAAGGTCCCACCCTCCCCTCCATGATCCGCGAATTGAATATCGATTACGGTATCAGCGGAAATATCTTTTTCGGGGAATATTTTGGCTTTATTATCACCTCGCTCATTGCGGGAATTCTTGCTGACCGATTTGGCCTAAAGGTGATCCTAATTCTGGCAGGCGGCTTACTTGCAGCAGGCGTTGCTGGGTATAGCTCATTTAGCAACATATTCCTCTTAACCGCTTCCCTGTTTTCGATAGGACTTGGATTAGGTGCAATCGAACTGGGAGCAAACGCCGCAATTGTGCAGATCCACACGCAAAAAACGGGGCTGTATCTAAATCTTATGGCCGTTTTGCATGGGCTTGGCTCGCTGGTCGCGCCTTTGTTCGCGGGCTGGCTGCTTGCCATGAACGTCACCTGGCGCACGATCTATCGCTGGGATATTCCGCTGATTGCCCTGTTCGTTCTATTATTTTTATTCCTGCAAATTCCAAAATCGCAAGGCCAAAGCAACAGCATCGATTTTCGGAACATCCCAAACTTTGCATTCAAAGGAAACCTTCCCTGGTTCTACGCGGCCATTGCATTTTATGTAGCGGCCGAGCTCGGCGTTGGCTCCTGGCTGGTGACCTTTCTTCAAAATACCCGCGGGGCAAGCGTACTTGGCAGCAACCAAAGCCTCTCCCTTTTCTTTGCATTGCTTATGCTTGGCCGCCTTGGGGGCGGCTTCATCGTACATCGCCTGGGATATTTACGCTCTATCCTGTTCGCATCCATCGGCAGCTTGATCTGCATCACCATTGGCACATTCACGAACTTTTCAGTTTTTCTTCCGATCACGGGATTCTTTTTCTCGATCATCTTCCCGACCTTCACAGCCAGCGTCTCGGAAAACGTGAAGGAAAACATGAACACGATCCTGGGCGTGCTGTACACATTCGCCGGCATCGGCGGCCTGCTTGGCCCCTGGGTCATCGCACAGGCAAGCGATCTGCTTGGCTTGAATTTGGGATTTGCATTTGCCGTCATTTTCACGGCGCTCTTGACCGCGTCAGTATCTATCTTATTAAAAGGAGCAAAGAATGGACAAACCACTTAATTGGGGACTGCTATCGACAGCAAAGATCAATCAGGCTTTGATAAAACCCATCAACGCCTCCAAACGGACCCGGTTGCTGGCCGTTGCTTCGAGGAGCCAGTCCTCCGCTGATGCATACGCCCGCGAGAATAAAATCCCGCGCGCGCATGGAAGCTACGAAGCCCTGCTCGCTGACCCCGAAATTGACGTGATCTACAACTCCCTGCCGAACAACCTCCACGCCGAATGGACGATCAAAGCCCTGCGCGCCGGCAAACATGTTCTGTGCGAAAAGCCGATCGCGCTCACCCTCGCAGAGGTGGATGCCATGGCATCCGCCGCAAAGGAAACAGGCAAAATACTGGCCGAAGCCTTTATGTACCGTCATCATGTCCAGACATTAAAGGCAAAGGAAATTGCAGATAGTGGCGTGCTTGGCAAATTGCAGTTGATCAAAGGCGCGTTTACATTCCCCCTCACGCGTGTGGGGAATTACCGCCAGATCAAAGAGATGGGCGGCGGCAGCGTTTGGGATGTGGGCTGCTATCCGATCAGCTACGCGCGGACAATTGTCGGGGCAGAGCCTGTTGAAGTTTTTGGCTGGCAGGTTGAGGGTCCGGGGGGAAGCGATGATTCTTTCTTTGGGCAAATGAGATTCGCAAACGGAGTCCATGCACAATTCGATTCGGGTTTCATATCCCCTTCGCGCTCCTATATTGAAATTGTAGGCAGCGAGGCTGTTCTCAAGATCCCAGACCCGTTTAAGCCCGGCAAAAAAAGTGAGTTGTATTTGGTGCGCGGCGAGAAAGAGGAAAAGATAAATGTAAGCGGCGCGGATTTATATTTGGGAGAAGTCGAGGATATGTGCGATGCGATCCTGCTTAACAAGCCACCGCGCATCTCCCTGGCTGACAGCCGCGCGAACGTTGCGGCCATTCTTGGGTTTATTGATTCAGCGAACGAGAAAAAGCCTATTTTTCTCTAAAACAGGTCAATTAGTTCTTTCACACAACTAACCAGTTTACGAAAAGCATAGGTCATTTTTCACCTTATGGTTATAATAATGTCACCATATTCTTAAGACTGGAGGATTACCATGTCAAGTGTTACGTACAAAAATGTTGTGAAGAAGTTCGGCGACCTAACGATCATTAAGAATCTTAATATCACAGTGGAGGATAAAGAGTTTCTGGTGTTGGTGGGTCCATCAGGCTGCGGTAAAACAACCGCCCTGCGTCTGTTGGCTGGTTTGGAAGAGATCTCGGATGGTGAAATCATCATCGGTGATCGTGTGGTGAACGACGTAGCTCCGAAAGACCGCGATATTGCCATGGTCTTCCAGTCCTACGCTTTGTACCCCCACCTCTCTGTTTATGACAACATGGCGTTCGGCCTCAAGCTCCGCAAGACGCCCAAAGAAGAGATCAAGCGCCGCGTGAACGAAGCCGCAGAGATCCTCGGCATCACCGATCTTCTCCTGCGCAAGCCGCGCCAGCTCTCCGGTGGTCAACGCCAGCGTGTGGCCGTGGGACGCGCCATCGTGCGCGAACCAAAAGTATTCCTTTTCGATGAGCCGCTTTCAAACCTGGATGCAAAACTGCGTGTTCAAATGCGCGCCGAGATCAGCAAATTGCATCAGCGCTTGCAGACCACTTTCATCTATGTGACCCACGATCAAACCGAAGCCATGACCATGGCGACCCGCATTGCCGTTATCAACAAGGGCAATTTGCAGCAGTTGGACACTCCCCAGAACCTGTACGATTATCCAAATAATTTATTTGTAGCCGGGTTCATTGGCTCTCCTGCCATGAACTTCTTCCCCGCAAAAATGTCTGTTTCGGGGGACAAAGTGACTGTGGATACAGGCGACTTCAAGGTTCAAATCCCTGCCGCGCATAGCGCCCCGTACAAGGGACTTGATGGAAGAAGCGTAGTCTTTGGTATTCGCCCTGAGAATATCCACGACCCAGAGTTTGCACCCCAAAACATCAACGGCGAAAAGATCTCCGCCAAAGTTGATGTGACCGAATTAATGGGTAACGAGACCCTGCTCTACCTTGTCAGCGGAAAGAATTCCTTCGTTGGCCGCGTAGATCCGCGCTCTAAACTTCGCGTTGGAGCCTCCACCGATGTTATTTTCGATATGGATAAGATCCATATCTTTGATGCTGGTACTGAAGAAGCAATACGATAAAACCACTTGAAAGGAGGTGGTTCTGCTAGCCCCATAAACCAATTGTTCTACCCACTTCCAAACTAAATCTGTTTTTCAATATTTTCAAGGAGAAGTTAGAGAATGAAAAAGAATTTACTAGTCCTTTTGAGCGTGCTGGTTGTGGCCTCACTCGCGCTCGCTGCTTGTGGCGCTCCCGCTGCCACCGAAGCTCCTGCTGCCGCAACCGAAGCTCCCGCTGCAGCTACTGAAGCCCCTGCTGCCACCGAAGCCCCCGCTGAGGTTATCGAAGTAACCTTCTGGCATGCTTATGGCACCGGCTCCGCCGAAGAAACCGCAATGGCTGCTATTCTTGAACAGGCCGCCATTGATCTTCCTCAATACAAAATCAACGTGCTCCAGGTCCCCTTCAATGACATCTACACCAAGTACGAGACCGATGTCGCTGCCGGTGGTGGCCCAGACATGTTCATCGCCCCGAACGACAACCTCGGCGCTGAAGTCCGCGGTGGTTTGATCGCAGACATCACCGACATTGCCGCTGGCAAACTCGGCGATTACAGCGAACTCTCCCAGGGCGGCATGATGTATGATGGCAAGCTCTATGGTCTTCCTGAATCCTTGAAGGCCGTTGTCTTCTGGTACAACAAGGATCTGATCGCCACTCCTCCCGCCACCACTGACGAGCTCAAGGCTCTCATGGAAGGCGGCACCCAGGTTTCCATTACCTACGGCTGCTACCATGAATATGGTTTCTTTGGCTCCTTCGGCGGCCAGATCTTCGACGCTGACTACAACTTCGTGACCGACGAGGCCAATCAGGCCAAGGTTACCGCTGCGGTCTCCTACGTCAATGATCTTTATCAGATCTCCAAGGCCAACAGCTGGCCCAAGAGTGACGCTGATGGTCTCGCTCCCTTCACTGAAGGAACCGCTGCCGCCATCACCAATGGTAACTGGGCGATGGGCGACTATCGCAAAGCCCTCGGTGACAAACTCGGTGTAGCTCCATTGCCCGCTGGTCCTGAAGGCCCATCCAACCCGCTTCTCGGTGTGGATGGTTACTACTTCAACCCGAACAGCGCCAATCTTGAAGCTGCTCTCGAAGTCGCAATGTACCTGACCAACACCGCCGCCTCAACCGCGATGATGAATGATGCAGGTCACGTTCCCGCCAACACCACCGTCGAAGTGACTGATCCTCTAATCCAGGGTCTGCTCGATGCCTTCGCTACTTCCTACTTCCGCCCTCAGGTGGAAAACATGGGCAAGTATTGGGGTAACTTCTGCGGTACCGACCAGGTCTTTGAAGCTGGCACCGCCCCCGCCGATTGGGTCAAGGCTGGTTTTGAAGGCGCTACCAAGTAAGTTTAGTTATAGATCGTGAAATAAATGGGAGCGGACAAGATATCTTGTCCGCTCCTATGCAAAATAACTATTTGGTTCAGGAGGCTCGACCATGGCTTTGAAAAAAAAACCGACAAGTGCTGTTAAGCTTCGACGGAACATGCTTCCCTATTATTATCTTCTGCCTGCATTCCTGGTCATGGGGGCCATCACATTCTATCCACTCATTTATCAAGTCATAATCTCATTCACGAATTTCGAAACAAAACATCTCCTGCTTGGATTAAAATCACCCGAGCTCGAGTTCATTGGATTTAAAAACTACATTGACATTCTCACCGGCGCACTGCCGGTTGAAAATTTCAATTTTTTTCGCGTACTTGAATTTAACTTTTGGTGGGCGCTCAGCAACGTATTCCTTCATGTTCCCGCCGGGGTGTTGATCGCCGTCATGCTCAACACAGAAGGTCTCTGGCTCAAGAAGATCTACCGCGCCTTGTATATTCTGCCCGTAGTTGTTCCTCCCATCGTTGTTGCCACGGTCTGGCGCAACATTTTCGATGAGCAATACGGCGCAATGAATCAATTACTAACCACTATCACCGCGCTCTTTGGACATCTAGACCCGGTTCGTCTTCGCTGGTTGACAGAATACACACCTCCCATCCCCGGCTTCCTGCCTGGCGCACCGTTGACATTGGCCTACTACGCCATGATGATCGCCAATTTCTGGCTGGGCTGGCCGTTGATGTCAGTGATCGCTACGGGCGCGTTACAAAGCATTCCCAAAGACTTATACGAAGCCGCCGCCATTGACGGCGCAACGGGCTCCCAACAATTCTGGGGCATCACCGTCCCACTGCTCAGACCCGCCATGATCCCTGCCGCAGTGTACGGTTTTACAATTACATTCAACCTATTCGGCTTGGTGTTCTTTATGACGGGCGGTGGACCTGCCCGCTCCACTGAACTGCTTGTAACATTTGCGTACAACCTAGTGCGTAACCTGCGCTGGTTCGGTGTAGCCGCTGCCTTCGCGGTCATTATTTTCTTCGTGTCATTAGTCGTGCTGTTGATCACCAACCGTATCACTCGCGCCACGCAAAATTATTCAGAGGCTTAACATGATCAACGATTCCCCAAAAAACAGTTCCAACCCGATCATCCGCTTCCTGAATATCAACACATCTGGCCAAACCAGTGGACGGGATTTGCCTCTTTGGAGACAACTACTCATACAACTTCTCTGTCTCTTCATCCTGTTTACCGTGATGTTCCCCATCATGTACATTGTCACCCTGTCGCTGAGTTCAAAGACTACGCGCCCATCGTCCCTGCAATTGATCCCAACGGAAATCTCTTTCATCGCCTATAAGCAGGTACTGGATCACCCCACCGGAAACCCGGTCAGCTTTATTGAGCTGCTCCGCAATAGTGTGGGACTTTCCGTGGGCGTCGGCCTTGTCGCGCTACTCGTCGCCGTAACCGCAGCGTATGCCTTCTCGCGTTTCAACTTCAAAATGCGTGAAGTATTAATGGTGCTGGTCTTTATCCCACTGCTCATGCCAGCCGTAGGCTTGAGTACACCGCTGTACCTGCTGCTCAACAACGTCAAAGTTGTGGATTGCGGAGAAGGCGTCAAAGCAGTAATGCCTTTGTTCGCCTGCGATGGCGGCGCGAAGGGAAAACTACTCTTCAACCTGCGAGACTCACTTCTCGGCGTAGGCGTCGCCATCACAGCCGGCGCACTGCCCTTCGCCATTTGGAATCTCAAAGGTTATCTCGACACCATTCCAAAGGAACTGGAAGAAGCTGCCGCCATTGACGGCGCAGACTCAAACCAGACCTTCTGGAAGATCATCCTTCCGCTCGCCGCACCGCAGCTGGCCGTCACCTTCTTCATCGGCTTCATTGGCAACTGGCAGGAATTCGTCATCTCGTGGCTTTTCCTTTCCCAGCCCAAAGACTATACCCTCGCCATGACCCTCTACAACATGACAGGCCAATACGCCAGCAGCATCCCGTGGAACCGATTTGCAGCGATGGCAGTCATCGTGGCGCTCCCCGTTGCGGTCGTTTACATAGCCTTGCAAAAGCAGATCGTCGGTGGTCTCACCAGCGGCGGCGTAAAAGGTTAATCAACTCTTTGCTTCCTTAAATTTCCTCTCCCTTTCCACAAAGGGGGAGGAAATTTTTTCGCCCGGACAAAACCATGCTCAAACGAATTATTTCCACGCTGTTACTTTTTTCCTTCCTATCGGCATGCGCTCAGGCCACGCCGACAGTTGTTCCTACCCAAACGGCCACCCCTGCCCCTGAAACACGCGAATCAGCCAACTGGTGGAACGAAGCGGTCTTCTATGAAATATTCGTTCGCTCCTTCAACGACTCCGACGGGAACGGCATCGGCGACTTCAACGGCATCACCCAAAAATTGGATTATCTTCAGGAGCTTGGCGTTACCGCCATCTGGTTAATGCCCATTCATCCATCCCCCTCCTATCACGGGTATGACGTGATCAACTATTACAACGTCAACTTCGAGTACGGAACGATGGCTGATTTCAAGAACCTGCTCAACGAAGCGCACAAGCGCGACATAAAAATTATCATTGACCTCGTTCTAAACCATACTTCCAGCCAAAACCCGTGGTTCGTCGAATCGAACAACAACCCTGATTCAAAGTATCACGATTATTATGTGTGGACTGAAAACGGCGATGGGAACGGCGGCTGGTATCAAGGCAAGCAGGGATATTACTTCGGCCTATTCTCGGTAGGCATGCCAGACCTAAACTACAACAACCCCGATGTCACCGCGGAAATGTTCAAGGTGACCGACTACTGGCTGACCGACATCGGCGTGGATGGTTTCCGTGTGGATGCCGCCAAGCACCTCATTGAAGAAGGCGGCAAACGCGAGAACACACCCGCCACCCACGACTGGCTCAAAGGATTTTACACAGCCTACAAGGAACAAAATCCGCAAGCCTATGCCATCGGAGAAGTATTTGGCGCAGGTTCGTCCGTTATCAAGTCCTACACAGGCGACCAGCTCGACCACGTCTTCAATTTCGAAATGTCCAGCGGGTTTGTGAACAGCGTCAAAGGCGGCGGGAACTCCGGCATCGTCAGCGCGTTCAAATTTGCTTTGCAGGATACGCCCGATTTCAATTACGCCACATTTCTCACCAACCATGACCAGAACCGCGTCATGTCCGTTTTCAACGGAGATATAAACAAAGCCAAAGTTGCTGCCTCGCTGATGCTCACCTCCCCGGGGACTCCCTTTATTTACTACGGGGAAGAGATCGGCATGGTCGGCATAAAACCTGACGAAGATATTCGCGTGCCGATGCAATGGTCAGACGCGGAATTTGCGGGCTTCAGCACGGTCACACCCTGGCGCGCTCCCAATGCGGATTACACAACAGTAAATGTAGCCGCTCAAAATGAAGATGCGAATTCCCTGCTCAGTCACTACCGCACGCTCATTCAACTTCGCAAAGATCACCCCGCTCTGCTCGCGGGAGATGCCACCTTGTTGGACACAGGCAACACCGCCGTTTTCGCCCTCCTTCGTAACAGCGGCGACGAAAGCATTCTCATTATTGTCAATTTGGGAAAAGACGCCATCACGGATTACAGCTTAAGCCTGAAAGAAAACAAGCTCCCAGATGGAAGCCTGTCACCTACTGCCTTATTTGGTGTTGTTCAAGTTCAGCCGCTTGAGATCGCAAATGGAACATTCAGCGACTACAAACCGCTTGATGAAATCACCGCCTACCAGACAGTCATCATCAAACTGAAATGACCTCGCGGTTTCCTACTTTTTGAAATACAACAGAACAACAATATAAACAAGTGTCACCAAAAGCCCCAGCGACGAGATCGCAATACCGGCCTTCGCAGTTTTGGTGTTCTCGGTTTTCAAGCTTATCAGCCCTAGCACGATACCCAGTACGCCCGTCACGCCTCCGCAGATCGGGATCAAGCCCGCGCATAAACTGATCACCCCCAGCGCGGCGGACGCAATGGAATACGTCCTCGCAAAACGTAATTCCGGGTCAAGATTGGCAGGGTCGAAGTCCATGTCTGGCGTCTCCTAAAATATTTTATCCAAATTTGAAGTGCGATACAATTCTACACACAATTCCATGCTTTTGGTTCCCAACCTGAGAATGCCGTAATCAAAATGAACAAAACCCTTCGCACGCTATTTTACATACTTTCCGTTCTACTTATTGTAGCCCTCGCTTTTGGACTGCGCACCCGCGCAGTGAGCAAACTCTCCATTGACTTTGATGAAGATGACTATCTGCGCGCCGGGCAAGAATATGCGCATCTCATCCGCGCCGGTAATTGGTCCGGTTTCCTGGAAGCGAACTACCGCCCGGAGCACCCCCCGCTCGCGAAGATCGTCATCGGCCTCAGCATTTTGTCTGCGCCAGAAGAACCCCTCACTCCAGAATCTGCCACATCCGCGGGACCTAATAACTACCTTCCACGCGATCTTGTAAAACCAGCGCGAACGGTCAACGCCATTATCGGAACCATCACAGTGGCTATTGTCGCATTGCTTAATCCATTGGCCGGGTTATTTCTCGCGGTTCACACACTCACTATTAAGTACGTCTCACAGATCATGCTGGAGGCAGTTCCCGCCTTGACCAGCCTTGTCGCGGCGATCAGCTATCTGAAAGGCAAGCAGGCTCAAAAGTCAGGAATGAACCGCTGGTTTATTTTGTCAGCCATCGCGCTGGGACTAACAGCCGCATCCAAATACTTATATTGCGTGGTCGGCATCGCCATCCTTATAGACTGGTATATCGACGCCCGGGACAAAGACACGCTCAAAATATCACTTCGCACCGCCGCATTTTGGGGTGTGTTGGCAGTTGCCATTTTCTTTTTGTTCGATCCCTATCTTTGGCCAAACCCGATGGCCCGAATCAGCGAATCCATTTTTTTTCATGCCGGGTATTCAACATCCGCAGCGGAGATTGAAGATGCAGGCTTCCCCATGTGGCAGCCGATCTTCTGGTTATTCTTCTCCCCAGTGGTCTGGCACAAAAATGTATTCCCCTTTCCTTTCGATCCGTTCATTACAATATTAGCGCTCTTTGGTTTAAAACGTCTTTGGCATAAAAACAGACTCTATGTTTTGTGGCTTGGGGTTGCCATGGCGTTCCTGCTGGTGTGGCCCACAAAATGGCCGCAGTACATTATTACGCTGACCGTGCCGCTTTCCTTTGCCGCCGCAGAAGGGATCTTTCTTTTCAGGGATAACATTCTCGATTGGTGGTCCGCGCGAAAAACACGCGCCAAAACTCATTTCAATAAAACGGAAACCCGCCGCGCGCTGCCCTGGCTTATTCCGGGATTGATCGCCTTTGCCATTTTAACTATTTTCCCCCTGGTCTTCCAATTCGGCGTTTCAATGACTAACTTTAACAAAGCCTCCATCCGCGACGGATTCAATGGCGGCATCTGGCGCTCCATTTCACAGGGATTGACGGGGCAACTTCCCACGATGCCTGCCAATATTGAGACAAGACCAGACAAAGTAAATTTCGTCGGGCTGAACTTGTACCCGGGCGTATTCAGTTTCATTGCATATTCAAATGGCCGGAGTGTTCTCTTCTTCAACGTCTTATGGACGGTGCTATCCGTCCTGCTGCAAAGCGGGCTTGGACTGGGGGTGGCGCTCCTGCTCTGGCAGCGCGGCGTGAGGCTTGGAAAATTCTGGCAAGCCTTATTTATTCTGCCCTGGGCAATCCCCGAAATGATCGGGGCGATGCTGTGGGTTAACATCTTCCAGAAAGATTGGGGCTGGCTGTATCTGGCCGCAAAAAAGTTTGGGGAAGAATCTTTCTTTGCGGGCTTTGTCAATACGCTGGAACACAGCCCGAGTATGTGGCTGATACGTTACCTCCTGCCCGCCATTTGGTACGGATTCCCGTTCATGATGCTGGCATCCAGCATCGGGTTGAAGACCATCTCCAACGAAGTACTCGACTCTGCCGCAATCGATGGAGCCAGTACCTGGCAGACCTTCAGATATGTCACATGGCCCATACTTGTGCCGTTGCTTATCCCTGCCTTTATTGTGCGCGGAATCTTTTCTTTCAATCAATTCTATTTATTTCAAGCCTTCCGCTTTTCGGATTCAACACTGGCAACTCTGTCCTACAACATCTTCAATCCTTCAAATGGATTCGGACGTTATGGAGGACAGTTCGCCGTTTCAGCGACGATCAACATTATCACCGTCATCCTTTTGATGTTCTTTGTTGTGCTCTTCAACCGCTGGAGCAAGGCAGGCGAAGGAGTGACCTATGCATAAAATATCCGTCCTGCGGCAGCTCATCACACAAGTATCATTGACCATTGTCGGCTTGTTCGTGATGCTTCCCATTTGGGGAATGGTGCGCCTCGCCTTCGATGGCTCCCTCAAAGGACGTCCGACCGAATTCCGCTTGCTGCCTAAAGTCTGGTCTTTTGATGCCTTCATAAACGTGTTGGATAAACCATATCAATCTGTGGATTTTATGGTTTTGCTCAAGAACAGTCTTTTCGTCTCCTTCAGCGCCGCGCTGATCGCAATCCTGCTTGGCATGAGTCTGGCGTATGCGTTTGCGCGTTTCCGGTTCCCCGCCCGCCAGAGTGGACTGTTCGCCTTGCTGCTCACAGCAGTCCTTCCACCCGTCGCATTCATGACGCCGCTCTATATCATCCTCAGCCTGATACACATCCGCACCACGCTTCTCGCGCTGATCATTACCTACGCAACCTTTGCCATGCCGTTCTGCATCTGGAACATGCGTGCCGCCTTTCAATCCATTCCCAAGGAAATCGAAGAAGCCGCATTTCTCGATGGCGCAAATGACCTTACCTCCTTCCTGCGGATCACCCTGCCGCTTGCCCTGCCGTCCATCGCGGTCGCAGGCCTGATCGCTTTTCTCATGGCGTATTCCGAATTCACCATCGGCTGGTTGTTTGTTGAAAAAAGCAGCACTGTCACACTGGCAATGGCTATTTACGCCATGGTGCAATCGGGCAACGCGCAGCCCTGGAGCTACCTCGGTTCGCTTGCCATCATCATGTCCATCCCTGTAGTGGTCATCTTTCTTATCTTCCAGCGCACTCTGCTCGAGCGAATGATGTTCGGCTCCACGGGTGATTAATATGCGATTCCAACTACGGAACAGCCGGCAATAAATTACAATAGGCCACCTATAAAAGTCATACAGGCCAAATACTTGCTCGAGATATCAGATACAAAATGATGAGTTTCTGACGCTTACCCAAGCTCAGTACTCTCATAATAAATTTTATGAACGAGGCTAAATAATGGACATCCCGAACTGGGTACAAGACGCGATCTTTTACCAAATATTTCCCGACCGTTTTGCAAAGAGTGACAAGAACCCCGCAAGCAAGTTGCCATTTGAAGCATGGGACTCAGCACCCACAAACCACGGCTTCAAAGGCGGGGATTTATACGGCGTAATTGAAAAACTGGATTATCTGGAAGAACTTGGCATCAACGCAATCTATTTCAACCCCGTCTTTTCCTCCGCATCCAACCATCGGTATCATACATTTGATTACTACAGTGTTGATCCGCTGCTGGGTGGCAATGAAGCCCTCCAGAAATTGATAAAAGCCGCGCACAAAAAGAATATCCGCGTTGTCTTGGACGGCGTCTTTAACCACGCAAGTCGTGGGTTTTGGCAATTCAACCATGTTCTTGAAACAGGAGCAGCATCTCCCTATCGAAACTGGTTCCACTTCGATGAGGAAAGGTTGAATGGCAAAAAACATTGGGGCGCCTATCCCACCCATCACGAAGAACAGCTTCTAAAGCATGAAGATAGCCTCACCGCCATCGGCTACCGCGCCTGGTGGAATTTGCCCGCGCTTCCAAAATTCAACACCGATAATCCCGTGGTGCGGGAATACATTTTTGACATCGCACAGTATTGGGTCAAGTTTGGCATTGACGGCTGGCGGCTGGATGTACCGGGCGAGATCAATGACGATGAATTCTGGCGCGAGTTTCGCCGCCGCGTTCATGCCATAAACCCCGACACATATATTGTCGGCGAGGTTTGGCATGAAGCACAACGCTGGCTGCAAGGTGACCAGTTTGACGCAGTAATGAACTACCTGGTGACGGCAATTTCGATGAACTTCTTTGCAGCCAACACCCTGAATACACATGTCATCGAACAGGCAGGCGGACTGAAAGACCGCGTCCGCCCGATGAATGGTTATGACTTCGCCAACGAACTCGACCGCATTTTGAATCTCTACCCACAGGAGATCACCTACGCCCAGCTTAACCTGCTGGACAGCCACGACATGCCGCGCTTCCTCTCCTGCGTCAGCGGCGACAAATCCGCTTTGAAACTCGCCTGGTTGTTCATGTTCACCATCCCCGGCGCGCCCTGCATCTACTACGGTGATGAAGTCGGTGTGGACGGTGGGCATGACCCCGAATGCCGCAAATCATTTCCATGGGACGAAGACAAATGGGACAAGAACCTGCTGGACTACACAAAAGCCTGCACCTCCCTGCGAAAAGAGCATGTTGCCTTGCGCCGCGGTAACTTCAAACGCATCCACGCAGAAGGGGAAGTGATGGTGTATTCACGAACACACAAGAATGAAACGGTTTTCATTGCCTTCAATGTCTCGAAGGAGGAAAAAGCGATCGAGCTGTCAATCGGCAAAAAGCCGCGCGTTCTATTTGGCGAGCCCGCCATTTCAGGAGACAAGATCACAATTCCCCCGCGCAGCGGAATTGTGATAAAGTAGGAGGATCAAGGTCAGGTTAATCAGCCTGACCTTTTGATTTAGGGAAATAACAAATCGGAAATAAACGTCCTGAAGGTTTTCATGAGCGGACCAAAAGGAAAACATCAACCTTTGAATCCTTTTTCTGAATTTCCTGATAAAGTCTAATGATCTGCGCCAACCGCGGAGAACGCCATGTCTGAAGAACCCGAATCTCGCAAGCCAGAAGATATCCTCAATGAAATTTACGCCAACCTGCAAAGTGACGATGATGTCGCCGTCCTGAACGCACTCGCGGAGATGGCAAAAATAAACTTCAGCAGCGAGGCGCTTCAACTTCAGCTTGAAAAACTTTCCCTGCACAGCGACAACAAAGACATTCGCAGGAATGCGCTCGCGGCGCTCAACCTGCCCTTGCAACGCAAGGTGCGTGGACACCTGAACAAACTGCAGCGTGGGGATCGTTATATTCTCTTACAGGAAATCAACGAATGGGAAAAAGGTGGACTGCTGCCAACTGAAAATGCGGAAGTCATCCGCCGTCGCTACGATTTTGACTTTACCCCTTCTACCTCCGCTCAAGGAGCGCCCGCGCCTGCCACTAATCAAACAGCAGCTTCCCAGCCGCAGGCCGCTCCCGCTCCGCGCCACGAACCAGAGGGACCACGCCCATCCCTCTTGCAGACTCTCACCAGCGAAGCAAGCATCAAGATCTATCTATATCTCGGCGCATTCTTCGTCATCGCATCCGCCGCCATCGTCGGCGCGGCAGTCCCTGAATTGCGTCTGCCGATTTTATTGATCGGCACCTTCATCTTTGGCGGGCTCGCCGTCGCCATCAAAAAGAGACTCCCCCAGCCGAGCTTTGCGCTCTTCATCGTTTTCTCCTTCCTGCTGCCCATCACCGCCAACACGATTCAAGACACCCTCAGCCAAAACATGGACCTATCCACTGCGTTCGTTGCAGGCTATTGGGTCTTCATCTATTTCATCATGGCCATCATCTGGAGCGGCAGCACCTGGTTTTATGAGTCACGTCTATTCAGCCTGACCGCTTTCGTTTCGCTCACGCTTTCTCTCTTGCGGCTTGGTGATGTGTTCGACGCAAAACCCGAGTTTTATACAAGTGTAACGGGTCTCGCCCCACTTGCGGGACTCGGTGGCTACTGGCTTCTCAAAAAATGGAAAGATGCAAAATTTGCCCTCCCGCTATTTCTAACAGCACAAGGTCTGCAGGGCATCCTTCTGATTGCGTCCATTTCCATTTTTGGCGTGAACACCTTTGAACCCTCCAATTCGTCACTCTGGCATCTTGGAACTTTTATCACCTGGGTATTGGCTTTCATCTTTTACATTCTCTCAAATATTCTGTTGCCATTCCTATTCTTCCCCTGGCTTGCGGCAGGGACTCTCATCCCCATGCCCTGGTTCCTCGCCACCGCGTTCGACATGGAAAGCCTCGGCTCCAGTATTCTGCTGTTACTTTGGGGGGCCATGCTTTCCATCGTCAGTGATGTAACCTATCGGATTGAACTCACCCGCAAATATAACCTGCCCATCTTGCTCGCATCCATGCCAACTTTTGCATTGGCAATCATCACAGGCTTTGCCTATAGCACCGCGCTCGGGCTGATCGCCGCTTTCGGCGTCACGGTCATCTACGTCGCTTTACACATCCTGCGCACGCGCTGGTGGCTGTGGACGCTGGCACTACTTAGTTTCGTCACCGCATATTTTGCCTTCTTCAACCTTGAGCCCATTCAAAAACTGGAAATTTTCTTCGGCTATCAAACCCTCATCCTCAGCATTCTCTTCCTACTGCCAGACCTCTTCCTGAAAAAAGATCTGGCGGCAGACCTGCAATGGAGGTTGCCCCCGCGTGTGTACGGAGTAATGTTCACCGTGCTCACATCAGGAGCGATCCTTTTTTACGCTGAATCCAGGCCTATCGCCATTTGCTTCTCGGTCTACACGCTCTTCTTCGCAGCCTACGCCATAACACAACGCAAAGCAGTCCTCGGCTACCTGCCAGCCGCGTACCTGCCCCTCGCCATCATCTTTACACTCGATATTTTTGGCAAAGATGTATGGCTGCCCGCACTCACTGTGCTTGCGGTCTTGTATTTCATTATCGGCGTCGCCCTCCGCGCAAAAGAGGATTGGGCAGTCATGCTTCGCAACAGCGCACTGGCCCTTGGCACGATCATCTCATTCACGGCCTTGTCCCTGCTAAAAGAAACCGGCGGATGGTACGTACTCGTCATCGGCCTGCTATTCATCGCCGAAATGCATCTCAGTCGCAACGGCTGGTTCGAGATCGGCGCGCCCATCCTCTTCACTCTCGGCACCTTCCTCATCCTGCGCGATTTCAACGTGGATGAACCCGCTTATCACCTGCTCGCCTACAGCCTCGTCTGGCTGCTCGCGGATCTGCTGGCGCATTTCACATTTACAAATCCACGTCCGCTGGCATGGGGAGTGCGCCTCATTGGCGGAACGCTTGCCCTCGTGAATTATGCGATTCTATTTGAACAAAGCGACACGTCCACCGCGGTGATCGGCTTCGGGATCTACACGCTTCTTTTCTTAATCATCAGCCTGCTCTATCGCCAACCAAATCTTTTCTACGCCTTTACATTGACCCTGCCACTTTTTGTCACCTTCATGTTCCGCAGCTTTGATGTGACCAAATGGATCCATCCCGTCATCGTGATCGCGGTGTTTTATTACGCGGCGGGATATTTCCTGCGTGCAAAAAAGCGCGCTGAAGGCTGGGACCTGTCTTTGCTGTACAGCGGGCTCGGGCTGGGAATCATCGTCTCGCTGGGCGCACCAATTGTCGGCGGAGTCGATGCGGCGATCCCTGTGGCAGCCGCGGCAACGCTATTTGCAGTCGAAGCCTTCGCGAAAAAAAATGTCTGGCTGGCATTTCCCGCGAATGGTTTGTATCTGCTGTCGTATTTCATCATCCTCTTTGAGCTGAACGTGAACGAGCCGCAGTATTTTTCAATTGGCGCAGCGCTCTTGGGGTTGATCCAACACTACCTGCTGGTACGCGCGGAGAGCAAATCGGGCGCGTTCATCATGGGCATGGTATCGCAATTCGTTTTGCTTGGCACGACGTACGTTGAAATGTTCAACAAGAGCGATATGCTTTTCGGCTATTTCCTCGCATTGTTCTTTCAATCATTGGCTGTGCTGATATACGGGATCGTCATCCGCTCGCGTAGCCTGACGCTCTTCCCGATCGGGTTCGTGGTTCTCGGTGTGATCACGGTGGTGAGCATGGCGCTGGAAGGCGCTGCAATTTTCGTGATCGGCTGCACGGGCATCCTGCTGCTGATGTTCGGTGTATTCGCCGTCCTGCTGCGCGAGAGGATTTCAAAACTAAGCGAGAAGATCAGTGATTGGAAGGCGTAAACCATGAACCCCATTGAAATAAAAATCCAAGGTCATACCAAAAGATCAACCCTGGAGATCTGCGCGGAATTTCTGGACACCAACCGCTGGTCGGATTTCAAAGGGTATTCCATTTTGCCGGGGATACAAAGTGCCAGTTTTGAAATAAAGACCCCAAATCTTGCAGGCTCAAGAATTAAGGTAAAGAACACAGACGGTTCATCGCATGTGGAAGAGATCATCGAATGGGATGTGTCCAGCGGGTTTTCATTGAAGTTTCAGGAATTCGATTCTTCGTTGAAGAACCTTGCCTCTCATTTCATCGAAACATGGAGTTTCAAAACCTCAGCCAGTGGCACGGAAATAACGAGAGCGATGACCATGTACCCCAAGGGTGTACTTGGCTGGCTTATGCTGAAACCGATCTCAGGATTGATGAAGAAAGCCTTTGAACATAACGCGAACCAATTGGAAAATAAATAAGCAGATATAGGGATTATCCCCACACAGCCTTCACCAACTCCGGCAAAATCTCACCCGATCTTCCGTGAAATGCAAAATCAGTTTTCGGCGTGAGCGGGGTCGGTTCAGCATTGATCTCAATCACGATAGAACCTTTATTTCTCGCGGCATGTGCCAACGCGGCAGCAGGCTGGACGACTCCAGATGTTCCAATGGAAAAGAAGATCTGCGCCTCACGCGTCGCGCTGACAGCTGCTTCCAATTCTGCTCGCGGTAATGCCTCCCCAAACCAGACGACGTCAGGCCGCAACATGCCGCCGCACGTTTCACACCTCGGCACAGATTCGCTATCGTCGCCCCAAACTTCAGTGAAAGTTCCACAATCTGCGCAGCGGACTCTCAGGATGTTGCCATGCAGCTCTAGCACATTCCTGCTGCCCGCAAAGCGATGCAGCCCGTCCACATTTTGAGTGATGAGCGTGAACGTGGGAATTCTGTTTTCCATTTCGACGAGGGCATAATGTCCCGCGTTGGGGCGCACCCCTTTGACAGCTTCACGCCGCCACGCGTACCAGTCCCAGACGAGTTTGGGGTCGCGGGCAAATGCCTCAGGCGAGGCAAGGTCTTCGGGACGGTACTGTGCCCAAAGTCCGGCTTGAGCGTCTCTAAACGTGCGGAGTCCGCTCTCTTGCGAGACTCCTGCCCCGGTTAAGACAGAGACGCGTTCCGCCTTTTTCAAAAATTGGATCAGTTCAGAGGGAAAGTCCATTGGATATCTAAATATTTCCATGCCTGAGATTGCTTCGGGACGATCATCCCTCGCAATGACGTTACGGAGTGATCGTGCCGGATGTGGGCGTAGGGGTAGCGGTGCAGGGAATCATCTTCAGCTTTTCCTTGAAAATGGCGCTGCGCCCGATCTCAGTGAAATCGGATGTGTTCGCCACAAACTGATAATCGATCCATGCCGTGGTGTAGAAGCCGTCCTTCTTCATTTCATCCGAATACAAATCATGGACAAAAGTGCCTGCGCCAAGAGTATCCATTTGGATGCGCGTCCACTCACTGGTCTTGCCTTCATTCAAACTGCGAAAGCGGACAAACAGAAAAACATACGCCGTCTTTTGTTGGTCAAGCACCTGCGCGGAAAATTTTACAGCCGAGGGGTCGCACAGCCTGCCCTTGTAAAACTCACTGACGGAAGTCCGCACCGCGATAAACCCTTCCATCTGCAAGGTGGCGGTCGCCGTATTCGGGGTAATCAACTTGAGAGGCGTAACACTGGAAAAGGGCGTCACTGTGATCTCCAGTGTGGGGGTTGGAGATTTCAAACCGATCAACGTGGGCGTTGAAGTGAACGTAAGCGTGGGGGTAACCGGCGTAGCTGTAGGTATGGGCGTATATGTGCTCGTGGATGTAGGTGCCGGCGTGGCTGTGGCCGGGCCAAGCGAAAAACTACCCACTGAACAGGCGAATGATATTATTGCGCAAAATAAAAAGATAAGGGTTTTTTTCATGGAGCCGTCTCCAGCGTGGGGATCGGACAGCCTTTTAGCGGCTCGTAGCACATGCAAGGCTCAAGGGTGGTCACATCGGTATAAATTTTAGTGCGTCCAACCTCCTCCCCTTTGATGTTGGTTGCCACAAGCTGCATCCTCACCCACGACTTTTTATAATGATTATGTCCATTGATCTCAGTAGCCTGCAAGATGTAGGAGAAAGTGCCATCGTTGTAATTGAACATCACATCGCCTGACGTCCACGGCGTGGAATCTTCCTTGTCTATCGCTTTCACCTGCACAAAGATCACCACGCTTGCCACCTCTTCGGGGTCGGTCACCTTGGCAACCACAACCGATTTATTCGGTGTACACTCTCCCCAAAAAATCCTCTTATCTGAAACGGTAACCGAAAGAAAGCCAGGTCCCGGACGAATAGGTGTTGGCGGAATAACAGGCGTGGCCGTATATTCCCCGATGTAGATCGGGATGGGCGCAAACGTGGAGGTCGGCACATTCGGATCCCAGGTGGGGATGCGAACAATGGTCGGAGAAACCGTGATAGTTGGCGTAAGAGATGGAGTCCATGTCGGCAGCGGAGTATAAGTGGCGAGAGTCGCCGTGGGAGTGGGAGTTTCCGTTGTCGGAAATAAAACCGATGAAAAATCATTCATCGAACAAGCCTGCAACATGATCGCCAGCAGAAAAACAATAAGTAACTTACGCATATCAGTCCTCTTACAGCTATAATACTATGAAATCCATTTCCTTTCATTTTACAACATGTCTGCCATCGAAGTAACCAACCTCCACAAAACCTTTCAGACCAAACGCAAAGCTGCAGGGCTGCGTGCCTCTGCACGCGCATTGTTCAAGCCGGAGCACAGCACCGTCGAAGCAGTCCGCAGCCTCTCGTTCCAAATGGACGCGGGCGAAGTGCTCGGCTTCATCGGTCCCAACGGCGCGGGCAAATCCACCACCATCAAAATGCTCACGGGCATTTTGCATCCAACCGATGGTGAAGCAAAAGTGCTTGGCTACGTCCCCTGGAAGGAGCGCCAAAACTCGCCTTTCACATCGGCACGGTCTTCGGCCAGCGTCCGCAGCTTTGGTATCACCTGCCCGCCATCGACACCTTCACGCTATTTGGGAAGATCTACGAACTGGATGATCGCGAAACACAGAAGCGCATCGATTTTCTTTGCGAAGCATTTGAGATTCGGGATCTGTTGGAGACTCCCGTCCGCAAACTTTCTCTCGGGCAAAGGATGCGCTGCGAAGTAGCTGCCTCGCTCCTTCACCGCCCGAAGCTGATTCTGCTCGACGAGCCTTCCATTGGCCTTGACGTGGTCGCCAAGCAGCACATCCGTGACGCCATCCGCAGAATGAATCAGGAAGAAGGCGTGGGCGTGCTGTTGACCTCGCACGACGCAGGTGACCTTGAAGCACTATGCAAACGCGTCATCATCGTCAACCACGGGCAGATCG
The DNA here is from genome assembly GCA_016714565.1 of Candidatus Villigracilis propinquus. Lineage (GTDB taxonomy): Bacteria > Chloroflexota > Anaerolineae > Anaerolineales > Villigracilaceae > Villigracilis > Villigracilis propinquus. The sequence continues at coordinate 542,193 of JADKDM010000037.1, forward strand.
TGTACGAAGACAAAGTCTCCAATCTGAAACGAAAACATCTCACAACCAAATTAGTCGAAGTTCGCTATGCGCAAGAAGTGCCAGCAGGCTTTCATTTGAATGGAGTCGAAATTCTCAAGGTCGGGCGTTATGGTGTGAAACTGCGCTTTGACACAAACCAAACACCCGTTGATTCGGTTATGTCACATCTCTCCAATGTGGGTGAACTTGTGGATATCACCATTTCAGACCCGCCACTTGAGGAGGTCATCGCAAAGGTTTATAAAGAAGGACCTGCATGAGAAAATATTTTGCCGTTTTCACCATGCAGATCATCAACAACATTGCCTAC
>JADKDM010000038.1 GCA_016714565.1 Candidatus Villigracilis propinquus
AGGTTGGAGGGTAGAACTGCAGTCCACAACGACGGGCAGGGGCGCATGAGGAAGAAGATCATGACAAAAAACAAGCTATTCCCGCAGTATTCAATCCTTGCTTTCCCAATATTCTACTCTCATCGGTTGCTCCGGCGTCCGTACCTGATGGCATTGCAACCATAACACCCGAAACCACCAGCCACACCCGGCCCCACAGTCACAGCAATTATTTTTTGCCAGAAGCCTGACGCCCTCCCTCCCAATGACGACAACCCTCTGGTTCCTGATCTGGGTCAAGCGCTATTTAGTGAAGGTTTGACGACATCACATTTCTTTTAATTTCGGGGACTGGGCGGATCAGGTCCGGAGCCTTGATAACGGAAAGGGAACCGGGCTATATGTCCCCGCCCAATCTTTGGCCCTATGGCAGGATCAATAAAATGACCCCTGTACCGCCCGGTGCCGTAACGACTGTCATTCTCTTCAAAAAACAGGCGACGCAACCTTCAACATAGGCTACCACGTTGCGATTACTCGACCGAAAAGGTCAGCCCTTCAGTTACAACTCCGGGAGAGGCACCTGGGATATCTATCCCGCGACTCCACACTGGACGTGGAAGAGATCCCAAGCTCGCAAGTCTGATTTCAGTCAATGGCATTATTTTTCGATCACCCGTTCCGCGGATGGCGGTTTCGACGCAAGAATATAGGAGCGTGACGACCAGAGAACTCATTTAGCTTTCAGAAACCTTGGTTCGGAATGGGGGCGCGCTTGAATTCACTTTTTTGCGGATTACCACCTGGGTTCCTTGTATTGGATGAATATCAGGAGCTGCACTAAAATACCGTTGAGCTACGTGAACCAGTGCGCTTTTTTGCGGTTTATTGTTTCGATGTGATTTGGTCAACGCGTAGTAACAGGAACAAATAGCCTCCCCTTTAGGGGGGCCCACAGGATGCTACGCAAGGTTGGAGGGTAAAGTTTTTCATGTCTCTATTGAAAACAGGAAGTGAAACATATACTAGGAGCGAAGTCAAGCGTTTTAGTTCACTATCTCATTGGAAACGATGGAGGAACATCCATGCCAGAATACAAAATACTAGATAGTTCAACAGTGGAAGGCCGGCGCACCGCCAGAAGGCTACTGGCGCTTAAGTTCGCGCTGGATAAGACCATCCCAGCGAAGAGCGGTTGACCCCACCCTTCTGTTAGCCGTGGAACCTGCGTGAGTTCGGCGGGACCAAGTCAGGCGGACGGGAGGATGAGCCGCTGTTCTACATCGCGGAGATCATGTCCCGTTTTGATATCATCGCCGTGCAGAAGTCCGACGATCTGGATTGTCGATAAACCCGATGTCCATGTAGCACGGCGGCTGGTGTGGAAGTACCTCGTTTCCGGATGTCACCCTGGGGAGCAGGGCAACAATGAACGCCATGCCTATATCTATGACACCGCAAAATATCCTTTGGCGGAATGGCGGGGGAACTTGTGCCTGAGATGAAAAAGGTGGGCGGTGTACTGAGTTCCGATTTCGCCTTCTCACGCACGCCCTATGTTGCGGGCTTCAAGGCGGGCTGGTTCAAGTTCACACTCTGCACCCAACACTTCTACTACGGTGAAGACAAAGCTGACGATCCGCAGCGCCTTCTGGAAGCCAAAGCAATTGTCAATTATTGAAGAAGCGTATGAAATCCAAAGATGCCTGGCCAAATAATGCTGTCCTGCTGGGTGACTTCAATATCTTCTCTACAAAAAGACAGAGACCTTGAAAACCAATCGAAAAGGAAATGTTCGAAATCCTGCCAAGCTCAGGGAATACCTACTCAAATGCCATTCAGGACAAACCATTCGATCAGATCGCTTTTCTGGCACGCGAGATCCAAACGCAAATGGGGGTTGCAAAGCCCGTTCCGTTCTTCGAGCATGTCTATCGCGGATCGGATTGGCGGACCTATCAACCGCAGATGACGTTGAACCAATACAAGCAATGGCGCACCTTCAAAATGTCCGATCATTTGCCGCTTTGGAGTTGAAGTGTACGTAGACTTTGGAGACGCCTACCTCGAAAGGAAATGGAAAGCCCGCAGGGAAGTTGAAGTCTGCAAGTCCATAAGTACATCAAATTGGAGGATGCTGGATATGAGAAAACTTGGAGTGATCTTCTTATTTGTCTATTTGGCGGCATGTTCCAGCGGTGGAGCAGGTACGCCAGCCAGCACAACAAGGAGGTCGCACCCGCGTCCCGCCGAACGCGCGCAGACCAGCCTTCCTTCCACGGATACCCCGGTCCCCTGCTCCCACAATCCCGCCTACTGCCGTACCCACCGCCATCGGCGGCGGAGAACAAGATCGCCTTTACCTACGGGCTGGACGACGTCACTGAAATTTACGTGGTCAACGCCGATGGCATGGACGAGTCCACTGGCGAGCGAGATCACTCCCAAATTCCGCCCCGCCTGGTCGCAGATGGCAGCAAGATCGCCTTCCGGACAAGCGATGGTGCCGACACCGCCAGCATCTACATTATGAATGCGGATGGTTTCCAGTCCCGTGAAATTAGTGTTTACAACCGAGATCAGTGTCTATGACCCGGCGAATATGGATCTGCGGTTTTGACGGGTTGTTGTTCTATCCTGGTCACCGGATGGCAGCAGATTATCCTTGGATCGTTCAGTTTAGTAGCTGCTGCTCGCGGTACAACAGCGTGTATCTGATCAACGCCGATGGCAGTAACCTGATCCACATCACAGCGTATGACGGCTTCTCCATCCCTGTCCTGGTCTCCAGACAGCCAAGATCTTATTTGATGGGAATTGCCGTGAGCTGGCCATCTGCGTGATGGACGCAGACGGTACAAACCTCACCAAGCTCGCACAGAAGCATAAAAATAGGAACCCCATCTGGTCACCGGACGGTAAAAAAATAGCATTCTCCACAGGGCGGGGCGACAACAGTGAGATCATGTAATGAATGCCGATGGCAGCGACCTCCCAGTATCTCCTACACAATCAGCCCGTGGGATGAAAACCGCATCTGGTCTCGGATAGTCAGAAGATCTCATTTCTCTCGTATCGAGACGGCAATCAGAAATTTTACCGTGAACGCCGATGGCAGCGGTCTGGTCAACCTCACAAAGCAGTGCGGAGGATGAGTACGAACAGATCTGGTCACCGGATGGTACGAAGATAGCGTTTATATCGAGCCGCGACAAAGCGCGGGAATTTTGTGATGGATAGCGACGGCTCCCACCTGACCCGATTAAACGAATGACAACGCTTCCTATTACGGCCTCGCCTGGTCGTTCCCTGATATGGTTACATGCTGTAAAACGATGAAAGTTATAAAGGGAAATACCCCCGGTGAACGTATTATACATCCTCCGCATCTGGAAATGGTGGTTCATGCCGCGTTCCATCGATCCACCGTTGTGTACCGTGAAGAGCGCCCTGCGCTTCCTCTTCCCGCCATCGCTCTGCGTGTACTGGCCATAGCAAACGTCTACTTTGGCTTTGGCGAAAACCTCACCGCCCGTTCTATTTCCACGCAACTCTCCCTCGTTATATTCGTTGTTCCATTTATCTTCTCTTTTATCTTTCTTGCCAGAAAACAGATCGACATGGCTGGCGCCTTTTTTTCTCTTCAGGTTGGTATCTGATCGATATGTCCAGCCTGCCCGCAGACGGCTACTGGCTGCCGAACTTTCAGATCTCGCTCATCATCGCCGCCATCCTCGGCGCATTGCTGCTGCCCGTCCGCGCCATTCTCCCTTTGTGATATTTCAAATCACCAGCGTGGGGATATGGGGCCACTGGCTGGATGTGAACTATTACGACTCTCCGCTTCTTTCCACGGGCATGCCTGTTGCTGCTTTCGACAGGACCATCTACACCCTGGCAGTGCGGGATCCATCATTGTCTTCATCGTCCGTTACCTGCGCATGCAAATGGAAAAATCCCTGCGCCTGCAACAGGTCACGATCAAACAACAGCAAGCCGAAGCCGCCGAACGCCAACAGGCCGAACTTGACCTGCAACGGTTGGATACCATGCCGCCGCGCCATTGATGCCGCAGGCGCGATTGCCTATGTTCTTCGTCACAACAGCAAATACGCCTTCGCGTTTTTCATTCATTAGCGAAGGATTCTCTCCATGACCGGTTACCCCGCCTCGAAATGACTTCGGGCGCTGGAACTCCTGATACTGGATGCCTATCCGCGCGGCAAGCTTTCCCATCTCACCTGAAGAAGCCAATCGCATCACAGATGAAGATCATTCCATCCTAGGAGGAATGCGACTTCCGTATCCGCACCCGTGACGGTCAGACGCGCTGGATAGCTGATACATCGGTGAAAGGCTTCGACGAGCAGAGCGGGGGCTGATGTCCATTGGCATTTATCAGGATATTACCGAACGCAAACGCGCCGAGAAATACGGGAAAAATTGATCAGGGAACTTGAACAAGGAATGCCGAACTGGAACGGTTCGCCTACACACTTTCACATGAATTGAAATCACCGCTGATCACGATCAAAGGGTTCCTGGGGGTTATCACGAAAGGACTTGCTCGATAAAAATGTACCCCGTTTGGAAAAAGACCTCCACGCATCAGCGAGGGGCCGATAAGATACAGCGCCTGATCAACGAACTGCTGGAGCTCTTGAGCATTGGGCGGGTGGCCGATCCGTCTGAAAAAGATCTCGTTACGCGGCCTGTTTGAGGAAGCCGTTGGTTTTGCTGCGGGAACAAATCACGAAACAAGGGATCGCAGTACAGATCTCTGACGATCTTCCTTGTTATATATGCAGATCACAAACGATTATTGGAGGCACTACAAAACAGTGAGAATTCCATCCACTATGGGCGGCCAGCCAGAGCGCAAGATCGAGATCGGCAAACGAAACCGAACGGATACCATCATCTATGTAAAGATAATGGCATCGGGATCGAACCACGGTTCCATGAAGAAAAATATCCGGGCTATTCGAAAAGCTCAGCGCAGAAAGTGAAGGCATTGGCATGGGGCTGGCGCTCGTCAAACGCATCATCGAAGTCCACGGCGGAAGAATCTGGGTCAGATCCGAAGGGTTGGGAAAAAGGTTCCTATTCTGCTTCTACAATCCCAGACCGCACAAAGCGGAAGATTAATGTTCAAAGCCAAAGCCCCCTTGTGGAGGTCCCGCCCTCTAGATTTCCCCTCCTCAAATCCCCCTACCCTCGGATGGTGAAAAACAGCCTCCCCACCGGGGATAGGGCCATGTTGGTGATTTTGGGCTACCAGGAATATGGTTCCGTGAGGGTTGGGAAACCAGGAACAACGATCAACAACAGGATGGAATAATGAAAATAAACTCTGCGGTTATCATTTGGCTGGTTTCAACACTCTTGCTATCAGGATGTGGGCCTACAACAGTCTATGGCGGGCCATCTATAAATGTGGCAGATATGCTTCAACTCAGCCTGCACCTTAATTCGCACGGAGAATTCGTTGTGAGCGGTCAGTATCCATCCCATTGCACGCAGGGATGTTAGGAACGTGAGGTCTGGATTTCGGTTTTGAAACTGTTAATAAATGGCCAGTAAAAGTAATTACTTGATCATTCTATGGCAGGATGAAAACGGAAACATTTGGCAAAGTGATTATTCGATTGGACGGCCTTTAAAGCTCACATTTGAATACGATCAGTGGGTACAGCGTATCGAAAGTGCCGGGAATGGAAACATCATTGTATATGTCCAGAAGCAGGCAATTCCTGTAAGCAGCCCTCGGGAGGTTGCCAATACTCCCGATGCTCCCGTTCAAAATGATACTTCATGCGCAGGATCCTCTTCCATCGCGACTACGAGTTGGAATGAAGGCTGAAGTTACAACGAGCGGGAAAGCATGGCAATTGTCTCTGCGAAGCTCGCCTGATCTGAATGCAAATCGAGGCACATGTAATTGCAGCAGGTCGTGACATGACCATACTGGAGGCCCAGTCTGTGCAGGCCAATCCTACTGGTGGTACATTCGAAGCGAACAGGGTTCAAGGCTGGGCACGGGAAGGAGACGCTGAAGACTATTGGATCGATCCGTTGCAATAAGTCAACCACCCCTGGAATAACCAAATCAGGAACGACATCAACGGCATTATCAAAGCCATTCAATTTGCATTGGAAAGTAAACGCAAGAAACCCGGAAACCAAAACACTGACGACACTATGGAATTGGCTACGCTATGGCAAAGGGATAATCTCCACTGGCAAGAGATGGCTGATGAGTGGTAGTGTATGAAAATTAAAAGGAGAAACAAATGAAAGAAACAAATGTACTTCCGTGGGTCGAAGTGAACGAAATGATGAATGATGAGTATCGTCAGGTGGTGGTGGCAGATGCGCTTAGTCACTGCCCGAAGGCTTCGGCAGAATTGAATAAATTTGCATTGGACATTCTCAAGAAGACGATCCAGGTGAATGGATTTCGCTCCTTCAAGGCATCCGCCGCACATCGCAAAGATACAGGTTGCTAAGGAGTTCAAGGTCAACGACCTGTTGGCAACAGCGGTCATTTGCCTGTGGGCTGAAAAAACAGCACGAGATCATCGGGTCCCCTTGCGAAGGCGGCACGGGAAGCCAATATCCCCGTGAAAGAAACATGGGGTTGGCAGGAAGCGCGTGACGGCTTTGTGCAGGGGCGAAGATACGCCGGAGCTGGATCAACTGGCGAGTTCACTCGCCGCGCAGAAGAGAAGCCGGAGTCCGATCACTATATTTTGGCTGCGTTGTGGTTGAGCAACAGTCTCTCCGGGGGTAAGACTCCCTCGACTAGCGGGTCGGTCGGAAGAATGTGAAAACAGTCCCATCGTCACACCGCACTGAGGTACGGTGGTCGTTCATGGAAAAACCGAATACAAGGAGATGCCTTATGCTGGGAAATTTCTTATTCACATTGCTATATCTAGCGGTCGCAGTCTTTTGGCCTTCGCCGCATGGACAAATTATTATGACCTCCCGCCGCTTCTGTTGTGGATCGGCGCGGGAATATTTCTGATCATCGGTCTCTGGCGTCTGCTGCACTTAAGGGTGAGGGGGAGAAGGTTGGCTAAGAAGGTCTCCAGCCTTCGGGTGGCAGGCGGTGAGAACCATTCGCAGCTACTCTGACCACCAGATTTCACCAAACCGTCAGGTGGTTAGATAAATTCTTTTATTCGAAATGAACTCCACACTTTTTGGATAGCCCCGCTTTAATCTATTGGAACCACTCCCGCGCAGCGCGGGCTGTCCATGCAGCCGTAATATTTCTTTCCTGAATGTTCCCCCGCTCGGTGCATACGCAACACCATCATCTTCCCGCAGACTGGACAATTTGGAACAGTATCAGATGGCAGGTCAATACGCAGGGAACTTGTCCCGCCGATCTTGGCAACGGCCAACTGGAACAAAGCGATGATATCACCAGCATCATATTTTTCGTTCGATGAAATATGCACGAGCGGAATTCCCGCATCGGTGAAAAGCTCTTCCATGAACTTATCCACTTCGCGCGTGCTGTCTTTTGACACAGGTCTGACGATCTCAACGCCAAAGGTCGGCGTAAAGTTTTTCGGGTCGCACAGCAGGAAATCCACATGCTTGCGAAAAACTTATTAAGAAATGCACATTCTCGTTCGGGCGCAGGATGTAAAACACATCGTTCAAAGAAACCTTCGGGCAGATCACATATCTATTCCCCATCATTTCGGCAAGCACACGAAAAAGAGCCAATTCCGTAGACGTCAGAAATGGCTCTCGTAAGCGATAGGGAAGTCTTGGGTTTTCCACCTTGGCGTCTGTCATATTGATATTATAAATTGTAAAGCGGACATGGTACAGGATGAAATGATATTAATATCCCCATCAATTCCATAACCTTGGGCTTGAGTGCCGCATTACAGGCAATTCCCTCCCCGTGAGTGTGACCTTCCTCCCGTTCCAGGAGCCAAAGAATCCCCCCGCCTCTTTAAAGATGACGGGGTACGGTCCGCAATCATACACATCCAGCCGGGGGTCAAGCGCCACTTCCGCGCGACCCGTTGCAACGAGTAAATACCCATAGGCGTCTGCCCAGGTGCGCATGAGCGCCTTTTCTTTGCGAAGCGGTCCACCACATCTGGCATTTTGGCGGAGAGATGTTGAAAATCTGAGCTGACCACACAGGCATCAGAGAGAGACTCACAGTGGAGACTCGTGCCCTTCGTCCGTTCCACCAGCAACCGGCGGAGTCTGCGGCGCAGAGCATTTCATCCAAAGGCGGGAAATAAGCAGCGCCAACCTTTACAACTCCTTCGATCTCTAATCCAATTAATACTCCATACAAAGGCACGCCGCGAATAAATGAGATCGTTCCGTCAATAGGATCGATGATCCAGCGAAAGGCGTTGCCGTTTGCGGTCTCGCCGTACTCCTCGCCAACAATGGCGTGATCTGGAAATTTCCGTTCGATCTCGGCGCGGACAAATGCCTCGGCTTCTTTATCCGCAATTGTGACGGGGTCGTTATTCTCCTTGAATTCCGGGCGAACACCTGTGTTGAAGTATCTTAGTAATCTTCCTGCCTGATAGGCGAGGGAAGTTGCGAACTCAAGGTAGGGTTGAAGGTTCATAATAGTTTTGCTAATAACTCCTTTTCCTGTATTTCGTTCGTCACTTGCCCATCGAGCCATGCGGCTCGAAGTTGGGATAGGATTTCTCCAAACCGCGGGCCGGGCTGAAGGCCGTGCGATTTCAGGTCATTGCCTGTGGTGTGCGGTTTGACGTGGCGCCAGATGGAAAGAAAATCGAGCAACGCATCTTCGCGGGAGACAAGGTAGACCATGTAAATGGAAAGCAAAGGCAGTTTTTCAAGTGCGTACGTCCATACGCTGGGAGTTGAACCAACAAGGAATGGCAGGCTTTTCTTTAATTGAGAGACTGCCCAAATGGAATATGTGAGGTCGGAGGTGAAATCGAGGCGCTGCCCGATGGATAGGATCTCGTCTTCGGATGAATCCATGAGCCAGAGCATATAGCCGATTTCTGCTTTGCTTGAGGGGATATCCAAAGTGGAGTCCATTTCAAGGAAGTCGGAATAATCCGGGTTGAAGAGTGACAGGCTGGGATGGATCATTTTGAACAAACCGAACTCGCCCGCACGCAGGATCATCTGCGAGGAGTTTTTTTCTTCAAAGATCAAATCCAATTCGTGGCGGATGCGTTCACCGCTCAAACGCGGGATGACATCCAGTGATTCAGAGTTGATAAGGTTTAATGTTGAAGGTTCAAGGTTGAAGGAATAGCGGGCTTCGTAACGGACGGCTCGGAAAATTCTGGTTGGGTCATCTATAAAGGAGCGCGGATGCAGGATGCGGACTAAACCTTCTTCGAGGTCAGCTTGTCCATTGAGGGGGTCAAACAGCTCGCCGAAGTGGCCACCGTCAACGCGAATGGCCATGGAGTTGATGGTGAAGTCGCGGCGGAGGAGGTCATCTTGGATGGTGGAAGGTGTGACGGTTGGCAGTGCGCCGGGCATGAGGTAGGTCTCTTTGCGGGCGGTGATGAGGTCTAAGGTATCAGGTATCAGATGCCAGGTGTCAGGTAAGTGCCAGATGGCGGTGTGGAATTTGTCGTGAGTGGTGAGTTTGCCGCCGAATGCTTTGACAAGGGATTTTCCAAACTTGATGGCGTCGCCTTCGACGATGACATCAAGGTCATTGACCGGTTTGCCAAGCAAAAGGTCACGGACGAAGCCGCCCACAACGTAACAGGGCATGTCCATTGCTGCGGCTTGGGCGGCAATGTTCGAGAGTAGAGTCTGCTTTTCGGACGGGAGCAGATTTGGGTCACGCAGGAGGCGGAGCAAGTCATCCTTTTGCATATTTTCAATTTTACCCTTATATAATGCCCTCGTTCAAAAATCGCACATCCTATTTGAAAAGTGCGATTTTTTGAACGTTAAGGTATAATCGGCGCTATGAAATTAAACCCGAACCCTTCCCCTCGATTGGATAAATCTTCCAGGTCTGGCTAGGTTCGCTTTTGCGTACTCAAACGGCTCCCAGACTTGGCGAGCCGTTTTTCTTTGTTTGCTGGACAATGGACGGTAGACCGTGGACCATAAAAGATTAACGATTTCAGAATTAACCGCCAGAATGCATGAGTTGGTGAAGTCGAAGGGCTGGTACGAGAAGGACAGCAAACGCCCGCAAACTCCGCGCAACTTGGCAGTATCGCTTTCAATCGAAGCAGCGGAGATTTTGGAGCATTTCCAATTCGGTGATGAGATAAAAGATAAAGATGAGTTGGGAAGCGAATTGGCGGATGTGACTTTGTATCTTCTGCAACTGGCTTCGGTTTCAGGAATTGATCTGGAAGAAGCGGTGTTGAAGAAAATTGAAGTGAATAAAACGCGAGAATGGGATAAGGAAAATTAGTCAAAGTCAAAGGTCTATTAGACTTTCGACTTTTGACCTTCGACGAGGTTTAATCATGAACATAACTGTTTTTGGCGGCGCACAACCTAGAGAAGGAATGGCTTCTTACGAAGAAGCTTATATGCTTGGTAAACTTCTTGCCGAACACGGACATGCTGTGTTGACAGGCGGGTACATGGGCACGATGGAAGCTGTCTCACGCGGAGCGTGTGAAGCGGGCGGGCATGTGATCGGTGTGACATGCATTGATATTGAAGAGTGGCGCAAGTCCAAGCCAAATCAGTGGGTAAAAGAAGAGAGACGAAAGCAAACCTTGATGGAACGGTTACAAGGTTTGATCGAAGGCTGTGACGCGGCAATCGCTCTCCCCGGCGGAGCAGGCACGCTGGCTGAAATTTCATTGATGTGGAATTTGATGATCGTGGAGTCCCTGACCCCGAGGCCGCTGACACTGATCGGGCGCGGTTGGCAGTCCACGTTTGATCGGTTCTTCCATGAGTTTGAAACTTATATGCCCACACATCAACGAGAGTTGTTATACTTTGCGGAAGATGTAAAAACTGCTGTAAACAATTTGGAAAGTTAACAGGTTTGAACGTTCAAACGTTACAACCTGCAAACATGCGAACCTAAAAAGAGGACAAAATGGCTGAAGATAAATTAACAACACGCGCGGAAGATTTTTCAGAATGGTACAACCAACTCGTCATTCGATCGGACATGGCAGACTACGCCCCTGTACGCGGCTGCATGGTCGTCAAACCCTATGGCTGGGCTTTGTGGGAGAACATCACATCTCATCTGGATAAGGAATTCAAGGCCACGGGCCATGTCAACGCGGCGTTTCCAACTTTGATCCCCATGTCTTTCTTTGAAAAAGAAAAGGAACACGTGGAAGGCTTTGCTCCTGAACTCGCAGTGGTCACACACGGCGGCGGCGTGGAATTGGAAGAAAAACTGGCGGTTCGTCCCACCTCTGAAACCATCATCGGTTACATGTATTCCAAATGGGTCAAATCATGGCGCGATCTTCCTCTGCTCATAGTGCAGTGGGGTTCTGTGCTGCGCTGGGAATTGCGCACAAAACTTTTCCTTCGCACCGCTGAGTTCTACTGGCATGAAGGTCACACCGCACACGCATCCGCGGAAGAAGCGAAAGAGGAAATGTACCGCATCCTCGATATTTACGAAAAGTTCTGTCTTGAAGAAGCGGCCATTCCTGTCATCAAAGGCACCAAGAGCGACACCGAAAGATTCGCTGGCGCACACACTACCACATCCATTGAAGCGATGATGTGGGACAAGCGCGCGTTGCAGTCTGGCACGTCTCATTATTTCAGCACCAACTTTGCAAAGGCATTTGAGATTCAATTCCTCAACAAAGAAAACGTATTGCAATTCTGCGAAACAACTTCGTGGGCAATTTCCTCGCGCATCATTGGCGCGATGATCATGGTGCATGGCGACGATCAGGGTCTCGTGCTTCCTCCCCGCCTCGCGCCCATTCAAGCGGTCATCGTTCCCATCTTCAAGAAAGAGGACGAGAAAGCCAAAGTGATGGAAGTTGCCGACCGCATCTTCATGGAACTCAAGGCTGCTGGCATTCGCATCAAAATGGATGACCGTGACAACGTGAGCAGCGGATTCAAATTCAACGATTGGGAAATGCGCGGCGTCCCCGTCCGCGTGGAGATCGGTCCCAAGGATGTGGAAAAGGGAACTGTTGCCCTCGCCCGCCGTGACAAGCCCGGCAAGGAAGGCAAGACCTTCGTCCCACAGACGGGTCTAGACTCCGCCGTGAAGGGGTTGCTGGACGAGGTTCAGGCTTCACTCCTCAAGCGTGCCACCGAATACCGCGACGCCAACATCCATGATCCCAAAGATTATGAAGAGTTGAAGAAAGTGGTTCAAGATGGCTGGGCTCTCTCCTACTGGTGCGAATCACGCGAGTGTGAAACCAAGGTAAAGGAAGAAGCCAAAGCCACCACCCGCAACATTCCTTTCAACCAACCTGAAGCAGAAGGCACCTGCATCGTCTGCGGCAAGCCTTCCAAGAGAAAAGTGTATTTCGCAAAGGCGTATTAAAAGCAGTTGGTGGTGGACAGTTGGTAGTTGTCAGCGCTGTCCACCACCAACCACCAACTGTCCACTGCCCTTATGCCTGCCATAGACCTCGCCCGACTTCGCAAACAAGCCAACCGTCTTGCAGATTTTTTCTTTCTGCCAGATGAGTTCATGAAGCATTTGCGCGAGATATTGGACTTTTACGTCAACTACACTCCTACGCACCAAAGAGAACGTCGCCCCCGGCTCCAACCTAAAAACATATCGCACACCAACTGCCGTGCTCACGCACATAGAAAATGAACTGCGTGTCGTCGCAGAGGCGAATCCGCATTTTGCGCTTGAACTCGCGGATGTGCTGTGGGATGAAGGTGCGCTCGAAACCCGTCTGCTCGCCGCATTCCTGCTTGGACGAATACCACCACAGGAAGAACGATTGCTCCCCCGCCTCACCGCATGGACTCAACAGATCCGCGACCCTGAAGTCCGCTCGGCGCTGCTGTCCACAAGTCTCACGCGCATGAGAAAAGAAACCCCAAACCAGTTTCTTGAACTCGTCCGCGAATACCTGCATCCCGAACGTAGGCGCACATGGACAAACGGCATTCAGGCCCTGCTGCCCATGATTGCGGATACGTCCTACACCAACCTGCCCCCCATTCTCGACCTCGTCGAACCCATCATCGAAGAAGCGCCGTCCACTTTGCAGAACGATCTCGCAGATTTGATCGTCGCGTTGTATCGTGCCTCCTCAAACGAAACCACCTTCATGCTCAAGCATATCCTCACCGCATCCGAAAACCCGATGACGGTGATCACCATGCGGCGCATTTCAACATCCTTCCCGCCGCCATTACAACGGGAACTGCGCGAGTTGATCCGTCCGCAAGAGATGGCGGTACAGCGCTATGTTCCAGAAGAACCGGATGATTTCATCGATGAAACCGCAGTCATGGAAATAAAGCCCAAGAGACCAGCGAGGCAAAAGAAAATGGACAACTCCCGCATCATCTATTTGCATGGCCTTGAGAGCAACAGTCAAAGTGGCAAGGCGCGTCAGTTCGCAGAACAATTTCCCGGCATGGTCACGCCCGATTTCACAGGCGAATTTGAAGAACGCATGAAACAGCTCAAGCCGATCCTGGGACGCAAGAAAAACTGGACGATCATCGGTTCGTCTTTCGGCGGATTAATGGGAACCGTCTTCACCTGCAAGCATCCGACTCAGGTGCGAAAGTTGATCCTGCTCGCCCCGGCATTGCTGCGCGACCCCTTCGGCTCTTATCTTAATCTGGAAACTGTTTCTGTTCCAACCATCATTATCCACGGGACGGGGGATGACGTCGTCCCGCTGGAACCTGTCCGCGAGCTTGCGGAAAAGTTATTCACCAACCTCCAATACATCGTTGTGGAGGATGGGCATCGCTTGCACAAAGCGTTTGAAGAACTGAACTGGGAAGAAATTTTTTAGACAGTAAGAATCACTTCCCAACTTAGTCAGAACGCTCAATAGCAACCTGAGTTTTATCCTGTGGATTGAACTTGACATAAACTTTTTTACCAACCGCATATTTATGCAAGCCTGCATTCATAAAGATCTTGCGTTTCTGCTTGAAATGGCTCGCCTGCCTAGGGGTTACTAATTTCAAACGCAGAATTGCTTGCAAGTGATCTCTTTCAATAAGATTCGTCACTTGCAAATCTTCTATTTCAAGAATACCAGCTAGGGCTTCCTCGCCAGTTTTTCGAATATCGTTGTTTCTTTTTTCTAATTTTTCAAATAATGGACGCCCCAGAATATGTTTGCGGTCTTCATCATAATATTCAAACATCATTTGAGTAGTATCATTAGGTCGTACGTCACCCAAATTTTTACTTCCGGATATCATCACCCCAGATACCAAGTTTCGCTGACTGGCAACCAATCTTGAAAGGTTGATTAAATTCAGGACGCCCTCAGGCTGGACTTCAACCTCGAGTGTCATGTTCAGGCGCTCCCCGCTGGGCGACTATTTACAATTCCATTCTTCGCAGAAATAACGGTAGCAGGCGCAGTAACACTTTTTTACGAAGGGCCTTAATCGCCCGGCTCCCTCTGGCGCGGTTTTTTTTAGGCCGCTGTTTTGAAATAGACGGCAAAAACAATCCCCACACACAAAAGGCGCTAAAAACAACCTGCGAAAGACAATAATGGTCATCAAGCTCCGCAAATAGATGAAACTGATAATTTTTCTAAAATTTTATCTTTTTCTAGAAATTTATCACATGTGGCACAATTAGTAGAAAGAAAGGCACATAAACTATATGGCAAATCAACAAATCTATTGGCACACCACGGTTCAAATGCCTGACGACTCTAATCTCACACCCATCCCTGCGGATGTGGATTTCGCCATCATCGGCGGCGGGTACACGGGCTTGAGCGCAGCGCGTACATTGGCACAGCAAGGCGCAAAAGTAGTTGTTCTAGAAGCGGAGACCATTGGCTGGGGTGCAAGTTCCCGCAACGGCGGCATGGCATTGACGGGACTCAAAGTGGGGATGGCGACCATCATCAAAAAATATGGCCGTGATCTGGCAAAGACATTATTTCAATATTCCCTTGATTCGGTAAACACGGTTGAGCAGATCGTCAAAGAAGAAAATATCGATTGCGGATTTGAAAGATACGGTCATTTATTGACGGCGAACAAACCCAAGCATTACGAAGCCTTGAAAGACGAAGTGGATTTCATGGCGAAGGAATTCAATCACAAAGTAAGGTTGGTTCCAGCAAGTGAATTGCAAAGCGAGATCGGGTCAAACGTCTATCACGGGGCATTGGTGGATGAAGTGAGCGGCGGGTTGAACCCTGCCCAATATGTGGCGGGTCTCGCGGCGGCGGCTGAAAAGGCGGGGGCAATGCTCTGCGCGCGAGCGCGTGTCAACAGGCTGGAGCGGGGCGAGAAGCGTTTTGTCATCGAGACAGAGAGAGGCTCGTTAAGTGCAAAATCCGTTTTGGTGGCGACATCTGGTTACACAGGAAATGTCACAAAGAAATTGCAGAAGAAAATTATCCCGATCGGGTCGTTCATTATTGCGACGGAAAAATTATCAGACGAGCTGGCGAATGAACTCAGCCCGCATAACCGCATGATCTTTGATTACAAACATTTCCTGAATTATTTTCGGCTGTGGGATAACCGCATGATCTTTGGCGGGCGCGCGGCTTTCTTCCCGGAAAATGAAAAGACGATTGAGCAAAGCGCGGAAATTTTGCGGCGCGAAATGGTGAGTGTGTATCCGCAGTTGAAAGATGTGAACGTGGAATATGCGTGGGGCGGCACGCTGGATTTTGCCTTTGACCAGATGACGCACGTTGGCGAAGTGGATGGGATGTTCTATTCCCTAGGCTATGCGGGTCACGGCGTGGCGATGGGCACGCATTTGGGAAAGACCGTCGCCGAGGCGATGGTGAAGGGAAATATCAAAGAGCACCCATTTGCGCAATTCTATTTCCCAAGCGCGCCAATGGAATTGTATAACGGCAGCCCATGGTTCCTGCC
Source organism: Candidatus Villigracilis propinquus (assembly GCA_016714565.1). GTDB lineage: Bacteria > Chloroflexota > Anaerolineae > Anaerolineales > Villigracilaceae > Villigracilis > Villigracilis propinquus. The sequence goes on from JADKDM010000038.1 coordinate 16,015, forward strand.
GTTTGCTGGTATGTGGTACAAAATTTTGGACTGGGTGGAGTGACCAATGAGGTGACAGTCACTTGGCGCTGCCCCTGCGGGTAAAAGTGCCTGTCACCTTTATCTAAAAAGGGATAAAATTGCGCAATCAATTTTCAGACAGAGGAGAGACTGTTATGGCAAAGACCAGCAAGCCAAAGGAAATGGAAGGCGAAGTTTACTATCCGTCGGAACAAGTGATCGCGCAGGCGCGTTTGAAAGACTGGGACGCACTTGCTGAAAAAGCAGGCAAAGACCTGCAAGGATTCTGGGCCGATGAAGCCTCAGAATTGGAATGGTACACAAAGTGGGACAAGGTTCTGGACGACTCGAACAAGCCATTCTACAAATGGTTTGTGGGCGCCAAGACCAATATCGTACATAACGCAATTGACCGTCACCTCAAAACACACCGCAAAAATCAGCTTGCCCTGATCTGGGAATCGGAAGATGGCAAGTTGGAACGCACCTTCTCTTATTACGCCATGAACCGCGAAGTCTCGCGCATGGCAAACATTATCAAATCCATGGGCGTATTAAAAGGCGAGCGTGTCACCATTTACATGGGACGCGTGCCCGAGATTGTCTTCGCCATGCTGGCTTGCGCCAAGATCGGTGCCATCCACTCCGTGGTGTTCGGCGGCTTCTCGGTGGATTCGCTGCAAGGCCGCATTGATGACAGCCAGTCTAAGCTAGTCATCACCTGCGACGGCTCGTATCAAAACGGCAAGATCGTGGAACTCAAAAACATCGTAGACGAATCCATCAAACGCTGCCCCTCGGTGGAGAATGTGATCGTCGTCAAGCGAACAGGCCAACCCATAGGAATGGAAGCGGGGCGCGATCATTGGTATCACGACCTGTGCTCACTCCCGATCGCCAACGGCAAATGCGCAACCGAAGTCCTCGATGCGGAAGATCCGCTTTTCATTCTTTACACATCCGGCTCCACGGGCAAACCGAAAGCCATCCTGCACACGCACGGCGGCTACATGGTCGGCACATATTCCACGCTCAAGTATGTCTTCGATGTGAAAGATGAAGACCGCTGGTGGTGTACGGCTGACCCCGGTTGGATCACGGGTCACTCCTACATCGTATACGGCCCGATGATCGCTGGCGCGACTTCGATGCTGTTTGAAGGCGGCCCGACCTTCCCCTACCCGAACCGCTGGTGGCAGGTGGTCGAACGCTTTGGAATTACGATCTTCTACACCGCGCCGACCGCCATTCGTGGACTCATGCGCTTCGGCGAAGCGTGGCCGAACAAGCACGATCTTTCTTCCCTTCGCCTGCTCGGCTCTGTAGGTGAACCGATCAACCCTGAGGCATGGAAGTGGTATTACCGCGTTATTGGCAAAGAGAAGTGTCCGATCATGGATACCTGGTGGCAGACAGAGACAGGCAATTTTATGATTACGCCGACTCCTGTGGTGCCGCTCAAGCCCGGTTCTGGTACACGCCCCTTCTTTGGTCAGAAAGCCGAGATCGTGGACGAACAAGGCAACCCTGTCCCCGACAATACAGAAGGCTATCTCACATTGCTGAATCCGTGGCCTGCCATGCTGCGCACCATTTATGGCGATGACGAACGCTATGTCAATCAATATTGGTCGAAGTACCCTGGCCGCTACACCACAGGCGACTCTGCCAAGCGCGACTCGGATGGTTACTTCTGGATCATTGGCCGCGTGGACGATGTGATCAAGGTCTCTGGTCACCGTCTCGGCACCGCAGAAGTTGAGTCTGCGCTGGTCAGTCACCCTGCGGTTGCAGAAGCTGCGGCTATTGGCTTGTCTCACGAAGTCAAAGGACAGGCGATTCACACCTTTGTGATCCTGCGTTCAGGCTTCTCTCCTTCACCTGAGTTGGCAGAGGAATTACGCCAGCATGTGTCCAAACACATGGGACCGATCGCCCGCCCCGAAGATGTGAAATTCCTCGACAAACTTCCCAAGACCCGTTCGGGCAAGATCATGCGCCGCGTGTTGAAAGCCCGCGCACAAGGTTTACCTGAAGGCGATATTTCGACGTTGGATGAGTAATTGTAGTGAGAAGTAATAAGTAAAAAGGATGCCGCGATTATTGAAATCGCGGCATCCTTTTTGTTAGAGCTATTTTAGCTGAAAGACAACCTGCGTTAACCTGCCCGCCTCCACAACCACAATGCGTTCATACAACCCACCAGAGTCGGAAAAGGCGATTCGGTAACGGCCTGGGGGCAGGTCGCTTACTGCGAAATCCTCGGTGTTGTGCTCGAAGCCTTTGGGATACGTGGCAAGATAATATTTTTTCTCGAAGATTTATTTGTCCCCGGGGCGTAGCGATAGAACACAAGATTGCGCTCTACTTTCACATTGTTTGATGTTTTCAGCGTAATGGACATTGCCCCCATGCCATCATCAAGCGGAAGCCACAGCTCGGGATTTTCTGTAGAAAAGAAGTCTGTGCCATCTCCGCCCGTGCGGACTTCAAAATGCAGGTGGCTGCCAATCGCCACACCAGTGTGACCAACACGGGCAATGACATCTCCAACGCTCACTTGTTGCCCTACTGAGATATTAATTTGTGATAAATGCCCGTAAAGGGAAACCAGCCCATCAGCGTGTTGAATGACGATCAAGTTTCCGTAATAATCATCCCACGGAGTGTAGATGCGTTCATGGTCGCGCCCGGCAAATATCACCACTCCTTCAGCGGGAGCATAGACGGGGTTACCTTCCTTGCTCTCAAGGTCAACGCCGTGATGAGGGTCACGCTCACCGTTTTCTGTAGAGCCGTAGGGATAACTGCGTGCGATAGAGAGTGGCAAGTCTGGGCCAAGTGGATTTTGGAAGGTGGTCTTCCAGTCCACGAGGCAGAAGTCTGTTGCGGTTGGGTCACAGGTTGCCACGTTAATGGCAGTTGGCGTGGATGCGATCACAATGACAGGCTCTGCTTCCATGGTCACTGTCGCAACAGGAGTGGCGATCATTTCCACACGAGTTGGCGCGCAAGCGGATAGAAATAACAGAGCTGAGACAACAGCCATCAAAAGTTTCTTCATGAAATGGGACTTCTAACTTTACAACTAAATCCCGCCGCGCTCTTTCATCACCGCGCGGATCTCTTTTTCCAGCTCGTCAGCCTCTTTTTCGAGTTCGGCGAGTTCGGCAAGCATCTTATCGCCGGCGGACTTATCTTCCAGAGAGTTGATATTTATTTTTACGTTGTAGCCTGCGGCAGTAAGGGCAGCGCGGGACATGGCGAAACCGGACATGGCGTCGCTGATGGCGTTGAGGTTGCCATGCTGAGCGCATTTGAGGGCAAGTTCCATCACTTTGACAACGTCCGCTGAAACGTGTAGGGGAATGTGTGCAGCGTTGAGGGTGGATTGGGCAATAGCTGCACTACGCTTGGATTTTTGTTCTTCGGTATCCTTGGGCAATTTGAAAGTTGCCATGAGGACTTCAAAGGAAGCGGCATCATCGTCTACTGCGTGAGTGAGTTCCATGCGAAGTTTTTCGGCAACGACGCGGATGGCTTGCATTTCGGCTTCCACTTCGGCGTATTTCTTTTTGCCGATGGTGAGACCGGCAACCATGGCAACGAGTCCAGCACCCATTGCGCCTGCGTATGCAGCGGCGGAGCCGCCACCCGGAGTGGGTGTAGGGGCAGCTAACTGCTCAATAAAGGAAGCAGGCTGAGGCGCGGGAAGACCGCGCACGCTGGGCGATTGTCCATTGTCTGTGATCCGTCTTCCTTTATCAGATGAAAAGAGACGCGATTCCAAAATCTGCTCTTTATCAAATTGATCGAGTTGTGTGTACCAGACGGCTGCATCGACCAAAGCTTCCTGTGGAATTAATCCAACGAGTTCGCTGTGATGAATGCCAACGCCGTACCGCAGGGCTTCGCGGCGGATGAATTCAACAACGCGGGCGATTGGCGTTTCGCGGAAGTTGGTGAGATTCATCGAGACCTGTGCGCGGCCATCGACGAGCAGGCCGAGACCTTTGACATAACGCAGCCCGCCCGATGATTGGCGAACAGCTTTGGCGATCTTCTTGGCGATGTCCACATCTTCGGTAGTGAGGTAGACATTGAAGGCAATGAGGGGATTGCGCGCACCGATGACAGTTGCGCCCGCTTTGGGAAGTTTGGCGGGGCCAAAATCGGGCTTGCGGCGTTCTGCTTCTTCCACCCCTTCGGCTCCGCTCAGGGCGAGTTTAAGACCTTCATATTGTCCCTTGCGGATGTTTTCGAGATTGGCACGTTCGGGACGAGTAGCCGCCGCTTCATATAAATAGACGGGGATATTGAGTTCGCTTCCCACACGCTGGCCGAGGCGTTGGGCAATCGCAATACATTCTTCCATGCTTGCGCCACCAAGCGGGACGAAGGGAACAACATCCGTTGCACCGATGCGGGGATGTGCGCCGGTGTGAGTGTCCAGATCGATGAGTTCAGCGGCGGTCTGGATGGCGCGGAAAGCGGCCTCCTCCACACCTGCGGGTGTGCCTGCAAAAGTGAGGACAGTTCGATTATGGTCGAGGTCTGAAGAACGGTCGAGGAGTTTCACTTCGCTGACAGATTGAATCGCCGCGACGATCTGGTCAATGATCTCAGGACGGCGCGCTTCGGAAAAGTTGGGGATACATTCGATGAGTTGAGTCATGGGTTCTCTTTGGAGGTTTTATCGGTAGATTGGTTTTTATATATCCAACGACTAAAGTCGTTACTATATTTTGTACGCACACTAATTATAAACTGTGAGGAGAAAAAGGAACGGGGAATTCGTTGGAGCAATATGGCTATGGCACAGTCGGAAAGAGCGGATTCTTTGTACACGAAATGGACGGATTTTTAAAAGGATTCGGCCCCTTGCATAATTTCCGCGCATTTCGTTTATTAAAAATTTTTCGAGAAACTTTGCTGCTATCAAGATTGGAGCAGTCAACCCTAAACAGTGTCAAAATTCCGTAAATGTTCTGCAACGCAAATGCTACACGCGCCCAAAATGGTCCGTGATATTGTTAGAAAATTAATTTGGGTCACCGGGAGACACTTTAAGTAACGAGAGCAAGTAAATAATACGGGCTGGGTCTTTTCAGGATTTGGTAAGGGCTGGGAGGGCGTACGATGAATAAAGCGGAACGGGTGTGGGCATCTTCATTTACGACAATAGCAGTTGCATTATTTACCCTGCTGGGAATTAGCGGCGTCGCTTATGCCAGCGGCGGAGCCATGTTTACCCCGGGCAGCCTGAGCTCTTTTACAGGCGTGCCGTTGGGGAATGTAACCTCTCACTCACAAATTCAAAAATGCGGCGATTGCCATGCTACTCCGTGGGGAACGGAGACCATGACAGATCGCTGCTTAAGCTGCCACGAAGACATCACCGCGCAGCTCAATGACTCGGCCAGCCTGCACAGCCTGATCAGTTTCGGGCAAACCGAACTGGATTGCCGCACCTGTCATACCGAACACCACGGCCCAACCGCAACACTGACAAGGATTCCCCCCGGATGGGACCCGCACGACCAACTTGGGTTTTCACTAAAAGCGCATCGTCTGCGAATGGACGGCACTCCTTTTGAATGTAAGGATTGTCATGAAAAAGGCTACAGTGCCCCATTTGATCAATTGACCTGTGCCACCTGCCACCTTAATGTGGATCGGGTATTTACTCAGGAGCACATTCTGGCATTTTGGACAGATTGTCAGGCCTGCCACGATGGGGTCGATTTACACGGCAAGAGCTTTGACCACAATCAGGTTCCCTTTAGTTTAGTGGGCGTCCATACCATTACCGCCTGTTCCAAATGCCATGTCAACGCGCGCAATCTTACGGACTTACAGTCCGCTCCACAAGACTGTTTCGCTTGTCATGAAAAAGACGATGCGCACACGGGACAGTTCGGGGATAAATGCGGAATCTGTCACACAGCGGAAGGCTGGCAAAAATCCGCCCAGTTTGACCATGATCTGGCAGGTTTCAAATTAACAGGCTTGCACATCAACGCGACCTGCGAATCCTGTCATCAAAACAATATTTACAAGGGCATCCCCACAGATTGTTTTTCATGCCACCAGAAAGATGATAAACACCTCGGCAAATACGGCAACGAGTGCGCCACCTGCCATACCCCGGATGGATGGAACCGTGCCGTGGATCATACTCAGTTCGCTTTCCAATTGGAGGGCAAGCACGCCAACGTCACTTGCGAGAAGTGCCACCAAAATGCCGTATTCAAAGGCACGCCTACAGACTGCGCCTCCTGCCACACCAAGGATGACACACACGCCGGGCAGCTTGGCAAACAGTGCGGCGACTGCCATACACCAAACGATTGGACATCCGCCAGCTTTGATCACAACTCAGTTTCATTCACCCTAAAGGCGCATCAAACAAAAACAAATGGCACCGTCTTCGTTTGCAAAGATTGCCACATCAAAAATTACGCCAGACCGTTCGACCAGAGCGCCTGCGCCAACTGTCACCTGCAAATCAACGCACCCTTCGCCACCGAGCACATCCTCACTTTTTGGACGAATTGCATGGCCTGCCACGATGGCATGGATTCACACGGTTCATCATTTAACCATAATCTGGTTCCGTTTAAATTGAGCGGGAAACACGCTTTGGCAAAGTGCTCAAACTGCCACATCAACGACCGCACTATTGCGGATATGAAAGCCACGTCACAGGATTGTTACGCCTGCCATCAAAAAGATGATTTCCATGCAGGCACGCTTGGCACCAATTGCACCACCTGCCACACCCCTGAAGCATGGAAACCTGCCAAGGTCGATCATTCGAAATTCGCATTTCCTCTCAATGGCAAACATTCCTCAACGACCTGCTCAAGCTGCCACATCAACGGCGTATTCAAAGGCACACCCAAAGACTGTTACTCCTGCCATGCCAAGAACGACGTGCATGCTGGCACCCTCGGCACACAATGCGATGCCTGCCATACCCCAGCAGACTGGAAATCTGCCGCCTTCGATCACAATACTGTTTCCTTCGCTTTGACTTCGCACAAAACAAAAACGGATGGCACTGTCTTTGTCTGCAAGGATTGTCACGTCAACGGCTACGCTGCTCCATTCGACCAAAACTCATGTGGCAATTGTCATCTTCAAATTAACCAGACCTTTGCCACGGATCACTTCCTAACTTTTGGAACAGGCTGCATAGACTGCCACGACGGCGTGGAAGCGCTTGGCTCAGCCTTCAACCATGATCTGGTTCAGTTTAATCTGGCTGGCAAACACGAACAGGTCTCCTGCTCAAAGTGCCATATCAATGCCCGCAAACTCGCGGACTTAAAAGCCGCCCCGCAAAACTGCTTTGCCTGCCACGCAAAGGATGACAAGCACAACGGCGGACTTGGGACAAACTGCGTCTCCTGTCACGTAGCCAATGGATGGAACCTCGCCAAGGTAGATCACTCCCAGTTCGCATTCCCGCTTCAAGGAAAACATACTACAACGGCTTGCAACAGTTGTCATATCAACGGCATTTTCAAAGGCACGCCCAAAGACTGCGCCTCCTGCCATACTAAAAACGATGTTCATGCGGGCCGCTTTGGCACCCAATGCGGAACGTGTCACACGCCCACAGGCTGGTCCCCTGCCTCCTTCGACCACTCAACCGTCCCGTTTGTGTTGAGCGCGCACAAAACCAAAACAGACGGCACCCCATTCGCCTGCAAAGATTGTCATGTCAACGGCTACGCTGCCCCATTCAATCAACTGACGTGCGCCAATTGTCATCTGCAAGTTAATTACTCATTTGCCCAGGAACATATCCTGACCTTTTGGACGGATTGCACAGCCTGCCATGATGGAGTGGAATCGCACGGTTCATCCTTCGACCATAATCTGGTTCCGTTCCATTTAGCAGCCAAACACGGGCAGGTTCGCTGCGCGCAATGCCATGTTAACGCACGCAATCTCAACGACTTGAAAGCCGCACCGCAGGATTGCTTCGCGTGCCACGCAAAGAATGACTGGCACAACGGTCAGTTCGGCACGAACTGCGCCACCTGCCACAATCCCGAAGGCTGGGAGCAGGCGCGGGTGGATCATTCCACATTCGCATTCCATCTTGACGGAAAACATGTTGCGGTCACTTGCGAGAATTGTCACCAAAATGGCGTGTTCAAAGGCACGCCCATGGACTGTGCCTCCTGTCACCTGAAGAACGACCCGCACGCTGGGGTTCTCGGTACGCAATGCGATAGCTGCCACACCGCCAACGGCTGGGCTCCTTCCATCTTCGATCACAACCGCTCTGCCTTCCTATTGACCGGTAAACATTCGTCTGTGTCGTGCAGCCAATGCCACACCAATAAATTATTCAAGGGCACGCCCTCTGACTGTGCATCCTGCCATGCAAAGAGTGAACCACACGCGGGCAAACTCGGCACAGACTGTGCGAGTTGTCACACCACGAACGGCTGGGTTCCCTCCACATTTGACCACAACCGCTCCAACTTCCTGTTGACGGGGAAGCATTCCACTGTGGCCTGCGGTCAATGTCACACAGACAAAACGTTCAAAGGCACACCGTCTGACTGTGCCTCCTGCCACACCAAGAATGACCCGCACAGCGGAGCGCTTGGCAACCAGTGCGCCGCGTGCCACAACACCAGCGTGTGGAAACCCAGCACGTTCAACCATGTCAATTCGATCTTCCCGTTGACGGGCAAGCACATAAATGCCACATGCAGCAAATGCCACACCGACCTTAAGTTCAAAGGAACTCCCACCTTATGCTATTCCTGCCATGCTCAGAATGACCGACACGGCGGCAAGTATGGAACGAATTGCTCAGCCTGCCACTCCACCACCGCATGGAAGCCTGCCACCTTTAATCACAACCTGTCCGCCTTCCCGCTGACCGGCAAACACGTCAACACCACATGCACCAAGTGTCATATCAACAACGTCTTTGCTGGCACACCCAAGGATTGCTACTCCTGCCATGCCAAGAACGATCACCACGGCGGAAAGTATGGGACTAGCTGTGCAACCTGCCACACTACCACAGCCTGGGAGCCCGCCACCTTTAGCCACACCTTCCCACTTGACCATGGTGAAAACGGCACAGTGGCATGCACCACCTGTCACCCGAGCAACACAAACTCGTACACATGCTATGGATGCCACGAGCATACCGCAAGCAATATCGCCTCTGAGCATAAAAACATTTCCAACTACCAGAACTGTGTACAGTGCCATGCAAATGGCGGAGGCGGAGAAGATGGTGGTGACGATGACGACTAGCCACCTGAAATAAAACAGCGGCAGGCGGGCGTGCAAAGAAAAATGCACTCCACCTGCCGTTATTATTTTTTGCTGGGGTCTGAGCCAAAGAGTTCGTCTTCAACGACGTGCGCAGATATGAGCTGACAGGGAAATTGACTTTCTCTTTTTACACTGGTGAGCGCGGTCACATGCTGGGACCTTACAGCAAAGAGAAAGAAGTAAAATCAACTCACATTTCAATCTTTGGAGAAAACGCATGAATTCCTGGCGATCTGAATACGTTACAGCCAATAAACTCAAATTCCACTACACACGCACAGGCGGAGAGGAGAGTAAACTGCCGCTCGTCCTGATGCACGGCGTCACGGATGACGGCTTATGTTGGACAAGCATCGCCGAAGCGCTCGCACCGGAATACGATGTCATCATGGTCGATGCCCGTGGACATGGCCGCTCGGATGCGCCCAAGCGCGGCTACGGCCCAGCCTTTCACGCGAAGGATCTGGCGGCGATCATCAAGCAATTGAAACTAAAACGCCCGATTATTTTGGGTCACTCCATGGGCGCGATGTCAGCGCTCACCTTCGCGGCGAGCTATCCCAAAGTCCCGCGCGCCATTCTGTTGGAAGACCCTCCGCTCCGCTGGATGACAGAGGAGGCAGAGACCGCAGAGATGATGGCATGGCGGAAAGGAACACGCGCATGGTTAACTTCTCTCAAGCGCAAGACACACAAGGATCTGGTCGCCGAACAGCGCGCGTCCACGCCGCACTGGAAGGACGATGTTGTGGAACGCTGGGCAGAATCCAAGCAGAGATTCAGCCTCAACGTAAGCGAAGTATTCGACGCGAAAAATGACAGGAGCCTCGATTGGCAAACCCTGATCCCGCATGTTTCCTGTCCCACTCTTTTGATCACAGCCGACCCCGCGTATGGCGCATTGGTCACGCCTGAAAATGCCGCGGCGCTTCAATCTCTTATTTCCCAGCTTAAGACCGTACACATCCCTGCCGCAGGCCACAGCGTCCGCCATGATCAATTGGATAAATACTTGAGCGCCATCAAAACTTTTCTTGATGAAATAAAAAATTCATAAGGTCAGGTATCGATGAAAACATCCTATAAAACATTTTGCTTTCTCTTTATCACCTGCCTGACATTTGCCGCATGCAGCCTCTTCACACCGGAGCCACCCGGTGTCGGTGAAAAAGCCGAGCGTGGATACGCTGCCCTCGACCCTGTCATCAAGGCGCTGGAACAGTATCACGCAGATAAAGGCACGTACCCTGAAACGCTTGAGGAACTTGCACCAGATTACATCTCCAGCACTCCAACGGAAGTCAACGACGAATCGATCAATTACGCAAGATCGGGCGAAAGCTATTCGCTTGCATTTCATTACATCGGTCCCGGCATGAATACCTGCACGTACACACCCGAAAACCAATGGCAGTGTTCGGGAGCGTATTGATAATCAGCAGACCTCGGAGGTCTCTTAAAGGAGTTGCAACATGGAAATGAAGAACATCCCTTTTGGCATAACGAACTGGGCGGAGATCATTCCCACCGAATATAAAGGCGAGACGGGCATGGCGTTCTGGCGCACGCAGCAGTTTGACACAGTCCGCGTGCGGATGGTGGAATACAGCGCAGGCTATCTTGCCGATCATTGGTGCAAGAAAGGTCATATCCTGTTATGCATTGAGGGCGAATTACATACCGAGCTTACTGACGGAAGAAAATTCACACTGACCCCGGGCACAAGCTATCAAGTGTCAGATAATGCCGAACCACACCGCTCGTACACCAAAACAGGCGCAAAACTGTTCATCGTTGATTAAGTGATCAATGGCATTAATCCTCTTCGACTTTGACGGTGTCCTCGCGGACACTTTGAACGACCTGCTGCAATTTGGGCAGGAAGTTTGTAACGAGCTTGGTGTAGCTCACATCGTGGTCAGGGAAGATTTGAGCACTCTGGAGGTCATGTCCTTTGCCACGTTTGGGCGGCAGTTGGAAGTACACGAGGCGCTGATAGATGAATTTGTGCGAAGATGCCTGGAGAAGGTGGCCGCAAAAGAATCCCCGCCTGAAATCTTTGCAGGGCTGGCAGAGGTAGTCAGGGAGTTATCTACAAGGCATGTGCTCGGAATTGTCACTACCAACACATCGCAAAACGTGAAAGCATTTCTCGCTCAAAACAAACTTGAAGATTGCATCCGCGCGATCTACGGCCTCGAGCAGCCGGGGACAAAGGCGGAGAAAATTTCAATGGCGCGGAATCAATTCACAGCGGCGGGCGAAGCGGTCTATATGATCGGCGATGCGGTGAGTGATATCCATGCGGCGAAGCAGGCTTCGGTGAAGAGTATCGCCGTCAGTTGGGGACATCAAAGTTTGGACAGGCTGTCAAACGCGGGTGCCGACCATGTGGTTCATTCAGCAGGGGAATTATTGGCGTTTTTTGAAGCTGCGATATAATCGCGCTCCTATGAAAAACACATCCTACGATCTTATCATTTTCGATTGCGACGGCGTGTTGGTGAACAGCGAGCCGCTTGCTAATCAGGTCTATGTCCAAATTCTGGAAGAACACGGCCATCAAGTGAACTCCGAGGAATACATGCGGGAGTTTTCAGGCGCATCCATCACGCAACGGCTGCAAGTTACCTCCCAAAAATTGAACTGGACTCCGCCCTCGAATTTCACATCCACCTTTCAGGAACGGCTGGCCGAATTATCCATGCAGGTACTGGAACCTGTCCCCGGGATTCATGAACTCATCGAAAGCATTACCGTGCCGATCTGCATCGGTTCGAACGGGACCCGCAGCGAGATCCTGCTTCGGTTGAAACTCGCCAATCTGACAGAGTTTTTCGGCGACGCCATCTTCAGCGGCTTGGAAGTACCGCATCCCAAACCCGCGCCTGATGTTTTCCTTGCTGCGGCCCAGTCCTTCAACATCCCTCCTTCAAGATGTATCGTCATCGAAGACAGCATCCCCGGCGTAACGGCGGGCGTGCGGGCAGGGATGAAAGTCTATGGGTACGCGGCGTTCACGTCTGCCGAGATGTTGCAAGCCGCAGGCGCAATCCCATTTGCGAACATGATGGAACTGAAGAGTATGCTCGCCCGGTGAATGCTGTGAAAATTCTTGAAACAGAACGCCTCTTTATTCGTCAACTCACTATCGATGATGCAAACTTTATTTTTGAATTACTGAACGATCCGTCCTTCATTCGATATATTGGAGATAGGAATATCCGAAGCGTGGAGGATGCTCAAGCCTATGTTCTTAATGGGCCTGTAGCGAGCTACGCCCAAAATGGCTTTGGTCTCAGCCTTGTCATTCTCAGAGCAACAGGCGAGTCCATTGGCATGTGCGGTCTCATCAAACGGAACGAACTGGAAGATGTGGACATTGGATACGCCTACCTGCCGCGGTACTGGTTCAAGGGATATGCTGTGGAAGCCGCACTGGCAATGAAATCATACGCAAAAGAGACGGTTCGCTTGAAGCGTCTTGTCGCTATTGTGAATCCCACCAACACAAGTTCAATCCGCGTGCTCGAAAAGATCGGCATGAAATTCGAGAGCATGTTCAAGCGCCCCGAAAGCGTTATTGATCTCAAATTATTTTCCTGTGACTTGTAAGCCTGTATAATCTCCACTTATGGAAAAATACATTGCTTTTCTGCGGGCCATCAACGTGGGCGGGACAAAGATCATCAAAATGGAGGACTTGAAAAAATATTTCGAGTCCTTCGGCTGTGTCAACGTGCAGACGTATATCAACAGCGGGAATGTGATCTTTGAGACAAAAGAGTCCGCAGGGTTGGAAGCGAAGATCGAAAAGCAGCTTGAAAAAGCGCTGGGGTACAAAGTGGAAACCTTCCTGGCGGAAGGTCGTCGAAAAATATAAATAGGAGGATTGATGTTGAAGAAAACATTCGCACTGGAAGCGATGCGCCAAAAAATCGAGAACGCGGAATTTACCGCGGGCGATTCATCCGATTTTATTGACTATGGAAAGCCTGACAAAAGCCAGTTGAAAGCGGCGCAAGAAACCATTGCCAGGAAAATGAAGGAAGCCGCCGACTTGAAAGCCGAACTTCACATGCTGATCGAACAGACTCCAAAAGAAGCTGTGGAGGAATGGGTCAATTGGCATAAGACTGTTTTGCAGGGGATCTTGCTTGAACCCAAGACGAACACCCAAGCCAAAACCCGTGCCTTCACCGCTCGTAACACGTTGGCTGAATGGGACAAGGTATTGCGAAGGGAACAAGATTATGTGGGCATCAACTGGCATTACCTGAAGGATTACAAGGCAAAAGCAAAAAAAGAATTCAAGACCAGCTGGTGGAAATTTTGGCAATGAACACATTCGCACTCTCACCCATCGCCACTGTAAAAAATATCCGCGCGGAAATTGAAGACGATAATTGGGGCGCTGTTGTCTCAGTCATCGAGCTTGATCCATCATTCGGCGAAGAAGCCATGTTTGAAGTCGAAGGTTTCTCGCATGTTGAAATCTTCTTTCTTTTTCATCGCGTGGAAGATACGAAGATCGAAACAGGTGCAAGACATCCGCGCAACAACAAAAATTGGCCGAAGGTGGGCATCTTTGCCCAGCGCGGCAAGAACAGACCCAACCGACTCGGCGCGACGATTTGCAAAGTGATAAAACGCGAAGAAAGAAATCTTTTCGTGCAGGGTCTGGATGCGATTGACGGCACGCCCGTGTTGGACATCAAACCGGTGATGAAGGAATTTTTACCAAGGGAAGATGTGACCCAGCCCGCATGGGCAACCGAGTTGATGAAGAAGTATTGGGGAAGTGAATAAGCTCTTCCATCTTTTTTTGCAGTGTTGATCTGTGGTTAATTAAATTATCCCCACCCAAGGAGAAGGAGAACGCATGAAAGCCATTCGCTTTATCGGTGTCAAACAACCATTGCAAATGCAGGAGATTCCCATCCCTGAGATCGGCGAGCGGGATATTTTGGTAAAGGTCAAAGCGGCAGGCATCTGCCACTCTGACGCACATTATCGCGCGGGCATTTCACCTGTCCGCCCTGTGCCGCTCACGCTGGGGCATGAGGTGGCGGGCGTCGTAGAAAAAATCGGCTTGCAAGTAACAAACGTAAAAGTCGGCGAAAGAGTCTGCCTGCATTACAACATCTCCTGTGGAGACTGCTATCACTGCTCCACGGGCAACGACCAATTCTGCGAAAAAGTTCTCATGCTCGGCCATTACACCAATGGCGGATACGCGGAATACATTTCCGTGCCTGCACGCAACGCCATCCATCTGCCAGATGAAATCCCATTCGAGCAAGGCGCAACGCTGATGTGCGCTTCCGCCACCGCATTTCATGCTTTACGAAAAAGCAGGCTGAAAGGCGGAGAACGCGTTGCCATCTTCGGCGTGGGCGGGCTGGGACAATCCGCTGTGCAGCTTGCAAAAGCCTTCGGCGCAATCGAAGTCTATGCCGTGGACATCAACGAAGATAAACTCGATCTCGCAAAACAATATGGCGCGATCCCTGTCAACGGTAAAAAAGTGGACGCAGTAGCCGAGATCAAAAAACTCACTCACGGCAAAGGTGTGGATGTTGCCATCGAAATGATCGGCCTCCAGCAAACCATGAAGCAGGCCATTCAGGTTGCTGGAGTGATGGCACGTGTGGTTATCGTCGGCCTTTCCAACAAGCCGCTCGAGATCGACACCTACAACGAGCTGCTAGGCAACGAAGTGGAACTCATAGGCTCGAACGATCATCACTTGCAGGAACTTCCGCTATTGGTTGAAATGGCTCGCAAAAAAGTTCTGGACACCTCCCGTATCGTTACAAAGACCGTCCCTTTGGATGCGAATGTAGTCAACCACGTGCTGGATGAACTGGAAAAATTCAGCGGTGACGTCCGTACCGTTATCGTCCCCGCCTCAAACCAAGCTGACGCCTGATTCTGTTTCGACTGGGCTCAACACAAGTGTTTTGACAGAACTCCATGCAAGCGTTTCGACGATATAATCTCCCTCTGAAAGGGTTTCATTAATGACAAATCGATCTGCAACTGTGCAATTCAACCCAAAAAAAATTCTGATCGCCCTGCTGGGTATGGTGGTGGCAATCGTCGGCTTGAGTATTTATGGGCAAAAGGTGCGATTCTTCGGCGTCGCGGATGTTCGCGGTCCGTGGCATGAATTCATTCTTGACCAGCTCATGAAGAATTTCTACCTCGATGCCGAGGGAAACATCGTCACATTTATCAATGCCTTGCTGCTGTTCATCCCTTCGCTAATTCTGACGGCAATCGGTATCTGGAAAACTTCGGTCAAAGATAAATTCAGGTTTCACTGGATCGGACTGGCTCTGATCTTCTTCTTCCTTTCCATCGATGAAGCGGCTGTAATTCACGAGAACATGATCAAACCCATGCGCGCCATCGTAGGAGCGGAAGGTTTTTTCTATTTTGCGTGGATCATCCCCGGCATCATCATTGTCGCTGCTTTTGGGCTTGTATATCTCATGTTCTTTCTGCATCTTGAAAATAAATTCAAGGTCCTTTTCCTATTCTCTCTCGGAGTTTACATCAGCGGAGTGATCGGCGGCGAAATGATCAGCGGATATTACGCCGCAAATCTGGGGTTGAAAAATTATACCTATGCCGTGGTTGCGAGCCTTGAGGAATCCATAGAGTATATCGGGTGCTCCCTGATCATTTACTCACTTTTGAAATATATTGAGCATTATCTTCCTGAAGGAATCACATTCAAATCATCATGATCCCTGACCAGATTGTTTCACTCTTCGAACTCAAACGCAATACAGGCGAGCGCGGCACGCGTAAATTCATCGCCTTCAATGGCATCGTATATGACGTAACCGACTGCCCAAAATGGCGGCTGGACATGCACGAATGGCTGCACTTCCCAGGGCAGGACCTTACCAGCGAAATGCCCGATGCCCCGCACGCTGAAGAGGTCTTCAAACATGACTGCGTAAAAATTGTTGGAAGATTGGAGACCAACGTTTCCTGACGTTGGAAATTTTGAAAACACAAAGGCGAACTATGTCAAAACTCAAATGGTGGCAAACCGCAGTTTTTTATCAAATTTATCCGCGCTCCTTCGCAGACGGCAACAATGACGGCATTGGCGACTTCAAAGGCGCAACTGAAAAGCTGGATTATCTTGCCTCCCTTGGCGTGGATGCGATCTGGCTCTCCCCGCATTTCCCCTCCCCCAATTGGGATTGCGGATACGATATTTCGGATTATTGTAATGTGGCGCCCGAATATGGCTCGCTGGATGATTTCAAGACCTTCCTACACGAATCCCACAAACGAAACATCCGCGTCATTCTGGACCTTGTGCTGAATCACACCTCCGATGAGCATCCGTGGTTCGTTGAGTCAAGATCAAGCCGCGACAATCCCAAAGCGGATTGGTACGTCTGGGTCGATTCACCGCCCAATAACTGGCAATCATGTTTTGACGGCGATGCCTGGACTTACTCGCCTGAACGTGGTCAATACTATTATCACTACTTCATGAAACAGCAGCCTGACCTGAACTGGCACAATCCTGCAGTCAAGCAAGCCATGTGGGACGCCGTCCGTTTCTGGCTGGATATGGGCGTGGACGGCTATCGTCTGGATGCCATCGGTACCATCTTTGAAGACCCCAACCTCACACCGCACACTGTCCCCATGAATTTGGCGGGACTGCGCCGTTTTTCAGACCTCGCAAAAACACCAGATGAACTGACCCTCAAAGATAAATACTGGAATGATATGTTCAAAAATCAATGGGGGCAGGCGGGCATTCATGAGTTGATGAAGGAACTACGCGCCGTCCTCGATGAATATGACGGTGACCGTATGCTGGTCGGTGAAGATGACAATATTGACTACATGGGTAACGGAAAAGACGAACTGCATCTCGTTTTCAACTTTCCATTAATGAAAGTGGAAAAGATCACACCGGGCCATATCCGCCAGAATCAACAGGAACGCCTTGGCAGGATCGAAAATCTCTCTGCTGAAAAGGGCTGGCCTTGCAACACGCTCGGCAACCACGACTCTTCGAGAATGTACACCCGCTACGGTAACAAATTGCACGGTCCCGAATTAGCCCGCCTGCACGCGGCACTCGTCCTCACGTTGAAAGGGACACCTTTCCTGTATAACGGGGAAGAGATCGGCATGACCGACTACATGCTCACCGATATTTCACAAGTCAAAGACACAATGGGAACCTGGTATTACCACGCCATCGTCACCGACATGGGCGTCCATCCAGATGAGGCCATACTCCGCACCGCTGAAATGACCCGTGATAAAAACCGCACCCCCATGCACTGGACAAGCGGCACAAATGCAGGATTCTCGTCTAAAGACGCAAACACCTGGCTGCCCGTCAACCCGAACTTCAAAGATGGCATCAATGTTTTAGATCAGGAGAAAAACCCAAGCTCGCTCCTGCATTACTACAAACACCTGTTGCGAATCCGCAAGGAATCCCCAGCCTTGAAAGAGGGAGAGTACCTTCCCCTGCATGATGAAGCAGGTGAATATTTTGCTTTTCTCCGCCAGTGTGCCGAGCAGACAGTTTTGGTTGTGCTGAATTTCTCCGCAAGCACATTGGAACTGGACTTCTCCAGCATAAAAGAGATCAACGCAGCCAAAATGAGGTCCATCTTCTCCAGCGCGGAAAGGCGGACGGGCGAGATCGCCTCGAAGTTCAAAGTCAGTCCATTTGAAGTGCTCATCGCGGAAGTAAATTCGTGAGCGAAGAAAAACCAAAACGAAAGGCATTCGTCACCCTCTGCGGGCGTATCTACCGCGACACAGACCCGCAGTATTTCCCCTCTGCTGAACACCGCGGGCGAAAGCTTCTCTTATGCACAGATGCCTGCCTCGGCGCATTTTTATCCGACCCAGATTTGTTTTGCAAAGTTCACAAAAATTTGGAGAAAAATAAAACGCATGTGGAAATCGGGTGAGATCATTGCTTGGAAAGAACTTTATAGGGAACGTGTCTGGCATGCCGTATCAACAATTGTCATCAAAGATACGCCACAGGAAGTTGTACTGGCAATCATCCCCGGTGCAGACCGATTAATCGAAGAACATTATCCACAAGGCAAAAATAATGGATACCGGCGCTGGGATTTCAAAAATAAAGACTGGACACTCGAAAAACATCCGTGGCACACCAACCGCTTGTTATGCATCCTTGAGCCTGAAAAATATTATTCAACAATTTATTTCTGGAATAATGAAAGTAATAAGTTTCTGTATTACTACATCAACTTCCAACTTCCATTCAAAAGAACCCAGCAGAGTATAAAGACACTAGACTTGGATCTTGATCTGGTCATCAATCCGGATTTTTCCTTTGAATGGAAGGACTTGGATGATTATCAAAAGGGAATCGAAACTGGAATTATTTTGCCGCAATGGGTAGATGAAATCGAAACTGCGAAAATTGAGGTTCTTGGCAGACTTGAAAGACACGAATACCCATTCGATAATTCATGGCTCAATTGGAAACCGAATCTAAAATGGCCTCTTCCTCAACTGCCAGCAAACTGGGAGGAAATTTAGAGGTAGAAAACGATCCTTCCAAGCAAGGCAATTCAAATATGAAAGATATGAATTCAAAAAGTGGAACATCACGATGCAGAAACCATCGTCGAGACTCCAGTCTCTTTGACGGTGAATGGTCAGGTGTGGATCAAATTCATCAGGTGATTTTTTCTGTTATACTTGATTGTGAATTTTGTCACTAAACCGAGGGACATCCATCCGCTCAAAGCATGAGCAATGAAACTTACCAAATCAGACAAGGTAGGAAATAATCAAATTGCGGGCTTATTATTGGCAAACAAAGAAAAGTCGAAAGGATCTTTAATCATGAAGTTAAACGAAATCATAAAACTTGTAGACGGAATCGTACTAACCCCTGACCTCAACACGAACATCAATATCCACGGCGGATATGGCGCGGACTTGATGAGTGATGTATTGGCCGCGAGCCAGCCCAATGCAGCGTTATTAACCGGTCTTACCAACCCACAAGTAGTACGCACTGCTCAAATGGCAGATTTTCGAGCGATCATTTTTGTGCGCGGCAAGCAGCCCCAGCGTGAAACTCTTGACCTTGCCAATCAGGAAAACATGCCGCTGATCACCAGCCCGCTTGGCATGTTCGAGTTATGCGGGCGGCTGCATAAAGCTGGACTTCCAAGTTTTGAATCAAATGTGTCCTAACAGAATCCGCACCGAGCAGGAAGTAAACGGGCGTCGTGGTCGCGTCATCACCGACCAGGACGCGCACGACATCAACCGCGTAGAGGAACTGTCCTACGATCTAAAGATCCAGGAGGTAATGACAAAAAAGGTATCCACAGCCAGCCCTGAAATGTCATTATCAGAAGTACTGGAAATACTGCGCATCAACCGCATCTCCGGCGTTCCCGTTGTGGAAGACGATGAACTGGTTGGCGTGATTAGCATCGAAGACATCGTGCGCGCCATGGAAAGAAACGACCTGACCGAAACCGTCGGACAATACATGACACGCAATCTCGTAACCGTTGCCAGCTACGACACCATCGTCAAAGCCATGCAAACTTTCGCCGAAAAACGTGTTGGCCGCCTGCCGGTCGTGGATGAGAACAAAAAGCTCGTTGGCATGATCACCAAGGGAGATATCACACGCGGCATTTTGCTCGCGCTTCAAAAAGACTACAAGGAAGAGGAAGTCCGCCGCTACCGAGCCAGCCACCTCTTCGAAGACATCATCTCCGACCGCACCACGCTTGTGCTGCGCTACAACATCAAAGCCCAGAACTTCACACACGGCGGAACCGCCTCAAGTAATATCAAACGTGCCCTGCTGCGGCTCGGCGCGGATGCTCAAATCGCGCGTCGCTGCGGCATTGCCGTGTACGAAGCCGAAATGAATCTCATTATCCACTCCACACGCGGCGGCATCCTCAAACTGGAAGTGGAACCGCACCGCATCACCATGTCCACCACAGACGACGGCCCCGGCATTCCCGATATCGAACAAGTGCTGCAACCCGGTTACTCCACCGCCACCGACCAGGTTCGCGAGATGGGGTTCGGCGCCGGCATGGGGCTGGTCAACATCAAACGCTGCGTCGACAGCATGGACATTGAATCAACCGTGGGCAAAGGCACCAAACTTGTCATGCGGATCCACATCCCAACCGAAAACTTGAATGGACGCAAGAAGGAATAAATCCATGAACCTGCAACAGATCATTGAACGCCTCGACCTTAATCTGCTAACTGATCCGCGCGACTTTGACATGATCCACCCTGAGGGCGGATACACATCCGACCTGCTTTCGTGTGTAATGGCAGGCGCAAAAAGCAAATACATCTGGGTCACCCTGCAGGCACACATGAACATCGTCGCAGTCGCTGCCCTGCTGGATGTCGCAGCTATTATCATCACAGAAAACGCCCAGCCGGACGCAGCGACGATCGCGAAAGCCAACGAGCAAGGTGTGATCCTGCTCTCCACACCCATGACAAACTTTGAAGTGGATGGAAAACTTTGGGAAATGGGCATCCGCAATAATTAGCAGCAAAGAATGAAAAAGTTCCGCGCCGACCTGCATGTTCACACGGTACTTTCGCCCTGCGCCGAAGTGGAAATGATTCCCCCGCTCATTGTGCAGGAAGCACTGGAACATGGCATCGACATCATTGCCATCACCGACCATAATGCCAGCGCGAATGTAGCCGCTGTGCAAAAAGCCGCGCTTGGCAGTTCACTAAAAGTATTGGCGGGAATAGAAGTTCAATCACGCGAAGACGTGCATCTTTTATGTCTGTTTGAAAAAAATGAAACTCTCGCCATCTGGCAATCAGCAGTGGATGCAGCATTGCCAGACACGCAAAACAACCCGGAATATTTCGGTGAGCAATTCATTGTGGACGAGAGCGGCGAATTCATCCGCAGCGAAACGCGCATGCTGCTCACATCCACTCACTTTTCGATTGACGATATCTTCGAACAGGTCAACGCACTGGGCGGACTCGTCATCCCAGCGCATGTGGATAGAACCAGCTACGGTCTTTTTCCAACCCTCGGCCTGCTCTCTTCCGAATGGCCGATTCTTGCCCTTGAAATTTCCCGCCACCTCACGCCAGCAACAGCAGCATCCGCCTACCCATTCATAAAAGGGATTCCGCTCATCCAAAGTGGGGACGTACATCAACTGGATCAGTTTCTAGGAACAACCATTTTCACGCTTGCAGAACCCACGCTGACGGAGATCAAAATGGCGCTCGAAGGTAAAGACTTGCGCGCCGTTGCGATTGAATAAAAAAGTATTTGGAATCCAGAAGTTCTACTTCTGGCTTTTAAGAGCATCTGCAAGTAGAACTTGCGGACTCCAACTTACCCATTCAACCTGCATAGCATCACCAAAATAGTAATAAATTGACTGACAAGGTACACCCATCATCTTGTGACATTGGTCATTGACGGTTTGAGGTGGAATGATTAAACTAAACTTGTGAAAATTATCACAATATTTATAAAAGGTAAAGCAAATGTATCAATCACTACAGGAAATTTCAGCCACAGACCCACTCCGCATTGCTGAACAAAAATTGATCATCGACACAGCGATTGCAGAAAACAAGGAACGACCCGGCGCGGTAATGCTGGTGCTTAATGAAGTACAAGGCAAGATCGGGCACGTATCCCCTCCCATGCAGATGTATATTGCCCATAAGCTGAAAGTGCCGCTGGGTCAGGTTCATGGCGTTGTCACTTTCTACTCCTTCTTCAAAACAAAGCCGCGCGGAAAACACACCATCAAGTTTTGTTTGGGCACTGCCTGTTATGTGGCCGGTGTGCCGCAGTTGATCGAAAAAGCCAAACAAATGTTGAACATCGAATTAGGCGAAACAACCCCCGACGGCCAGATCACATTGGAAGAGTGTCGCTGCGTGGGAGCATGCAGCCAGGCCCCCGTTGTGGTTGTGGATGAAGAAGTTCAAGGAAAGCTGAAACCAAACAAATTCCCGCAAGTTCTTAAGAAGGTTCAAAAGCCGACATGAGAGAGATATCCCTGCACCTGATGGATATTGCCGAGAACAGCGTTGCTGCCGAAGCACGAAATATTCACATCGAAGTGCATGAGAACTTGCAAAGCGACCAGCTTACGGCGATCATCACGGACGATGGGCGCGGCATGGACGAGGAAACAGCCCAACAGGTATTGGATCCGTTCTACACCACACGCACCACCCGCAAGGTGGGCTTGGGAATCCCGCTCTTGAAGCTGGCCGCGGAAATGTCTGAGGGTGGATTAAACCTGGTGACAGAATCAGGCAAGGGCGCAAAGATCGAAGCGCGCTTTCGTCACAGTCATATTGACCGCATGCCGCTTGGCGATCTTGCATCCACATTTCTGGCGCTGCTAGTCTCTCATCCAAATATCCACTGGGTGTTTGATTACGAGACAACCGATAAAGATGGCAACGTGGATAATTTTGAGTTTGACGATACGGAATTAAAGAACGAACTTGGCGATATGCCGATCACTGAACCGGAAATACTAAAGTTTGTGCGCGGGCTGATCGAAGAAGGTATTCAAGCCACCGCGCTGCAAACGACTACGTGAAAAGGAGAATAACATGCCTGCGATCAAATCACTGGAAGAATTAAAACGCGTACGGGAAGAAGCGTTACAGAAAAAGAAAATGAAGGCTGCACCGGGCAATGTGCAGGTGATCGTTGCGATGGGCACATGCGGAATTGCCGCAGGTGCGCGCGACACCATGAAAAGCGTTTTGAATTTTATTGAGACGAACAGCCTGAGCGGCGTAACCGTGACACAGACCGGATGCGTTGGCAAGTGTGAGCAGGAACCGATCGTACAGGTTATTGTCGGTGACCAGCCCAAAGTGATGTATGGAAAAGTGAATGCGGAAGTTGCACAGCAGATCATGAAGCAGCATGTACAAAACGGGACACCCGTGAAGGATTATGTTTTACCAAGTTAGTATCTTCGTAGTCACGACTTTAGTCGTGATAAAGGCGACTGAAGTCGCCACTACTTTTTTTGGAGTTTAGTATGGCGTTTTATCGTTCTCATGTTTTAGTGTGCGTTGACCCGGAGTGCCTTGCAAAAGGCGCCCATGAAGTGCTTGACGCATTGCAGGATGAATTCGTTGCACAGGGGTTGATCGACGAAATTCAAGTATTGGAAACCTCGCGCATTGGCGGGTGCAGTGACGGCCCGGAGATGATGGTGTATCCCGAAGGCGTACATTACCACGGGATGACCGCGGATGATATTCCGTTTCTGGTGGAAGAGCACTTCCTGAAAGGCCGCATTGTGGAGCGTTTCCGCGAAGTGGTGAAGCCTGTAGTGGATGAAGAACTTGGTCCGCTGCGACCGAAGGAAGTGCGCGTGGTTCTTCGTAACTGCGGCGAGATCGACCCGAACAATATTGAAGATTATCTCGCCACTGACGGCTATCAGGCGCTCGGCAAGGCGTTGTTTGAAATGACGCCAGAAAAAGTTATTGAAGAAGTTACAAACTCGGGCTTACGCGGACGCGGCGGCGCGGGTTTCCCTGCCGGAAGAAAATGGGGTCTCACCCGTCAAGTGAATGACAGCCCAAAATATATGGTCTGCAATGCAGATGAAGGCGACCCGGGCGCATTCATGAATCGCCGTGTACTCGAAGGTGACCCGCATTCCGTCATCGAAGGCATGATCATCGGCGCGTATGCGATCGGCGCAAGCTACGGATATATCTATTGCCGTGCTGAATACCCCGTGGCGGTGGAGACCCTCAATATTGCCATCAAGCAGGCGCACGAATTTGGGTTCCTTGGCAACAACATCCTCGGTACTGATTTCAACTTTGATCTTGAAGTACGCGTCGGCGCAGGCGCTTTCGTTTGCGGTGAAGAGACGGCTTTGATGGCCTCGATCATGGGCAAGCGCGGCGAGCCAAGTCCGCGGCCTCCGTTCCCATCTGTCAAAGGTGTGTGGGGTAAACCAACCAACAACAACAATGTGGAAACGTATTCCAACATACCGCAGATCATTTCAAATGGCGCGGCCTGGTACTCGAGCATGGGTACGGAACGATCCAAAGGTACAAAGACATTCGCAGTCGGCGGAAACGTCGTCAAGCCGGGACTCATCGAAGTACCGATGGGCATCACCCTGCGCGAGATCATCTTTGAAGTGGCTGGGGGCATCAAGGATGGAAAAAAATATAAAGCGGTGCAAACCGGCGGTCCCATGGGCGGATGCCTCACCGAGCAGCACCTTGACCTGCCCCTCGATTACGAAGCGCTGACTCAGGCTGGTTCAATGATGGGCTCCGGCGGCCTTGTGGTGATGGATGAAACTTCCTGCATGGTCGATATCGCCCGCTTCTTCATGGACTTTACACAGGCTGAATCCTGCGGAAAATGCACTCCCTGCCGCGTCGGCACACGCCGCATCCTTGAACTGCTGCAAAAGATCTGCAATGGCAAAGGTGTAGATGGCGACATCGAAAGACTGGAAAACCTTTGCTACGAAGTGGCACGCAACAGCCTGTGCGGACTTGGCCAGGGCGCGCCGAACCCCGTACTCAGTACGCTCAAGCATTTCCGTCACGAGTATGAGGCACATATTTATGAAAAACGCTGTCCGGCAAAAGTATGCCGTTCGTTGATCCGTTTTGAAATTCAAGCGCCGACCTGCACGGGATGTACCGTCTGCGCGAGAAACTGCCCCGTGGAAGCGATCAGCGGCGAGCGGCGTCAGGCGCATCACATCGACGCCGACACCTGTATCCGCTGCGGGATCTGTATGCAAGTCTGTAACTTCAACGCCATTGCCGTGGAATCTTAATCAAAACCGTGTGGCGTGAAAAAATATGTGATCGGAGAAAGAATGGCCGCTCCAACAATTGATCATGATGTTGTCTCAGTAGTCCGTGCTGCAATCGAAAAGCATGGCAGGAATCGCGATGCAATGATTCCGGTTCTCAGCGAGATCAACCGTGTGTTTGGGTATGTCCCCGGAGAAGCGATCCGGGAGGTACGCAAACAACTCCACGATCCTGCCCGGCAGGTGCATATCGCAGAAAGCCAGTTGTATGCGCTGACGAGCTTCTACGACATGCTTTCCACCAAGCCCCGCGGACGGCATGTCATCAAGTTTTGCGAGAACGCACCATGCCATGTTGTGGGCGGCAAAGCCGTTTGGGATGGATTGAGAGAAAAGCTCAGCCTGAACAATGGTGAAACCACGCCCGACAACAAGTGGACATTGGTCACCACATCCTGCCTGGGCTTGTGCAGCGTGGGGCCGGTCCTGCTGATCGACGATGACATGTACGGCAACGTCACACCTGAACAGATCTCCGAAATTTTGGAACACTACGAGTAGGAGCCCGTGATGATAAAAAAACGTGCCATGATACTGGTCTCCAACGATCCCGAAAGCATTCGGCTGGGCGCAAACGAGGTCATTCAACACTTGAACGAATCGCTTGCCACATACGGGTTGCAGGATGAAGTGGATGTCTCCACGGTTTCAGACATAAATCACTCCAACATCCTGCCGCTGGTCGTTGTATATCCTGAAGCCGTAGTGTACGGACCTGTCAAAGCTGCGGATGTGCGCTATTTGGTGGAGGAACATTTATATAAGGGACGTGTCGTGAACGACCTGCTCGCCCCTCCTAAAATGCTGACCGGACAGATCGGCTGGCTGCGCGGACACAAAGGCTACAACCCCGCAGAACACCGCATTGTGTTGGAACGCGCTGGCCGCATTGACCCTGACAATATCGAGGAATACATCACCTCAAATGGCTACGATGCCCTCGGCAAAGTATTAAGTGAGATGACACCCGAAAGCGTTATCGAAGTGATCGAGAAATCCGGTTTGCAGGGACGCGGCGGTGCTGGCTTCCCCACCGGGCGCAAGTGGAAGTTCGTTCGCGCTGCTCAGGGTAGTAAAAAGTATATCGTTTGCAACGCAGATGAGAGTGAGCCCGGAACGTTCAAGGATCGCATTGTGCTCGAAGGCGACCCGCATGTCATCATCGAATCAATGGCAATTGCGGCGTACGCCCTCGGCGCGGATGAAGGCTATATTTACATCCGTGGTGAATATGGTCTTGCTTATCGCCGCCTTGAAAAAGCAATTCTTCAAGCCCGGGAATTCGGTTTCCTTGGAAAGAATATTTTTGGAACGGAATTCAATTTCGATATTCACATCCACGCGGGTGCCGGCGCGTACGTCTGCGGTGAAGAGACAGCGCTGCTCGAATCTCTGGAAGGCAAACGCGGAGAACCCCGCTCACGACCGCCCTACCCCGTAACCAAGGGTTTGTGGAACAAGCCAACATCCGTCAACAATGTAGAGACGCTTGCAAACATTCCCGCCATCATTCGAAACGGCGCGGAATGGTATCGCTCCATTGGCACGCCCTCCAGCCCCGGCACAAAGGTTTATAC
The DNA here is from genome assembly GCA_016714565.1 of Candidatus Villigracilis propinquus. Taxonomy (GTDB): domain Bacteria; phylum Chloroflexota; class Anaerolineae; order Anaerolineales; family Villigracilaceae; genus Villigracilis; species Villigracilis propinquus. The sequence goes on from JADKDM010000038.1 coordinate 42,830, forward strand.
GATCATGGGCAATGTCAACTTCAGCGGCGTGATCGAAGTGCCGATGGGAGTTACCCTGCGCGAGGTCATCAACATTTACGCACGGGGAATGAAACCGGGCAGCACCCTCAAACTCGCACAGACCGGTGGAAGCAGCGGCTCGATCATCCCTGCGGTTTTGCAAGACACCCCCATGGATTTTGAATCCTTCCGCAAAGCTGGCGTATCGCTCGGCTCGGGCGCATTGCTGATCTGCGACCAGAACACCTGCATCGTGGATCTTGTCAAAGTCCTTTTGCAATTCTTCCGCTTTGAATCCTGCGGCAAATGCACGCCCTGCCGTGTGGGCACGCAGCGAACCTACGAGATCGTGGATCGCATTTCAAAGGGACTGGGCAAACTGGAAGAACTGGATACGCTGCTGCTTTTAGCCGCTGAAATGGAACGCGATTCCAACTGCGGCCTCGGCCAAACCGCCACCGTCCCGATCCGTGACATGCTCAAGCATTTCCGCACGGAAGTGGAGGCGCACATCCGCTCCGGCAGCTGCCCGACAGGCGTGTGTGAAATGACATCGGAATTTGAAAAAGTATAGTCAATTGATTTACAAGTCAAACGAGTTGAAATCAAAACTTCAACACAGAGGTATGTATGGCAAAAATAACGATTAACGAAAAACAGATCGAAGTCCCCGAAGGAACGACGGTCTTACGCGCCGCCGAAATGGCAGGGATCTACATCCCAAGGCTTTGTGACCACAAGGAACTCACCCCTTACGGCGGCTGCCGCCTGTGCATTGTGGATGTGGAAGGCGCGCGCGTGCCGATGGCATCCTGCACGCTGCCGGTAAATAATGGAATGGTCGTTCACACAGAGACGGCTGAGATCAAGAAATCGCGTGAATTCATCCTTTCCATGCTGTTCAGCGAGCGCAATCATTTCTGCCCATTCTGTCAGGTCAGTGGCGGCGATTGCGAATTGCAAAACGCGGCCTATCATGAAGAGATGACGCACTGGCCCATTCAACCGGGCTGGAGCGATTTCAAAGTGGATACAACACATCCACACTTTATTCTCGATAATAATCGCTGCATCCTCTGCCGCCGCTGCGTTCGCGCCTGCGGTGAATTGGTTGGCAACTTTACCCTTGCCGTCGCAGAACGCGGCGCAGCCAGCATCATCGTCGCGGACACCGATGTCCCATTCGGAGAAAGCACCTGCATCAAATGCGGAACCTGCGTACAGGTCTGCCCCACCGGAGCATTGATCGACCGCACCAGCGCCTATCAATCGCACGACAACCAGCTTGAAGAGATCAAATCAACCTGTGTCGGCTGTTCCGTGGGCTGTTCAACAAGGATCATGGTTCGCGACAACCGCATCGTCCGCATTGAAGGCGATTGGGAAGGCGCAGTCAACCATGGCCTGCTCTGCGAACACGGACGCTACGACCCCGTCACCGAATCTCGCATGCGCATCACTTCTCCGCAAATTCGCAGGAATGGCAAACTTGAGCCCGTCTCCTGGAATGAAGCCATGAGCGCGGTGGCAAGCAAAATTATGGAAGACAAAAGCGGCGTCGCAGCCATTGCCTCCACAAGGCTATCCGCCGAAACCCTCAACGCCTTCAAAGAACTCTTCGCTGATAAATTCCAAAGCAAGCTCGTCACCAGCATTGAAGAAGGCGTACCCACAGCGGTCGTCACCAGCTTCGCACAAAAGCAGGAAGCGTTCGAAGGCAAACTCGATGTCCTGCGCAATGCCGACACCGTGCTTTGCATCGGCGCGAACGTTCATCGCAGCCACATGGTCGCGGGCTTTTTATTCAAGCGCAACCTCTCCAAGGGAACGCACCTGATCAACATCGACCCCGAATCCAGCGACCTGGATTTCATGTCCAACATTTCGCTCAAAACGAAAAAGGGTTCAGACCTCGCCCTGATTCGTGGATTGCAAGCCGTCATCGTCAAGGAAGGATTGGGACGCTCGCCTCTTTCCCTACCCGACGCAGGGCAGCTGATCGAAAAAGCTGTCAGCGCCGCTGGAATATCTCTCGAAGAACTCAACCAAACGGCGCAGTTGTTGGCGCGTTCCATCTCGCCGGTGATCCTGTTCGGCAAAGGCATCACCGCCCAACGCGATGAAGCACTCGTCGAGGAATTACATCGCCTCGCAGTTTTGGTAGGCGCGGTGGATAGTGAACGCCACGGCCTGCTCTCCATCAAAGGAGAAGCAAACAGCCTGACCGCCACCCTGCTTGGCATGGACAAAGCCTTCGAGCTGAACGGACAAAAAACTGTATATGCCGCCATTGGCGATGATTATGTCTCCAGATCCCTCGTGGAACGGGCATCCAAAGCATCCTATCTGATCGTGCAAGCCAGTTACGAATCCAAGCTGACTGAAAAAGCGGACATTATCCTGCCGGTCACCATTTGGGCTGAACAGGAAGGTCACTACATCAATCTTGACGGGCGCATGCAAACCGCCAACAAGGCGATCACCCCGCTGGAAACCGTGCGCGAGAATATCGCCGTATTGAATGAGATCGCAGTACGCACGAACACCGCAATTGAATCGGATTGGCAAAAATCCATACTGACTCGCAAATCAAGCGTATCGTTGAATTAATAGGTCAAAGAGAGTAACCCATGAACAAACCGAAAATTGCTTCTGACTGGATGTGCGGCTGCGCAGGCTGTCACATGTCCCTGCTCGATATGGATGAGCGCATTTTGAAAATCGTTGAACTCGCCGACCTACGCGCCACCCCCATCACTGACCTGAAAGAACCCGATGAAGGCGGTGTGGATGTTGGCGTATTGGAAGGCGGAATCAACAACAGCGCCAACGAAGAGGTCGCACACAAAATGCGAAAACGCGCGAAGATCCTCGTGGCCTTGGGTGACTGCGCCGTCTTCGGCGGCGTGCCGGCCATGCGTAACTTGTGCGGCGTCGAAGACGCTCTCCGCCGCGCCTACGTGGAAGCGGAAAGCAACGAACCCGGCAGCCAGATCCCCAATGACCCTGAACTCGCCACCATGACCAAAACGCGAGCCATTCAGGAAGTTGTTCCCGTGGACTACAGCGTTCCCGGCTGCCCGCCCGATGCGGATGTCATTTTCTATGTTCTTGCGGAATTAGCACAGGGTCGAAAGCCCGAATTGAAGAACGACTTACTGCATTGGCACTAAACGTATTATCGGAGAATAAAATGACAACACAAAAAATAACGATCGAACCCGTTACCCGTATCGAAGGGCACGCAAAAGTTACCATCCACATGAAAGAAGATAACACCGTTGACCATGCCTATATGCACGTCAACGAGTTTCGTGGTTTCGAAAAATTCTGTGAAGGCCGCCTGTACTTTGAAATGCCGCAGATCACACCGCGCATTTGCGGAATCTGCCCTGTCAGCCATCACCTGGCTGCTGCAAAAGCCAGCGATGCGCTCACCGGTCAGACCCCGCCCCGCCCTGCCAATCTCCTGCGCGAACTGATGCACATGGGACAGATCGTGCAAAGCCACGGCATGCACTTCTTCGAACTCGCCGGCCCCGACCTGCTGCTTGGCTTTGACGCCAGTCCCGAGATCAGAAGCGTGGTTGGCTTGATCGGCGCAAACCCGGAACTGACGGTCAAAGCGGTTCAGCTGCGCAAGTTCGGTCAGGAGATCATCAAGACCCTTGGCGGACGCAAGATCCACCCCGTGTTCGCGATCCCCGGCGGCGTGAATAAAGCCCTCACCATGCAAGAACGCGATAACATGCTCAAAGGCGTGGACACTGCCATCGAAACCCTGCAACTCGGCCTGCAAATTATGAAGGACTGGGCCGAAAAGAACATGGAAGACATCAATAAATTCGCTGTCTTCCCCACCGGTTACTTTGGTCTGGTGACGCCTGAAAACGGATTGGAACTTTATGATGGCGATATCCGCCTCATCAGCCGCGAAGGCGTGGAAATGGAACGCTTCCAGGTTGCAAATTATCTGGATGTAATTCAGGAACATGTCGAGCCGTGGTCTTATTTGAAATTCCCGTACTACAAAAAATTAGGATACCCTGATGGAGTGTACCGCGTCGGTCCGCTCGGACGGTTGAACATCGTCGATAAAATTGATACTCCACTGGCAAATGACGAACTAAAGATCTTCAAGAGCCTGAACAATGGCAAACCCGTTGAAAACACGCTCTACTATCATTACGCCCGCCTCATTGAAGCTTTGTTCGCTGTGGAACGCGCGCGCGTCCTCTGCGAAGACCCAGACATTCTCAGCACAGACATCCTCAACACCCGCAAGAATTACACGGGCCACGGCGTGGGAGTCATCGAAGCGCCGCGCGGCACCCTCATCCACGATTACACTGCGGACGAGAACGGCAAGCTGCTCAAAGTGAATTTGATCGTCTCCACCGGACACAATAACTGGGCCATGAGCAACGCTGTAGACAGTGTCGCCAAGACCTACGTGAAGGGACCCGACGTCAGCGAGGGAATGCTCAATCGCGTAGAAGCAGCCATCCGTGCGTACGACCCGTGTCTATCATGCTCGACCCATGCCGTCGGTCAGATGCCTATCCAGGTTGAATTCATCGCCCCGGACGGCACACTGGTCAAGACCCTGAAACGAGACTAGAATATTTTCGATCTGCAAAAACTTTAGGAATATAGTCGCTCATCGTTTTCCAAAATAAGTCAAAGGAGTTCAACCATGACGACAGTTCAAAAAATAATTGACGATAAAGCAGAAATAAAAGTGCATACCGTCTCAGCCAACGAGACTGTTTTGACCGCGTTGCAAATTATGGACGAGGCAAACACAGGCTCAATTTTGGTGGCGGAAAACGAGAAGATCATCGGGATTTTCACTGAGCGTGACTACGCCCGTCAGGGTGAGATCAAGGGCCGCTACGCAAAAGATACGTTGGTCCGTGATGTCATGACCAGTCAAATGGTGATGATCAGACCAGAAACAACCCTGCAGGAATGCGCTGAGCTCATGCGCCAGTATCGCGTACGCCACCTGCCAGTGATCGAAAACGATCATGTGATCGGTGTGGTGTCCATTCGCAGGTTGGCCGAAGAACTGCTTAAAGAGCAAAAAGGCACGATCGTTGAGTTGGAAAACTACATACTCGGGACCGGATACGGCGAATAAAAAAGTTTATTCCAGCCGCGGCAGGTTTGTCCCATTTACAGAGCAGTGAACTGATTTTAATCATCCAAGAGATGCAAATTGAAAAAAACTTTATTACTTGGCTATGGGAATCCAGACCGTGAAGATGATGGCGTTGCATGGCACATCTTGCGCGCAATCGCGCTGGAATTGGGACTGCCTGCTCCAGATTCCTACGAAGATCCATTCCCGGAAAGTGAAGAGCTGGAGTTTACCTTTTCTCTGCAGCTTACTCCTGAAATGGCTGAAGAGATCAATTCTTTTGAACATGTCTGCTTTATTGACGCACACACCGGCAGCATACCGGAACCCGTCCGCCTGATCGCTGTGGATAGCGAATTCCAGCGCTCGCCGCTGACGCATCACCTTACTCCACAATCATTGCTTTCCATTTGCAAGACGGTCTATGGCGGAAAACCAAACGCCGCCCTGCTTTCCGTACGCGGGTACCGCTTCCTCTTTTCACGCGAGCTTTCTGAAGAAACTCTAGCGTTTGTCCCGCAAGCTGTTGAATTGGTTCTACGCTGGCTGGAAGAAGGGAAATCCACAAATTAAACAGAAATTCACCATTGTGAAAATGGAATTGGTATAATGCAAGGGAGTGTCTCGCTTTGCAAATCAAACAAACCCGAAGGAGATTGACCAAATGACCACAGTCCGCAAACTTCTGGAAGCAAAAGAAACCGCTAAAAACTTTTCTGTGGAAGCGTCTCAAACTGTATTGGACGCGCTTAAGGTAATGGCCGACGCGCACATCGGCGCAATTCTAGTGACTGAAAACGGCAAGATCATCGGTATCTACACAGAGCGCGATTACCTGTACAAAGGTGAGATCGAAGGCCGCAGCGCAAAAGATACAAAGCTCAAGGACGTGATGGTTTCCAAAATGATCACTGTCACAAACGAAACAACCGTGGAGCAATGCATGGGATTGATGAAGCAGTATCGCATCCGCCACCTGCCAGTTGTGGAGCACGATCAACTGATCGGCCTGGTATCCATGCGTGATGTGATGTTGGCCGCCATTGAAAACAAAGAGAGCGAGATCCGCGGGTTGGAAAATTACATCCTTGGCTCGGGCTTTCAATCATAAAATATTAACGAGCACTGCAAAAGGACACCGCTTTTTCGCGCGTGTCCTTTTTTATTCGCCTTTGGGTTTAGGGGGGTTTTTCCCCCCCCCCGGGGCCCCCCCGGGGGGAAAAAAAAAAACCCTTCCCCCGGCCCCGGGCCTTGGCAAAAAGGCTTCTGCAATTATCTACTGGTAAAATCGCACCCATGTCTTGGAACAAATCCACCTCAACCATATTTCTCTGTGCCTTTCTGCTTGCCTCGTGCGCGCCTGCCGTTCCAACGCAAGTATTCCTTCCCACGTACGATCCATTTCTACCGATCCAAAATAATACAACTGCCCAAAGCACAATTTTGGCAGCCACAGACCCTCCCCTCACTTCCACAGCCACGCGTCAGCCTACGCCTACACGGGTACCGCTTTCCATCTCCCCTGTATCACCGCTAATGGCAGGCATTGCCAACCAGATCATGGGCACACCCACACCAGATGAAGCCCGAGTACTGCCAACCCCAAGGCAGGAAACCGATGAATATGTAGTACAAGCCGGAGATACACTCGGAGACATTGCTCAACGCTACGGCATCAGCGTACAAGACCTTATGACAGCCAACAACATTACCGATCCCAACGCACTGGACATTGGCATGGTATTAAATGTGCCCGCACCCAACCCGGGAGCGGTCGGCTTATCCCTCAAGATCATCCCGGACTCCGAACTGGTGTACGGCCCTGCCAGCGTCTATTTTGAAATCGACGAATTCATCCAAAGCCAGAACGGATACCTGGCCGGCTATACACAGGATGTCAATGGCGTTTTATTATCAGGGACAGAGATCATCCAGATCATCGCACAAAATTATTCCATTAATCCGCGCCTGCTTCTGGCTCTGCTCGAATACCAAAGCGGCTGGGTCACCAACCCAGTCCCATTCAACACATCCTTTCCAATGGGACTGGCCGATGACAACCGCTACGGCCTATACCGTCAACTCGCATGGACGGCAGACACCCTGAACAGAGGCTACTATCTTTGGAATGAAAGCGCGCTTTCCACATGGGTGCTGACCGATGGAACCGTCATCCCCATCGACCCAACCATTAATGCTGGTACCGCAGCCGTGCAATACTTCTTTTCAAAATTTGATGACCGCGTCACATGGGACAAAGACATCAACGAAACCGGCGTCATCCTGACATACTATGTTTTCTTTGGAAACCCATTCAACTACGCTGTGGAGCCGCTCCTGCCTTCAAACCTTTCCCAACCTGCAATGACTCTGCCATTCGGACCAAATGAAACTTGGTACTTCACCGGCGGTCCGCACGGAGGCTGGGACTCAGGGTCAGCATGGGCTGCGCTCGACTTCGCCCCTCCCGGTGATAACGGAAGCTGCTACACAAGCCCCTCATGGATCACCGCAATGGCAGACGGCTTAATCACCCGCTCATCCGGCGGCGCAGTTCTGCAAGACCTCGACAACGACGGCTACGAACAAACCGGCTGGGTCATTCTCTACATGCATGTCGCCGCCGAAGAACGCGTCTTACCCGGAGAATATCTCTTTGCCGGCGAACAAGTAGGCCATCCCTCCTGCGAAGGCGGCGTCTCAAACGCAACCCATATTCACGTCGCCCGGAAATATAACGGTCATTGGGTAGCAGCAGACGGTTCCCATCCATTCAATCTGAATGGATGGATATCAAGCGGAGACGGAATTGAATACAACGGATTCCTCTCACGAGGTTCACAAACCGTCGAAGCCTGGGATAGCGCCAATGACCTCAACCTGATCTCTCGCTAATTCATGCTTCATTAATCTAAGCGGATATAATTCAACTCACCATGCACCGCATCATTGTATTCCTTGCAATCATTCCGTTGACGCTATCCGCCTGCGGGGCCTCGCCTTCCATCTGGGGCATTGCCCCCACGCCCACACCGAATTCCACCACCTTGGCAACGACTCTTATCGACCCGTTTGCTGTTCAAGACGACCCGATCATTTTCCCCACCTCAACACCACCTTCGGCAAACACAACAACCACCCCAAACACCCCCACACCCGATGGCGCAGCGCCGATCATTATGCCAACCTACACCCCCTCCACCGACGCAGCCCCATTTCTGTATTACGCTCAAAGCGGAGATATGCTCTCCGCTATTGCCAAACGCTTCGGGGTCGAAGAATCCGAGATCACCTCAGATGCCGACCTCACAAAAACAACCCTCATTGACCCTGGCACATTACTTATCATCCCAAATAGAATTTACGAACCAACCACACCAAATATCCAGATCATGCCGGATGCAGAGATCGTTTTCTCCGTCACTGCCGCCGATTTTGATGTGGAAGGCTTCGTAAAAAAACAGGGCGGCTATCTCGCCAGTTTCAGAGACTATCTGGGCTCCACCGGCTGGATAGAAGGCTACGACGCAGTATCACGCCTCGCCTACGAAAACTCCATCAACCCGCGCATGATCCTCGGCCTGCTCGAATACGAAAGCCGCTGGGTAAGCAGCCAACCCATTGATCTTCTCCACACCGACTACCCGATGGGTTTCAACGACTATCACTACAAAGGCATGTCAGTACAAATGGTCTGGGCCATCAATAGCATGTCCATTGCGTACTATGGCTGGCGCGCAGGGACTCTCACCTACATTGACTTTCCCGATGGCAGCAAACTCCGCATTGACCCGCGGTTGAACGCCGGCTCCGTCGCAATTCAATACCTGTTCTCACGCCTCTACAACCAGTCAAAATGGTCACAGATCATCGACCCTGCCTCCGGGTTTCCAGCCATGTACGCCAAAATGTTCGGCGATCCCTGGGCGCTTGCAGATGAAGTAAATCCATTGTTCCCGCCCGCGCTCACCCAGCCGCCGCTCACTCTTCCATTTGAACCCAATGTGCAATGGAATCTCACTGGCGGCCCTCACAATGGCTGGGGACAGATCAACCCCAATATTTACGGCCAATCCCACAGCATTTTCTCCGCAATTGACTTTGCCCCACCCACAAAAACCGGCGGCTGTGGAACAACCGACACATGGGTGGTCGCGGCAGCCCCCGGCCTCGTTGTGCGCTCAGAGAACGGCGCAGTCATGGTAGACCTCGACGGGGACGGGTACGAACAAACCGGCTGGAACATCCTCTATATGCACATCGCCAAAAAAGACCGCGTAGCGGCCGGAACCTGGCTTGAGTTAAATGATCACATCGGTCATGCCTCCTGCGAAGGCGGCGTTTCCACCGGGACCCACCTGCACTTTGCTAGAAAATACAACGGCGAGTGGGTTACAGCAGACGGCCCCATCCCATTCATCATGGATGGCTGGCGCGTTGTAGCCGGCGAGGCAGCCTACAAAGGAAAACTCATCCGCGGCGATCAGGAAGTTATCGCAGACCTGCTCGGGCAAAGCTGGTCGAGCATCATACGCGAGTCAAATGAATAAAACCAACTTTCGAAAAACCTTCGCTGTAATCACAACCTCCCTGTTCCTGATTGTTTCCTGCAGCACATCCGCGTCTGCCCCGAACGCAAACGCAACGCCTGATACTGACCATTCCAACGATACTTCACTTTTAGCAGCCAGCCCAACTCCACTCCCCACCCGAACCACCTATACACCCGGCGAACTGGTGAACTACACGGCTCAAACGGGAGATACCCTGCCCGTTCTGGCACTGCGCTTCAACACAACCGTGGCCGAGATCCTGCTTGCCAACCCTCAAATTCCACAAGATGCCACAACCATGCCCCCCGGCATGCCCATGAAAATCCCAATTTACTACCTCGCACTATGGGCAAGTCCGTTTCAGATCATTCCAGATCACGCATTTGTGGACGGCCCCACAAGTACCGGCTTCAACGCTGCTGCCTTTGTTGAATCGCAACCGGGCTGGTTAAAGGATTACCGCATCTATGCTGGCAGCAAATGGCGTTCCGGCGCGGAAATGGTGGAGTATGTCGCTTCCAATTACAGCGTCAGCCCGCGCCTGCTTCTCGCGATTCTCGAATACCAAACTGGCGCACTGACTCAAACCGAACAACCGGATACCAAACAAATCCTCGGGCTTTCACGAAAATTTTGGGAATCCCCCTATCTGCAATTGGTGCTGGCAGCCAACATTCTCAATAACGGATACTACGGCTGGAGGAGCGGGACCCTGCTCGAATTTGAAGATGTCGATAATATCCTCATCAGACCCGACCCCTGGCAAAACGCAGGATCTGTAGCCATGCAGTTCTATTATTCAAATTTATACAGCGGGAATGAATACGCGCTCGCCACCGGACCTGATGGATTTTTACGGGCCTATGAGAATTTGTTCGGCAATCCATGGGACGACCCTTTCGTGCAAATTCCCGGAAGCTTGCAACAACCCGATTTCATGCTCCCCTTCCAGTATGACCAAGTCTGGTCTTATACAGGCGGGCCTCACACTGGTTGGGGAAGCGGCGAACCCCTTGCAGCCATTGACTTTGCGCCGCCAAGCGAAAAATCAGGCTGTGTCAGCGTAAAACCCGAGAACTATGTCACCGCAATGGCGGATGGGCTGGTAGTACGCTCAAGCATAGATGGTGTTGCGCTTGACCTTGATAAGGACGGCAACGAGCGTACAGGCTGGGTGATCTTCTACCTGCATCTTGCACCTGAGCAGCGCGTCTCTCTCGGCACAGAATTAAAAGCAGGCGACAAAATGGGTTATCCCTCCTGCGCGGGCGGTCATGCCACCGGCACCCACGTACACATTGCTCGGAAATATAACGGCGAATGGATTCTCGCAGACAGCGCCGTGCCTCTCACTATGAATGGCTGGACCACACACAACGGAAGCCGCGAATATCTGGGAACCCTCACAAAAGGCAGTTCAGTTGTCACTGCCTGTGATTGCGGCGACTCGTACACATCCATCAGCGGGAGTTATCCATAAATTTCAAAAAGAGACGGGCGATCAGCCTGTCTCTTTTTGAATATATTCACCCAGCTTCCCTTTGTTTTCGGTTAGGCTCCCTGACCCTTGCTCGCACCCTGCGCGGGTTTTCCGCAGATAATGCAATAGCCCGCAGCAGCGTTTCGGGACCGATTACCTTAAGACGCCTGGATCTTTGGATGTCCCCTCCCCGAAACCCGCCCTTTTGGACAAACCAGGCCTCCCGCCATTTTCCCCTTCCAGTTCATTGTTACTTCCATATTTATTACTCCAGGATCAGATCAGGCACAAATTTCTCAAGATTCTTTTTTGATATTCCGCCGATCCACATTAATCGCACCATGCCATCACGATCCACTACATAGGAACTCGGCAAATTAGCAGTATTAAACTCACGCTGGGCAAGATAATCCGGGTCCAGCCAGACAGGAAAGGTCAAACCAAATTCATCAACGAACGGTTGAACAATATCAGAAGTCTCCTCCTGATCAATTGCGATTAATACAAACCCATCCTCTTTATATTTCTCGTAAAAAGTTTGCAAGGTGGGCATCTCTTCCCTGCATGGCGGGCACCAGGTTGCCCAAAGATTTACCAGCACAACCGAGCCGCGATAATCGCTGAGAGAAACCTGTTTTCCAGAAAGGTCCCGAAGATTCAGTTCAGGCGCAGGAAATTTTACTTTTGCAGGAACAGTCGAAAAGTCTTGGGCTGAGGCGTCTCTTTGATCCAACAGCAAGACAAACATGGCACCTGTTGCAAGAAGCCCTAAGCCGACCATCATCATGGCAAGGATACGAACACGGGAGGGCGAATCACTTATTGTCATCATTTTTCCAAATTATTATCCACATTGAATAATGAAAGCCTTATTTTAGTTGAACAAATTATCAATTTCACAAAGTATACCCGATGAATAAAATCAGCCTCTAATTAAAGGACAAATGTCATTCACTTTAGGATATTTGATACTGGCAACTTGTCCAGACGTTGATTAACATTCTCCAATGTCGGACTTACTTCCCACCATCGGACTTTTTCAGGGATTTGATGTTAATCAAATTGCCTTGTTGAAACACCTCTTTGAGGATTTTTCCTGCATGTCAGGTCAGATCATCTTCAATCAGGGAGATGTTGCGAAGTATTTATATCTTATACTTAGTGGAGATGTGGCAATTCGTTACAAGCCTTACGATGGCCCACCACTTACCTTGACCCGCCTTCACGCAGGCGATGTGTTTGGGTGGTCGGCAGTGATTGGAAGCTCCAAGTATACGTCCAGCATTGTCAGTGAAACTGCCGTTGAAGCCATACGAATCCAAGGAAACCACCTTTGGACTCTGGCCGGTGAACACCCGGAGACAGGAAAAGCTCTTATCAACCGTCTCGCGCTCATTGTCTCACCCAGATGGGAAAACGCCCATAAACAGATTCAGTCCCTTTTGGATTCAAATCACATCCGATAGAAAGGTTTGAAAAAATGGCAATTCCAGAAGCAGTCAGACAGGAAACCCAATTACGGCATCTTATTGAAAAGCTCAGTGCCTACATTGAACAATACCATGGCGGCACTGTGGATTTTGTTTCCTTTCGCGAGAATACCCTTGAAGTCAAGTTGGGAGGCGCGTGCTTGAACTGCCCCCTTTTGCCAGCCACTTTGCATGGCTGGGTTGCAGGAACCGTCCACCAATTTTTTCCAGATGTAAATGTGGTGGAAATTAAATAGGAAAATACCTGAGGGCAGGTATAAAAATGAATATCCCCGCGGTGAGGCGGGGGTATTCATTTTTAACGGAAAGCAGCATTATCCTTGCTTACTACTTGTAAAGTATCGTACCAAAACAAACCCACCTGCAGCTATCAATGCAATTGCCCAGATATAATTCGCGAAATCTAGGAGCGAGGCAATACCGAGAAAGCCCATAATTCCGAGGATTAGCGCAGGCCAGTAGGCCCAGTTCATCTTTGCGAACAACGCCACAAGCAGGAATGTGAAGGCAAGACCAAAAAAGAAAAAGCCCGCAGTTTGAAATTCACCAAATCGTTCTGCTGCAATGGTAACACCAGCAAGAGTTGACAATACACCTGCGGGGATCAACGCCCACCAGCGTTCTGCCATATTGGTGAAGTACACGAGGAAAAACGCAAGGCCGATACCGCCAAGGAAAACCGCACCTGAATATTCTTCAAATCTCTCAGACACAATGACCATAAGCGCAAGCGTTGTCAACACACCTGCCGGAATGAGCGCCCACCATCTTTCATTTCGGCTACTGACATAGACATACCAGAAAGATAATGCGATGCCGCCAAGGAAGATCGCGCCGCCAAAATTCTCAAGCGAAGCAGGGAGAAGGATCACTGCGCCAAGAGCAGCAAGTGTAAAACCTGGAAATGCCGCCCACCAATTTCCATCGAAAAGCAGAGCAAGAAATGCCAACCTGCGACAATAAACACACCACCCCAAAAAATATCTGAAGCATTTTTCAGGTAGCCAAAAGTATCCAGCAGCGCAAGCGCGCCGCCCAAAATGAGCATGATCCCAAAGACGATTCTCATATCGATACGTTTCATGTTGTTGCCTCTTGTTACTTGATCTTTATCGAAGCCGCGCCAGCATCAATGGTGATGTCTGCAGCATTGATGGCAGTTTCGTAGTCAGGCGATTGATAATAGCCGCCACTGCGCGGGAAGCGGGACTCATCCACTTTGATATCCGCCGCGCCGAGTGAAGCTTTGATTCGAGCAGCGAGTCCATCAGGGATGGTAATGGTCAGTGAGGCCGCGCCAAAATCAAGGTCTACAGGGAAGCGGCCCTTGGCGGGCAGAGTCAACTGCGTTTCGCTGGCACCAATCTCCAGTTTCAAATCGGTGATATTCAAATCATGCAGGTCGATCACAGATTTATTCGCACCAAGATTCAATTTCAACACGGTGGGAATATCCGCATTTATGGCAACATCCCAATCCAGTTGATTGGACGACCCGATGAATGGGATACCCATAATTTCCTGGGAAGGCCGCAACTTAACATCAAGCTTGTCTCCATCTCGATTGACCTTTTGTTCCACCCCGCCAGTGATCGTGGCATGGATGTATTCATTCAGCCCAGCACCGCTGTGAACTCTGAATTCGCCAGCACCATGACTGAGCTTAAGACTGGCTTTGCGTGCGCCTTGCAATTCAATGGAAACATCTTCTGTTTTTGAGGTACCCCGAAAAAAGATACCAAATAAAATCCAGCCACCAAGCAGGATGAGAAGAAGGGGCCAGAAAAGATCCATAAAGGATTTGCCGTTGGGCAGACGAACACCCATGGAATTGGCAAGCATCAAGACGCCCACCAGCAATAAAACCACTCCCCACATTAATTGATTGCGACGCATGTTATTCTCCTTTGTTGCGGAACGAACGATACAGTCCGCTGCCAAGCACGTACAAACCAAGCAGAATGAGAAGAATGGCCGGACCAAAATTTCCAAGCAAATTCCACCCGCCGAGGAACGAAGAGAAGACAAGGAACAAGACCGCGCTGAATACCATTGTGTTGAGGCCGCGCTTTAGGTTGCTCGCGGTGTTCTCGCCAAGCAAGCCTTGAAGAACCGTACCAACACCAACAAAGCCAGGGATCAGCGCCCACATGTACGACCATGATTCGTAATTGCCAGTGGTTTCCTGATAATAGAAAATGCCGCCCAACCCTGCCACAATTGCAGCGGGCACGGAAAGGCCGGGAGAACCAAGCACGAGGCCAACAATGAATATGCCGCCGCCGATCAAAAGCATGTTCATGGGCCATTGTGTGTATTCATTAAAGAAATCATGGAAGGCTGGCATGGTTCGATCCAGCAGGAACCACGCGCCAAGCAAGATAAGAATAACCCCAAGGGCAAGCTGCGAACGACCTTGTTTGTTCATAATTCATTCTCCTATGTTGAGATTTTCAATATTAGTGTATTACTTTTCAGTAAAAATTCAAAGTCCTTTGAAATATACGGAAAATCTTGAATATAGTTTCACAATCGCAATCCCACCCACAAGCCAAACTCGGCAGGTTCACGTCCTCCACGCAGACGTGCCAAAAGCGGGCGCACTGCCCAGCGCATTCCGTAAAACGGACGAATGTGCTGCCACGCAATACCGAGCGTTTTCCCCAACTCGCCCATGCGCCGATAGGTTAGATAATTCTCGCTTTTGAGCGAGTCAGAGGCGAAACCATAGTGCGAGAGAAATGCAGCTTTCCGCTCCGCAACCATTTGCTTGCCAGATTCAGAGCTGTGATAGACGGGCGAATCCATGATAACGATTTTTCCTTTTGGTGAAAGCACGCGCAGGGATTCGCTCAACGTCTCTTCATAATTTTCCGAGTAATGAAACGAAGCATTGAAAATCACAGCCGAGACTGATTTATCTGGAAATGGCAATTTCACAAATTCAGATTGGACTTTGGCAAACTGGCTTTGATAATGAGTCCATGCACCCAGCCCATCTTCTGGATTGAGGAGCAGATCGACCGCACAGACATCATATCCGCTCAACGACAAGCGGTTCGACAGCCAGCCGTTGCCTGCTCCCACATCCAAAACAGTGGACTCCGCTGTGAGTATTTTCTGCAAAGCCCGAAAACTCGCGGCACGGATTTTCCAATCTGCGGAGAATTTTCCGCTGGTGTCTTTGAATGGCAGGGCGCGGTAGTAGGATGAATCGGGGGAGAAACGCCCTTCGAAACGGCGAACAGTTTCATAGTCTGAAACGAATCGTGCATAATGGGTCTCGCGTTCAGGAAGGAGAAATCTCCAAATCCCATTTTCCTGTTTGAATGTGAGTTTATCTCGCGCGCAAAATAATTCAAACTCAGATATTTCCTGCAAGTCCCCACGGCAGCGCGGACAAATAAATTTCACAAGTCCTCGTTGAGTGCATCAATCGTGGCATTGTAGGCTATCTCAAATGATCGATTGATGGCCTTCATATCTGCTGGCGATTCCCATTTGAGGTTCGCAAGGCGGTCTGCCACGACAACAATGGATGCGGCTTTCACGGCATGGAACTGAGCCAGCGCAAACAAGCCCGCAACTTCCATTTCAACTGTTTGCACCCCTTCAGATTGATATTGCAAAATTTCATCCTTCGTTTCGCGATAGGGAGCATCAGTAGTCCATGTTGCGCCAGATGTAAATTTGACATTTTGAGCAATCAAACGGCTTTCAATCTTTTGTTTCAAAGAAATATCAGCAGAAACATATTTTTCAGTAGGAATGTAATGATGCGAAGCGCCTTCATCGCGAATGGCACGGTCATTCAGGACAATATCCCCCGTGTTCAACTCCTCTTGCAAAGCACCACCCCACGAAAGAATTACAAATCGCTGCACGCCCCACGCGATCATCTCCTCGGCAAGTGAAACAACAACAGGCGCACCGATGCCAAAATTGGACAGTACGCCCACCCGTCCACGGGTGCGCTTGACAAGAAAAAGGTCACCCATCACCCGTCCTACTTTTTGGACGGGAGTATTCCAGCGCAACTGATACGGCAGGTCATTTTTCAAACACATAACCAGTCCCTTGGGCGGAGCAATCGTTGGGAAGCGCCCAAACTTACGGCGCATCTCGATCGTATCTTCAGGCTTCATGATGGGTTCGCCTCGAAATTTATCTGGATGATTTGGGAACGACATATCCTCTCCATTGATACCACAATAATACGGCGTGAACAATTTCAGCAGACAAAACCGCGAGTGAGGCACCGATCACGCCAAACGCAGGCGTAATGAGAACAAGCAAGGTCAGAAGAACAAAGAGCGCAACCAACTGGGAAACCAACACAGGCTTTTCATAACCAAGCGCAACCAGACCCAGTGATGTATACGTTACCAACACATACGGAACGATAACCCAGATCATAATCCGCAGCGGTTGAATGGACAAAATGAATTCAGCGCCAAAAAGAATGCGAATGATAATTTCCGCAAAGATGAACACAAACAGGGAAATCAAAAAAGCCATCCCAAGAAGTAGACGAATCCCTTTCATTTGTTTTCCAAAGTCAGCATCGCGCGCCATTTCGGGGTACATCGCGGTGAAGGCAGAAAGATGCCCGAGCTTGCCCGCCTCCGTCAAACGGGAAGAGACAGAGAAAGCACCAGTCATGGAAAGCCCCGTCAAAGCTGGCAAGATGGTGATGGCGATCCTTTCATACACAAGACGCAGAGTCCCAATCACTGCCATGTGGGCGCTGGCTTTTAACAGGGCAAATGTGCGTAAAAGAGAGAAAAACCGGTAATTGATGCGTGACCTGTGAAGAGTGAAAGCAAACAAGACAATGAATATATTGGCAATCAACATGAAGATAGCAAAGGTATTTATATCTGCACGAAGAATCCATATTGCGAAAACAGCAACGAATTGAAAAAACGCCGCAAGAAATTGAAAAGCGGAAAACATCTTCATTTCCTGACGGGCGCGCAAGGCTATGTTGAAAATCGTGAAGAAGGCCAGGGAAATAGAGCAAAAATATAAATTCTCAAAGACAAAGGAACGGATGTAAATAACCCAACCGCAAAAACACCAGCGACATAAAACAAGGAAAGCAGCAATTGAAGCAAAAGCCCGTCAGCCAGATTAAATGAGTCTTCCCCGGATGACAGACTCCGAATCAGGATCATGTCTGTGCCAAAAGTGGTGAATGCATTTCCGATCAACAAGATGGACGAAATGAAGGCATATTCGCCAAAGCCATCCCTGCCCAGATAACGCGCCAACAAAACATTCGAGAGCACCGCAATGCCCTGCGTACCGATACGGGAGGCGACTGTCCAGCCGATGTTATTTAGGAGGCGCATAAAATTTGTCCATCAGAGATCTGGTGGACTCCAGAGTGACTACCGAATAAACGAACGCAGGCGCATTTCTGAACGCGCCATGCCGAGCAAATAATACGGCGTGCGGACCATCCCCCGCAGATCATTTTTGCGCCACGCTCGGCGTAAGCGGAATTCGTGATGGACTCGTCCATGCAGGATGCGGTAGAACTCCTGTGGGAACGGCCCGCGATACAACATGGCAAGATCATCCGAATCGACCCAGTTCTGTTTTTCGCCCAATTCCATTTTTACACGCTCGAAGAATTTTGTCCCAGGCAGCGGATATGAAACAGAAACGCCAATATCATCAGGCGCACACTCGCGTACCATTTTCAAAGTTTTTTGCACATCCTCCCATGTCTCACCTGGGTAGCCGAACTGCAAAAAGAATCCAACCTCAATCCCACTTTTGTGCAGCAGCTCAGCGGCGTGATAAATATCTTCCACTTTATCGCCCTTGTCCATCGCATCCAATATTTTCTGTGAGCCTGATTCCGCGCCAAGCCAGACTGTCTTACAGCCTGCCTCGGCAAGTGCTCGGACAGTTTTTTCGGTCACAAGGTCAGCGCGCTTCAAGCACTTGAACGAAATCACGGCGTCACTCTCACGCAATAACTCGGCAAACTTTTCCATCCAATTCGGCTTCAAACCAAAAATATCATCAGCGAACCAAATGTGATCAGGCGCAAAAGTTTCCTTGAGCCATTTCATTTCCGCCGCCACGTTTTCGGCAGATCGCGAGTTGTAGCGCTGTCCCCAGATCGGCTTGGCGCACCAATTACAATGATACGGGCAGCCGCGCGTAGTGACCATGTTCATCGAATAATATCCGTGTCGTTCGAGCCAGAATTTTTTATATTTTGGGATATCCACCAAATCCCACGCGGGGAAAGGAAGAGAGTCCAAGTCGCGGATGTCGGGACGGCGGGATGGATGAAGAGTGAACCTTGAAGCGAGACCAACGACATCTCTCGCATCCTTCCCCGCGGATAGTTGCTCCAGTAATTCTGCGAGAGTTTCCTCGCCCTCGCCAAGCAGAACGTAATCCGCGCCTTGTTCAAGGTATTCGGCATAATGGTCGGTGGCATCGGCTCCGCACAGAATAACCGTGCATCCACGGGACTTTGCCATCTCAATCATGGTGAATGCAGCCTCGCGCATCCGCAGCAGGCACATCTTGGAAAGATAGTTGAAGTTATCTTCAAAGATGATGGCGTATTGAGGCTTGTGTTCGTCGAGAGACCTGGCCCACTCCTCTTCCGAGTCTGCGAGCATGGCATCGAAGAGCGCAACATCATAGCCTTTCTCGCGGATATAACTTGCAGCGTACAACGTCCCCAATGGTGGATAAGGCATCATCGCATCCCAAAGTTTGGGATCGAAGCGCAAATAGTAGGATTGGCCGAATAGAATGTTGGTCATTTCAAACTTTCGAGTCTTTCTTTGTAGGCTTTCAAAGTCCATAAACCATGATGGTCAAAGTTTCCCTGGCAGACATCGGCAGAGAAATTTGTCTCCGTGCCGTAGCCAGCCAGTTTTTGGAAGCGGGCGATCTTACGGTTCATTTCCCAGGATTCAAAGAGGTTGCCGAGTTTGTTGTTTAGTAAAAATTCCAAAATAAATTGGATCGCATTACCGCCACCAATATCTTTTGTTTCTCTTAGGATTACATGATTAGGCAAAAAATCTTCGACCCATAAATTGACTACGCGCAAATGACGAAATACATCCTCCCCACTAACGGGTATCATTTGAGCGAATTCACGAGCGGTGTATAAGTTTCTTTCTCTCCATTCCAACGCATTTTCAGAGACAATGACATTGGGACAGATAACATCGCCGAATAAACGCATCACTCTGGCGAGCAGCAAGGCAATGGCACGCGCCGTCCAGACTCGGCCAGATTTAACGACCAGCATATAGTCCATGTCTCTGTTTTTGGAGAGGTTGAGCATGGCAAGGGAGCCTGTTAATGCCACCATACGGATGAAGGGTAATCTGCCGAGAATGCGGCCATAAAACATGGCGCGGCGATAGGCTTTGCGGGAATTTTCTTTGCGCTGGATGCGTATGTCCACGATCTCGCTGCGGCCTGTAAGGAAATAATATCCACGCGTAGAAGATACCTGTCCCATATCAATAACGCGATCACGAACTTCCTCGATTGTTGCAGAGGCCGTAAGAAAACAATGTAGCTCATCAATAGTCAATGGGTAATCAAAAACATCCGAATACGCGAGTGTTTCGAGAATCGCTCTTTCGAGCAGAGAAATATTCAGGAGGGTGGGTTTGGTAGCGAATGCCAGAGGCAAGGTCAATGTCCTTTAATCAGAAACAGGTTTCGGGTCAGGGGCGAAGCGGGCAGAGAGTGTTTGCAGGAGGGTAAAGCCCGAAGAGAAGAATAATCCAACAGCGAAGAGAAATGCGAAGATCATGATCAAATAATGATTCTTGCTCCACGCAAACCACGCAGTCCACAAATTGAAAAAGGAAAGCAGCATTTCAAAAAAGACGAGCGAGTCGATCTCCACCCGATAGCGACTTTCAACCCAAGGTTGTGCATTATTAATGATCGCGTACTTGGGTGTGCGCTCGAAAGGGATAACTCGTTTTTGTAATATCTGTAGTGCAGCGCGAAGAGTGTTCAAAATCATACCTGAGGAAAAAATGGACATCAAAAATATCAACGGCAATGACATGAACCAACGTCTGCGCAGAAGTTGCTGCGCAACAATGAAATACATGGCGGGTGCGAAGACAAGGAAGTTCATAACAAGGCCGATCCCAACAGGCGCAAGCAAGGCCGGGAATTTTGTTGCGAACAAAAGCAGCAGAGGATAAAGAAGAATCAAAACGAAGGTAAGCAAATGAAGCGCGTACCCAGTGAGGTGAAGAGTTGCTTGAAACTTGCGGGCAAGAGAAAAATCCGAATTCCAGATAACAGGGATATAGCGAATGGCACACTCCAAACTGCCGCGCGCCCAACGATACTGCTGACGACGATACGCCGTGAAGCTGACAGGCAGTTCCGCGGGCACTTCCACTTCGCCAGCATAACGAGCAGACCAGCCTCGCAGAAACGCGCGATAGGATAAGTCCATGTCTTCGGTGAGTGTATCGGCCTTCCAGCCGCCCGCATCTACAACAGCAGATTTGCGCCATATTCCTGCGGTGCCGTTGAAGTTGAAAACATAATCCGTGTTAGCGCGTGCAAGCTGGTCAATGGCAAAATGTGCGTCGAGCGAAAATGATTGGAGCTGGGTAAGCAACGAATAATTGCGGTTCAAATGTCCCCAGCGAGCTTGAACAAAGGCGACTTTTTCATGGTCAAAGTGCGGCAGCACTTTCTTGAGAAAATCAGGTTGAGGAAGAAAATCCGCATCGAAGATGGCGAGGTATTCACCCTTGGACTTTTCCAGCCCATTGGCGAGCGCACCTGCTTTAAAGCCTGTACGGTTTTCGCGATGAATGTGAACCACGTCAACTCCCCTGCCCTGCAACTGCTTCACTTTTTCCGCAACGAGCAAAGCTGTGTCATCCGTTGAATCATCCAGAACCTGGATCTCAAGCAGTTCCTGCGGATAATCCAACGCCGCAGCAGACTCGATCAAACGCTCCACGACATACCACTCATTGTAAATCGGCAGCTGCACAGTGACGAAAGGCAAAGGCTCAAGCACAGCAGACGTGGAATACAAAAGTTTTTTCTGCTCCCGCAAACTCGTCAAGGCAAGATAGGCCATGTTGGAAATATATGTCAACAAAATCAACATGGCAAGTGAATATGTGATCAACACTGGCGCGAGGATGACCTGAATAATATTCATCTACACCGCCGTCTCCAACGCAGCAGAATACAATCCCCAACCCAGCCATTGCCAGGCACGCCCATACGCATAAGACCAGGTGTAATAATCAAAAAATCCAACCACAGTGATCGCAAGCAGCAAAGCAAATGCGCCCAGCATCACAGGCTTTTGCGAAAAAGATTTCCAATTTGAGGCGAACGAAACGAGAGGAATGACAAGCAAAAGCAAATAAAATATTCCGCCCAATACACCCGTCTCCATGGCGACGACCAAAATGGCATAATGCGGAGGCTGAAAATTCAGCGGGAAATTCTCAAAGCGATCTCTCATCGCAAGCGGCGCAACGCCAAGGCCTACCCCGATTGCAGAATGCTCCACAAAGATCGTATTCCCCGCATCCAGCAAAAAAGCACGTTCCTGCATCTGGTTATCCTGAGCCACATTTCCTGAATTCACACGGGTTTGAAAGAGGGAAATATTTTTTTTGATGAATGGCGAAGCGATGAGCAGACTCAACACCCCAAGCAGAATCGCAACTTTGACAGGACGCCATCTACGGGCAAACGCCTCAACACCGACCATGAAACTGCCAGCCATGAAAAAGCCTAGCCACGCTGACCGGGAAAACGTCATCACCAATGCTAAAAAGCATGGCAAAAACACAATGGACGAGATGATCCGCGTGCGGGTATTCCCGTACAAAATGGATGCCAGTAAAAGGATGAGTCCGAAGATGATACAGCCGCCGAGAATGTTTGGGTGGTCACTCAGGCCATAGCCGCGCAGGAAGCGAATTCCATCTGTGATGATGACGCTGGTTCCAGTTTCGGCTGGGTCGAGAGTCAATTCGCCCAAGGCACTTAATCCCAAAGAGCTTTGAGAAGCCACCTGCAAAATGACAACGACTGATTGAAATAGAACTTGCGCACCAACTGGCATCGTAACCCACTTCACAGATTTGATCTCATTGACAATAAAAAGGTAAAACAAAAGCAGCATAAAAAAACGCACCGCCTGATAGCGTGACAGAATTCCGTCCGCACTGCCAAGTACAGATATCCATCCTGCAAGCGTCAAACCTGCGAGGCTGATGAATATAAACATGGAACCAAGCTTTAGTTTGCGTGGAAATATGATCAATGAGCCTGCCCAAAAGACAAGCGTGTAAACCATGGCAATATCACTCGCGAAGAGCAGGAAATTTGTGTAATCCGAATAGAGCGGATAAAAGGGCCGATCCCAAATTTCCAAGCGCCAGCGAAATGGTATAAGAAAAACCGTCACAGCAAAAGCGATGCGTGCAGCGGTTGAAAAATATTGAGATAATCGTTCCTGGGAGAAAGATGCCATTTAATCTGACTGGAATTATCCTATTTCTAATTATAATCTCTGAATGCCAGTAAAGATCGCCATCAACGGACGGTTTCAGCAGCGCCGCATCACGGGTGTGGACAGATACGCCCACGAAATCTCCAAGCGGCTGACTGCAGCCAATTATGTCATTATGCCAACTCAACTGTTGGGACAAGTCACCGGGCATTTTTGGGAGCAGTTCATTTTGCCTGCAAACATCCAGCACGGCGATATTTTATGGTCGCCTGCCAACGCTGGCCCATGGACTGTGCAAAATCAGGTTGTTACAATCCACGATGCCAGTGTATTTGACCACCCTGAATGGTTTAATCCTACTTTTTCGTTGTGGACTCGTCTTTCATGGAAAATACTGGCGAGGCGAGTAAAGGCCATCATTACGGTATCCAATTTTTCGCAAGAGCGTTTGAGATTTCATTTGGGAATTCCAGAGGGAAAGATACATGTTATCTATAACGGAGTTGGCAAGCCATTCGAGCCACAGCCACAAAAAACAATTGAGATGGTAAAAGAAAAATACGGGCTAAAAAAGCCCTACTTCCTTTTTGTAGGAACAAATGAACCGAGAAAGAATTTGGCGGGGTTGATACAGGCTTGGGAGAATTTGAATTTGAAAACTCATTCATTGTTTGTTGCGAGCGCGGGAGGAAAGGTTTTTGCTCCTACAACCAGTCACGCTGAAAGCATGACCAACGTACCTGATACAGAGCTCCCTGCTTTATACTCTGGGGCAACTGCCGTCATTGTCCCATCTTTTTATGAAGGTTTTGGATTGACCATCCTTGAGGCAATGGCTTGTGGTGCGCCCGTCATTATTTCTGACATTCCTGTATTTCGAGAGCTTTTTGACAGAGCTGCTTTATTCATCAACCCGAATGAAACTCAAGAAATTGCAAACGCGATACTAAAAATGATCGAGGAAAAATTATTGATCACAAGATTGCGCGAACAAGGCATTGAACATGCTTCCAAATTTTCCTGGGATGAGGCTGCGTGCAAGATACAGGAAATAATCAAGTGACAGTCACCTTAAAGGCGACTGTCACTTATGGACACTTATGAAATTAGCGATCATTCACGAGTGGCTAAATATCTATGGCGGGTCGGAAAGACTGCTTGCGGAAATTCTTGGCTTGTATCCGCAGGCAGATCTGCATGCGTTGATTCATAATAGGCAAAATCTGGTTGGCACGCCTTTGGAAGGGCGAATTGTCAAAACATCGTTCCTGCGAAACATCCCGCGCGTGGAGCATCTCTATCGCGGACTGTTGCCGTTAATGCCATTCGCCATCGAGCGCATGGATGTCCACAAATACGATGTGGTGTTGTCTATTTCGCACGCCGTGGCGCATGGCATAAAAACGAACAAGGATCAAATCCATGTTTCATATGTCTGCACGCCGATGCGCTACGCATGGCATTTGCAGGATGACTATTTGCATCTGCATCATTTGGACAAGCCCCTGATCGGGGCCGCCGCACGCCTGACCTTGAGCCTGCTGCGCCATTGGGACAGAGAATCAGCGTCCCGGGCAGATCACCTGCTAGCCATCTCGAACTGGACAGCAGAGAAGATCAAGCAAGCCTGGGGACGTGAGTCACATGTTATTTATCCGCCAGTGAATGTGGACAGGTTTTCCCCTGCAAATGACCGTGGGGATTTTTACATTTATGTTTCAAGGCTTGTGCCGTACAAGATGACAGCAGAAATTGTCCGCGCGTTCAATGAATTGAAACTCCCACTAATTATTATTGGCGATGGGCCTGAAATGCCGCATTTGCAAAAACTTGCAAATGCCAATATAAAATTGCTCGGTCATCAGCCTGATGAAGTAGTCGCTGATTTGTTGAACCATGCCAAAGCCTTCGTCTACATGGCGGTGGAGGATTTTGGGATCGCGATGGTGGAGGCACAGGCGGCGGGATGCCCTGTGATTGCATATGGAAAAGGGGGCGCAGTGGAAATTGTTCGAGATGGAGAAACAGGCCTGTTGTTTCAGGATCAAACGTCCCGTAGTTTGAGCGAGGCAGTTCTACGATTCCAGACCATAAAGATAAACAGCAAGGCCGCGCAAAAGAACGCGGCCCGCTTTTCATCCAAAAGATTTCAGGAAGAATTTTTAGCTTTTATGAAAGTAGTGACAAGGCGCTAAAGCACAGCTTTCGCAAGAGCTTCCAAGCCAGCAAGATCGTCCAAATCCAGCCATTGCAGCATGACGCGCTGAACTCCGCTTGACTCGAGCCCTTGCAATTGCTCTTTGACGGCACTCGGGCTGCCCGCCACTATCCCCTGTTCGTGAAGTTGTTCTAGGGTTTTTTCACGCGTTCTAATTTTTTGCTGAAGCTCCGAGGCAGTTGCCGCAAAAATACACCCCGTCATCATCGAGCGCTGCACAGATTTTGGATCGCGGTTTTCTTGTTTTAAATATAGATCCAAATTCGTATTTAGCTCTTTAAATTTTTCAGGCGTTATAAATACGCCATTCCATTCATCAGCATAACGGGCTGCCAGGCTTGGAGTGCGAGTATGTCCATTACCACCGATCAGGATACGAGGTCCGCCTGAGCGCAGTGGGCGGGGAAGCATGGTGGCTTCGTGAAGGTCGTAATATTTTCCACTGAACGAGACGGGCGAATCGTTTTTCAAAAACCGAGTAACAACCTGCAAACCTTCGTCGAAGCGGTCAAAACGGGAGGAGATATCCAGCAAATCAAAACCATAATGCTGATGCTCGCGTTCCTGCCAGCCTGCGCCGAGTCCGAGAGTCAGGCGTCCGTTGGAAAGATCATCCACAGCGGACGCCATGCGGGCAGTGAGCGCAGGATGGCGGAACGAAAACGGTGTAACGAGCGGGCCAAACTCGATGCGGCTGGTATTGCAGGCCAGCCAGGTGAGCGAGACCCACAATTCAAGAGACTCTTTATCGGGCGGGTTCGTATTGGTGAAATGGTCGGAGCGATACAGACCGACAAATCCCAACTCTTCCACAAGACGGACAATCTTTTGCCAGCGAGGCCAGGTCAGGCCGTTCTGGCCTTCGAGCATGATCGCAACTTCCAGCATGGGCGACTCCTTTTTTACTGAGTCTACTGCAAAAACTGCTCGTGGGTTAGAGCATAAGGATTGCACGAGCCATCGCAGGGGCGGCAAAGAGAATAAGAACCAACCCAATCATTTCCAGCAAAAGCAGCAAACGAATATTTTTATATTCCGCATCGGGAATCTCTGGCGATCTATTTTCAGCGAGAATCGGATTCCATTTAATATAGCGGATGGTTGGGTAAATGGAAAGCAAGCCGACGATCATGAACAAAGCCATCTTTACCCAGAACATGAGGTTGGCCGCATAAAAGGCCGCACCTTTTTCAAAATAGAAAACGCGCAGCAGACCGACAGCCACAAGTAAACCTGCCGATATGCCATACCACAAGTCCACACGCTGGATGCGGCGGGCTTCTTCCACACCAAGTCCTTTGTGGAAGGCAACGAACTCATAGACCAAACAAGCTGATAAGGTAAATGCACACAAGTGGTGCAAAGTTGCCATTAAAGAATTTACGAAAGCCATGATTTTCTCCTTGACCTAATGTTTTGCTGGGTCATTCTTGCACCACTCAATGGTGGCCTTCATAGCATCCTTAAGCGGAGTGCCTTTCCAGCCGAAAGCCTTTTCAGCTTTGCTGGAGTCCATAATGAAGGGCTTGTCCCATTCGTAGAGCATTTCCACTGATTCGCGCATGGCTGGGATAAACAAGCCAAGGAAGCTCATCATCATCTTGCCAGCAGCCATATACTTAACTTTTTGACCAAGCGTTTCTTCCATGATCTTGACCAACTCAACCTGAGTGACTGGCGCAGGCGATGGCGCAAACCAGATTTGTCCTAGGGAGTCCTCGCGCGTGCCAAGGGTTGCCAGCAATTTACCAAAATCTGCGATATACGAAAAGGTATGCGGCTGGTCTGTTCTGCCAAGCAAATTGACAGACTTGCCCGCCAGCGCAGGGCGAATCGCGTAGGAAGTGACGGCGTTATCATCGGGGCCAAAGAAGTTGGACGCGCGCCCAATTGCGGCGCGAATCTTGCCAGCGCGGTGCGCATCCATAACAGCGGTTGCCATTTCGCCGCGGACTTTGCCTTTTTTGCTATGCGGTTGATAAGGCAAATCCTCGCGGATGGGCTGACCGTTTGTATCGCCGTACATGTAGAGATTATCGCCAACGATAAACTTTGCACCGTTGGCTGCCACCGCATCCAAAATGGCTTTTTGCATGGGCGGGAATTTCTCAGCCCACTCATGGTACAGCGGCTGGGCACATTGATACACTGCCGTAGCACCTTTGGTCACTTCGATATTTTTTGCAACATCATAGGCATCGCCTTTGACAACTTCCGCTTCAACGGGGATACGGGAATCCGCTTTGCCTGAGTGGCTGATCATGCGGACGGGTTTGCCTAGTTTGACCAATTCGCGTGCTGTCCATTTGGCGAGGGCGCCTGTTCCGAAAATTACGTGCAATTCATTTTGAGACATGATTTTTATCCTTTTGATTTAGATGCTTTGAACCTGGGTGTTATTCTGCCCAGTGGATGCGACAACCTTGGGACTTCTGCGACGCTGGATGATCATTTCTGCGATGATGATATTGGGAACCCAGCACAGCCACATCACCACACGATAGACTTCGACAAAAAGCGCATCAAAGTCGCCTGCGTACTTGGTCTGCAAAAATGGCAGCTGCGTCGCTATGAGAGTGCCGAGCCAAAGACGAAGCGTGGCTGCGGCGAAGGTCAACGCGAAACTGCGGATCATCCACTCACGGTGGGATTTGACATCGCCCTTGCGAATACTGCTGTACGCGTTCCAACCTGTCCACAACCAGAGAACGGCCAGAGACATCAAGCCAACTTCGCCAACGAGTCCTGAGATCATGCCTGGGGCGATGACAAATGCCGATAGTCCACCGAGCAGGATCGATACGAGATAGATGCGTCCCATCCAACGATGGACCACAGGTCTGCGTTTGCGAAATCCATCAAGGAATTGAAACGGGCCGAGAAGCAAGGCAATTCCGCCTGCAAAAGCGTGGACAAATAATCCGACATATCGCAGCGTGGATTCAGTTGCATATCGCTTTGTAGCGTTGTTGAAGTTTTCAGAGTTGAAGGTGATGTACGGGGCAAGCGCAATGATCGTTACAACGACAGCGAGGAAAGCCATCAGCACCCAGGGGAAATTCTTTTTGAATGAGTTATTTTTGTTCATAATGATCTCCTTATTTTTGCAGCATTTGAGCACCAGATGTGATGTGCCACATCACCTGGGTTGAAAAGTTGGATATGAAATTTGATATTACAGGTATTGACTTAGGATATTTTTAATCTCACGGCGGAACAGCTCACCAAAATCAGTGATGACCGGCGGAACGTGGTGGCCGATTTCCAGCATGACCAATCCATGTACACGGCTCCAGATGACGGCAGTCAGATACAGCACTTCGACATCTGCATTCCCACCGTAATTTTTCCACGCTTCGAGCATGGCCTCAAGCTCGGGCGTGAGTGGAGACAAACGCTCCAGTTTCAACTTCTTCTGTGAATACAAGGCTTGCAAAGTATTGGTCAATGGGATGATGGCGCAAGCCGCGGCGGGCATGGTGATATTTTCGGGAGCGACATAATTCGGGATGGGCGTGCCGAAGATGAGTAGATAACGCTGAGGATAAGTAATCGCCCACTCGCGGTAAGCCAGCCCAAGAGCAGAAAGACGTGCTTTTTGATCGTCTGTGGGCAGCGCGTCAATTGCAGTTTGCTGAGACTCACCCAGCGAGGTGTATGCGTCCACAATTAGGGCTGTGACGAGCGCATCACGGTCAGGATGGTAGTTGTAGATGGCCGGCGCCGTAATGCCCAATTCACGGGCAATGGAACGCAAGGACAGGGTCGCAGCGCCCGTCTCGGCGATCTGTTTCCAAGCTGTCTCTTTGATAGCTTCCTGCAAATTGGGTTTTTGTTTCTTGAGTGTTGGTCTGACCATTTCTGCTCCTAATTTACTTTACGCCGTAAATATACAGTGTTTATTTATTGTTGTCAAGAGGGAGTTTTTTGCGAAACTTAGCCAGCAAGTTAAGAGGATTTTCCAGACTTGGAAAAATCATATCTTGAAAAGTGGTGTTCGTTGACTCTGCCTTCATATCTTTGTATACTATTCATCTTACATCATTGAAGAACGGACAAACCATGTATCACAAACAACGCTGGACACCCGAAAAGATCAAGCAACGCCTTGAACTGATCCTGCCTTTGGTTTATATCAACCGAAAAAACATATCCCCTTTCCGCTATCGTGACCTGGCGAGTCCTGTTGTGCCTGCGCCCGCCCAAATTGATGTGGATGATTCGCAATGGCAGGAAATTTCAGCCAACGAATATTGGGGTTCGTGGATGCAGGACTTTGCCCTCAGAACAACATTCAGCGTCCCTGAAGATTGGGGCAAGTCCCAGCCCATCGCGTTGTATTTGCCATTGGGTGACTCGGGTGATTTTTCCCACCCTGAGTCACTGGCTTACATTGACGGTCAGCCCTACGCCACCGTAGACCGTCACCACCAGGAGATTCGACTCAACGATCAATGGCTGGACGGCAAAGAACACTTCCTCACCTTGCGCGGCTGGACGGGTCTTGGCGATTTGTCAAAAGGTGACTTCTTCACAAAACTTTACATGCGCCAATGTTCGGTGGTACAGATCCACCAACCCACACGAGACTTTACCGTGCTGGCGCGGATCGCACTCGAAACCGCAAATAATCTTGATGAAAACAATTCTGCGCGCCATTATATTTTCAATGCACTCAATGATGCATTCAACGCGCTGGACACCCGTGACCCATTGTGGGATGGAAAATTTTACGCAAGTGTTGAGCCCGCATTGCAAACCCTTCGCGAGGGAATCAAAAAAGCTGGCGCGCCGTTGGATGCAATTGTCCACGCGACGGGGCACGCGCACATTGACGTTGCGTGGCTGTGGACTCTTGGGCAGACGCGCAGAAAATCCGAGCGCACGTTTTATAACGTCCTGCGCTTGATGGAACAATTCCCTGACTATCATTTTTCGCAAAGCCAGCCGCAGTTGTATCAATTCATCAAGGAAGATCAGCCCGCGTTATTTGAATCCATCAAGCTTAAAATAAATGAAGGGCGCTGGGAGCCGATGGGCGGTATGTGGGTGGAAGCGGATTGCAACCTGAGCGGCGCGGAATCTCTTGCGCGTCAATTTCTTTTGGGCCGCACATTCTTCAAGGAAAATTTCGGCAAGGATGCAGAGAGTCCCGTGTTGTGGCTGCCTGATGTGTTCGGTTACGCATGGGCCTTGCCGCAGCTCATTCAGCAGGCAGGCTTGAAATATTTCATGACCATCAAGATCGGCTGGAGCCAATACAACCGCCTGCCCTACGACACCTTCATGTGGCAGGGCATCGACGGCACGCAGATCCTCACGCATTTCAGCACCGTGATGGAATTTGGCAGCCCGTATTTCAGCACCTATAACTCGATGGCAAACGCCAGCGAAGCACTCGGCACGTGGAGCAACTTCCAGCAAAAGGAATTGCACAAAGACCTTCTCATGGCCTACGGCTACGGCGATGGCGGCGGCGGTCCCACACGCGAGATGCTTGAGAACATTGAGGTGATGAAAAAATTCCCTGCACTTCCGCAGGTGAAGCAATCAAGCGTCAAACAATTCTTCGAGTCTATTGAGCCGCTGACTGATTCGAAAATGATGCCTGTCTGGAATGGCGAGTTGTATCTCGAATATCATCGCGGCACCTACACTTCACAAGCTCGCAACAAACGCGCCAATCGCAAAAGCGAATTTCTTCTGCACGATGCCGAGTTCATCTCAACATACGCCTCTATCCTCACTAATTACCAATATCCAATTACCAATTACCAAGAAGCCTGGAAAATCATCTGCCTCAATCAATTCCACGACATCATCCCAGGTTCCAGCATCGGCCCTGTGTACGAAGAATCCCAACAGCAATATGCCGAACTCACAACGAACGTGACTCAACTCCGTGACGAAGCCTTGCAGTCTATTTCTCAAAAATTGGATGGGGACATTCTCCTCGTCAACCCGACTTCGTTCACCCAACAGGGCTTGGTCTTCATCCCAGGCGACTCATTGCAACGCTTCGCACTTAACGGGGAGCCTGTTCCTGCTCAACCAGCAGACTCTGGTCTGTGGGTGGATGCTGGCGAACTCGCGCCGTATAGCGTGACCGCGTTAAAAGCGACCGCAGACGATGGACCGCAGACCGAAAAAAGTGGTCAGTCGTCAGTGGTCAGTGGTCATGTACTCGAGAACGATTATCTACAAGTAGTCATCAATTCCAACGGCGACATCACCCGCATATTCGACAAGCAAGCTAAGCGTGAAGTGCTTGCACCAAATTCTGTCGCCAATCAATTTCAAGCCTTTGAAGACCGCCCCAAGAGTTGGGATGCGTGGGATGTGGATATTTTCTATGATGACAAAATGTGGCTGGCAGAACCTGCAACGTCCATCACGATGGTTGAGGATGGAGAACTGCGTCAGACGGTTGAGATCAAACGCAAGATACAGAATAGCGAATTTACCCAGCGCATTTCACTAAACCGCAACTCCCGCCGCGTGGACTTTGACACTCGCATCAACTGGATGGAACGCCATACCATGCTCAAGGTCGCCTTCCCAGTGGATGTGCTTGCGCCGCAAGCCACATATGAAATCCAATGGGGCAATGTGACTCGTCCCACACACCGCAACACCAGTTGGGATTGGGCACGCTTCGAGACCTGCGCCCAAAAATGGGTGGACTTGTCCGAGGGCGATTATGGCGTAAGCCTGCTCAACGATTGCAAGTACGGGCACGACATCCACGACAATGTGATGCGCATTACCCTGCTCCGCTCCCCCACCATGCCCGACCCGATGGCGGATTTCGGCGAGCATGAATTCAAGTACAGCTTGTATCCGCATGTGGGCGCATGGAACGAAGAGACACAGCGGGAAGCGTATTTGTTGAATGATCCGATCATCGTTTACAAGTCGAAGGTTGAAGGCGCTGCCCTGAGTTCATCGAAGGGTCGAAGGTCAGATGCAACTCGTCTCTCGTCACTCATCACTTGTGACTCTGCCAACGTGATCATCGAAACCGTCAAACGCGCTGAGGATGGCGACGGGATCATCGTCCGCTTGTATGAAAGCCAGAGAAAACGGGGGCAGGTTCAGGTCAAGGTGGGAGGCGTGGTGGATTCTGCCTGGGCGACGAATCTGCTTGAGGAGAACGAGTCTGCTTTGAGCGTGGAAAACGATTCGATCCTCCTGAATTTGAAGCCGTTTCAGATCATGACCGTACGCATAAAACTCAAATGATGACTTCAGAACAGGAATTCCTCGGCTTCATGAATGCCAATAATTTTGCTTATCAACGGATCGAGCATCCCGCTGTGTTCACCTGCGCCGAAGCGGATTTGTATCATGCGGGCGTGACGGCGGTGAGCACGAAAAATCTTTTTCTCTGCGATAAAAAGGGACGGCGATTCTTTTTGGCGGTGACTTCGTGTGAAAAGTCTGTGAAGCTGGAAAGCTTATCTTTACAGTTAAATTCGCCACATCTGCGCTTTGGCTCGGAGGAAAATTTGATGCGCCTACTCGGCGTAACACGCGGCTCCGTAACAATGATGGGGTTGGCCAACGACACGCAACATCAAGTCGAATTATGGGTGGATGAAGAAATATGGAAAGGTGAAAATTTTCTTTGTCATCCTTTGGTCAATACTGCCACATTGGTTCTATCCAAAGCTGAACTTGAACGCTTTTTTGAATTGACCGGCCATACAACACATTTTTTCAACGAAGAAGGAAAACGATTATGAAGATCACTGTCATTGGCGGCGGCTCCACGTATACACCCGAACTGGTGAATGGCTTTCTTGAAAGATCAGCCACTTTACCGATCACCGAACTTTGGTTGATGGATATTGATAAAGAGCGGCTTGATATTGTTGGCGGGTTTGCGCAACGCATGGTCAAAGCGAAGGGCGAACCGTTCAAGGTGATCCTTTCCACAAATCAACGTGAGGCGATTGCGGGGGCATCCTATGTGACCACGCAGTTACGGGTTGGCATGATGCCTGCGCGGCGCGGAGATGAATATCTCGGCCTGCGGCATGGATTGATCGGGCAGGAGACAACGGGCGTGGGCGGCATGGCGAAGGCGCTGCGAACCATCCCTGTGATTCTCAGCATCGCAAAAGATATTCGTGAAGTTGCGCCAAATGCATTGCTGGCAAACTTCACCAACCCTGCGGGGCTTGTCACCGAAGCGCTCAATCGCTACGCACCTGACATTCCCGCAGTTGGGGTTTGC
Organism: Candidatus Villigracilis propinquus; assembly: GCA_016714565.1. Taxonomy (GTDB): domain Bacteria; phylum Chloroflexota; class Anaerolineae; order Anaerolineales; family Villigracilaceae; genus Villigracilis; species Villigracilis propinquus. The sequence goes on from JADKDM010000038.1 coordinate 76,466, forward strand.
AATGTGGGCATCACCGCAAAGATGATGATCCTCGACGAGTTGGAAAAAGTGACGGGCAATAAAATTGACGCCGCCCGCGCGAATTTGAACACACTTGGACTCAACCATCTCACCTGGCACCGCGGGTTCACGTTGGACGGTGAAGAGATGTGGCCGATCATCTTTCCGTTTTTTGTCGAGTCGCTCAAAAAGGAAACAGAGCCTGAATGGGATCTGAAGACCATCGAGTCTTTGGGCATGATCCCAAATTATTATTTGCAGTATTTTTATTACACCGCTCACAAATTTGAAGAGCAAAAGAAATGGCCGCCATCCCGCGCGGAGGCTGTGATGGAGATCGAAAAAGATCTGCTGCGCGATTACGCTGACCCAAATCTCACCGAGCCGCCTGAAGAGTTGATGAAGCGCGGCGGTGCGTATTATTCCACGCTGGCAACGCAGCTCATCAACGCGCATTACAACGACCTCGGGCAGGTGCATGTGGTCAACGTCCGCAACGATGGAGCGGTGAAGGAATGGCCTGCGGATTGGGTACTGGAATTGCCCGCCCTTGTGGATGCCGATGGAATTCATCCGCTTCCTGCCGACCCGTTGCCTGCCACCTGCTTCGGACTGATTTCCCAAATCAAGATGTACGAACTGCTCACCGTCGAAGCGGCGGTGCATGGCGACAGGAACTCAATGTATCAGGCGCTGCTCACCCATCCGCTGGGGCCAAGTGCGGACAAGGTGGAAGCCGTCATGGAAGATATGCTCGAAACCAACAAGCAATGGCTTCCGCAGTTTTTCGGTGGAGCATAAATGAAATATTTTCTCGGAGTGGACGTTGGCTCATCCAAGACCCATGCCATCATCGCAGATGAAACAGGACGATGCGTTGGCTTTGGCAAAGCATGGGGCGGCAATCATCAAGTGGTTGGTTATGATGGATTCGAGAATGTCTTGAAGGAGTCTTTCGAGGGGGCGAGAGAAATGTCCGGCGTGGATAATGCTCAGGTTGTTGGAGCAGGCTTCGGCGTGTCTGGATACGATTTTCCATCTGACAGGGATGCCCATTTGCAGGCAATCTCAAAGCTAGGATTGGCCTGTCCAGCAGAAATTGTCAACGATGGTTTGATCGGGTTATTTGCAGGTGCAACAAATGGAATTGGAGTGAACGTAACGGCGGGGTCGTCCAACAATTGCAGAGGGCGAAACAAGGCCGGGAAGGAAGGCCGCATTGTTGGCAACGGCGAAGCGTTCGGCGAATTGGGCGGCGCGGTGGAAATTGTCCAGCGCGGATTGAAGATGGTGAACTATGCGTGGATCAAACGAATCCCGCCGACAGCGCTGACGAAAATTTACATTGAAGCGGCTGGCGCGAAAGATGAAATGGATCTGATGGAAGGGTTATCGAACGAACAGTATCACCTGTTTCCATTTCTGGCGCTTGAAGTGATAAAAGCGGCAAATGAAGGCGACGCTGCGGCGAGTGAAATTTTGCATTGGGCAGGCGAGGAACTTGGCTGGCTGGCGGTTTCGGTGGCGCGTCAGATCGAAATGGAAAATGATGAAGTTGAGATCGTTCAGTCGGGCAGTGTTTTTGATGCGGGAGAAATTATTACCAGGCCAATGCGCGAGCTTGTTCTCAAGTATTGTCCGAAAACAAAGCTGCTCCGTTTGGATGGGCCGCCTGTTGTTGGAGCGGTGATCCTTGGCATGGAACAGGCGGGGTTTGATGGGTATGCAGTTCGGGAGATTTTGATCCAAACCGCAAAGGAAATTATTTCATAACTGGAAAAAATTTTTACCAGAGATAAACGAGGATGAATAAAGATATTTAATTTATTTTTCAAATCTATGTTTACATAGTACCCGTACGGGTGTCGCCGATTATCGCGGTGAATTTCGTATAAGTCCTAAAAGCTCGAAGACTCCCCTTGCGGGAGTCTTTTTTGTTAGGGGAAGATCTATTTTCTTGACATCTTCTTGATGCCCCGTACAGCCTTCTTGCCCTCGAATTGACGGACAACTGCATACACTAAAGTCGAAATGGAGGCACATTATGAATGATCTACTTTATATTGGACTAACAGTATTGTTCTTTGCTCTTACTCTTGGGCTTATCAAAGTCTGTGAGCGGCTCATGGAGGATAAGTCATGAACGTATTATATGTAATCACAGGCGTCATCACTTTGATCCTGTTCGTTTATCTTGTATTGGCTTTACTTAAACCGGAGTGGTTCGGATGAATCTCTATAGTTGGTTACAAATTATTTTCTATCTGGTGGTTTTGCTGGCATTGGCGAAACCGCTTGGTTCGTTTATGGCGAAAGTCTATCAGGGCGAGCGCACTTTTCTTGATCGTGTATTTGGTCCAGTAGAACGCTTCATTTATCGCGTCTCGGGCGTGAAAGCCGATGAGGACATGAACTGGAAGACCTATGCCATCGCGGCAATGGTGTTCAATATTTTAGGACTGTTGGCAGTGTATGCGGTGCAGCGTCTTCAAGCTGTATTGCCCCTCAACCCGCTGGGACTTGGCGCGGTCACACCTGATTCCTCATGGAATACGGCAGTTAGTTTTGCGTCCAACACCAACTGGCAGGGCTACGGAGGCGAGGTGACCATGAGTTACTTCTCGCAAATGCTTGGCCTGACAGTGCAAAACTTCGTCTCTGCGGCGACAGGCATGGCTGTTTTGGTTGCGCTCATCCGCGGAATTGTGCGTCATACCGCCAAGGGAATTGGCAGCTTCTGGGTTGATCTCACTCGCTCCATTTTGTACATTCTTCTGCCCTTGTCTATTGTTTTGGCTTTGGCGCTCGTTTCACAAGGCGTCGTGCAAACCTTCAGTGAATATAAGACTGTCGCAATGCTTCAACCTACAACTGACGCAAACGGCAACGCTGTAACTGAACAGGTGCTTGCTGTTGGCCCGGCTGCTTCGCAAATTGCGATCAAGCAATTGGGCACAAACGGCGGCGGATTCTTCAATGTCAACTCAGCGCACCCGTTTGAAAACTCGACACCATTCTCAAACTTTCTGGAGATGTTGGCAATTCTCATGATTCCCGCTGCTCTGGTTTACATGTTTGGCAAAATGGTCGGAGATACTCGTCAGGGTTGGGCAATCCTGACTACCATGACCATTATTTTTGTGGCCTTTATCGCGTTGGCGGTTTGGGCAGAACAAGCTGGCAACCCAGCTTTCACAAAGATGGGAATCGATCAGGTACAAACGAATATCAACCCAGGCGGAAACATGGAAGGCAAAGAGACACGCTTCGGTGTTGCCAACTCGGCGCTTTGGGCCACGGCCACGACTGCCGCATCGAATGGATCGGTCAACTCCATGCACGATTCGTTCATGCCTCTTGGCGGCTTGGTTCCCATGTTCCTCATGCAGTTGGGTGAGATCATCTTCGGTGGTGTCGGTTCTGGCTTATATGGAATGCTGGCCTTTGTCATCGTGGCAGTCTTTATCTCCGGCTTGATGGTCGGACGTACCCCCGAATATTTGGGTAAGAAGATCGAAGCCTATGAAATGAAGATGGCATCCCTCATGCTTTTGATCCCGATCTTATTGGCAAAAGTTGGCACGGCGATTGCTGTAGTATCAGCGGCTGGTCTTGCCACCATTTGGAACACAGGCGGCCCGCACGGATTTAGCGAAGTGTTATACGCCTTTTCGTCAGCGGCGAATAACAACGGTTCGGCATTCGCTGGCCTGGGGGCGAACAATCCGTTCTATAACACCGCCCTCGGCATTTGTATGTTCTTTGCCCGCTTCTGGCTAATTGTTCCTGTGCTCGCGATTGCAGGCTCGCTCGTGCAAAAGAAAAAGATTCCCGAAAGCGCAGGAACTCTCCCGACTCACACCCCGCTGTTCATTGCGTGGTTGATCGGTGTCATCATGATCGTCGGCGCGTTGAGCTTTATCCCTGCGTTGGCATTGGGCCCTATCGTTGAGCACCTGATGGTTATCGGTGGATAAGGAAATTAATAAAATGACTATTCAAACAAAAAAACCAACCACATATCGCCGCGAGATTTATCAGCGCGCCATTGTGGAATCCTTTGTAAAACTTAATCCGCGCTTGATGGTTCGTAATCCCGTCATGTTCGTCGTGGAAGTGGGAAGTGTATTAACCACTGCGTTGTGGATCCAGGCTCTCGCTGGACAAGGCGAAGCCCCCACAGGTTTTATTGGAGCGATTGCGCTTTGGCTGTGGTTCACTGTGCTGTTCGCAAATTTCTCAGAGGCAGTTGCTGAGGGACGTGGCAAGGCACAAGCCGAGTCACTGCGCAAGGCTCGTCAGGATACACCTGCGAGGAAAATAAATGGCGCTGCGTCAGATGTGCAAGGCGCATTATCAAAAGTGGTGGTTGTCTCATCGACTGCGTTGCGCAAGAACGATCTTTTTCTCGTTGAAGCGGGCGATATTCTGCCAGCAGATGGAGAGATCGAAGCGGGAATTGCGTCAGTGGATGAAAGTGCCGTTACGGGCGAATCAGCTCCCGTTGTGCGTGAGGCGGGCGGAGATCGTTCCGCTGTCACAGGCGGCACGCGACTCCTTTCGGACTGGCTCATCATCCGCGTCAGCGCCGACCCTGGGCAGGGATTCCTCGACCGCATGATCAGCATGGTCGAAGGCGCGAAGAGACAGAAGACCCCGAACGAAATCGCGCTTAATATTTTGCTGGCTGGTTTTACGATTATCTTTTTAGTTGTCTGCGCTACACTGCTGCCGTATTCGCTTTATAGCGTGGGTGCCGCAGGAACAGGGACAGCAATTACGATCACGGTTCTGGTTGCTTTGCTGGTGTGTTTGATCCCGACCACGATTGGCGGTTTGCTTTCTGCCATTGGTATCGCGGGCATGGATCGTATGATCCAGCGCAACGTGATCGCGATGTCTGGTCGCGCAGTGGAAGCCGCTGGCGATGTGGATGTGCTCCTGCTCGATAAGACGGGCACGATCACGCTTGGCAACCGTCAGGCTGTGGAATTCATTCCTGTGAATGGCGTGGATGTAAAAGATTTGGCCGAAGCCGCGCAGCTTGCTTCCTTGGCAGACGAAACTCCTGAAGGTCGCTCTATCGTTGTGCTCGCCAAGGAACAGTTCGGTTTGCGCGGACGGACGATAGGCGCCAGCGATGAAGCGCCTGAAGGTATGCACTTCGTCCCGTTCACAGCACAGACGCGCATGAGCGGTGTGAACTTCGATGGCACTTCCATCCGCAAGGGTGCGCCAGATACGATGATCGAGATGATCCAATCCAACAATAGCGGCGTTCCGTCTGACCTGAAACCTGCTGTGGATAATATTGCCCGCATGGGCGGCACGCCGCTAGTAGTGACTCGCAATAATCATGCGTTAGGCGTGATTCACTTGAAGGATATTGTCAAAGGCGGAATTAAGGAACGCTTCGCTCAGCTCCGCAAGATGGGTATCAAAACCGTGATGATCACAGGCGATAATCCATTGACTGCGGCCGCTATTGCCGCAGAAGCTGGCGTGGATGATTTTCTCGCGCAAGCCACACCTGAGATGAAACTAAAACTCATCCGCGAATATCAATTGGGCGGACGCCTCGTTGCCATGACGGGTGACGGTACGAATGACGCTCCTGCTTTGGCACAAGCTGATGTTGCCGTTGCGATGAATACAGGCACACAACCTGCGCGTGAAGCCGCCAACATGGTGGATCTCGACAGCAACCCGACCAAACTTTTAGAAATCGTGGAGATCGGCAAGCAGTTATTAATGACACGCGGCGCATTGACCACATTCAGCATTGCGAATGATGTGGCGAAATACTTTGCCATCATCCCTGCCGCGTTCGCTTCCACGTATCCTGTTTTGATCAAGTTGAACTTCATGCACCTCGCAACACCTGAAAGTGCGATCCTCTCGGCGGTGATTTTCAATGCGCTCATCATCATTGCATTGATCCCGCTGGCATTACGCGGCGTGCCGTATCGCGCAGTTGGCGCGGCACAATTGTTACGTGACAATCTGTTGATCTATGGCCTCGGCGGTTTGATCGCTCCGTTCATCGGAATCAAATTGATCGATATGCTTTTGGTCGCCCTTCACCTGACATAAGAGGTCTGGCTATGATCACCCAAACCGCTCGTCCAAAATGGTGGCAGGTTTATCTCACTCTTCCGCTTCTGATCGTGCTGTTTATTTTTGATAACCGTCTAAAAATTTCAGGGCGCGGACATCAAGCAGTGCAGATCGGAATCATCCTGCTGGTGTATGGACTTGTCCATCTGTGGTTGAAGGCCAATCAAGCGGCTCTGGCGGAATACGGCCAGTATCGCGGAACGGTGATCATTTCCAAACCGCATGTTTACAAACTGGCGAATATGCACAGTAAAAACCGCCCGATGGTTCAATTACAAGACACTGAAATCAAGGGCACATTGAGCGACACATTCGAAATGGAAACCATTGACGTCGATTTTTTCTCCGTGGATGAAGTCTCGCAAGAATTAAAAAAGGAATAAAAATGACATCACAATTACGCCCCGCGTTTTTCATGCTTTTGATCTTAACCCTCATCACAGGAGTTCTCTATCCGCTGGCTGTGACGGGTATTGCGCAAGTTGTATTTCCGCACCAGGCCAATGGAAGTCTCATTATGGCAAATGGGAAGACCATCGGCTCAGAGTTGATTGGTCAGCAGTTTGATGATCCCAGTTATTTCTGGGGACGAATTTCCGCAACAGGCACATTTGCATACAACGCCTTCAACGCCGAGAACCTGACTGCTTCTTCTGGATCGAATTACGGCCCGTTGAATCCTGCGCTGATCGATATGGTGCAGGCGCGGATCGACGCCCTCAAAGCTGCTGACCCTGACAATACGCTTCCGATTCCCGTTGACCTGGTTACTGCTTCGGGGAGCGGACTCGACCCTCATATCAGCGTCGCCGCAGCGTTGTACCAAGTCCATCGTGTGGCATCCGCCCGCGGGTTGAGTGAAGCGGATGTTCAGTCGCTTGTGGAGCAAAATACCGAAGGTCGTCAATTCGGCTTTCTGGGTGAGCCCACTGTAAACGTCCTCCAACTCAATCTTGCGTTGGATAATCTGAAATAATAATGTGTACAGGCTGCCTATTTTTTGGGCGGCCTGTGTTTTTGAAAGGAACGAACCATGAAAAAAATTAAACTCACACCAAATTTGTTCGCCAACTGTCTTCGGGCAGTACTCTCGGTAGTAGCAATTACAATCCCCATGTTGTTAATCGGCCGCGATACGCTGGGCGAGGCTGTGATTGGCTTTTTATACATTGTGCCAATTGTCTGGGCTGCCAGCCATTGGGGACAGGCTGCAGGGGTGAGCGCCGCACTAACAGCTGCTCTATGCTTTGATTTCTTATTCATTCCGCCTTTCTATACCTTTGCTGTGGCAAGACTCGAAAGCTGGCTTATGCTCGTTATCTTTTTTGCCACTGCTATTCTGATCGTAGGCCGCATTCAGGATAGTTTATCCAAAGCGCGTGAAGCCACCTTCATGTATGAATTAAGTTCGGCGCTTGCCAATGCGCGCACGCAGAACGCAGTGGCTCACATTGTCGCAAGGAATATCAGGCAGTTATTTCAAGCGGCGCTGGTCAATGTCACATTCCAGCAATCCAAACAAATTCCACGCATCGCTGCTCATGAGCCAATGGATGGCGAAGGGACAGGCCAGCCAGACCGTATTTTGCCGATCATGAACGCTTGGGGGTTGGTTGGTGAGATTCAAATATGGCGCGGAGAATTTGGGGATCTGCCTTCTGAAAACAGCCCTCTCCTTCAAAATTTTGCATCACAAACGTCAAGGGCGTTCGAGCGCACGTATTCCTTTGAAGTGGAGAAAGCCGCAAACAGCCCGATTTCAGACATCTCTGTAAAATAGATAAGTCATAGAAATCCCTTTTCAAGTGAGATACAATAAAAATAATGGAACAACGTCCCGACCCCGATGAATTACTGAGGCACGCTCAGGCAGAAGAACAAGCCTCGAAACGCGGTAAATTAAAGATTTTCCTAGGCTATGCAGCGGGCGTGGGTAAAACCTACGCCATGCTCGAGGCCGCGCATCAACGTAAAATTCAAGGCATTGATGTTGTGGTCGGTTATGTGGAAACCCATAAACGCGCTGAGACCGAAGAACTGGTGGAAGGGCTGGATGTATTGCCGCGCAAACAGGTGGAATATCGCGGCGTGTCCCTGCCCGAAATGGATGTGGACGAAGTCATCAAACGCCGTCCTAAAATTGTCTTGGTAGATGAATTCGCGCACACGAATGCGCCTGGCTCGCGTCATCCCAAACGATATTTGGATGTCGAAGAAATCCTTGACGCGGGCATTGACGTGTATACCACGCTCAACATTCAACATCTCGAAAGCCTGAATGATGTCGTTGCACAGGTGACAGGTGTGATTGTGCGCGAGACTGTCCCTGACCTTGTGCTCGATAAAGCCTCTGAGATCGAAGTTATTGACCTACCGCCCGATGAACTGCTCACCCGCCTGAATGAAGGGAAAGTTTATATTCCTGAACAAGCTTCACGCGCCATTGATAAATTTTTCCGCAAGGGCAATCTCACCGCACTGCGTGAAATGTCCCTGCGCCGCGCCGCCGAACGTGTGGATGATCAAATGCGCTCATACATGCAAACGCGCTCCATTTCTGGCCCGTGGGCGGCTGGAGAACGGCTGGCGGTTTGTATCAGCCCAAGTCCTTTAGCCGAGAAGTTGATCCGCACCACGCGCAGGCTGGCAGATGAACTCAACGCCGAGTGGTATGCCGTGTATGTTGAGATCGCATCGAAACCTGAAACAAATCCCGCAAACCGCGAGCGCATCGGGCGGACATTGCAACTGGCGGAAGAACTGGGCGCAAAGAGTCTCACCATCGCGGGCCGCTCCATTCAAGAAGCCGTGTTGGATTTCGCGCACAAGAATAATATTACAAAAGTTGTGGTGGGCAAGCCGCTCAAGCCGCGCTGGCAGGAGATGTGGAACGGCTCGATCGTTGACCAACTCATTTATGCCAGCGGCGATATTGACGTGTACGTGATCAGCGCGCGAACGGAATCGAGTAAATCCATTTTGCCAAAGGAATGGCAACTGCACCGCCCATTGGGGCGTTATGTACTTGGTCTCCTGCTCGTTGCTGTTTCAACTTCACTGGGTTTAATTATTCGCGGAAATTTAGAACCTGCAAATCTTGTCATGTTGTATCTGGCATCCACGGTCGTCTCCGCCGTTTTTCTTGGGCGCGGCCCATCCCTGCTCACCGCTATTGCAGGCGTGCTAGCTTTTGACTTTTTTCTTGTCCCGCCATATTTAACATTTGCCGTCAGTGACACCCAATACTTCATTACCTTTATCGCATTGTTAATCGTAAGTCTGGTCGTCAGTTCACTGACCGCCCGCGTTCGTGAACAAGCCGAAGCCGCAGTGCAGCGCGAAAGACAAACCGCAGCGCTTTACGACCTCAGCAAAGACCTGACCTCCGCCGCCGATCTTCTGCAAGTTGCGAACATTATTATTTCTCAGATCGGCAATGCTTTCGGGCGTGATGTTGCAATTTTCCTACCCGACAACCAGCAGCTTCAAATTTTCGCAAGCTCTCCCAACTATCAACCTGACGAGAACGAATTAGCCGTAGCTGCCTGGGCTTATCAGCATGATCAACCCGCTGGCCGTGGAACGGATACCCTGCCCGCCGCATCCCTGCGCTGTCACCCGCTGAAAACATCCAATGGCATTGTCGGTGTGCTTGGAGTGCATTCTAAAGATCAAACTAATTTTCTTTCTTCAGAGCAAAGGCTTACTCTTGCGGCATTTGCGAATCAATCCGCACTGGCAATTGAACGCGCCAGTCTTTCTGAGCAAGCGAGTCAAGCTGAGCTTTTGCGTGCCACGGAGTCCCTGCAAACTGCACTGCTTAATTCAATTTCGCATGACCTTCGTACGCCGCTGGTTTCCATCACGGGCGCATTGAGTTCACTTGACGAAGATAATGGTACGCTCAACGAGTCCACGCGCCGCGCCCTGATCGAAAATGCGCGCGGCGAAGCAGACCGACTTAACCGTCTGGTGGGAAACCTGCTCAACATGACCCGTATCGAAAGCGGCGCCATCAAACTACGGCTTGAGGCTGAAGACATTCAAGACGTGGTGGGTACAGCCCTCGAACAGCTTGGCTCACGCATTGCAAACCGTAAGATACAAGCTAAAATACCCGCCAACTTCCCGCTCGTCCCGATGGATTTCACCCTCATCGCACAGGTTCTTGTTAACGTTTTGGAAAATGCAATAAAATATTCACCCGCAGATTCAGCAATCGAGGTCTCTGCAGAATTGCTGGATGAAAAGATCCGCCTCAAAATCGCTGACCATGGAGCTGGTATCCCGTCCGAAGACCTGACTCGCATCTTTGACAAATTCTACCGAGTCCAACGCCCTGAGAATGTCAGCGGCACAGGGCTGGGACTATCCATAAGCAAGGGAATTGTCGAAGTACATCATGGTACTATTTATGCAAGCCCTCGCGAAGGCGGCGGGACGATCATCACAATTGAATTACCTTTGAAAAACATGGGATAAAAAGAGTCATGGAAACGGGTCAACGGGTTTTGGTTGTAGACGATGAAACATCCATCAGGCGCTATTTGCGCGCTGCATTAACCGCACAGGGGCTCACTGTCTACGAGGCTTCTGATGGACAGGAAGCCTTGAACGCGGTCCTCGCCCACCGCCCTGACTTGATCATCCTCGACCTCGGCCTGCCTGATATTGACGGTATCCAAGTCACACGCCGCCTGCGTGAATGGTCGCAAACGCCGATTATCATTCTCTCCGTCCGCGAAGCGGAACAGGACAAGATCGCGGCACTAGACGCAGGCGCAGATGATTACCTCACCAAGCCTTTTGGCACAGGCGAACTCATGGCGCGTATGCGCGTGGTCATGCGCAGACAGATCAACAGCGCAAATGAACCCATCTTTACAACAGGCGGATTAACGCTGGACTTCTCTCATCGCCTCGTCACGGTGAATGAAAAAGAGATCCAATTGACCCCAACTGAATATGATATTTTACGTCTGCTGGTTACTCATGCTGGGAAGGTATTAACTCATCGCCAAATCCTTCGCCAGATCTGGGGAGAAGGTTACAACGATATGCACATCCTGCGCGTCAACATCAGCAACTTACGAGGAAAGCTCGAACCTGACCCTGCCCGCCCAACCTACATCCACACGGAAGCCGGGGTGGGGTATCGCCTGCGGACTGATGACAGGGACACAAAATAAGAAAGCGCCTCTTCGTAGAGGCGTTTCAGTTTAACTACGGGCGGCTTAAAAGTTTCGCCAATGGCTCACGCGCAGCGTCATCCACCAAGGCAAGGATCTCATCTCCTTCTTCGAGAATGGTTGTGCCTCTTGGCAGTATCATTTCGCCATGGCGGATAATGCCCGAGATGACGCAATGATTCGGGAGGGATAAATCTTTTAGTGCAGTACCAATTGCCGGTGCGGAAGGAGCGATCTTTTCCTCCACGATGGAATATTTTCCACGGCGAATTTTCAACATGGTCATCATATCGCCCAGAGACATTTCTTCCGCAGTAAGGCGTGCAAGGATCTCAGCCTGATTGAGCGAAACATCCACGCCCATTTCAGGCGTGAAGAGCCACGCATTTTTTGAATTATTGATACGGGCAATGACGCGCTTCACATTGAACTCAAAGCGAGCCAACGAAGTGATCACCAGATTGGTTTCATCTGAACCTGTGACCGCCGCAAGCACCTGCGCCTTTTGAATACCAGCTTTTTCCAATACCGTCGGCGAACTTCCATCTCCATTAATGATCATTTCCCGCGGAATTTCGAGCGCTAGTTTTTCAAGCACATTCGGGCGCTCATCGATGACGCGCACCGTGTGACCTTCTTCCAGTAAAAATTTCGCAAGTTGCGAACCCGTATTACCACCGCCAACCACGATAACAAACATAGCTATCTCCTCTCGATCCCAAGCATTTCCTCCAGCCGATTCATGGCAGAGGGAATCACAGCAAGATACAGAACATCGCCTTCTTGAAATTCGGTGCCAGAAACAGGGATGAAGGTATGGTCGCTTCGCGTGATCGCAGTAACAGATACTTCACCAGGGATGTTCAATTGAGCCACACGATGACCGTTCAAACGCGCAGGCGACTCGACGCGGATCATGGTCGTCCCGCCATCGCTGAAAACATTGAGTACATCGAGATCATTATGCGTGACGACTTCAACGATTCTTTCCGCGCCCCAGGCTGTGCTGGAGATCGTTGTCAGTCCCAGCCGCTGATAAACTTCCGCACGCACAGGGTCATACAATCGCGCAACCACTCTTGGCACTCTAAAAATATTTCGTGCGATCCGTGCCGCGACAATGTTGGCATTGTCTGAAGAACTGGCGGCCACAAACCCTTCGGCGGTTTCAACGCCAGCTTCGATCAGAATATTTCGGTCAAAGCCAATTCCGCGGACAACTCTGCCTTTAAAGTCTGTTCCTAATTTTGAAAGAGCATTGGCGTCATGGTCGATGACAATGACCTCATGTCCCTGTCTTGCCAGCAGCAAGCTGACCTGCGAGCCAACCCGTCCGCAACCCATAATAATTACTTTCATCGAACAACCTCCTGAAGAGAGAGCGGGGAAGATTTTCCATTACGCATTTTTTTAAAGCCGCGCACAATGGCCTTGCGGATCCACTCTACAGAATACAAGATAATCGCATTTAATGCCAACCCAAACCACATCCACGCTGAAAGAGGAGCATGATTGAAAATATCAGCAAAGAATGGAATGTAAATAATACTGATAATGCCAAGCAGCTCGATCAGAATGCCGATCCACAGATATTTATTGCTCAACCAGCCGAGGGCAGAACTGCGTGTTCGATCCGAACGGCAGGCCAGAGCATTCCCGATTTGGGAAGTGACCACACCCGCATGATACACGGTCGCGGCCAAAATCATAGCTTGTTGAAAAGACAGGGAAAATCTGAAATCGATAAAGTTAGCCAGCGGAGCAAGGAATGCCAGTCCAATTTCATCAGCATACCCTGAGAGAATAAAAACGGACAAAAATCCCGCGAAGCACATGGTCGCTTCGATCATGCCAAGCCAAAATGCGCGAGACAGCAGGCCACGGTCTAGCAGGGGTTGATTGCGCGGGCGCGGCGGACGTTTCATAACATCAGGTTCGGGCTTCTCCATGCCAAGCGCCAAAGCGGGGAACATATCCGTACCAAGATCGATTGCAAGGATTTGACGCACGCTCAATGCTAGTGGCACGAGCGGCAAATTCGCCTTGACGATAAACGGCATTAATTCAGGAATGTTACTGGAAAAAATATACGTGATGAATTTGCGGATATTATCGAACACGCCGCGTCCCTCTTCAATTGCGGCGGTGATCGCGCCGAAGTCGTCCTGAGTCAAAATAATATCGGCGGCCTCCTTTGCAACGTCCGTGCCGACAATACCCATGGATATACCGACATCAGCTTTGCGCAGGGCAGGCGCGTCATTTACGCCATCTCCAGTGACAGCCACCACTTCACCGCGTGCCTGAAACGCAGAGACGAGTCTCATTTTGTGCTCGGGGGCCATGCGCGCAAAGAGAACTTCTTTATCAAGGATCTCCTGCAAGGCAACATCAGACATTTCATCCAATTCCGCGCCTGTCAAAATAACAGTATTCTTTGTCGTCAACATACCCACACGGCGAGCAAGCGATTCGGCTGTCAGACCATAATCACCTGTGATCATCACAATTCGGATATTTGCTTCACGGCAGGTTTGCACAGCTTTTTCCACCTGCGGTCTTGGTGGATCCATCATGGCCATCAAACCGAGGAAGGTCAAATCCTTTTCAACATTTTCAGCGGTGTACGCGCCTTCACGCGGAGGCAGGTCACGCCGTGCCAAAGCCAATACGCGCAATGCGCCGCGAGCGTAATCATCATTGACGCCCATGATCTCGGCTCGTAATTGATTCGTTAGAGTGACAGCTTCGCCATGCATCAAAACCTTTGTGCAAAGCAGTAGCACCTCACGCGGCGAGCCTTTGACAAATGCAATCTCACAGTTAACCTCGCGATGAATGGTCGTCATGCGCTTGCGGCGTGCGTCAAATGGAATTTCATGTACACGCGGCAAAATGCGATTGACCGCTTCTTCAAAAATCCCGTCTTTCATTGCGGCAACTTTCAACGCAGCTTCGGTTTGGTCGCCGAGACTCGCCCAACCTGGGTGTTCCATCGAAGGTGCATTGATACGGGCGTTGTTACAGCATGATGCAACTTCCAGCAAACACAGCAGATCCTTTTCCCAGACTTGTCCTTTCGGGTCTGGTGAAAAAGTCCCTACGGGTTCATAGCCAACACCAGTGACTTTAAGTCTTTTTTGCGCCACCCAAATATCGCGCACGGTCATTTGATTTTGAGTCAACGTGCCGCTTTTATCGGTGCAGATGACAGACACCTGACCGAGCTTTTCCACCGTGGATAGTTTCTTCGCCAGCACGCCTCTTTTCGCGAGACGTTGAACTGCCGCCGCCAAAGAGAGAGTGAGCGTGGCTGTGAGTCCTTCGGGAATCACGGCAACCACAATTCCCAGCGCAAGCAGGGTCACTTCTTTGACGGGAAAATTGAGGGAGAAATAACCGATCACAACAACGAATGCGCCGATGCCCAAAGCGATCCAAGCTGTGAGTTTACTAAGTTGATTGAGTTCTTTCTGGAAAGGCGTCGGCTCTTCTGTAATGGATTGGGTCAGGTGGGCGATCCGCCCAAACTGAGTGGACATTCCAGTAGCAACAACAATTGCCCGCCCAGTCCCCGAAGCGATAGATGTCCCTGCGAAAATTAAGTTGGGGCGATCTAATTCGCTCAATCCGCTTTGTAGAGATGCGTCAACTGTTTTACGCGCGGGAATTGCTTCGCCTGTTAATGTTGCATTATTTGTACGCAGTCCATATTCTTCGATCACGCGCGCGTCAGCGGAAATGTTATCCCCCTCTGCAAGCACCAAAATATCACCGGGGACAACGTCGCTGGATGGAATGTAACTTTCGACGCTATCACGAACCACATGCGCAAAGGACGGCAAAATCTCTCGCAGCTTTTCGATGGCTTGTTCGGCGCGATACTCGCGCCAGAAGGAGAAGCCCGTGTTTACAAAAATGATACTCCAGATGATCAATGCAAGAACAAGGTCGCTTTGTGATAAGGCGGCAAAGCCAACGATAAGTAAAACAAGGGCAGGCGGATGAATGAACTCTTGAAGTAGTTTCTCCCAAACAGGTTCCTTCTTCTGCTTCGAAAGGATATTATGTCCATAGAGCGACAGGCGAGCCTCAGCCTCGGCACTCGAAAGTCCTGCAGAGGATGTTTCAAGCGCTTCGCAGGCTTCCGAAACGCGCAGGCTGTAAATAGGTGTGGACATGGAAATGCGAAGGATGAATTAGGAAGGATGAATGATGAATAAAAGTTCATGTCATTGCGAGGGCGCTCTTGTTCTTCGCCCGAAGCAATCTTCTGTTAATTCGAAGGTTGCTTCGTCGCAAAGAACGCTCCTCGCAACGACATCTCAAGTTTTACAATTCTTCTTCAGTGGGGGCAGTCTCTTTCGGAGCGCCACCAAGTTTCGGCTCGGGATGATCGAGATACTGTTCCAAAAGCGAAGGCGCTTCGGGGTGATCCACATGCAGGGCGTGGTCATAATCCCCTGCAACGGCAGGCTGCTCAAAGCGAACGGGACGGCGAACACCGAATAACTCAAAGAAACGGGCAATACCAATTAATAAATCGTAGCGATATTCCTGCATTTTAAGTGACTGCCATTCAACGATGGAGGCCATTGCACCTTGAACACGCGCCTTGTCGCGCACGATGCGATGAATTTGTTTGGGATTACGAAATCCCAGCGGGGAGAGTAGCATCAGATGCGCGGCAAGCGCCAAAAGTGTGAAAGAGACTAATACCGCCCAGCCGCCTTCGCTCCATTTTCCAACAAGCTGGCCGATAAATATCACAAACGCAAGCGCGGCGGCACATGATGCGCCAAATGCGCCCCATGTGCGCGTCCGTCCCGTAAAAGTCTCAAGGATATTCTTACGAACAGCAAGGCCCATGATCATAATCGGCATGAATACACCGACGCCATAAAATGGGACTGCGACAGAGGTCTTTCCGCGGACAAAGAACATGATCAATACTGAAAGCGCAAAGGTGATCGTGACAGAGCGCGTAAATGTCCCGCGTGGATCGCGATACACAATGGCTTCCGGGATTTCGCCAATTGCCACGTCACGCCATTCAGTGGCCTGGGCATCTTGAAACGCAGTCATAGAGGCCGCAGCCAGCATCAGCACAGCCAATATTTGATATGCCCAGAATAAAATGACGCCGCCGGGTATTTGGGAGAAACCGATAAAGGCCAGATTACCAATTAGTGTTCGACCAAGGGTTCCATCGAAAACGTTGAACCGCAGCGAAAAGTAAGTCAGGAAAAGGGTGGTCACCCCGCCGTAGAACAAAAAGGATGTTTGCACAAAACGGCCAATTCCTGACTTGCCGCCATAGAAGTCCCACAGTTTTTTCCAGCGCGGAAAATGTTTCCTGCCCCACTTTACAAGCGCCACATCTTCATTGATAAAGAATTGGACGCCGTTGGAGACCGCTTCCAACCCCGTGAGCGCGACCATGCCTTTCATGGAGGCAGTCAACATGTGCAGAA
Organism: Candidatus Villigracilis propinquus; assembly: GCA_016714565.1. Classification (GTDB taxonomy): domain Bacteria; phylum Chloroflexota; class Anaerolineae; order Anaerolineales; family Villigracilaceae; genus Villigracilis; species Villigracilis propinquus. The sequence continues at coordinate 93,246 of JADKDM010000038.1, forward strand.
ATGCCTGGGCAAGAGAGACAGATTCAGCGGTTTCCGCTGGCTGGGGAGTGACACCTTTGAAATGCGCGATCGCTAATCCAATTCCCATTGTGAGGGTCAAAAACAGGAAGACACCCAACATGGTGAACACTACACGTGAAGACTCACCACGACCGCGGATAGTCAGGAACCATGTTATTGCCGCAAGTGCCGCTCCAATCGCGAAATGCCATATCCAATGAGCATCATAGGCATTGATAATGGACAGGAGTTGGTCGCCGCCTGAAAGCGCAGAGACCACAATCGTCAGCACATAATCCTGAATCAACGTAACAGCCACGATCAAGCTTAACGTTGGCTTGAGATAGCGCATCGAGGCCGTGTATGAGCCGCCGCCCTCATTGAATGGTCCAAGTGAGTACATATAAAGTATGCCGAAAACAAAATTGGCAAAGGCAATGATCGTAACCGCTATGTACCCGTATTTTTGCAAACCATAAGGATGCAGGGCGCTCATCATTTCGCCAGTGGCATAGTAGTATGATGTAAAGTAATCCACACCGAATAAGGCAATCGCCGCCAGCACACCGATCTGACCTGCGCCATGAACGTGAGCATCCTCCTGACTTTCCTTCGGCGCGGCGCGGAGGGAAATAACTACAACAACAATTAATAAAGCAATTGAGAAAAACATGATGGCAACCTTGTGTTATACATTCTCAAATGCTTGTTCGAGTAATTCAAGCAAATGAAGTAAATGTTTGCGGGTGGATGGGTTGTAGCGCGTATCCTGACTGACCTTCACTTCTTCCTGCCGAACAGCGCGAACCACAAAAGCGGGGACGAACATAATGCGTCCTGAAGGGATGACTTCGAAATTTGAAATGTCGATCTTTAATTCCTGATCATCGAAATAAGGCAGGCTGAGACGCAGCCCGCGGTTCAGACTCCCCGCCTTGGCCCGCTCGCTGATTCGAGCGATAATTTCCTTCGTCTGATAGATTGCAAGAGCGCGTCCCTGATTAACCAGCTGCCCCAACATGCCATAACGCTTCTTGGCGTACTCTTCATCTGCGGAGATATGCGGGCTGAGCGCCACTGCAAGGAATAACACTTCCATAAATCTCTGCATTGATTTGACATGAGCATTGGCCTCGTCTACAGACTTGACCAGCATTCCCCCATTCTCATTAAAAGCCACCCATTGCGGCAGAAAGAACTTGCGCGCGTAAGGCACAAACGGCACAAGTAAATCGCCGCGACCTGCTTCAGTACTCCCTTCTTCTGCAATTGCATCGGAAGCCGAGGTAATTGCAGATTCTGGTTCCATATCATCCACTACAGGAATGGATGGAATGGTCTCATCCTCGCCTGCGGATTGATAAGTAATAGTCCGCCCAGCCGGTAACATTTGATAAACCATGTGCAAAACTGTGGCATGGCGCAACAAACCTGCTGCAACGGAAATTGCCCGATCTGGAGATTGTTCCAGTTCGGTGAAAATATGTCGTAGCTCCTTGTACAGCTCCGCTTTGCGGAAGTGGTTCAAAAAGCTCCCCGCGGAACGGGTGCGCTGGTTTTGTGGGATGGTCACCAATGCAGGTTGATCGACATTTTCCAAGGTGCAAACCACTCGGTCTGGCAATGAGAAATTGATCTGCGAATTGCCATCCACAATAGCCTGGGCGATCTGTTTTCCCTGCGTTTCAAGAAAACGCTGAACAATGGCCGGCTGGGCGGAAAACAAAGACTGTTGCCGCTTATATTCTTCAGCCTGACGTTCTGATAAAAATTTTGGATTTGTTTCTGACATTCTCAACCTTTTTGAAATTATGATTACGGGAACAGGGTGTTCCAACCCCAGACCAATCCCACTTCAATTGGAATTGAAAGATACATAAGGGTGTTCTGTGCCCATGCTTCAGGTATTTTGATGATTTGCACTTGCAACCAGAAAAAAATAGCCAGGATACTTAACGAGCCTATCCACGCAATGACTGACGAAAGCCAGCCTGGGCTAAAGGATCTGGTTTGTACTCCACCTTCCAACACATAAACGTCTAATTTCAAGTTTGATTCAATGAGTTGACTTACAGGTTTATGCATCAGACCTGTATATTGCCCGTCGAAGCACACAATGATGTCTCCCGCATGCCAGTTGGCCTTTACAACCTTCAACCAATTGTTTCCAAATTCAACCTTGGATTCAACAGATACAAGGCCATCATTCACCATAGCAGAAAGAAAAATAAGCTGTCGACGCATACTTGATTCACTCATCACATCTTTACAAAGACCGATGAGTTGGACCTCGCCTTCCAAAGTCTTTGCCAGGCCCAATATTTTTCTGGCAGTTCCGGCAGAATCAGCCAGGGCTTCAGGCACAAGGATCATTAAACGGCTGGCAGGCCGAAGGTCGGGAAATGAAGCGGAAGATATGGTTAAAGCAGCGGGGTTTTCATCAAGCTTGTTCATGTCACCTCATAGATGTATTAATCCTATCCATCCCGCATAAAAGGGTGACAAATATTTAAAGCAATTGCATAAAAGATATATCAAGAAACAGGTCAAAATTGCATAAAATCTTGACCTTTTCTTGACATTCCACCCTTGTTTCTTGCCCCCAGATTGACGGGTAATTAAATACACTACACTCAAGATGGACTCAGTACCAAGACTGATCGGCCTGTAAAAGTGTTTTGGGAGAATAACCTTTCATGGATATAAAGCAGCGAGTTTTGATCGTGGATGATGAAGCAGCCATCAGGCGTTATTTGCATCCGATATTAGCCGCCCAGGGGTTTGACGTTTACGAAGCCTCAGATGGACAGGAAGCCCTGGATGCAGTCCTTGCCCATCACCCAGACTTGATCATCCTCGACCTTGGGTTGCCGGATATGGATGGTATTGTCGTTACACGCCGCCTGCGTGAATGGTCGCAAACTCCAATTGTCATTCTCTCTGTCCGCGAAACAGAGCAGGATAAGGTTGCAGCTCTGAATGCGGGCGCAGATGATTACCTGACAAAGCCCTTTGGCACCAGTGAATTATTAGCCCGCATTCGGGTTATTCAACGTAGACAGGCTGTCGTTGCAAATGAATCCATATTTATACTGGGCGGCTTGATATTGGATTTTTCGTGTCGTGAAGTCACTGTAAATGAACAGGAAATTCAATTGACCCCAACTGAGTATGATATTCTACGCCTATTGATTACCCATTCAGGGAAAGTATTAACTCACCGTCAAATACTACGCCAAATATGGGGTGAAGGCTATAACGACATGCACACCCTGCGTGTCAATATCAGCAACCTGCGAGCTAAACTTGAGCCTGACCCCGCGCGGCCAACTTATATCCACACTGAAGCTGGAGTAGGATATCGCCTTAAAATGCTAGATGAGGGGAAAATATAAAATCCGCTTCAACAAATCTTGAAGCGGATTTTATATTTAATGGGCAAGTCTGTATCAGCACTTCCTAATGTTCATCAGCCTCTTCATGGACATGATACGGCACGTTGATGATAACGATCCCATGCTGGCGTTTAAGTTGACTGCGGAGCAGGTCCGCTGTGTTGGTATGCAAGACTTCAGTCAATCGGTTTTCTGCAACAAATTCGGGCACGACAATGGTGATGGTTTCACCCGGCTGCCGCTGTTTCTCAACGTCAGCTATATATCCCAAAATGGGTTCAATAAAGAGGCGATAGGGCGAATCCAACATGACCATACGTACACCTTCACCCCACGTTTCCCACTTCTGGCGGACCTTTTCAGCCTCCGCTGGCTCGATGGTGACGTGTACGGCTGTGATGTCATCGGATAACATGCGTGCGTAGCGCAGTGCCGCCAATGTCCCCTGATGCACACCGCTGACCGGCATGATCACCCGATGACGCATCGCATGCGGCGGGATGACGCCGAAATTATCAAGGGAAAGTTTTTTCGCGAGCCTCTTATAGTGATGATGGATTGAGAAAAAGATGGTGACGAGTAGCGGGGTTAGGATAAGCACTACCCAGGCGCCTTCTCTAAATTTCGTCACTGCAAATACAACCATTACAACCGCAGTACACACAGCACCAAAGCCATTGATCAACATTCTGTACCGCCAGCCCTTTTCATATTTTAGAGTGGAACCCGGCTCAACAACTTCCACGCCTTCAGCGAGATGACCTATCTTCCACCAGCGGCGAGCCATACCCGCCTGTGAGAGCGTAAAGGATAGAAATACGCCGATCGCGTACAGCGGGATGAGACGAGTAACACTGGCTTGAAAAATTATGATCAAGATGGATGCTATAACTGCCAGAGACACAATGCCTCGCGAATAAACTAAACGACTTCCACGGTATGTAAGCTGGCGCGGAAGAAATCCATCCCCTGCATGAAGCGCACCCAAACGGGGGAAATCCGCAAAGGCTGTATTTGCAGCCATAATCAGAATGACCGTGGTGCCGGAGATCAACATAAGATATAGAGCACCTCTGCCGCCATAGATCGTTCGCGCCAGTTGAGATATGACAGTTTCTTCCTCGGAAAATACAGCCTGCACCTTGCCCGTGAGAAAAGAAAGCCCAAGAAATAATGAACCCAGAATCAGGGACATCCAGATCAGAGTAACTCCTGCATTTTTACTGCGTGGCTCCTTGAAAGCAGTGATCCCATTGGAGATCGCTTCCACGCCGGTAAGGGCGGTTGTCCCATTGGCAAAAGCGTGAAGCAAAATGAAGGGCGTAATCACTGACAAAACATGCTTCGCCTCGAAGTGTGGAGGATCCACTACCATACCAAGCGAGCCGGTGAAGTAGCGAAAAACACCAAAGCCGACAGTACCCACCATCATTACTACAAAAAAATAAGTTGGGACGGCAAACGCGGTCCCCGACTCTTTCACGCCGCGCAAGTTGATCAGCATGATAAAAAATACCGCAACCACAGCAATTACAACCCGATATGGAAACAGAGCGGGATAAGCAGACACAATTTGAGCCACACCTGCCGAAATCGAAACAGAGACAGTCAGGATGTAATCGGTGAGAAGAGCGGCGCCAGCCGTTTGAGCGGGCATTTCACCAAGGTTGTCGCGCGCCACAATGTACGCACCGCCCCCGCCCGGGTAGGCGTGGATGGTTTGCTCATACGAGATGGTAACAATTGCCAACAGGGTGATAATGGCAAGCGAGATGGGAAATAAATATCCATAGGCCATTGTTCCAGCAGCAGCAATTACGCCTAAAATCTCCTGAGTAGCGTATGCGGTGGAGGAAAGTGCGTCAGAGGCGAATACTGCAAGTCCAACCACCTTTCCAATGGTTTGATGGGAAGCATCTGCCGTGGACAGGGGGCGGCCGATCAACCATGAACTGAAGGTGTGCGGCGGCTTGTAATCTGTAGTTCGTTCAATAATCGAGGTTTGAGTGTTATCGTTTTGATTGATCATATTTTTCGACCATTTTTCTTTTTATAAGTTATCCAAACAGGCTATTCCAAAGCCAGATAGTCCAGAATTCGATAAGGATGGAGATCATTAGCAATGCAGTATGTGTCCAGTCTTGTGCAAGAGGATCCATTTTGATTTGCAGCAGGAAGAAACCCAAAATAATGACCGCGGACCCAATCCATGCGGCAATTTGAGAGGACCTATTTGGGCGGGAATTGCCGCGAGGAGAAAGACCAGAAAGGATATAAAGCGGCAGGTCTACGTTCGATTGCAATACCTGGCTCAAGGGCCTATGCGGGAACCCTACCTGGTGTTCCTCAAGGCAAATAATAGTATCGCCAGGCTGGGTACGTGTCCTTACAACCTCAAGCCAGTCTTTTCCAAATACGGCCTCTGCTTCAGTGGAAACTTTGCCGTCTTTTACCATTGCAGCCATGGTGACGAGGCCACGCCTCAGGCTCGGCTCCTGCGTTCGGTCGGTGTACAGGCTAAGGAAAAGAACCTGCGCCCCCGTGGCTCTTGCCAATTCCCAGACCCTGCGAATTATGGGAGCAGAGTCAAACTCAAGGGTGGGCACAAGGACAATTAAACGGCGGGCAGGCCGAAGGCCAGGAAAAGAAGCGGGAGATACAGTTATTACGGGAGGACTTACATCAAGTTTGTTCATATCACCTCATTGATGCGTTAATCCTATCCACTCCGCATAAAATGGTGACAAAATTTTCGAGCAATCGTATAAAGAAAAAATAAAAACACCCTTTTGCAAGGGTGCTGTAAGGAGATGGATTTATGTCATTGCGAGGGCGATGCTCTTTTGCCCGAAGCAATCTCATATTAACAGGAGGTTGCTTCGTCGGCAAAGAACGCCTGCTCGCAACGACATTGTTACACATCAGCAATAAAGCGATAACCGATCCCAGGCTCGGTGAGGATAAATTGCGGGCGTTCGGGGTCAACCTCAAGTTTCTTGCGAAGCTGGCGCATGTAGACACGCAGGTATTCGGTGTGATTGGCATCGGCAGGATCCCAGACATTTGTGAGGATGCTTTGATGCGTGAGTACACGTCCGTGATTGGCGGCAAGATATGCAAGCAATTTATATTCAGTGGCGGTCAACTTAATTTCCTCGTCACCGCGTTTGACGCTATGCCACGCAAGATCGATCATCAGCGTGCCAGCCTGAATGACTTTGCTTTGCGTCCCTTGCCGGCTCGCAGAATGACGTAACGCAACACGCACACGCGCCAGTAATTCTTCGATGCCAAAAGGCTTGGTCAAATAATCATCTGCACCTTTGTCGAGCGCAGCTACTTTATCACGCTCGCTGTCCCGCACAGATAAAATGATGATCGGGCATTGAGTCCACTCACGCAGGCGCGTACAAACTTCAACGCCGTCCATATCCGGTAAACCCAGATCAAGGATCACGAGATCAGGTTCATTCGTCGCCGCCAGCGTGAGGCCTTCTTCTCCACGGCTTGCAGTCGTGACTTTGAAACCTTTTTCAGTGAGAATGGTTCGTATGGCTCGTTGAATTTGCGGCTCATCATCAACGACAAGAATATGCGGTGCATTATTCATTCGGTCTCCGTATCCATTGGCAGGGTCGGCGGCGAAACACCTTCCCAGATCAACGGCAGCGTGAAATTAAAAGCAAGGCCATCGGGTACATTCTCGGCCCAAAGACGTCCGCCATGCGCTTCGATGATGCCCTTGCAAATGGAAAGCCCCAGCCCCGTTCCTGTGACCCGGTCCGCGGCAGTGATGCGGAAAAATTTATCGAAGATGCGTTCAAGATGTTCCTGCGGCACCTGCGGACCCTGATTGCGGACTACAACATGAACAGACTCGTCCTCTACACATGCAGACACACGGATCACAGATCTCTCAGGCGCATACTTTACGCTGTTGCTGACTAAATTTGTGAAGACCTGTTCCATCTGCACATAGTCCACAGGCATGAGTGGTAGATTTTCAGGAACATCCACTTCAATGCGATGCTCCTCTGCCAGATGTTTCATGCGTGTCAAAACGCTCCCGACAATTTCAGACAAAATATTCCATTCACGCTTTGGCTTAAGCACACCCGACTCAATGCGAGACATATCCAGCAAATTACCAACCAACATATTCAAATGGTCGGCCTCATCGTCAATGGCGGCGATCAACTCGGGGCGCGCAGCGGAATCCCAATGGACATCGTCACTTCTCAAACTTGAAGCGGCCGCCTTGATGGTGGAAAGAGGCGTTCTCAATTCGTGAGATACGGAAGACAATAAAATGGACTTTAAATGGTCACTCTCTTCGAGGACTCTTGCGCGCGACTCCGCTTGCGCGAGCCTGGCACGCTCAAGCGCCAACGCTCCCTGACTCGCAAATGTCTGCAACAGGCGCTTCTCACTGGACGTTATGGCAGGTGCCGCTCGCCAAAGCAGAATCTCCCCGAGAACACCTCGCGCCACCTCGATGGGTACAACCCATTCCGGCGGACGGGTTGGCTGGGATGAATCAGGCAAACGAAAAGAAAAAGGCTGGGCCCCTGTGATCTTAATTTCAACTGCTTCACCTTGTGACACTTCCTGAACCTGCTTTGCAAGGATCTGTGAAATGACACGGTCATCATGCAAACCGGCCAGAGCCGTGCTCAGTTCGTAGAGCTGCGTGGCTTCGCGTTCACGTGCTGTCGCTGCAGCAAGGCTTGCCCGCATCCGCCCCACCAACTGACTGATCACGATCGCCACGATCAAGAAAATGACAAGGATAACCACATCCGTTGGACGGTGGACTGCAAACGTATAGTAGGGTTTGATGAAAAAGTAATTGAATGTAAGGAAAGTCACCAACGCGCTAGTGATGCCCGGGCCGAGCCCCAAATAAGCAGTGATCAAGCCAAGCGGGATCAGATACAAGAGGGCAACCAGGGTCGTATCCAGCGCTTCCCGCAGGGCGATCAAAATTACCGTCACGAGGGCGATGAAGCCAAATGCCAGAAGATACTGAAACGAACGTGAAATAAAACTTGAATTTCGCATGTTTGTAAAGTTCATTATACCTTCTGGAAAATCGAAGAGTTGGGGATATTTTCCGCTATACTAGGCGAATGAACCACAATATGGACATCTCACAAATTATTCACATGCTCGGCGACCTGTTGGGCAGGATCATTTCCGACCTTGAATCACCTGCTCTGTTTGAGATCGAGGAGAACATCCGCGCCGAGGCCAAGCTGCGGCGCTCAGGTGACCTGTCAGCGGCGCAAAGATTGCAGAAACTGGTATCAGCTCTCAGCGCGGATGAGGCGCGTGCTGTCGCTGCCGCATTCGCCACGTACTTCGACCTTGTCAATCTTGCGGAAGATAATCAGCGTGTTCAATTGTTGAATCAAAAGCTGGACAGGAAATATCCCGACCCCATAGACGAATCGATCGGCGAGGCGATTGCAGTGCTAAAATCGCGCGGCGTTACGCAGGAACAAATGCAAGCCTTGCTGGAAAGTCTTTCCATTGAACTCGTCCTCACCGCGCATCCCACCGAAGCACGGCGGCGCACGGTTCTATCAAAAATTGAACACATCGCGCAACTGCTGCAAGAGATCAGCAACACGGAGATCTCGGTGCGCGAGCGTGACACTCTTCTTGTTGCCATGCGTTCTGCGATCTCTGCACTGTGGCTCACCGAACGCGCCCGCGCCAACCGGCTTGCCGTCACCGATGAAGTAAAAACAGGGTTGTACTATGTGGATGCATTCTTTTGGAAAGCCATCCCTGCCGTGTATGATGATCTTGAAAACGCATTGCAAATTCACTATCCCGAATTGAAACCACCCGCCTCATGGTTGAAGCTCGCATCGTGGATCGGCGGCGACCGTGACGGCAACCCGAATGTCACCACCGAAGTAACCGCAGAAACGCTGCGCCTGCATCGCGGGCTGGCGGTTGAAAATCATCGCGTCATCTTCAAGGAATTGTCGCGCCGATTAAGCATGAGTTCAAGGCTGGTGCCGCCGCCGCACGCGCTCACTAAATGGATCGACATGCGCCGTCCGTTCTCCGAGCATGTTTCATTTATTGAAGAGCGTTACACCAACGAGCCCTATCGCCTCGTGCTTTCCCTCCTATCGGCTGATCTCGCAAAAGCGTCGAACGAAGATATGAAGTCTCATCTTTTGAGCCGTGATCCATATCAAACCAACCTTCTTCCTGAAAAACTGCTGGCACCCATCGAACTCATTACCAACGCCCTGCCCGCAGCCTTGATGCAAGGCGACCTCAAAACCACCCTCCATCAATTTCAGATTTTCGGGCTTCACGCCGCCCGCCTCGACATCCGCGAAGATTCAAGCAGATTCAATTCTGCATTAAGCGAGATTTTGCGTGCGCTGCGGATCGAACCTGATCTTGAAAATTTACCAAACTCCGAGCGGACGCTTCTTCTCACGCGTTTGCTTGCCCAGTCCCCAATGGAACTGGCTCAACATCCCGGAGTGACTGCCGCCACCTCCGAAGTCTGGGCGCTCTTCCAACTCATTGGCCGCGTCTGTGATGTGTACGGACACGAACCGCTGGGCGCCATTGTCATCTCAATGGCGCACTCCACCGCTGACGTTCTCACTGTGTTGTTGCTTGCCCGCTGGGCAGGCTGCAAATATGTGCCGCCCATTGCCCCGCTTTTTGAATCCGTTGGCGACCTGAAAGATGCCCAAAATATTCTGGAGGCGCTCTTCACCTGCGAACCCTATCGTGAGCACCTCAAAACTCACAACGATGAACAAATGGTGATGATCGGCTATTCCGACAGCAACAAGGATGGCGGCTACCTCATGGCAAACTGGGCTTTGTATCAGGCGCAGGAAGAGATCACGCAGGTCACTCAAAAACACAACATCAAGTTGACTATCTTCCACGGGCGCGGTGGAACCATTGCCCGTGGGGGCGGACCCGCCAACCGCGCCATCCGTGCCCAACCTGCGGGCAGCATCAATGGCCGCTTCCGTGTGACGGAGCAGGGTGAGATCATTGCGTCGCGCTATGCGAATCCACAACTCGCACACCGCCATCTCGAACAGATCGCCAGCGCTGTCATTTTGGCTTCTGCTCCTTCGGCAGAACAAGCCCTAGTCCCTGAAAATTGGCGCAAGGCAATGGAAGAAATGTCCACTGCCGCACAAAAGTCGTATCGCAATCTGGTGTATGAAACGCCCAGCTTTATACAATTCTGGCAATCAGCCACGCCTTTGGAAGAGATCAAGCAGCTGCAAATTGGATCCCGCCCGGCCTCCCGCGCCAGCACAAGCGCCGTGGACAAGATCCGTGCCATCCCCTGGGTGTTCTCGTGGATGCAATCGCGCTTCAACCTGCCCGGTTGGTATGGCCTCGGCACCGGTCTGAATTCTCCAGCTGACAATGCACTCCTCCGCGAGATGTACGCAAAATGGCCCTTCTTCAAAAGCCTGCTCGACAACAGCGAGATGTCTCTCATCAAAGCCGATATGGACATTGCCGCCTTGTACGTGGAACTCGTTCCAGACCGCGCCCTCGGAGACTCTATCTTTAGCCGCATCCGCGAAGAATATGAACGGACGCGCACCGCAGTTCTTTCTATCAGCGGGCATGCTTCCCTAATGGAAAAAGAACCGATCACGCAATCGGCTGTCCAACTCCGCAACCCGTATGTTGACCCATTGAACTATATCCAAGTGGAGGCAATGCGCCGCTTGCGCTCGCTGAAGAGTTCCAGCGGAACCGAAATTGAAACCCTGCGTGATGTGATGGCACTGACCATCAATGGCATTGCCGCCGGGTTGAAGAATACTGGCTGAAAATCACTTGCCAAATCCCCAAGCGGTTGGTATACTGCCGCTCACTATGAACAACTGTTTTGCACACAACCACCACCATCATCATATTCAACCCCCGCATGGTCGGGAGGTTTGTGTGTGCATACCCGTCGCTCGATAGCGGGAACTCCTCATTTACCTCATCAAGCCCCGACCATGCGTCGGGGTTTTTTGTTTATCCAAATGCAGACGATAGACAGTAGACAAAGGACGATGGATATCTATTCGTGGTCAATGGTCTATCGTCCATCGTCAAAAAAAATCAAAAGGAAACCTTATGCCCAACCCCAACATTCGCCTCTCCCTCCCCTCCAAAGGACGCCTGCAAGATGACTCGATAGAGCTTCTTGCAGAGTGCGGACTTCCCATACAAAAACTCAACCCGCGTCAATATCAGGCAAAAATGCCAGCCTTACCTGAATTAACTGTTCTCTTCCAACGCCCAAGCGACATTGTCATCAGCGTCCGTCAGGGCAGCGTGGATTTCGGCATCACAGGCATTGACGTCCTCGAAGAAAATCGCGGAGAGAATGGCGACATCATTGTCCTGCACGATGCGCTTGGGTTCGGTAGCTGCTCATTGATGCTGGCCGTACCTGAATCGTGGAGCGACGTCACAACCGTCGAAACTCTCAAAGCGTACGCGGCGACTCTCGGCAAGCCATTGCGAGTGGCAACAAAATTCCCCGTCCTCACAGAACGATTCCTAAACAAGCAGAATATCCGACACACGCTCATCGCCGCTGAAGGGACTCTTGAAACCGCTCCCACCATCGGCTATGCAGACATCATCTCTGATCTTGTTTCCTCAGGCCAGACACTGCAAGATAACCGTCTGCGCGCATTGCGCGATGGAGTCGTCCAAGCATCACAAGCCGCGCTCATTGCAAACCGCAAAGCGCTTGAAACAAATCCCAGCGCGCTTGAAACAGCAAGGCGTCTGCTCGAATACATCGAGGCGCATATGCGGGCGAAGGAAAATCTCCTCGTCATTGCAAACATGCGCGGGGAAAGTCCCGAAGCGATCGCGTCCAAATTATTCAACGAAACATCCGTTGGCGGCTTGCAAGGCCCCACCATCAGCCCCATCGTCACCCGCGAATCGAATCAAGGCTGGCACTCCGTCAGCGTGGTCGTGCGCCGCGACAACCTTCCACGCGCCATCGGCGAATTACGAAAAGTCGGCGGCAGCGGCATCATCGTCTCACCCGTCACCTATATTTTTGAAGAAGAGCCGCCGCGCTACATAGCCATGCTCGCGGCGCTGAAAGGATAATCATCATGATCAAACAATACGATCCACAAACCGCACAACGAACCATTCTCAAGCGCACTCCACCCGATGAATTTCCCATCAGCCAACGCGTGCTGGATGGAATCAAAAATCTCTTCGGAGAATCTTTGACTGCGGAACAAGCCGTTACAAAAATTTTGAAAGATGTGCGGACTCGCGGCGACGCTGCCCTTCAAGATTGGACAAAGCGCCTCGATTCAATCGACCTCAAGCCTGCTCCCGTTTCGAAGGACATGATCCAAGCTGCATTCGATTCGCTGCCGCCCGCACAGCGTGAAGCGCTTGAAAAAGCCGCCGCCCGTGTCGAAGCCTTTCACCGCAAACAACCGCTGACTTCATGGTTCACAAATGAACTCGGCGGCACGATCGGGCAGATCATCCGTCCCATTCAGCGCGTGGGATTGTACGTCCCTGGCGGCACAGCTCCGTTGCCATCCACAGTTTTGATGAGCGCCATTCCTGCAAAAGTGGCGGGGGTAAAAGAGATTGTGGTGGTCACGCCTCCAAATAAATCATTCGCAAATTCCGAAGCCCCCATTGACCCGATCATCCTCGCCGCCTGCGCCGTTGCTGGCGTGGACGAAATCTATCCGCTCGGCGGAGCGCAAGCCATTGCCGCACTCGCGTACGGCACTGAAACCGTCCGTCCCGTGGATAAAATTTTTGGGCCAGGAAATTTATTCGTCACATTGGCAAAGCGACAAGTTTATGGCGTTGTCGGCATTGACGGATTGGCTGGCCCCACTGAAACCGTAGTCGTTGCCGATGAGTCCGCGAACCCTGCATGGGTCGCCGCAGATTTGCTTGCTCAAGCCGAACATGACTTTTTAGCGTCCGCTATTTTATTAACTCCCTCGAAATCATTAATTGAAAAAGTACAGATCGAAGTCGGCAAGCAGTTGGAAGACCGCAGCCGCGCAGAGATCATCACCGCCTCCCTTGAAAATCGCGGCGGCGCAGTATTGACTCGTGACCTCGAAGAAGCCGTTCAATTGGCAAATGATTACGCCCCCGAACATCTTGCGCTGTCTGTCAATGAGCCGTGGCACTGGGTGGAAAAAGTGAACAACGCAGGCGGAGTATTCGTCGGTGAACATTCCTTTGAAGTGCTGGGCGATTATCTCGCTGGCCCAAGCCACGTCATGCCAACGGGCGGCTCTGCAAGGTTTGCGTCCCCGCTCAATGTGTGGGACTTTGTGAAAATTGTCAGCCTAGTGGCGTTGGATGACAAGACCGCGCAGGCTGTTGGCCCAGTCGCCGCAACTCTCGCCCAAGCAGAAGGGTTGGATGGACATGCGAATGCGGCGTTGTTGAGGACCATGGACGACGGACGATAGACCATGGATATTCAATCGTCGTCCGTTGTCCATGGTCAATCGTCAAAGGAAAACCTATGAAAATCCGCACTCACCTAGAATCCCTTCCACCCTACGCCCCCATCGAACCGTTTGAGGTTTTATCGGCCCGCCTCGGACGAACCCCAGATCAGATCGTCAAATTGGATGCGAATGAAAATCCATATGGCCCGCTGAAAGTTGTCCGCGAAGCGTTGGCAAATATGGAATTCCCGCACATTTATCCCGACCCTGAAAGCCGCGCTTTGCGAAAGTCACTCGCGGAATTCACTGGCGTCCCTGCCGAATATCTCATGGCTGGCGCAGGTGCAGACGAATTGCTCGACTTGCTCATGCGCGTTTTTCTTGAGCCAAACGATTGCATTCTCTCCTGTCCGCCCACCTTTGGCATGTACTCCTTTGATGCGGAGCTCAATGCCGCCCGCTGTGTCGAAGTCCCACGCCGCGCGGATTTCTCACTGGACATGGATGCCATTCGTGAAGCAGTTGAAACTCACAAGCCAAAACTATTCTTTATCACGTCACCCAACAATCCAGATGGTTCTGTCCTTGATTCAAAGACAATTGACGAATTACTCGAATTGCCGACTTTGATCGTTCTGGATGAAGCCTATATTGAATTTGCAGGTGAAAATCTTGGAGCAAGTTTGAGCCGCATTCGTGAAGTCCCATCACGGGAGAATCTGGTTGTTCTGCGAACATTCAGCAAATGGGCAGGGTTGGCAGGTCTGCGCGTTGGCTACGGCGCATTTCCGCTCTGGCTGATGCCCACCTTGTGGAAATCCAAACAGCCATACAATATCAACGTGGCAGCAAGTGTTGCGGCACAAGTTTCACTTGAACATACCGATGAGTTGGCAAAGACGGTTGAACTTCTAAAAGACGAACGAACCCGCCTGATGGCAGGATTACAGAAAATTCCATATTTGAAACCGTATCCCACGCAATCGAATTTCATCCTCTGCCAAGTAGATGGACGTAATGCAGCAGAACTCAAAGCAAGGCTGGCACAGGAATTCGGAGTCTTTATCCGCTATTTCAACAAGCCTGGGCTGAGAGACAATATCCGCATTAGCGTGGGCAGGCCGCAGGATACGGATGTGTTGTTTAGTGCGCTTGCGAAAGTTGTAGTATTGAGAGTCAAAAGTCGAAGGTCGAAAGTCGGTAGACCTTTGACTTTTGACCTTCGACCAAAAAAGGAGAAACATGCGAACCGCAGAAATATCACGACAGACAAACGAAACACAAATTACCATCAAACTGGATCTGGACGGCACAGGCAAACATGAGATTTCCACAGGAGTTGGGTTTCTCGACCACATGTTGACCCACCTTGCTGTGCATGGATTGTTCGATCTCAATATTCAAGCAAAAGGTGATCTGCACATTGATGTCCATCACACGGTGGAAGATGTGGCGTTGGCGTTGGGACAAGCCTTTGATAAGGCGCTCGGCGACCGCAAGGGAATTGTCCGCATGGGAGATAGTTTTGCGCCAATGGATGAGACTTTGGCGCATGTCGCCATTGATCTGTCTGGGCGTCCGTATGCAGTCATTCAAGCGGATTGGCACTCGCCTTATGTTGGCAATATCCCGACCACATTGTTCCCGCATTTCTTTGAGTCGTTCGCTGTCACAGCGCGCTGCAATCTCCATGCGCGGGTTTTATACGGACGCGACGATCATCATCAGGCTGAGGCATTGTTCAAGGCATGGGCGCGCGCGCTGGATATGGCAACTCAGTTCGACCCAAGACGCGGCGGGACAATCCCATCTACAAAGGGAACGCTCTGAAATGATGAATGCAAAAGGATGAATGATGAATAAAGAAATCATATTGATTGACGCAGGCACGGGGAACCTCCGCTCGGTGCAGAAGGCGTTGGAAAATATTGGGGCGAATGTCACGCGCACGGATGACCCTCAAAAAGTTTTATCTGGCGGGAGGATCGTTTTGCCTGGCGTGGGTGCGTTCGGCGATTTTATGTCTGGGCTGCGGGCGCGGGGATTGGATAATGCGGTGAAGGAAGTTGTCTCGCGTGGCGTGCCAATGCTTGGGATTTGCGTCGGGATGCAAGCCTTGTTCGAGATCGGCGAAGAGATGGGCGATCACGAAGGCTTGGGGTTGCTCAAGGGCACGGTGGTGAAGTTTGCTGATTCACTGTCAGTGAAGATTCCGCATACGGGGTGGAATCAACTCACAGTTACCCGCAGGGGGCTGCGCCAGAAAGAGGCGTCGCTCTTTGATCAGGTAAAAGATGGAGCGTATGTTTATTTCAATCACTCGTATTATTGTCAGGCGGGAGATTCATCCGATGTAATTGCAACAACCGATTACGGGATCAATTACGCGTGCGCGGTGCGGCGTGAAAATATTTTCGGCGTGCAGTTCCACCCTGAAAAGAGTCAGGCGGTGGGGCTGCAAATTTTGAAAAACTTTGTGGAGGCGTCATGAGCTTTACGATCTATCCTGCAATTGATCTGCGCGGCGGAAAAGTTGTGCGCTTGAAAGAAGGCGACCCCGCGCGGATGACATCGTACAGCGATGACCCCGCGGTGACGGCGCGAAAGTGGCTGGGGATGGGCGCGCAATGGCTGCATGTTGTAAATCTCGATGGCGCGTTTGGCGAAGGCGATAATGCAAATCTTGCTGCGCTTGAGTCGATTTTGAAACTTGGCGCGCGCGTGCAATTTGGCGGCGGCATTCGTTCGATTGAGGCAATTGCAGATGTTTTGAAATTGGGTGTGAGCCGCGCCATTTTGGGAACGATCGCAATTGAGCAACCCGCGATAGTGGCAGATGCGTTGACTCGTTTTGGCGCTGAACAAATTGCTGTTGGAATTGACGCACGCGATGGACTCGTCCGCACGCGCGGATGGAAGGATAACAGCGGAGTCTCGGCAATTGACCTCGCGCTTCAAATGCAGACCGTTGGGCTGGGCACTGTTATCTTTACAGATGTCAGCCGGGACGGTTTGGGCAGCGGACTAAACATCCCATCCACCCGCGAGTTGGCCGAACGCAGCGGACTTGATGTGATCGCTTCTGGCGGCGTGCATACGATCGATGATGTGAGGGCCGCGAAAGATGCAGGGCTGGCAGGGTGTATTATCGGGCGTGCGCTGTATGATGGGACGGTTGAGTTAGCGGATTGCCTTCGGCAAAGCGAATAAACGGATAATGCAATGAGAGAGGCTTTATGTTAGCAAAACGAATTATTCCCTGCCTTGATATTAAAGACGGGCGAGTGGTGAAGGGTGTGAATTTTGTAAATCTGCGTGATGCAGGCGACCCTGTGGAACAGGCGCGGCTTTACGATGAACAGGGCGCGGATGAGTTGGTATTCCTTGATATCTCCGCAACGCACGAAGGGCGTAAGACCACGCTTGAGTTGGTCAGCCGCGTGGCGGAGACAGTGTTCATGCCGTTGACCGTGGGCGGTGGAATCCGCGAGGTGGACGATATGCGGAATTTACTTCTGGCTGGCGCGGACAAAGTCAGTGTCAACTCGGCGGCGGTGAAACGACCTGAGTTGCTTTCTGAAGGCGCGGCGCGATTCGGAGCGCAGTGCATTGTGCTGGCGATTGACACACGCAGAAATGGCTCAAGCTGGGAAGTGTATGTGGCGGGCGGGCGCACACCCACTGGCATTGATGCCGTTGAGTGGGCAATGCACGGCGTGGAATTAGGCGCGGGCGAAATCCTGCTCACCAGCATGGATGCGGACGGCACACTTGCAGGCTATGACATCGAATTGACGAGTATTATCTCAAACATGGTTTCCGTTCCTGTCATTGCTTCTGGCGGCGCTGGGACTCCGTTCCACTTTGCGGAGGTGCTCACCAAAGGCAATGCGGATGCGGCGCTGGCGGCTTCGTTGTTCCATGATGGGAAGTTGAGGATACCTGAGTTGAAGAAAGATTTGCAAGGCTGGGGTGTGCCTGTAAGGGTGTGAGTGGAAAGTAGAAAGTGGTCAGTGGTCTATCGTCTATGGTTTACGTGGAAAGAGGAAAGATGAAAGAAGAGTTATTGAGCCAGATAAAATATGATGGCAATGGACTTGTCCCTGCGATTGTGCAGAATGCAAATACAAACGAAGTATTGATGATGGCGTGGATGAATGCCGAGTCTTTGCGCTTGACGATTGAATCTGGCGAAACATGGTTTTGGTCACGCAGTCGTAGTGAGTTGTGGCACAAAGGCGCGACTTCGGGGAATATCCAAACCGTGGTTGAAATCCGCGTGGATTGTGATGAAGACACGCTGCTCGTTTTGGTTAATCCAGCGGGGGCGGCGTGCCATACTGGCGAGCGAAGTTGTTTTTATAGAAATATGGCGCATTAAGGAGCCTTACAGGTTGACAAGCTGCAAGTAAAGACTTGAACTGGGCTGTCGTCCTCGCAATGAAACTGGAGAATAAAAAATGAGCATTCAATGGTTGTTTGATGTAATTCAAGAACGCAAAAATAATCCAAGCGAGAAATCCTACACAACAAGTCTTTTCAACGAAGGCTTGCCGAAGATCGCGCAAAAAGTTGGTGAAGAAGGGACGGAGGTTGTTGTGGCAGCGCTGGCACAGGAAGATCAACGTCTCATTGAAGAAGTGGCGGATTTGACCTATCACACGCTTGTCTTGTTGGCTGCACGTGGATTGACTCCCGCCCACATTGTTACGGAGTTGGAGAAACGGCATAAATGAAAAAGGTGATCCTACTTGATATTGACGGCGTGCTTGTCCATCACGGTGGATATCGTGCCGCGTTACATGCCACCCTAAATCACTTTGCCAGCCTGATGGGATTATCACATTTTGATTTTCCAGAGGAAAAACTGGCAGAGTTGGAGAAGCGTGGGATTTTCAGCGAGTGGGACATGGTTCCGCTGTTGCTGGCTACCTTGTGGAACGACATCCTCGAACATCGCCCAGGCTTGAAACTACCTGCGGATCTATTTTCTGCTGCTGTCATCATTGGGCACAACATGAACGGGTTCAAGCCGCAGGAACTGGTCATCCCTGAATTTGAATTTATCCCTGGTCAATATCCCGCCGAAGCCGCAATGCAACACGGATGCTTCCCTTTCATCCCAATGGACTTGCGGCTAAACATTTTGAGCCAGTCGCGGAATGTGAATTTCTCGCAGACGATGCGACTGTTTCAGCATTATTCGTTGGGAAGTGCAGTATTCAGCAAAACATACAACCTGCCTACTGAAGTTGAAACAGAGTCGCTTTTGCACACGCATGACCGTTCCAATATCAATGATGCCATCCTCGCAAAACTTCGTCAGCCGAATATTCATCTGGCGGGGCTGACGGCACGCCCATCCGCGCCGCCGCGTGAAGTGGATGATTCTCATTTTGGATATGCACCCGAAGCGGAAATCGCATTGGATTTGGTCGGGCTCGCAGATATTCCATTTATTGCGTTCGGGAAACTGGAATACCTCGCCGCCAAACGCGGACTTGACGCGAGCGCTTTGATCAAACCCTCACCCGTCCATGCGCTGGCGGCGACTGCGGCAGCGTTGACTGGAGATGAATGGGCAGGATTACAGTCCGCTGGGGATTGGCACCAAACAGGCAAACTCAATGGTGTTTTTGCCAGCCTGCCGCGTGAATTTGAATTATTCGTTGTGGAAGATACGATGGGCGGAATCCGCTCCACGCAAGCGGCGGGAGAAATTCTTCGCCAGAACGGATTCAATGTCCCCACTCAAACTATCGGTTTAACATCTGGCAGCGCTTCAAAGATCGAAGCGTTCACTCAGGCAGGCATCCCGCACTTTGAAAATTGGGAATCGTTGATCAAAGGAATTGGCTTGTAATCTTATCCGCCCGCCACTTTTGCAGTGGCGGCAGAGCGAGTGTGGACATCCAGCTTTTCAAAGATGGCTTTCAAATGACGTTTGACCGTATTCGTTGTGATAAACAATTTCTCTGCAATCTCTTTATTGGTCAAACCTTGAGCCAGCAGGTCGAGCACTTCACGTTCGCGGTCTGTGAGGGCGTTCAATTCACTGGATGATTTATTCTTGAGCCTTGTCTCTTCCACCACACGGCGAAAGGCGGCACGGTCAAAGGCTTGTTTCTCGATATATGCAGAAATCGCATATTCCGAATACACCCGTTGAATTTCCTCTGTTTCGGTGATGCCGCTGACCACGATGGATGGAATATTTTCAGCACGAGCTGTACTGAGCAATTGATAGCCATCTTGATTGGAGTTGTCTAGAGAATTCCCAAGAGACAGGTCAATGACTGCCAGCGTGAATCTCTCCTTGCGGAGATAGCCAAAGGCATCGCCAAACCCTGAACAGGAGCGGACTTGAAAGCCGGCATCCGTCAAAAGTTCTTCGAGGATGCTTCTCCAGCCTGCGTCATCTTCCACAACGAGGACTTTTTCATTGGGGAGTTTCTGCGTGGTGGACGAATCTTTTACAGCGGCGGAAGATGATCCAGTTCCAGCAGCAGGTGCGGGCGCGGAAAGATTCGGCGGACTGACCAGGATTCTGTATACGATGTCGCGAAACTGAGAGCGGTGGAAACTCTCTTTGCGAAGAAATGTAAAAGCGCCATAATCCGTGAGTGCAGTGACCGCCAGTTCAACGGTTGCAAACCCGGTTAACAGAATTGCGCGGCAGTTGGGGTCGAGGCGGCGAATCGAATCTAACACGCGCAGGCCGTCCACATTATTGTGATCGTTCGGGGAAAGGGAAAGATCCACCACAGCCAGGCGATGCGGTTGTGACTTGAGAATAACAGCAGCTTCGTCCACGCTGCTGGCAACGTCAACTTCAAGACTGCAATCTGATAGTATTTCGCTAAGAATTTGCTGCCACGAATTATCGTCATCTACAACAAGGGCACGCAAGGTTGGTGTCGTCATATCGGGTTCTCCACACGAGGCAGGCGCAAAATAAATGTTGCGCCGTGCTGGCCGTCGCTTTCCACTACAACAGAACCGCCGAGGCGGGTCATCAAAGTTTTTACCCACCAAAGGCCAAAGCCTAGTTTGCCGGGCTGTGCGCCTGCGCGGCCTGAAAAATTCAATTCAAAAATTTGGTTGTGCAATTCAGGGGGAATGCCCGGGCCGTTATCAATAACGGAGACCTCGACCCAGTCTGAGCCAGCTTCGCCGCGGATGTTTATATTTCCGCTGCCGCTCATTGCGACATTCGCATTTTCGATCAGGTTCTTGAATACAAAGGTGAGGCTCTGCCCGCCCGCAGTAACCATGGGCAACGCCTCCAAACCATCCACTTCAATGTGAAGACTTGGTGGAATTTGCACGCCGCGGATCGCATCTGCAACACAAACAGCGATGCGGATTTTTTCCATGCGGATGGGACGCAGATGCGAAAGATTTTCCTGCACGATCTGCATGGCTTCTGTTGCGCTGCGTTCGATCTCTTTCAGGCTTTTCGTAAGATACGGATCGTTTTCAAGCACCTGTTGATATTTATCCTGAATGGCTTGAATACGCACAGGGATGATGCCAACTTTATTATTCATATTGTGCAGCAGGTTCGCGGATATATCACCGACAGCCGCAAATGTTTCCGCAGTCCAATGCTGTTCCTGTGATGTGCGCAATGCTTGTTGATGCGCCTCATTCTGGACTGCGAGCACCGCGTAGTTGGCAAGACAGGCCAGTACTTTTTTATCCCATTCAGAATTTGCGCTTCTCGCTTCGCGTCCGCCTGTGTCTGGGTAGAACACCCCAAACATCCCCAACGCCTTTGCATCGTCGCCTGTTGTGAGCGGCAGGGTCAACATGTCGGGAGAATCCATCTCCAATATCGAATTCTGAATTTCGCCATTGGATGAAGCAAGCTGGATCTCGCCCTGTTCATCATTCAGCCATATTCCACTTGACGATGAATTGAGCAGGTCATTTGCCATCACACAAAGCTGATCCAGCACTTTGAAACTTGGCTGTGAAACGAGCAGTTGCGCCGCTTCCTGCAAAGCATCCAACAGACGGACTTCCTGAATGGCTGTGATGGCATAAGTTGCCAACGACTGAAGCATGTGGCTGTCATCTTCGGAAAATGCGCCAACATGCGGACTCTCCAAATTGAGCACGCCTTCCAAGCGTCCGCTGGAATTGACGAGCGGCACGGCCAGTTCGGAAAGCATCTTCAAACCAGAATCCAAAGGATAGTAGATCTGCGCCCACGGCTCCGTGCGCAGGTCTGAGATCAGCACGGGTTGTCTCGTGCGAGCCACATGAGCCATCATGCTATTTCCATCCAATGGCATTTTATCGATAAGCGGTTTGTCCATGTGACTGCCGCCCACAGCGCTGGTGATCAAAAAATCGCCGCTCTTATCCAATAGGCGAAAAATCCCATAGCGGGCATTGGTCACCTCAAGGGCAAGCTGCAAAATGGATTCGAGGGTTTCCTTCAATCGTAAACGCGAAGAGATGA
This sequence comes from Candidatus Villigracilis propinquus, assembly GCA_016714565.1. Classification (GTDB taxonomy): domain Bacteria; phylum Chloroflexota; class Anaerolineae; order Anaerolineales; family Villigracilaceae; genus Villigracilis; species Villigracilis propinquus. The sequence continues at coordinate 115,589 of JADKDM010000038.1, forward strand.
TGAGCCCCGCGCGGTGCAGACGGCTTAATTCATCCTCTTTGCGGGCAAGGTCACGGTGGACGCCCGTCAATCGTCTAGCGTGATAGATAGCCATGGCCGCCTGATTTACAAAGTTATCAAGCATCAATTGCTCTATTTTTGTAAACTCGCGTTTTTCATACAAATATATATAAAGAATCCCCACAGCCTGTTGTGCAACGATCAAAGGAAAACAACCAACTGCATTGACTCCCAAAGCTGCATGGTAGGGATGCACGTCAAGGTCATGTTCTTCATAGGAAATGGTTCGATGTCTGCGTTCGATCGTGCGAATGCCAATCCCGCCCAGGCGAGGCGCATCGTCTGAATACTCCGGGTTTTTATGCAGCGCATGCCCTTCGGCTTGGGCAGACACCCGCGACTCTGCCTCAAACCTGCCAGTGGTCTGGTCATACGTATAAATCACAGCAGAAGAACCCGGCACGACCCGAATAGCGCTCTCTACGATCAATTGTAAACTGACGCCACTGCTGCCTGCATCTGCGGGACCAATGTGATTGATCGCATCGCTGATCTGGTTCAGGCTGGCGAGGACCTCAAGCAGTTTTGCTTCGTTAATTTCGGGAGAAGGCGGGTTTGTTTCCATTCAGTTGATTGTAATCCATGCGAATACGGGTGCATCGCACCAGACTTAAGAAGAAAATTCATACGAGAAGATTCTGCTGGTTTACAGAAATAATCCACCCGTCTGGTGTGGCACACTTAACAGTTACACCAAACTTTGGACAGTTTGCAACCCAAGCTGGAAAGCAAAATAAACCATGGCCATGCCGCAGGTGAGGTTGATCCAGCGAAAAAAGTTTTGGGTCATCCATTGCTTACCCCAGGCAACGAGAGCTGCCATCACGAAGCACCACAGGGTCGCGCCTGACAAAAAGCCAGCAAAGAAAATGGCAAAGTGGATCGGCTGAGGTCCGCCAGTGATGGATGCAAAGACGGTTGTACCAAGACCTGTCCAAAAAACGATGTTGAGCGGGTTACCAAGAGAGAGAAATGCGCCGCTGGCGAAATCTCCGCGGGCTGAGGCATTTCCTGAAACATTTAATCCTTTGCCGTGGTGCGCATCTTTGAAGGCATCCCATGCGAGTTTGAGCATCAGGAGAATTCCGATCACGCTGAGAATGGTTTTAGCGACGGGATTCTGAATGAGAAATGCCAGCCCTGTCAGCGCGATGATCGCCCAGGTTGTATCACCTACCAGTGAGCCGAATTGAACGTACAAGGCTGGGATAAATCCACGGGCAGAACCGCGGCGTACGGTTTCAGCTGTGATGATTCCGGGCGGGGCGCAGAAGGAGATGGCGAGGACGAAGGAGGAGACGAGGAGAGTTGTATGCATATTTTTTGTATTCGTAACGCACACTTGTCCTGGCGGACAGTGCAAGGGAGATTTATCTTGCGTATTGAGGTGGCACAACATGAATGTTGAGGTACAAAAAACCGACAGCCAGCTGCAAGCCTATTGGTCTGCAACCAGCTGTCGGCGGAGAGAGAGGCGGTTTCAGCGGCGCGGATTAGGCGTCAAAATACAACACATATTCGTGCGGGGTTGGGCGCAGGCGAATGGCATCCACTTCGTAGGTGCGCTTGTACTTGATGTACTCTTCAAGCAGATCAGGAGTGAAGACGCCACCCTTGAGCAGGAATTCGTGATCGGCTTCGAGAGCATCGAGCACTTCGCCGAGGCTGGAAGGAACCTGCTTGATGAGTTTCTTCTCTTCGGCGGGCAATTCGTACAGGTCGCGGTCCTGAGGCTGACCAGGATCGATCTTGTTCAACACGCCATCGAGGCCCGCCATGAGGATGGCTGAGAACGCGAGGTATGGGTTGCTGGTGGCATCGGGTGCGCGGAACTCGACACGCTTGGCCTTGGAGCTTTTGTTCGCTGGGATACGACAAATCGCCGAACGGTTACGTTGTGAGTATGCGATGTTGACGGGTGCTTCGTAACCTGGAACGAGACGGCGATAGGAGTTGGTGGTCGGTGATGTGAGCGCGAGCAGTGCGGGGGCATGCTTGAGCAAGCCGCCGATGTAATAAATGGCAGTTTGGGAAAGACCCGCATAACCCTTTTCATCATAGAAAACGTTGGTCTTGCCCTTCCACAAGGAAGAGTGAACGTGCATACCAGAACCGTTATCACCAAAGATGGGCTTGGGCATGAAGGTAACGGTCTTGCCATTCTGACGGGCAACGTTCTTGATAATGTATTTGTAAAGAAGCAGATCATCTGCCATGCGAGTGAGCGTGGTATAGGTCATGCTCATTTCGCTCTGACCAGCAGTGGCGACTTCGTGGTGATGCAAGTCCATGGCTACGCCAGCGGCCTGCATGGCAAGCAGGAATTGGTTGCGGAGTTCCTGAAGGGTGTCCGTCGGGGAGGTTGGGAAATAACCGCGCTTGGGCTGGATCTGTCCGCCCTTGGAACCTGGATTATTGCTGCTCCACCAGGCTTCTTCGGATTCGATGGAGAATGAGGATTCGTACGGTGTGGATGCGTAGCGGATGCCGTCGAAAACAAAGAATTCCGCTTCGGGCGCGAAATAGGCTGTTTCGGCGAGACCCGTGCTTTTCAAGTACGCTTCGGCCTTTTGTGCAACATAACGGGCATCGCGGGAATAGGGTTCTTCAGTGAATGGGTCAAAGACGTTGCAGGAAATCACCAGAGTGGGCGTAATAGCGGTCGGGTCAACGAAGGCAGTTTCAGGATCAGCCTTGAGGAGCATGTCTGATTCGTGAATTTCCTGAAAGCCACGAATGGATGAGCCGTCGAAGGGAATACCTTCGCTGAAAAAATCTTCTGTCAGACGCTGAACAGGCATGGTGAAATGCTGCCAGGTACCAGGCAGGTCAATGAAGCGCAGGTCAACAACCTGAACGCCTTTTGCAAGTTCCAAAACTTCCTTAATTGTTTTTGCCATAGGTGATTCTCCTTACAATGAATTGTTTGTTTCTTATAAAGCGGGATTATATGGGTACGGCACGGGCAGGTCTATTACCCAAACGGGTACTTATATTGACATAAAAAAACATGGTGACCGAAATGTTTCAGTCACCATGTTCCCCCTCTGAGGGGACTACCAAGGAGAGACTTAGCAACAGCCCAGGACAAGGCTGATGTTAATTATTCAATGTGAGGGGTTTTCCATGAAACCAAAAGACACACATAACCCATTCACAATAACGAATTATATGTGTCTCAAAAAATATGTCTATTACCTAAAAGGGTGGTATTTCCTGCCTGACCAACTAATAATTGGAAAGATATTTTTCAAGTTCCCAATTTGTTACCTCAAGACGATAATCCTCCCACTCCAGACGTTTGGCATTGATGAAGACTTCATGCGTATGGGCTCCAAGCGCGTTACGGACGACTTCATCCTCTTCCATTGCCTTGAGCGCTTGATTGAGAGAGGTAGGCAACAAATCCTGTGATGAGTATGTTGGTTTGTCAAGCAAATAGATATTCTCTTCGGTCGCCTCTGGCACTGTCAATTCGCGGCGAATACCGTCCAGCCCAGCGGCTAGCATCACAGCAAAGGCAAGGTACGGATTACAACTTGGGTCAGGGCAGCGCAATTCCAACCGTGTGGAATCGCTTTCCGATGCACGCGGCACACGGATAAGCGCCGAGCGATTTACTCTTGCCCAACTGATGTAAACAGGCGCTTCATAGCCAGCCACCAACCTTTTGTAGGAGTTCACCAGTGGAGCAAGAATGGCGCACATTCCGCGGGCGTGGGCAAGCTGTCCGGCGATGAAATGCTTTGCGATCTTTGAAAGTCCATGCGGATCGCCGGGATCTGAAAAAGCGTTTTTGCCATTCGCCAAATAAGCAAGGCTTTGATGAACATGCATCCCACTGCCGTTAATTCCGCGAATCGGTTTGGGCAGGAAGGTGCAGTAGAGTCCATTTTGCTGGGCAATCACTTTCAACGCTACACGAAGTGTGACTGCGCTGTCGGCGGTTGTGAGCGCATCTGAATAGCGAAAATCAATCTCTTGCTGGCCGTGTGCGCCTTCATGATGCATGGCTTCCACTTGCAGGCCAAGAGCCTCCAGTGTGCCTGTCATTTGGCGGCGCAGTCCCGCAGCCATATCTGAAGGGGCGTCAAAATAACTTCCCTTGTCGTGTGGCATAAGAGGGATCAAACTGCCATTGGAATTCGGTTTAAGTAGAAAGAACTCAAACTCAGGCCCGGTATTGTATTTAAAACCCATCTCGCTGGCTTCATTTATCATCCGCCGCAGGATTGAACGTGGATCCCCCGGAAATGGCTGTCCATCAGGCGTAAACACATCACAGATCAGGCGGGCTGTTGCATCCTCGCCCGAAAGCCAGGGAATGACCGCAAAGGTGGAAGGGTCGGGGCGCAAATGCATATCGCTTTCTGCAACTCGCGCAAACCCTTCGATGGAAGAACCGTCAAACCAGATACCGTTTTCCAGCGCTGCAGTCAACTCGTGAGCAGGGATGGTGACGTTCTTAACCACACCCACCACGTCCGTAAACTGCAAGTCAATAAACTTAATCTTTTTCTGTTCCGCAAGTGCCAGAACGTCAGTTGCTGAGTTTGTAGGTTTGCTCATAGGTTTCCCTTCCATCGTATGGAGCGGTATTAATAATGTTGAAAATATTGCAAGATGAAGGCTAACAAAATCAGCCCGCCGATAATTCCCACGGCGATCAATACGCCTTGAGCAACCTGCTTTTGCTCTATTGACATCCCCACCGCTGAAGATGAGCTTGATCGTTCAAGGATGGCCAAATCAGCATTCTCGGGATGATCCAAAGCGTCCACCAAAGCAGCCATATCCGTGTAGCGCTGGTCGGGGTCACGGGAAAGGCATTTGGCAACGATAGCCGCCAACGCAGAAGGGATTGATGGATTGACCCGGTCAAGGCGCGGCGCGGTTCCATTGAGGTGCTGTGCCATGATGACCATGTTGCTATCCCCTGTGAACGGGACGGCTCCCGAAAGCAATTCATATAGGATCGTGCCCAACGCATAAACATCTGTGCGCTGGTCGCCGCGTTGACCTTCGATCTGTTCCGGGGCCATATAGTCGGGCGTTCCCATCGTGGCGCTCAGGTTCGAGTAGGTGACACGATGCGAACCTTTTGTCAGCGCGAGACCAAAGTCCATAATGACAGGTTGTCCGTCAGCGGTGACTAAAATATTTTCAGGTTTCAAGTCACGATGGATCACATCGTTTTGGTGGCAATATGCCATTCCGTCGGCAATCTTTCTCGTAACAGAAACAGCTTCCTCGGGAGTCAGAGGCGCGGAAGTTTCAATTAAATTTCTAAGGGATTTCCCGTCCACAAATTCTGTGACGAGATACGGAATGCGGTTATATTTTCCAGAGCCCAATCCTTTGAGAATGGCAGGATGATCCAGCGTCTTCATCACTTCCAGTTCCCTTTGAAAGCGTTCAAACTGAGCCGGGTCACCAAGCATGGATTGATCTGGAACTTTGATCACAACTTCACGACGGTTTACCAGATCGAAGGCTCGATAAATATCACTCATTCCACCTTGAGCCATGTGTGCCTGTATTTGAAAATGATCAAACTGATCACCGATTTGCAGCATATTGCCGGTCATTATAGCATAGGCACTCATGACACCAAATTCCTTAGTTTTTGAAACCAACCGACAGATTCTCTCTTATCAGATTCCTGTGCGGCGACAACAGGAGTCAACTTGCGTAGATGAAAAACGACCACGGATGCATTGTCATCTGTGTTGTTATCAAGGGCAAGGTCGATAAGGTTTTGGCTGATCTCAGCGACGGAAGACGCCTCATTCGTGACCTGGGCAAAGTCCTCGTCCTCGATCGCCGACCACACTCCATCAGAGCATAAGATCAAGCGGTCTCCCTCGCGTAATTTTTTCTGGATGATATCCGGCTGAACAAACAGAGATGTGCCAATGGACTTGGTCAACACCGAGCGCTGGGCATGTGACCGGATTTTTTCGGAAGGAATCAATTTTGCGCGAACCATGTCACCCACCGTTGTGTGGTCTGAGGTAAGGCAGATGGAATGTCCATCACGGATCAGGTACGCGCGGCTGTCACCCACATGAGCCAGATACAACATATCTCCAAAGACGTAAGCTCCGGTAAGGGTTGTACCCATGCGGCCTGCGTCCAATTGACGTGCTTTTTGATAGACTTGTAAATTCGCAGCTTCCACCCCGCGTTCCAATGTGCGGTAGACAGGACTTCCATTTTGAGAGGCTACAACATTGAAGAAAGACTCCAATGCTAAAAGGCTGGCGACACCGCCATGAGCATACCCACCCATACCATCCGCAAGCGCGTAGAGCAGACCGGGGCCGGCAGGATGTTCATCATCGGACAGATGAATCGAATCCTGATTATCTTCCCGAACCGGGCCGATCACACTCAAACCGCTGCTTTCGATTTCAGGTATGAATTTCTTCAAAATATGCTGCTCTTATAGAAAAAAGGATGGCTCTTATAAACCATTCAGCCACAAACACACAAGTCAAGTAAAAAATGACATGCGGGTTTGTGGTTTGGAAAAACGCTGTTTTTATTCTATATAAGCCAAGAACCGCAGACTAGTACCCAAACGGGGCATTTAGAGTCTGGTTTAGTTTGAGGCAGTCCGTCTGCGGTTGACAAAGTAATAGGCAATGCTCACCACCAGCCACGCGATAGCAATTCCAAGGGCGATCAGGCTGGCTTGTGTGATGACGCCACCGGCGGTCAATCCAATTTTTGCCGCAGCTATTACAATGGCAATATTGATAAACAAGCCAATGACAGGCAGGAAAACGTGTCGAATAATATTGAAGGAAGGATCGCCAACAAAAGTGACGATAGTCAACAGGCAGAGCAGCGCGTAAAGCAGGAATGCGCCAAAATTGGAAGCAAGAATAATTCCCATCAAGACGGGCAATCCGCCAATGATGCCAGCCGAGCCGATGATCGCACAAACTGTGCTCAACAAAATAACTGTGTTGTACGGGGTAGCATATTTGGGATGCAAAAAGCCGAGGACATCCGGCATTTCTTCGTCAAGCGCCATGGCAAAACTAATGCGAACACCGTTATTCATCGCGGTCAACGTCCCGCCTAATAAGGCAATTGCAACAGTAAAGCCAAAGAAAACCATCAATGTCGTGCCGTATCCACCAAGAAGAAGTTCTCCAAACTGCAAAGCAAGGTCACCAAGAGGCGCGCGTGAAACCGTCGCATTGATCTGCACATTCAGAGCGAGACCAGCTACGAAGTAACCCACCAGATAAGCGAACAGGCCTTGAATAACCAAAGCAAGGATCGCGCCGCGCGGAACATCCCGCTGTGCATTGGATGCAGAAGCACCGAGCGCTGTGGATGATTCAAACCCCACCATTAAGATCATCGCCAATACAGCCTGGAAGATGACGCCATTAAAACTGTGCGGGAGTAGTATCGAAGTCACAGTTGGATAGACCCACTCCGAGGTAGAAAAAGAGGCGGGGTTGATCAATCGAAAAGCGATCGCAAGAACAGCAAAAATTATCAGCGTGATCAACTGCACGGTATTCAAGACAACACTCGTCGTAGTCGTTCCGGTAATTCCGCGCAATGCTAAAAATCCGACAAATGCAGAGAACGCCGCTACGAGAAGCGCTTCGCCAAACGCAGTGGGTTGATAACCAAAATAGCGCAATAAATAATCAGCGAGGATACCCATGAAGGCAGCGAGAACGCCGGGGTAGATCCAATAATAAAGATGGGCGGCCCAGCCTGTTGCAAATTTGCCGAGGCGGGCTAGAAACTTATTGCGTGGATTTTTCTGACGGGCGAAGAAGCGATCTGCGAAATGATAGGCGCTGCGGAATCCCGCTTCGGGATAACGCCGGGCCAGTTCACCAAACGATAAGGCAGTGATCAACGCTGACAGCAAGGCCAATAGAACTCCCGGCCAAATATCTGCCACGCCGTCAAAGCTGGCGGCGGCCTGCACCTGATAAAGGAGCCACAGGAATGCGCCCGGTGCGGTCAATGCCATGGCATTGATGGTGATCCCAGTCAGGCCAAGTGTTTTCCGAACTGGTTTGGGATTGGACTCAGTGGTCATGCTTTGCCTCGTCATCAGAGCCTGATTTCAGCCAGACTTCAAATTTTTCAATAAACAATACGAGCGGCCAGAGCATGACAATGCGGGCCGCATCCACCAGAAATTGCAGCCATTGCAGCCATGTAAAGCCGCGGGTATTGGTGCCGTCCAACAAGACACGTGCAATAACCAAACCCATTCCAAGGTAGATCAATGCGGGCGGGGAAATATTTGAAGTAGTCTCATGCATAACGTATTTTCAATCAGCCTGAAAAAATTATTATCGAGTCTCCAGAAAGTTGGACGATGAAGTCCGCTTCCTGGAGCCTCTTTATATTACAACGAATTAAACTGCGTCGGCGGGAGCTTCCCAATCCGCGGGATAGGCAAGAGAGCCCATCTCAGGCATGTCGAGTCCCTGCAATTCATCTTCGCGGGAGACACGCATCAACTTGAGCGCATACATCGCTTTGAAGAATAAGAATGACAAGCCAAATACCACAACGAAGATGCTGACCACTTCGGCGAGCTGGGCAAGGATCTGAGTGGAGCCGCCGTAGATCAAACCGGTCACTGCGCTTTCCATACCATTCCATGCGGCGGTATCCGGGTTGCCATTGGCGAAGATACCAACTGCCAGAACGCCCCAGGCACCATTGACCATGTGAACCGGTACCGCGCCCACGGGGTCATCGATCTTGAGTTTCTCAAGAGTAGATGAAGCAAAAATAACCAACACACCTGCAATCGTACCGATCAGAACCGCTGCCCAAACATCGACAAAGGCGCAGGGAGCAGTAATCGCCACCAGACCGGCAAGAACACCATTGACAGACATACCTGCATCCGGTTTCTTAGAGGGGCCGAACAACCACATATAAGTCATTGCAGCACAACCACCTGCAGCACCAGCCAACAGAGTATTGATGGCAGCGATCACTGCGAGGTTACGGAAACCACCGAGGAAGCCAAGGGATGAGCCGGGATTGAATCCGAACCAACCGAAGAACAGAATGATCGTCCCCAACACACCGATCGTAATATTGTGGCCGGGAATTGTATTGGCGGAACCATCTTTATTGAACTTGCCGATACGCGGGCCGAGCACAATTGCGCCAGCCAAACCTACAACGCCGCCGATCATGTGAACCGGGCCGGAACCTGCAAAGTCCACTGCGCCGTTACCGAGACCGGCAATACGTCCCAGATTTTGAAGCCAGCCGCCGCCCCAGATCCACCCTGCAACGATCGGGTAGATGAACATGCTAACCCACAAGCTCATAGCAACGAAGCCGGAGAACTTAAGGCGTTCTGCCATGGAACCGGTTGGGATGGTGGCAGCAGTGTCCATGAAGACCATTTGGAACAGGAAGAAGGAGAGAATGCCAGCATTCGTTCCCAAACCGGCAAGAAAGAATCCACTGCCACCGAGGATGCCAAATTGACCAAAGCGTAACGCAGGGGTAGCAAGCAAACCCTGCCAATCGCCGAGCGTGATGGGAGAGTGTGCCCATTCTCCGGCAATGGCGCCAGCAGTGGCTACCTCAGGATAGGCGGCATTGACACCACCAAACTGAAAGGCGAAACCGGTCAACCAGTAGCCAATTGCGCCAATACAGAAAACCATCATATTCATCATCATGGTATGGGTTACGTTCTTATTGCGGGTGAAACCAGTTTCCACCAGAGCAAAGCCAGCCTGCATGAAAAACACCAGGAAGCCGCCAAGCAGCATCCACAACATATTGAGGCCGAGGGTAATATCACTCACCTGCTCGGCTGTTGGTGGTTCACCATCCTGCGCAAATGCTGGCGTGGCAAATGCAAAGGTCAACGCGACAGCCAACAAGGGCAAAATAAACATAAACTTCTTTTTAGTTACAGCTTTCATTTTTATTCTCCTCTTTTCAAGATTTTATTTTTATCCAGCTCTGACATACCGTTCAACGTATTCCAACACATTGTTCATTTCGGCGGGTTTGATGAACAATGTGAGCCGTCCAAAAAGGGAAGGATGGTCAAGTTTCAGACTCGATCCTTTGGCAACATATCCGGAAAAATCATTCCAAGGGTAAAACGCTCCGTCCCCTACGGATATTCCCTTGGTCGTGAATGTGTAACGCATTGGCAAAAAAATAGTGGTGAGCGCAACGGCGGCAACAATTCCTGCCATGCTTAAGGGCAGCCAGCCGGTGAGGACACCGAACACGATCCCGGTCAACAGAGCCATAAAACTGGAGCGCTGCAACTGAAAACGTGACGATAATCCCATGGGAAGGTTTTTCAATGCCTTGCCGGGTGCCGGTTCTTTAATTCGCGGGCGGGCTTTTGCAAGCATGCTCATCAACAACAGTGCGATCATGATGTAGCCGATCAAAGAAAGTATGTACATCTCTTTATCTCTCCTATCAAAAAAAACTAATACCAACCGATCTGATTTTTATAGAGCAATATGATCGAAGCAATGATCATGACAATGATGGTAGGCGGGACTGCGATAACCAGCCAGCGCTTCCAGCCAATCGAACCGTGATTGTGTTCCATGTAGGAATATGCAACTACATTAGCCGAAGCGCCAATCGGTGTTAAGTTGCCGCCGACATCCACACCCATAGCCAGTGACCAAACCATCATGGATAGCGGAGGCGTGCCGGGGATGGCCGCCAGGTCTTTGAGTACGAAAGTCATCGCCAATGCAAGCGGCACATTATCCAGAATTCCACTTGCAAGACCCGGGCCCCAATGCAGAGCCATGACCAAGGTATTTGAATTGGAAGCAGTAGCCAGCGCCAATGCTTTGGCGAGTGTTTCGAAAAGATGAACCTTCTCCAAACCACCGATCATCATGAACAAACCTGCAAAGAAAAGAATACTTTCGCCATCCACACTGAGCAGGATCTTCTTGCGTTGGTCATCGCGCAGGGCGATCATGGCGATTCCCGCCGGGATCAAAGCCGATACAGCCGCATTGATGGGCAATCCTGCCAGATCACTCAAAGGAATATGGAAGATCAACAAGACCACTGCCATCACGAAACCGGTCAGACCCACGCGAGTCAAATGAACGTGTAATGGTTCGCTGTGCAGTTCGTCGATCTTTTCGATCATTTCAGGCGTCAGGGCAACATGCGCATTCTGTAATGCTTTGCGGTTTCTCACATAAAAATAGGTCACCAGGATCAGGGCACCGACCAGAGCAATTGGGCCTGTGTTAGTGGCAAAATCTGAAAAAGAAAAACCTAATGTTGTCCCCAGAATCACGTTGGGCGGATCACCTACCAGTGTGGCAGCGCCACCAGTATTGGCAGCACAAACCTCTGCAATCACGAGCGGAACCGGGTCGAGATTGAGCAAAGTACAGAGTTGTAATGTCAACGCGGCCAGAAACAACATCACTGTGATGCTATCCATGAATGCTGCAAGAAAAGCGGCCAACAGGATCAGAATGATGAACAAGGGCACCGGGTGATAATTGACTTTGCGAAGGGACATCATAGCCAACCAGGTGAAGAAACCTGCCTCCACCAGAATTGCCACCAAAGTAAACATTCCCGCAACCAACCCGAGTGTCTCCCAACTGATATACCCCAGCGCTTCGGTTGGGGTGAGCACGCCGAACAAGATCAACAGAGCGCCGCCCAAAAGAGCCACCCAATGGCGCGGGAATTTCTCGCTTGCTATCGCTATATATGCCAACACGAAAATGATCAGAGTGAAAATCAAGGTTATGTATCTCTCTCAGGAAGATGAAATGCTGCTCTATGAATAGGTCTTATTCTATGGATTCAGGGTCATATGCCTATTACCCCTTTGGAGAATATCGACCGAACATTCCACTGATATTGGCCGTACAGCTAAAAATTTCCTACCCATATGGAGCATACCGAGCAAATAATAAAAAAAAGACTTGTGAAGGAATTTCCACAAGTCTTTTTCGTGATAAATTTTCAAACTTTCAAAGAGCGTTCATTTACTCTGTTGCGAATTTCTGTTCTTCCTGCTGTCCCAACGGAACCACACGGACAAAGGTGCTCTTCCAATCCACAAGCAGGTCAAGAGCCTTCTGCGATTCCTCAATTTGATGATTGTGTTTCAGTTCATCCGCATACGTTGTCAAAAGCTCGCGCAAGTTTTGCAGGTCACTCTCGCCCACTTCCTGCACAGTTACTTTTGCACCTTTTCCCAAACGACGCTGGATGGCGGCCTGATCAAAATTGAGATGCGGCTGTAAGCGCAGATACAACACGCCGCCCGTCATGCCTGCACACATCCACGGGCCGGGGTCACCCAAGACCAGCACGCGGCCTGAGGTCATGTATTCGCACAGGAAGCCCTTCACGTTGGATCGTGCAGCAATAAAACCAAGGCTGTCATTGAGTGGCTTGACGATTTCGCCGCCGATGATCACATCCGCGCCCGAGAGACGGATGCAGGCACGCGAATCCGCGTTGCCTTGCACGATCACCACACCGCCCGTGCCGCCATACGCAAGGCTTTTCCCAACCGAGCCATCGATCAGCTTGCCATCGTGGTTATAACCTTTCATGATGACCACCCGCCCGCCAGAGATGCCTTTCGCAACACCATCCTGCGCGCCGCCTTCGACGAGAATGTGAACGGGATCGGCGTTGTATGCACCGAGTCCATTACCAGGGACAGAACTGCTGACAAAACGCAGAGATGTGCGCGGCACAGAATCTGTTTCAACATTTTCAAGCGGCGGCATCCATGTTTCGCGATGGCCACCGTGACCGCCATGCCCAGGTAGCCAGTTCCAGTTATTGCGAAAGCGCGTGAGTGCGCCAGTCAGATGCGTGCCAAGGGCGCGGTCTACGGGAGTTACTTTATCATCCTCAAACAGGATTCTATCCTGCCGATAGGTGGTGAAATTTTCCATCACCAAATTGGAAATGACGGTGGTCAGATGATTGCGCGGACGATGCAAAGGGCCGCGATCAATGGTCAGCATTTCATTCATTGGCAACGAGATCGGGATTGGTTTCGTCAGCAAGAAATCACCGATCGGGATCAGCATCTCCGCAAGGTCAATTTTTTCGTGATGCGAAATTTGAATCAGCAAATCAGAGCGGCCGACAATATCTTGTGAATTTTCAAAACCTAGTTTGGATACGATTTCTTTTACGCCTTCCCCTAAACCTGTGAATACATTGACCAAGGCTTGTGTGGCTTGCTCAATTTCACGCGGGACAAAATGTTTGATGCCCTGCCCCGTCGCCTCTTCCACCGTTTCAAGCTGGGTGGTGATTCCCGTGTGGCATGTGCCACTCTGACAGTCTCTACAGATCGTACAGCCAATGGCAACCATCGGCAACGTGCCAAAGCCAATTCGATTCGCGCCGAGGCACATCAGCTTGACCGTGTCCGACGCGGAGCGGACTCCACCGTCAGCCCAGATCTCTACTTTGGAGCGCAACCCTGCCTCCGTTAAAGCACGATGCGCTTCCACGATTCCAATTTCCGCAGGCAGGCCAACATGTCGCAAAGAATGTTGACGCGCCGCACCCGTTCCTCCATCATAACCAGTGAGATAAATAATATCGGCCTCAGCCTTGGCAACGCCGACCGCGATAATTCCGATGCCAGGCACAACAGGAATTTTGACCGCGACACGCGCCTTGGGATTGATGGTCTTGAGTTCCTCGATAAATTGCGCGAGGTCTTCGATGGAATAAATATCGTGATTGTTGGACGGCGAAATAAGGTCAACGCCCTTTTGCGAATGACGCGCCGCCGCAACTTTGGAAGTGACTTTGCGCGCAGGCAGATGCCCGCCTTCGCCAGGTTTCGCGCCCTGCCCAACTTTTATCTCCAAAAGATTCGTGGCATTGATGGTTTCCGCCGTGATGCCGAAACGACCCGACGCAATTTGAATTCCGCGATTGAATGGATACTTGCCGAGCAGGTCAGGAATTTCGCCGCCCTCGCCGTTGAGCGAAAGCATGTTCAAACGAAACGCGGCTTCGGCATACGCGCGATAAGCCGTTTCACCCTGCGAACCAAACGACATGGACGCGATCAGGAACGGAAGTTTGTGCGATGTGATTCCGAGATTGACATTATTGGATTCAATGGAAGTTTGTTCGGGATAACGGAAATCAAGAATGTGGCGGATGGTGACAGGGTTGGCTTTTGCCGTTGTCTGCGTGTGCGCTTCATACTCACCCCAGCCTGATTCGCCCTTCCCAAGCTTTCCCGCCGCCTTCCAAATTTTTGGATAAAAATGATTGACACGCGAAAGTTCGCCGCGACCTGCACTGTGATATGCAATTGCGCGTTTCTCAGTATCGGCATCAATATCATTCCACTTCAAACCACCCTCTTCTGAACCTCCATAATTTTTCACGCCCAATGCAAAGGCAACAGGAGTACTCAACCCGATACTTGAAAATAATCTTCCATATCCGCGTGCTTCATGAATACCCATTGTGCTGATACATTTTTCAATACCAGAACGCAGCGCCTTGAAAGTTTTCTTCAATCCTTCGGTCTCTTCCTCATCATTCGTGGCTTTGACCGCTGCTTCGAAAATCAAATAAGGTGAGATCGCGTCCGCGCCCATGCCGATGCACATGATGACATCATGCAGATTGCGAATGGCTCCGCTGCGTACGACCAACCCCACCTGACGGCGCAGATTTACCGCTGAGTGGGAAGCCATCAGGCTGAGGTCTATTTTGCCGCTGTCATTCAACGGCAGCGGTGTGGATGAAGATTCTGAAGAAGAAAGTTCAGCAAAGGTTTTACGAAGCGCAAGGTCAACAACGCTGAGCGCGAGGATTGGGTCAACCCATCCATTTTGATTTTGGAATGCTTCTGAGTCGTCCAACAACAGGAGTTTCGCTCCGTTGCGGACAGAATCAATGGCGGTTTGCGCGAGGCGTTCCAAGGCTTGGGCAGTTGTCTCACCATCCAATGTGACGGTCTGCAAATGACCAAGCTGCTCATTCGGAAAACGGCTCGTCAATTGACTCAACGTGGGATAGCCTGTTTTCAATCCTGCGCTGACCGAATCCAGCAAAATCGGCGTTTCGAGTGTGAAGGTAGTGTCATCCCCCAATTCATTGGGCATGAGCGGCGGACGCGAGCCAACAATCGTTTGCGTGGAAAAATGTTCCACTTCCCGTTCGCGGTCAATGGCGGGATTTGTTACAACCGCAACTGCCTCTTTGAAATAGTCTGCGATATTTTGGCGTTCGGTGGAAAGAGACGCCAGCGGGCCGTCAAAGCCGAGCGAGCTGATCGGGTCAATGCCATTCTTGGCAAGTTCCTGAACCCACTCGCGGTCTTCACGTCCCCACCCGAAAGCGGAGAGACGATTATCCAAGTCCACTGCGGACAGAGTATTGTTTTCATCATTCTCTGTAATTTCCAATGGCAGCGGCGGGCGCGCAATTCGTTTGTTTATCGTTTCGAGAGAGCCGAACCTGCGCATGGTCAGGTTCAACATGCGCTGTTGAATGGCAGGGTAATCAAAGACTTCTACATTCCGCCCGCGGTGAATGCGCAAGCGCATCTTTTCACCAGGCGAAAGCGGAACTGGGTCAACGCGCATATCGTCCAAATGATAAACGCCCTTCTCCGAGGAGAAGAAATATTCCTTTTCCGTGTCACCAAACCAGAGCGGGCGCAGACCGAGCGCATCCACGCTGAAAACACATTCATCGCCAAAGCGGGAGATGATCCCCGCAGGGCCTTGCGAGTATGGGCCAAAGGCCTGACGATAATATTTATAAATTGTCTGTAATTCAGGCGAAAGTTTTTCCACTTCACTGAGGATGGGAGGGAAAGCCAGTTCCAATGATTCGGTCAGCGAGAAGCGATAATGATGGATCAACGTAGAAAGCAATCGGTCAAGGTCTTGAGAGTCACTTCCGCTTTCCACCAAATTGACGCCGAGCATCTCCGCCTGTTCACGCAGACGTGCGATCGTATTAATCTCGCCGTTGTGCCCAATCAAACTAAAAGGCTGGACGCGTTCAAAGCTAGTGGCGGTGTTGGTGGAATAACGCGCATGTCCAATCGTGATGGCGGTGGTGAAATCAGGGTTGCGCAGTTCGGGAAAATATTGATACAAAGTTTCGATCGAGCCGCGCACTTTATAAACGACAACATTGCTGGAAAGTGAAGCAATGGCAACATTCGTAAATTTTTCAATGTGAAGCGCAAGGTCAAAGAGAGTCCGCTCTACATTTTCCAATGGGCCATTATGTACCATCCCCGAAATCTGCCAAAGGTGCGGCACCTGTTGACGCGCCATTTTTCCGAGCGCCTGCAAACGTGTGGGGGTCGGGCGCTCCAACAGCAGGTCAATGTCTCTTTCTTTGAGCATGTTGATAATTTTAGATTTAACAACTTGAACATCCGCCTCAGTATTGGGAATCATCAAATGTCCCACAAAGAAGCGGCGGTCTTCGGCAAGCCAGCCAGGTTTCCCCGCCTGCTCCAATGCCTGCGACCATAACACGCGCGGAATGTCGGTCATCACACCGATGCCATCCCCTTCCCCGTTGACTTCACCAGAGCGATGTCCCATGATGCTTAAAGCGGCCAGAGCACGCTTCAAATTTCCATGCGTCGCTTCACCATTCTTACGAACCGATGCAACCAATGCACAGGCATCACGTTCTTCAAGCCAGGTCTTTGTGTGAGGAGATGTCAGCCAGTTGAATGGACTGGAGGGTAAATCATTTGCAGATTCGTTGTCAACATTTTGGAATTGAACTTTATTTTTCATGGCATCACCTTATGGTTGAATGGTCAAAAGTTAATTCCATCCATCATAGGGCAATAAACTGATAATACTATTCCCCATACGGGTACTCATCAACAATATACACCGCTCAAATGGGTAATATATAAACCAGCGACATACCCCTATGTTCTATTTTGATAATCAATGCAGTAATCTGAAAGATGATGCAAGGTTATGAACGAACATGCGCACAAGGTTTGCAAATTGACCTTTTCAAAGGGGGGGGGGGAAAGGGAAACCCCCGGCTTTTTTTCTCTGGGGGGGGGGGGTGTTTCAAAGTTTCCTGTAACTTATACAAGAGGTCTAATATAAAAACTCAGAATTCTTTTGCAAGCATTTGTCTAAACAATAACAAATGAGGTGCTATAATCGGCGGAATTTACCGCCCAAAAATCTGCGGTATTTTGTAGGAGCCAACGGTTTATGAAATTAGCCAACCTCGTTTTACAAGATGGAACCGTCATCGAAGGTCAAGCCTTCGGCGCGGAAACGGACGCCGTATTTGAGCTGGTCTTCAACACCAGCATGACAGGCTATCAGGAAATTCTCACCGATCCCTCCTACCGTGGACAAGGTGTATTGTTCACCGTGTCGCACATTGGGAATGTAGGAATCAATTTGGAAGATGATGAATCCGCAAAACCGCAAGTTTCGGCTGCTATCATCCGTTCACTGAGTCCCGTGGTGTCGAACTGGCGTTCGGCACTTTCTTTATCTGATTGGCTCACTCAACACGGAGTCCCAGGCATCAGCGGCGTGGACACGCGCTGGCTGACTCGCAAACTCCGCGATGGTGGCACGCAAAAAGCCGCGCTTTCCACAAGGGAACTTCCCCAGAAATATTGCTTGAAGATGGCACGCGATTGGGAAGGTCTCGACGGGCGCGATATGGTGAAGGAAGTGACTTGCGAAGAGAGTTATCGGTGGGCTGATGATGAGGGAAGTAAATGGATAGAGGAACACAGACCATGGACGACGGACGATGGTAAACCGATGTTCAGTCGTCCGTGGTCTATCGTCGCGTATGATTTTGGAATCAAAGAAAATATTCTTCGCCATTTATCTTCTTACAGCGCGAATGTGACCGTCGTCCCTGCGGACACAACAGCGGACGAAGTTCTCGCTTTGAAACCCGATGGAGTCTTTCTCTCCAACGGCCCAGGTGACCCTGCGGGCTTGCCTTATGCTGTCGAAGCCGTGAGTGGAACTCATCCAAAGCGGTGTGCCAATCTTTGGTATTTGCCTCGGACATCAACTCATCGGCCGCGCACTCGGCGCGGATACGCATCGCCTCAAGTTCGGGCATCACGGCGGGAATCATCCTGTTCAGCATTTGCCAAGCAGAGAAGTTCTCATCACTGCGCAAAATCATAATTACTATGTCACCGAAGGCGACTTGAACAAAGACGAAGTGGAAATCACTTACAAGAGCCTGAACGATGACTCACTTGAAGGGTTACGAATGAAAAACAAACCTGTCTTCAGCGTGCAGTTTCATCCTGAGTCTGCGCCTGGCCCGCATGATGCACATGATATCTTTGGCGAGTTCTTCAAAATGATTGGGGATAAATAATATGAAGCGTACAGATATTCATACAATTCTTGTTCCCGGTTCAGGGGCAATTGTTATTGGCCAAGCGGCTGAATTCGATTACTCCGGTACACAAGCAGTGAAAGCCTTGAAAGCCGAAGGCTACCGCGTGGTACTGGTCAACTCGAATCCCGCCACCATTATGACTGACCCTGAAATCGCAGACGCGACCTACATTGAACCACTCACCGTTGAAGCGCTCGAAGCCATCATTGCACAAGAAAAACCCGATGCGATGCTCCCCACTGTTGGCGGGCAAACGGGATTAAATCTTGCACTTGCGCTCAGTGAAAATGGAGTACTTGAAAAATACGGCGTGCAACTCATCGGCGCGAATCTCAATGCCATCAAAGCTGCCGAAGACCGTTTGCTGTTTCGCGAGACCATGCAAAAAGTTGGCATCCCCATTCCGCACGGCGGCGCGGCGTATTCGCTGGCCGAAGCCGAAAAAATCATCAAACAGACTGGCTATCCAGTTTTAGTCCGCGCTTCGTTTGCGATGGGCGGCACGGGCGCGATCGTGGGTCTACGAACCCGCTCAACTTCAAGAAGCAGTCCGTAGCGCAATTTCTGAATCACCAATTGGTCAGGCATGGCTTGAAGAATCCGTCCTCGGCTGGAAAGAATACGAACTCGAAGTCATGCGCGACAAAGCCGATAACTTCGTCGTCGTGTGCTCCATCGAAAATCTCGACCCGATGGGCGTCCACACGGGTGACAGCATCACCGTCGCGCCCGCGCAAACGCTCACCGACCGCGAGTATCAAATCCTGCGCGACCTCGCTCATCGCGTGCTCACCGCTGTCGGCGTTGAAACAGGCGGCTCGAATGTGCAATTCGGCGTTGACCCGAAAACAGGCCGCGTCGTTGTCATCGAAATGAATCCGCGCGTCAGTCGCTCGTCCGCGCTTGCCTCCAAAGCCACGGGCTTTCCCATCGCCAAACTCGCCGCGCTCGTCGCAGTCGGCTACACTCTCGACGAAATCACCAACGACATCACAGGTCAAACCAAAGCCGCCTTCGAGCCTTCGCTCGATTATGTCGTCGTGAAAATTCCGCGCTGGGCGTTTGAAAAATTTCCAGGCGTGGATTCAACTCTCGGCCCGCAAATGAAATCCGTGGGCGAATCGATGGCATTGGGACGCACCTTCCCCGAAGCCCTGAACAAAGCGATTCAATCCCTCGAAATTGGTGTGGACGCACTTGACGCCTCTGGCCCTAACCGAGAATTGATTGCTGAACCTGAAACATTATCTACCCTCAAAATCCCCACCGCTGACAGACTCTTCCGTGTCTATCGCGCCATTCAACAGGGAATATCACTCGAAGAAATCTCCAAAGCAAGCGGATATGATTTGTGGTTCCTGGCTCAGATGAACGAAATTAGGAATTGCGAATTAGAGATTAGGAATTATGCAAAGCAAAATGCAGAAGGCAGAATGCAGGATGCGGAATTCAAAGCCATCCTTAGAAATGCCAAACAAATGGGATTTGCAGACTCGCACATTGCGCGGCTCTTAAATTCATCATTCATCAATTCAGCATTCATCATTCCGCGAGCTACGGAAATCATTAGGCATAACCCCTACATTCCAACGCGTCGACACCTGCGCCGCAGAATTCGAATCGCAGACACCCTATCTCTACAGCGCCTACGAAATGGAAGATGAATCCCGCCCAACAGATAAACAAAAAATCCTCATCCTCGGCGGCGGGCCGAATCGCATTGGTCAGGGAATTGAATTCGATTACTGCTGTTGTCAGGCGGCGTTTGCCCTGTCTAAGATGGGATACGAAACCATCATGTACAACTGCAATCCTGAAACCGTCTCCACCGATTATGACACCGCAGACCGATTGTATTTTGAGCCACTGACTCTTGAACATGTCCTCAACGTAATTGACCTCGAAAAACCTGTCGGCGTCATCGTCCAATTCGGCGGACAGACTCCACTCAATTTAGCGGCAGGGCTTGAAGCGGCGGGCGTGAAAATTTTGGGAACATCACCCCATGCCATTCAACTCTCCGAAGACCGCGAAGAGTTTGCAAAACTGCTCAAAGAGTTGGACATTCCCCAGCCCGAAAACGGAATCGCCCGTTCCATCGAAGAGGCGCGTGTTATCGCTGAAAGAATTGGATATCCCGTCTTGGTGCGTCCATCCTTTGTTCTGGGCGGGCGGGCAATGGCTTTAGTGGAGTCCGAACCCCATTTAGCAGGATTCATTCAAAAGGCGATTGAAGCGGCTCCCGGTCAACCGATTCTTATCGACAAGTTTATGGAAGACGCTTTCGAAATCGATGTGGACGCGCTCGCGGACGGAGAACGAGTCGTTATCGGGGCGATCATGCAGCATATCGAAGAGGCAGGTGTCCATTCTGGAGATGCGGCTTGTGTCCTGCCTCCGTATAAAGTCAGCGCCTATCACCTTGGGATTATGCGCGAATACACCGAACAGCTTGGTCTCGCTCTCGGTGTGCGTGGATTGATGAATGTGCAATTCGCTTTGAAGGATGAAGTTGTCTGCGTATTGGAAGTAAATCCACGTGCTTCGAGAACTGTCCCCTACGCCAGCAAAGCCACGGGATTAAATCTAGCGTACGCCGCCGCACAAGTGATGGCAGGCAGCAGCCTAGAAAGCCTCGGAATTTTGGATGAGCCGCGCGTGGATGGTTTCTTTATCAAGGAAGCTGTGTTGCCGTTCAAGAAACTATCCGGCTCAAGTTCGTTGCTTGGACCTGAAATGCACTCCACTGGTGAAGTAATGGGACATGCCGCTCATTTTGGTCACGCCTTCGCCAAGTCACAAATTGCCGCAGGATTCGGACTGCCCCTTGAAGGTGCAGCTTTGATCAGTGTCAATGACTATGATAAAAGCGCCGGATTGAAAGTGGCGCGTGATCTACATCGTATGGGATTTACTTTATATGCCACACCGGGTTCCGCAGAATTTTTCCGCAAGGTAGGCTTGCCTGTTGAAACAATAAATAAATTTGCTGATGGCTCCCCGCACACCGTGGACTTGATTCGCAGCGGCAAGGTGCAGTTAGTACTCAACACGCCACTCGGCTCGCATGCTCACAGCGACGGTGCAGAGATCCGTTCGGCGGCAATTGCGATGAATGTTCCATTATTGACAACTCTCTCAGCTGCAATGGCAGCAGTTGCAGCAATTCAGGCAATGCGAAAGAAAGAATTAAGTTATCGAAGCCTGCAAAACCATTACCTTTCGCATTAATAACCCCGTCTCAGTTAAGCAGAAATCGGAGCCTTACTATTTATAGTGTTTAGTTGATAAATAGTAAGGCTCTTTTTCAAATGGGATGTTTTGCGTTTACGATTGGAATAACACTTTGGGGTGCAGTAATAATAAAATCCGCAAAAATTATTTATGACATTAAACAAAGATTAATGTGACACAATTCACTATTGTACAATCTGTCACAATATTATTATAGACATGCAAATATTCGTTTATTCATATATAAGCAGGTAAACATGGTAAATCCCACCTTAAAACAAGAAATTACACAACTCGAAGCCAATTTCTGCGCGGCGCTCTCAGACCCAAATCGCCTCCTCATACTATATGCCCTTAATGATGGGCCTCGCAACGTAACCGAACTGGCAAGCGAACTCGGGTTGAACCAGCCAACGACCTCGCGGCATCTCAAAGTCCTGCGCGAACGCGGGCTGGTTGATACCGTTCGTACTGGCACGATCATCACCTATTCCCTATCTGATCAAAGACTCATTCAGGCGCTTGACCTTTTGCGCAGCGCAATGCGCGACAGACTCGCATATCAAGCAAACCTGGTAAATGAAGTATCACAGGAGAATGTATGAAGAACCGCCCTTCGATAAACTCAGGACACCGCTTCCCTTCCTGGACATTAGGACTGGTCGGCATCTTGTTGCTGATCCTCGTCCCTGTCCTCTACTACCTACCCCGTGCCCAGGCAGTCAAAAACCCTGCGGCTTATATCCCCACAAAAGCCGTTCATGTAGACCACAAAGACATCGTTCAAGGCGATTTCAAAACAGGACAGGACGTCACCCGTGCCTGCCTCGAATGCCACGAAGATGCCGCAACCGATCTGATGAAAACAACGCACTGGACATGGGAATCAAAAGCCTTCGATGTCCCCTGGCGCGAAGATGATGTGACCATCGGCAAGATCAACCAGATCAACAACTTCTGCATCGGCTCTCAAGGCAACGAGAACAAGTGCATGTCCTGTCATGCCGGTTACGGATGGGAGGAAGGCAAGGAAGTTCAGCAAGCCAACCCCGAGAATGTAGACTGCCTCGCCTGCCATGCGGATTCCGGCTCATACGGCAAAGGCACCTTCGGCAACCCCGCTGAAGGTGTGGACTTGTTGGCGGCCGCACAAAGTGTACGCGCCACCACCCGCGAGAACTGCGGCAAATGCCACTTCGACGGCGGCGGCGGAAACGGCGTCAAACACGGCGACCTCGATGAAAGCCTGTACTTCCCCGACGAGTCACTTGATGTACACATGGGCGGCGAACTCAACATGCAATGCACTGACTGTCATGTATCCAACGATCATCAGATCCTTGGCCGCATGATCGCAGATAACTACACCATTGACCCGAAAGAACAAGTCTCCTGCGAGCAATGCCACGTTGACCAGAAGCACGAAGATGAACGCATCAACACGCACCTTGCTTCCGTAGCCTGCCAGACCTGCCACATCCCAGCCATTGCGCTTGAAGACCCCACCAAAACCACATGGGACTGGTCGCAAGCTGGTCAGGAAGGCCGCGAAGACGACCACTTCACCTACCTCAAGATCAAAGGTGAATTCACCTACGAACAGAATTTCACCCCAACGTATCTTTGGTTCAACGGCGATAACGAATACCGCTACATCCTCGGCGACCCGCTGGGCAAAGGCGGTGTCACCTACATCAATAAACCCGCGGGTAGCATCGAAGACAACACCGCAAAGATATTCCCCTTCAAGCTGCATGTCGCCAAGCAGCCCTACGATGTGAAAAATAATTACCTGCTTCAACCTGTCACATCTGGCGAAGGCGGCTTCTGGACAACCTTTGACTGGGACAGCGCCTTCGAACTCGCCGCGCCCATCACCGGCCTCGAATACAGCGGAGAATACGGCTTCACTGAAACTCACATGTATTGGCCCACCACCCACATGGTTCAGTCCTCCGACAAAGCCTTGCAATGTGATTCATGCCACTCCGCCGCTGGTGAACCCGGCCTCATGGATTGGGAAGCCCTCGGCTACTCTGGCGACCCAATCGAATGGGGTGGGAGATAACAATCATGAAACGATACACACTCTTCCTTTTATTTGGATTTATCGCCCTTGCACTTGCCGTTGGAATTGGAACGGCTCTTGCCGCGCCGGAAGCTGCTCCTGCTCAACAGGCATCCGTCCTACACCCAAACTTTGCCCTGCTCGATAAGAACGGCGTGAACGTGTTGGAAAACAACGAAGCCGTCTCCACCATGCAAACTTGCGGACAATGCCACGACACCGAATTCATCGCATCCCACGCATTTCACTCTGACCTCGGGTTATCCGATTACGCTGCCTCCACAGAAACATGGGACTCCAGCACCGGCACCTTCGGACAGTGGAATCCTCTCACCTACCGCTTCCTTTCCCAGAATGGTGATGAACGCCTCGATCTTTCCACCGCCGAGTGGCTCATGCTCAACGGCGAACGCATCGTTGGCGGCGGCCCAGCCACCACATCCCGTGATGGTGATCTGCTGACAGACCTGAAGACAAGCAAAGATAATCCCGAAACATCAACCCTCGACGCGAGCGGAAACGTCACCACATGGGACTGGGACAAATCTGGCACCATGGAAATGAACTGCTTCCTCTGCCACCTCGAAGCGCCGAACACCGCCGCCCGCGCGGAAGCCATCCACGCCGGTGAGTTTGGCAAAGCAAACACCGCCACATTATCGGGCCTGAACATCGTCGAAACTTCAGTGGACGGTTGGGCATGGAACGCAGAAGCCTTCAATGAAAACGGTGAACTCAAGAGTGAGATCATCGGCATTCAAGACCCCTCCAACTCAAATTGTGCGGCATGTCACGGCGAAGTACATCCCGAAACAAAGGAACCGCTCACCCTCAACGCATGTGACCTGGACTATCCACAAACCGCCACCACTGGACAGGTCGTCTCGTCCCAACGCATCAACGAATCCGGCGTCAACCTGACGGACAAGAACGATCTCGACCGCTCATGGGACATTCACGCCGAACGCCAGCTGCAATGCACAGACTGTCACTTCGCGCTCAACAACCCCGCACATGCCAGCGAAGCGCAAAGTAACAACCCCGACCATCTCATTTACGATCCGCGCTCATTGGAGATCAACGAATATCTCCAGATGCCGGATCACAACTTTGCACGCGGTGAAAGCGCACAATTCAACGCGGCTCCTGAATTCAAGGGAACCATGCGCCGCTGCGAGAACTGCCACGATGCGAACGAAGGCCACGCAGACTGGCTGCCTTACATCGAAACCCACATGGATGCCGTGGCCTGCGAAACCTGCC
The DNA here is from genome assembly GCA_016714565.1 of Candidatus Villigracilis propinquus. Taxonomy (GTDB): domain Bacteria; phylum Chloroflexota; class Anaerolineae; order Anaerolineales; family Villigracilaceae; genus Villigracilis; species Villigracilis propinquus. The sequence goes on from JADKDM010000038.1 coordinate 140,643, forward strand.
ACATCCCGCAGATGTACGCACCCGCCATCCAGACCTATGACTGGACAGTCATCACCACCGATGGCGCAGCCGTGGAAACCTGCCGCGGCGTGGAAGGCACACCCAATGACGTGACCTCCCTCGTCACTGGCTACAAGCCCGTGCTGCTCAACCGTACCAATATTGACGGCGATAGCCTGCTTGCCCCGTATAACCTGATCACATCCTTCTATTGGGTGTATGACGATGCAAACGGCAGCAAGCGCCCCGTCCGCCAAATTGACCTCGAAGCTGCATTCCTTGAGAACGGCAACTACGCGAGCGACATCGTCACCGCCTTTGACGCGAACAGCGATGGCAAACTCAGCACGGACGAACTTACCATCGACTCTCCTGCAAAAGAAGAAGCCGTCAAAACAAAACTCGCGGCGTTGGGATTGAACAACCCGCGCATCGAAGGTATGGTGCAGCCGTACAGCATCAACCACAACGTCACGCGCGGCGAGAATGCAGTCAACGACTGCAAAGCCTGCCACAATGACGAATCGCGCATGACCGCATCCATCAAACTTGCGGACAATGCCCCCGTGATGCCCGTCTTTGACGTGGACAACAACGTGCAAGGCAGCGGTGAACTCGTCACTGGTGAGGATGGAGCTCTGTACTATCAGCCCATGCCCGCTAATGATGACATGTACGTCTTCGGTTCCAGCCGCGTAAGTTGGATCGACTGGCTCGGCGCGCTTGCCTTTGCGGGTTCGCTTTTAGGTGTGATCGGCCACGGGACGCTGAGATTCTTATCGTCGAAGAAACAGGCTCACGGTCACGCACGAACCGAGCGCGTTTATATGTACGATGCCTATCGCCGCTTCTGGCATTGGCTACAGACCGCATCCATCGTCATCCTATTATTCACCGGTTTGATCATTCACCGGCCCGACATCTTCGGCGCGTTCTCCTTCCGCGGCGTGGTGACCCTGCACAATATCCTCGCCGCCATTCTTGTGATCAATGCGCTGCTCTCGGTCTTCTTCCACATCGCAACCGAACGCATGCAGGAATATATCCCGCGCCCGTACGGCTTCTTTGACGATGCAATGATCCAGGCGAAATACTACATCTCTGGAATTTTCAAAGGCGAAGGACACCCGTTCGAAAAGCGCCCCGACAGCCGCATGAATCCGATCCAGAAGATCACATACTTTGGAATTTTGAATGTGTTGCTGCCCCTGCAAATGCTCACCGGCGCGTTGATGTGGGGTGTGCAAAAGTGGCCCGCATTTGCGAACGCCCTCGGCGGACTGCCCTTCCTTGCGCCTTTCCATTCACTGGTTGCATGGCTGTTCGGAACTTTCATCGTGGTGCATGTGTATATGACCACCACCGGCGCAACCCCGCTCGAAGCCACCCGCGCGATGATCACCGGGTATGAAGAAGTGGAAGTACATAACGGCAAGCAAGAGAATAGTGATTAGTGATCAGTGAAAGCCCGGTGGTCGAGTAGAGCGAGTGTTCTTCTCGCTCGTATCGAGACCACCTATGAAAAGAATATCGTCATTGCGAGGAGCGCTCTTTGCGACGAAGCAATGAGATTGCTCACCGCACTGGCGCGCGGCGCAAGTGTCGGGTGAAAGAACATCACCCTCGCAATGACGGAGACAGACAACAAGGAGTAACAAATGGCTGCTCAAACTAGAAAATCGATTTTCAACCGGCCTGAAAAAGCGTACGTGCATCCGTACTTTGGCGGTGTAGTACTGGGAATTGTGCTCTTCCTCGCCTTCCTGCTGACAGGTAACGGGCTTGGCTCATCCGGTGCGACCAGCCGATTGGATGCGGCCCTCGTGGATGCGATCGCACCTTCACACGTAGATAACACGCCCTATTTATTGAAGATGGCGGGCGGAGATAAAAACCCATTGGATGATTGGATCGTGCCTGTGTTCTTCGGCGCTTTATTCGGCGGCTTTGCTTCCGGCTTCTACAATGGACGCCTCAAGATCATGACCACCAAAGGACCGCACATCTCAGACCGCACCCGCTGGCTGATGGCGTTCCTCGGCGGCGTGATCTTCCTGTACGGTGCACGTCTGGCACGCGGCTGCACATCCGGGCAGGCCCTCTCTGGCGGCGCAACTCTCGCGGCAGGCTCCTGGGTGATCATGTTCGCCATCTTCGGCGGCGCGTACGGACTGGCGTATTTCGTCAGGAAGTTGTGGTTGTAAACAAATTTCCGTCATTGCGAGGGCGATGTTTTTTGCCCTCGCAATGACGGAAACACTAGGAGAAACAAAAAATGAACTTTCCTCTCCCATCCTTTTTAGCAGTCAGCGCAGCCAACCCGTGGACCTATGTGCTCTTTGCCGCGATTGGCTTTGCATTCGGATACACTCTCGAAATGTCCGGCTTTGGCGATTCACGCAAGCTCGCCGCGCAATTCTATTTCACTGAATTGACCGTGCTCAAGGTCATGTTCACCGCCATTACCGTGGCAATGGTGCTGCTCTTCGGAGCGGTCGGTCTCGGCATACTCGATTTCAGTCAGGTGTGGGTCAACCCAACCTATCTCGCTTCGGGCCTGGTCGGCGGATTGATCATGGGCGTTGGCTTCATCGTCGGCGGGTTCTGCCCCACCACCTCGCTGGCCTCCGCTTCCACAGGCAAGATCGATGGCATGTTATTCATGCTCGGCGGATTTGTCGGCGCGTTCCTGTTCGGTGAAACCGAAAAGTATTTCGACGGCTGGTATACCAACGCAGGCTATTACGGACGTCTGACTCTCGACCAAGTCTTCGGCATTCCCATTGGCGCAGTCGTGGTTATCGTCATCCTCATGGCGCTCTTCATGTTCTGGGGTGGCGAACAGCTCGAACGCATCTTCGGCAAGAAGGACCTGAGCAAGGAACCCAAGATCCGCGTAGCAGGCGCCGTGGCATTGTTCGCAGGTGCGGTTGCAGTATTGGCAATTGGCAGCCCCTCGCTCGTGGATAAATACAACAAGGTGACATTCACCCGCACCGAGACGGTCGAAGTATTGAACGCAGACCCCATCGTCAACACTTATGTGTACACGGCAGATGAAATGCTTGAGAACCGCCTGGCTTTCACATCCCCTGCGGAAGCCTTCAAAGCCAAATTCAATCAGGCTATGAACCCCGTCTATTTGGATGTGCGCTCCGAGGCGGATTACAACCTGTATCACATCGAAGGCGCAGTCAATGTGCCGCTCGAACGCGTGTTGGAGGTTGTTCCCGTGCTGCTTTCCGAACCGCCTGCCAATACGGTCTTCATTGTGATGAGCAATGACGAAGCTGCCGCTGTGGATGCCTGGAAACTGCTGATCGGTTCCAGCGTGCAGAATGTGTATATCCTCGAAGGCGGTGTGAATAACTGGATCGCTTTCTTTGGAGAGAATGACAAAGCGCTTCAAGCAGACCCGACAGCTGGTAACGACCAATTGGGCTTTATCTTCCCTGCCGCATTGGGCAGCCGCTACGAGTCCTGCTCCCCCGACCCGATCGAGTACGAGAAGTTGGAATTCGAGCAGAAGATCATCCTGCAATTGAAACGTGATAAATCCGGCGGCGGATGCGGGTAGCTCACAATAACTATGTATTTGTAAAAAGAGGCTCTCGAAATTATTTCAAGAGCCTCTTTTTACAAATACAATGCAGAAATATTTCTTAACCATATTCTTGGCCCAAAATTGACAAGTAGCCTTAAACCATTAACTTAAAGCAAAAGCCCGCTATTTCTAGCGGGCTTAGCTGGGGAACCTGGATTCGAACCAAGATACCATCCTCCAGAGGGATGTGTACTGCCGTTGTACGATTCCCCAATACTCGAGCGGGCGATATTTTATCACGCCATCCGAGATGAAGCAAGGCTATTTTCGTGCGGCGCGGCGGGTATTATCCTCTACATCCAGCAGAATGAGCAGGCCATATTCAGCGAATTTCAAACCGATGAAATAGACAAGACCGGGAACCGGCTGAAGAAAGTATGGCATAAAAAAACCCGCCACGTCAAAAATTGACATCCCCTTTTGATAATATACTCCAGTTACAAATTGAAGCAGGAATTGCGCGATAGAGATCACCGTTGTGAAAACGTAAATCCCGAGAACAATCCATGCAAGGATGCCCGCCGCTCGCGCGATCTTAATGACAGCGTCACGGTCAAAATAGGTGGCTAGAAAGCCCGTGCGGTTTTCAGTAGATTCGGTCATAATTCCTCCAAGCCCGATTATACATGAATCAAGTTTGTTATAATTGACGCAATCAATAAAAAAACAATCAGGGTGGGGAATGCATCTCTTTAGCGTGGCAGGTACCCGCAAGGAAGAGGCGGTTTCACATCCCCTGAAATTCAGCGTAAAGGCAAATCCCATGAGTGACGAAGAAACAATCAATAAACCAAGTGATTTTATCCGTGAAGCTGTTGCGGAAGATTTAAAAAACGGACGTTTCCAAACCGTCCGCACACGCCTGCCGCCTGAGCCGAACGGATATTTACACATCGGGCATGTGAAGGCGTTCATGATCGATTATCTTATTGCGAAGGAAAATAACGGCGAGCTTATCCTGCGCTTTGACGACACGAACCCCGCGAAAGAAGAAACCGAATTCGTGGATGCCATCATGGACGATGCGCGCTGGTTGGGGATTAAATGGGTGAAGGTCACCTATGCTTCGGATTATTTTGGATTGTTGTATGACTGGGCGGTTCTGCTTGTAAAAAAGGGATTGGCCTACGTGGACGATCAGACTCCCGATCAGGTGAGCGCCAACCGAGGAACATTGACCGAAGCTGGAAAAAATTCCCCGTTCCGTGACCGCTCAGTGGAAGAGAATTTAGACCTGCTTGAACGCATGAAGAATGGCGAGTTCCCTGACGGTTCACGCATTCTGCGTGCGAAGATAGACATGGCGCACCCAAACATCACCATGCGTGACCCAGCCATGTACCGCATTATCCACGAGCCAGCGCATCACCGCACGGGTTCAGCGTGGAAAATTTACCCGATGTACGATTGGGCGCACGGACAGAACGACTCGATGGAAGGCATCACCCATTCCTTGTGTTCGTTGGAATACGAAAATCACCGCCCGCTGTATGAATGGTTCCCTGAAGCGTTGGGCGTGTTCAAACCGCGCCAGATAGAGTTTGCGCGTTTGAACCTGACCTACACGGTGATGAGTAAACGCAAACTGCGCCGCCTTGTGGAAGAGAAACTTGTCACTGGCTGGGACGACCCGCGAATGCCCACTCTGCGCGCCATGCGCCGCCGTGGATATACGGCTGAGGCGATACATGATTTCATCCGCCGTGTTGGTGTGGCAAAGAATTACAGCATCAGCGAGGTTTCTCTGCTCGAAGCCTGTGTGCGCGAAGACCTCAACAAAACTTCCCTGCGCCGAATGGCGGTCATCAAGCCGTTGAAAGTTGTCATTGATAATTATCCCGACGATCTCGTTGAAGAGATGGACGCGGTCAACAATCCCGAAGACCCGAATGCAGGCACTCGTAAAGTTCCGTTCTCGAAGGTGCTCTACATTGAGCAGGATGATTTCCGCGAGACTCCGCCACCGAAATATTATCGTCTCTTCCCAGGCAACGAAGTCCGCCTGCGCTACGCGTATTTCATCAAATGCACGCACGTGGTGAAGGACGATAAGGGCGAGGTGGTTGAAGTCCACGCGACGTATGACCCGACTACACGCGGCGGCGACTCTGCTGATGGGCGCAAGGTCAAATCCACGATCCATTGGGTTTCTGCAAAACACGCCAAGGAAGCGGAAATCCGTATGTATGACCGTCTCTTCACCAAGGAAGACCCCGAAGAAGGCGATGAGGGATTCCTTTCCTGCATCAATCCGAACTCATTGCAGCTTCTCACTGGCTACGTCGAATCGCATCTTGCCGCGCCTGAAGCTGGTACACGCTACCAGTTCGAGCGCATCGGCTATTTTTGCGCGGACAAAGACTCTACACTTGAAAAACCCGTCTTCAACCTGACAGTCAATTTGAAGGATGCGTGGGCTAAGTTGGAGAAAAAAGGCGGCAAGTAAGCCTTCGTACCAGGCAAAACACTTTACCGCAGAGACGCGGAGAACGCAGAGATTTTTATTACTCCGCGAACTCAGCGTCTCTGCGGTTTATATAAATGGAGTTGAAGAAAATCATGCATAAACATCACGCATTTGCAGGTTTGATTTCGGGTCTTGGCGCGGCGGCTATTTGGGGCGGCATGTATGTGGTCAGCAAAGTGGTATTGGAAGTCATCCCGCCTTTTTCACTGCTTACATTGCGCCTCATTATGGGTGCAATTGCGCTGGGTATTGTTATTTATTTCCGCAATAAAAAATCAGGCGCAAAGCTGGGACTCACAAAAGAATCCTTTTGGACAAGTTTTTTTGTTGGCTTCGTGGGCTATGGGATCTCGCTTGGATTTCAATTCGTAGGCACTAAACTTTCGACAGCATCCAATGGCTCATTAGTCACGTCTGCTACGCCTGCGTTCGTTTTGTTGTTCGCGCCGTTTTTGCTTGGTGAAAAATCCACGCCGCGCAGAATTATTGCGTTGGTGATTTCTACACTTGGCGTGCTGGCTGTCATCGACCCGCGCAACGCAGAACTTTCACCGTCCCTTTTTTGGGGCAACATGAGTCTGCTCGCGGCGGCGTTGACCTGGGCGCTGTATTCTGTGCTGGTGCGCAAAGTTTCCAAATCAATGGATCTGCTGACATCAAGCACGATCATGCTGCTTGGCGGTTTGCCTTCGAGCATCGCGCTGGGGATTTGGGAAATCAACACGCAAGGGATCGGCACGATTACACTAGGGATCATCGGTGGGCTGCTGTTTTTGGGGATCATTTCCACGGCAATCGCAATGTTCCTTTGGAATTACGCCTTCGCCGAATTACCCGCTGCTGTGGCCTCATTGACGTTCTTTGCCCAGCCGGTAGTTGGTACGCTGCTCGGTTGGTTTTTCCTCGCTGAAAAAATCACTCCGCTCTTTCTTGCAGGCGGCGCGTTGATCAGCGTTGGGATCTTGATCGCGACAAGGGAGTAAAACAAAGTGACAGCCATCTTTATCAGGGTGGCTGTCACTTGATGGGTAGAATCAATTGTCCGTTAAGAAGGAAGCGGGGTACTTAATCCTATATATTTTTTTCAGCTAATTTGCGAGCAAGGTGTACATTTGCATCGCTGGCAACGGTGTGAAGCAGCGCCATGTTAGGTGGACGCTTTTCACCGATGGGATATCCGCAAATCAACACCACTTGCTGCCCAGCTTGAATACCAGACTTCAACAAGGCGGCATCTACATCGGAAAGCATATCATCCAAGGTGTCTGCAAACTTGATAAGGTTTGGCTGTACACCCCATAAAAATGCAAGTTGGTTGAAGGTATCAGGATCGGGAGTGAAGGCAAGAATAGGCTTTGAAGGACGTGCCTTGGACATCAACCAGGCAGAGCGACCCTGCATGGTGAAGACGGAAACCGCGCGCACCTCGGGATCTTTCGCGAGGGCATTCGCCGCGCGCGCCATAGACGCCGCATCGCTCTCGCCCAAACCTGCCTTACCATCCTGACGGCTGCCCCACTCTACAAAATGAGACTCGGCCTCGCGGACGATACGCGACATCATGGCAACTGCCTCGCTTGGGTATTCGCCCGAAGCGGTTTCAGCAGAAAGCATGACAGCGTCTGTCCCGTCAAAAATTGCGTTGGCAATGTCCGACGCCTCAGCACGTGTGGGCAGCGGATTCTGGATCATGGACTCAAGCATTTGTGTGGCGGTAATAACGATCTTGGCGCGTGCATTCGCCTCGCGGATGATCATCTTTTGCAAAGGCGGCACACGTTCTGGAGGAAGCTCCACGCCAAGATCACCGCGAGCAACCATCACACCATCCACAACATCAAGGATCGCTTCCAATTCAGTCAGTGCTTCGGGCTTTTCAAGCTTTGCGATCAACAAAGGCGTGTGCTTGCCCACGGAAAATTCTTCGATGGCAGCGCGGACCGCCTTTACATCATCTGCACTACGGACGAAGGAAATTGCAACTGCATCCACGCCTTGAGAAATACCAAAGGCAAGGTCAGTTTTGTCTTTTTCAGTGAAGCCTGCAATGCGAAGTTTTACACCGGGCAGATTGATACCCTTATGAGAGGAGAGCGCTCCTCCCACCAAAACCTTTGCATGTACGAGACGCCCGACTGCAGAAACGACCTCAAGAGCCATACGACCATCGTCCAGCAGTAACTTATCGCCAGCCTGAACTGAGTCAAAAAGTTCGCGGAAATCAACGGGCAGGAGTTGATTGCTGGTTTTCGGAGCTTCATCCTTTGTGGCATACAAACATACTTCTTCCCCAATAGAAAGCTGGACAGGAACTGCCAGCCTGCCAACGCGAATCTTGGGGCCTTGCAAATCCTGTAGAATGCCCACAGGCATACCAAGTCTCTTGGAAACCTTACGGATAGTGGCTACGCGCAAAGCGTGCTGTTCATGAGTTCCATGGGAAAAATTCAGGCGGGCAACATTCATTCCCGCTTTGATAACGGCTTCCAACACCCGCTCAGAGTCAGACGCGGGGCCAATGGTTGCAACGATCTTAGCTTTACGCATTGTATATTACTTCCTTCAAGTCTATAAATTAGTGTGCCTATGTCAGGCAGCATATAAAGCCTCCCCGCTCTATAACGGCTTCACCTCAAAACGTTCTGATAATAGGTAAAAAACGCATCGATGTCAAGGTGGAGAAGTTTATTATCAACTTAACAATAAAAACGCTGTGGAGTTACGAGCATAACTCCACAGCGTTTCACTATTTTGGGCAATTCAGGCTAGGCGTAATGAAGTTCCTTTGCCTGTCTCTGTAATTCATCATGGAATTGCGGATCTGCAACTTTGATCAAGGCCTGCGCACGCTGGCGAATGGTCTTCCCATAAAGATCCGCTATGCCATGTTCGGTGACCACAAATCGAACATGATTGCGGCTGGTTACCACGCCGGCACCGGGTTTGAGCATGGCAGTGATCTTACTCAGCTTGGTACCATCCCTGAGATTCGCCACACTTGGCAACGCAATGATCGGCACACCGCCCTTGGAACGGGACGCGCCATAGATAAAGTCCAGCTGGCCGCCAACGCCGCTGAAGAGTTTTGGCCCAATACTGTCAGCACAGACCTGCCCAGTGAGATCAACTTCGATGGCGGAGTTGACGGCCACCATGCGGTCATTCTGGGCAATGATAAACGGATCATTCACATATTCCGTGGGGTGCATTTCAACCATCGGGTTGTCATTCACCCATTCGTATAATTTTTCAGTACCGAGGATAAACCCTGCCACGATCTTGCCGGGGTGCAGGGACTTGCGTGCATTCGTCAGCACACCTGCATTTACGAGGTCAATAACGCCATCTGAAAATAACTCGGTATGAATCCCCAGATCTTTCTTGTTGGAAAGGAATTTCAGAACCGCATCAGGGATCGAACCAATGCCAAGCTGCATGGTTGCGCCATCCGGGATCAATGAGGCAACATGCCCTGCGATCTTTTCAACGATCTCAGACTTACCCTCACCTGCCATTCGATGTTCAGGGATCGGATAATTGACCGGCACAATATGCGTCAGGCGGCTAACGTGGATGAAGGAATCGCCCAAGGTACGCGGCATTTTATCGTTCACTTCGGCGATGATAATCTTTGCGGATTCTGCTGCAGACTTGGTCAGACCCACTTCCACGCCGAGGCTGCAAAAACCGTGCTCATCGGGTGTGGAGACATGAATAATGGCAACGTCAATTGGCAAAACTCCACGCTTGAACAGCAGCGGAAATTCAGAAAGTAAAACGGGGGTGAAGTCTGCGCGGCCTTCCTGTACAGCTTTGCGGATGTTGGCGCTGATGAACATGGAGTTTACGCGCAGGTGCCCTTCCATTTCGGGGCTGACATAATCGGCAGAACCTACTGTCAGAGCCTGGCAAATCTCAACGTCGTTGACGTTGGGAGCATACTTTACCAGCGCAGCCAATAGCTTCTGAGGGACAGACACGTTTCCAGTAAGAAAGACGCGGTTTCCTGATTTGATGACCTTAACCGCCTCCTCGGCGGTCGTCACACGTGATTGATAAATACTTGCTGCGGTCATGTTATTGCTCCTGCGCACCCAAACGATCTAGGTGCAGCAACTTGCCATTATGGGTATTAATGGCTGCTTCGATGGATGGGTTATCTTGCATGGCCTGGTCCACCCCTTTGTTGGCAACTTCCATAATATAAAGGATGGCGGCGTTTAGGAATACGTGGCTGGCAGTACGCGCAACCACGCCGGGGATATTCGGCACGCAATAATGCACAACCCCTTCTTCTACAAATGTGGGATGGTCATGGGTCGTCGGGCGGGAAGTTTCCACGCAGCCGCCCTGATCGATACTGACATCAAGGATGACAGAGCGCGGCTTCATGGCTTTGACCATGTCACGAGTCACCACGATGGGCGCGCGCTGTCCACTAACAAGAACCGCGCCAACCACAACGTCTGCAAAAGCGGTGGCGCGTTCAATGTTACGTTTGGTGGAGATCATGGTTACCACACGCGGATATTTCTCCGCGATCCTTTCCAACACAGCCATGCTCTTGTCGATCACAGTCACGTGCGCACCGGCACCGATCATGGACTGCATGGCAGAGAATCCGACCGCGCCGCCGCCGATGATGACAACTTCCGCAGGCGGTACGCCGGGCAGACCGCTGAGCAAAATACCCTTGCCGCCACGATTGTTCTGTAAATGGCGCGCAACGATCTGAGCCGCCATTGCACCGCAGATCAAACTAAATGGGCGCAGTACCGGCAGGTTACCATTTGCATCCACGATCTGCTCGTATGCAAGTGCGGTCACTTTCTTCTCCAGCAACAGGTCGATCTGATCCTGCGAGCTGGAAGCGAGGTGCAACAGACCGGCAATTGTGGAACCGTCCTTCAACCATTCCACTTCCTGCTTGATCGGGCGCGCGAGCTTCAACAACAGATCGGCGCGGCCAAAAACTTCCTCTGCAGAAAATGCGATGCGCGCTCCGGCCTTTTCATAATCCTGATCCGTAAACCCTGCTCCCACACCCGCCTCATGCTCAACGAAAATTTGATGTCCGCTCTGGGAGAGAATCTCCACCCCAGCCGGGGAAAGACCCACACGATATTCGTAGGGCCTGCTTTCTTTTGGAATTCCAATATACATAGTGCCTCCACAATAAGACCCTAAAGGTCTCGTAGACCTTTAGGGTCTGAAAAATAATTACTTCATGTTGAGCACTTCACGAATAGACGGAAGCGCCCAATCAATAGTTTCCTTGTCAATTACCAGCGGCGGTGCAAAACGGATCACATTATCGTGAGTTTCTTTTGCGAGGATGCCTTTCGCCTTCAACGCCTCGCAAAAACGACGTGCGCCTTTCGCTTCAGGCTTGAGCTCCACACCGATCAACAAACCCTTGCCGCGGACTTCCTTAATGTGCGGGCTGGAAATCTCGCTCAATTGCTCGATGAAATATTCGCCAAGCTGTGCTGAACGCTCTGCCAGTTTTTCTTCACGGATGACACGCAATGCAGCACGAGACACGGCCGCAGCGAGCGGATTTCCGCCAAAAGTAGAGCCATGCTCGCCCGGATTGAACAAGCCGAGGATGGCCTTGTCTGCCAGCACAGCAGAGACAGGATAAAAGCCGCCAGCCAGAGCCTTGCCTATGATCGTAACGTCAGCGCGGACATCTTCATGGTGAGCGGCGAACAGTTTCCCGGTCCGCGCCAGACCCGTTTGAATTTCATCCGCCATGAACAGCACGTTATTCTTTTTGCATATCTCAGAGACCTTCTTCAAATATCCAGCGGGAGGAATAATGACGCCCGCCTCACCTTGAATTGGCTCCAGCATAACCGCCGCAGTGTTCGGCGTAATAGCTTTCTCAAGCGCATCGGCATTCCCGTATTCCACAACGACAAAGCCCGGGGTGAACGGACCGAAGTCATCACGATAGGAAGGCTCGGTGGAGAACGAAATAATGGTGACGGTGCGCCCGTGAAAGTTATTCCCCGCGACGATGATCTCAGCCTGATGACGCGGTACTTTCTTGACCTGATACGCCCACTTGCGAGCGAGCTTGATGGCGGTTTCCACAGCCTCTGCACCCGAGTTCATGGGCAGAGACATTTCGTACCCCGTCATCTCGGAGAGTTCTTTATAAAGAAGCGGTAATTGGTTATTGCGGAACGCGCGCGAAGTAAGTGTGACGCTCTTCGCCTGTTCGAGCAAGGCCTTCAAAATTTCAGGGTGAACGTGCCCCTGATTCACTGCGGAATAGGCAGACAGACAGTCAAGATATTTCTTCCCCTCAACATCATAGACCCAGACCCCTTCGGCCTTTTCAATCACTACGTCCAAAGGATGATAATTATGTGCGCCGTATTTTTCTTCTATCTCAATAAAGTCTTGTGTATTCATTTTCACCTTTTTATATGTCATTGCGAGGCGCTTATTGCCGAAGCAATCACCAACATCGTATAAGATTGCTCACCGCACTGGCGTATGGCGCAAGTGCGGTCGGGAAAAATACCCTCCTCGCAATGGCGATAATTGGTTCAAGCCACGTCAAACAAGCGCGCCAGAATTGCCTTCTGTGCGTGCAGGCGGTTATGAGCCTGCTGGAAGATCACCGAATGCTCACCATCAGCAACATCATCAGTTAATTCCTGGTTGCGATGTGCGGGCAAGCAGTGCATCACAATCACATCCTTATCCGCTTCGCTGACCAGTTGGGCATTGACCTGATACGGAGGGAAGACCTTTTCACGCTTGGCAGCTTCTTCCTCCTGCCCCATGCTGGTCCACGTATCGGTGTAAATGACATGCGCGCCTTTGACGGCTTCATGCACATCGCGGACAAAGCTCAACTTGCTGCCGGTTTTCACGGCAATGGCCTTCGCAATCTCAACCGCGGCAGGATTCACATCATACCCTTCCGGGGTGCCGACCGTCACATTCCACCCCAGCAAAGCCGAGACATGCATCAAAGACACAGTAACGTTATTTCCATCACCCACATAGCTGATGTTCAAGCCTTTGGATTTTTTGCCAAAATTCTCAATGATCGTCAATGCATCCGCCATACCCTGACAGGGATGATTGTAATCGCTCAAGCCGTTGACCACGGGAACATCGGACCATTTTGCCAATTCGAGCACATGCTCATGCTCAAATACGCGTGCCATCAAACCCTGCACATAGCCAGACAAAACACGCGCCACGTCCGCAATGGATTCGCGCTTGCCCAGCCCGATCTCGCTCGGTGAAAGGTAAAGCGCATCACCACCCAGGTGGCGCATTGCCATGTCAAAAGAAACGCGGGTACGCAAACTTGGCTTTTGGAAGATCATCCCCAACACTTTGCCTTTTAATAATTTCTTGTTCCCCTTTTTGAAATATTCCTTCTTTAATTTCACTGCCACGTCAAGCAGGTCTTTAATTTCATCCGATGAGTAATCGGAGATCGCGATAAAATCTTTCATATATATCTCCTTGAATTGGAAGTATAACTTTATTGCTCTATTTTGCCATGTTTCATGCATCACACCTTCTGCATGACAAATTACCCGCTCCGGAATTTCTTCCAATAACGCATCAAACCGTCTGCGCTCATGCCAATGGGGTTCGCCAGCTCGTACGCCAAAATCACTTCTTCGCTCAAATTTTGCTCGCGACTTTGTTCGCCCATCCAGGCTTCAAGTTTGGCGCGCAGCACATCCACTTCCGGGGTATCAGCCATCACACCTTCCAACCACTTTCGGGTGGCGAACAGGCTCTGCTCCAACTTATTCAGGTGCCATTCTACATCATCGAACATCCCGAAATGGGTCGGCGCAATGCGGTTGAACTTTTCCTTCCGCAGCCGCGCAATGGATTCGAGCCAGCGTTCAAAATGCAGCTCGGGCGGCGGCATGGGCGCGCGCAAATATTGATAGCCGGGAATCCGCACCCCGCCCACATCCCCGCTAAAGCAAACATCTTCAAACAGATAGGAATAATGATGCTCGGCATGGCCGGGTGTGTTGATAGCTACAAAGCGCAGGCTGCCGATGACGATCTCTTCCGCATCTTGCGGGACTTTGAGTTGATTCTGTTCAACGGGCAGAAACTCACCCCAAAGCTGATCCATCCGATCTCCATAAATGCGGGTGGCGCTGGCGATGAGCTTTTCAGGGTTCAACATGTGAGCCGCGCCATTCGGGTGGACGTAAATTTCAGCGCCTTGTTTGGAAAGCCAGCCCGCCGCGCCTGCATGGTCGAGATGAATGTGCGTGAGCAGGACGTGGGTAACGTCTCGGGGAGTCAAATGCTCGTTTGCCAGAGCAGTTTCCAGCGCGGGAAGAGTCGAGCCTGGTCCGCTTTCGATCAAGACCACCGCGTCGTTATGTTGAATTAAATAAGATGCAATGGCTTGCATCTTATTTTGAAAATTGAGGTCTATCGTGAGTATTCGGGTGTTTGCCATGGCCTCATATCCTGTTGTTTGAAGGTGGATGGTATTTCCGATAGTGCCTGCGAAAGATTGTCATCACACTTGATGACGTTGACGGGCACGCGCCGCTCGCGCAGGGAATTGATGATCGCCTCCGAACCGCGCGGGCCGCCGAAGGATTCGGTTTCCAGCAGCACAACCACGGGACGCAGGAAACGCATTTGCAGGTCATCTACCGCGTGAATTATATCCGCGCGTACGGTGGGTGTGACCAGAATGACACTTGATCCTTGCGGCAATTGCGAAGCCTGCGCGGTAACAAGGGCGGCAATGGAAAGCGTGCCATTGGCTTCCACGAAGGCAAGTGTTTCCAAAATTTTCGCTTCCTGCCTTTCGCTTCTCTCCGCTGGAAGGACATTGAAAGTTTGTCCGGCGCTCACATAACCCACCGCGCGGCGCTGACCGATAAAATAATGAGCCAGCGATGCCGTGATACTAACCGCGTATTCCAACGTGGATGGTGGAAGTTTAAATGTCGGGCGCTTTGCGAACATCAGTGTATCCAGAGAGAGTTCTTCCTGCGTGTATGGCTTTTCGTAGTGTATCGCTTTTTGAGAATCAAGATACAGCCAGATCTCGGCCTGCGGGTCCTGCTCAAACTCCTTGACCATCAATTGTCCACGGCGAATGCTGGTGGGCCAGTGAATACGCTTCATGGCATCGCCATGCACATATTCGCGAACGCCCGCCGCATGGGGGGTGATGTCGTGGGATTTGCTGCGAATAACCTGTCCGCCGGGCAGCATACCGGGTGGAAAAGGAAAGGATTGAATTTCGTTGATAACAGGCAGCACAATAAGAGTTTCACGAGGGGCTACCAATTTGGCGCGGCTAAACAAGCCGAACGGGTCGCCTGTTGAAACCCGCGTGGGACCAAGCTGAAATCCGCCGCGGCGCGTGAGCCATGTGCGTGCAATATAACCACGCTTTTGGCGTCCTAGCATAAAGGTGATCAGGCGCGAACCGGCAGCGGCTGGCAGCGTGGATTTGTTGAAAACTTCGACCCATGCGGCTGGAATACGGCTGTTGTTTGCAAGCTCATAGCTTTCTTCAAACACATCCCCCACGTTGGCGCGCAATACGCGCGAATTACGCACAAGTCCCAGCCCTGCGGCCGACCAAAACGTCCACACCCAGGCGATCAGCGCCACAGAGGCACTGATCAATAAGAAGCGCGAATAGATAGTCGATCCGTTGAACACCACGCCCAACAAGCCGACAATAAATAACAAAGCGAGCAGGATACGCCCAGCTCTCATTTCACTTTCTTCTGCACGATCCCTGAGGAAAAGTCGCCGCCCGGAACAGGTGTGGCGAAAACGATCTCCTGCATGATACGGTCTGAGCTTAGATCACGCAAGCGCGCCGCAGGACTAACGATGACACGATGCGCCAAAACAGAAACTGCCAACGCTTTGACGTCATCCGGCAAAACAAAGTCACGTCCCATCAAGGCGGCATGTGCCTGACTGGCTCGCGCAAGAGACAGGCTTCCACGCGGGCTTGCTCCGAGGTACACATCTGCGCTCTGGCGGGTACGGGTGGTTAATTCCACAATGTATCTTTTGATGATCGGGGAAATATACATCTGCTTGACGTCGTCAATGGCCTGCTGAATTTCCTTTAACTTGACAATGGACTTCAGAGTTTCAAGCGGGTGCTGCAACTGCTGGTCGTCCATCACACGGATCTCGTCCGCTGCACTCGGGTATCCCAGACGCAAGCGCAGCAGGAAGCGGTCCAACTGGGCTTCGGGGAGTGGAAAGGTGCCTTCATATTCGATCGGGTTCTGTGTGGCAAGCACCATGAAGGGCTTGGGCAGGATGTGTGTTTCCCCGTCCACGGTTACCTGACGCTCTTCCATCGCTTCCAACAACGCCGCCTGAGTTTTTGGTGTGGCACGATTGATCTCATCCGCAAGGATGATCTGACCAATGATTGGCCCCGGACGGAACTCAAATTTATTCTTCTGCTGGTTGTAAATGGAAACACCCGTCACATCGCTCGGGAGCATGTCCGGCGTGAACTGGATGCGGTTGAAGACACAGTCCAATGACTTTGCGAGGCTGCGCGCCAACATGGTCTTCCCCACGCCCGGCACATCCTCGATCAACACATGCCCCTGACAAAGCAAGCCGATCACGATCAGTTCAATGGATTTCCTTTTCCCCACGATCACCTTTTCAAGGTTTTCGATCACACGCTCGCTAAATGCTTTAATGTCTGCCATACCTCAAATATCCTTTCGAAAAAGATGTTGAGATTCTATCATGCAGCCTGTGTTGTGGGCACACTCCGCAAGTATGGTTAATTTATTTTCGTGTATAATCCCGCTCGCGCCTCAGTAGCTCAATGGATAGAGCGCCTGACTTCGGATCAGTAGGTTCCGGGTTCGACTCCTGGCTGGGGCACCTATCAAAGATATTCAAAAGGAAAACACCACTCTAAACGGTGGTGTTTTCCTTTTTCAGAACAATTGGCAGAATTAAAAAAGAGGGTCAAGCACTCAAACTTTTCTCACGGCACTGGCATGGACTCTGCCTCAATCAGCAAATGGGGGGCCTCACAGGCCTGGTGAAGCGCGTCACGGCACATCACGGGCGCAGCGGAAACCAATATCGAAATCAGAGTGCAAAGGATCGTTCCAGTCGCGGGCAGATGTTCTCAGATAAGATCGGTCGGTTCTAAATGACGAAGAACCACCGCGTAACACACGAAAGTCTTGTGAAAACATATCCTCGCGTCCATCATTTGCATCGTATGGCTTTAAAACTGTTTCTCGACCGTCCCAGTGGATTCTTACCAAAATTGCCTGCTAGCGTTTTGTACCATCGCACCATTATTGAGTATTGAGCTAATGGGAAAGTACCAGCCGGCCAAGGTACAATGATATTCCAATCGTTAGGTCCAAGTAGGGTAAGGTTCTGATAGATGAATCTGTCCGTTTGTGCTAAGAGCTTTGAGCGTTTTTCCCATTCGGCTTCGGTGGGTGGCGTCCACCGCCCATTTGTTCAGGTAAGGTCACTGCATCATCCACCACTCGTGGCATTACCAACTGGATAACACCTCTTCTAAATTTAAGACATAGTCTTTCATATCACTCAAGATGTATTAAATTTCCAGTACCACCCATTTTTATTGACTGCCATCGCTTGCTTGACATTTTCTGGGCATACTGTCAAGATTTGGTGACCTCCTGGGAATTCAATAAATGTATGTATACAGTCCGATCTGGAATTTATCAAGATAAAGTGCTGAAAAAAATATACTGTGCTTAAAATGCTTTTTCATCATTTGAACCGTTTCCCTGCCCATTAGGTAACAAAGCATTCTCCGGGCACGAAATAATAGTGACCCAATAATTTTCCATATCCACAGGGCGGTATATGAAGCGGTTGATATAACCTATCTGCGCTAGGATAATTCCAAGCAACAAGATAACGCCCACGCCTGCCAGAGCGCCCCCCCTCATGCGTTCCCGCTTCTGGATGTTCTGACTCGCTTTCAAGAACTGATCTTCAAGGTCGCTGAGTTGATCTCTGTGATTTTTTGTCCATCCCTCTATTTGCTTTAACCGCGCACCCCGATATAACTCACCAGCATCGCGTCCGCGGCTTTCCCATTGACGAGCGCTGTTGTTCAAATGATCACGCAGTTGTAATCCTTCACGATCTTCATTCAACCATATTCGCAATCTCTCCCAGTGGCGGATCAGGGCTTCGTGTGCCACTTCCACATCTTTGTCGGTTTTCACGATCAGGCGGGCGTCGGCGAGTTTGTTGAGCAGGTTGATGGTGACGGAACTGTCGCTGTTGACGGGGATCAATTCCTCGATCAGCACACGGCGGCGCGTGTCGCGTCCTTCGCCGCTCTCGTCGAGACGGGTCAGGCGCAGGAAAATGTCACGTACGCGAGCCCGCTCAAAGTCCGAGCAGGAGGCGTAGACTTCCTCCGCAGTGGATGCGATCGCCTGCTTGACTCCGCCGAAGGCTTGATATTCCTCCGCCTTGATCCACAATCCATGACGGCGATTCCATAATTCCCACAGCGCATGTTGCAGCAGGGGCATGGCGCCAGGCTCGCCTTTGACCTCCGCAAGAATGGACTCGCTCAAGGTCGGGTCGAAGCGCAGACCGACGACCGCGGCTTGCTTTTCCATCGCGGAATGCAGCTCGTCCACAGTCATGGGCGCGATCAGTTCCTGATGCTCCTGCATGGCTTGTTTGAGATCGGCGTAAATGGCGACCTCGCCCCAAAAATCGGCGCGCATGGTGATGACCACGCGATTCGTTTTCGTGAGTTCAAGCAGTGCGTGGATGAAATCCGCGCGCTCGGCGGCGTCATGCGGGTGCGTGAACAACTCTTCAAATTGATCGATGACGAAGACCGTTTTTGCGCTGGCGGATTCCTTTGCTGTGAGCAGTTGACTCAACGGAGCAGAGGACGGCGTGAGATAACTCATCTGCGCTTCAAGCGCGGGAACGAGACCTGCCATGACCAGCGACGATTTTCCCGACCCTGAAGCACCCAACACTGCAAGAAAAGGATGCGCCTTGATCCGCGCGACCAGCTTTTGAACGAGTGCATCACGCCCGAAGAAGAATTCCCTGTCTTCGGGGCGGAAGGCAAACAGACCGAGAAACGGCGGACGAGAATCATAGGGCGGAGGATTTTGTCCGAGGCAGATGGCGCGGAAGGAAATATCCATCACTTCCATGCACATCAACTTCATGCGATCCACCCCGTCTTCGCGCTGGGCTTTCAGTGCAGGGCTGAGCGAGTTCTGATCCGCGCCGAGGGTGGCGCGCAGTTTCTTGGCAATGGATGAAAATGAATCTTGCAGAACAGGCGCGCGTTCAGGGAGGAATTGAGCGAAGCGGGTCAGTCCATTTTCGATTTCATCGCTGGAGAGGGGAAGATCATCTTCGGGTGTTTGATATACATTCCCGATGTGGATGTTTCCGCTGATGTCACCGCCCGCGGAGATACTTCCAACGGCGTTGCTGTTGTGATCGGCGTTGATGTTTGGAGTTTTGGAGTCGTCGGTTGGGTCGGTCATGGTTATCTCATCAAGGTGTTGGTGATGCCGTTGCTTCTGGTTCCAGCGGCCACTGCTCGCAGGTTTTGCGGTATTCTTCGGTAGGGAAATATAAATTCCATTCTGCCCGAGTGAAGTTACGACCTGTTCGCTGGCAATTGGTTTCGAGCCAGAATTGGGGATCTAAATTCCATAGGATAACCGTTTTGTCAGTGCTTCCAGAGGCAAGAGTCTTGCCATCTGGACTGAAAGCCACACTATTCACGGAGTTTGAATGTCCTTGAAGTGGTAGACCAATAATCTCATGTGTTTCTACATTCCAAAGTAGTATGGTTTTATTCCAACTACCTGATGCAAGTATTTTGTTGTCTGGGCTAATAGTTATGCTGTTT
The DNA here is from genome assembly GCA_016714565.1 of Candidatus Villigracilis propinquus. Classification (GTDB taxonomy): domain Bacteria; phylum Chloroflexota; class Anaerolineae; order Anaerolineales; family Villigracilaceae; genus Villigracilis; species Villigracilis propinquus. Next base: position 160,641 of record JADKDM010000038.1, read on the forward strand.
GCAGAGAACCCTGCATCATATCCACTAAGTGGCAGCCCGATAGGTTGACCGGTTATGGTATCCCACAGTATGATAGTCCCGTCTGTAGCGGACGATGCGAGCATTTTTCCATCTGTACTGAATATAACCATGGATACAGAGCCGGTATGCCCTCTGAGCGGTTGACCGATGGGCTGAAGAGTCCCCATATCCCAAAGGATAATTGTGAAATCCCCATTACCTGATGCGAGTATTTTTCCATCTGGACTAAAAGCAACGCTATCTATCGGTCCAGAATTTGTGGTGAGTGGCTTACCAATGGGTTGTCTTGTTTCCAGATCCCATAGGATCACCTCTCCTCTAATACAATTGTAGTAATTGTTTACAGTGTCTTCGATACCTTCTCCACATGACGCAGATGCAAGCAACTTGCCGTCGGGGCTAAAAGCTACGCTATATATTGATCCCAAATGTGCAATGATGGGCTGCCCAATAGCTTGTCGTGTTTTCACATCCCACAGAATGATCTCTCCTAGAACACAACGATGGTAATTCTTAATGGAGGTCTCAATTGCTTCTTTACAGGATGTAGATGCTATTACGTTACCGTCTGGGCTGAAGGACATGCTATCTATTGGGCCGGTATGTTCCGTGAACGGCAGCCCTACTACTTTTGCGGTTCCTAAATCCCATAGAAGGATTTCCCCTTGAACGCATTCATAATACTCGGTCTCCGTAGCACAAGATGCGGATGCTAGCAGTGTTCCGTCTGGGCTGAAGGCAACACTGTTTACCGAACCAATGAGTTTTGTAAATCGCTGCCCAATTTCTGGGAGCTTTGTTCTATCCCACAGGATGATGGTGTCATCTGCGCCATTGGATACAACTGTATTTCCATCAGGGCTGAAATCCACATGAAAAACATCACTCGTATGTCCAATGAGAGGTTGTCCAATGGGTTGCCTTGTTTCCATATCCCACAAAATGATGGTTTTATCAGAACTGCCTGATGCAAGCGTACGTCCATCCTGGCTAAACGCCACACTATAAACAACGCCAATATGCGCCCTAAGTGGCTGACCTATGGCTTGACTTGTTTCTAGGTTCCACAAAATAATGATGTTATCGTCGCCTCCAGAGGCAAGCATCTTCCCGTCTGGGCTAAATGCCAGGCTGTTTATTGGCTCTGAATGTCCAATGAGTGGTTGACCGATGGGTTGACGTGTTGATACATCCCACAAAACGATATTCTGCCATCCTCCAGAGGCAAGTATCTTTCCATCAAAGCTGAAAGCCAGGCTCACGACGCCATCAGTATGAGCAAAAAGTATCGGACCAATTGCTTGTCCTGTTTCCACGTCCCAAAACTTGATAGTATCTTCCCAAGTCCCTGACAAGAGAGTTTTACTGTCTGGGCTGAAGACGATCGTGGATATTCTGTCTGTATCTTCTACAATTGGTGATCTTAGTGCTTGATGGGTTGTTAGGTTCCATAAAAAAATATTGTTTTCTGTATCTACTGATGCCAACGTTTTGTTATCTGGGCTGAATACTATACTCCAAACCTTTTCTGTGTGCCCTTTGAATGGCAGTCCAATAATTTTTTTTATTGTCACATCCCATAAGAGAATGTTGCCATACGTATCACTAAATGCAAGCATCTTTCCATCTGGACTATACGCTACACTCGTGCCGTGAAGATACTGGGATAATTCCGGTCTTGCCAGAGCGCCATCTAATAGGATGTTTGTTGTCCTGGGAATATCAGCGACACGATTTGCCTCAATGGAAAATAGTAAAGAAAGATCCAATTGAGAATCGCGAAAAGCTACCGATTGAGCAGCCAGTTCGCCTGCATGTGCAAGATTTGCTTGTTCCTGTGCTTTCCTGGTTAGATTGGCAAAGATAAAAATAGTGATTATAAGAAGAATAAAAATTGTCGAAATGCCCCCAATCAACCTATACTGACCACGACGTTGTTGTGCTTGACTTGCTCTTATGTATTCAAAGATCAATCCACTCAATGCAAGCTTGTTTGCTTTTAATTGCTCGTCGACATTGGCTAATCGCGCGCCTACATACAAATAGCTTGCATCTCGTTTACGTTCCCCCCATTCCTTGGCATCCGATGTAATTTCATTTTGCAAGGCGATCACATCGCGGTTTTCGTTGACCAACTTCTTCAACCAAGGCCAGGCATCAATCAACTTCTCATGCGAGATCGTGACCGTATCCTTGCCCGCCGCTTCATCGGTGGTGATCAGACGCGCGTCTGCCAGTTTTTGCACAATGGTTTCCACATCTTCTACATTTGTATTTGCTGGGACGAGTTCATCGAACAACGCCGTGCGTTTCGTATCCTGTGTGCCGCGCCCGATCTCGATCAGTCCGCTGAAAATGGAGCGTGCCAATTCCTGTTCATTCTTGCTTAGTTTTGAAAACGAATCATCAGCATGGCGTTCCAAGGCTTTATGAATCCCACCGCGCTGCAAATAATCATTGAGGATTAGGGCAGGAACGCCGCTTTTCTCTTGCTGAGAATCAAACAGATCCTTGAGCGCGAATTGCATCAACGGCAGTGCGCCTGGCTCGCCTTTCATTTCATTGATGATCTGCGCGATCAGGTCGGGGTCAATGCGAAGTCCCACACGCAGGGCAGGCTGGGCGATGGCGCTGACCAATTCCTCTGGCTGCATCGCGCCGATCTGCACGAATTGTTTATTGAGTAGTGCGTTGAGTTGTGGGTAGGTGGCGCAGTTCGAGACGAAGTCCGAGCGCATGGAGAACAGGATGATCACACGTCCGTTCTCGATTGTGGCGGCATGGGTCAGTAAATTGAGAAAGGCTACACGTTCTTCTTCGTTGCTGATCTGTGTGAAGACTTCCTCGAATTGGTCAATGAAGAGGACGAGACGTTTATCGCGTCCCTCTTTCAATGCGATCTCGCACCAACGTGCGAAGATGGTTGCATCCTTCATTGCCTTGGCGCGGATTTCATCTTCTGGGTTGGTTGAACTTGCCAGGCTGGAAACCACCCGCCCGAGTTCACCGATCGGGTCACGTCCTGGCTTCATGGTCGCATACAACCAGCGGTCACTGCCTTTGATGGCTCCCTGCTTCAAGGCATGGATCAATCCCGCGCGCACCAGCGATGACTTTCCGCTGCCTGATGGACCCGTAACGAATACCGTCCGCGAGTCCTTTACGCGGCTGACGAGATCGTCCACCAGTTTCTCGCGCCCGAAGAATAACTCGGCGTCTTCTTCTTCGAAGACATCGAGTCCTTTGTAGGGGCAGCGTCCGTCAAAGGGCTTGGCTTGGAATGTGGATCGTATCTGCGTGATCAGAACAGCGACTTGCTCGGATGTGTATCCTGTCTGGATTCTAACATCGCCAATATTTCCACCCGCAGAAATACTGCCAATAGCAATGCTGTTATTGTCCGCTTGAACTCTATTTTTGTTCTCATCACTCATTGCATACCGTCCCTGACAGGATTTATTTACTTTTTATTATTTGCCGAACTTTGATTCTCGATCACAATATCTCCTGCGACCTTTCCGCCCACTTGAATCCCCCCCGAAGGCGATGCTTCCGTGATCAGCTGTGACATTGCCAGTTAGTTTTGGAACGGCATTACTTTCTGTTGCGCTCTTCACTCCATATTCAGGTGCTGCAGGACTTTTCTTCATTCGTTTTTCAGTGGCATCGTATAGATGGCTGAAATCCGCCTTCTGATGCATTTCAGGAGTTAGTGTGTTCATATCCTTCAAGGTGCTGGTCAATCCCGAAACCTTGTCTCGGATGCGATCATACAAATCCATATCTTCGCGAATGCCTTGCAGGTTGGCCGGGTCCAGTGTCTTCATGGCCTTGGCCCGTTCCGCCCTTTTACTTCCCGATACATGACATATTCAATTCGTTTTATGGAATCGTAGATGTTGCATCCGCCAGTTCGAACATGTAATTTGGAGAACGCAAGTATGTATCGCTGACAACTACGATCACGCAATTGCCAAACCCTATCCGCTCCATGAACCCGGTGACGGCACCTTTGTAGTAGCCAAGGTCGCGCTTATCGCGAACGAGCTTGATCCCTCGCTTTTGCAGGGCTTGTGATCGATCTGGTTGACAACTTCTTCACACTTTCCCGCCCCAAGCATACGAGATAAAAACCTCATTTTCGTAGTTTTCCATTATTCCTTTATGTTGAGTAAACGGATTGGATTTGTATTTTTTATTATAGGGGCTTTATTCCGAGAATGCAATCACCTGTTTTTCCGAATTAAAAGATGTGACTTATCTCTGTTCCCTTATAGTAGTGCCAATGCGGAAATGGCTGCAAAGTCACAACCCATGGAAAAGCTGCTGACGACAGTTGTACTTCCATCCTCGTCGTTGAGTTTGACTTTTTTGTTCAGCCATTACCTGATTTTTTGGCTGAGACTTTCACCGCGCCGTGTATACTTATCATCATGGAAACCCTCTCCGGAGCCGTGGAACGCATCACATTTTACAACCCTGAAAACGGATATACTGTGCTGCGTCTGCGCCCGGACACAAAAATGGCGAACCGCTTCACTAATAAATCCAGCCTGAATGCAGATGGGCTGGCCACGGTAGTGGGGAGCTTGCCAGAACTCTCACCTGGGGAACATTTACGCCTGCAAGGTCAATGGGACAACCATCCAAAACACGGCCCACAATTCAAAGCGGAAGTCTGCGAGCAAACTCTGCCTGCTACTGTTGCAGGAATTCAAGGCTACCTCGGATCAGGCATGATCAAAGGCATCGGTCCGCGTTTTGCCGAACGCATTGTCGAACTCTTCAAGGAAGAAACCTTCAATGTGATCGAGACCACACCGCAGCGCCTGCTCGAAGTATCAGGTATCGGCGAAGATCGCAAGCAGAAGATCACCACAGCCTGGAAAGAGCAGAAGCAGGTCAAAGAGATCATGGTCTTCTTGCATGGTCACGGGGTCAGCACGAATCTCGCAGTCAAGATATACAAAACATACGGGGATGCTTCGCTGGAAACCGTTCAAAAGAATCCATATCAACTTGAACGCGATATCTATGGTGTGGGATTCAAAACCGCGGATCGCATCGCCCAGGCGCTGGGTCTGCCCCCCGAACATCCTTCACGCATCGAAGCGGGGATCGTCTTTGCATTGAATGAAATGATCAATGATGGTCATGTCTATGCTCCCAGAGAATTACTGGCGCAGCGCGCCATTGAGCTTCTTGAAGTTCCACAAGAACTGATCGCACCAGCTCTTGAGCGCCTGGCGCAGGATGAACGCATTCGCCCTGAGATGATTTCCTTGAACAGCAAAAATGATGGAAAGGGAAAGCAAGCGGTTTCCGAATATCAAGCCATGTACGGCACGCCTGTTATCTATTTAACCCCGCTTTACTTCGGTGAGAAAGGCGTTGCCGAGCGATTACAAACATTGTCCAACGCAGGCTCGCAGGAAAAGACGATGAACCATAGTCTCTTTCCTATGGATAATTTATCTGCCGAGCAACAGGCCGCAGTGAATATGGCATTGACTCATCCACTCAGCATCCTCACCGGCGGACCAGGCACTGGGAAGACCACCTGTCTGAAAGCCCTGATCACAACCATTGCAGATCAGCACAAACGTTTTGCACTTGCCTCTCCAACCGGACGAGCGGCCAAGCGTCTCTCTGAAGCCACGGGACATCCTGCCAGCACCATCCATCGTTTATTGGAATATTCTCCAGTGGAAGGATTCAAACACAACGATGAAAATCCGCTCGATCTCGACTTTTTAGTTGTGGACGAAGCCTCGATGCTGGATCTGCTGCTGATGAATCATCTGCTAAAAGCCGTGCGTCCAGGCACGCATGTATTGTTTGTCGGGGATATCGATCAGCTTCCATCGGTGGGGGCTGGCGATGTGCTGCGCAACATGATCAACAGCGGAGTGGCGCCGATCACACGCCTGAACAGTATTTTTCGTCAGGCTGCTGATTCGAAAATTATCACCAATGCCCATTTGATCAATCAAGGCAAATTCCCGGTATTTTCCAAAGGTGATGGCGACTTCTTCCTTTTCCCTGCGGAAGATGCCACTGCCGCCGCAGACTGGATCGTGGACATCGTCTCGGAAAGAGTACCGCAGAAATTTGGTTTCGACGCCGTGCGTGATATTCAGGTGCTGGCTCCGATCTATCGCGGCCCTGCGGGCGTCATCGCATTGAACGAACGCTTGCAGGAGAAACTCAATCCGCCTGCAAACAACAAACTTGAGCGCAAACTATATGGCACGATCTTTCGCCTTGGTGATAAGGTCATGCAGACCCAGAACAACTATGACAAGGATGTCTACAACGGCGATATCGGTTTTGTCACGTCAATCGATGTTGTCGAACAAACCCTAGTTGTGGATTTTGAAGGGCGGTTCGCGACCTATGATTGGAGCGATGCAGATCAGCTGACCTTTGCCTATGTCGTTTCAATTCACAAAGCCCAGGGATCAGAATTCCCAGTGGTCGTGATGCCGATCGTGACCCAACACTACACCATGCTGCAACGCAATCTGCTTTACACAGCCATCACTCGTGCCCGCAAATTGTGCGTGCTGGTTGGCAGTTCGCGTGCCATCAGCATGGCGGTTCGCAATAACAAGGTGGCGCAGCGTTTCACAGCATTAGAATGGAGATTGGCAGAAAAATAGTTGGGAAAGCACCGATGTGGTGGGGATTATCGAAAAACACTATTTTATTTTATTGCAACAACTTGCCATATATGGCATAATAAGCGTATGAAATTCGAGTGGCTTCTTACCCTTGTTCGAGAGCAACCCTTATTTGAAACAGGGCTGCTTCTTGCCGGGGATGTGGATCCTGCTCATGTGCAGCGCCAGCTGTCCCGTTGGGTGCGAAGCGGACGTATTCGTCAACTACGGCGCGGGCTGTATACACTCGCTCCACCTTATCAAAACATCATCCCGCATCCATTCCTGATCGCAAATGCCTTGATGCCAGGCTCCTACGTCAGCGCTCAATCTGCGTTGGCGTTTTATGGATTGATCCCCGAATACACGCCGCGGACGTTGAGCATGACTTTGCTTCGTCCATCACAGTGGGAGGGCGGATTTCACTTCCAGCACCTCGCTGCACATTTCTTCTTTGGATATCAACTCGTGGAGCTTTCCCAGGGACAACAGGCGTTCGTGGCCGCGCCCGAAAAGGCTCTGCTCGATCTGGCACATCTTACGCCCAAGGCTGACTCTCCCAATTACCTCAGCCAGCTCCGTTTACAAAACATGGAGCGTTTGGATCTCGCGCGCTTGAATGAATATGCAGAACGTGCTGGGAAACCGAAATGGCGGCGCATTGCCGCACAAATTGAAGAACTTGCCTTACAGGAAAAGGATGAATACGAGGATTTGCCATGAAAGAATATCTAAGGACACTGCTCCAATCCTCATCATCCCCAGTGGAAGCACATAATTTGACTCGTGAATATTTACAGGCATTGATCCTACAAAGTCTGCAACGCGTAGGCGCAATGACAACGATTGCTTTTCATGGCGGCACTGCGTTGAGATTCTTGTATTCACTTCCTCGTTATTCCGAAGACCTTGATTTTGCGCTTGAAAGAAATTCTGAGACCTACGATTTTCGTTCCTATCTTCAAGCGATTCGAAAAGATCTGGAAGCGCAGGGCTATGCAATTACGCTCAAAGTGAATGACCAGAAAACAGTCCATAGTGCTTTCGTTCGATTTTCAGGATTGCTCTACGAATTGAAACTTTCCCCTCATCAGGATGAAATGTTGGCGGTAAAACTTGAAGTGGATACCAATCCGCCTGGTGGGGCGGAGCTGGATACTTCGCTTGTCCGTCGCCATGTTCTATTAAATTTACAGCATCATGACCGTGCTTCATTGCTGTCTGGGAAACTCCACGCGATCTTACAGCGACCTTATCTCAAAGGTCGCGATCTGTACGATCTAATCTGGTACTTGAGTGACAAGGACTGGCCAGATCCGAATTTAGCTTTGCTCAACAACGCGCTGAAACAAACTGAATGGACAGGGCCAGGGATCATCGTTGGAAATTGGCGGGAAATCGTTCGAGCGAAAATTGAGACAATTTCATTTGAGCAGGCGCTGGATGATGTGCGCCCGTTCCTAGGTAACACTCAAGATATAGGGTTGCTTACAAAAGATAACTTATTAGGCTTGCTCAAACCCTAATATTTGTGTATTGAGTACTTCGGGGCATATTCAACATTTTGATGTTTCGCGAAATTCCACTGCAATTGAAAATACAGATAATACCCTCACGGTACTAGTGTGGACTCTGGCTCAATCGTCAAATTGGGACAAACCGCTTAATACAGGCGTGGTTTCTATCCCTATCTAGTTTTGGCGAGCGAGAACAGTAACCGCATAGGTGAAATAAACTCCCCCAATCTATTTTGTTATCAACAATTAGGACAGTCTATAAATTTGAAAATATCTTGTTTTAGATGCCGATTTGTGCAAGCAATGAAATTAACTGAATATTTTTGCCTAGTTGCCATTATTGACACCAAAAAGCTAATTTCAAAAGGTCAACTTTGACTGAATGCTGGATTATTTTCCAAAAAATTATATATGACAATCTTCTTAAAAATTGGGATGATATGCTGATGACTATTACCTTGCAATATTGTAAGTTATTAATATTATCTTAATCTTACTATGTGGTTCAAAGATTTCTTTTTCCTATTTTATTGAAAACAGAGTAAAAATTCATATAGACAAAGGTGTATTTAGGAGGAACAACATGCACAATATGACCCTGCCAAGTTCAAATCTAAAAATAAAAATCTATTTCATTGGCATTATCCTATTTATACTTTTATCCTTGACAGGTACTCACCCAGCCAATGCGGCACCAGCTGGAGGAAGCTTGAGCCTTAACGGCACATCCAGTTATGTGACCTTAGGCAATATCGCCGGATTGGGTGTCACAAACTTTACGCTTGAAGCAATGGTCTACTGGACTGGCGGTGGGGTTGCAACCAGCACAGGCGCAGGCGGTATCACCGCGATCCCGATCATTTCCAAGGGACGCGCTGAATCAGATGGCTCAAATCTGGATATGAACTATTTTCTTGGCGTCACAGCGGCAGGAAATTTAGCGGCTGATTTCGAAGATACAGCCACAGGATTAAATCATCCAGTCACAGCCACATCTGTGATGCTGACAAACACATGGAACCACGTAGCCGCCACGTACGACAGTGCAACGGGTACGTGGTTTCTTTTTGTTAACGGCGTTCAGGCCGGGACAGCCAATGCTGGCGCAGGCATTTTGCCGCGTTCAGATAGTATTCAACATGCTGCCATCGGTACAGCCATGACATCAGCCGGTGTCGCTGCAGGCTTCTTTGCCGGCCGAATTGATGAAGTGAGAATTTGGAATGCAGCGCGTACACAAGCTCAAATTCAAACTAGTATGTTCACTGAAATAAACAGTGGCGCAAACCTTGTGGCACGCTGGGGCATGGCTGAAGGCGCAGGAGCAATCATCAATAGCTCTGTTGGATCGTTCCCTGGCACGTTGACAAACGCGCCCGCATGGCATTCGGGTTATCCATTCGGGTCAGCAGTCCGTTTTGATGGGACAAATGATTATGTTAACTTTGGAACTACAGGCAGGGATAATTTAGGTTCTTCTACATTTACACTTGAATCGTGGGTATATCGAACTACGGGTGGCGTTTTGATGGGAACCGGCACCGGAGGATTGGGCGATCTAGGTTTGCCACAAGGATATCCAGTTATAACAAAAGGAATGGGACAGGGTGAAACACCTGCCACCGTCAACATGAACTATTGGATGGGTATCGCTTCCACAGGAGTTATTGCTGCGGACTTCGAAGATACTGTAGGTGGGGTAAATCATCCCGTCGTAGGTATTACACCGATTCCTGTCAACACATGGCATCATATTGCTGTAACTTACAATGGCAGTTGTTGGTCCCTCTTTCTAGACGGAAACCCAGAGGCGGTAAGCGGTTCAACAACACAATGCCCAAACAGAATCCCGGAGGCTGCAAGTCTTCAATATGCTGCACTGGGCTCCACTCTGCAAACATCCGGGGCAACCGCAGCTGCATCCGGTTATTTTCCAGGCATTATTGATGAAGCCCGCATTTGGAATTCTGTACGCTCTGTTGCAGAAATCCAAGCAAATATTTATTCTGAACTCACAAGCGGCACTGGGCTACTCGCACGCTGGGGATTGGATGAAGGAACAGCAATTACAGCTACAGACTCCGTCGCGCCTGTTCAAAATGGAACCCTGACCAACGGCCCTACATGGGTACCAGGCTTCCCCTTCCCAGCTCCAGTGGATTCAATCCCACCAGCTGCACCAATCGGCTTGACCGCCACACCATACAGCAATGGCATCTTATTGAATTGGACGGCCAACGCAGATCCAGATCTGGCTGGCTACAATATCTATCGCAGCACGTCACCATCCGTGCCGCTGGTTGGCCCCATTAATGGCGGCACGCTATATACAGGAACCACATACAACGATGGTGGATTAATAAATGGAACCACCTATTATTATGCAATCACCGCGGTGGATACATCTGCAAATCCATCTGCCGCATCAAATGAAGTCAGTGCTACTCCATTATTAAGCCTTGGCTCTGCTATACAGTTTAATGGCAGCACCCAATACTCCACATTTGGAGTAGGCAACACACTCGCATCCCCCACCTACACAATCGAAACATGGTTCAAGCGCACAGGTCCCGGTGTGGGCGTAACCACGGGCGGAGGCGGGATTGCATCTGCAATTCCATTGATCACCAAGGGAACTTCTGAGGCGGAAACTGCAAATGTTGACATCAATTATTTCCTTGGAATTGACGCAGGCACAGGAGCCTTGATCGCAGATTTTGAAGAAGGTGCAGGCGGGATACTTCCGAGTCAAAATCACCCTGTAAGCGGCACAACAGTGATTGCAAACAACGTCTGGTATCATGCCGCCGCAACTTACGATGGCACAACATTAAACCTGTACTTGAACGGCACGCTCGAAGGAAGTGTCGTCGTTGGTCAGCCAAGCGCATCAGCAACAACTTCACCAACAGCATTCGCCACATCCATCCGCTCAAACGGCACCACACTGCAAGGATTCTTCCAGGGCGTCATGGATGAAGCGCGCATTTGGAATCGTGCCTTGCCACTACCCGAGCTGCAATCCAACATCAACACGCAATTAACAAGCGGCACGGGAATGATCGCACGTTGGGGAATGAATGAAGGGACAGGAGCCGTCATCTCAAGCTCAGTAGGAACATTTGACGGGGCATTGACGAATGGGCCTCTCTGGGTGCCCGGCGCTCCCTTCAATTTGACATTTAACGCACCTCCCTCCGCGCCGACGCTTGTCAGCCCTCCCGATAATAGTACCGACACCTCGACATCACCCACTTTGTCAGTAGATGTCTCTGACCTCGATGGTGGCAACTTAACTGTGCAATTTTATGGACGTCCTGTTGGCGCAGTTGCAGGGGCAGACTTCTCCATCATCGCCATTCCTGATACACAGTATTACACCAGCTCATTGTACGGCGGCTCTCCTGCCATCATGGACACACAAACCCAATGGGTCGTGGACAACATGGCAGCCAACAACATCCAATTTGTGACCCAGCTGGGTGACTGCACGGAGCATGGAGATCAATTCATTGTTGAATGGCAAAATGCCGATCAGTTCTTCCAGACGATCGAAGACCCTTTCACCACAGGTCTGACCTATGGCATGCCCTATGGCATCGCACCAGGCAATCACGATGAAACTCCAATTGGAACGCCTAACGGAACGACACTCTACAATCAATTCTTTGGAGAGGCACGCTTCCTTGGACGTGATTATTATGGCGGCCATTATGGTGCCAACAATGATAATCATTATGAGCTATTCAGCGCCAGCGGCATGGACTTTATCGTTGTCCATTTTGCATACGATACATCGGCGAACGCTGCTGTGTTGAATTGGGCCGACAATCTATTGCAGACCTACAGCACCCGCCGAGCGATCATTGTGACTCATTGGCTCATCAACGGCGGCAACAACGCAACCTACAGCGCACAGGGACAGGCGATCTATAACGCATTGAAAGATAACCCCAACCTGTTCCTCATGCTTGGTGGACATGTTCCTTCCCCGGCAGAAGGTCAGCGCTCAGACACCTTTAATGGCAATACTGTTTACAGCCTGATGTCAGATTATCAGGGACGTACAGCAGGCGGCAATGGCTGGCTGCGCATTATCACCATTTCGCCTACCAATAACAATATTCAGGTCAAAACCTATTCGCCGTGGCTGAATCAATTCGAGACCGATGCAGACAGCCAATTCTCTTTACCAGTCAATCTGGTCAACTCTTTCCAATTGATCGGAACAGATACCGTCCCATCCGGCGGAACTGCCAGTGTTACATGGCCGGGTTTGAACAACAGCACCGAATATGAATGGTACGCAGTTGTCAGTGATGGTTCTGCTTCTGCCACAAGCTCCACCTGGAGTTTCACTACGGAAGCACCTGCAAATGTTCCACCGACCATCACCGGACAAAATCCGCTTTCGACAAACGAAGAAACAGCATTAACGATCACACCTGCCGATCTTACCGTTACCGACCCTGATAACGTTTACCCAACAGGTTTCTCCCTCACTGTTCAGAGCGGAACAAACTACACCGTTGTTGGCACAACTATTACACCGGCATTGAACTTCAACGGCACGTTGACTGTACCTGTCCTCGTCAATGACGGGACTGCAGACAGCAACATCTTCAACCTAAGTGTGACAGTCAATCCGGTCAACGACCTGCCTGTCATTACCGGACAAAACCCGCTTTCAACAAATGAAGATACCAACCTGACTATTGTCCTCGCTAACCTGCTTGTCTCAGATGTGGACAATACCTACCCAACAGGATTCAGCCTCACGGTCCAAAGTGGAGCGAATTACACATTTACAGGGAGCACGATTACACCTGCCCTAAACTTCAACGGCGCATTGACCGTTCCTGTCATCGTCAACGATGGGACTGGCAACAGCCTCCCATTCAATTTGACAGTGACTGTCAATCCGGTCAATGATGCACCCACCATTACGGGTCAGAATCCGCTTTCAACAAATGAAGACACCAACCTGACGATCGTTCTCGCAAACTTGCTTGTCACAGATGTGGATAATGTTTACCCAACGGGATTCAGCCTCACGGTCCAGAGCGCGGCGAATTACACCGTAGCTGGGGCAACGATCACTCCCGACGCACAATTTAGCGGCACACTGACCGTGCCAGTATTTGTCAACGACGGTACAAACGACAGCAATATCTTTGACCTAACAGTTACAGTAAATGCACAAAATGATGCACCCACAGTGACCAACCCCGGCGCGCAGACAAGCGCAGAAGGAAGCGTGGTCTCTTTGCAGATTCTCGCAGCCGATACGGATATTCCAGCAGACACATTGACTTACAGCGCAACCAACCTTCCACAGGGATTGAGCATCAACACAACCACCGGTTTGATCAGCGGCACATTGACGTATCACGCCGCTGCAGGAAGCCCCTATAATGTGACCGTCACCGTAAATGACGGGACCACATCCTCCTCTGCAAATTTCACCTGGACAGTGTCTCAGGCTGCTTCCGGCTTATGCCCGAACGATGCAGCCCTTGTTGGCTGCTGGCAAATGGAAGAAGGCAGCGGTGCTTTCGTCATTGACGGAACAAGCTTTGGAAATGACGGTGCCATTACTGGAGCCCCGACCTGGCCTGCTGGCGTGAGCGGCCTCGCATTAGACCTCAGCGGTACCGCCCAATACGCAATGGTTCCAGATAGCAACAGTCTGGATATCGCAACGAATAAGATCACTCTGGTTGCATGGATCAAGCCGGAGAAGGTCGCGACTCAAAACATCATCAAGAAAACTATTGGCACGACTACTGCCAATGGATATGAGCTCTCTCTTTCTGCCGCAGGAAAAGTCTTCATGCGCTTGAATGGAAACGCCTTATACCGTGTAGACTCGATTGCTTCCTATCCAACCAATGGAAGCACATGGATGCACGTAGCTGCCACATATGACGGCACGAACCTGAGAATTTATATCAACGGTGTTCTCGATAATACTCGCGCAGCCACTCTTACAATTGCCCCCAATACAACCAACCTTGGGATTGGCGCAGAGCCGACTTTCATAAACCTGTATCAAGGTCTGCTCGATGATACGCGTGTCTACAACCGCGACCTCAGCCTTGCCGAAATACAGGCACTCTTTGGTAATACTCAGCCGACCACAAGCGGTATTGCACCTGTGAACGTCAACGAAGATGCTGCCGATACATCCATTGACTTATGGACATCATTCGCAGATGCGGAAGATGCAGACAGCGCACTGACTTACACCATTACAACCAATAGCAATGCCGCACTCTTCACCTCTGCCAGCATAGCGGCGAATCAAAACCTTGTGCTCGATTATGCACCGAATGTATTTGGCACATCCAATATCACGATCCGTGCAACGGATACAGGCGGGATGTTTGTGGAAACCACCTTTGCTGTCACAGTGACATCGGTCAATGATGCACCGACGATCACGGGACAAAATCCGCTTTCCACAAATGAGAACACAGCGCTCGCAATTACTCTGGCAAACCTGCTTGTCACGGATGCAGACAACAATTACCCAACCGGCTTCACGCTGACCGTTTTGAGCGGAACCAATTACACATTTGCTGGCAACACCATTACCCCGTCGCTAAACTTCAACGGCACACTCACTGTCCCGGTCCAAGTCAACGATGGCACAGACAACAGCAACATCTTTAACCTAACAGTCACAGTGAACGCAGTTAATGATGTACCAGTGATTACAGGTCAAAGCCCGCTGTCTACAAACGAAGACACCTCATTAACGATTGCGCTCACAGACTTGCTCGTTACAGATTCTGATAATCCATACCCGACCGGATTTAGTCTCACGGTACAGAGCGGTGCGAATTACTCGGTAGCAGGTGCAACCATCACACCTACGTTGAACTTCAACGGCACACTCACCGTTCCCGTCCGCGTCAATGATGGAGCTGCGAACAGCAACATCTTCAACCTCACGGTTACAGTGAACCCCGTCAACGACATACCGAGCATAACCAACCCCGGCGCTCAAACCAATCTTGAAGGCGCAACAGTGTCGCTGCCAATTGTCGCAAATGATGTTGACAATGCATCCTTAACCTATAGCGCAACGAACCTGCCGACCGGGCTGGCTATCAACCCTGCCAACGGCTCGATCAACGGCGCGGTGGATTACACTGCGGCAGCGTTGAGTCCGTTCAACGTGACAGTAACAGTTTCGGACGGAGTCGGAGGCGTGGCTTCCGTCAACTTCAACTGGACGATCACAGATGCAATCCCGCCGGCCAGCGGCCTCGTCTGCACCGATCTCGCATCCAAACCTGCCACAGCCTCCACAGGCGAAAAGCCGCAATCCAAAGTCTGGCAACACGACGGCATTTGGTGGGCAGTCTTCCCAACCAACGCCTCAGGCGCATCATCAGCCGGAACATGGCTGTGGAGATTGCAAGGTACTACATGGATCGAGGAACTCAAACTTTCGAACGCTACGAATACAAAGGCGGATGTGAAAACATCTGGCGATGTGGCGCACATCCTGCTTTATGCGGGGACGACGACCCAGCTTGTCTCTGCGGAATATAACGGCGCCTCCTACGTGACTTGGAGCGGGCGCGCGGCTCCGTCGAACATTTCCCTCGCGAATAGCGAGATCGCCACGATCGACATTGACTCGACCGGCCGCATGTGGCTTGCCACTGAAAACGATGCAACCGGACAGATCGTTGCCTATTACAGCGACTCACCCTACAGCACATGGAGTGCACCCGTTACCATCGCAACTGGCGTGAATAACGACGACATCGCAACCATCATCGCGATGCCTTCCAACCAGATCGGTATTCTTTGGTCAAACCAGAACACACAACGCTTTGGCTTCCGCATTCACAATGATGGTGCTGCTCCCGGAACATGGGCTGCAGATGAAGTACCTGCCTCGCAATCTGCACAAAATGTGGGCCTCGGCATGGCAGATGATCACCTGCACATGACCGTCGCTTCTGATGGAACGATCTATGCTGTAGTCAAAACAAGCTACGATGTTTTAGGGTATCCGAAGATCGCATTGCTCGTGCGCAGACCGGCGGGTACATGGGACAACCTGTACAACATCGACGATACAGGCACACGCGCCACGCTTATGCTCGATGAAGTCAACGGCTACCTGACCGTTTTGTACACCTCTGCCGAAGGCTACAACCCGATGGTGTACAAGCAATCCACGATCGCACCGATCGCATTTGGGAACCGCACAACCCTGAGAGCAGCTGCGTTCAATGATGCCTCTGCAAGTAAGGGAAATTACACAAGTGAGTTGGTTACGATTTTTGCGAATGCCACACAAGTCTCTGGCGAAATATGCGCTCCCATCCCGCCTGCTGGCGCAGACCTATCCATCACCAAGACCGATGGAACCACAGCGGTCCGCCCGACAGACAATGTGACCTATACCATCGTCGTCAGCAATAATGGGCCTCAAGCCGTCACCGGTGCAAGCGTACAGGATACCCTGCCCGCGGAATTCTCATCCGCTGCATGGACTTGTACCGGCACAGGCGGAGGCACCTGCTCTGCAAATGGCACGGGTAGCATCAACGATCTGGCAAACCTGCCAGTCAATGCAAGCGTCACGTATACGCTCAATGCACAAGTCAGCAACACAGCAACGAGTGGCTTTACAAACACAGCAACTGTATCCACGCCGGTTGGCATAACTGACCCGCTGCTGGCGAACAACTCAGCCAGTGACACAGACAGCATCATTGCTACAACTGCCGCCTGTGAAAATGACCCAACTCTAGTCGGCTGCTGGCCGATGGAAGAAGGCAGCGGCGCCGTTATTTTGGATGGCTCGATCTACTTCAACGATGGCGCAACGGTCAACGGTGCGGCTTGGGTTCCCGGACAAAGCGGACTTGCGCTTGATCTAAATGGGACCAATCAATATGTTTCCGTTCCCGATAACGCAACCCTGGACCTCACCACCCAGATGACCGTGGCCTTGTGGATTCGACCTAACCGTCAGGCAACGCAAGACCTTGTCAAGAAGGCAATCAACGGCGGCACGAATGGGTTTGAAGTTGCCCTTGCCACTAACCTGCCTTCCTCACCCGCGCCAAGTAAGGTGTTTGTTCGCTTCAATCAACAAACCAGCGGCGATACCTACCGCGTCAACTCGGTAACAAACTATCCATTTGACGGCGCAACCTGGATGCATGTGGCAGCCACCTATGATGGAACGACCATTAAACTTTATATCAATGGTGTACTTGAATCTAGCTTGCCTGCCAACGTGGCTATTGCAACGAATAATCTGCCGCTTACCATTGGCGCGCAGAGCGATAACAGCCGCTATTACCAGGGCTCGATGGATGAAGTCCGCGTGTATAACCGCGCACTGACCATTGACGAAGTCCAAACCCTTTTTGGCAACCACCCGCCTGTAGCTGTTACAGATCCGTACACCACCAACGAAGATACCGCCATCAACGCAAACATTGCTACAGGCGTGTTGTCCAACGACACCGACCCAGACCTCGATGCTTTGACAGCAGTGAAAGACAGCGACCCCATCAACGGGACGCTGGTGCTCAATGCGAACGGCTCATTCGTCTATACCCCAACCGCCAATACCTGCGGAAACGACTCGTTCACCTATCACGCGAATGACGGCCAGTTCAATTCAGCCGTAACCACTGTCAACCTGACTGTCACCTGCGTAAACGATGTTCCAACGACAAGCGGCATCGCAAACGTAACTGTCAATGAAGATGCGCTCAATTCAACGATTGACTTGTGGCCATCCTTTGCTGATGTGGAAGATACAGATAATCTGTTGACCTACACCGTCACCGGAAATACGAACGCGGCACTGTTCACCTCTGTCAGCGTAGTAGGTGGGCAGAATCTCGTTCTGGACTACGCACCAGACCAAACTGGCAGCGCCCAGATCACGGTCCGCGCAACAGATGCGGGACTTCCATCTCAATTCATTGAAACGACATTCACCGTCACAGTCAATGCGGTTAATGATGGCCCGACCACTTCCGGCATCGCCAATGTGATCGTGAATGAGGATGCGGCTGACACATCCATTGATCTGTGGCCCTCGTTTGCGGATGTCGATAATGCTGACAACACATTGACCTACACAATCACCGGAAATACGAACGCAGGTTTGTTCACATCGGCCACAGATCAACGGCGGACAATTCCTTGTTCTGAATTACGCTCCAAATACAAGCGGCGTTGCACAAATCACAGTCCGCGCCACGGACCCGGGAGCATTATTCGCCGAAACCTCCTTTACGGTAACGGTTAATCCGGTCAGCGATCCGCCAATCTTTACGAGCGCCCCAATTCTTGTGGCACTTGAAGACAATACGTACACCTACAATATTACAACCAGCGATCCTGACCCAGGTGACACGCTTACTATCAGCGCCCCAACTCTGCCATCGTGGTTAACTCTTACAGACAATGGGAACGGTACTGCCATACTAAGCGGCATGCCCGTCAACGCAAATGTTGGTGCCAACAATGTGACGTTACGCGTCAATGACGGCACAACGGATGTAGATCAGAGTTTCATTGTCAACGTGACGAATTCAAACGATGCGCCAAGCTTCACCAGCGCACCGGTCACAACGGGTTCTGAAGATGTGCTCTACTCCTATAGCATCACTACGACCGACCCGGACTTTGGAAGCACCCTTGTCATCACTGCCCCGACCCTGCCGGCATGGTTAACTCTCACTGATAATGGAGATGGTACGGCTGTTCTGAGCGGCACACCCGCAAATACAGAAGTTGGACTGCATAACATCTCGCTGCGCGTGAGCGATGGGTTGGCCTTCGTGAATCAAGTATTCACCATCAATGTTGGCAATACAAATGATGCGCCATCCTTCACGAGCACTGCAGTAACCACCGCAACAGAGGACACAGCCTACACCTACGATATCGCCACAACCGATCCCGACACAGGAGCCATTCTCGCCATTACTGCTCCAACGCTGCCGGCATGGCTGACCCTTGTTGATAATGGTGATGGAACGGCATCTCTCAGCGGCACTCCAACTGACGCCAATGTGGGAGCGAACAACGTCACATTGAACGTCAGTGACGGCTTTGCCAATGTGGATCAGATCTTCGTCATCACGGTTGCCAATCTAAATGATGCTCCTTCTTTCACAAGTACACCAGTGACGACAGGGACTGAAGATAGCGTTTACACCTATCTCATCACCGCCTCAGACTCGGACCTTGGAGCTGTTCTTTCCATCAACGGGCCGACTCTACCCTCCTGGCTGACTCTTACCGACAACGGCAACGGAACAGCCATTCTCAGCGGTATGCCAGCCAACGTGAATGTTGGAAACAATAGCGTGGTGCTCGAAGTCTTTGACGGAACCGTAACCATCCCGCAGGCCTTCACCATCGTGGTGAGCAACACGAATGATGCTCCAGCGTTTACCAGCTCAGCAGTTACCAGCGCAGCTGAAGGAGCTCCTTATATCTACAACATTACAACAAACGATCCAGACCTTGGCGATACGCTGACGATCACTGCTCCTGTCCTGCCCTCCTGGCTAACCTTCACTGATAATGGAGATGGAACTGCATCGCTCAATGGCACGCCGGCCAGCACAGATGCAGGTAATCACAACGTGAGTCTGCATGTAAGTGATGGAATCGCCAGTGCGGATCAGCTCTTCACAATTCTGGTCTCCAGCACGAACAATGCACCGGTCATCACACTGCAATCCAATTCAAAGAATGTAGACGAAAGCTCACCGCTCTTCTTCGATGCCGCTAATTCAACCGTCATCGCCATCAACGACTCTGATGCAGGGGCGGGTAATCTTCAAGTCACGTTGAGCGTCACGCAAGGCACGTTCACTCTTGCCACCACCAGCGGACTAACGATTACACCTCCCGCGGATGGGTCTGGCGACATAAGCATTATCTTCACCGCCACACTGGCCGATATCAACGCCGCACTAAATGGCATGCGCTACGATCCGTCAGCCGGATATAACGGTGTTGATACCCTCCAAATCACAGTGGATGACCTTGGCAACACCGGCCTGGGTGGCAACATGTCAGCCAGCGCAAGTATGGATCTCAACATAGCTGCCATGCCTCCAAAGGTCGTCTCAAACGGTGTCAACTCCGTTTCGGATACAGGTGATGGGATTCTTAGTGAAAGTGAGGTCGTCACAGTCGGCATTACTCAGTTCATCGTCACTTTCGACCAGGATGTCAACAATCCATCAGGCGATACAGATATTAGTGACGTTACCAACCCAGCCAACTACAAGCTCGTTCACGACAATGGAAACGATTTCCAGACCACGAGCTGCGCCAGCGGAGTAAATCCGCAGGATGTTTCCATAAACATCAACTCGGTTGTCTACGATAATCATTCAGGCAGTGGACCGTTCGTAGCCACCCTCAATGTCAACGACGGACTGCCGCTTGCATATGGCAACTACCGCCTGTTTATCTGCGGCACAACATCCATTACTGATCCTTATGGATTGAAACTCGCAGGAGATGGAGTCAATGCCGGTACTGATATGACACGTTCCTTCACAGTGATAAACAACACAGGTGGTGGTGGCAGCAATGGCGATAATGGTGGTGGCAGCGCTAGCAATAGTAGTTTGGCAAAATTCTCAATTTCAGGTGTATTGATCCCGGTAACCGGCTTTGCTCCTGATGTCACTACAACAATACCCGCCCAACCCATGGAAGACACTTACAAATCCACAGGCGTTCTGCGTCTTGAAATCCCAAGTCTAAGCATTAATAAGCAGATCGTGGGAATTCAATTCAAGAATAAGGGCTGGGATGTCAAATGGCTTGAGGATAGTATTGGATATTTGGAAGGTTCAGCATACCCAACCTGGAGTGGCAACTCAGTCTTGACCGGACATGCAACGGATGCGAACGGAAACATCACAAGCTTCGGGTATATTCGTGAACTCGCTGTAGGTGAAAAGATCATGATCCATTCGAATGGAATGATCTATATTTACCAGGTGAAAGAGAATCGGCTGATTCTACCTTCGAGCATCGAATCACTCTTCAAACATCAGGACTATTCATGGATAACACTGGTCACCTGCGAAAATTACAATGAAGACCTTGGGAAGTACACTTCTCGTCGTATTGTACGTGCCGTACTCATCAGTGTAATACCTGAAAAGTAACAAATAGCCAAAAATGTTTTGGTAATTGCAGTGTTCACTTGAGAACAGGAGACAAATTTTTGCGCAAGGAAATGCAAAGATTGAACAAGACAAAAGCAAGCCCGACCAAGCGTGAACGGATCACGGGATTGCGAGTGGATGTGCGAGTACGTACCTTATTTATCTGTTTGTAAGAGGACGCGATCCCGAAGCGTTGCCGATAAAGTTCAAAAACTTGGGAAGGCAACATTCCTACGGGTAATCCAGTCACAGCATACGCAAGCCACTTGCTGTCAATGTCTTCCTTTCGAATAATGCTTGACCATCACTGCCTGAACCGTGTAGTGATTATGCTGTTGAATGTATAGTTTTTTGCTGGACTTGCCTCGAAACAAAGGTCGTACTTTGTTTGATTTGCCACGTACAGGAATGGGCGTAACGTAACTCAACTTGCGCTGGCTACTCACCTCACCCGCCGATTATTTTAGGAATATCAGGCGGATGAGGTGAGTCAATAGCTCTTTTCCGTTCAGACAGAATCAACTTGTTTTTCAAAAAATACAGTTGACCAATCTTCTATTAGGGTTGTTCCTGATTTAAGTTTAAGTATGCCGTGCATTCCTTAACCTAGCTCCTAGCCAGAGCGTTCAAAACCTTCCACTAAGCAGACACTGATCCTTGTTAATATCTATTTATAAGTTCTTGTAACTGCTCTTGTGTGATGGTATTTGACAATTTAACAAGCTCAGTCCGGGGTGGACATATATCACTAAAACCGAAAATACCTGTCGTATAATAAGCGGACAGTGGGATAACCCCGCCAAAAGACCAGCATCCCTGACAAGAAGTACAAAAAAATTCAACACCTTCAAAGAGAAATCAAAAATGATTTATCCAAACTCTTGTCACAAAAGCACAAACCCTTCCCCCTTGAGCGGTAAGATGGATGGGGGTTCCCATGCCGCCTAACAAACCCGATTCCCAAAATACAGAACCCCCCAAGGTTGAAGCAAAAGACAACAGCATCGCAGTTGGGAGTATTGAAGTCCACGGAAATGTTGAGGGTGGGATTCATATTGGCAACACCATCATCCAAAAATTCTTCAACATCTTCAAAAGCGACTCGGAGACTCTCGAGCACCGCAACCGCCGTATCCTGCTGGGACACGTCGAAAACGCGTGGATCAAAGGCGTACTGGACGCATCCCTGCACGGCGCGGCATTATTGGACCTGGGAATAAAACAAGACCCCGAAGCGGTGACCAAATATCCGTGGGTGATCAAAAAAGAATCAACGAACGAAACCCTCCCCGCAGGGACATCCATGCTGGAGATTTTCGACTCCATCGGCATGGGACGTTCCCTGCTGATCCTCGGCGCGCCTGGCTCTGGCAAGACGACCATGCTGCTGGAACTCGCCCGCCAGTTGATTGCACGTGCCAGAGAAGACGTCACCCAGCCCATCCCGATGGTGTTCAACCTCGCCTCGTGGACAGAGAAACTCACGCTCGCCGATTGGCTGGCGCAGGAGTTGAACAACCTGTACAGTGTCCCCCGCAAGACCGCGCCTGATTGGGTGAAGGAGAATAAATTACTTTTGCTCTTGGATGGCTTGGACGAAGTGCGGCAGGAAAGCCGTGTCAAGTGTGTGGAAGCGATCAACGCCTTTAGAAAAGAACACGGCTTGACCTCGCTTGCCGTGTGCAGCCGCAGTCAGGATTATGCAGACCTCAACGCAAAATTATCCTTTGAAGGCGCAATCGAAGTCCAGCCGCTGACGCAAAAACAGATTACCGAATTCTTCAACCGCTTTGGGAAAGAAATGGCAGGCATTAAGCAAGTTCTCAAAAAGGGACAGTGCTCTGCGAGAAATGGCGGAGACGCCTTTGTTCTTGAGTATTATGATACTAGCGTACAGGAATAAACAGGATGTGGATATTTTGGTATCGAAAGATGAGGATGCGCAGCGTAAATATCTTTTTGACACTTACATTGAGCAGATGTTTGAACGTGTTACCAGGACAAAGAGTGAATCGCATTCTCCTGAACAAACAAAACATTGGCTAGCGTGGTTGGGACAGAAAATAATTGACCATAATACAGTTCCCTACTTGTTTGAAAATATGCAGCCAAGGTGGCTGAGGATAAAGGAGCAATGGACATATAGATGGGTTTTTGGTCTAATGTATGGATTATATAGTGGTCTGATTTTGGGGCTACTCTGCGCACTGTTAGGTGGATTCTTTGAGAAGTTTGATGTTTTGAAGCACTCTGGCATTTCACTACATATCGACTGGAGTAATGGATTGATTGGGGGTTTAATTCTTGGATTTCTCATTGGACTGCTGGCTGGTATCAGCGATGGGCGGAAAGGCATTTTTATGATAGTTGAAATGGTTGACGCTCTAACATGGGAATGGCAAAAGGCAAAGAAATGGATGTGGGGCGGGCTTCTTGTTGGGTTAGCTGGTGGATTGCTTGGTAGCCTGCTGGAGAAACCGATTTATGGATTGCTCGATGGCCTGATCATTGGACTTATGAGTGTGCCTTTCGGTGGATTTGGTATAAAGCAATTCAGCCAAACAACTTATCCTGGGCAAAAGATTTCTCTATCCTTAAGATCCTATCTTTTGTTCTTGCTCGTTTGCGGGTTGAGTTTTGGGTTGGGCTTGGTAGTTTTTTACAGTCTATTTTGGGGCAAATAGGTGAACTGGCACCCGGGTTGGTGGACAAGCTTACATCTGTACGACTTTACATTCAGACCTTCGCGTTGCTCTTTGGATTACTAATAGGGATTACAGCAGCGTTGAGATTTGGAATTCTCGCGATTATGCAAAATTATTCATTGCGCTTCGCCTTTGCTCGCAACAACCTCCTCCCGTGGAGACTCGTCCCCTTCCTCGACCACTGCGTTGACCTGATCTTCCTGCGCCGCGTCGGTGGCGGATATATCTTCGTCCACCGCCTGTTGATGGAACACTTCGCTGAAATGTACGAAAAGTCTTAACCATGATTAGAAGGATTAGAGGATTACCATGATTGGGCGTCTTGTACATCAGGGCAATCAAGCAAATCAGGTAAATCAAGGTTAAGACAAAAGGAAATCAAGGTATGCAACATGAAGATTTGACCCGCCGCATCATCGCCGCCGCCATGAAAGTCCACTCCACGCTTGGCAACGGCTTTCAGGAAGTCATCTACCAGCGCGCGCTGGAAATTGAATTCCCCTATCACAACCTCGCCTTTGAGCGCGAAAAGGAAATGTCCATTCATTATCGCGGACACGAAATCGGCACCCGCAGGGTGGACTTCTTCGTTGAAAATTTGATTATGGTCGAACTCAAAGCCGTCATCCAATTGGAAGACGCCCATCTTGCCCAAGCCATGAATTATCTCGAAGCGTATAAAATGGAGATCGGTCTGTTGATCAATTTCGGCGCGAAGAGTTTACAATTCAAGAGAGTGCATAACAACAAACTTAACCATGATTAGAAGGATTAGAGGATGATGAAAAGTCTTAACCATGATTGCAAGGATTACAGGATGACCTTGATTGGGAGTCTTGCCAATCAGGGCAAATCCATCATGGTAATCCTTCAATCAAGAAAATCAAGGTTAAGACACCGCCTGTTGATGGAACACTTCGCTGAAATGTACGTGGAAACCCCAACGTCAAAGGGAAACTAAAAATGATTCATCCAAACTCTTGTCAAAAACGCAACAACCTTCCCTGGATATTAATCCGTTGGGAAGCAAGCGTTAAAAGTCAAAAGAGGTTGAGAACCATGCCCAGATGAATAACCAACACGGCAGAAAGAAAATCGAAAAATCAAAATTGGAAACAGAAACTTGATTTTAGTAGAATGAATCTCAACTGAATTGCCAGAATGGTTGGGACAACTCACGCAGCTACAATCGCTCAACCGCCAATAATCAACATTACCAGACTTTAAGGCAACTTACAAAATTGCAACAAGAATTTAGGAATCAATTACATGATTTGCCGACACTGAATTTGAGTACCTGAATTTACTAATGAAACTTACTATTGGGCGGAGAGGTCTTAGGGAATTATTCAGAATTCCCAATCTGTATTCGAATTTGAAACTAAAACTTAAGTCCTCAATTGCAATTGTGGTTAATTTTAAAAATGCTTTGAATGGTTATTGAACTTGGAAAATTGAAAATATTTATAACTTAGGCAATAATCAACCAAAACCTTCCCCTTCTCTTGCCAACTTAAGCATTTGAAAGAATCTTCTCGGAAACAACCCCTCAACCCCGAACTCGCTAGAAGCCTACAAACAAGGTATTGAAGCTGTCAAAGCCTATCTACGCGCCAAAGCCAAAGCACAAATCATCTCTCAACGAAGCCAAACTCATTCTTGTCGGCGAAGGCGAAGTAGGCAAGACCTGCCTGCTTGACGCTTTACTCGATAAACCCTTCCAACCCCACGACTCCACTCACGGCATAGAAATCCAATCCTTCAACGTCACCACCGACTCCCAAAAACCACCATCACCCTCAACGCCTGGGACTTTGGCGGACAGCGGGTGTACCGCCCCACGCACCAGTTATTCTTCAGCGCGCCCGCCGTCTATCTCGTCGTGTGGAAACCGCGCGAAGGTTCGCAGGCGGGACAGGTCAAGGAATGGATTCAACTCGTCAAGCGCCGCGAGCCGAGCGCGAAGATTCTCGTCGTCGCCACGCACGGCGGACCGCAGCAGCGTCAGCCCGATATTGACCGTCAGGAACTGTGGGACTTGTTCGGCAAGGAAACCGTCGTTGACTTTTTCTTCGTCGAAAGCAAACCCGACGAGCACGGCAACCGCAAAGGCATTGATGAACTCAAACGCGCCATTGCCCAGGTCGCCGCGAGCCTGCCCGAAGTCGGTCGCTCCGTGCCGAAGAGTTTTGCCGATGTCCGTCAAGCCCTGCAAGACAAGGGCGCGCCGTATCTGCCTTTGCGTGAAGTCCTCGACATCTGCCGCGCCCACAACATGGATGATGAAATCGCGCGGCTCTTCATCACCATCTCGCACCGCCTCGGTCATCTCACGCATTACGAAAACGACCCGACCCTGCGCGACATCGTCATCCTCCGTCCCGACTGGCTCGCCACCGCCATGAGTTACGTCCTCGACGATGAAGCGACGCGCGCCGCGCACGGCTTGGTCAAATTCTCGCGCCTCGCTCAATTATGGGATGACAAAAACCGCGCAGCGGATTCGCGTTACCCAGCGACTCTCCACCCGATCTTTCTCCGCCTGATGGAACGCTTCGATCTTTCCTACCGTGTGGCTGATCTTACATCCCGAAGCGACTCTGACCCGATCAGTCTCATCGGTCAACTCGTCCCCGATATCCGCCCGCAGAATATTTCCGACGCGTGGAAATCCTCTCCCGCGTCTGGCGACATCCAACAAACGCAGATCTGTCACATCGTGGACGCAAGCAACGGTCAATCCGCCAGCGCGGAAGGATTGTTCTACCAGTTGATCGTCCGCCTGCATAAATATTCCCTCGGTCGCGCCGATTACAACGCCAGCGTCCACTGGCAGCGCGGGCTGGTGCTGGAGGATGAATACAAAAGCCGCGCCTTTCTTGAACACGTGGGCAACGATGTCCGCATTACCGTCCGCTCGCCGTATCCCGAAGGACTGCTCGGCATGTTGACCCGCGAAGTGAAATTCCTCGTCGAAAGTTTTTGGGAAGGCTTGCGCTGTGACGTGATGGTTCCGTGCATTGAACCCTGCGGAAAACACACGCCTGGCACGGGTCTGTTTGAAGTTGAAAAACTGATGAACAGCAAACGCAAGAACAGGAATGAATTTCCATGTCCTGTTTGCGACGAATGGCAAAACATTGATTCGCTGCTCCGCAACGCGCCTGCCGCCGCGCAGTCAATCTCACTTGCTGACTTGCAATCTGAATTCGCCGCCATCAAAGACAAACTGGATGAAGTCAACGTCACCTCGCGCCGCATTCTCTCCCAAGTGGACAAAACCTACACCGACCTCCTGCAAGTCCTCACCGACGAAGCCAAAGAAGGTCCGCGCCTGTTCAGTTTCTTCCCCGTTGACCGCAGCGCCTTCAATCCCAAAACCTGGATTCGTGAAAAATTCCGCCTCGTCTTATGGTGTGAACATTCGCGCCTGCCGCTCCCCGTTCTCAACAATGGCGACATGAAGAAAGGCGTCTACGACCTCGAACTGGAGCGTGAATGGTTCAAGAAAGCCAGCCCCTATCTGAAACTCCTGACAGGCACGCTGGGCATGGTGCTCCCCGTCGCCTCCTCCGCCGTCAAACTCGCGCTGGATGAAACCGCCTACAAACTCATCGAAGAACAACTCGACTTCGGCAAATCCATCATTGACGCAACCCTCGGCGAAACCGCCAAAATCGGCGACTTCCTCGGCACAGCAGATTCCACTCATCTCGAACACGGCGTCGCCCTCCGCTCTGACGGCTCCACCCTGCGCGAACTCCACGCCCTGCTCAAAGCCAAAGACCCTGGCTTCGGCGGTCTCGTCCGCGTGATGAACAAACGCCAGGTCTCGTCCGCGTGATGAACAAACGCCAGGAATTCCTCTGGGTCCACGATAAGTTCGCGGGTGAGTATTAGAATGAACGATATTGTCAGAAAAATCCACTTCGAAATTTTGCAAACTACCGAAAATCACCAACCGCGTTAGGCATAGTCTGCCGCAATATATGGACGAAGACGAGTAATCTGTCACAGAAGGTCTTGTCCCTGCTGACGGGGAAGATATTCGTCAGGAAATAGAAACCTGTTCCAGTTAGGTTTTGAGGCGTTCGGTAGGCGAAGTCTACTCCCAGAAGCGCATTAATTTATCTTTCAGCTCGCGAGTGTTTTTCACAACCTGATAACCGTGCCAATGTGAGGGAAACAAATGGCGGTAACGAGCATTGGTAAAGCGCTCATCGATCAATACAATGATCCCCCGATCTGAGTCCGTGCGAATTACCCGACCAGTTGCCTGTAGTACCCGATTGAAGCCTGGGTATTGGTACGCATACGCAAAACCGCCACCCATACCACGATCAAAATACTCCTTGATCAAATCTCTTTCCAAACCCAACTGGGGTATGCCTACACCAACAACCACAACCCCGATCAATCGTTCCCCAACCAGATCGATCCCTTCACCAAAGACACCACCCATCACAGCGAGCCCAACCAATGTTTCCTCGTTGGCCGATGAAAACCGGGATAGGAACGCATCGCGCTCCTCTTCCGTCATCCCCCGTTCCTGGACGAGGAGCTGTCTTTCTGGCAGCCTTTCTTTGAGACGCCCCACCACTTCATTCAAATAAACATAGGACGGAAAGTAGACCAAATAATTTCCCACATGGGTGCTGATGACGGTTTCAATTGCTTCGGCAATGGCATCGTAGGAATCAGCCCGCTGCGCATACTTGGTGGAAATCTTGTTGTGAATAAGCAAGCAGACATTTTCCTGCGGGAAAGGAGATTGGAAGATGTGCTTGGGGTGGTCAGCGGCGCCAGTCAGGAGCTTCATAAAGTAATCCATTGGCAGCAATGTCGCCGAGAAAAAGATAGTCGATTGACTGCGCTCCAGCGGGACAGCCAACATGGGGGCTGGATCTAGACAGAACAATTTTGCCTTAAGATCAGACTGTCCACGCCGCTCAAAGTAGGAGACGTAGAACGTGTCAAAATATTCGGCGGTGCGGAGGTAGTTGCTGCACAAGAAATAAAATTCCAATAACTCCTGCCTGAACTCGGCTGCCTGATTCAAGACCAGCCAATCTTCCGCCTTGTGACTGAATTCTCGAATAGCCTTGAGCAAAGTCTCAGGTAGTTCGTGCTCGATCAACGCATCCTTGCCTTCGGCTTGGCAGGCTTTTCGTTTCTCCAGCAAGATCTTATTGATCTCACCCAGCTTTTTGGCCAGCGCAGGTACATGTGGTTTCAGTATACGCTGGAGCTGCAGCACTGTTTCTTTGTCCAGTTCAGCTGAATACATGGCTCTGGCTCGATCTGGAAGATTGTGCGCTTCGTCAACAAGGAAGATATAAGGCTCGATGCTGAAATCAAAAAAACGATGGAGATACACTCGCGGATCGAAAACATAGTTGTAATCACAGATGATGCAATCCACCCACAACGCCAGGTCCAGCGAGAACTCAAATGGACAGATCTCATATTTTCGGGCAAGCTCTTCGATGACCGGGCGGGTAAAAGCTTGATGTTGGTCGAGTTCCTCAAGCGCTCGCTTCACTTTGTCAAAATAGCCACGGGCGAAGATACACACTTCCGGGTCGCAGTTGACTGGCGGGCAAAAACAGATCTTTTCCTTGGCTGTCAGGGTTACACTTCGAAGATACAGGGTAGTCTGGCGCATATCATCCAGGGCTTTTTCTGCCACCACGCGCCCTGATGTTTTGGCGGTAAGGTAAAAGATCTTTTCAGCCATACCAAGACCCAGAGCCTTGACTGCCGGGAATAGGGTTGCTATCGTCTTCCCTACCCCCGTGGGCGATTGAATATAGGATCGATCATTTGCTCGGATGGTCTTGTAAACCGCGACTGCCATATCCCGCTGACCGGGGCGATACTCTTTATAAGGGAATTCGAGTTTATCAATGGATTGATCACGCCTAGCTTGCCAAGCCTGAACTTTTCGAAACCAGTCCAGATAAGGGGTGATCAAGTTGGAGAAAAAGGTCTCCAGATCGTCCCACACAAAATGACGCTCGAAAGTTTTTTCTTCCTGGCTATCCAATTGATAATAGGTCAGGTGAATGCTGATCTCGCTTAGATGCTGTTGCCGAGCATACATATAAGCATAGCATTGCGCCTGCGCCCAATGTAATGGATTGTGATCCTCATTCACAAGATCCAGACTCAGGGTAGTTGTTTTGATCTCCTCAATGATCACTGGCACATTGCTGGCATATAAGCCATCGATCCGTCCCCGCACGATTAAAGGCGGGTTGGAGCTTTCGACATGGCAGATAATCTCCACTTCAGTTTCATACTCTTCGGGGCGGGAGCGCTGCACTCGCTTATGACCTTGGGTTCCAAGCTGGGCGCGATCACGCCTTTGAAATCCGCCGGGAGCCAAATCCCCTGCTTGTAATACAAATTCCACCAAGCTTCGGACGGAGATGCTGTGGGGCTGGACTACATCAATCTGAGAGGCGTTATCGATATCCATTTTTGCCTGAGATTCTAGCATGGGTTTTTGGAATCGGATGAAGAAGGACTATGAAGTGTTCACAGGATGAACAAAATAATCGACCCCCATGGTCTTTTATTTTTGCCATTTTAGATTGAAAGCGGCGGGGATTCGTTACGCACTGCGGTATCCATCATTTGGCTTTTCAAAAACTGCATGATTTACATCTTCTTATTTGCAGTAGAATGAATGTATAGACACATGGGGTCCATTGAGATACGTGAAAGGACAATCGTCTTATGCCGCAGAATCGGAAAACTTCTGAAGAGGAATATCGGAACATCTTTGAAGCCGCAAGTGATGGACTGATCCTCTATGATATGGAAAAGGAACAGGTGGTGGAGGCAAATATCGCCGCTTGTAAAATGCACGGATACACCCGGCAGGAATTCATTGGACTGAATCCCTCTGTTTTTATGCCTCCGGAAAGCCATAGCCTGTTTCAGGAACATAACCGATCGTTTACACAGGGGGAGGTGTTTGAATCGCTTGTGACCCACACACACAGGAATGGCTCATTATTTCATGTGGAAGTACACAGATCGCTGATCGACTTTCGAGGCCGGCCATGCATGTTGAGCGTGATCCGCAATGTGAACCAGCGCATTCAGACTGAAAAGATACTCAGCGATGAGATCGAAGCCAGAATGCGCGAACAGGTGATCCTGCTTGCCATTTCCCATACGCTGGCATCCACCTTGGAACTTCAACCGGAGTTAATCCTCGATCAATTGCACGAGATCATCGAATACAACCATGCGGGACTATTCTCTTTTGAAGACTCACATTTGATCACCCTTGCCATGCGCGGGACACAGCAGGTAGAGCAATCCCTGCCCATCCGCATCCGCATGGATAGCCCGGAAAACCTTGTTACGTTATTTAACGGACATCGCCCCATGCGTATCGCGGATGTGTGGAATGACGAACCGCAGGCAATGTTCCTGCGCTCATTCCTGAGCGATGGAGCCGCGATATTGCTGGAGGGCATGAAAGCGTGGATGTGGGTTCCGCTGGCTGTGAAAGGCCGCATCATTGGCGGGATCGGTGTTGCACATGAGAAGCGGGATTACTTCAAACCTCATCATGCAGATCTGGCACTCAGCGTAGCCAACCAGGCGGCCATCACAATGATCAATGCTGAACTTTATGGGCATGCACAAGCCATCGCAGTATTGGAAGAACGCCAGCGCCTGGCGCGCGACCTGCATGACGCCATCAACCAATCCCTGTTTTCAGCGGGGTTGATCGCCGAAGTATTGCCGCGCTTATGGGAGCGGGACCAGGCTGAGGCGCGGCGTTCGCTTGAAGACCTGCGCCGTCTTACACGCGGTGCGCAAGCTGAAATGCGCGCCCTGCTGGCTGAATTGCGCCCGACCACATTGACCGATTCAAACCTCGGCGAGCTATTGATCCTGTTGGGGAATGCGCACTCAGGCCGCACGAGTATCCCGGTGGAGGTTACTGTAATAGGTGAGTTCACCCCGCCTGCCGAAGTGCAGATCACTTTTTATCGCGTGTGCCAGGAGGCGCTGTACAACATCGCCAAACATGCCAAAGCCAGCGGTGTTGAGATCATCCTCCGTCAGAGTGAAGAAATGCTTGACCTGCGCATTCAGGACAACGGTCAGGGTTTTGAACCGACGCACCAGGTTTCGGGTCACTATGGGATGAACATCATGCGCGAACGTGCAGAATCTGTGAAGGCCGAGTTGTCCGTTACCAGCCAGCCCGGCCAGGGAACTGAAGTATCCATTCATTGGAAAAATCCCGAGAAAAAGGAATCAACATGAATTCAAACCAATCCAAGCCCATTCGAGTTATGCTCGTTGACGACCACAGCATGGTTCGCCGCGGGCTGTCTACGTTCTTAAAAGTTTTTGATGATATGGAATTGGCGGGGGAAGCAGATAATGGTGAGGCTGCTGTCAAATTATGTAAAGCAGCGCAGCCGGATGTGATCCTGATGGACATGATGATGCCGATCATGGACGGGGCCACCGCCACGCGCACCATCCGCCAGCAGTTCCCGCAGGTGCAGGTGATTGCGTTGACCAGTTTCAAGGAGGGTGAGTTGATCAAGAATGCGTTGGAAGCGGGGGCGATCGGTTATTTACTTAAGGATGTCTCTGCCGATGACCTGGTACGGGCCATTCGCTCTGCGCACGCGGGCCGCGTCACACTCTCGCCGGAAGTTGCCCAGTCTCTCGTAGAGGCGGCCAATCTGCCGCCACCCCCCGGTTTAGACTTGACCGAACGTGAACGTGAAGTGCTTGCCCTGATGATCGAAGGCCTGAGTAACACGCAGATCGCAGGCAGGCTGGTTGTCAGCCCGTCCACGGTCAAATCACATGTCAGCAATATCCTATCCAAATTGGGCGTCGCCAGCCGTACCGAAGCGGTGGCCCTGGCATTGAGGAACCACATTATCTCTTGATGCCCGCTTTATTAATTGAGGGTACGCACTCGACCTTGATTCCCTAAGCGACACTGCGCATGTTTCAGGGACATGTCGACCCTTCGCTTCGCTCAGGGAATCATGCGCGGTGGGTAAGGTGAGTTAATAAAAAAATGCTCGCCGCCAGGATGAGGGGGGCATCCTAACGACGAGCAAGATCATTATACCAATGAATCGGAGTTTTCTCCTCCCCCAAGTGGCGGAGAGCAAAATTCCCCAGAGGGTGGATACGCCTGGAAAATGCACCTAGTATGATGAATTTGTAAAGCAGGTCACATATAAAGTCTAATTGACCTCTTGCAAAAGTCAAAAAAAATAAGAAACGGCAGATTCTTTGTCTCCCGTTTTGGTTACACCTACTTACCCGTAAGTTTGAAAAGAGGAATGACAATGCGTACTCAAACGATCAGCTTCCCTGACAGGAAAACACTTTGCATCTTCCCCGACGAGCTCCCGGATCTGGAACAAGCTTTATCTGAGCTGCATCTTGAGGGCGGCTTTCCAGTTATTGTATTGATCGGTGGGGCGATCGATAAACTGCAAGCCAGAGCGACACTACAAGCCACCCAAACCATTGCCAAACTGGCTCAAGAAATGAACATTCTTGTTATTTGCGGGGGAACCGATATGGGTGTCATGGCAGAGATCGGACAGGTGCGCTCCGAGAACGGTTATACCTTCCCACTGGTGGGCATAACATTGGAAGACCTTGTCACCTGGCCCGATGGACCGCAAAGCACAAAGTTCTTATGGTGGGGAAGGGAACGTTGGCAGCTGGAACCGCATTATCCATATTTCATCCTTGTCCCTGGCAGCCAATTTGGAGACGAGTCTGCGTGGATCATTGATGCTGCAACCATGTTCTCAAAGGGCAATCACTCGGTAACGATCCTGATCAATGGCGGTGAAATCTCCAGAAAGGATATTCAATTGAGTCTGGAGGAGGGACGCCCGGTTATTGCATTGAGCCGTACGGGGCGTCTGGCAGATGAGATATCGCGTGATTTTCATCGCAACGGATTAATTACCGTCGTGCCGGCAAATGTCGCAGAGCAGATCAGCGAAGCTGTCCAAACTGCGCTGAAGATTCATAAAACCCACCTGACGATCTGAGCGTTTTGTCGCAGGCTCAGCGCGTGACAAAGTTGACACGCGCCTCTCCCCCAAGCGGATGAGACAAACCCACCCCAGCCGATGGATGCGGCCGGGGTGGGTTTGTTGTAAGCTGAGGTATGACACGATTTGGAAGAATGATCTTAACTGCGCAGATAGTTTCACTCACCCTGCTGATGGCTTGCACCGCTGAAACCCCGTTCACGGTCTGCCATGCCACGGGTGAGAAAATGCATCCGTATGCCGAGCTGGCAATTTCCAGCGCGGAACTGAACGAGCATCGCCAGCACCCCAACGATATTAACCCCGCGCCCGCCAGCGGCTGTCCATTAAGTCTGGTAACCGTCAACCATGGCGAGATCGTCATCTGCCATGCCACGGGCAGCAAGGCAAATCCTTTTGTTGAGATCAAGGTAAGCGCCAACGGATTGAATGGATATGGGAGTCATAAGGGCGATTTCATCCCCGTATTGAAAAATAGCTGCCAGACCAGCCCAAACCTGTTCCATAAAGATATCACCAACAAGAGTACGGAGCGCGCCGGGATTCTTTAATGTGCGCTTCTCCGCGACCCTCTCCCCCAAACGGCGGAGAAAAACACTCCCCAGCCGATGGATGCGGCTGGGGAGGTTTTTTTATAAAATTAGATTGCCGAAAGGCATGAGACCAGTCTCTAAATGTTTGGGTAGAACTAGTGAAATGGATGACCATGCAAAAATTAAAAGATTCCGAACTTCGCTACCGTCGTCTCTTTGAAGCGGCGCAGGATGGCATTTTGATCCTGGATGCCAAGACAGGCATGATCGAGGATGTCAACCCGTATTTGATCAAGATGCTGGGATATTCGCGCGAAGAGTTCGTGAAAAAAAAGCTCTGGGAAGTGGGCGCGTTCAAGGATATCGAATCCAGCAAGGATGCTTTTGAAGTACTACAGGAAAAGGAATATATCCGCTATGAAGACCTGCCGCTTCGCACCCAAACCGGACAGTTGGTTCAGGTGGAGTTTGTGAGTAACGTCTACGCTGTGGGAGATGAGAAGGTCATCCAATGCAACATCCGTGATATTACGGACCGGAAAAAAGCCGAAGCAGAGATACTTCAACTTAATGCCGACCTGGAAAGGCGGGTGGCGGAGCGCACCGTGGAGCTTGTTTATGCCAACCATGTAAAGGATGAATTCCTGGCGAACATGAGCCATGAATTACGCACGCCGCTCAACGGCATTTTAGGCTTTGCCGAAGCGCTGACCGAAGGAGTGTACGGCGATCTACTTAATCGGCAGAGCTATGCCGTGCAAATGATCGGCTCCAGCGGCAGGCATCTTCTGGAGTTGATCAACGATATTTTGGATATTTCCAAGATCGAAGCCGGGAAGTTCGATTTCCGTCTTGAAGAAGTGGATGTGAATCTGGCCTGCCATGCAAGCATGTTGTTCATCAAACAATCGGCAAATAAAAAAAATATCACAGTGGAATATACGATCTCCGAAGCCGCAACCATGCTCATGGCCGACCCGAGACGGTTGAAGCAAGTGCTCATCAATCTGTTGAATAACGCCGTCAAATTCACCCCTAATAAGGGGAAGGTAACTCTCGAAGTGCAGGAACAGGCAGAAGAAGGTCTGATGCGTTTTTCCGTCACAGATACGGGTATTGGCATCCGTCCCGAAGATCTGCCCAAATTATTCCAGCCCTTTATGCAGTTGGACGGTGGTTTGTCCCGTCAAT
This sequence comes from Candidatus Villigracilis propinquus, assembly GCA_016714565.1. GTDB lineage: Bacteria > Chloroflexota > Anaerolineae > Anaerolineales > Villigracilaceae > Villigracilis > Villigracilis propinquus. The sequence continues at coordinate 196,542 of JADKDM010000038.1, forward strand.
ACGAAGGCTCCGGGCTTGGGCTGGCGCTGGCAAAAAAAATGGTTGAACTGCATGGCGGCCGGATCGAAGTGCAAAGCGAACCCGGCAAGGGCAGTCGCTTTTCGTTTACGCTGCCGTGGAGCAAAAGTGCGCAGAGTTACAGGAGCAGCGACCCGGCAGAGACGGTGTCTGAAACCTACGACATCAACCTGGGCAGGCTTTCGAAAGTGCGTGAGAAAATTTTGCTGGCCGAAGATAATGAAACCAATGTGCTGGTCACAAGGGATTATCTGGAGAGCCACGGGTATCAGGTCTTTATTGCGCGGGATGGGAAGGAGGTGCTCTCAAAGGCAGAGGAGGTTGTACCCGACATTATTTTGATGGATATCCATATGCCAGACCTGAACGGCATTGAAGCCACCCACCGCCTCCGTGCCGACCCCCGGTTTGCCACTCTTCCGATCATCGCTCTCACCGCCTTTGCCATGCCCGGTGACCGGGAGCGCTGCCTCGAAGCAGGCATGAACGAATATTTAAGCAAGCCTGTTAAATTAAAAGACCTGGAACGCATGATCGTACGCCTCTTGAACTCACCCGCTTGATTTCAAAGGCATCATTTTTTAGGAGCATCGATGAATGTAGAAAATAAACGCGACCTTTCTGTCTCCATGCTGCGCGCCAATGTGCTGGCACTTTTTATCATGATCCCTGTGGCAATTGTGCAGTTCAGCCTTTTTGCCCTGCGGAATCGAAAGGGTGAAGTGTCGGTGATGTTGAACTTGTCTACCCTGCTGATCTTCGCGCTGATCGTGGTTGTGAGTATCGTGGCGCATGAATTCATTCACGGGCTGGCCTGGGTGGTGTTTGGAAACATGCCGTTCTCGGCAGTCCAGTTTGGAGTGCAATGGAATGCGTTGACACCCTATGCCCATTTGAAGGAACCCATTGAAGTACAAGTTTATCGAATAGGCGGCTTTATGCCCGGGTTCATTTTGGGCATTCTTCCTTTTCTCTTGAGCTTGATACTGGGCAATGGCGGCTTGCTATGGTTCGGCGTTCTGCAAACGGCGGCGGCCAGTGGTGATTGGCTGGTCTTGTGGCTGCTGCGCAAGGTGAAGAGCGGCACACTGGTGGAAGACCATCCATCGAGGGCAGGTTGTTATGTATATGAGTACGTGTGAGGAAAAACATGCCCAACGAACAGAAAGATTCCCAATCAAAGGGAACTCCCAACCAAGTCAGTGTATGGCTTTCCATTGGTATTGCCATTGGCACATCGCTTGGTATTATCTTTCATAATATTCCCATTGGCGTCGGCCTTGGAATTGGACTCGGTTTGGGGTTTGGATTTGCGCTCTCGAAAAAGAACATTAAGAAGTAGACTGCTCGTCCTCCAGTAGTGACGAATACAGCCCGGGCATTGTATGCCTGGGCTGTATGTTTTTCATTGAGAATGTAGTACCGATGCTGTCTGTATGCACCTACCCTGTAGTAGACGCCTTGCGTGTGGGAGACTTCCTCTCGCTCAGGCGTGTGCCGCCTACCATTTCATACTGTGAAGAGTCGTCACCGTAATTGGCTTTGACGCCGTTGCGCACGCGTTTGACCTTATCCCAAATGGATAAAGAGAGCGCGTCTCTCTGGTTGCGCACATCGGTGAGCTGGGTTTCGAGCGCATCGATTTGTGACTGGATCGGGGCAGCGTTCTGCAGTTCTGCAATTAGTGCGGCAAGGGTCAGGTCGCCGAAGGCCATCTCATCGTTGATCTGTTCCCACGCATTGGCAACGCTTTGCGCCTGTTCGAGTACGTCGGTTGGAAACGGTTTCTTTGTCATCTTGCAATTCCTCCATGGTATGTATTGTCTGAGGCACACCCCCAGAATCTTTTTATAGATTACAAAAAAATAAACCGTTTGTCAATTTACAAAAATGTTAATTTTTTATTCTCAAAATAGGTTCGTGTTTCCGCACTATGCGGGGGAATAAAGCTGTAGACGAGAGGAACTCAATCCCCTTGTAGGGGAACAAAACTACGGAGCAGGGGAACTCAATTCCCCTGTGGGGGAACAAAACTACGGAGCTGGGGAACTCAATCCCCATGTTAGGGAATAAAATCCCCCTCAAGGGGGACAAAACCACGGAGCCGAGGGATTGAGTTTATGCGTGAGGGAACTCTCTTCCCTGATGGGGGAAGTAAATAAATAGGTTGGGGAACCTAACACATCTGTAGGGGAATGAAACCACTGCGCTGTGGGAGGAGCCCGTTAGGGTCTTAACCTTTCAGCCATTGTTTCGCTTCTTCAAAATCGAGGAAGAGTTTTGTATGGTGACCGCGGTTGCGCGAGACAGTTTCGTAGAATTCAAGCCCTGTGCGATCTTTTGCCGAGACGACCGCCCGTTTGACAGTGTGAATATTAATGCCTGCGGCTTTGGCCATCTCTACTAATTCCCCGGGTAGGTTGAATATTTGCAGTACGGATACGGTCAGGTCTGCTTCCCTGAAATCGGTGAGGGTGCGCTGGCAGTTTTCCCGCAGTGCCACACGGATGATCTCCGCCCCGCCCTCGTGTAGCTGCGTTAAGTCTACTTTCCCCGTAAATTGGGTGTAAATGATATTGTCTTCAGGAAGGTATTCTACGCTGTAGGGCATGAGGTTTCACTTGCTTTCTGCTGTGGTTGCGGCACAAACCACTACTAAAAGTTATACCTCAGAACATGCGCTGTACGTGGAATTGCTTATTTTTCCCTGCTTATGATTCCCTGAGAACTTCGTATCAGACCCTACAGGTTTCCTTCGTTAACCTTAGGCGTATCAGGCGGGAGGGTTTGGCATGGCGGGGTGAGCGCCAGCAGGGAAAACCTGTAGGGTCTACTATTTTTACTTACTTCTCTCCAAATTCAAGGCGAGCAGTTTCTCCAGAATCTCTTCATCGGAGAGGTCACTATGCCAGCCGTAGGCGGCGAAGACGGCTTGATCGAGGCGTTTGTGCGCTAAATCTAACCACGTAGGACGGGCGTTGTAAAGATTGGTGAGGGTGCGCTTTGACCCTTTCCCAGCCGCGTCCTCCTCCAAATCGGTTTTTGATTTGGGGAGGTCCTCGTGAGACCTCCGAGGTCTGAGGGTTGAGCCACCTATCGCGTTGTTCGACGAGGTCTTTGGCGGCTTGACTGATAGCCTGCACGCGCGGGTCGTCCATTGGCTCCTGCCCTGGGGGAAATGGGAAGGGGAAGGTTTCAAAGCAAATTGATGGCGTATATAGGTCTTCCGCCATCATCGCCATCACCATGCCGTGATGCATTGGATAACGACCAAGCTTCATGAATGCGCGAATGAAGTACCCCAAAGAAATAATCATCTTCTCGAGCAATTACGATTAACTTATTTGAACATAGGGTAGTTTTCGGAAACCAAACAAAAATACGATGCTTCGCAACACGAACAGTTGCAATATATCTATCTAAAGTTGAAATTGACTTCCTCATCGCAGGCTGAGGGTCTGCATGTATCCACCATCTTTCGCGACGAGATGCTCTTGGGTTTTTAGCTCGTTCTGGTAAAACATTCTTTTTGGCATATTCAAAAGGTGCTTCATATCCCGCCGCTTCCTCAAGCGACATTGAATCTCCAAAATCGATTACCCATTCATCAGAAACTTTGCGAAGCACATCTGCTCCTGTTACATACGGGCGTAAGACGTTGGAATTGGGCTTTCCGTTTGGATTTGTTAGCTTTAACCAATTTTCAGCAAGAGGTTTTGATATTTGAAAACTTCCGCCGATCATAGAACCTTGAAAGCTCAAACCCTTATTCTCATGCAATTGTGTCAAGTTGGTTAAGTCGGTGCCAGAAGTCAAACCTGCATTTATTTCCTTTACTACTTCTCCATCCAAGCTTTTATCGTTTTCTGAACCATCATCAAAACCAATCATGGATACTCGTACCGAAGCCCCATCTAATACCCAAGGACGATCAGATTGGGCCAGAAAATATCGCCATTCTTCGCGATTTTTCCAAAACTTTTCGGTTGACAGCCGCACGAATTGATTGAGTTGCAAGCAAACCAACTCCTTTTGCTTGTCCAACTTCGATCATGGCACGAGCACGTTCAAACCAATACATGACAAGATCGGATGTTTTATCAACGCGACCTTCATAGAGTTTCCATAAATCTTCAAGGTACTTATCGCCTAACTCACGCCGCAATTTACTTCCACCCAAGAACGGCGGGTTGCCGATGATGACATCCACGGCGGGCCATTCGGGTTCGAGTGAAAGACCTGACAGGTCTGACGAAGACCTGTCAGGTCTGGATAAAATCGCATCCATGTTCAGGATATTCTTGGTCTGCTTCAAGATCGGTTCGGTGGGGAAGCCATAGCCGTTATCGCGCAGCCATTGAATGTAGCCGATCTGAATGGTCATTTGCGCGAGTTCGTGGGCGTACTCGTTGGTCTCAATGCCGAATAACTGTCCGGGGGTCACGGTGATGTACGGCCTGCCCGCGCCCATTTCATCCGAGAAGTTCAGCACTTCGTTCTGCAAGTCCAACAACAAACGCAAGGCCACATACAGGAAGTTCGCGCTTCCGCAGGCGGGGTCTAGCACCGTCACCGCCGCGATCTTATCCGCAAATTTCAGCAAAGTATCCTTTATCTTCTTTTGCAAATCTCTTTTTTTCTTGTCCTTCGCTTTTCCTTCTTCGACCTTCAACTTTCGACATTCGACCTGTACCTCCTGCCATTCACGCCGCAGCGGAGCCATGAGCACAGGTTCCACGATCAAAACAATATCGTCTTCGCCGGTGTAATGTGCGCCGAGCTGCGAGCGTTTGGTGGGGTCGAGTCCGCGTTCAAAGAGCGTGCCAAAGATGGAAGGCTTGATGGCTCCCCAATCCAACCCGTCGATCTGGCCGATGATGTCCATTGCGTCGCTGTCCAATTGCAGCACATGGTCATCGTCGAAGAGTCCGCCGTTGAAGTGCAAGATCTTATCCGCACCGAAATAACCGCCCGTATTCATGGCGCGGAACAACTGGCGCAATACTTCGGCAAAGTCTTTTGAGTTGCGGCGGGTCTGTTCGAGCAGGCGCGGGAAAAGTTTTTCAGGCAGCAGGCCAATGTCTTCTGCGAAGAGGCAGAACAATAAACGAATCAGGAAATGCGCCACGGCCTGCGGTTCTTCCCCGAACTTGCGCAGCACATTTGCAAGTGTGGAGAATTGGCGCGCGGCTTCCTGCGTAACGCTTTCAATCGTCTCTTTTGGTTTGAGTTGTTCGGGTGCCGTGAATACGGTTTTGAGAATGCGAATGCTCTCAGGGTCGAGCATGTCGTCGAGAGTCAGAACAATTGTCCGCGTGGCAAGATTCGTGTAATTCGTCCGAATGATGATCTTGTTGATGTCTGAAACGATCAGAATGGGCGGGTTATGCAGCGCATCCCGATAACGGAGAAGCTGTTCATACGCTTTATCAAGGTCGGCATCCTTGCCTTTGTACTCCCAACCGAAGAACCCGATCTTGGCTACATCAGCCCAGCCTTGCCCGCCGCTGGTTTTGGCCGCGCCCATTTCAAAGGCAAAGCGCGTGCCGGTGGGGTCGTAATCGTTCGGGGTCTGGTGGCCGACGAGCTGGCAAAGATCGAGGAAGTGTTCCTGATAGACCTGTTTTTCCCGCGCTGTAACACGCTTCCACTTGCTGACGAATTCCTGCGGAGTGATTGACATGGTTTGGTTTTCCCTTTGGCTGATTGTACAAGAAAAGGTGTTGCTTGGGGAGAAAAGGATTATTCTCCCATGACTCCCTGAGCGTAGCGACACATGCACCGCGGTGCGGATGCAGTGCGGTGAGGGTCTCTACGACTGTCACAGGGATTCTCACTGCACTGGCGTGCAGCGCAAGTGTCGCTACGCTCAGAATGACATGGCAGGACGACATGATTGCGGTGCATCTATCTCCCCCAAACGGCAGAGAGAAAACCTCCCCCAACCGATGGATGCAGGCCTGGGAGTGTTTGTTGTATCATGAAAGAACATAAAAAAAGGAAAGGTTTGCAGCCAGGGAAAGCGCTCCCACACATCGTCCCGATGTCTTTCGGGAGGGCGACCTGATGGGGGTTTTGGGTTATTCATTATTGACATTATTTAAAAAGAAAACTCCATTTGTAACTGAGGAAAGGATCACAAAAACACCCATGCCTGATAAAGATAAAAAGTTCGAGGGAAAGCCTACTACAAAAAGTGGTTTTATTGACCATGAGCGAACTCTGCACAATTTGAAAGACTCTGAGGCTCGCTATCGCCGACTCTTTGAGACAGCCAAGGACGGAATCCTGATCCTGGATGGGGATACAGGAAGGATCATGGATGCCAATCCATTCCTTCAGGACATGTTGGGTTACTCCAAAAGTGAGCTGGTCGGTAAGGCGCTTTGGGAGATCGGCGCGGTCAGGGATATTCCAGCCAGCCAGGAGGCCATGCGGGAATTACAGAAGAACGAATATATCCGTTATGAGGATATCCCCTTGCAAACCAAGTCCGGTTTGCGCAAACATGTGGAGTTTGTCAGCAATGTGTACCTGGTCGAAGGCTGGAGAGTGATCCAGTGTAATATCCGCGACATCACAGAACGCAAGCACGCTGAAACCCTGGCGCTGGCGACGAACGATAAATTGCTGGCTTTGGTGAATGAACTCCAATGGCGTGATAAGCAAACGCAGTTAATGAATCGAATGAATGAACTGTTGCAATCCTGCCTCACACAGCAGGAAGCCTATCGTGTGATCTCTCTGTGTGCAGCGGATCTATTCCCCAAACATAATGGCTGCCTCGCGATTCTACCCAAATGGAATGAGAACCTCGAAGTGGTGACGCGCTGGGGCACTGAAACCTACATGGAATCAGGTTTTTCTTTGGATGATTGTTGGGCGCTGCGTCTCGGGAAAATTCATGAAGTGCTGGATCTGGAGACGGGTTTGGTATGTAGTCATTTTGCCGAGCCGCCCCAGGGGGGGTACTTTTGCCTGCCGCTGATGGTGCTGGGCGAAACATTGGGTGTATTGTCTTTGATCGACAACAGCGTTCAAGCAGGCGAGCACCCGCCCGGCCTGAAACAATTGGCGGTAACGGTTGGCGAGACGATCAAACTCTCGCTTTCCAACTTAAAACTGCGCGATGATCTGCGCCAGCAAGCTATTCAGGATCAATTGACCGGGCTGTTCAACCGGCGATATCTGGATGAGACCCTGCCGCGTGAGTTGAGCCGGGCACAGCGGCTGCAACATCCATTGTGTTTGGTAATGATCGATCTCGATGGATTCAAAGAATTCAATGATGCTTTTGGACACGGCTCGGGCGACCTGTTGTTGCGCGAGCTTGGAAGTGTTCTGCGCGAGAATCTGCGCAAAAGCGATATTTCATGTCGTTATGGCGGCGATGAGTTTGTGCTCATTTTGCCGGATTCGTCCATTGGAGACACACAGCAGCGGGTGGAGCAGATCCGTATATTGCTCAATGGGCTTCAGCAGACCCATACTGGTCAGGAGTCAGTGGATAGGATCACTTTATCGGCAGGTATCGCATACATGCCAGACCACGGGATTACGGAAAGTGAACTGCTAAAGGCTGCCGATGAGGCCATGTATACTGCCAAACAGGCTGGGCGTAATCGTACTGTTGTTTACCAGAAATCAACCCTGCCCATGGATAATTTAAGCGCCAGCGTTTAGATCGATCAGGCAGCAGCACCCACATGGCCTTCTCAAAGTCCAATTTATGTCGCTCTCCCGAAGGACATCGGGACGATGTGAGGGAGCGTGGTCGTCGCGACCGACACTTGCGCCGCGCGCCACATCGTCCCGATGCTCTTTTGGGAGTGCGGTGAGAGTCTCTTCGCCGTCGTAGAGACCCTTCGCTGCGCTCAGGGTGGCATTTTTCATTTTTGTCAACCTGCTTTGAGAAAGTCATAGCACCACCCAAGACTGATCAGGTGAAAAAAAACTCCCCCAAGTGGCGGAGAGGAACCCTCCCCAGCGGATGGATGCGGCGGGGAAGGAGAGATTGTACGATAAGTATATGACCCGTGTATATATATCGACCACAAACCTGCAAGAAAGCTCCGCCCTGCGCCTGTTGCTGCTTAACCTAAAGATGGAGATCGTTGGAGAATCTTCAGATTGGTTCACAACAGTCGTTCAAATACCGCACAGCCAGGTGGAATTACTGCTGGTGGATTGGAGTGTACTCCCGATCAACTCCCCCAACACAGCCCTGAGTGAGCTTCGAAAAGCCTGCCCCTCTGCGCTGGTTGTTATTCTTATCAGTCATTTGGATTCCCAAAAACAAGCCGCCCTTTCAATCGACGCTGATATGCTGATTCGAAAGGATGAAACGCCCAAGCGCATGGCCGAACGTTTGCAGGCTATTGCCGAGGGCATTCCTGCCTAATGACAATCTCTGCCCGTAGATTTCTTTGGGCCGCAACATTTGTCAATACACTATCACGGCTGGAGGACGAAAGTGAAAAATAAATTTTCCATATTTAACTTAAAGTTTTTTTATTATCTCAGGCAGATCCTGGGGAATGAGTATCCGGACAGCAGGTCTGAAGTGAAAAAGAAAAAAGTTGTGGTTGAAGATAATCTCCGCTGGCAGGATGACGGCGGGCCGGTAGTGGAAGTTGCCCACCTGACCGATCAGGCGGCGGAAGATGAGCCTCCCGCCAAACCGACCGATACGACTGAAGGTACTTCGTTATGAACAGAGGAAAAAAACTCATGAAAAAACAGGCAGGCTTATGGATCGATCACCGCAAGGCTGTGATCGTGGTTCTTTCCGATGAAGGTGAAGAAGAAACAAAAACGATCAATTCCGGCATGGAAAAACATGTCCGCTTTTCAGGCGGCGATGGGTCGGAAGACGGTTCTTCAGAGGACGTGCGCGACCGCCAATTCGGGAATCATCTTAATAGTTACTACGACCAGGTCATTGCCATTGTCCGCAACGCAGAATCCGTGCAGATCTTCGGCCCGGGCGAAGCCAAAGGCGAATTGGAAAAACGGTTGAAGAACGAAGGGTTGAAAGACGACGCCCTTTTCGTTGAAACCGCAGACAAAATGACGGACCGCCAGATCTCGGCAAAAGTCCGGGAACATTTTTCAACTACAAACAGGAGCAAGTGAATGGTTAACTTTCTTTTATGGATCATCGTTGGAGCAGTGATCGGCTGGGCTGCCAGCGTCATCATGAAGACCAACAACCGGCAGGGTCTGATCGCCGATATTATCGTGGGCATCGTCGGCGCATTCGTAGGCGGCTACTTTTTGAGCCCGCTTTTCAATGTCAGCACGATCAACGAAGGCAATTTCAGCATCCCGGCATTATTAGTGTCGCTGGGCGGGGCTATTATCCTGCTGGCGATCTCCAAGTTGTTTCGCAATGTCGGCGGGTTTGTTGTCATTCTCGTCATTGCATTGCTCGCATATATCTATTTCAACTGCTGGACGATGGATGCCGCCACAGCTTTTTGTACCAGTGTTCGGGCTCTGCCCTTCTTTCAATAGAATTTCATTTGCGCCCAAGAAATCCATAAAGCGCATTGAGCGTCAAATAAATCAATGAATGACGATCTACCATCGTCCACCGGAGGATATATCATGAAAGGTTATATACAGAACATCGAAGATATTGCCAACAAGAACCATGATTTCCGGCAGGTGCTTTACACAGCCGGGAATGTCCAGCTCGTTGTCATGTCTTTGAAACCCAAGGAAGAGATCGGCATGGAACTGCATGAACTGGATCAATTCTTTCGTGTGGAGGAGGGATCAGGCGAGGCGTTTCTCGACGGTGTCAGTACGGTCATCCGTGCTGGTTTCGCTGTGCTTGTCCCAGCAGGCACGAGTCACAATATCGTCAACACCGGCAATGTTCCTCTAAAGCTTTATACGCTCTACGCTCCCCCTAATCATCGGGATCGTGTTATCCATCATACCCGCGTTGAAGCGGAAAAGGATAACGAGCACTTCGACGGCAAGACAACAGAATAATGGATTTTATTGGTAAGTAGGGAAAATGTGGATTTTCCCTACCCCAACCCTTCCCGTTCGCGGGAAGGGTTGGGAAAGCGCCAGTAGGGTATGAGGGTACATACCATCAGAGAGTAACACACCTCCCCCAAGTGGCGGAGACAGATACTCCCCAGCCGCAGGATGTGACTGGGGAGTATCCATTGTAGGATAAGGGTATGACCCGCGTATATGTAGCCGATGCCAAACTCGAAGAACGTTCCGCCTTGCGGCTGTTAATTCTCGATCTGATGATGGAAGTTTCAGGCGAGGCAGCCGATTGGGCCACAACACTGGCGCAAGTTCCAGTCAGCCGTGTCGATATGCTGCTAGTGGATTGGGATTTACTGCCCAATGAACCTGTCGCTGCGCTAGGAGAACTTCGAAAGGCATGCCCAGGCGCGCTGGTCATTGTGCTCATCAGTCACCTGGATGCCCGTCAACAAGCAGCAATCTCCGCCGGGGCGGATGCTTTTATCAGTAAAGGTGAAACGCCCGAGCGTGTCGCTGAACGCATACGGTTCGTTGCCGCAGGCGTTCTTAATAAATGACGCCATGGGACTGAGTGAGAGGTTTGAAATCCGACGCGCCATGCTGTCTCGAGCGTCGGCACAAAGTGAGACAGCTTTTATGAAACCCCAAGGAGACCAAAATGAATCAAGACATAGTTGAAGGCAAGTGGAAACAAATGCGAGGCGAGGCCAGAGCCTGGTGGGGCAAACTCACCGATGATGATCTCGACCGCGCAGCTGGCAAGTTCGAAGTCCTTGCTGGTTTGCTTCAGGAAAAATACGGCTATTCCCGCGAGAAGGCCGCCAATGAGATCGACAAGCGTGTGACCGAATATGAAGATGGTTTGAAAAAGAAAACCCAGCCTTCAGCCATTAAATAATTCAGCATACAAAACGCAGGGGCGATCCTTCAAGGTTTGTCGAGACACTTTATTCTCAACAGACGGGTCGCTCTACATTCACCAGTGATGGGCAGCCATACCTGGAACTATTCAAAAAGGAAAATGAAAAATGAACCTTATTATCTATTTGATCGCTGGAGCAATCGTAGGTTATGTCGCCAGCAGGATCATGCACACCAATTCACAGCAGGGTACGCTGCTTGATATCGTCGTCGGCGTCATTGGAGCTTTTCTCGCCGGGTACTTCATCAGTCCGCTCCTGGGCGTTGGCACGATCAACGATGCCATTACCCTTCCCACTCTTCTGGTGACCCTGCTTGGTTCCGTCATTCTGCTTTGGATCGTCAAACAAGTCCGCCGCTAAGTAGGCTGCCGAAAAGAAATTAGAAAAAAGAGTGTTGTCATACCGCACTTGCGCGCGGCGCAAGTGCGGTATGCAATGACTAATTATTTATGACCGACTACCTAAAAAGGCAAAATTGATAAAGCGAACATGATTCTTCTTATTGGTCGGCACATGTTCAAAAGGAAAGAAAAATGTCAAACGAAAATAAAGTATCAGAAGTCAGATCATCTCAAAACGAACCGGGACGCGAGCAGCGCATCTTCAGCTTTAAAGCGACTCAACTCATCTGGTTGCTGCTTGGTATTCTTGAGGGTTTGATCGCGCTTCGCATCGGACTTAAGCTGGTAGGGGCCAATCCCGAGAGTCCGATCGTCGCCCTGATCTATGGCTTCACGTTCCTATTCCTCTTCCCGTTCGAAGGACTGGTCGCTTCACCCTCCGCTGGCAGCATGATACTGGAACTCTCCTCCATGTTCGCGATGCTGATCTATGGCCTGATCGCTCTGGCTGTGGAACGGATCGTCTGGTTGATCTTTTATCGTCCGCGCGGCCCTGTAGTAGCCGTTACGGAAACCAGCACCAGCGAGAGCCATACCAACCGCTAAATTAAATTAACATCGATTCAAGAAGAGACTCGCCATGTCAGACAAAAGCACAAAACCTATATCCGTACAGAACAACATAGGCATAAAGCAGCGCTTCTTCTTGAATCGATCCACTCAGATCACCCTGCTGGCGTTCAGCATACTGGAGGGGTTGATCGGCCTGCGCATCCTGCTGAAGTTGATCGGAGCCAACCCCGAGAGCCTGCTCGTTACCTTGATCTATGGAGTGACAAGCCTGTTTCTCTTTCCATTCACGGGGCTTGTCCAGTCACAGAGGATGGGCAGCATGGTACTCGAAACCTCTTCGATGTTTGCGGTTGTGGTCTATGCCCTGATCGCTGCGTTGGTCGAGAAGATAATCACGATAGTCTTTTATCGTCCACGCAGCCCGATATCGGATGTGTCTGAAACCACAACCAGCGAAAAACATCCCATTCTGTAATTCAAAGAGGCCAAAATGGACAATTCTTTCCCGCCGCAAGAATCCGGTACGCAAAAATCAAGCGGCTTTTCATCCGGCCTGCAATATATTGATGGCATTCTGCGTAAACTGGCCCGTCTGGTCTTATTGACCCGGGAAGAAGAAAAGAGTGCCGGTATTTACCTTGGCAATCAGTACGATGAACCTGCCTCAAATATAGACAACAAGGAGAACACACCATGAACAACGAAGATCAAGAACCCAAATATCACAATAATAATTTCGTAAGCGTTTTATTCAGCCTGCTGATCGGGAGCCTGGCCGGTGCAGTAACCATGCTTTTGCTTGCACCACAATCCGGAAAAGAAACCAGGATACAAATTCAGGAAAAAGGAATTGAACTGCGTGATCTAACCACCGAAATGGTGGAAGACGCCATGACACAAATGCGTCTGGACCGAAACAAACTCACCATGAGCGGACGTAAGAAGGCCCAGGAATTAATCCAGCAGGGGCAAACGCTGGTGGTTGACCAGCTGGATCGCGTTTCCGATGCGGCACAAGCCGGAAAAAAGGCAATCCAAAGTTCCTGAAACCGTTGAGCTTTTTTCCAAAGATAGGAGAATCACATGAATTTCAACAGAAATATAGGCTTCGTGCTGCTGGCCATTTGGCTCATTCTTACCGGACTATCCTCATTTATTTCGATGGGCGGGCTGGGCGTGATCCTTGCATTGCTTGCCATCGCGGCCGGTGTATTCATCCTGCTAAATCGATAACCCTTTCAATTGTCATTCTAGAATTTCAACCGGGTGACAAGGGTATCACCAAATGAAGAGTGCGTTGCACTTGACTCGAGTGGATTAGTCCACTTAAATCAGGTGCGACGCACTCGCGCTTTACGGCACTATCGGCGTGGACTCTGTCTCAATCGGCAAATTGGGAAACCCATCTGCAAGGTTGCGGACAGTGTATTGCCCATTTTGAGTGCCATATTTATGGCATTGAAGTTGGTGTAGTTGGCGTCTTCAATAGCCACTGATCACAAGTTTTGCGATAATTTTCATTTGGAAAATATTGTATCCACTCTTCTTCAGTAAGATTTCGTCCAGCTCGTTCACAGGAAATCCTTATCCAGGATAATGGGTCAAGATCCCAAAAAGAAACTTCACCATAAGTGTTTGTTATTAGAGATTTTCCATTTACACTAAAAGCAACACTAACATCGGCTACTTCTGTTTGAAATTGATTAATAACCTGATGACTAGTTACATCCCATAGAATGACGCCACCGGCTACGTCGCTTGATACAAGTGTTTTACTATCCATACTAAATGACAGACTGTTAACATCAAACAATATGCCTGTGAGCGGCTTGAGAGGTTGTCCTATTTGTTTTCCTGTGGCTAGATCCCAAAGAAGTATGCTGCTATCTCCTCCCAGTACTCCATTACCGCCCCCACCGGATGCAAGAATGGATCCATCTCGGCTGAATGCAAGTGAATGAATTGTTCCCTCTGACTCTTTTATGGATAACTTCTGTAGAAGCCGTGTCGATGTGATATCCCATAATAATATTTGGGGATCACAGTAGCTACCAGGGTTTTCTTTACCGCACGTGCTGGCTGCAATCATTCGACTGTCTGGACTGAATTCCATAAGGTATTTCCAACCATCACTCTCCACGATTAGTGGTGGAAATGCAGGTTCTATGGTTGATAAATTTAGAATGATGATTTGGTTATCCTGTCTGATGGCTAATAAATTATTGTCTGGGCTAAATGCAACGTTTTTTATGGCATCAGCTGGTATTTCATTGACAATCTGAGCGGAAGATATATTCCATACATAAACAACTCCATTCGATTTACATTCCTCAGCGATGTAAATACCGTTTGGGCTAAATGAGATGTGGCCTAAGGAATCATCTGCGCATTTCGTGAGTTGTCCTTTTTCTTTCTCTTGGCCAACATCCCATAAGGTTATATTTCCATCCTCATTGAGTACCAAAAAATTTCCATCTGGACTCGTTGCAACAGCGTCTACCTGGTTCCTATTTCCATAAGCGGGTGAACTGACTATTGGATTGAGATTTTCCACGTTCCAAAGCATTACCTCCCCTTTGTCGCATAATTCAATCTTAGTTTGGGCATTAAAATTGCAACCACCCGATATTATTTTTTTGCCGTCGGGGCTGAATTTAATACTTGATACTCCATCTGAGTGCCCAATAAACGGCTGTCCAATTTTTGTTTGGGTGTCTAAATCCCACAGATTGATATTTTCGCTTCCTATTGCAAGGGTCTTACCGTCTGGGCTGAAATCAAGACTGCCTACGCCTTTCTGGTCAAGAATTATTGAAGGAAGGTTATTTGAACTCACATCCCAAAGTGCCGTTCCAGTTTCGCCACCTGCTGCAAGGGTTTTACTGTCGTGACTAAATACAATATCTGATAATCGACCGACGTTACTAGGTAAATCGGCTATTGGATCGAAGTTGCCTGTCTCCCATAAAATAATTTTGGATTGACATATTGTTTGACCTATCGTGCTGACATCTTCTTTACAGGAAGTTGATGTTGATGCTAGCAGCTTTCCATCTGGACTAAAGGTAACGTCTGGGCCTAATAAATAGTTGTCTGATTTCAATTCCCCTACCACCATTTTTGTACGCATATCCCACAATGTAATCCAACCATAGTTGGATCCAGCAGCGAGAATTTTCCCGTCTGGGCTAAAGGCAATACTATCTATAATCCCAGAGTTGGAAATTAACTGGCTGATTTGTTTATGCGTGATTAAGTCCCATAAAATAATCATACCTTCTTGACCTGCAGAAGCTAAAGTTTTTCCGTCTGGGCTGAATGCCAGGCTGGAAATTATAAAAGTATGGCCTACAAACGGCTCACCAATGGGTAATCTTTTATCAACATCCCAGAGAATGATCGTATGGTTCTCCCCGCCTGTGACAATTGTCCTGCCATCTGGGCTTATCGCAATTTGAGCCCCATCTAAAACACTACCTTGATGGCCAAGTATTCCAATTAATTGGAATGGATTTTGGGTATTCGATAACAATACTGAGTATGTTTGCACTGTATCTGCGATGTTAAATGCTTCAACTCCCAATAATAAAGAGAGCTGTAAATTGTTCTTGTGGAGTTCAACTGCTTGTGCTGCCAATTCTCTGGCACGAGCGATTTTTGCCTGTTCGATCGCATTTTGTTTTTCAATTTCGGCATTTGTCTGTGCAGTTCCAGCCGCATTCGCATTCGCCTGTGCCGTACCTGCCTGAGCAATTGCCTCATTTCGCTGTGCCAACCCAAAACTTCCCAAAACTAAAAAGATTACTGCCGCTGCAATTGAAGTAATTACTGTATATCTTAATCTTCGTTCGCGCTCGCGTTGTTCTTTGTTTCTCAAAGAAACACACGCATTCAAATACGCCTGCTCAATGGGATTCAATTGGTAGCGCGGCAGCTTGCTCATCGTCAATGCGAGTTCCAACCTCCCGCCGCGGTGATTGAGCAGGGAGTCGTCGCGCTTGGACGCGTCCCATTCGCGTGCGCTTTCGCTTACGCCTTCGCGCAGACGCAGGTTGTCACGGTCTTCGTTGAGCCATTCGGTCAGCCTGCTCCAGTGGCGGATCAAGGCTTCGTGCGCAACTTCCACATCCTTGTCGGTTTTCACGATCAGGCGCGCGTCGGCGAGTTTGTTCAGCAGGTTGATGGTGACAGAACTGTCACTGTTGACGGGGATCAATTCCTCGATCAGCACACGGCGGCGGGTGTCGCGTCCTTCGCCGCTCTCGTCGAGACGGGTCAGGCGCAGGAAAATGTCGCGTACGCGAGCCCGCTCAAAGTCCGAGCAGGAGGCGTAAACTTCCTCCGCAGTGGACGCGATCGCCTGCTTGACTCCGCCGAAGGCTTGATATTCCTCCGCCTTGATCCAAAGTCCGTGACGGCGATTCCATAATTCCCAAAGCGCGTGTTGCAGCAGAGGCATGGCGCCAGGCTCACCTTTGACCTCCGCAAGAATGGACTCGCTCAAGGTCGGGTCGAAGCGCAGACCGACGACCGCAGCTTGCTTTTCCATCGCGGAATGAAGCTCGTCCACGTTCATGGGCGCGATCAGTTCCTGATGCTCCTGCATGGCTTGTTTGAGATCGGAGTAAATGGCGACCTCGCCCCAAAAATCGGCGCGCATGGTGATGACCACGCGATTCGTTTTCGTGAGTTCAAGCAGTGCATGGATGAAATCCGCACGCTCGGCGGCGTCATGCGGGTGCGTGAACAACTCTTCAAATTGATCGATGACGAAGACCGTTTTTGCGCTGGCGGATTCTTTTGCTGTGAGCAGTTGACTCAACGGAGCAGAGGACGGCGTGAGATAACTCATCTGCGCTTCAAGCGCGGGAACGAGACCTGCCATGACCAGCGACGATTTTCCCGACCCTGAAGCACCGAGCACTGCGAGGAAGGGATGCGCCTTGATACGAGTGAACAGTTTTTGAACGAGGGCGTCACGCCCGAAGAAGAATTCCCTGTCTTTGGGACGGAAGGCAAATAGACCGAGAAACGGCGGACGTGAATCATAGGGCGGGGGATTTTGTCCGAGGCAGATGGCGCGGAAGGAAATATCCGTCACTTCCATGCACATCAACTTCATGCGATTGACCCCGTCTTCGCGCTGGGATTTCAATGCAGGGCTGAGCGAGTTCTGATCCGCGCCGAGGGTGGCACGCAGTTTTTTCGCAATGGATGAAAATGAGTCTTGCAGAACAGGCGCGCGTTCTGGGAGGTATTGGGCGAAACGGGTCAGTCCATTTTCGATCTCGTCGCTGGAGAGGGGAAGATCATCTTCGGGAGTTTGATATACATTCCCAATGTGTATGTTTCCGCTGATGTCACCACCTGCGGAGATACTTCCAACGGCGTTGCTGTTGTGATCGGCGTTGATGTTTGGAGTTTTGGAGTCGTCGGTTGGAGTGGTCATGGTTGCTCCGCTCAATGCCTTGAGAGATTATTGAGAATTAAGAGATTCTAAAACATCAGAAGTAAATGGATTAATTCCTTTTTTCAATTGTTCAATCCATTGCTTTCTTTGTTCAATTAAGACGCTATCAGCAGAATTATCATCAACATAATATTGGAAATCTAGAATAGCACCTTGATAATCACCTGTAAGGGCACGAGCCAACCCGCGACTATCATAATAATTTCCAGTGCTTGGATTTAGATTTACGTTTGCATCACAATATTCCAACACATCTCTTTCAAAACCATTTAAACTGCCGAACCAACAAATAGCATTGAGCGCATATTTGTCATCAATAGATATGTTTGATTGATCGGCTTGCTCTAGTAGTTCGAGTGCGCTTTTTATGCGCCCAGCCGAAACTTCAGATATAACATATTGACTGATAGCTTTGCGCACTATAATAATTGATTCGGCAAAAGAATCATTGATTGTTTTAATTTTCAACAGCTCTGTTTGGGCTTTATTTAAGGCAATTTCAATTCGATGTACATCGTTTGTGTTGGAGAGTGAGTCTTGAGCTATTACAGTAATATATTCTATGTCAAGTGATAAGTTTGGGCAAATTGCCTGGTAAGGTAATGCATCATTAATATATTGCTTCCACTCAATTCGTGTAAGGTTTCTAGATACTCTTAGACAAGTTTTAGCGATTAATTCTTCAGAGTCCCATGACCATACTTGGATAATGCCATCAGCACTTCCAGAAGCTATCAACTTGTTGTCTGGGCTGAATCTTGCAATGCTTATAGAGTCTAGATGTGTTATGCGAGCAAATTCTCTTCCAGTTGTAACCTCCCATACCCGAACAACCAAATCATTGCTTCCAGAGACAACATATTTACCGTCTGGACTAAACGAAACGGTGTTTACAACTGAATCATGGTTTATATGAGATACTTCTTCTCCTGTGGCGATAGACGAAACCCTAGCAGTGTTGTCGCTGCTGCCTGAAACTACGTATTTACTATCTAAACTAATTGCCACCGCGGTTACAATACCATCATGCACTACATGGGCAACCTCTTTTCCTGTAGTTGAATCCAAGATAATAACAGAGCCTTTTTTGCAATGGCTAATCGTATCTGGACGATTGCATCCTGCAATAATAAGATAATTTCCATCTGGACTGATGGCAAGGGCGTTAATAGTGCTGTTCGGCGTGACATGATATATTTCTTTCCCTGTGATTGTTTCCCACATACGAACAGTCTTGTCTCTACTCCCCGAAATTATATTCGCCATCTGGGCTGAAAGCGGCTAAATTTACTGTATCCTTATGTGCCATATAGGAAATTTCTTTTCCAGTAGATATCTCCCAAACTCGAATCGAATTGTCCCAGCTCCCGGATAGGACGTACTTTCCATCAGGGCTAAAAACTACTTCGGTTACTACATCTTCGTGGTTCATACGGAATATTTCTTTGCCTGTGATAGTTTCCCATAATCGAGCAGTCTTATCACTGCTGCCCGAGGCTACGTACTTTCCGTCGGGACTAAACGAAACCACATTTACATCATCTTCATGCTTCATTCTTGATATTTCTTTACCGGTAATAACTTCCCAAACCCTTACAGTGTCATCTAAACTTCCTGATACTAAATAATTCCCATCCAGGCTATAAGCTAAATAGTTAACTGGTCCATTGTGCAGCATGCTTTCACTGGCCTACAAATGTATTGTTTTGAAGAATTTGTGACGCCTCGCCAGTTGGAAACATACGCATCGATTGGATGGCTAATAAAACGGCAGGGAGTTGCTTTGAATTTTCACCTGCTAACAATGATTGTGACTGAGCAATCAATTGTCGAGAAAGGGAAATGGTAGTCTGATTTTGAACCTCGACTGCATTTGCTTGTGCTGTTGACTGTTGAGCTACGGCGTAAGTGCTTGCAGCCTGAGCAGTATTTGCGATACTGGCATTTTGTTGAGCCAGATATTTGTTTTCGGTTGATTGAGAACTAAATATAATCACAGCTGTAATTAGGAAAATAAAAATAGCTGCAATTCCGCCAATCAAGGTCCATCGCCCTCGCTGTCGCCGAATATAGCCTTCTTGAAAAAATTCTCTAGCTAGATCGTTAATTAATATTTTTTTCACCTTGAGTTGTTCATCAACATTAGTAAGTCGTCCACCTGTGTAAAGATAGCTTGCATCTCGTTTGTGCTCATTCCATTCTTTAGCGTCTGCTAAAATTTCGTTCTGAAGAGCAATCACATCGCGGTTTTCATTGACTAACTTTTTTCAACCAGGGCCAGGCATCAATCAACTTCTCGTGCGAGATAGTGACTGTGTCTTTGCCCGCCGTTTCATCAGTCGTGATCAGACGTGCATCCGCCAGCTTTTGCACGATGACTTCCACCTCTGTGGCTTTTGTGTTCGCAGGAACAAGTTCATCGAACATGGCGGTGCGTTTCGTATCTTGTGTGCCGCGTCCGATCTCGATTAGCCGCTGAAGATGGAGCGAGCCAGCTCCTGCCCTTAATACTTAATTTTGAAAACGAATCATCTGCATGGCGTTCCAACGCTTTGTGAATCCCACCGCGCTGTAAGTAGTCATTGAGAATCAAAGCAGGAACGCCGCTTTTCTCGTGTTGAGAATCAAACAGATCCTTGAGTGCGAATTGCATCAACGGCAGTGCGCCTGGCTCACCTTTCATTTCATTGATGATCTGCACAATCAGGTCGGGGTCAATGCGGAGTCCAACGCGCAGGGCGGGCTGGGCGATGGCGCTTACCAATTCGTCTGGCTGCATCGCACCGATCTGTACGAATTGCATGTTGAGCAGTGCGTTGAGTTGTGGATAGGTGGCGCAGTTCGAGACAAAGTCCGAGCGCATGGAGAATAGGATGATCACACGTCCGTTTTCGACTGTGGCGGCATGAGTCAGCAAATTGAGAAATGCCACACGTTCTTCTTCGTTGCTGATTTGTGTGAAGACTTCTTCGAATTGGTCAATGAAGAGGACGAGACGTTTATCGCGTCCCTCTTTCAGGGCGATTTCACACCAACGTGCGAAGATGGTTGCATCCCCCATAGCCTTGGCGCGGATTTCATCTTCTGGGTTGGTTGAACTTGCAAGGCTGGAAACCACCCGCCCGAGTTCACCGATCGGGTCACGTCCAGGTTTCATAGTCGCATACAACCAGCGGTCACTGCCTTTGATGGCTCCCTGCTTCAAGGCATAGATCAATCCCGCGCGCACCAGCGATGACTTTCCACTTCCAGATGGACCGGTGACGAATACTGTCCGCGAGTCCTTTACGCGGCTGACGAGATCATCCACTAACTTCTCACGCCCGAAGAATAACTCGGCATCTTCTTCTTCGAAGACATCCAGTCCTTTGTAGGGACAGCGTCCGTCAAAGGGCTTGGCCTGGAAGGTAGATTGGATATGGGTGATCAGGACGGCGACCTGCTCTGAGGTATACCCCATCACATTACCGATGTGGATGTTTCCGCTGATGTCACCGCCCGCGGAGATATTTCCAACGGCGTTGCTGTTGTGATCGGCGATGACGCTTGGGGTTTTGGGTTCGTCGGTTGGGTCTGTCATGGTTATCTCATTATTCAAGGAACAGCGGTTGGTGTTGCAGTACCTTCTATTTCCAGCGGCTATTGCGAGCCGGTTTCACAATTCGAATTATCTATAAGCAAACCAATATAGCATAGGAGGAAGT
Source organism: Candidatus Villigracilis propinquus (assembly GCA_016714565.1). Lineage (GTDB taxonomy): Bacteria > Chloroflexota > Anaerolineae > Anaerolineales > Villigracilaceae > Villigracilis > Villigracilis propinquus. The sequence continues at coordinate 217,585 of JADKDM010000038.1, forward strand.
GGCGAAGATAGTTCATCTTTTTTGCGGCTGGAATCAATAGAAATCAAATAGCCTGCCTCGGAATAGCATTCAGTGACATTTAAACTTTCATATTGTCGTTGTTTTACGCATTTGACTTGATTAGAATCATCCAATGCAAAAAAAATATCCGTCGCCAGGGTTTGAGTCTCATTTTGAAAGTAGGTACGATCTACCAACTTCCTGTCATAATTACTCCACCTGTCAATGGCAATCCTCTCGCCATTCTCGTAATAAATCCACTCACATGTAACTTTCGAATCGCCAGAGTAAAGATATTCAATTTTCCAGTTCACTGGATGATCGACTAACTTCAACGATTCCGGATTACATGGATCAAAAATACGAGGACTCATGTAGAAAGGAGACGTTACAGAGTCAATGATCGATTGATTTATTTGATCGACTTTTTTTCGGACGTGGTCAAGATTGCTCTCTTGAGCTTTAACATTGAAAACCCCAAGCGTGCTAAAGATAAATGCCGGTAAAAATAACACGGCTATGATTGAAAGAAAAAGACTTCGCAAAGATAATTGTGATATAAACTTCACGGTAACCTCTCAGGCAAGCTGATCTCTGTGGAAAACAAGCAAGGTGATTGGAGAAACGGTCCAAAAGAGTATCCACAGTCCGTTTAGCCCAAAAAACAACAGGGTATTACGCAAACTCATGCCAGACAAAACAATTCCGCTGATGAAAAGCCAGAAAACAACATCCTTCGCAAAATATAGCGGCTGTTTAGCAAGCGTGATTCCTTTTTGATTCGTCGGCGAAAAATTCATTTTTCTGCCGGACAATCCCTTAAGGATGGAAATATTAATTGAAAGACCGGTAAAGCTATGTAGTGCCGTTGCCAGAAGCATATGATTTAAGAAGTTCTTTATGGATATTCCAGACCGATATCCAAGATAGATACGCAATAAAAATTGAAAAAGCCAAAGCAAGGATAACTCCACCAGTACCAAGGTCCACACCCATAAAACCTGCATATTGCTGTTGATAAACTCGATTAATGTAATAGGAGACATTCCTCGAGAGTCAAAACCCCAAGCAGTATAGATTAAAAGACTCAAATATATATTGTGAATTGTGTAAGTATACAAATGATAGCACAATAACAATTTTAGGCGTAAGGAAGCGCCATTCCAAGGCAAGGAAAATACCTCAGCTGTTTGCCCAGCCCAACGTGTAATCCTTCGAGTAAAGGAAAAGATGTTGGAAGGATCGGTATCAAAAGAAATTATGTTAACCAGCCTTGTAGAATACCCAATCTGACTTAATGCCAACGATAGGCCCGTATCCTCCGGTGTAATCGATTCGCAATAGCCGTTCACGTGCTGAATTGCGCACATCCGAATCATCTGATTGTGCCCCCATGAAAGCACAAGACCTGTTCGATTGGCAAAACGGTCAATAATATAAAACCGAAGTTGCGCCATACTCCCTAACACCTTGGAAAATATTGTCTTGGCATCCACCGGGTAAATGCAACTTTGAAAGATGGCAATTTTTTCATTGGCAGGGTGTTCGGCAAACAGAACCATCCTCTTAACAAAATCAGAGGGAATCAAAGAATCACTGTCTAGAACAACGAAGTATTTGTACAGGTCGCCATATTTAGTCAACCAATGATTAAGGTTTCCTGCTTTGAATGCTTGTTTTTCAGGACGCCTGATAACAGTGTAACCTGATTGATCTATAAGAGATTTTTCACCTGGGTCACTTGAATCATCCAAAATAAAAACATCATAATATGGATACTCTTGAAAAAGAGTTTTCCATCGTGACGGATTGCTATCATCGCAAATTGTCATCAATAAGGCAACACGCGGATACTCCTCAATCAAAGTCAGTGATGGAGTTTTTCTGGGTTGAGAAAAAAGTGAAAATATTGATTCTGTAATATCGTAAGCTATGCCTATAAAAATTATTTCAAAGCCGAAAAAGAATACAAGGCTATTGAGATGCTGCCAGTCAATCAAGAAGAAACCCACAAAACCTGTTTGTGCCAGATAGAGGATGCTAAAAACAATTAAAGCAGGAATGAACAGATCGCGCTGTTCTCTTGTATCATGATCATTCTCTGATTTCATATGCTTCCCTCTCTTTTTCAGTAAGTTCGCGGATATACCGGTTTTTTGTCAGCCATTCCTGTAATTCTAGGGAATTAAAAGCTGGGATAAGTGGCCAGGCAAGTATCTGCCCATCAGACATGCTTATCCATAGCGTATCTCCACTTGGAGAAAATTTTGTACTCAAAACCCAATAGCAGCGCACACCATATTGGCAGGTTTTTGCTGGGGAAGAAATATATTTTCTCAACAATATACCATTGGTCACTGACCAGATTGCCACATTCCCATTTGCATAGCCAGATGAGAGTAAGTGTCCGTCTGCACTAAAATCTATACTCAGAACAAAAGCGTCCAACCCTGGGTTCACCCCTATATTCGGAAGTTGTAATCGATATAACTGCTGTTGAGTATCAAGATTCCAAAGAATGATGGTGCTGTCAGCAGATGCCGACGCGATGATTTTTCCATTTGGGCTGAATTTTAGCGCCATGACCCAGCCATCATGTTCGTAAAGAACCTTTTCTTTTTGGCATGTTAGGATATTCCATAGGATTACTGTATAGTCATTGGATCCTGAAGCAGCGAATTTTCCATCTGGACTAAACCTCACACTATTTACAGCATTGGTGTGTCCCGTAAGTGTACAGGTTAATTGCCCTGTCTTAAGATCAATTAGGGTCAATTCTCCGCTTACATACCCTAAAATTGCCTGAGTACCCTCATCATTAATATCCACACTACGGGCATTATCACCAGGTTTGGAGAATTGCCAAATAGATTTATGGCTCGCTATATCCCATAAAATTGCTGTCCCGTTGGTGCCAATTGTAATAAGAGATGTTTCATCTGGTGAAAGTGTAATTTCAGGGATGGATACAGTTTCTGGATAAGGTTGCCAGCTGCTCATCAATTTACTACTTTTTATGTTCCAAATATTAACATAACCATTCGCAGTTCCTCCAAACAAGTGAGAATTATCGCCATTTAATATTATGCTATTCGTCTCGTATCCATTATCGGAAATAATAATTTGACTTTTAAATGGCTCTAAATCCCATAACCGGATAGTTCCATCTCGGGCTCCCGAGATAGCAAAGGTTTCATCTGAGCTAATAGATAAGCGATCTATCTCAGCCAAGTGCCCTTCTAAAATTTGAATAACTTGCATTGAGCGAACATCCCAAAGCAGTATCAAGCCATTGGAAAGTGCTGTAAGCATTTTTGTGTCATCTTGAAAATACTCAACACTCTTTACCCAAATCCCTGGATAGGATTTTGAAATATCCAGAACTCTTTCCCGGCTTAAGTAATCTCCAAAACTCCATATTGCAATAGTTGAATCTGCAGAACTTGAAATGATTTTCAAACCGTCTGAACTGAATCCTGCACTTAAAACAAAACTTGAGTGCTTTTCGCTGAATATAGAATAATAAATACGATCCTTTTCATAATCCCAAACACTCACATTCCCATCATCATCTCCAAATACAGCTTTCCCTCCTTTTGGGCTAAATTCCAAAGAAGTAATTTTGCCTGTTAAGTTAGATTGCTTACCCAATAATTTCCCTGTGGCGATATCCCACAAATTGATACTCTTGTCATATGATCCTGTTAGTGCCAGAGTGCCATCAGGGCTAAAAGTGACTGCACTGACTTTGCCATCATGGTTTTCAAGGGCGTGGATGAGAACTCCATCACGTGACCATAAAATAGCTTTCCTGTCTGAATACCCTGTCAAAATGGATTTTCCGTCTGGGCTGAATGCAAGATCATATAGCCAGGCAGAGTAAAACCATTCTGCTTCTATATTGTCAGTAAACAAATCCAAAATGTAGACCTTGCTCATGTCATTGCTGGAGCAACCAATTGCAACAGTTCTATTATCGGCACTGATATCCACTGCTGTTACCCACGCAGACTCATCCCCGCTTTGCTGGCAGACAGTGTAACTATTCCTGCTAAGGTGAATATATGCTGCATCTAACAACGAAGCATATGCTTTTTCTGGAGGGTTCTCTCCTTTAACTGTATGAATTGCTAGTGCAATTGCTAAGTCGGGATTATGATCTTGAATAGCATTATTTGCCTGTTCAACTATAGCAAGGTTTTTTAATTCATCAGCGCGAGCCTGGGCAATTTGTGATTGTTCCTGAGCAATTTGAGATTGTTTTTGTGCTTCCTTTGTTAGTCTTGCGAACACAATCACTGCTGCAATCAATAAAACAAAGATGACTGATATTCCACTAACCAAAGCAATTCGACGGCGTTTTTGACGTACAAGACCTGTATCCACAAAGTCACTTGCTGTTCCATTCAATACAAGCTTCTTTGCATTGACTTGTTCATGTACATTTGCAAGCCGGCCGCCAGTGTAGAGATAACTTGAATCGCGTTTGTGCCCATCCCATTCCTTTGCGTCACTGGTGATTTCATTTTGCAGGGCGATCACGTCCCGGTTCTCGTTGACCAACTTCTTCAACCAGGGCCAGGCATCGATCAACTTCTCATGCGAGATCGTGACCGTCTCCTTGCCCGCTTGCTCATCAGTAGTGATCAGGCGTGCATCCGCCAGTTTTTGCACAATGGCTTCCACTTCTGTGGCTTTTGTATTGGCTGGCACAAGTTCATCGAACAACGCAGTACGTTTTGTGTCCTGTGTGCCACGCCCGATCTCGATCAGTCCGCTGAAGATGGAGCGTGCCAGTTCCTGTTCGCTCTTACTTAGTTTTGAAAATGAATCATCCGCATGGCGTTCCAATGCTTTATGAATTCCACCGCGTTGTAAATAGTCATTGAGAGTCAACGCGATCACGCCGCTTTTCTCTTGTTGAGAATCAAATAGATCCTTGAGTGCGAATTGCATTAACGGCAGGGCTCCTGGCTCGCCTTTCATTTCATTGATGATCTGTGCAATCAGGTCGGGGTCAATACGGAGACCCACACGCAGGGCAGGTTGGGCGATGGCGCTGACCAATTCCTCTGGCTGCATCGCGCCGATCTGCCTGAATTGTTTACTGAGCAATTCGTTTAGTTGTGGGTAGGTGGCGCAGTTCGAGACAAAGTCCGAGCGCATGGAAAATAGGATGATCACGCGTCCACTTTCGACTGTGGCGGCATGGGTCAATAAATTGAGAAATGCAAAACGCTCTTCTTCGTTGTTGATTTGTGTGAAAACTTCTTCGAACTGGTCAATGAAGAGCACGAAACGTTGATTCTTATTTTCCGACAAAGCTGCTTCCACACACTCGTGTACCACCTTGACCTGATCCACATGTTGGCGGAAATAATTTCCCAATTCAGGTGATTTCAAACGCGAGAATGCATTCGCTAAAGCTTCAAGCGGGTCGCGTCCCGGTTTCATGGTCGCGTACAGCCAGCGCTCACTGCCTTTGATGGCTCCCTGCTTTAAGGCATGGATCAATCCCGCGCGTACCAGTGATGACTTTCCGCTACCTGATGGACCCGTGACGAATACTGTCCGCGAGTCCTTTACGCGGCTGATGAGATCATCCACCAATTTCTCGCGCCCGAAGAATAACTCGGCATCTTCTTCTTCGAAGACATCGAGTCCCTTGTAGGGAGAGCGTCCGTCAAATGGCTTGGGTTGGAAGGTAGATTGGATATGGGTGATCAGAACGGCGACCTGCTCTGAGGTATACCCCATCACATTGCCGATGTGGATGTTTCCGCTGATGTCACCGCCCGCAGAGATATTTCCAACGGCGATGCTGTTGTTCTCCGCATTAACGCCTGATTTTTTGGTCTCGCCGTTTTGCTCGGTCATCTTTGAGTTCCTGTCTTACCCCCGTGTCTTGCGCCATAACCAGGGGATTGATTTGTAGAGTATCCACATGATGAAAATGAATAACACCATGACTGTCAACAAAAGGGCGAGAAAGATTGCGCGACCTTTCCACGTAATGAGGACCGTGGATATATCCCCAGATTTGAGTGAGTTGAGTGGATCTAAATTTACTGTGGGATTATACAAATTGGAACAGGCAGGCCGGTAAATATAAAGCCAGCCTTGAGAATCAAGCCATTCCTGTAAGGTCAAGTTTCTGATGATTTTGTTGCAAAAGTCTTTACCAATCAGATCAGTCCTGAGAATGTCGATTGTGCCATCGGCTGAATCCGAAGCCAGTTGTCCATTGGGGGACCAGGCCACGCTGCTGACCGAGCCTGGATGTCCTTTAAAGGTTTGAGCGGGCTGACCGGTTTTGAGATCCCAAAGGATAACGGTACCATCGTCTGAGCCCGAAGCCAGTTGTCCATTGGTGGACCAGGCTACGCTCCTGACCAACTGCGTATGTCCCTTGAGGATTTGGGCGGGTCGACCGGTCTTAATATCCCAAAGGATCACGGTGCCGTCTTTTGAACCCGAAGCCAGTTGTCCATCGGGAGACCAGGCCACGGTAGCGACCCAGCCTGTAGATGCTGTCAGAATTTGAGCTGGCTGACCGGTTTCGATATCCCAGACAATCACAGTGCCATCATCTGAGCCCGAAGCCAGTTGTCCATCGGGAGACCAGGCTACACTGTTAACATTAAGAGTATGTCCTCTCAGAATTTGAGCGGGTAGACCGGTTTTGAGATCCCAGAGGATCACGGTGTAATCCCATGAACCCGAAGCCAGTTGTCCATCGGGTGACCAAGCCACGCTGTTGACATTATCAGTATGTCCTCTCAGAACTTGAGCAGGTTGACCGGTTTCGAGATCCCAAACGATTACGGTGCCATCGAATGAACCTGAAGCCAGTTGTCCAGCAGGGGACCAGGCTACAGGTTTGACAGTATCAGCATGTCCTTTCAGGTTTTGAGCGGGTTGACCTGCTTTGAGATCCCAGAGGATTACAGTGCCATCGAATGAACCTGAAGCCAATTGCCCAGTGGGGGACCAAGCCATTTTGGAAGCGAATAAGGGGTCGTTGTATGTGTGTGGCTTGAGGGTCTGAGCGGGTTGATCGGTTTTGAGATTCCATAGGATGACGGTGTTATCGTCTGAGGCCGAAGCCAGTTGTCCATCGGGTGACCAGGCCACGCTGTTGACTATATTCGTATGTCCCTTGATGATTTGGGAGGGCTGACCGGTTTTGAGATCCCAGAGGGTCACGGTACCATCGTCTGAACCCGAAGCCAGTTGTCCCTCAGCAGACCAGGCAACGCTGTAGACAAAGCCTGTATATCCGATCAGAGTTTGAGCGGGTTTACCAGTTTTGAGATCCCAGATGGATACGGTGGCATCGTGTGAACCCGAAGCCAGTTGCCCATCAGGGGACCAGGCTACGCTGTTAACAGAGGCTGTATGTCCCGTGAGGGTTTGAGCGGGTTGGCCTGTTTTGAGATCCCATAGGATCACGGTACCATCGCCTGAACCTGAAGCCAGTTGTCCGTTGGGGGACCAGGCCACGCTGTATACAGAGGAGGTATGTCCAGTGAGGGTTTGAGCGGGTTGACCGGTTTTGAGATCCCAGAGGATCACGGTGCCATCGTCTGAACCCGAAGCCAGTTGTCCATCGGGGGACCAGGCCACGCTGTAGACAGAGGAGGTATGTCCAGTGAGGGTTTGAGCGGGTTGACCGGTTTTGAGATCCCAGAGGATCACAGTGCCATCGTCTGAACCCGAAGCCAGTTGTCCATCGAGAGACCAGGCCACGCTGTAGACAGAGGATGTATGTCCAGTGAGGGTTTGAGCGGGTTGACCGGTTTTGAGATCCCAGAGGATCACAGTGCCATCGGCTGAACCCGAAGCCAGTTGCCCATCGAGGGACCAGGCCACGCTGTAGACAGAGGAGCTATATCCATATAATGCTTTTCCCAGAGCAAAGTTTTTATATGGAATCTGGCGTAAGACCAAATCCGCGGCATCATTTTTGTGGATCTGGTTTGATTGATAGGCATAGAGCAAAGCAGTGTTGTAATTTTGTTCCGCGAAGGCGGCTTGGGCTTGAGAACCAAGCTGTTGTGCGCGTGAGATATTGAGTTGAACGAGCGAAACGATAAGTAATACCAGAACAACCGCTGAAAAACTGACCAATCCTGTAAATATCCCGCGGCGTGTGCGTTGGCGCTGCAGGCGGGCACGGTCTTCAGTTTGAATGGCGGTTTGCAAAAATACTTTAGCCGTTCCGCTCAAGTTCAGGTTTTTTGTTTTTTCCCGTGCGATTGCCAACCGTGCTCCGCTATACAGATAACTTGCATCACGCTGATGTTCTTCGTCCCATTCCACGGCATTTTCTGAGATTTCATTTTTCAAGGCGATCACATCGCCGTTTTCAATCACCAGCTTCTTCAACCAGGACCAGGCATCGAGCAGCTTCTCATGTGAGATCGTGACGGTATCCCTGCCGTCCTGCTCATTGGTTATGATCAGGCGCGCATCCGCCAGTTTTTGCACAATGATTTCCACATCCTCATCTTTTGCATCCGTTGGGACAAGTTCCGTAAATAATGCGGTGCGGCGCGTAGCCTGTCTATCGCGCCCGATTTCAATCAGTCCGCTAAAAATGAAGCGCGCCAACTCCTGGGAGCGTGCCAATTCCTGTTCGTTGTTTCCTAACTTTGCAAAGGCCGCATCGGCATGGCGTTCGAGTGATTTTTGTATGCCGCCGCGCTGCAGGTAATCATTGAGCGTTAGTGCGAACATCCCGCCCTGGGCCTGCCTCGCTTCGAATAAATCTTTCAGGGCAAATTGCATCAAAGGTAGTGACCCCGGTTCGCTTTTCATGTCACTGATGATCTGCGCGATCAGATCGGGGTCGATCTGCAGCCCCACGCGCAGGGCTGGCTGCGCAATGGCGCTCACCAATTCCTCTGGCTGCATCGCGCCGATCTGTACGAACTGTTGATTGAGGAGTGCGTTGAGTTGTGGGTAGGTGGCGCAGTTCGAAACGAAGTCTGAGCGCATGGAGAACAGGATGATGACACGTCCGCTCTCGATGGTGGCGGCATGAGTTAGCAAATTGAGAAAGGCAATACGTTCTTCTTCTTTTCTAATTTGTGTGAAGACTTCTTCGAATTGGTCAATGAAGAGAACAAGGCGTTTATCACGTCCCTCTTTTAAGGCGATCTCGCACCAACGCGCGAAGATAGTTGCGTCCTTCATTGCCTTGGTGCGGATTTCGTCTTCTGGGTTGGTTGAACTTGCCAGGCTGGAAACCACCCGTCCGAGGTCACCGATTGGGTCACGTCCCGGCTTCATGGTCGCATACAGCCAGCGTTCACTATCTTCTAGACCTCCCTGCTTTAATGCATGGATCAATCCTGCCCTTACAAGCGATGACTTTCCGCTTCCAGACGGACCGGTAACGAATACTGTCCGAGAGTCCTTTACGCGGCTGACGAGATCAGCCACCAATTTCTCGCGCCCGAAGAACAACTCGGCATCCTCTTCCTCGAAGACATCGAGTCCCTTGTAGGGACAGCGTCCGTCAAATGGTTTGGGTTGGAAGGTGGATTGGATTTGAGTAACGAGAACAGATACTTGCTCGGCAGTGAATCCGGTAGTATTCCCAATCGTGATACTGCCTTTGACGTCACCACCCACAGAAATACTTCCCACCGCGATGCTGTTAGCTTCGGCGTTGACGTCTGGTTTTTCGGGCTTTTCCTGATTAGACATGAGGCGACTCCCATTCTCTTGATTGCATTGGGTAACACTATATCTTTACCGCGGATTGTATTCGAAAGGTTTTGCTGTCTATTCTATTGGATGTATATTAGCTCTTGAAGCATGCTTCTGTCAATTTCCCTACATAGTACCCAGCCGCCCTAATCGGATTCTTTACTTATCCTATAAAATTTCATAAATTATAACCCTGTAAATGCTGCGCGGCTTCGTTTGTGTGACGATATAATCGAAGAACAAAAGACCTCTTCACTACCTTACAAACCACCATTTTTCGTCACACCTGTACTGGCGTACTGTGCCAGGGAGCGTCGGTCGCAACGCGCGCGCTCCCTCACGTCGTCCCGATGTTGTACCGGGAGAGCGACATATACCGGACTTTGGAAAAGCCATGATTTCAGTATGTAATTCAATCGACAAAACCACATCACTGGTCTATACTTAATCGTCAGCCAAACAATCAGCCAAAAGTTTTCAACCTCAGAAAGTCGATATTGATCTCATGAAATTATCTCAGGACGAACTACATATACTAATCAATAACAATGAAATAAAAGACCTAAGTAAGCTTGACTTGAGCGAAGCCGATCTTGCAAATGCAAACCTAAGCAGCGCTAATCTGAGCGATATTAATCTGAGCAACGCAGACCTAACGGACGCAGACCTAAGTAAAGCGGACCTGAGACGCGCCAACCTGCGTGGCGCAGACCTGCGCAGAGCTAATTTGAATAAAGCCAATCTGCACCAATCGAACCTGAGCGGTGCCAGATTGATCAGTGCAGACCTGGTTGATGCAGACATGATCGACACCAGGTTGATCGGCGCCAAGCTGAATGACGCCAACCTCAGCAAAGCAGACCTGATCGGTGCAGACCTGAGCAAAGCAGATCTAAGCGGGGCCAAACTCATCGGTGCCAATCTGAGCAGGACCGACCTCAGCGGCACGAAGCTAATCCGTGCCGATCTAAGTGGAACCGACTTGCGCGGGGCAAACCTGATCGGTGCCTTCTTGAGCAATGCCAATTTGAGCGGCGCCAAACTGAACAATGTTGACTTGCGTTGGGTCAATTTGAGCAAATCCAATTTGAGTGGAGCAGATCTGAGCGGCACAAAATTGGTTGCAGCCGACTTAAGTGAAGCCGACCTGACCGAATCCAAATTGGGCAAAGCCGACTTAAGCGAAGCGAATCTAACAGGCGCCAATCTGAACAAAGCAGACCTGAGTGAGACAAAACTATTTGGCACTGACCTAAGCGGTGCGAACATGCGCTGGGCTAAACTGACCGAGGCCGTTTATACACGCAATACAATTTTCCCCAATGGGTTTGATCCCAGGGCGGCTGGAGCGATACTTAAGGCTTGAAATGGAAGCACTCAAAGGTTGTTGTAATTATGCTCAAAGCCGCCGTCCTCACCGGCGTTCTGTAAGCACATCCTTCGCCGGTGAGGGTGAAGGTAGCAATCTCATCCACTTACTTTAGCGCACCCCTTGAAATAAAAATCCATTGCAAGTTATCCGCTGGGATATAATCGTTCCTTATAAAAGCAATGGAGCACATACCCAATTCTCAGGATTATCTTTTTCAGGGGATCAAATGACAAAATCTCTGGCTCTATCCAAAACAGATTACAAGATCGCGCGAAGCTGCCTGACCAAACTCTATTATCGTTTGCGCAAATACCCATCAAACGTGGATGGCGATGAGTACATGGAACTGTTGGCGCAAGACGGATACATGATCGGCGCAATCGCCAGCCTTCTTTTTCCTGATGCCGTTCTTGTGGATGAACCAGACCATGACAAAGCCGTACAACTTACACATCAATATTTTCAACAGGAAAATGTAACCCTGCTTGAAGCTGCCTTCGAGAGCGGGGGGAAATTCTCCCGTCCTGATATTCTCATCAAACAGGGCGACCACCTGACCCTGATCGAAGTCAAAGCAAAATCCTTCGACTCTTCCAAAGATAGCATCCTCCGAAATAAAAAAGGCGGCATCATCCCGGAATGGCTGCCCTATCTCGAAGACATCACTTTTCAAGCCATCATCCTGCGCGAACTTTTCCCAGCGTCCACGCTCACATGTGAGTTGATGATGCCGGATAAATCCCGCACCACATCGATCAACAATCTGCATTCGCTTTTCGCACTCAACCTGATTAAAGAAGATGACAGCGGCTACCCGCGAGCACGTTTCACTTTTACCGGGGATGTGGAATTGCTGCGCGAAAATCATTTCCTCACCCGCCTCAACGTGGACCTGGAAGCTGGTGAGCTGACCCCTGAAGTTTCATCCGCCGCTGCTGCATTTTTCAAAAGCATGAACCCGCTGACGAAGATCCCCACTCCGATCTCGTTTGCATGCAAAGACTGTGAATATCGAGTCGCAGAAGATGAAGCGCCAAACGGATTCCGCGAATGCTGGGGAGAGCTGGCAGACCCCAAGCCTCATCTACTGGACTTGTACCACGGTGGAACCGTGAAAGCCGTTAACGAATTGATCAGTTCCGGCAAAGCAGGGCTCTTCGATCTTTCCGAATCAGTTCTCGGGAAGAAAAATGGTTCGATGGGAACAATAGCCAGCCGTCAGTTAATTCAGATGCGCCACACCAAAGACAACACCGAGTGGATCGATCCCGCGCTGGGCAATATCCTCGCATCCCATTCCTATCCACTTCACTTCATTGACTTTGAGACCTCTGCTCTGGCTGTCCCCTACCATGCCGGGATGAAACCCTTTGAAAATGTGGCGTTTCAGTGGAGCTGCCACACCATCACAGCGCCGGGTGCTGAACCCAAACATGCGGAATGGATCAATACACGGGAAACTTTCCCAAACTTTGCCTTCGCCGAATCGCTGATGGATTACCTCGGACGGGGCGGCACAGTATTCACTTGGGCAAAGCATGAGAACACCATTCTAAAAGGCGCCCTGGATCAAATGGAAGGGCAGCATAAAAACGCAGCATTGAAAGACTGGCTGGAGTGGATGACCGATTCGCGCATGGTGGATATGAATCAAATGACTCTGGATCATTATTTCCACCCGGTGATGAAAGGCAGGACATCCATCAAAAAAGTACTGGATGCCATCTGGCGGGCGAACCCGTCTCTACGCAGCCACTTCCCTGAATACGTGAAGGAGGAAAATGGCGAGATGCTTAGTCCGTATAAATCCCTGCCGCCCTTGACGATCGCTGGAAGGGACGTTGTTGTCAATGAAGGCACAGGCGCGATCCGGGCGTATCAGTCCATGCTGTATGGGCCGCAGAAATCGGATCCGGACATTCGTGATCAATGGAAGAATTTACTTTTGCAATACTGCAAGTTGGACACGCTGGCGATGGTGATGATCCACTGGCATTGGAGCGAAAAATTGCAGGTTTTGTAAAAAAGGGGAATTTCAAGGGCTAGGTGATTCATCGAGAATTATTTTATTCACATAAAACCAAATTGGCCCGGCGGTACAGTCTGTTCGGCGTAAACCTCTTTTGTTACCTTTGTATTGCAAGTTCCGAAAGGGCGCGTTTGCCAAATCCAGTTCCGCCTATCAAAACCATTGACCATATCAATAATTACTACATTCACAGGTTTATTCCAAATTTTTCTCGTAAGAATCCAGCCAATTTTTTAATGCCAGGACTTGCCCAAGGCGATATTGATACATTTTCCGACCATATGACATTCGTTCACCATCAGCTAACTTTAATTGAAATTCTTCCACCCAACGCTGGCAAATCAAACGTTGCGCTTCAATGAGTCTTCTTTCAATATCTTTATTTTCACTTTGCGCAAAAAATAACTTGGCAAAAAAATCCTGTCGAACAAGGCGAGGCGCTGTAACCGGGCTTATCAACCAATCGTAGAAAATCTTTCGACCTGACTCGGTAAGCTCAAACACCTTTCGTGGAGGGTGAGGATCCTGATTTTGAAGCGTACTAAATACATATCCATCCACCTCCAACTTACTCAAAAGCGCATAAAGCTGACTTTGCTTTAAACTCCAAATCAATCCCAATCCAGCAGGATCGGAGATCTTCTGGTGAAGTTGATAGCCATGCTGTGGCTCTTGAAGCAAAAAACCGAGCAAGGCTAATTCCATTCCGGGAGGGCGGCGCACCATGGGACACATAAAAAATCACGATTCTCCGTATTCAAAAAATGAGTATACAAAAGATAACGTCATGTTGACGTCACGATTCAGTGTGACGTTTGTAATAAAACAATTGTAACAATAAATAGGCCGTGCTACTATCTTTTATGTGGAGATAAATGCCAATAATTGTGCATTTAAGCGATCCACACCAATCCATAATTTCACTAAAAAGATATCAGGAGGCACTATGCAAAAGAAGTCGCTCGTTATCAATGGTCAAATCAAGTCACTCGTTGTTGACCCCGAAGCCAGCCTTGGGGACGTACTGCGCAGACAACTGCTCTTAACAGGAACAAAGGTTTCCTGCAATGACGGTCACTGCGGCGCATGCTCCGTTATTTTGGATGGCAAGCTGATGCTGGCTTGCTTGGTCAAAATGAGCAAGGTCGCTGATGGTGCAAAGATCGAAACTGTCGAAGGCATTGGTACTCCTGAGAAGTTGCATCCGATTCAGGCTGCATTTGCCGCGTATGGCGCCGCTCAATGCGGTTTCTGTACTCCTGGTATGGTCGTCTCCACCAAAGCTTTATTAGATAAGAATCCCAGCCCCACCCGCGAAGAAGTCCGCGCTTGGTTAACTCAACATCACAATGCCTGCCGTTGCACAGGCTACAAGCAGATCGTGGACGGTGTCATGGAAGCCGCCAAGGTTATGCGCGGTGAGATGAAGATCGAAGAACTCACCTTCAAGATGCCTGCCGACGGCAAGATCTGGGGCAGCAAATATCCGCGCCCGACCGCTATTGGAAAAGTCACTGGTACTCTCGATTTCGGTCAAGATCTCGGCTTGAAGATGCCGTTCAACTCATTGCAACTGGCTCTGGTACAAGCGAAAGTCTCCCACGCCAATATTCTTTCGATTGACACCTCTGAAGCAGAGAAGATGCCTGGCGTGTTCAAGGTCATCACCCACAAGGATGTCAAAGGCAAGAACCGCATTACTGGTTTGATCACCTTCCCCACCAACAAAGGTGACGGTTGGGATCGCCCAATTCTTTGCGATACCAAAGTCTTCCAATATGGCGATGCGATTGCCATCGTCTGCGCTGACACGATTGAGCAGGCAAAAGCCGCCGCTGAAAAAGTCAAAGTGGAATTGGAAGAACTCCCCGCTTACATGAGCGCCCCCGCCGCGATGGCAGACGACGCGATCGAAATTCACCCCGGCACACCCAATGTGTACTTCGAACAGAAGATCGCCAAGGGACCAGAGACCAAACCTGTTATGGACTCCGCTCCCTTTGTGGCAAGCGCCAGTTACTATCTACAGCGCCAGCCACACCTCACCATTGAATCAGACATGGGCTTTGCCTATCACGATGACAATGGCGTGTTGATCATTCACTCCAAATCCATCGGTCTGTATCTGCACCTGTACATGATCGCCCCAGGACTTGGCGTTGAGCCCGATAAACTACGCCTCGTGCAGAATCCTGCTGGCGGCACCTTCGGTTACAAGTTCAGCCCCACCATGGAAGCCCTGCTCGGCGTCGCCGCGATTGCGACGGGTCGCCCTGTGTATCTCGAATATGATTATCAACAGTACATGCAATACACTGGCAAGCGCTCCCCGTTCTTCGTTGACCTGAAGATGGCTGCCGACAAAGACGGCAAGATCGTGGCGATGGAAAGCGACTGGACAGTGGATCACGGTCCATACTCCGAGTTCGGTGACCTGCTCACCCTGCGCGGCGCTCAATACATCGGAGCTGGATACAACATCCCCAGCATTCGCGGCATGGGACGCACCGTTGCAACCAACCACGTTTGGGGCTCTGCCTTCCGCGCGTATGGTTCCCCGCAATCCTTCCTTGCTTCTGAAAGCCTTGTGGATGAACTCGCTGAAAAAGTCGGCATGGATCCGCTGGAATTCCGCTACATCAACGCCTATCGCGCTGGCTCCACCACCCCGACAGGACAAGACCCCGAAGTGTATTCCCTGCCCGAAATGCTCGATAAACTTCGCCCGCTGTATAAGGCTGCAAAAGCAAAAGCCGAAAAAGAATCCACACCTGAGAACAAGAAGGGTGTCGGTATCTCCATCGGTATCTATGGCTGCGGTCTTGATGGTCAGGACGGCGCGGAAGTATATGTTGAGAAGACCAAAGACGGCGTCAGCGTCGCAGCGACATGGCAGGATCACGGTCAAGGCGCAGACATGGGCGTGCTCGGCACGGCTCACGAAGCCCTTCGCCCGCTTGGACTCGCTCCCGATAAGATTCAACTCATCCTCAACGACACAGGCACAGCCCCGAACGCTGGTCCTTCAGGCGGCAGCCGCAGCCAGGTCGTGATCGGTAACGCCATCGTCAACGGCTGTGAGCAACTCATTGCCGCGATGAAGAAAGCCGACGGCACCTATCGCACCTACGATGAAATGGTCAAGGAAAATGTCCCGCTCAAGTACGTGGGCAAGTGGACTGCTTCCATGAACACCAACTGCGACGAGAATGCCCAGGGCAAACCGTTCGCCGCGTACATGTACGGCGCGTTCCTCGCGGAAGTCAATGTCAACACCAAGAACGGCAAGACCACGGTTGAAGGCATGACCGTCATGGCTGACATCGGCAAGATTAACAACAAACTCGTTGTTGATGGACAAATCTACGGTGGTGTGGCTCAAGGTATCGGTCTGGCGCTCTCTGAAGATTTCGAAGATATTCAGAAGCACAGCACCATGCTCGGCGCAGGTATCCCGTACGCCAAGGATATCCCCGACAAGTTCGACATCATCTACTTTGAGAACCATCGCGAATTTGGTCCGTTCGGCGCTTCGGGCGTCGGTGAACTGCCGCTCACTTCGCCGCACGTTGCCATCGTCAACGCCATTTACAACGCAACAGGCGTCCGCATTCGCCATCTGCCCGCCCGCCCTGACAAGGTCTTGGCTGGTTTGAAGGAATTGCAGCCTGCGTAAGTTTTGAATAAAAGGAGCGCTCGCGCGCGAGTGCGGGCGCTCCTTGCTTTATAAAAAGAATTAGCCACAGAGGGCACAGAGAACACGGAGAAAAAATCTCTGTGAACTTTGTGGTCTTCGTGGTAATTTGTCTTTACTGGAATCGTTCATCATGGATCAAAAACAACTGCGTGAACAGGAAAATCGTTGTATTCAGGAACAGGCTCCCGCGTGTGCGGCAACCTGCCCAGCGCATGTGGATGCGCGCGGAATCGCGGCGGAAATTGCAAAGGGGAATTTTGCTGCTGCGCTAAAGTTGTATCGCAAAGCCGTTCCCTTCCCAGGAATCATCAGCCGCATTTGTGACCAGCCCTGCAAGACGACTTGTTTGCGCAAGGATTTTGGCGGCGCCATTGAAATGGCTGCGCTCGAACGCGCCGCGCTTGAGTTTGGAAATTCGGGCGCGGAACCTGTCAAACGGCTGCCAAAGAAATCGAAAACAGTAGCAGTTATCGGCGGGGGAATAAGCGGACTTACCGTCGCACATGATTTGGCGCGCAAAGGCTGGGGCGTCGTCATCTTTGAAGCGGGCGATAGACTCGGCGGCGGGTTGTGGAAGTCTCCGCCAGATTTGCTTCCGCGCGATGTGCTCGTCAACGATTTGAAAATCATCGAAGAGTTGGAAATCGAAGTGCGGCTCAACATGTCTGTGGGCGGCTCGGGCGCGAATGGACATGGCACATTTTTGGGACGATTGAGTGAAGAGTTCGACGCCATCTTTTTGGGCGTTGGTCCGCATTCGAGTGAAATCCCCGATTTGCAAATGAACGACAACGGACAAATCGCGATTGACCCGCTGACGTTTCAGACCAGCAACGAAAAAGTTTTTGCGGGCGGCGATGTGCTGCGCGTTTCAACGATGTACCCCAACCGCGAACTCAAACACTCCGCGATTCTTTCCATCTCCGATGGACGCCGCGCCGCAGTATCCATTGACCGCTTCCTGCAAAAAGTTTCGCTCACTGCTTCGCGCGTGAACGAAGGCTCGTACGAAACCAAACTTTACACCAACACATCCACAACCACTTCGCAAGCGCTGCTCATCGAAACGGATTTGTCCACGCGCTACAACATCGAAGTGGCAGAGACCGAAGCCGCGCGCTGCATTCAATGCGAATGTCTGGAGTGCGTGAAGGTCTGCCCGTATCTCGACCACTACAAAGGCTATCCAAAAAAATACATCCGCGAGACCTACAACAATCTCGCCATCGTGATGGGCACGCGCCATTCGAATCAATTCATCAACACCTGCGCGCTGTGCGGACTGTGCGCCGAAGTCTGCCCGACCGATGTGAACATGGGCGAGGTTTGTCACGAAGCGCGCGTCACGATGGTGGAACAAAAAAGGATGCCGCCATCGGCGCATGATTTTGCGCTGCGGGATATGGCATTCAGCAACGGCGAAAAGTTCGCGCTCGCTCATAACGCGCCTGGGCTTGATACCAGTTCCTATGTGTTTTTTCCTGGCTGTCAGTTGAGCGGCTCCTCCCCCGAGTATGTTGAGAAAGCATACAGTTTCCTGAAAGACACGCTCCAAAAAGATGACGCAGGCGTCGGCTTGATGCTGCGCTGCTGCGGCGCGCCTGCCGATTGGGCGGGACGCAAAGAATTATTTGCAAATTCACAGTCCGAGTTTCGGGCTGAGTACGAAAAACTTGGCAAGCCGAAAGTAATCCTTTCCTGCTCAAGTTGCTATCAGATGTTCCAGAAACATTATCCCGATGTGGAAATCCTTTCCTTCTGGGATGTGATGAATGAACACGGAAAATTCACGAAGCGGGAATTCGCCGCGCCTGTGACAATCCACGACCCGTGTTCGACGCGCTACGAGAACCACATTCAAGATTCCATCCGCGACATTATCATCAAAATGGGCGGAGAGATTCAAGAACTTCCGCTCAGCCGCGAGAAGACCGAATGCTGTTCCTTCGGCGGTGTGATGTGGCTGGCGAATAAACCCGTCGCTGAGAAGATGGTGCAGCAGCGTATCAGCGAAAGCCCATTGGACTATGTCACCTACTGCGCGATGTGCCGTGACTTCTTCGCCCGCAAAGGCAAGCGGACGCTGCACATTTTTGATTACATCTTTGGCGGGACAGAATCAGATTTGGCGAGTGCGCCTGCGGTGGGATTCTCCCAACGTCACGAGAACCGTGCCCGCTTGAAAGAAAAACTACTTAGAGATTTATGGAGTGAAACCATGCCCGACACAGCCGACTTTGAATCCATCCGCTTGGTATTGCCAGAGGATGTGCAAAAGCAGGTGGAAGACCGTTTGATTTTGGTGGAAGACATGCAGAAGGTTATCGAATACGCCGAGCGGACAGGCAAGCGCATGTTGAATAATTCCACGAAACATTATCTGGCATATTTCAAACCGACCAGCGTCACCTATTGGGTGGAATACACCAAGCAGGATGATGGCGCGTTCTTTGTTTACAAGGCATACAGTCACCGCATGGAAGTGGGTATCGGAGCGCAGAAATGAGCGAATACTTCGACCCTTCCAAATACGAAGGCTGGGTGTGCGCGGACTGTAACATTCCCCTGCAACTGAGCAAGGTGGATGTCTCTTACTTGGGCAATTCCTTCCCCGTGGACTTGCTCAAATGTCCCAACTGCGGATTGGTCTTAATCCCCGAAGAACTCGCGCTTGGCAAAATGGCTGAAGTTGAAAAGGCATTAGAGGATAAGTAGCGTGCTGCCTTTTTCGCTGTATGAACATCCCGTCTGGCAAAGCGTCCCTGAACAGGTGATGCGCCCTGGCGGGTTGACTGTCACCGAGCAGGCGCTTGCATATTGCGATTTGCAATCTGGTATGCGCGTGCTGGATGTGGGATGCGGTACAGGTGCAACGCTTGGATATGTCACTGCAAAGTATGGCTATGCGGTTTTGGCATGGATGTCTCAGCGAGGTTTATTGACCAGGCGCGGCAGACCAATTCGCATGCCGGGTGGATGCGTGCGCAAAGGTAAGAGTCTGCCATTTGCAAGCGAAAGCATGGATGCAGAGTTTTATCCGAATCCGTTATCCATTTTGATGAAACACTGGTTGAGCGAATGTGCGCGGACATTCAAGCACGGCGGCTGGCTTTATCGTCACCGATTTGCCTGCAATGAGATGGGAGGGTTGAAGCGCTTCCGTCAACTCCCGTCAGGGACTTGTATCACCGCCGCCATGCCGAAGAATGACATTTTGGAAAAAATTGAAAGTTGCGGATTGCAAGTATCCATCTGGCAGGATTGCTCGGAGACGTTGAAGGAATTTTCGATTTGCACGCTCACGACGGCGGCGAAGATTGACCCGTTTGATTTGCACATCGCGGCGGCAAAGGCGAAGTTGGGATATTATTTTTGGTAGCACGCAAGCTGGAAAACAAAATGAAACTTGGATAAACATCTTTATAAGAGGTAGATATGGACGATAACAACGAACTAGTTGTTCTTCGCAAGCAGGGATTTTATTGCAGTCAGATTTTGATGTTGCAAGGCATGGAGATGATGGGCAAAAGCAATCCCGACCTCATCCGCGCCATGCATGGGCTGGCTGGCGGATTGGGATTCTCTGGCGAGTTGTGCGGCGCGTTGACAGGCGGCGCTTCACTGCTGGGACTCTACGCAGGCAAAGGCACACCCGAACAACCCGAAGACCCGCGTCTCGATTTCATGGTGATGGACTTAGTCAAGTGGTTCAAGGCGGAATACTCCGAACAGTTTGGCGGAATCCGCTGTGAAGAAATTCTTGCGGGCAACAATCAAAATCAAGCGATACGCTGCCCCATTTTGGTGAATGGCGTTTTGCAAAAGGTAAAAGAATTATTGGTTGAAAATGGTTACGACCTTTCTGGATTGGAAAACGAGTAGGCAACCCGCTTGGGTATTCCAATGTGTCTTATCCGCCTTGAAGGGTCGCCCCTACTGGAGACTTTATGAATACAATCCTTTCTCACCGAAAGCGTTTGTCCCGAGTGCCTTGCGCGAATCCCCGCCGCGCGGGTAATGTACGGCGGGGATGTCTATCTCGAAAAAGATTGTCCCGACCACGGGCACTTCAAAACTATCATCTGGCGTGGGCTGCCCGCGTTCACTTCATGGGTCAAACCTAAACTCCCCACCTATCCAAAAAATCCATTTACCGAAGTCAAGCGCGGATGTCCGTATGATTGCGGTTTATGCGCCGAGCATAAGCAGCAATCTTGCTGTGTGCTGCTCGAAGTGACTCAACGCTGCGACCTGCATTGTCCCGTCTGCTTTGCGGACGCGGCGAATAACCCGCCAGCAGATTTAACCCACGAAGAAATCAACGCATGGTATGAGCGTCTGCTTTTGGCAGGCGGACCGTTCAACATTCAACTTTCGGGCGGTGAGCCTTGTGTGCGAAATGACCTGCCTGAAATCATCAAAATCGGACGCTCGCACGGTTTCAACTTTTTTCAATTGAATACCAACGGTCTGCGCATTGCGCGGGACTTTGAATATTTGTCCGCGCTCAAAGAGGCGGGACTTTCAACGGTCTTTCTGCAATTCGACGGCACACGCGATGAGATTTTCAAAACCATCCGCGGGCGTGAACTGCTCGAAAAGAAAATGGCGGTCATCGAGAATTGCGGCAAGTTGAATATCGGCGTGGTGCTGGTGCCAACGCTCGTGCCCAATGTCAACACGGATAACATCGGGGACATCCTTCGTCTTGCGCTGGCGAACATGCCCACGGTGCGCGGCGTGCATTTTCAACCCGTCAGTTATTTCGGGCGCTATCCCGAAACGCCCACCGACGACATGCGCATTACCATCCCCGAAGTCATTCAATCCATCGAGTCACAAACAGGCGGATTGATTCAAGCGGGCACGCTTTGTCCGCCTGGCGGCGAGAACGCGCTGTGTTCCTTCCACGGGAATTATGTTTTGATGGCGGATGGCGCACTCAAGCCGCTCACCCGCCATAAAGAGGATTCCTGCTGCTGCCAACCCATCCCCGCCGCGGAAGGCGCTTCACGCTCCCGAGAATTTGTTGCTGCCCATTGGTCATCGCCTGCGCCTTTAGCGGATCTGCCCGTCATCGGCGCTCCGAGTTTTGGCGAGTGGGATGTCTTTCTCGAACGCAAACGCACGCATACGTTTTGTGTCTCTGGCATGGCGTTTCAAGACGCGTGGACTCTCGACCTCGACCGCCTGCGCGAGTGCTACATCCACACCGCCAGCCCCGATGGACGATTGGTTCCGTTCTGCGCGTATAACTTGACGGATAAGTATGGCAGGTCGTTGTATCGGAATGCAACGGATTTGGCAACGGATGGCTTCGCGGAGCGGATAAACGGATGAAGATTACGCCGCTTGATTCGTGGGTAAAGCAAAAAACAGATGGAGTTGACTTGCAAGCGTGGCAACTTGCAAAGTTGAATGAGACCTTGTCGCTGGCGCGAAGTCGGAGTTCGTTTTATAAAAAACTTTTTGCGGGAATGCCCGAATCCATTTCGAGTTTGGATGAGTTGAGTCAATTCCCGTTTACGACGCCAGAGGATATTCGACAGAATCCGCTGGGATTTGTGTGCGTGTCACAGGATGATATTCAACGGGTGGTGACGCTTCAAACTTCAGGGACAACTGGGAGCCCAAACGAATATTTTTCACCGCTGACGACCAGCAGTTGACGATTGACTTCTTCGGCGTGGGCATGTCCACGCTGGTGGAGGCGGGTGAACGCGTGTTGATTTTCCTGCCTGGGGAAACGCCTGGCAGCGTGGGCGATTTGCTGCGGATGGGATTGGAGCGCAAAGGCGCTCATCCGATTCCGTATGGGATGGTCAAAGACCCGTTCCACGCCTTGGATGTGATGGAAAAAGAGCAGGCAGATTGTCTCGTCGGGTCGCCGACTCAAATATTGAGTTTGGCACGGAGATGGAATCCTAGCCACAAAGCGCCGCGCACGATTTTGCTTTCAACGGATTATGTCCCTGCGGCGATTGTCTCTGTGTTGGAAAATACTTGGGGCTGCAAAGTGTTCAATCACTACGGCGCAACAGAAATGGGACTTGGCGGTGGCGTGGAATGTGAAGCGCACCGCGGGTTTCATCTGCGTGAAGCGGATATGTTCTTTGAAATCGTGAATCCCGAAACGGGCGAACCTGTCCCTGATGGAGAATATGGCGAAGTTGTTTTCAGCACATTGACTCGGCGCGGAATGCCGCTCCTCCGCTATCGCATGGGAGATAGAAGCAGATTCATCGTTGGGGAATGTCCATGCGGGACAAAGTTGCGGACGTTGGAAAAAGTCCGCGGGCGGTTTAGCGGGTTTGTTTCGGTTGGCGATGAAATTTTGAAACTGCCTGATTTCGACGAGGCGCTGTTTTCCCTGTCAGGGTTGTTGAATTTTTCGGTAACGGTATCAGGCTCGGGGGAGATGAAGCGCTGCTCATTGATACGCAAATGCTCACAGACGAAGATTCCGCTCGTGAGGTGGAAAAGGCTCTCGAGTCGGTTTCATCCATAAAAAAAATTGTACGTTGTCATCACAATCCAAATGAAGTTGGAAGTTTGCTCAAACGAATCATCATGGATAAGCGAGGTCAAAATGCGTGAAGTGTTTAATGAAATTGAAGCGTGGCGCAAGCAAGGCAAGTCGGTGGCGATTGCGACGAATGTGAAGAAGGACGGCTCGTCGCTGCGTCCGCTCGGCGCGAAGATGGCGATGACATCGGCGCAAGAGATTGCAGGCTCGGTGACGGGCGGGTGCATTGAGGGCGTGGTGTATGAAGAGGCGCAGGCGGTGATGAAGAGCGGCGCGTCGAAGTTGATGCACTTTGGGCTGGTGCATGAAGACATGCCGTGGGAAATTGGGCTGACGTGCGGCAGTTCGCTGGATGTTTTTATCGAGCCGATGGACAGCGAAGCATGGCGCGAAATTTATCCCGCGTTGAAAACTTGCATTGAGAAAAATGAACTCGCCGTGGTTGCGACGGTGATTGCGGGCTCGGGCTTGGGAAATAAATTGATGATGTGGTCGGATGGGCGCACGCTCGGAAGTTTGGGCAGTGCGGCGCTTGATGAACAGGCGCGGGCGTGGCTGAAAAAACAAATGGATGTGCAGGAATCAGGCTGGACATCATTTTCTGTGGCGGCTCATCATGTGGAACATGTGGATGTATTTCGCCGATGTCTTCGCGCCTGTCTCGCGGATGGTGGTGATTGGCGCGGTGCATATCGCTATTCCGCTGGTGACGCTGGCGAAGACGCTTGGTTATCATACGATTGTGATTGACCCGCGTGAAGCATTTGCTACGCGTGAACGATTCCCACACGTGGATGAATTGCTCGTCGAATGGACTTCGGATGCGCTGGAAAAACTTCACCCCGATGAAGGGACGTATATTGCGGTGTTGAGCCACGATGAGAAGTTGGATAATCCCGCGCTGGCGGTGGCGTTGAAAAGCCCTGCGCGATATGTCGGTGTGTTGGGGACGAGGAAGAAGATTCCCAATCGCTTTGCGGCGCTGCGTGAATTGGGTGTGACGGACGAGCAGTTAAGTCACCTGTGCGCGCCGATTGGGATGAACATGGGGGCGGTTTCGCCTGAAGAAATTGCGCTGTCGATTCTGGCGGAGATGGTGAGTGCGAAGCATGGGATACAGAGAGTCAGTGAGTTTGTGACAGCAGTGGTCAAGTAGTCAAAATTTCACAAAGGGTCACAAAGGACACAAAGGTTTTCGTTTGTGTCCTTCGTGTCCCTTTTATAGATGTTTAGAAAGTTTTACGAAACCCAGGTGACTGTGCCCGTTTGGGCTGTGTCATATCCGCCAAGGTTGTTGATGGCGGATTTTGTTTGCTTGGCGCTCAACCATTTCTTGAGCGCCTGCACGGATTCGCTTTCCCATTTTTCATCGGGAACGATGAGGTCATAACGTTCGGTGGTCAGGAGTTTGAAGTCGAGACCAAAGGACATAGCGGCGGTTTCCACGCCGATGCCTGCGTTGGCTTGTCCCTTGCTGATGGCGCGGGCGACTTCGGAGTGAGTCATTTTTTCTTCATCATAGCCAGAGATGCTGGATGGGTTGATTTTCAGGCTGCGCAATTGAGCGTCCAGCCAGACGCGAGTCCCAGACCCCTGCTGACGATTTGCAAAATGCACACCTGATTTGGTCAGGTCTTTCAGGCTTTTGATGCCGAGCGGATTTCCCTCAGGAAGAATCAATCCCACGCGGCGATGAGCGAGGGTGAGCATTGCCACTTTTTGACCAGGCAATAATTTACGGATGAACGGTTCGTTGTAGGTGTCGGTGTTTTCGTCCCAGAGATGACAGCCTGCCAAGTCAGCTTTTTTCTCGGCAAGTGCAATGAGTCCGCCGAGGCTGCCAGTGAACGATAAATGCAATGAGAGTTTCGGATTGTTCTCGTGATACTGCGAAGCAATCAACGCGAGGGATGGGTCATGGCTGCCGACAAAGCGCAGAATGTTCGGCGGCGTTTCTTCGGGTTGGCTGGAAAATGTCCGCCAACGGTCGAGGGCTACACGCAAGGACTGTTCCACTTCGTCGGGGGAATAGCCAGCGGTCATGATTTCCAGCAGGAAAGCTTCCATGCGATTGAACAACGCCGCACGCCGCATGGGATTTTGAGTCTGCTCGGGAATCTGCTCGACGACTTTTGTCCCCTTCCCCACATGGCTGACGACCAATCCCTGATGCGCCAATTCCTGATAGGCGCGCATAATCGTGCCAGTAGTGCAGCCCCACTGCTCGGTCATCTTGCGCATGGGCGGCAGAGACGAGCCAGGTTTGATGACGCCCGAAAGAATGTCATCACGAATTGATTCAACGATTTGCTGGTAAAGGTGTGATTGATCCATGTTTTTAGTATAGTGGGAGGAAGGGCATTTGGCAAGTTGTTATTTTAGCAACGACCCACTGACAAATCATTTGCGATATACTGACCGCACAAAATTATTCTCTTGGTGAATATATGACAGACAAAAAACCACATCACATCGGAACGCTCTCCCCTGAAATGGCATTGCTTGGCTTGCTCTACAAAGAAGCTGGGCATGGATACGATCTGCACCGCACCGTCAACGCGGATCTGGGTCAGGTCTGGCATTTGAGTCAGAGTCAGGCGTACGCCATTTTGAAACGGCTTGAAGCGCAGGGCGATATTTCAGCGGAGAAAATCCCACAGGAAAAACTTCCCAGCCGTCAGTTATTGCAGATGACCGAGCAGGGTCGCAAAAACTTTTTGGACTGGCTGAATGCTCCCAGCGGCGGCAGCTCACGCGCAATCCGCATGGAATTCATCACACGTTTGTACTTTCTCAAAAAATACTTTCCCAAAAAAATTACGAAGGCGTTCGAACAGCAGCGCGCCGAAGCGGATACGCACATTCAGCGGCTGGAAGCCACACTGACAGAATTGCCCGCTGAACAAATATACAACCGCATGAGCCTGAACATGCGATTGAAACAATTGCGGTTTGTGGTGGAGTGGCTGGACGAAAGCCAGCAAAACTTCTTGTAAACTTCATGGTTTCTGGGATATACTCACTGAGTGAGTATAAAACTTCATTTCGAAGGATAATCCCATGAAACGATACCTATCCCTGACTCTTTTACTATCCATCTTTTTGACAGCCTGCGGCGCCTCAGCCACACCGACGCCTGCTCCTGCCACCGAAGCGCAAAAACATACGCTGACAGTTTTCGCCGCCGCCTCCCTCACCGACGCATTCACCGAAATCGGCGCCGCGTTTGACGCCGCCAACCCAAGCGTCACCACCACCTTCAACTTTGCAGGCTCCCAAGCCCTGCGGACTCAAATCGAAGAAGGCGCACCTGCGGATGTATTCGCCTCCGCCAGCGGCAAGGAAATGGAAACGCTTGTAACAGGCGCTTTCGTTGGTGCAGATGTTTCGCAAGTATTTCTATCCAATAAGCTGGTCGTCATCCTGCCTGCGGATAACCCCGCTGCGCTCGAAAAATTGGAAGACCTCGCCAACCCTGGAATCAAAATTGTTTTAGCTGCGGAAGAAGTTCCCGTCGGCAAGTATGCTCGTCAGGCACTCGACCTGATGGACGCTTCCTTCGGAACAGGGTACAAAGACAAGGTTTTGGCAAATGTCGTTTCCAATGAAGATAATGTCAAGCAGGTGGTTGCCAAAGTCCAGCTTGGCGAAGCGGATGCGGGTATTGTCTATGCTTCAGATGTGGTCGCTGCGCCTGAATTGAAGTCCATTGAAATTCCCGCGGACTTGAATGTCATTGCAAAGTATCCCATTGCGCCGCTGGTCAAATCTGAGAATAGTGACCTCGCTGCGAAGTTCATTGAATATGTTCTTTCGGCGGAGGGACAGGCAATCCTTGCCAAGTGGGGATTTGCCCCAACGAAATAATCTTTAGTAAAATCACAGTTGCGGGACGATGGTCTCGCAACTTTTTTTATATCGCATGAACAAACTTCGAGAAGTCTCCCGCCGCATTTTTGGAGAAGGACATTCTGTGTGGATATTCCTTCTCCTCAGTTTGATTCTGCTCGCCTTCTTTGCACTGCCATTGATCTCATTGATCTATCGTTCCATTGCGCCCGATTTCTTTGCGAACGCGCTTTCAAAGCAGGCATTTCAGGCGCTTAAACTAAGCCTGCTGACCAGCTCGATCACAACAATCATTACGGTCTTATTTGGAACGCCGCTGGCCTATCTGCTTGCGCGTTGGAAATTTAGATTGAAAGCATGGCTGGAATTGATCCTCGACCTGCCCATTGTCCTGCCGCCCTCCGTAGCTGGGCTTGCATTGCTAATCGCCTTCGGGCGCAGAGGATTGATTGGCGCGTTCTTGAATAATATTGGGTTCAGTATCCCATTCACTACAACCGCAGTCATCATGGCGCAGTTGTTTGTCGCCGCGCCTTTGTTCATCCGTTCGGCGCGGATCGGCTTCGCGCATGTAGATAAACAGCTTGAAGAATCCGCGTATGTGGAGGGGGCAAATCAATGGCAGCTTTTTTACGAAGTCATGATTCCGATCGCCATCCGCGCTCTTGCCAGCGGAGCCATCCTCACATGGACACGCGCCCTCGGCGAATTTGGCGCGACGATTCTTTTCGCGGGGAATTTGGAAGGCGTTACCCAAACCATGCCGATTGCCATTTACATCGGTTTCGAGCGCAATCTCGGCGTGGCGATGGCGCTATCTGTTGTTTTGATTTTGGTTTCGGTGATTCTGTTGATGATCACCAAGCAATTGGATAAAGAGGAAGAATAAAAATGGGATAGTCTTTCGACCATCCCATTTTTGATTCCTGAAATATAAACTTTACTGTGCGATCATCACATGCTTGGTGACCAGATAATCGCCAACGGATTCAGCTGAAAGATCCTTGCCAAAGCCAGATTGCTTGAAGCCGCCATGCGGCGCTTCGGAAACCAGTGGGATATGATCGTTGACCCAAACGGTTCCAAATTCCAATTGCTGGGAAACACGCAGCGCACGACCGACATCTTTTGTAAACACCGAAGCCGCAAGACCGTAAACAACGTCATTGCCAAGATAAACAGCATCGGCTTCATCTTTGAATGAGTTGATCGTGATCACTGGGCCAAAGACTTCGCTCTGGATGATCTCAGATTTCTGGTCTGCATCTGCGATAATGGTCGGCTCGTAGTAATAGCCCTGTTGAAAGTCTGTGGGGATTTGGCCACCAGTCAAAATCTTGGCGCCTGTTTTCCTTGCGCGCTCCACAAAACCGATCACTGAATCACGCTGTCCGCCTGAGATCATTGGCCCGATCAAGGTGTCATCATCAAACGGATCACCGATCTTCGTGTTGCGGACTGCCGCTACAAGTGCTTCTTCCACTTTCTTGCGCAGGCCTTCAGCTACATACACGCGAGTCGCGGCGGTGCAATCCTGACCTGTATTGATGGTACCCGCCAAAGCAACTTTTGCAGCGACTGTATCAACATCTGCATCATCAAAGACGAGTACAGGAGCCTTGCCACCCAATTCCAAGTGAACACGCTTGACAGTATCCGCTGCTGTTTTCATGATGGTCTGACCAACTTCAGTGGAACCTGTCACGCTGATCAATCGAATATCAGGATGTTCAACAAGCAGACGACCAGCATTGCGGCCTGTAATAATGTTGACCACGCCATCAGGAATACCAGCCTCTTTGATCAATTCACCAAGCATCAAACTCGTTAACGGAGTGATGGATGCGGGCTTGAAAACAGTTGTACATCCAGCCGCAAGAGCGGGGCCGATCTTCCAAACTCCCATCATCAATGGATAGTTCCATGGAGCGATCTGCCCCACAACACCGACGGGCTCGCGCCGATACATGGATGTGTAGCCGGGCATATACTCACCGGCATGATTCCCATGTGTATCACGTGCCGCACCCGCAAAGAAACGCAAGTTGTCGATGGAGAAGGCCAAATCCGCACCAAGGCTGACGAACTTATACGGCTTGCCTGTATTCTCAGTTTCCAATTTGGCAAACTCTTCAGCATGTTTTTCTAGCAGGTCTGCAAATTTCCATAGTGCTTTTGAGCGCTCAGCAGGTGTAAGCCGTGACCAACGCCCATCATAAAAAGCTGTCTTTGCCGTCTCAACAGCAAGGTTGACATCCTCTGCGCTGGCGTCCACAACTTCTGCAAATTTCTTGCCAGTAGCAGGGTTCTCAACAGAGATCTTGCCGCCGCCCTTGCTATCCACCCACTTACCGTCGATCCAAAGTTTGTATTCCATAACATCTCTCCTTTGTTTGAAATTTATGAATTCAATCGAATCGCAACCAACTGAATGTTGGTCATATCTTCCATTGCAAATTTGACGCCTTCGCGTCCGAGTCCGCTTTGACGGTTGCCGCCGTAGGGCATGTGGTCGGCACGGAAGTTGGGAGTATCGTTGATGATCACGCCGCCGAAGTTCAATTTTCGAACAGCCTTGAAAACGCGGTTGACATCATTGGTAAAGACGCCCACCTGTAAACCAAACTTGGAGTTATTAGCTTGCTCAAGTGCAGATTCGAAATCATCGCTGGAAATAACAGATGCAACTGGGCCGAAGGTTTCTTCGGCGACCACTTTCATGTCCGCGTCAACATTAGACAGAATGGTTGGATAGTAAACCGTTCCATCACGTTTGCCGCCTGTCAGCACGCTTGCGCCAGAGCCCTGAGCCTCTTTGACCCAGCTCTCGATGCGATCCACTTCCTTTGAGTCGATCATCGGGCCGACATCCACGCGCTCATCGAGCGGATCACCAACAACCATTGCTTCAGTCGCTTTGACAAATTTTTCAGAAAACGGTTCAAATACCTGTTTCTGGCTGTAAATGCGCTGCACAGAAATACAAACCTGCCCCGAATTATAAAAGCGCCCAACGCACAACGCTTGGCGACAAAATCCAAGTCCGCATCGGGGGCAACGACCACGGGAGAATTATTTCCAAGTTCGAGAGTGACTTTCTTGATTCCCGCCACCGCCAAAATATGACGTCCGATCTCGGGGCTGCCAGTGAAGGTGATCTTGTCCACGCGTTCGTCAGTGATGAGCCATTCGCCCACCGTCCCGCCTGAGCCGACGACAAGATTGATCGCGCCCGCAGGCAGACCTGCTTCCTGCAAAATCTGACATAATTTCACAGCCGCCAGCGGAGTGGTAGTCGCTGGCTTGAGCACAAGGGTATTTCCCGCAGCGAGGGCCGGTGCCACTTTATGAGCAACCAGATTAAGGGGAAAATTGAACGGGCTGATCGCCGCGATCACACCCACGGGGCGGCGAGTCCAATAGCCGAAATATCCATCACCTGAAGGGACAGCGTCCAAAGGAATAGTCTCGCCATGCAGTCGCTTGGCTTCTTCTGCGGCAATGGTAAAGACGCTTGCAGCGCGTTCCACTTCAGCGCGCGCGAACTTCAGTGCCTTGCCTGCTTCTGCCGCAACCGTTCTGGCAAGATCTTCAGAACGCGCACGCATAAGCTCGGCGGTTCGCAAAAGAATGCTGGCGCGTTTGTGAGCGGGCATATCCGCCATCACATCTTCGGCGCGTTCGGCAGCAGCCAGAGCCGCATCAAGATCTTCCTTTCGTGCGGTTGGTAAGACCCCAACAACCTCACCGTTGTACTTATTCTTCACTTCAAGCATTGAGCCTCCCCCAACCCATTGACCATCGATCAGAAGCTTATACTCCATGCGCGCCATCCTTTTCTAAGATTTTGCAATTATACCAATTGTAGTAAAACAACCAACACAATACAGAGATTTTTAAAGAAAAAACTCCATTCAATATGTGACAGCCCACCAATGGTGAGGCGACATCGTTTATGCTAAAATGTTTAAACACAAAGTTAAGGTTTTCTTTAACCGAAATGAAAAAAGTCGCGCATCTCCAATCCTTCGATCAGATCAAGATACTGGCAGACCCCCGCCGCATGGACATTCTACGCCTGCTGATGGCGGCGCCTGCCACACTCACGATCCTTGCGCGGACGATGAAAAAATCCCCTGCCTGGGTGCAGCACCACATTCTGGCGTTAACCGCTGCCGATCTGGTTGAAGTAGGCGAAACGCGCAAGACCGGCAAAGTACTGGAAAAATTTTACCGTTCCAAGGCTGATGCTTTTCTTTTACAGGAGATCATCATGCCGATGGGCAAAAAGCCTTCGGTCATTTTCTCCGGCAGCCATGATATCGCATTGGAAGGCGTTGCCGACCACCTCGCCAAACACGTGAACATCCTCAGCCTGCCAGTCGGCTCATTGGATGGGCTGGTCAATCTTCGTCAGGGACTATGTCAAATCTCGGGCTCGCATCTCCTTGATGAGAACGGCGAGTACAACACACCATTTGTAAAACATTTATTTCCAGAGCGAAATGTTGAGATCATCACGCTTGCCTATCGCACGCAAGGACTCATCCTCGCTAAAGGCAACCCCAAAGGAATTAAGAAAATTTCCGACCTCGCGCAAGCCAATGTCCGCTTTGTAAATCGCAATGCGGGTTCCGGCACCCGCCTCTGGCTGGATGCAGAATTGCACAAGCAAAAGATCCCTGCTGAAAAGATCCTCGGCTACAAAAACTCCGTGATGACCCACAGCGAAGCTGCATTGATGATCGAAGAAGGCCAAGCAGACGTGTCCCTCGGTCTGCAAGCCGCCGCCCACCAGCACGAGCTTGATTTCATTCCCCTCTTTGAAGAACGCTATGATCTCATCCTGCCCCGTGAACAGGAGAAAATTCTCAACCCCCTGCTCGACTACATTCAAACCGTGGATTTCCGCAATTCACTGAATGTCCTAACTGGTTACAGCACCGCGCACAGCGGTGAACAAATCCATATTTGAGGAATGAAATGAGAAAGACCGTTATCACTGCACTTTTTATTTTGGGACTTATGCTAACCGCGTGCGGTTCCACACCGACAGAAAGCGCTCCCGCCGCGCCGACAACTGATTCTGCTACGGAAACATCAACTACCCTGCAAGCGACTGAAGCCCCCGCTGCCGTCTCTGACAACTCCCAGGTACTCTTCCAGATCGTCAAAGCAGACGGCACCACATTTGACGTGACTCTCAACGCCGTCAAAGCCCTGCCTCTCGCCCAGCTTCAAGCCGAAGGCAAAGTGGAAGAAGGCCCCTATCTCAGCGATGTGCTGGCTCTGGCTGGCGTCACCGAATTCACAGAAGTCACACTCACCGGCAGTTCCAACCCGGCTACATTGACCTTTGAGCAAGTGAATGAAAACACCATCCTCGATTTCAACAATCACGGGACGATGAAACTCTCCTCCACATACATTCCCAAAGCCAATTGGACGAAGGACGTTTCCCTCATCACCGTAAAGTAAAAATCCCCGTACGTGTTTTTTTATTTCCTGTTTTAAATTAAGGAAATGCTTAATTGCATCCCGTTCATTGAAAAGGCAAAGAAATGCGATACCTGCTTGGAATTGACGACACCGATAATCTCGAATCGCGCGGCACAGGGCATCGCGTCCGTCAACTTGCGGACTGGCTGGCTGAAAATCAACTCGCCTCGCCGCTGGGCATCACCCGACATCAACTGCTCGTGGACCCGGGTATCCCCTACACCTCACATAACAGTTCAGCTTGTCTGGCAGTTGAAACAGAAAAACAAGATGAAGTTTGGGAAGCCGCACGTGAATTTCTTCTACGCGAAAGCGCCGTCGGTTCGGATGCAGGTTTGTGCCTTGCAGAGTGGAATGCCATCAGCGCCGAGGTTTTGGATTTTGGGCGCAGGGCCAAACTCGAAGTGTTGACCATGCCTGCTGCGGAGCAAACAGCTTCCCGGTCCAGAATACGATGCGAAGGGCTGACAGGTACGCACGGCGGGATCATCGGAGCCTTGTCCGCCATTGGTCTACATCGTGCTGGCAATGATGGACGTTATCTATGGCTGCCGGGCTTGCGCGACTTGAAAGATAAATATCAAGTTAAGGAAATTTGTGCGAAGGGCCACGTGGACAGAATTTGCACCGTGGAACATGTTGACCTGACCGCTGAAACCGTTGTGGATGTTGGCGAATGGATCCGTCCCATTTTACGTGACGGAAAAGCAACCCTATATGTTGAGGAGAAAAATAATGAATGGTACATCATCTCTAAAGACCGCATCAAAAGCCTTTCCAACTGAGTGGTCGCTTACATGGATCGAAGCCCTGCTGCTCATCGGCGGCGGTGTGATGGCGGTGGTTCTGCATCGCGCATTGGATATGTCGCTGGGGCTGCCCGGGCATCACGGCATTGAATGGATGGCGATCATGATCCTTGGCCGCGCTTCATCCAAATTTCGCGGCGCGGGCACACTCACCAGCATCGGCGCGTCGTTCGCATCGGTTCTGCCGTTCCTGCATGGCGATAATCCGTTCACGTGGATCTACTACCTGCTGCCCGGCCCCGTGATGGATCTGGCATTTCGCTATCTGCCGCGCTATGCAAACAAACTTTGGTTCATGGTTTTGCTCGGCGGCTTTGCACACATGACAAAACCCATCGGCCAGCTCACCATCAATCTGCTGACCGGCTGGCCCATTGGTTCGTTCCGCTTCGGCGTTGTATACCCGTTTGCAAGTCATCTTCTCTTCGGAATGATCGGTGGATTGCTGGGCGCGATGGTCGTGTTTGGCATTAACCGTTTTTCAAATAAACCAAATAAAGGATAGTTAAAAATGAAACATTCTTCCCGTAACCTTCTTTTGTCTTTGCTGCTGGTCCTCTCCATCGTGTTGACGGCCTGCGGCGCCTCCGCCACACCGACAGCTGCTCCTGCTACCGAAGCACCCGTCGCCACTGAAGCACCAGCCACCGAAGCCCCCGCAACGGAAGCTCCTGCGGCTGCTCCTGCCAACCCGAACCTCATCCTCGCCACCACCACCTCCACACAGGATTCTGGTTTGCTTGATGTGCTCGTCCCCATGTTCGAAGAACAGACCGGTTACACCGTGCAGACCATTGCCGTAGGTACCGGCGAAGCGCTCAAGATGGGTGAAGAAGGCAATGCGGATGTATTACTCGTCCATGCTCCTTCCTCTGAAGTGACCTACATGGAAGGCGGCTTCGGCACCGACCGCTTCCTCGTCATGCACAATGACTACATCATCGTTGGCCCAGCTGACGACCCTGCCGGCATCAAGGGACTTGGGCCCAAAGATGCCTTCCTGGCCATTTACAATGCGGGCGCTCCTTTCGTCTCCCGCGGCGATGACTCTGGCACACACAAAAAGGAAGTCAGCTTCTGGACCAAAGCCGCAGTTGACCCACGTACCGAAAAACCCGAATGGTTCATTGAAACCGGCCAGGGCATGGGTGCTTCCCTCACGGTTGCTTCCGAAAAGGGCGCGTACATCCTCACTGACCGCGCCACCTACCTCGCAAACAAAGCAAACCTTCAACTTGAAATTTTGCTCGAAGGAAACAATGCTTTGTTGAACGTGTACCACGTCATCACCGTCAACGCTGAGAAGTGGCCCGCCGTCAACTATGAAGGCGCGCTTGCCTTTGCAAACTTCATCATTGACCCCGCCACTCAGGCGGTCATCAAAGATTTCGGCGTGGAAAAATTCGGCCAGCCGCTGTTCGTCCCTGACGCAGATAAGACTGATGCGGACTTGGGGCTGTAGTAAAATCCTGGTTCAAAGGTAATTAGTTAAAGTAAAAAGTAATGCGTAGCACGTATTACTTTTTACTTTTTTACTTTCTCCCCCATGTCCGATATCCTTGAAATCACCTTTCTCTCCCTGCAAGTCTCGACCATTGCAACCCTCGTCAGTCTGCTGATCGGCCTGCCGTTCGGCACGTGGATCGCGCTTGGGCATTTCCGCGGGCGCTCCTTTCTTTTGAGCATCATCAATACAGGCATGGCCCTGCCGCCTGTTGTGGTTGGTCTTGTGGTCGCCATGACGTTATGGCGCAGCGGCGTGCTTGGCGGATTAAGGTTGATCTACACTCCCTGGGCCATCATCATCGCGCAGACGATCATCGCCGCCCCTGTTGTGACGGGGCTCACTGCCGCCGCACTGGAAGCGCTTGACCCACGCCTACAGCAACAGCTTTTGGGACTCGGCGCTTCACGCCCACAGATGGTCTGGCACCTGTGGCGAGAGGCACGACTGCCGCTGTTAGCCGCTCTTATGGCTGGCTTTGGCTCTGTCATTTCCGAGGTAGGTGCATCCATGATGGTAGGTGGAAATATCCGCGGGCAGACTCGTGTGCTGACGACGGCCATCGTGCTGGAAACATCCAAAGGGGAATTTGAAAAAGCGCTGGCTCTTTCCGCGCTGCTGCTGACGCTCACCTACCTCGTCAACCTGGCGTTGACAGCCATTCAGCAAAAGGGGGCGAGGAAATGATCTCGATCAATAATTTACTCGTCCAGCGCAATGGACGGGACGCGCTAAAGATCGCCTCGCTTGAAATCAAAAAAGGGGAAACGCTGGCGGTGGTCGGCCCAAATGGAGCGGGCAAAAGTACATTGCTCCTCGCGCTGGCGCATTTGATCAAGCCTGTCAATGGCGGAATTGACTTCCACGGGAAGCCGCTCAAAGATTGGGATGACCTCGAATACCGCAGAAAGATAGCGTTCGTCTTTCAAGACCCGCTGCTGATGGATATGTCTGTGGAAGCGAATATCGGGCTGGGGTTGAAATTCCGCGGCGTGGATAAGGAAACTGTCAAAGTGCAGGTCATTAAGTGGAGCAAAGCCATGGGCGTGGATTCTCTCCTTAACCGCCGGGCAGGCCAACTTTCAGGGGGCGAGGCGCAGCGCGTCAGTTTGGCGCGGGCATTTGTCCTCGATCCCGAACTGCTTTTGATGGATGAACCGTTCTCGGCTGTCGATCCACAAACGCGGGCGCAGCTGCTAAAAGACCTGACCAGGGTTCTCGCGCAGGATCATCGCACGACGATCTTTGTGACGCACAACTTGAAGGAAGCCGCGCAATTTGGCGACAGAGTTGCTGTGATCATTGACGGCGAGTTGAAGCAGGTGGGCAAGCCGAAGCTGATAAAAGAAAAGCCCGCCGATAAAAGCGTGCGGGGATTTTTGAAGGGGCTGTAAAAGAGGGCATCGGGCAAGTGTTGTATAATGCGTCTGCTTTAAGTTTGAAAAACTCCACGGTTTTTCCTGCTCTTTCGGCCGACTACTTAGTTTGAAAAAACTCCACGGTTTTGATGTACCGATGTTATGAGTTGCCTCCATGCCTGAATTCCTGCAATTGCTGCCCCCCGAAGAAGCCCGCAAGCTGTTATTTGTAAATCTCCCCGACAAGAAAATTACCCACGAAAAAATTGAAACCGTCCATTCTCTTGAGCGTGTGATCGCTGAAAATATTTCAGCGCCTCATTCCCTGCCGGAATTTCTCCGCTCCACCGTGGACGGGTATGCCGTCCGTGCGCGCGACACATTCGGCGCATCTGATTCTGTGCCGGCGTATCTGACGCTGCTCGACGAGATCCCGATGGGAAGCGCTCCTTCGCAAACCATAGGCGTTGGTCAATGCGGGCTGATCCACACCGGTGGCATGCTGCCACCCGGCGCGGATGCGGTTGTGATGCTCGAAAATACGCAGGTCGCACTGGGAGGAGATCGCCCATCGCCGGGCAATGAGATCGAGATCTTCCGCGCCGTTGCGGACGGGGAAAATGTCATCCAAATTGGCGAGGATGTGAAGTCAGGCTCGGTCATTCTCCCGAGCGGCTGCCGCATACGTCCTGCGGAAGTTGGCGGGCTGATGGCACTGGGCATTACCCATCTATCTGTCGCTGCGAAGCCAAAGGTCGGCCTGATCTCTTCGGGTGATGAAATTATCGACCCTGCCGAACAGACGAAGCCGGGTCAGGTTCGGGATATCAACGCATACACGCTGGCGGCACTTGTAACCAAGTCTGGCGGCGAACCCATTTTGTATGGCATCGTGCCGGACATCAAATCGGAACTGGA
Organism: Candidatus Villigracilis propinquus; assembly: GCA_016714565.1. Taxonomy (GTDB): domain Bacteria; phylum Chloroflexota; class Anaerolineae; order Anaerolineales; family Villigracilaceae; genus Villigracilis; species Villigracilis propinquus. Next base: position 254,863 of record JADKDM010000038.1, read on the forward strand.
GTCTGCCGCGCGCCGCGCTTTGAGCGAGTGCGATGTTGTGGTCATTACAGCCGGTTCCTCGGCAAGCACACGTGACATGACAGCGGACGTCATTGCATCCCTTGGTACGCCTGGCGTACTGGTACATGGAATTAATACACGTCCCGGCAAACCCACCATCCTTGGCGTGTGTGAAGGCAAAGCTGTGATCGGGCTTCCGGGAAATCCGGTCAGCGCCTTGGTGAACGGATACTTGTTCGTTGTGCCGGTGATCGAAAAATTGCTCGGTGAAACGCCGCGTCCCCGCCCTGTCGTAACAGCCAAATTGACAGTCAACCTGCCCTCACAAGCCGGACGCGAAGATTGGATTCCCGTAAAACTTGTTTCCCCGCAGAACAGCAATGGAAATCAGACCCATCTCGCCGAACCCATCTTTGGCAAAAGCAATTTGATCTTCACCCTGACAGCCGCCGATGGTCTCCTGCGCATCCCCCCCGACGTGACAGGCTACGGAGCTGGAGAGATGACAGAGATCGTTTTGTTTTTGTTCTAATAATCAAAGCCAGCAAAAACAGAGCAGCTGTGGCAAAACACTTTCGCAAGTGACGGAGATGAATAATGTCTATCTACCTTCATGATATCCCGCTGTCCACAGCGCAGGATCATTTAAAACAGTCTTTGGAGGCAGCCGGTTTATGGCAGGTTCTTGGTTCAGAAACCATCAAGCTGGATGAAAACGCGTTGGGACGAGTCCTTGCAGAGCCGATCTGGGCATCCATCTCCTCGCCGCATTACCACGCCTCCGCCATGGACGGGTTTGCCGTCATTTCAGAAAACACATCAGGCGCGGGGCCGTCCACACCGTTGACCTTCCCCGTGGAAGCCGAGTCCGCTCACTATGTGGATACCGGCGATCCGCTGCCGGAATGGGCCAATGCCGTCATCCCGATCGAAAATATCGAATCGCTGGATGAAAACAACAACATCACACAAGCCATTCAAAGACCGGCATCCATTCGAATCCGCGCGGCAGTAGCGCCCTGGAGTCACATCCGCCCATTGGGTGAGGATATTGTCGCAACGCAATTGGTGCTTCCATCCGGGCATACCCTGCGTCCCGTGGACCTTGGCGCAGTTGCCGCGTCTGGACATCAGGAAATCAATGTTGCCCGCAAACCGAGGGTCGCCATCCTGCCAACCGGCACGGAACTGGTTCCCATTGGCTCCAAACTAAAATCCGGCGACATTCTGGAATACAACTCCCTCGTGCTTGCGGCGCAGATCAAAACAATGGGCGGCGAACCCAAACGCTACCCGATCACAAAAGATGATTTTGACCTGATCTGCAACAACGTCCTGGACGCCGCGAAGGATCATGACCTGATCTTATTGAATGCAGGCTCCTCCGCCGGCATGGAAGACTTTTCATCCAAGGTCGTTGAAAAACTCGGGCAGCTTCTAGTTCACGGCGTGGCGGTCAGGCCGGGACATCCCGTGATCCTGGGAATCATAAATCGGGAAGGAAAACAAGTCCCCATCATTGGCGTTCCGGGTTACCCCGTCTCTGCCGCGCTCACCACCGAAATTTTTGTCGAGCCGCTCATGGCAAAATGGCTGGGACGGCGTCCGTTCGAACTCCCAACCGAGGAAGCAAAACTTACCCGAAAGATCACCTCCCCCGCCGGTGACGCAGATTACGTCCGCGTGGCAGCCGGGATGGTCGGCGGTAATTTATTGGTCGCCCCTCTTTCACGCGGAGCGGGCGTCATCACCTCGCTGGTGCAGGCAGATGGGTTGGTCGTCCTGCCCCCCGGCGTGCAAGGCATGGAAGCGGGCGGCAAGGTGCATGTCCGCTTGTATCGAAGCAAAAGTGAGCTGGAACGCACGATCCTCTGTATCGGCTCGCACGACCTCATCCTCGACCTCATGGCCCAATTCCTCACCGAATCAGACCGCAGGCTCGTCTCCGCCAACGCAGGCTCACAAGGCGGGCTGATCGCCATCAAACGCGGCGAAGCGCACATGGCTGGCTCCCATCTGCTCGACCCTGAAAACGGCGAATACAATATTTCATACATCCGCCGCTTCGTGCCGGATGTTCCCATCAAACTCGTCACGTTGGCGGGGCGCGAGCAGGGTCTCGCCGTCCGCCGCGGAAACCCGAAAGCCGTCCACGGCCTGAACGACATCACCCGGGCCGATGTGCAATTCATCAACCGCCAGCGCGGCTCGGGCACGCGCGTCCTGCTCGACTACCATCTCAACCAGCTTGGAATTTCCCCCGATCTCATTCACGGATATCATCAGGAGGAATACACCCATCTCGGTGTTGCCGCCGCGGTGGCCTCCGGCCGTGCAACCTGCGGACTGGTCATTGCCGCGGCCGCTCAAGCATTGGATCTGGATTTCATCCCACTTTTTCAGGAACGATACGATTTGGTCTTCCCGCAGGAATATGCCAACTCACAACTGCTCGCGCCTCTTTTCGACCTGTTAGCTGCTCCCGGTTTCCGAACGGCAGTTTCCAAGCTGGCAGGGTACGACGTCTCCATGACCGGCAATGTCGTTCTGGACGATAAGTTTTAGAAGCCTAATTTCATCGAATTAATAGAGGCCGCTCCTCCAGCAAAAATGTAACTTTCGTCACATGGAATTTCCACCAAAGCGGATATGATAGGTAGGCATTGTTTTATTTGCAAGGAGAAAGCATGACTGTTCTATCGACGAAATCTACAACCGCCTGGGCTGAAGTGGACGAAAACGGGCGCCTCATTCTTCCGCCCGAAGTTGCTCAACAATACGGGCTGATTCCTGGCTCCAAAGTTCGCCTCGACGAAGGCCATAACTTTGTCCGTATGCATCGACCCATCACACACCTCACCAAAGTTTATATCGAGCCGACTGTCGCCTGCAATCTTGATTGCATCACCTGCTTCCGCAACGCATGGGATCAACCCATGGGACGCATGACCGATGAAACCTTCGAAAGCATCTTCAACAGCCTCAAGCAAATGGACCCGATCCCCAGTGTGTATTTTGGCGGCATCGGCGAACCGCTCTTCCACCCCAAAACCATCGAATGGATTCGGCGCATCAAAGAACTTGGCGTAAAAGTTGAACTCATCACCAACGGCACGATCCTCACCGAAAAAAAATCCCGCGAATTAATTGACACAGGGCTGGATGTGCTCTGGGTTTCCCTCGATGGCGCAACGCCCGAAACCTACGCAGATGTGCGCCTCGGCGCCGAACTTCCCACCATCATCAACAATCTTGAGCGTTTTGTAAAAATGCGCGCCGCCGGTCATTATCCCTCGCCGGAGATCGGCATTGCATTTGTGGCGATGAAGCGCAATATTTCAGACCTGCCCAACGTCATCAAAATTGGAAAATCCCTGCGCGCCAAATATTTCTCCGTCAGCAATCTCCAACCCGCCACCGAAGATATGCAAGCCGACCGCCTGTACAACCGCACCACGCGCGACATCGCCTATTTGCAGGCGCCGCATCTTCCAAGCCTCAGCCTGCCCAAAATGGACTTTGACGAATCCACAAAAGATGCGCTCTTTGAAGTTTTCAACAGCGGCTTGAATATCAGCTACGCGGGCAATAATTGGGGCGGCGCAAATGATGTCTGTAATTTCGTGGAGAACGGCACCATGTCCGTTGCGTGGACAGGAGATGTCAGTCCGTGCTGGCCGTTGATGCACACCCACATGAGCTACCTGCACAACAAACCGCGCCTCTCTCAAAAGCACATTATTGGAAATGTAAACCAACGCCTCCTTTCTGACCTGTGGCTTGATCCCGATTACCTGGCATATCGCGAACGCCTTCACAACTTCGGCTTCGCCCCATGCACCTTCTGCGGCGGATGCGACCTCTCCGAAACCAACGTGGAAGACTGCCTCGGCAATGACATTGCCCCCGTCTGCGGCGGATGTCTGTGGGCGCAGGGCATTATTCAGTGTCCGTAAAATAATTTCTGCATTTTAATGCTCGGATTTATGTTCCGAGCATTTTGTTTTAAGTGGGTTTTCAACCCGCCAATAAATGTCAGGCTGCAAGCCTGACCTACGAACCCCGAAGGGGTGACAGGATTATAGAAAATTACATAACCAAATCCAAATCCCGAAGGGATGATATGGGTTGTCGCCAGAAAACCATATCACCCTTCGGGGTTTCCTTCACCCGTTTCATCAAACTATAATCAGCCATCCCTTCGGGATTGAACTGAGGGTAAGGTATGTTGATGAAATAACTTCTAAAGAGTGACCTTAACGGTAAAATATACACGCCAAAGGATTTTATTTTAGGAGTAGAGGTATAGAAAATGGAAGAAACGATCATGAAAGTTAATTTCTATGCTACGTTGCGTCCGATCGTGGGGCAAAAGACAGTGGAGTTGAAACTCCCTCCGAACACGACAGCCATTCAACTGGTGCTGATGTTCGTGAAGGATTACCCCACCATGCGCAAGGAATTGTTGGATGAGAACGATCAATTCTTTCCGCACATGAAGTTCTTCATCAATGGGCGTGAGGCGGTGTACCTGCCCGATAAATTTGACACCATCATTCAGCCCGATGACAAGGTGGACATCTTCCCGCCAGTGGGCGGCGGCTAGTCCATGCGGACCATTGTCCACGAGATGCGTGGGATTCCTTATTATTTGCTCAAGGAATACTTGCAGGAACTTGGCGGTACGCTGCATGGCGAGGATTTGATCCAGGGGGATGGCTGGAGTGTGAAGATCGAAAAGATGGAACCGTTTCGTCTGTTTTCATTGTCTGTCGGCCAATCGCGTTTGACGATGGAGTTGGAAGAGCGCGTTGCAGATGATTTTCTGGAGCGGTTTCACGAAGAAGACGTTGAGGGCGGGAGGATAGGGGAAATGCAGAATGATGAATGCGGAATGATGAATTTGTCAGCGGGGATAAATGTTTGAGGAAACAGAATCAGGTTTGAGATTAAGAGAGAAGCGAAGTGAATCAAAAAGGCGACGTATCCATTGGACACGTCGCCTTTTATTTACTTAATTACCAATCACCAAACTTACGCGATTTCCAATTCCTTCAACTTGGCTTCGCTGACGACACCGTTATCCCAACCGCGGGCGGTGTAGTATTCTGCGAGCATGTCGTCCAGTTCGCAAACGTGGCCGACTGAGCCGGGCTGTGTGGAGGCTTCCTTGGTGAAGCGATCAGGAAGAATATCGGAGCCTGCGCCGAAACCAGCGAGGTTGTTGTAATGGCGTTCGAGGTTGTAGATGCGCTCGCCGGTCTTGAGGACGTCATCTGAGGTGAAGGGGATGCCGACCATGGCGGAGTATTGCTGGGCGTATTCATCGGTGCCCATGGCGAAGGCGCTGAATTTGCAGAGGTCCATGCTGTCGGAGAAGGCGTGAATGTCCTGGAAGACTTTCACGAGGCCGCCCTTGTCTTTCCAAGCCAGGGGATCGACCTTGAGGGAGCCGAAAGGCATAACGCCCAATTCAGCGGCGGCAACGTAGGCGCGCAGATGGCAGGCGCCGCGGTTGGATGTGGCATAGCCGAGGCCCATGCCCTTCATGCCGCGCGGATCGTAAGCGGGGATGCCCTGACCCTTGACGGTCATGGCGAGTTCGGGATGGCCGAAATGCTTGGCGGTGGCTTCTGCGCCGTCAGCCATGACGTTGCCGAGGCCTTCGCGCTTGGCGATCATTGCGGCAGCATTGGTCATGCCATCGGGATCGCCCCAGGCAAGTTTGCCGTCGCCGTTGGTGTAGCCTTTTTCGCTGGCTTCCATCCAGATCGAAAGCGGGTGACCGATTTCGATGGCGTCAAAGCCGAAGTCGTTGGCGAGGTCGATCATCTTGGCGACGAGGCGGGCATCGTTATTACCGACGTTCGCGCCGACTGACCAGGCCGGTTCGTATTCCACCGATTCCATGCGCAGACCCTTGTACGGGCCGTCCTTGACTTCCACTTCCTTCTTGCAAGCCACAGGGCAGGCGTGACAGGTGGGGTTGTCAACGAGCAGGTTCGCGTTGATATATTCACCGCTGATCTTTTCGGCATTTTCGCCGTAGGATGTGACCATGCTGTTCTTGGTGGGCAAAGCGCCAATGCTGTTGGTGATGTTCATCAACACGTTGGTGCCGTAGACAGAGAGACCACCCTTGCGCGGGCTGGTGATGTTCTCTGGGGCCATGATGTTCTTGAGAGCGCGGTCGTGAGCGGGTTTCCACTCTTCACGGTTCGCAGCTTTGACGATCTTCTTCTCAGCCTTGATGACGATGGCTTTGAGATTCTTGGAACCGCCAACTGCGCCGGTACCGCCGCGGCCGGAGGCGCGGTCATTTTCGTTCATCCAGCACGCAAATTTGACGAGGTTCTCGCCTGCGGTGCCGATGGTAATGACGGTGAGGTCTTTCTCGCCGTATTTTTCTTTGAAATGTTTAATGGTGTCGTGGACGTTCTTTCCCCAAACTTCGGAGGCGTCCATCAATTCGATCTTGTCATCATGGATGTAGGCATAGGTCGGTTTTGCGGCTTTGCCTTTGAAGACGAGGCCGTCGAAGCCAGACCAGCGTAATCGGGCGGCAGACCAGCCACCATGGTGAGAATCAGTTACGGTTCCAGTCAGAGGCGATTTGGTTACAACCGCCATGCGTCCACTCATGTTGGCTTCAGAGCCGGTGAGCGGGCCGTTCATAAAGCAGAGAATGTTATCAGGGGAGAGCGGGTCTACCTTGGGGCCATTGTCGTAAACATATTTAACACCCAGCCCACGTCCACCAATATATTTTCGGGCATCACTCTCTGCGATAGGCTTGACATCCACTTTGCCTGCGCTGAGGTCTACCCAGCCGATCCGATTTGCATAACCGCCAAGTTCCATGATGAATCTCCTTTTTGCAAACGAAAATAAACAGCTGGTGCTGTTCTTATGTATAAAGATTAGCATTTGAAATTTTTAGAGTCAATATTTAAGGAAAAACTTAATCGTAAAGGTGACAAACGTCAGGCTGAGTCTTATTCAACTGCTTGATCGCTATCGGTTTTGTTTACTTATCCCAACATATCGGGCAGCATGCGCGGCCTCACACAATCCTACCTTCCCCAATATCGCTCCATTCAACAGCCAGCCACTTGCCCCCCTTTCGATACATCCTTGATTTATCTTTTTCTTTCTGCCCGCTCAACAATTTCACGCAGGTGTGCTTTCACATCGTTCGGCAGCAGCGCGGGTTCATTCAGAGATAAAACTCGCGCTGCGTAACTTTTTTCACCCCTGTTTTTACACGAAAATTGGTAAGAAAAAATGGCTCACCCCAAAATTAAGGCAAGGAGAGAATGAGAGCGGAAGAGGAGCCAGAGCTGCCTCTTTTTGTCCCAGGAATTCCTTTACCTTGTCATCCCCGCATTTCCACAAGTAGTTCAAGATCAAAATACTTTTCCATTATCACCGAATGCAATAGGCTCGTAATCCGTTTTACCCCCGCAGGTCCCCTTTCGCCTCCCGGCAAATGATCTCCCAATTCACTCAACAGCAATCCAGTATTCCGATTGTGGTGCATCAGAATCACCATCACCAAATCCAGCATGGTCTTGACCCCGTTTCTGAAGTTCGGGGTTAATCATGTTTTGATATCTTGGCATTCCAGTCGGGGATAGATGACGTGGTGTATAAGTTTTTGCCAACGAACACGGGTCAGTGTATTCAGGCTTGGCTTGACAATATCCGCCTGCTGAGGAATACGTGAAGGACATATCACCGGGTCAAAATTGACCCGCTTGGCGACCTAAAGATCGGATTCTGCCAGAAGTTCAAAATCAGAGGTGATCTCCGCGGTAGCTCGAACAGTGGCAGCAACCGAGCAATACTTTTCTTCGGATAGTTGAATAGCTTGCTCCACTGCCTTTTCTGTCAGGTTCTTTCCTCCAATTTTGAAATGCAGATGGATTTTCCGAAACGTCCACGGCGGATCCTGATCCTGTTCACCACTGGAACTGATCTCAAGATGCGAGAGAGGCATGCGCTTTTTGGCAAGAATTTCGACAACATCCACTGCGGTGCAGGATGCCACTGCAATAAGCAATAAATCAGACGGCTTGATCCCAATTCCTTCATCTGGTGTAGAGAGAACAACCGAGTGTTTCGTTGAATCGACCCCGATAAATTGTTTCCCTTGAATCCATTTTACGGTTGCTGTGCCCATGAGACTCCTAGTTTTTTTGGTTTGGATTGGTAGTTTCTCTAAACAACGTGCGGTCGTAAATTATCGACTCCTATTTTGATGCAGATGTGCCAATAAAGTTGCAATCTTTTATAAATTGCACAACTCCCCGCTGAAATCAGCCGGGAGTTGTGATCTGTTAGGGCCTTCCACCTTGACCACCCGAGTCGGGTACGTCGCCGCCGCCACTTCCATTCGCGTTTCCGCCTTCATTACCATTTCCTCCGCCTTGACCATTTCCACCTGACCACATTGGGCTGCCATTAGCATCGCGGAAGGCGTATATCTGGGCTGTCGAGTCGATGGTTACGGTGATGGCGCTGTATAAGCCCTGATCGCCGGGGAAACCGTGGATGGTGACGCCTTCGCCAGCCGCAGGAGCAAACCCGATGGACTGGATGTAGCGTGAGTTGCCAAGGTCAATATAAAGTGCCGTTCCATCATCAAGCGTGACGCTCATACCAGTGAAGTCAACGCTGTTGACGACACCATGCACTGTTGTTGCAGCGCTGATATCCGCCTGAGGAATTCCCGTGCCGGTAGAACCTTGTGCGCCGTTACCCTGTCCGTTCGCGCCTTGTAAACCATTACCGCCTTGATTGCCATTTCCATTTGTGCTTGAAATGATGACTTGATATTGGTCAGCAGACAGATATTGCGGTTGATAGGTTTCGCCTGTCTGTTGAGTGAGTGCGCTAGTGAATGCCTTCAAGTGATTGAATGAGCCGTTCATCAGGTTGTTATAGACCAGTTGAATATCCGCGTTGTCTGTCTGGGTGAAGCGGGTCTGTAAGTCAACGATGTCCACTTCTTCAATGGTTGCGCCTACTTTGATCGCATCTGCGATTGAGAAGGAACCTTGCGCCATCAGTTGGTCGTACAAAGCCTGGAGGTTGGCATCTGTAAATTTACCGGGATCAAGCGCGGGGTCGGCAAGAGCGTAGCGATCCATCAGCAATTTGATCTGATCCATGTGAGTCTGTTCGCTGGCTGCGATATTTTGAAAAGTGGGCAATCCCCAAAGAGCAAAGAGCTGGTTGTACACATCGCGTGCAAGTTTTTCTTCTTCACGCATAAATAGAAGAGCTGCGGCTTCTTCAGCGCTCAGATCAGAAACAGGGATCGTGGTGAGTTGAGCGCTTCCACTTGTGCCGCTTCCATTTCCGTTCCCATTGCCACTTCCAGTTGATACAGTTGCATCGAGCGCAGCAGGGGTTGTTGTATTGGGAGATGCGAACGCGTTGTACGCGCTTGCGCCCACGGCGATCACGATGACCGCTGAAAGGACGCCGATAATGATGTTTTTCAAATTGTTTAACATTTTTTCTCCTTACAAGTTTTGGCTTGTGTATTGTTTTGAATGGTTCATCACGGTCTGTGATGATGGATGCATGATAGTTTTTCAATGTAAAGGGAATGTAAATATTGTTTCAAGACATTGAAAAGGATGCTCTTTCAAATCTGTGTACTTTCCTAGTGCTACAAGCTTGCTCAATAGACCTCTTGCAAAAGTCGAAAAGCCTAACCACGGAGATACAGAGAAAACCAATTAAAAACTTCGTGCTTCAGCGTCTCCGTGGTTTAAATTTTTTCAGACACATCCCCGGAGCTTATGCAAGAGGTCTAATAAAGGAAAAATCACAACTCCCCGCCGAATTCGGCGGGGAGTTGTTGTGTGGTCGTTATGGGTAATGCAACAGCGCAAAATAACACTGTCAGTTTTTTAGATTCAGGTACTCGTCAAGATTGAGGCGTTTGAATAGACGTTCGCGAATGTCTGCGGGCACATCCTCATCCACTGGCACGCGGACAAGGTCAATTGTGCGCTTTGTCGTGTTCAAAACGACGCGGCAATTGTCGCAGCCTTCAAGGTGTTTTTCGATCTCCCTGCATAGTTCAGCAGGCAGTTCGCCATCAATATATTCAGACAGGGTGCCTAATAAGGCCTGACAGTTTTCATGTAAGTGGTCGCTCATTTTTCCTCTTTTGGGCGCTCGCTGTAATAGGTGGAGAGTTTTTCGCGTAAGAACATGCGCGCGCGCAGCAGGCGGTCTTGACGTTTGTCTCTGTTAAATTCAATATCTCAGCCGTATCTTTTATTGAAACATCTTCGATGTCGCGAAGAATAAAGACCATGCGCAGGGATTCGGGCAATTTTTTGATCGCTTCATCCAACGCGGATTTGCCTTCTCCGGCGAGCAATTCGTTCTCAGGCAGGATGCTCCAATCCACAAAGATCTTTGGCAGAATATCCTCGTCTGAATCTTCGGGTTGAAGATCTTCAAGGTTTACTCTTTTCTTTCCACGACGCAGCTGCATTAATGCTTCGTTTGATGCTATACGATACAGCCATGTGGAAACACTGGAGCGCCCTTCAAAACCAGAAAGATGGGTCATGGCGCTGAGGAATGTATTTTGCAGCACATCTTCGGCATCCTATTCGTTGCCGAGCATTTTTAGCCCAAGGCGGTAGATGGGCGTGGAATAGGCATCCACCAGACGCGCAAATTCGGCCTTATCGCCTGCACGGAGCGCTTCAATGGAAAACTCTTGCGTCGTTGAATTAATCATTGGATGTCTTTGTTACCGAAAAGTTGCATGAGGGGAGTATACATCAAAGACAAAAGTGGATGTAACTTTATTACCTCCGGTGCATCCAAATACCGTACGTCAAAATTTCTTTGGAGAAAACATGGAAAAATTACTGAATGAACAGGTGGTCGGGCAGATCAAACAGGCATTTGCCGATTTGGTTAATCCCGTCCAAATTCTCTTCTTTGGTTCAAAGGAGAATTGCGAATACTGTAACGAAACCCAGCAATTGTTGAGCGAGATCAGCGCAACTGACGAAAAGGTCAGCCTCTCACAGTATGACCTGAATGATGACGCGGCCATTGCGGCGCAGTATAAAGTGGACAAGGCTCCTGCGATCGTGGTCGCTTCAAAGACGGCGAGCAGATCGTTGACCTTGGCGTCCAGTTTTCGGGGATTCCGGCTGGATATGAATTTAGCACGCTGATCACCGATATCATCTTCGCCTCAAAACGGGACTCCGGGCTTGGTGCAGCCACCCGTGAGTTTTTGAAAACGCTGACGCAGCCTCTGCTGCTGCAAGTCTTTGTAACCCCTACCTGACCGCATTGCCCGCGAGCCGTGTTGCTCGCACATCAGATCGCAATGGAAAACCCCACCATGATCCACGCCGAAGCAGTGGATGCAATGGAATTCCCCGAACTATCACAGCGCTTCAACGTGCAAGGTGTACCGCAAACTGTTATCAATTCAGGCGGCGGAATCTTCACCGGAGCTTATCCCGAACCGCGCATGTTGGAAGAGATCAAGCGCGCGCTTAAAAACTGATCATGAAAAAACAATCGAAGTATCGCAGGAAGATCATTAAAACTCAAAGACAGTACCTTCCATTGGCGTTTTTCTGGTTTTGGTATGGAATCGTGTTGTTCGTAGTTTTACAGAGCAATGACGCAAAGACGGCGACATCCACAACCGACTTTTCTGTTGTCCCTGCTGAAGTTAATTATCCCGCCCCACAGCTTGCGCTTAAAAATGTGAATGGCGAGACCGAGTCTCTGGCTGATTTCAGCGGACAGGTTTTGCTGCTCAACAATTGGGCTACATGGTGCCCGCCCTGCAAAGCGGAAATGCCCACCTTGAAAAAATTTCATGACGCGCATTCTGCCGAGGGGTTTACGATCATTGCTGTGGAAGCTGGTGATGGGAAAGAGGAAGTTCTGGAGTTTGCCAATTCCCTTGAGCTGACATTCCCCATCTGGCTTGACCCTGAAGGTGCCGCGCTTAACGCGTTCAAGAATGGCAGCCTGCCGAATTCGTACGTCATCGACCGCAGCGGCACAGTCCGCTATGCGTGGACGGGTGAGATCAGCCTTGCGATGCTTGAAAAATATGTTACCCCGTTGATCGCAGAGAGTAATTAATTGATGTATGAGTTTCCTCTTCGACAAGAGTAGCAAAGCTCAAACATGAGAACTGGTTGGATTGAGCCCAAAAGTAAACAGCCAGAGTGTGGCTCAAGAACTTTCTCATCCAGCGAGATGTGAGTTGCTACAGATCGCGAGCCCAAACTCGCTTTACTTGAACCAACAGCCATAAACCATTAGCCTTCAACTGCTCCATGAGCTCGGGTTTCCAGTGATTGCGGTCTGCCAAGGCAGCGCCAACAACATCTACAAGCAATTCCAGCGCTCCTTCTGTGTCATGAATACCTGCTGGTGTAAGCTCATAATCTACAATAACAACAAAAAAAACGCCATCTTACGGCGTTTTTTTTTGTTTATTTTCCAGCGGTCCAGACGGGGATAGAAATCGCGGTGCGTAACTTTTTCGCAAACTAACGATGAAGTGAATTTTGAGCCTTTTAAAAGCTGTTTTTGTAATTCCCTGCGAAGACAGGAATAATGTCTCGCAATACTTGTTACGTTTTATTACGGCTAGTCTCAGATCACATGCCTTATCGAAGAACAGCAACAATTGGCCGGGGAAATTTCTTCCAAAAATCCCAAAAAGCTCAAGGATGAAGCAAACTGTATAACAGTCATTTCATATGTGGATATAGAGAAAGTCAAGCAATTAATGGGACAGTTTGTTAAATCGAGACAATTGTCTACTTGTGTCATAAAATGAATAGTTTTATTTCATCGATAGGCGCAGTTGACCATATATCTACACAGATTATTCTGGATACTGTTGTCTCATTTTCAGTCATATCCTTTGCGTGGATCAAGACTGGATGAGCACCGTCTTCAAATTGAACGTAAAACATACTTGACATTATGTATTCTTTGAATTACTATGAGTATATCTAAAGTTACTAAAAGTAACTAAAACAATACAAAAAGTAATTAGAGCCATACAGAAAGAGGTCAAAATGTCATATCAAGAGAAAAACATCACGGTTTCTTTGGTCAGCCACCTACTGATCGGGGTCTATTATCTGGTCAACCTGTTTCAAATGCAGCAGGCGGGCGGACTGATCGCGGCGAAGGTTTTCAGCCTTTGGGCAATCGTCATCGTGGCAACCATCATCGCAACTATTCTTGGCAGTATTCTCACCAACATCTTGCTCAGCATTGTCCATGCGATAAGGACAAGATCGGATCAGGAAGAACGTTTCATTGAAGATGAGCGCGACCAACTGATTGGACTGAAAGGCAGCAAGGTTTCCTACATTGCGTTTTCGATTGGGGTGTTGATCGCCATGCTGAGCTTTGCCTTTGGGCAGCCGCCCCTCGTGATGTTCAGCCTACTCATTCTCTCCTCTATTCTTGCCGAAATCATCGGGGATATTTCGCAGTTGTACCTTTATAGAAAGGGGTTCTAAGATGGACAAATACAAGGTGCAAAACAATGTTCGGAAATTGAGGTTTCACAACAACGAACTGACGCAGGAACAACTCGCGAAAAAGGTCGGCGTGACACGGCAGACCATCATTGCCATCGAAGGCGGGAAGTACGCCCCCTCGCTGGAATTGGCTTTCAAGATTGCCCTCGTTTTCGGCGTACCGCTGCAAGAAGTATTTTCATATGAACTTGAAGAAGATGAAAAATGAACTCGAATAGAAAGACCGCAGGATTTGTCGGAGCCTTATTTTTGACCGCGATGGTGGCGAGCCTGCTGGGTGGCGGACTGGTGGGATCCGTGATCTCCACGCCGAATCATCTTGTCACATCGGAAAATGAAACCCTGCTAATCGTGGGGATGCTCCTCGAACTGGTGAACGCCATCGTCGTGGTTGGGATCGCATCGCTGATGTTCCCAATCCTGAAACAACACAACGAAACAATGGCGGTTGGATACCTGGGCCTTCGAATCGTCGAGGCTGTATTTTGCGGGATGATCGTGATCGCTCCTATGTCGCTGATGACGCTAAGCCGGGAGTATTTGAAGGCGGGGATTTCGGAAGCTCAATTTCAGGCTGCGGGCATCCTTGCCATTGCGGAGCGCGCGAGTGTGGCAAACCTGTTGATCCTCATCTTCTTCTGCCTAGGCGCATTTTTGCTCTACTCCCTGTTGTATCAATCAAAACTCCTGCCGCGATTTATTTCGGTTTGGGGACTGGTCGCTGTTGTGTTGGTCTTGATAATAAACCTGCTGTCATTGAAACTGGAAATTGGCATGGGAGTAAGCATGGTTTTCGCCCTCCCAATCATCCTGAACGAAATCTTCATGGGGATTTGGTTGATCGTCAAAGGATTCAATCCGTCCGTGGACGTGCCCTCGAGCCTGCCATAATGGTTATAAACCCCGCATTCAAGGCAGTAAGAGCAATATACAAGAAATCAAAACAGGAGAAAGCAATGAAAGAATTAAAGAAATTTGGCGGTTTCGCCGCGTTCTATCTGGCAGCCGCCTACATCATCGGGCTGATTCTGTTCGTCGTCGTGCTGGACTATCCCAGCATTACCGACCCAGCCCAAAAACTGACTGTGCTGGTCGAAAATCAGTTGGTCATCTTTCGACCAACCTGCTGCTGTACGTGTTCTTTGGCCTCTTTCTGGTGGTACTGGCCCTGGCCCTGCACGATCACTGAAATCTGGCGCACCTGCCCTGATGCAGGTAGCTACCGTGGTTGGAATCATCTGGGCGGGTTCCCTGATCGCCAGCGGCATGGCTTCTAATGCTGGGATTGACCTCGTCGTCGCCTTGTACGCCAAAGACCCGGCGCAAGCTATGCTGACCTGGGAAACCATCGAAACGATCGCCTCGAACGGGATTGGTAATGGCAACGGCGAAATCCTGGGCGGCGTCTGGACACTTCTGGTCAGCCTAGCTGCACTGCGCTCTGGCGGGTTGACCAAAGCGCTGAATATCCTCGGCCTGTTGATCGGAGCAGTGGGCATCATAACCCTGACGCCCGGGCTAAAAGACCTGGTTGGGATTTTTGCAATCGGACATATCATTTGGTATATCTGGGTGGGGATCGTGTTGTTGGGTACATCCAGTAAAGGAGAAACAAGATGAAAGCAATTGTAATCACAAAATACGGCCCACCCGAAGTTCTTGAAGTGAGACAGGTGGATAAACCTGCTCCCAAAGACAACGAAGTCTTGATCCGAATCCATGCCACAGCGGTGGTCGCAACCGATCCTCAATTTCGAAAAGGCGACCCATTTATTACGAGATTTTTCAACGGGCTGACGAAACCTAAACATGCCATCCCAGGTGATGTGGTGGCCGGGGAAATTGAGTCTGTCGGCAAAGATGTGACTTTATATAAACCAGGCGACCAGGTCTTTGCGGCTTGCGCCATGACTCAGGGCGGTCAGGCCGAGTACATCTGCCTGCCGGAAGATGGCCCATTGGCAACCAAGCCACTTAATATGAGCTACGAGGAGGCGGCTGGCATCCCTGATGGCGGATTGGGCGCATTGAATTTCCTGCGTGATGCTGCCCAAATCCAGAGCGGGCAAACCATTCTCATCAACGGCGCTTCTGGATCAGTCGGCACGTATGCGGTTCAACTCGCCGTACACTTTTGGCACTCAAGTGACCGCTGTATGCAGTGCTGCCAATGTCGAGTTGGTTAGATCACTGGGCGCTCATAAGGTGATTGACTACACAAAAGAGGACTTTACCGGGAATGGACAGACCTATGACATCATTTTCGATGCGGTTGGCAAGAGTTCATTTTCGCGTTGCAAAAGCTCGCTCAATCAAAAAGGAGTCTACGTCACCAGCGTCCCCGCACCAGATTTCCTGCTTGGCATGTTATTGACTTCAAAAAGCAAAGGCAAAAAAGCAGCTTTTGTGGCTCCGGGTTTGCGTTCGTCCAGTGACAAGGCGAAAGACCTTGTCTTTCTCAAAGAGTTGATCGAGGCAGGAAAAATAAGATCGGTCATTGATCGACGCTACCCGTTGGAAGAGATTGTCGAGGCGCATATTTATGTTGAAAAAGGACACAAAAAGGGAAATGTTGTCATCACTGTATAACTCATAATACGTAACCTTCCCCTCATCTTACGAAGACTCCCGCGCGCGCTTCATTCGTGACTTTGAACTGCTGCGCCCCCAATGGGCAGATTCTCGCCTTGAGTCTGTTCCGCTAAAAGCCAATCCCACTTTGAGAATTGACTACGTCCGGGCAGAGCCGTGCAAGAAAGAGAATCTCGTCATCATCACCGCCGCCGAACATGGCATCGAAAGGTATGTCGGTTCAGCCATGCTGAAAATTTTCATGGATGAATTTGCGCCGAGACTCAATTTAGAAAATACAGGCTTGCTCCTACGTGAAAAACTGGACTGCGAATTCCCATTCGGGGAAATTGCCGGCCGAGATGGCCTCGAACATATCACGGCAGTGGAAGTCTTGAATTTTTCTTGGATGACTTGTCGAATGCGCTCCAGTGTCCAGCGATCCGTTGAAAATCCATGTCATAACGCGCCTTGATCCAGGATTCTCTTGAGACGCTGTTTCTGTTCCTGGCTCAGTTTCGCCTCAACGCCTCTTGCCTTTTTGCTTTTGAGACCTTTGATGCCTTGGCTTTCGACTACCTTTGCCCAATCACACACGGTCGCCCGGCTGACACTCAATTGGCGGGCTATCTCGGCTTGGCTTAATTTACCGGCTTTCAGCAACCGCCCGCCTTCTTGCCGTCTTTCTTCCATTTGCTCTCGCGTTAGGTACGATGGCTTCCATGTCATCCCTTTATTGTATGGCTATTTTCGTTACCCTGAATAGTGATCGATTCAATAACGACACACAAAATAACGGTGACCACCCAAAGCGGAAGCTGCTCTGATCGGCGGGTGATCTTTCGCAGTCCGCTCTCGAACCACCCTAGGAAAAGATCAACCAGTGTTTTTTACTCGCCCGCTGTCAATCGGCGCTTGAGTTCTTCGCGTTTTTCAATTAGAGCTGTATCGGTTGACATTGCGTCCACCAATTACTTGCGGTTGAAATGCATAAAGTGCCAGCCTAATCTATGAATCCACCATCTACTTCGTGACGTATTTTTCGATGAGGTCGTTGTAGTTGCCGGTGAATTTTATGCATTTTAAATACGACCTTAGTGATGAGGCATTGCCAATTCGTGTTCATTACCGAGTGAACATCAGGAACGTCCCGAAGGTTTAGAGGAGAAACTTAATCGTTTTGAGAACCTACGGGACGATATTAATTTTTTACGGCGCAGCAGGACATACATCCATATGCAAATACTGCTGGCATTCTTCGGTGGTCAGCGTGCGTGTGACTCGGGATTGCGCCAGCGCGATCACATCTTCAATTTGCAGATAGAAAATGGAAATACCCGACCTGCCGCCTACAGCGAGCTGTTTTCCGTCCAGACTGAAGGCAACACTGCCACCGCCGCCGCTATCAAAGGGCAGGGTTAACAGATTCAGCCCGCTGGCTGCATCCCACAAACGAGCCGTGCCATCGCCACTGGCGGTCGCAATAGACTTTCCATCCGGGCTAAATGCGACCTGATAGCTTGAGCCGGTGTGGCCTCGCCAGCTCAATAATTGTTTTCCAGTGAATGCGTCCCAAAGACTGATGGTGCCGTTAAAACTGGTGATCGCAACCTGCCTGCCATCCGGACTATAATTAACAGCTGTGACCGTACTGTCAACGGGCAGGGTCAAAAATATTTCGCCTGTAGCAGTGTCCCAAACATACCCGTTTATATTGCTGATCTTGCCCATTGTGCCGCCGCCTGCAACAAGATACTTTCCGTCCGGGCTATATGCCACTGAGAGCAGCATCTCTTCATCCCCACGCAATGTACGTAAGGCTTTGTCGTTCGACAAATCCCAAATGATAACGGAGCCGTCTGCGCTTGTGCTGGCAAGATGGATACCATCCGGCGAAAAAGCAACTTGGAAAATAGCAGCCGTATGCCCAACCAGTGTGCTACGTTGTTTACCGGTCTGCAAATCCCAAACTATGACTGTGTTTTCATAATTTCCGCTGGCAGCCAGTTTTCCATCGGCGCTGTAGGCTGTATACAGGGCGGGTCCCTCCAAATACATCAATTCCTTGCCAGTAACTGCATCCCAGATTCTGGCATTCCCATCGGTGTAGTCGGTCAAGAGGCGCGTTCCATCCGGGCTATAACTAAGATACTCACTCCAAGTATTGGTCGTAGTATCTGCAAAAGGAATAATAAGCGCTTCTTTGGCTGGGGTTATATCCCAAACTCGCGCAGTGCCATCCCAACTGGCGGTTGCCAGTTGTTTACCGTCCGGGCTAAAAGCAAGGTTGAGAATTGTACTGGCGTGACCGGAGAGCGTGTGCAACACCTGCCCGGTCGTGCTATCCCAAATTTTCGCTTTTTGATCGTCAGCAACGGTAGCCACAAGCGTGCCATCTGAGCTGATGGCTATAGCATTGATCGCGTTCGTATGACCGAAGTTGCCGCTTAATAATATTTTCCCTGTTGCCGCATCCCATACAGTTGCAATCGGATGTTGAGTATCACCGCCTGCAGCAGCGATGCGTGTACCATCCGTGCTGTAAACGATGCTGAGCAGAAGCGATGCCCCCTCAACAGGCAGGGTGAGCAATTCTTTTCCGGAACTTGCATCCCACACCTGGGCAATGCCATCAGCGCCGCATGTAGCGAGGCGATTTCCATCCGGGCTAAATGCCACGTCATAAATCGCTGTATCCTTGGTGACGAAAGTGAATAATTCCTTACCGCTGGTTGCATCCCAAATTTTCACGATATTGTAAAAACTTGACGTTACCATGTATGTTCCATCCGGACTGAACTTGACGCTAATACCGTCTTCTGGAAACCCTGTTAAGGTAAACAGTTCCTTTCCGTTGATTGCATCCCAAACCTTTACAGTTTTATCTGGACTGGATGTGGCAATGCGCTTGCCGTCTGGGCTGTAGGTGAGTCCCCAAACTTCATCGGTGTGACCCGCCAGAGTCAACAAAAGTTCGCCCGTCTTTGCATCCCAGATTTTCGCTGTTTTATCCGCGCTGGCTGTGGCGATGTGGTTCCCGTCCGGACTGTAGATTACGTTATTCACCAAGTCATCGTGTTGAAGGACAAGCGCAACCCGTGAAGTCAGAACGGAACGGTGTAGGGCGTTTTCAGCCTCTGTTGTGTGCGCAGTCGCTTCGGCTTGCAACGCCAGCAGGATACTTCGTTCGGGGTCTGTGTCCAAATTTGTGACAGCTGCCGAGGCCAGTTCTCTGGATATGGCGACCTGTTTTTCGGCTTCCGCCCGTCTGGAATTCTGGGTGGCTTGATTTCCGAAGAACATCGCAACACTGGCCAATATGATTGCCAATACCAACGCACCTGAAATGATGCGGTTGCGGCCGCGTAGACGAAGCGCCGCCTGCTTTTCGGTCTCCGCCAATTTATGCGCAGTTTCGAGTTCACGCTTTTGGCGTGACTGTTCTTCCAACTCACGATGATCTCTTTCAACAACACTTGCAGATAAAAATGCGCGTTCTGTTTGTGTCAATGCGATGGTTGTATTCGCTGCCCAACCTTCGAATTGTTCCAGGCGCGCACCGGATAGCAGGAAGCTTATATCCTGTTTGGCGCTATTCCATTCATTGGCTGCCGTTGCAAGTTGTCTTTGTATACGCACATCGGAACGGCTTTCGGTGAGCCACTCACGCAAGCGGGACCATTCGCGCAAGAGAGCTTCATGCGCCACTTCAACGGTCGCGCCGCGGGTGACCGGGTCGCGGTCAAAGGATAGCAGGCGTGCTTTTCCAAATATGTCTATGACTGTTGACCATTGACCCTTCGATATAGCTTCGCTACTCAGAGCAACGCCGCCAACTGCGGTCAGACCTTCCAACTCTTCGCGCAAGACTCTGCGGCGGGTGTCTTCGGTTCCTTCGCCAAGTGTCACCAGGCGCAGGAATAGTTGACGCGCTGCGGATCGGACTGCCTCATCTAATTCTGTATAGATCGTTTCTGCGCTGCGTCCCAACGCGCCGAGCACGCCGCCGATCTCATGATAGGCCTTGTTCGTCAGCACGCGCCCGTCGCGACTGTCAAATAATTCAGAAAGTGCATACTGCAATAATGGCAGGGCGCCGGGTTGATTCCCAACTTCGCGAATGATCGTCGAGACCAGACCCTTTTCCAGTTTAAGTCCGACGCGCTGTGCCGGGTTGAGTACTGCGCGTTCCAATTCATCTGGCGTGAGCGGCAGGACAAACTCAAAGCGGCGGTTCATCAACTCGCCAAAATCCACGTAGCGCAGGGGCTTGTCGGTGAAATCCGCGCGCAGGGTGATGATCACATGCAGACGGCTGCGCTCATCCAACACGGCGGCGGCAAGATTTTCAAGCAGCAACGCGCGTTCATTTTCATCTTCGATCAGAGTGAACACTTCCTCAAATTGATCGATCACCAACACAAGTTCCACGGATGAGTCTTTGGGGAGAATGCGATGCACGGCACGCAGCAGGCCGCGGCTGCCATCCTTCATTTGCGATAACAAATGTTCAGGAGGATTGACCGCCACACGCAGCAGGGAGGCTTCAAGTTCTTCAAAAGGATGCCTGCCGGGCAGCATATCCACGATGAACCAATTTTCGGAGCCGGGCAATCCGCCGCGGCGTAAAGCAGGAATTAATCCGGCTCGGACGACCGATGACTTGCCACTGCCACTCGGGCCGATGACTGCCAGAAAGCGACTCAGATCGCCACCCTCACCCAACCGCGCCAACAGTTGCTGGACCAGAGTCTCACGCCCGAAAAAATTATCAGCATCGGCTTCGCTGAAAGCGCGCAACCCCTTGAAGGGGTTGATGATCTCCACGTTTGGATCTTCCTCAACGTAAATCGTTACCGGATGCGCTGCCACCAAACCTTGAGCCGCGTGACGGAAATCCTTATAAAAGGACAGAGCGTCCTCGTAACGATCTTCCGGGTCTTTGGCGGTTGCCCGTTCAATAACCTTGTCCAACGCGACGGGCAAACCTATGTGATTTGCCGACAAGGACGGAACAGGCGCATTGATATGCTGCTGAATAAAATCGATCGGCGTGGGACCATTGAACGGCAACGCACCGGTTAACATTTCATACGTCATGATCCCCAGGCAATAGATATCTGTCTGAGGTTTTATGGAGAGCGAGCGGATCTGTTCCGGCGACATGTAATGCGGCGTCCCGACCAACTCGCCGATCTGAGTTCGATTCTCCATATCAGGATTACTGATATTCTTTGCGATGCCAAAGTCAGCAAGATAGGAGTTGTTATCTTCATCCAGCAAAACGTTTGCAGGTTTGAGGTCGCGGTGGATCACTCCAATGCGGTGGGCGGCGTTCAATGCCGAGCACATTTGTTCAAGGATATGGCTCGTTTCTTCTATTGAAAGTGCCCCCCGGCTTAACAAGTTTTGCACGTTCCCCCCGCGTAAGAGTCGCATCACCAGATACGCCACCCCTGGTTCGCGCCAATAATCATAGAGAGGCACGATGTGCGGATGTTCGAGCCGTGCTACAAGCTGTGCTTCCGCCTCAAAACGGCGGATGAAATCAGGGTGGTTGGCATACACAGGCAGAATGATCTTGACCGCTACTTCGCGCTCGACATTGGGCTGGACCGCCCGATAGACTGTGCCCATTCCACCCTTGCCGATGCGTTCGGCCAATGCGTAGCCGCGTATGGCGCGTCCTGTCAGGTCTTCGCGCCCAATTTCGTCCAATGATGGGGCTGGGGTGATAGCAGGGAAGTCCGAGGCTTCGGGGTGTACCGCGCGGGCACGGCGAACGAATTCGGCGCGGTCATCCAGTGGAATGGCGAGCGCCATGGCAAGCCGTTCCGCGATCTGAACGGAGGGGCGCAGATCGTCGGCTTCGATCTTGCGAAGAGTGATGGCTGCGCATCCCACGCGCCGCGCCAGTTCTTCCTGTGTAAGGTCCATTTCACGACGACGCTGCCTGACGTAACTACCAAATGTAATCTCTTGATTCATACCGCCTCCTCCAATTACCCGGACTTTCTGTATAAACGAGTATAGCGTGTGGAGGGAGGGAATTCAAGAACTTTTAGTTCTTATATCGTTTTTTGTATCGGTCAGTTTTTTAAGGGGCAAGGTTCCATGTTAGAGATATAATCCGCTCAATTACATCCTGTCTGTGGGACACAAACCTATGACCCGACCTCTAAGCGTTTTCCTCTGCCATGCTTCACAAGACAAACCTGCCGTACGTGAGCTATACAAACGTCTTTCGTCTGAAAAATGGATCGATCCATGGCTAGATGAAGAGAATTTGCTGCCCGGGCAGGATTTTGATTTTGAGATCATTAAAGCCGCACGGGATGCAGATGCAATCATTATTTGTCTTTCCAAAGTTTCCGTTGCCAAAGAGGGATATGTCAACAAAGAGATCAGGCGCGCGCTAGATGTAGCCGATGAAAAGCCTGAAGGTACGATCTACGTTATTCCTTTACGCTTGGATGAATGTGAACCGTCATTTGAACGCTTGAAGAAACTACATTGGGCGGATTATTTCAATCCGAATTCACATGAAAAACTACTCAAGTCTTTGCATGCCCGTGCTGTGGCGTTGAATATAGAAATCCCTGAAAATGTTGCTGAAATAAAAGTAAATATACCTGCATATGAAGGTCATGATCTCCATGACTTCATTCAAATCCCTGTTCAAGAGAATTCCAAGGTTCCCCATCCTTTCTGGATCGGTAAATACCCGGTAACTAATTCGCAATATGAACGTTTCCTGGATGCCCCCGATTTCTCCAATCCTGTATACTGGCTCGACTTCTTAAAGTTCGATGTGAATTGTCAGCCAATTGGCGATTGGGGGAAGTCGGGTTTTAATTTCTTGCAAGAAGAACTCAAAAAGACAAAGTCACACACACTGATCCCTCGTTTTTGGGATCATAAAGATTTTGGAAGATCAAATCCGCACCATCCTTTAGTGGGGGTCTCCTGGTTTGAAGCCAGCGCATATTGTGAGTGGCTATTACAGAATTGGGACCGACTTCCGGAAGGCAAAGAGAATCCGCAATTAAGACCGCAATCGATGCGGCTGCCTTTGGAAACAGAATGGGTACTTGCAGCTGGTGGTGGAATTCCGGAAAAGCGCTACCCGTGGGATGAGGCAGGAAATGCAACAACTTCTCTGAAGGTGCTTTTACAGCGGGCTAACATTGAAGAGAGCGGGATAGCCCATACGACACCAGTGTTTACTTATCCATTGGGAAAAAGTACTTTGGGTGTCATGGATATGGCTGGCAATGTTTGGGAATGGCAGGCGAATTTCATTAATAAAGAATTTGAATGGCTGGCTTTTCGTGGTGGCTCGTGGTATCTCAATCAATTTGTTGAGCGTTTTTCCGGTCGTTTGTTCTTCCATATTTCCCGCCCAACAAAAGCATGGAACGATTATGGTTTTCGCGTGCTAGCTCTTCCTAGTTCATAAGTATTTATACAATTTAAGAGATAGCGGGTTCGTACAAAGATTCCTGATAGACAAATTCGCGGTACGTAACTTTTTCCATCCCTGTTTTTACGCGAAAATTAGCAAGAAACAACAAAAGAACCGCCATTCTAGGGCGGTTCTTTCATTTTATTCCTAGCGGTCCCGACGGGGAAAGAGCCCGTGAAGCGTAACTATTTACCTACTGATTTTGAGTCTTGTAAGGTGTTTTTCCTGTAAAGACTTGCTGACTTTACGTGCGGACGCTGAGACTGTCAAGCAATTTATGGGGGATTTCGTTAAAGTCGAGACAATTGTCCACTTATGTCTACTCATGTTATCAAGAGAGTTGTTTATTTCACCCATCAAGGCCGGACGAACAAACTAGCGAGTATAAGCAAGGCTAGGGAGCATTTGTCAAGATCAGAATGCGGCTATCTTCTTTATAGTGTCTATCTTGCCAGCTTTTGCGCCAGTTTCAGCAGACGCAAATCCAGTAGCTTTTTGTTGGAAACCACTTCGGTCAGCGGCGTGGCTGTAATTTCACCCTTGACTAAGCCCACCAATACTCCATGCTCGCCGCGAGCCAGACGGTCCACTGCATCAGCCCCCAAGCGGGTCGCTAATAGGCGGTCATAGGCGCTGGGGGCACCGCCACGCTGAACATGTCCCAAGGTCGTCACCCGCAGATCAAACCCCAGGCGTTCTTTGTGTTCCTTGAAATAATCCACCAACGCTCCAGCGTTGTATTTGGCGCCTTCGGCGACAACCACCAGTGCATGCGCTTGTCCTCGCTCATAGGCGCTGCGTAATTCACCTGCTAAGACTTCTGGATTGGTCTCCACCTCTGGGATGACAATCGCCTCAGTTCCCCCGGCAATGCCTGCCATCAATGCCAGATAACCACAGTCACGTCCCATTACTTCGATAAGAAAGGCGCGTTCGTGAGACAGGGCAGTGACCTTGAGTCGGTCAATTGCTTCCAGTGCGATGTTGAGAGCCGTATCCACCCCAATGGTAATATCTGATCCGTAGAGGTCGTTGTCAATGGTCGAAGCCACTCCGACAACAGGAAAGCCCATCTGAGATAAAGCATATGCGCCAGCCTGAGAGCCACCACCTCCGATGATTATTAAAGCTTCAATCTTGTGCTCTTTCAAAACGCGCAAGCCTTTCTGTCGCCCATCCTCAGTCTTAAATTCGGGACAACGGGCACTACCCAACATTGTGCCTCCCAGCTGAATAATGCCACTCACATCGCGGGCGCCCAACGGTATGACATTGTTGGTGATGAGACCGGTGTAGCCATGTCGGACGCCCATAATTTGCCAACCCATATCAACACCAACCCGTACAACAGACCGGATAGCGGCGTTCATGCCGGGAGCATCGCCTCCGCTGGTGAGTACAGCTAAACATTTCATATTTACTCCTTTCTGTCGTAAGAAACAAAACAATAATTGTAGGTGCAAAGATTCAAACGTGAAGAAAACACAAGATGGAACTGGCAACGTGAGATGTGGATACTCGCCAATCAGAAACGGTGGCCAGACACTTACAAAAGTCAGTAGTAATCAGGTGCTGAGCAGGACAGGATATATTTCGTTCACGTTGTGCAAATAGGTTGACTGCATTGATAACTCAATCCTTTTTATTCTTTTGCGATAGAGAAGCGCCAATAGCCGCGCCGAGCATGACCCCGAGAGCGAGACCAACGGGAATATTATGGAAGGCAACACCAAGTGGCAATCCGATGGCGATACCAATTGCAAGTCCCTGTCCGATTCTATCGGCGGCTTTCTTTGGCTGAGGATCTTTCTGTTCGTTAGACATTGGTTTTTCCTCTATTCTTATTTTGAATATGGATTGATCTTATTAGCAATGGAAAAATTGCTGTGATTCCAGATCAATTAAGGGCGGCGCGTTTCGAAGATCACTTCAGGGTATTGCTTTGCTAACCCATCGAACAGCGTCTCAGAACTACCCTTCAAATGTTGGTCGAAAAATGCCAGCGAATATGCGTTGATAATATCGTGTGCTCGCTGGATACCGATTGGCCCACTGAAACCAATTGCCGGGAAAATCGGCGATATATAAGAAGCATCCGTCAAATCGATGTGGAACATCCCGGGTACCTGCACGAAGTAGCCATCTCCAGGCAGGCTGTTATACACCGCACGCATGGTGGACTGGGTTTGTTCGATGTCTTCCTCCGTCCAGCCACCAGATTTTTCTCTTTCGAGTCTCATTGTCTCAGCATCGCGGGTGATCCACATGACTGGCTGTTGCAAACCCAACTGAACGACATCGGCGCTCATGACAACATCCATCACCAAGCATGCCTTGAGACGTGGATCTTTCAAGCAAGCCTCGGCACCAACGATACCGCCGAATGAAACTCCAAATACACCAATGTGCTTCAAGTCCAACCTTTCTGTCAGGATATTATTTGGGTCAGTAGTATTGATCGCAGCAAGTTGATCGAGCGAAAAGCTAACATCCTGCTCAAAATATGAAATGATATCGTCGGTAAAAGCCTGACCATTTAACAGCGGAACATTTTCAGACGGTCTGACGCTTTGTTGTGTGAGAGGATCCATCTGGCTTTTTGACAACCCAGCAATTTGGTGCCCATTCGGGAAAACTACCGACGCAGAGACACCAGGCTGATCGATACCTACAACGATGTATCCATGCGAGACTAATTCTTCAACTTGAAAGGTGCTCATCTGACGATAGCCAGTGAGTCCTTCCAGAAAGACAAGCACTGGGTAGTTGTTCCTGTCTTTCGCTACGGGTGCGGATGATACGGCGTTTGTGGTGACGTACTTAAGGTGTTTCAGGGAGAAATCCGGTAAATTATGTAAGCGCGCCATAGCTGTCGCAATAATGTCGGAATCTTGTATGTTTGAAGCATATGGAGATGACAATTCCGTATTAGCTGGATACCAAATCTGCACCATGAGTTCACGATGATCGTTTGGTTCGACGCTGAAAACTTCCAAGCGATTAACATCCACCCAGTGATAAGTCAACGTGCCGATCTTGTATGGTCCACTTGGGCGTGGGAAACGGAATACTGGAAGTGCAATCGGTAAAATGATGGATACGATCAACGCGAATGCACTCAGCCCGATGGCAAGCCGTTTGATCACAAGCTGCTCATCCAAAAGAATAGTGTTCTGCAATAGCCAGGCAAGGAATAACAGTCCAGCCAGCGTATACGCAGGAACCATCTGCCAGTGTGGAGCCTCCATCAGTATTTGTGAAACAGCTATCAGCAGAGCGAGAGGCGCCAAATATCGCATCCAGAATAATGCGCCAGGTAGAGGAATCATCAACACGAAGAAGGTCAATAGATGGATGAATGACAACAGGAATTCAAAAGGTCTCATCTGTCCGCCTCATCCGCACCGGAAGTTGCTTGCTGCAAATCTGCATTCCCTGCGCTTTGAGTTTGGGCCATCGCCTCGGACCTCCACACGTTTACTATCAGGACTGCCACCATACGATTTGTTTTCAAATTTTCACCTCTGGGTTGATACTCTTTTTTGCCACCCAGCTGTTACGGATTACCTTCGCTATTTCCAGCACCATCAACGGGATTGCGCCCAATGCGAGAAGCAGAAGTCCGTCGGTGTACGATATTGTTGATGTCCTGAGGAAGCTGCCCAGTGTCTCGTTATGTTGGCTCCACACCTGGAGTCCGAATGAAATGGCGACCACAATGACAAGATTGATATTCGTGAAAAGGGAGATGCGCCAGACAGGCTTTGTTTCGCTGCGGGCGCCGAAGGAACGCAGGAGTTCGGCGAAGACCAGAACGGCGAAGGCATAAGAGCGGGCGGTTTCCGTGGTTTCCGCCTGTAACATATAGTAGTAAACCCCAAACGCGACACCCGCCGTAAGGAAGCCGGTGAAGGCCATCGTGCGGAGAAAGCCGCGGCTTGTAATGCGCTCAGACTGGCGGCGCGGATGGCGCTTCATTACATCGGGGTCAATGGGGTCGGTGGCGAGACAAAGTGCGGGCAGACCATCAGTGACGAGATTGATCCAAAGCAAATGGATTGGCAGCAACGGCGTTGGCAGACCGATGATCACGCAGGCAGTCATCAGCAGGAGTTCACCGGTATTGCCCGCCAACAAGTATTGAAGTGTTTTGCGGATGTTATCGTAAATGCCGCGACCTTCTTCCACGGCGGCGACGATCGTGGCGAAGTTGTCATCAGTAATGATCATGTCTGCGGCTTGCTTGGTGACTTCGGTGCCTGATTTCCCCATGACAATGCCGATATCAGCGCCTTTGATCGCAGGGGCATCGTTGACGCCATCGCCAGTCATTGCCACTACTGCGTCGTTGGCTTTCCAGGCGCGAATGATGCGCAATTTATGTTCGGCGGTGACACGGGCGTACACAGTGATCGTGGGTACGCGCTTGCGGAGATCATCGTCGCTTATCTTGTCCAGCTCAATACCTGTGATGGACTTGTCCTCAACTGACGCGAGGCCGATTTCGCGTGAAATGGCTGTCGCGGTATCCGGATGATCTCCGGTAATCATCACAACCTGGATACCTGCAGCGCGACATTTCTCAATGGCATCTTTGGCTTGTTGACGTGGCGGATCATACATTCCTGACAGACCCACGAAGACGAGATCCTTTTCCACGACCTCTGCAGTAAGGTCAGTGGGCGAAGCGTCCTCCAAGTCACGATAGGCTGAACCGAGCACACGCAACGCTTGTTTCGCCATCGTGGTATTTTGCGCCAAAACGTTCTGACGATCCTCATCTGTAATGGAGTGAACCTCGTGGCTGGCGTAGAAGTTGGTGCAGCGCTTTAACAGCACATCGGGAGCACCGTTAATGAATGCGCGCAGTTTCCCATTCGACATCTTGCGAATTACTGTGCTGAGTTTGCGATCGGAGTCGAAAGGTATCTCGTGATGCTTCGGCAACTCCTTCTCGATGCCTTCGCGGTTGCCGCCAGCTTTGAGACCGGCAGCGAGCAACGCACCTTCGGTGGGATCGCCCACAACTTTCCATGTCCCTTCTTCCTGGACGAGATTAGCGTTGTTACAAGCGAGAATGACGGTCGCGAGTTCAAGCAGCGGTGCCAGATGTGGCGCTTCCGCCTTTTTGTCTTCGAATCGCACTTCACCATCCGGCCCATAGCCTTCACCGATAACTTCGTAGCGTTGACCTGCGACGTAAAGCGCGCGCGCAGTCATTTCGCCGACAGTCAAAGTTCCGGTCTTGTCTGTGCAGATGACGCTGGTTGAGCCGAGCGTCTCAACTGCTGGCAGCCTGCGTATGAGTGCGCCGCGACGGGACATGCGCGACACTCCGAGCGCGAGTGCAACGGTGACAACGGCAGGAAGCCCTTCTGGTACAGCAGCCACGGCAAGACTGACCGAAGTCATGAACAACTCCATGGGATCCGTTCCGCGCAGCAATCCCAGCACGAATAGAAGCACAACTATGCCTAGTGTGACCCATACAAGGATGCGTCCGAACGAGTCGAGTTTTTGCTGAAGTGGAGTGCCAAGCTCTGCGCCTGCTTCCTCCATCAGGCCTGCGATGTGACCCAGTTCAGTATTCATTGCTGTTGCCACGACCACGGCTTGACCCGTACCTGATGCGATGCTCGTCCCCATAAAGATCATGTTTTTGCGATCGGCAAGCGCAACCTCGCCTGCTTCAAGCTGAGTGGATTCTTTTGTCACAGACTCTGACTCACCTGTCAGCGCGGACTCGATGCACTTGAGCGAAACCGCCTCCATCAGCCTCGCATCTGCCGCGACCAGGTCACCAGCTTCCAGCGTGAGGATGTCACCGGCGACGATTCCCGAAACAGGAATAGAAGCGACTTGCCCGCCGCGCCGTACTTTCGCTTGCGGCGCCGTCATTTTTTTTAGCGCTGCGATGGACTTCTCAGCGTTGAATTCCTGATAGAAGCCGATAACAGCGTTGAGAACGACGATGGCGAGGATGGCGATTGCGTCCACCATTTCACCCAGCACACCCGAGACGACCCCCGCCGCGATTAGAATCCAGATGAGGATACTTTTAAATTGCCCAAGAAAAATCTGCACCGGGCTGATATGCTTGCCTTCTTTTATCTCATTCGCGCCATCAGCCGCGAGGCGTTGTGCTGCTTCCTGCGCAGACAGACCGTTTGCCGAGGAGCCAAGTTGTGCCAGAACATCCTCAGCAGACTGACTGTGCCAGGTTATATTTTTTGGTTGTGCGTCAACAGTGTTTGCTGAGGTCATGCTGTGGCTCCTTAATTACTTTAGTCGAGATATTTATCTACTAATGACATAGCAGTTAGCATCGACTATCGAGATACTCTGAATATTTCCTGTCATCGATCAGAATAAATTATGTTAATCGTCGAAGATCACCCAATGCGGCTTCGACTTCTTCAATGGTAACCAACCGATCACCATTCACATTTTTAAGCTTGCCATCTTTTGCCTTCTCCACAGCGAGGTCATGGATCGTCATATTGCGTGCCGCAGCTTCTTTGACCAGTTCTGCTCCCTGGCTGTAGCCGATTAAAGGGTTCAATGCAGTCACCACAATCGGGTTTTGTGCGAGCCAGCCTTCAGCTTTTACTCGGTTTGCTGTGATCCCACGCACCGCCTGATCTGTGAACGCTTGCACCGCGCCAATTGTTATTTGCATCATTTCGAAAAGATTATGGGCAATGACTGGCATCATCACATTCAATTCGAGCTGCCCCGCTTGTGTTGCCAAAGCTATGGTTACGTCGCAGCCGATCACCTGGAACATTGCCATATCAAGCATCTCCGCCATAACCGGATTGACCTTGCCCGGCATAATGCTGGAACCAGGTTGAACTGCTGGTAGGCGAATCTCATCCAGCCCGGTTGTTGGACCTGAACTGAGCAGACGAAAGTCGTTGGCGATACGGATAAGAGTCAGCGCCAGAGTCCGCAGTGAGGCTGAAAATGCAGTTGCATCAGCCATTGATTGCATCGACTCAAATAGATTGTCAGACTCACGCAGCTTCAGAGTAGTCAACTCTGACAGTTTTCTGACCATCTGTCGGTGGTAGTCAGGATGCGCGTTCAATCCCGACCCGACAGCTGTTCCCCCGATCCCCAGTCGACTCAGCCCCTCAGCAGCGTACTGAATCCGCTCCGCATCCCGCTCGATGGCTTTGGCATAAGCGCCGAATTCCTGTCCCAATCGAATCGGGACGGCATCCTGCAAATGGGTGCGTCCCGATTTGACAATGTCATCGAACTCGACGGCTTTAGCGATCAATGCGTCAGATAAATTTTTAAGTGTGTTGAGCAGTTCATCCAAACGCCAGAGACATCCCAGCCGTATCGCAGTTGGAATAACGTCGTTGGTAGATTGCGCCATGTTGACATGATCATTTGGATGGACACGATATTCCCCAAGCTTTCCACCCAGGAGTTGCGTGGCACGATTGGCGATCACTTCATTGATGTTCATGTGATGGCTGGTCCCCGCGCCCGCCTGAAATGGATCAACGACAAATTGCTCGTTCCATTTCCCGTCGATCACTTCTTGCGCAGCCTGGATGATGGCGTTTGCCTTTTCTAAGTCGATCAGCCCCAAGTCTTTGTTGACCTCGGCAGCCGCTCTCTTGATCACACCCATTGACCAGATAAAAGCCAGTCGGGGCTTTAGCCCTGATATAGGAAAGTTCTCGATTGCGCGTTGGGTCTGTGCACCATATAGAGCGTTCGATGAGACAAATACATCGCCAAGTGAGTCGCGTTCAACACGAGTGGCTGACTTATTTTTCATCACTATCCGCCAGGGCTGTCATTGACGGTGAGTCTTTCACTGGGTGACTGTTTTTCCGATATCTCACTGTCAAATGCGTCAGGAATCTGTATAGCTTCATCCAATAACACCCCATTTGTGATGATAACTTTTGAAGCTTTCTCTTTCATCGCATCGCCAGCCGCCCAACGTACCGCTTCAGCCATCGTCGGATACGGCAGCATTGCTTCAGCCATCTTTTTAGCCGTCAAGCCAAAGCGCATCGCATAAACTACGGGCGCAATTAGTTCACCTGCGTTTGCACCGAGAATATGCCCGCCAAGTATTTTTCCATCCACATCTGTCAGAAGTTTTACGCTGCCAAAGGTTTGATCGTTGGCGATCGCGCGATCGAGTTTGTTGAAATATGCACGTCCCACGCGGTACTCAATCTTGGCTTCCTTTAATTCTGCCTCTGACATGCCTACTCGTGCCAGTTCGGGATCAGTGAATGTCACCCAGGGGATGACGCGATCGTCAAATGCTTTTGGCTTGCTGGCAAACATATTATGCACAACCAGTTCGCCTTGATCCGATGCAACATGTGTGAATTGATATTTGCTGGCAATATCACCAGCTGCCCAGATGTGCGGCACATTTGTACGCAGGGCTGCATTGGTCGTAATGCCTTCTTTAGTATATTGAACACCAGCCGCCTCAAGATTGAGTTTGTCCAGCGCAGGTCGCCGCCCAACCGCCACCAAAAGTTGATCGGCTGCGATATCTTCTTCCTTGCCATTTGCACAATGGACATGAATATTTTTGCCGTGCTCATTGGTCTCGCCGCAACGCATCTCGGCGCCAAATTCCAGTCGGATGCCTTCTTCAGTAAGCTTCGAACATAGCAGCATTGCAAGCTCAGGATCTTCGCGCGGTAAGGGCTGCTTGCCACGCTCAAGCACCACAACTTGCGAGCCAAGGCGGCTAAACATCTGCGCGAACTCCAGTCCGATAGGACCGGCGCCAATCACCACCAGACGCTTCGGTAGTTCAGGCAAAGACACGGCTTCCACATTGGTGATGTATCCGGTTTCTGCCAGTCCCTCAATATCCGGAATCATCGCGACAGTGCCTGTCGCGATGAGGAATCGCTTGCCGCGCAATATTTCGCCGTTCACAAGGATTTCATGTGGTGACGTGAACATCGCCTGGCCCATGAACAGGTCAATGCCTTGCGCAGCGATGCCCGCACGAGCCTGTTCGAGTGTACCGCCGCGAATAGTATCCTGCACCTGCCGCACATGCGCCTGCACCGCT
Source organism: Candidatus Villigracilis propinquus (assembly GCA_016714565.1). Taxonomy (GTDB): domain Bacteria; phylum Chloroflexota; class Anaerolineae; order Anaerolineales; family Villigracilaceae; genus Villigracilis; species Villigracilis propinquus. The sequence goes on from JADKDM010000038.1 coordinate 287,549, forward strand.
TCCCAGTCAACTTTGGCTTGGGGGATTCGCAAACCAAGTCCAGTGGCGTGCTGGGCATGGTACAAGACTGAGGCCGTGTGTAAAAGTGTTTTCGTTGGGTCGCAGCCATAGTTAAGACATGTACCTCCCAACTTATCACGCTCTACCAGCGCGACACGCTTGCCCAACCCTGCCGCATTACCAGCAGCAGTACTGCCCGCCCCCCCTGCGCCAATCACGATTAAATCATATTCGTTTTTTGTCATGGATTGTTTATCCTGTGCCTAACGGTGATTGTAGAACTCGACTTGCCAGCGCCACTCACTCCCATCTTCTGCATTCCACCATTGGATTAATACGCCGACTTCACCTCCTGGTAATAGCACGCACTGACCGATATCCTTTTTGGTTGGCCAGCGATCTTGACGTGTTACTCGATTCTCTCGACGGGTCAGGATTGCCATCGGTCGGTCTGCAGTCTGCGCCAAATCCTGACCGTAAGCCAGGCGACGACCCTTATCACTCCGAATCTCAACTGTGAGTGATGGAGGTGGAGCATGCACGACGAGGATGTTAGTAGCCGCCAATCGGCCTCGAGCAAAGGAAATACCGGTTGCACCAGCCTGGGGATACCAGAGATCCCAGAGTTGAAGAGGATTACTTTTAATCATAGGTAGAACCTCCAGAATGTGAAAACGAAAAATAAACGAAGCGTTCAGTCGGAGTTTTATGACGAATTTAATCCGGACTGTGTTTCGCTTGTAGTGTGCCAGACCATCTATGATCAGTATCTGACGGACGCCGAATTACCCGCCGAGTGTTTGATCCTGATTTTTAAACCAGGCGAGCGCTTGCTCAAAATGTTGTGGCTCAAAATCCGGCCAATATTCATCTCTGACATAAAAATCTGCATACACCGATTGCACCGGGAGAAAACCGCTCAACCGGCGTGCGCCTCCCCAGCGTACAATCAAATCCAGACGTGAAACTTCATCTGAATGCAGTCCGCCGTTTTTAAGACCAGCAGATCCATTCCTCAGCCATAGTTGACGAGTAGATTCACTTTCATCCCAATGCCCTGGCGCTGCCGGAATTCTTTCAACGCAATCGGGAATTGCAGCGAAGTTTCATCACCGACAATCAGCAAGGCCGCCCCACGGCGTACAATCTCGAAGGCGAATGCAACGGTGGCCGCGATGAAGGCCTGTTTCTGGACAGAAGGCCGTTTGGTGTTATCTTGAGTGAAGCAAAAGATGGAAACTTCCTTGATCCCGTATTCTTTACATTTCTCGTACAATAAGAATCCAGGATCGATGCCGTGAGCATATCCAGATTCTTTGGACAAACCATGATTTACGGCCCAGCGGCGATTTCCATCGGGAATGAAACCAACATGGTTTGGGATTTTGTTATTCACCATGGCAACTCCTTTAGTTAGTTAACGACTTAAGTTCAGTCGTTAGATAGATTGCCTCAAAGAAGAGACATTTTTAGCGCCCAACGGTTTACATTTAAGCGTATTGACTTTCCATTTTTTTCCTTAGAAGTATCCAGTCCGCCAGGAAGAGTACGATCCCGATGGCTGTAATTCCTAAAAATATCAGCAAGGGTATTGAGGCTCCACGCAGCATAATATCTTGCAGCATTCGAATGCCGTACGTAGCAGGTAATGACCAGGCCAGGACTGTGATCGGTTCCCTCATCAAGCGCAGGTCCAGAAAAAATCCGCTAAAGAAGATGCTGGCCAGCAGCAATAACATCGAATACTGGACCGCTTGCGTATCGGTCTCTGAAATCAGCGAGATGAAGAAGCCGACACCAAGGGAAGTAAAAAGCAGGACAACCACTGCTAAAGCATAATCCTGCATATGGCCTAAAATGGGAATCTTTAACAGCCAGACAGCGAGGGCGGTAATTATGCCGGCTAGTATTATTTCAAAGAACAGATAACTAAGATATTTCCCCGCTAAAGTTTCAAAAGCTGTAATGGGAGATACTCTGAACAATTCCATGATCCCGGAACGCGTTTCTCGAACAATGGACAGGGATGCAAAGGTTATGGAGAAGTGCTGCAGGAGCAGAACGATCACTGCTGGAGCAAAGAACCCGGTGACAGTCAATTGGGTATCAGATAGCCCGAAGATCTTTGCGGAGAATGGGCGGACCATAACATCAGAAGCCAAAGAACGAAATGTAGTTAGTTTTTCATACAAGGCAGTCAGGTCTTTCTCGATAATTGCAGCTTGCGCATTGCCATCCCCAGTTGGAATGGCTTTTTGGAGCGCTTGTGTCTTTACGATCGCGGTTTTCATATTGCTTTGCAGGGAGTCAGAGTCGGCTTGTCCCTGTTCGACTATGGACCGTAAAAATTGACTATTGATCGCATCTATATATGCTCTTGCTACAGATTGAATGTATCCGATCTGGAGTGGGTCGACTTCATTGTGATAAACAAGAAACTCAGCCTGCTGATTGCTTTGGATTGTTTCCAATGGAACAAGCGGTACGACAATCACCATGTCTGTCTGGTTGAGGGCCAGTTTTGCCAGCGCCTGTTCTTTATCACTCACTCTTACATAATCAACAAGCGACGATTTAAAGGATTCGGTAAATGTAGCGATCTCTTTCTGAAAAGAATTTGGATCTGCGACTACGATCGTTGTCCTCAAAGTTCGGCCCTGGTCAGGATATGCCAGCCCGAATAAAAACATGATTAAAAACGGACCTAATACGAGAGTCAAAATGAGTCTGGGCTGGCGAAAAATCTCTGTCAGCTCCTTGCTTATGAATGAAGAAATTCGGATTAAGGATTTGAAGAATCTAATCATTTGTGATCTCCATTTCGATCAATCTTATAAACACATCATCAAAGGAGGGAGATTTTTGCTCCATCATGGCTACGGTCAATTTTTGTGCCTGAGACCATTCCAGTAGTAATGAAATAGCAGTGCCTGCATCATCAACAATGACCTCAATCTCCTGGTCGCTGATAATTTTTACCTTGCTGCGAACGAAAGGCAGGCTCTCCAATAGCCGCCTGTGTTCAAACCTGATCTCTTCATTTGTTCTGATCCCTATCACATCTCCCCCATAGGCTTTCTTGCGCAGTTCATCTGGGGTCTTGATCGTCAGCAATCTTCCTCCGTACATAACTCCAACCAGGTCGCAATATGCAGCTTCGCCCACATATTGCGTGGTGATAAAAAGAGTATGACCTTCTGCCTGTAGTACCTTAAAATAATCCCAAAACTTCCGCCGCAGGAGCGGGTCAATCCCGGCGGTAGGCTCATCCAGAAAGATCAATTCCGGGTTGTGGACCAATGCGGCGGCGAGGCTGAGGCGTCTCTTCATCCCGCCAGAGAGATCCCTCGCCAATTTGCTTTTGTCGCCTGCCAGCTCCACAAAATCGAGCAGTTTATTTAAACGCTTTCGCCGAAAAATGCCGACGCCATAAAAGGAAGCGGCAAAATTTAAGTTTTCCCAAACAGTTAGATCCGGATATAAGACAAATTGCTGGGTCAGATAACCTATTTTTTCGCGGTCTGATTTCGAAAATTCAGTGGGCGCTTTACCCAGGACACTCAAAGTGCCCGAGGTTGGCTTATAAAAACCTGTCAACAAGCGGACAGTTGTCGTTTTTCCACAACCACTTGGACCAACGAATCCAAAGATGGTTCCGCGCGGCAACTGGAGATTCAGAGATTCCACAGCAACATCTTTGTCAAACGTTTTGGTTAAGTTGTGCGCTTCCACAACATTCCCAGATAGCATTTTGTTTTCCATATATAAATCGTATCGACTACTTCTATGGCGTTTGTGTCCCCAGCGGATTCTGGATGGGTTGGCCGGCATTTCCGCCTTGATAATATGGGAAGGTCAGCGGCAGGTCAAAACCAAAATACGCGGAGACGCGGGCTACAATCTCACCCTTAATCTGTGCCCGACGAGTATTGTAGGCCTTGACGGCATCATTCCAATCCGTGCCAGCCAGTTGAATGGTGTTCATCGCCTCATCAACCGTATCACCCAGCGCAAGAGTAACCTGAGCATCCGGTACAGGAGGGGGAGCCTGAGTAATGGCGTTGACATAGAGCGAGAAACCCTGGCCAATGTCACTGGGGAGTGCGCCTTTCCCTTGCAATTCACTTAAATTCAACTTGGTTGGGTCCAATGGCTGACCGTTTTCATCGCGGTAATTATTCAGCATGCTGGTCAGTGCATCTGCCTGGGAACGGAAGTTACCGGTCCAAACTTCGCCGCTGTCACTCACTGCGTCATAATAGTCTTTGGTGATCTGCGTTTTGGCCTGGATCTTGGCATATTGTGTATCCGTCACCAATTGAAAATTGGATGCTGCAGCCTGCACTCCCTGCACCAACGCAACCAGCTCGTTGTATTCCGTCGTGCCCGACTTCACGACTCCACAGCCGGTTAGTCCGACGAATACTACAACCGCTACAAAAATGGAAATGATTAGTTTAATAGAACGTTTCATATCTTGATCTCCTTATCATTTTAATTACCGCGTCCAGAGCGGCCACTTCCACTGCCGCCACGTGATTGAGGGCTGCTCCTGCCCCCGCCTAGCGGAAACCCTGATCCGCGTGAACCCGAACCGTACGGATTGAAGTTGATACCACTACGAGCCAACTTAGGGAGCATCCACATTAGAAATAGCAGAAAAAAAACGCCAATGCACAACAATCCGCAGATGGACAAAATGCCAAGCGGGCCGGAAGGGAGCGTTGGCAGGTTGACTATCTCCTGCGTCGGAGCGGGAGATGTCAGCGGCGAGTAGTTACTGCGAGCAACTATGTCGAATTCCCGTATCAGGGTCAAAAGCGCCAGGTCGAGGCTCTTGGTAGTTTGGTAAGTATCTTCTGCGACACGGTTTAAGGATGTCAATTCAGAAGCTGTCAGCGCAGGCAAACCCAAGCCCACACCGTAATGCACATCAATACGGTTGGATTCAACAACGACCAAAAAGACAAAGCCGTTATCCTTTCGCTCACCATCCGGCAGCCCAAGCTGCATATAACGAAGGAAATGAACGGCGCAGTTGACTCGGTTGCTAACTTGTTCCTCTGATTGGATGAGAATCATCGTCTGTGCAATCGAAGCACTGTTTAGCCGGTCGAGAATCACATCTACCTCGGTCACAGTATTCTCCGAGACGTAGCCCTGCCAATTCACGGTCCAATGGCTCTGCTGTAGATCGTAAGTGAATCCGTAATCAGGGGCGTACCCTTGACCGCACAAATCCGCGGCGAGAATTTTGCCTGCCCTCTCGGGAGTTAAATATGCTGACAGGCTAAATGTAAATGCGATAACCCCAACGATCAATAACATATATCGTTGGGCTAGTCTACGATAAAACACAAATACCTCATTTCTGGTGTTCCTTGGAGTGAAGAGGCAGCTTATCAGGGCTTAACAAAGAAATGCGGAGCTAAATGATCCCCAACAGATTTAGAATGATGAGGATGACGGCAAGAACAACCAGAGTGTGTATCCACCCGCCTGTTTTCGGGAAGCTTGGGCTTATATTCGAACCCAAAAAGCCTAGCAACCACAGGATGATTAGAATTACGATGATGGTGTACAACATGAGATTTCTCCTTTTTGAGCGATTTGCGCTATAAATCATCATACAATGAACACTCCCCGGCAGCATCCATCGGCCGGGGAGTGTTCGTCTCCACCACTTGGGGGAGATTTAGAATATCAGAGGGACAGGGAAGTAGTTATTGCAATTTGCTAATCTCTTCGACCACTCAGTTGCGTGAATAATACGGCCCACCGTATCGCATCGATTCCTCGAAACCTTTTAATAAGGAGAGATTTTACTTGGGCAATTTTGTCAGAGTCGTCTTCCGATTGGCTGGGACTTCCTCCAAATAAGTTATTATGCCTTTCGCTGTGCTTTGTAAGGACATTGGCCCTCCAAATTCTAAATTGTCTTCTGCAATCAGAATCCAAACCGCCTCCTCACCGCAACTCTACTTCTCCCATGTAAGCGTTGCTCTCCTAACAATCCTCCCCTAATGGCGGAGAAGACTACTCCCCAGTTGCAGGATGTAGATGAAATATATTCAAAGTATGATAAATGTAAGTTTTGTATCTTGAAGACTCGGGGGATACAAAGGTACCACCCAGATAAAAATATTAATTTCATTTCTCTTTCTATCGGAGGTTATTGTTATGAAAATAAATTCGCTTGTACTCACTCTTGTAGTGAGTCTGGTAATAGTTTTGGTAGTTATCGCAGGCTTTTCAATTTTCGGAGGCCCAGCAGCGCTGCCAGCAAGCAGCGGCTATGGACCCAATCCTGAGCTCCCAACTCCAAATAAACGGTTGATTCCCGTGGTAAATCCGCCCAATGCCACCGGTTGGGCAGATGGTGAGAAGCCAGCGGCAGCCGAGGGCATGGAAGTGACCGCATTTGCAAGCGGGTTGGATCACCCGCGTTGGGTGTATATCCTTCCGAATGGAGATGTGCTCGTGGCAGAATCCAATGCTCCTGCAGATCGGCCGGATGACGCAAAAGGAATCAAAGGATGGTTATTCAAGGTCTTTAAGGAGAAGTCGGGCGGCGGCGTGCCCAGTGCAGACCGTATTACGCTCCTGCGGGATGCGGACGGAGATGGCGTTGCTGAGACGAAATCGGTATTCATCGATGGCCTGACCTCACCGTTCGGGATGGTGTTAGTGGGAGATACCTTCTATGTGGCAAATACCGATGCGGTTGTGTCGTTCCCCTATGCAGAAGGTAAGACTGAGATCACTGCCGAGCCCACAAAAATAATAGACCTACCGGCAGGCACGATCAACCATCATTGGACCAAGGGCCTGATCGCCAGTGCAAATGGAACGAAATTATATGTTTCTGTTGGCTCGAATAGCAACGCAGCAGAGAACGGATTTGAGGCGGAAACAGAACGCGCTGCGATCTGGGAAGTGGATATTGAAACAGGCAGCCATCGCATTTTTGCTTCGGGTTTGCGAAACCCTGTGGGGATGGCATGGGATGCAGAGTCTGGAGCATTATGGGTGGTAGTGAATGAACGCGATGAGTTGGGCAATGACCTGGTGCCAGATTTTATGACCGCAGTTCAAGACGGCGGCTTTTACGGTTGGCCTTTCAGCTATTATGGCGATCATGTTGATACGCGCGTTTCACCGCAGAATCCCGAGCTGGTTGCATCGGCCATTGTGCCTGATTATGCGTTGGGATCTCATACCGCTTCATTAGGACTTATCTCTGCAGACGGAAACACATTACCCATTCGATTTGAGAATGGAATGTTTGTTGGGCAGCATGGCTCGTGGAATCGTCAGCAGCCTAACGGCTATCAGGTGATCTTTGTGCCGTTCACAGCAGGCATGCCTTCAGGTGATCCATTGCTTGTTCTGAACGGGTTCCTCAAAGAAAATGGCGATGCCATGGGACGACCTGTAGGTGTTGCAATTGATAAACTCGGTGCACTTCTAGTAGCAGACGATGTTGGGAATGTGATCTGGAGAGTGATAACAGCGCCATAAGAGCGCTATAAGAGCGCAGGAGCAACTCTGATTTCAGGCAAGACGCTCAGAACTTGGGCGTCTCTTTTTTTATTACTCAAACAGTTTTGCTATCGCCTGTATCAGGCCAAACTATAGACACGAGTCAAACCGCCAAGACATTATTATTTAAAAATAATGATTGAGTCTCCTACAGGTTGTATTGGTTACTTTGTTCCTAGAAAAAAGAAGAAAATCAAATGCATAGTTATTTTGACCAATTTGGGTTTGTACAGTAACGATATGAGTTATGAGATCGCGGGTTCATACAAAGATGCCCGATAATGGAACTCGCGGTGCGTAACTTTTTTTCACCCCTGTTTTTACGCGAAAATTGGCAAGAAACAACAAAAAAACCGCCATTTTAGGGCGGTTTTTTCATTTATTCTTGGCGGTCCCGACGGGGATAGAAATCGCGGTGCGTAACTTTTTCGCAAACTAACGATGAAGTGAATTTTGAGCCTTTTTAAGGCTGTTTTCGTAATTCCTTGCGAAGACAGGAAGAATGTCGCGCAATACTTATTACATTTTATTACGGCTAGAATGAATATAGCTTCTGGTTACATGCCTTATCGAAAAAGATTAACAATAAACTGATGGATAAAGCAACTAGCTCAAGACTCATTCTATATGAGGGAATAAAGAAAGTCAAGCAATTTATGGGGGAATTCGTTAAAGTCGAGAAAATTGTCCACTCATGACACAAGTGATTGTTTACTTTCTTTTTTTCAACCATTCGATTTTAGCAAGTTTGGTAACCTCTTCAAACTCCGGATCCCCAGTCATAATCGTACCGTTGATTTTTGAGCAGCAACCACGACAAAAGCATCCGCATATGAAATAGGGTGATTAGCTTTGATGTGAGCAGCGGCAAGAACGGTTTGGTTATCTGCAGGAAGAATTTCAATAGGGAGGCTTTGAATAAGGGCAAGCGCTTCATGTGTCTTAGCCAACCCATTATTCCTTTCCACGCTGTACAGTATCTCTCCCAAGTTGATAATTGAAATATATACTTTACATTTATTGTCTTCGGCGTCTCTTAATATTTTTTGAACGCGCTGCGCTGCAGGCTCATCTTCCAGGTATGCTATGAAAGCAAAAGAATCCAAGACATAGGCTGGCAGATCATGCATGAGTGAGCCTCTTTTCGCGCTTCTTTTCGAATTCACGATCTTTCTTTAGCACAGCAGACAACGAAGTCTGTCCTTTCAACATGCCGCGTCCTTTTTTGATGGGGTCAGCTATAACAGGGACGATGGTTAGTACGCCACCATAATCTACAAGTGTTACCTCTGTGCCTGGCGCAAGGTTGTATTTTTTTCGCATTTCGGCAGGAATAACTACCCAGCCTTTGTTTGAAATTGTCAAAACCATGTGGATGCTCCTTATTTTTGTTATACTTTTATATATAAAAGTATAACATATTCCTATGGTCCTCAAGGAAAAAAAGAACGGTATTATCTAATTCGCGATCGTGGCGAAAAATACGCCACATATTTTTTGGCAGTGACAGTGAGTTCAGGATCAAAGAACTGGGGACGTTGTTTCGAACGCCTAAGTGAATGGGATATGTGAAAGCTTCATGGGCAGTCTGCGATCTGGATTATATCTTGATCCATGATGATAGGCATTTAGAGCGGGCAACCAAGGAATACACGGCATACTTTAATCAGGAACAACCGCATCAGGGGATTGAATAGCGGAACCTCGATCAGTATGATCTGACAATGTCAAAGCCAATAAGCGGACGCATTATCTCGAAGGCAATTCTTGGTGGATTGCACCACAGTTATTCCCGCACTGCATATCTGAACTAACCCATATCCTTTGTATTAAAACTTTTACGAACAAGGGTGGAACAGCATCTATCGATCATCAATCTGTGAAGCTGTATTGTATTCGGATACTTATGAATGATGCATTTCGCCAAACGAAATCATTCAGGGCGTCCCAGTGACTGGAAAAGGTTTTGGGCTGGTAGAGATTGAAAAGATTTCTGTTTTAAATCCCTGAAAAGCTGACGGATGAACGAAGTAGCCAGCACACGCAAAGAATTACAAAATCCATATCTCGATTTGAAGAAACCCGGATTTCCGGCTAAATCAAAATTCATTTTAGGCGAAAAATATAAGCCAAATATATGAATACCGTTTTGATATTCAGGTATCCAACTATTTTCGTGGAAAAAAATCCCATGTTTTCCACCAAATTGTTCCATCAGCACAAACTGGACCTTCCTCAATTTGCACGCCACTTTCTTCTACAAAGGTATATATAATGCTTGAAGAAAACTTGGTAATTCATAAGCATTTACGTTTATTGTCTTAGGAAAAGTCACCATCACCCAATCACCAATTGTGAAGATTGACTGCAATCCACCACAAAAATCGGCAGGCAGATGAAGCGGCTCAAGATAGTAACGGTCGTCTTTTCAAGCAAATATCCTGCTCCTACTTCTGCATCAGCCTTCCACCAAACTTGATTTCCTGTGCAATATGGACCAAGAAACACATAAACCTTAGAATTTGCAGGGACCTCGTTAAATGTTCGCGCATCCAGTCTTGGATTTACATAAATTTTCACAGAATCTACAGCCTGCGCATTATACCTGCTCATGAGGTTACTTGAAGATAGCTGCTCACTTGAACATTGCATATATTTAGATTGGCTTTCTGAACCACCAACCGAAATTTTTTCATGTGCCCATGTAATCCTCCCACCCGAAGACCTAGTGGTCAACAAAGGAGCTTCCCCCGATTTTTCTCCAACAGCAATAAGTGCAGGAATATCTGTATCACTTCCTAAACCATCAAACAACAAAGAGACAACAAGCTGCCCATTTTGATCCACAACATATTCATTCCAACCAGAAAACTTCCATATTTCGTTATCAAGATAATAAGCGAACATTCTTACAGATTCTGTGGCGCAAATCCATAGAGAAAAACTTGATTATTATCGAGAGAAAATAACCTAGGACCATCTGGTTTACGGTAATAAGCATTTGATTCGAATTTCCCATCCAAGCCTTCAAGGCTAAACACGTAGACACCAATTGGGTCATTTATATTTGGCATAAATTCAAGTTCAGCATAAAGGGTTCCATTTGGCGAGGATAAAACCTGGACATGTTGTGAGTAAATCCTCCCATCAGGGTAATTAACTTGTCCAATAAGATCTTGTTCTCCAGATAAACCGCAAACTGAAAATATATTCAGCGACATTAATTCATCATCCTGGGGATCCCCTGCAATCATTGGGTGATCACATTGAAAATCTCCATCTGGGCCACCAGCTGAAAAATATGCTACTTCTTCTAGAATATCATCAGGCAATACATTATTCATAGATGAAAACGGAAATTCCTCAACAGGAATTTCGCTTAGAGGAGCTTTGACTCGGCTCAACAATTGGTGAATTTGCTTCAATCTGTAACTTGTTGCTCAACGGCCGTACTATACATAGTAGGAAAAGCAGAAATTGAGTTTGGCGAAGGAACAACTTGACTTTGAATTACCGATTCGGGTGTATTGCCATCTTTTGTTAAGGGCAGTATCCCAAACCATAGAAGGGCAAAAGTTAAACATACCAATCCCATAATGGCGACTTCAGCAACAATGATGATAATTAATTTCCTATTCTTATTTCTGCTTTTGTTTTTCATCTCAACACTCACGGTCTATACCATATCAAAGCTTTCTTTAATATTTATGCCACTAGTAGGCATAAAATCTTTTTTTATTGCAAAGTCTCAAATAAAAACTGGTTCGAAGGGATATGTCTCCCCCTTTCCTTCTTTGTTCTTTATTACTACCAAGTGTCGTTTTGCCATAATCAACTCTCCCATTTATTCCTGTTTCTTATTTGATAATTCCAAATTACACCCAAACTCTTTATGGCTACAATACGTTCAGTTCCCCCACTACTTCTTATAGGTTATATCAGGTTTATCTCCACTCAATCGGGTATAGATTTCTTCGTCAGCCACTCGGCGACGATTTTCTGAAGGTGTCGTCGTTCATGTAGCGGGCGAAGATGGCTTCGTTTTGATCCATGCGTTCGACGAAGAGCGTTTCGAGGAAGCGATTGAGATGAATTTTACTTCATTATACGAAGATTTTTTTCTGGCAGTTTCGGACAAAATTGAGCCCAAAACACCCACCACCTTCCAGATTTGAAGAGTCATATTTCGAGAAATTTAAGACGTATAATCAAAAAATATCTATAACACTTTTATTGATATGTGGAATTTATCAAGTACCTCAACTAACATACGTGGCAATAAGAAATATTTCCAATAAAACTTCATTGCAGAAAAGGATATTCTTATGGGAAAGAAAGCGATATGGTTGATTGCAGCTATTTTGTTAAGCTCATGTGGGAATTTGGGACTCGGAAATACGGAAACACAAAAACCCTTGGATGATCTATTATCAACCGATACTCCTCCTCCGAGGTTATTTTGATATCAATCAAACTCAAACGATTGCGCCAGATAATATATTACTGGAAGTTACTTACTATCCAGGTGGCGGAACAGGTGGGTTTGCTTTGGTGATTTTGTTACCTTGCCTAGTGCAACGGAAAATCACATGGAAATTGAATTACTGGCCACAGACTATTTGTATGTCTGTGGATGGAAGAATGAACAAGACGTTATCTTCACGACTTATTATCCCAATGGGGAAATCACCACTCAGAATTTACCAATGGGTATAGACGGAAACTATTATTATGTTAAGGCAACGTTGATATATGGGGTAAAAAATCCTGAAGGAATTTATAAATATGTATTCGAAAGCGGGGGAGATCGAGTTGAGGCAACTGCCAATGTCTTTAAGGCAAACGCAACCCGTTTATTCCGAATAGATAATACACATTTATTCCTTTATGGGTTTAAAGCTTCAGAGGCAGTAGCTCTTTATTATTATCACAACGAAAAACTTGTCGGATAAGAATCCTATGAAGTTGACCAAGCTGGCCAACTCGCTGTTGAGATTCCTGCTGACCCAAATAACAATACCTATAGTCAGTTTTTTGTTGCCATAGGAGAGTTGTCTGGCGAAATATGGCTTCCTTTTGACGGTCCTTTTTCGGGCCAAAATCAATTGTCATAGGAGAGAGCATTGTGTGGGACTTGGGCCCTCTAATACGCGTTTGGCAGCTTTTTCCTCTACCAAGGTCGCATATACAGACGGACAATATAAGCCAGTGCGAATAGCGTCTGGATTCAATGAAGAAATCCTTGGCGAGGTACAAGAAGGAACAGAAATGTCAATTGTTGAAGGGCCTATGTGTATTGACAATGTCACATGGTGGAAAGTTTTATGGTCACAAGATTCCCGTCCCGGGTGGATGCCGGAATTTAGCAATGAGAGCTACCTACTTGAACCCATCCCATAGAAATGCGTCCCTTTGGCTTGCTGCTAACAGAAAATACTATCGTATAATCTCAAAGTAATTAACAGGCAAAATCAAGGAGGAACGTATGGAGCCTATTGAAGTAATCCTATCTGCATTAGCTGCCGGGGCAATTACCGGAGCTACCGATGTAGCAGGCACAGCCATCAAAGATGCTTATAAGGCATTGGTCAGTCTCGTTACAAAGAAGTTTGGCAGCAATAAAGAGGCAAAATCCCATCTGGATAACTATCTCAAAGACTCCGAAACCTGGGAAAAGCCCGTCAAAAAGGCCATTCAAGAAAGCAAGATCGACAAGGATGACCAGGTCATAGCACTCGCGCACGAGTTGTTGAAACTTGTAAAGTCCAACAAGGCATCTTCCGAAAACCATATTGAAATAAATGGCAATGTACAAGGCTTGATTCAAGAAAACAAGGGGCAAGTCACCATGAATTTTAGTAAGCCGCCAGCAACGAAAAGAAAAGTTCTAAAGAAAAAGGGGAAATAACGAGATGCCGAAGAAGGAAGAGGAAAAGAAAAAGAAAAAAACTCAGCCCAATGTTGTAGTGAACAATTCCCAAGGAACCATCCTACAGAACTTGGGGACAGTGATCTACAACTTCTTCGATGAAAAAATCATTAAGCGATACATCGAAAAGATCATTGAGCGGTATAGCATCGAACAACGGATCAGTTTTCTCATCCTGTTCGTCACAATGATTGTCGGGGGTATCAGCCTTTTCCTTGCACTTCGCCCAAATCAAAAAGATTTCATGACCGGGGAATTCCGTATTGCCATTGCTGCCTTTGCTGAAAATGGAAGCGATCTCCCTGACGACATCGGATACACTGTAGCAGATGGCATCAATATCCGCTTGGGGGATGATTTACGAGAAATTACCGTGGGTCCAAAAGTTGAAATTTGGGGTCCCGATAAGGTAGGAACAGTAAAAGGAAAAACACCAGAAGATCGCGCAAAAAATGCTGGTGAACTTGCATCTAATATTCGGGCTCACATGATCATCTACGGAGTTGTGGAAGAAACACCGAATGGGATGATCGTCGTCCCTGAGTTCTATTTGGATACCCAGGGATTTCACGAAGGCAGTGAGGTCATTGGTCAATACGAACTCGGCTCCCCCTTCCCCCTCCCCGGAGCAAACAACCCAGCCTGGGCGTACGACTTTGATCGAGAAATGCAAACCCGCAGCGACATTATTTCATCATTATCGATCGGCTTATCCTACTTCGCCGTCCATGAATACGAAAAATCTCTGGAAGTACTTCAAAGCATCGAGTCCATCGATAACTGGGAAGATGACCAAGGCAAAGAAACGCTTTACGCATTGATCGGTTTCGCTGCCGGTAAAGCGAAACAATACGACTTGACCGAATCTGCTTTGGAAAAAGCTATAGACATCAACCCGGATTACGCCCGTCCCTACATTGGGATGGCAAACCTCAATTACATCCTTGCCCTGCAGCCTTTCGACGAATCAAAAGATCCTGCCGATGTAGATCAGAAACTATTAGAAAAGTGTTTTACCTATCTTGAAAAAGCAGAGGACGCGCCAGAAAAACCGCCGCTTGCCGAAGCCGAAACCAAAATCCACTTTTCGCGAGGTCAATGCCTCTGGCTGAAGACCTACACCGGCGAATTACCCGATTTCAGTTTATCGGTAAAAGAATTTGAAGCAGTCATTGCTTCTTATGATGACGGCAATAATCTCCACGTCCGCGAGCTCGCCGGTGAGTCCTATGCACGACTCGGCTTGATCTATCGTCTAACAGGCGATCTGCCCCGCGCACTTGAAAACTACCAAACCGCAGCAGACCTTTTGGCAGACATTCCAGAAAGACAAGCTCAGTTCCAGGATCGAGCTGATGAAATTCGAGAATCATTAAACCAAACAGACACAACAAACTAACCGGAAAAAGAAATGTGGCGAAAAACTATAGCATCGACCATCACATCCATACTAATCCTTGCATGTGGTTTACTAGAAACACCCCTGCTTGTTTCAACTCCGCAAATGGAGGTGGGATCGCCTACACCGGAAATTTCAACCCCACTTGATGAAAACAATCAAGGTAATAATCAAGTTGAAGAGATTATTATTTCAAAGGATAGCTTAGAGACCGTCCTACCTGCAGATATCATTCAAGAAATCGCATACTTTGGAGGCTTAGGTGCTCCTTGTTGGAAGATAGTATGTGAATGCGAACTATATGAACAAACATCACTATCTATTTTTAGCAATACAGATTACCTTGGATATACAGAATTTCTCAACGATATTGCATTTGAAATTTGCGGTTTACAAGGAATTGAAACAGTCAGCATAAAAGTAGAATTACCCAACGGCACTGTTGAAAGCTATCAGGCTACTAGCTATCTAAGCGAAGGTGGACTTTCTGGCTTCATGGTTGATTTCGAATACACACCAGTTTTGCCATCTTCCCCAGGTACCTATCATTTCAATTTCACTGGCAGTAATTGGGGTTTCGACAAATATACTGAGGTGTTAGATACATCTGGCCCTCGATTATTTTTGGATTATGAACAAAGACTGACTTTCTATAAATTTCAGCCCAATGAAAACGTACGTCTCCTGGCCTATAACAATGGCGTCTTAACTGGTTGGAAACAATTAAAAATTGGGGAAAATGGGATACTACAAATCCAAACAACTATAGGAGCAGATTTTATTGCTTTGGGGGAAGTTTCGGGGCAAGTATTTGACAAAGAACAAGGTGATAATCCTAGTGATTGGGCGTGGCTTGGTACACCTACTGATGTTTCTTGCAACGGAGCAATAGCGCCTTCTGGGATCAAAGCGCTTGGAAACGTGGAAATTCTTACCGAAATCCTTCCAGCCTACACCTTTGATTTTGATAACTGGACTGTTGTGCCGCAAGGGACGATTCAAGTTGAGCAAGGGACAATAGCAAAAATCGAATCCAATGCTGTCTGTCACAATGGCACATTTTTATGGAAGATATGTCTTAACGAAAAATGCGAGTTCTATGTACCGGAAGCGACCTCAGAAGTAACCTATCTTCGTCCGACAAACAAGCCCATTGAAACATCACCTCTCCCACAAATATCCGATATCCCAGCGTGCATAGGAACTCTACCAACACGATTATCCATTGGAATGAATGCCGAAGTAACTACCAGTGGTATGGCGTCACAATTATCTCTTCGAGCCC
Source organism: Candidatus Villigracilis propinquus (assembly GCA_016714565.1). GTDB lineage: Bacteria > Chloroflexota > Anaerolineae > Anaerolineales > Villigracilaceae > Villigracilis > Villigracilis propinquus. Next base: position 303,704 of record JADKDM010000038.1, read on the forward strand.
AGCCAAGCATGTCTTCTGAAAAGGTGCATGTCATCGCAGCTGGACGGGATATGGTTATCCTTGATGGTCCTATTTGCGCAGAAAATTCCTATTGGTGGTATATCCGCAGTGAACAAGGCTTTGAAGGCTGGTCGCGCGAGGGAGACAATGAAGATTACTGGATCGATCCGCTCCCGTAAATAAATCTCTATACATAAGGCAAGGTAGGAATCTGTTATGGGTAAAACAAATTCGAAACTATCGTTTTTGGGGTTATTTCTCTTAACGGTGTTTGGCTGCAGATCTTCTCACCAAACATACATTACTCCCATTTCAACTCAGATCGCCAGCCCCACAAGTAACTCAATATTAGCTACCAGCTCGGATGCGAAATTTTGAACTATCGACGTTAACCAAATCCCTCCAGGGGATATCTTGGAAGAAGTGACCTACTATGTATTGGCAGGGTGCAGGTAATTGCGCCAAGGCCTGTACTGGCTACTTCGTTCATCCGCCCGGATTTGAGCAGTAAAAGAGGATTATCATGCTAATCTACCCTATAATTTTCCGGGAGCAGCATGATGGGCAAAATCCTTCGTTGGCTACATGAGCGCATCAAACTCTGGTCAAAGCCAGCTACTTCAGTCTTAATCATCGGCACCCTTTTAGATCTGACACGCAACCGAACTGATCTGGTTGTAGAAAATGGGCTGCTTCGCCAGCAATTGATCGTGTTGAATCGCCAGATCAAACGACCACAGTTAATCAACCTTGATCGTTTTTGCTTGGTTGTACTTTCCCATTTTACGAAGTTCTGGAAACAAGCTTTACATATCGTTCAACCGGATACTTTGTTGCGCTGGCATCGTGAGTTGTTTCAATTCTATTGGCGACGGAAATCGCAGGGCAAGCCAAAGATAACACCTGAAACGATCGCCTTGATTCAAGAGATGGCGAAAGAGAATCGGTTATGGGGAGCGGAGCGAATACGGGGTGAATTGTTGAAACTGGGGATAGAAGTGAGTAAACGAACTATTCAAAAATACATGCCGAAAGAGACGAAATCACGCACTTCAACCCAAACTTGGGCGACATTCTTGAAGAATCAAGCGAGTGGCATCTGGGCATGCGACTTTACGGTCGTAACCGACTGGCTGTTCCGGCAATGGTATATCTTTGTGGTGATGGAGCTGAAAACGCGACAGATAGTTCATACTGGTGTAACAAAATACCCAACCGATGAATGGACGGCGCAGCAGCTACGGGAAGCGACGCCGTGGGGGAAAGGACCGAAGTATTTGATTCGCGACCGCGATAAAAAATATGCGACGCATTTTTCGGCAGTGAGAGCAAACATCAAAGAGTTGAAAACGCCGTATCGAACACCCGAGGCGATTGGGGTTTGTGAAAGGTTCGTGGGCAGTTTACGAAGGGAGTGCATGGATCATATCCTGATCCATGATGATAAGCATTTGCGGCGGGTAACCAAGGAGTACACGGCATACTTCAATCAGGAACGACCGCATCAAGGGATTGAACAGCGAATTCCTGATCAATATGAACTGCCAAGATCAAAGCCAACCAGCGGACGCATCACATCGAATGCAATACTTGGCGGACTGCATCACAGTTATTCGCGTACGATGTATCTGAACTGACCTACATCTTTGCAGGTCAAGAATTGAACGACCCAGGGTGCATACTATTTATCAAAGATCAAGATATGAAATCGAATTGTATTTAGCTGCTTGTGATCGGTGTGTTTTCCTAAAAACGATTATCCAAACGATACCAGTGTGTATTCATAAAATAAACCGCGCCCAACTTAGGGAAAAAACTATCGCCTGATGAATTTCCTGCCCTAAAATTCCAAAAAATCTGATCGGATGAGGTCAAGTAGCGGCACAAGTAGTAACATCCACTTTATCATATTGCAATTAAGTGGGGAATTGGTTTTTTATTTCTGATTTATCTATTGACAAAACTTATTCTTAGTATTAGAATAAGTCAAAGATTAACAGGATTTCCTATGCTTTCCAACTTCCCCATCGATAAATCTCAACCCACAACCCGTAATATTCGCGAAGCGAATCGCCTGCAAATCTTGCATCAATTGCTCCTGCGCAAAAACAGTACCCGTCAGGAACTTACCCAATTAACGGGGTTGAGCAATGCCACAGTCGCTAATCTCATTGCAAATATGATGGAAGAAGGATTGATTGTGGAAGCCGGAACTGCCGCTTCCCAAGGCGGGCGCCCAACAGCAATTTTGTCTGTTAATGCTTCCGCTGGGGCTTGTGTAGGGGTGGATGTGGCGGAAACCTATATCCGATTTGAGTTATATGACCTAACCCTCCAAAACCTTGCCGAACATGAAATAGAACTCCCCTCCACGCAGAAAGAGCCGCAGGAGGTAGTAAACATGATCGTGTCCGGCTTTAATACGTTACTCGATCGGGTCGGATTGCCTCGCGACCAAGTGGTCGGTGTTGGCATCAGCATTCCAGGTCCCTTCGAGCATTCTACCGGCGTCTCCGTTTTTGCGCCTTCATGGGGCTGGCGAGATGTGTCTTTGCAGTCCATGCTGGAAAAAGAACTAAACCTTCCCTTGTACATGGATAACCCGCTTAAATTCAATGCTCTCGCAGAAGCTTGGTTTGGTGCAGGGCAAGGGGTGGATACAATGGCTGCATTGGTGCTGGGAACAGGTGTCGGGGCTGGGTTAGTGATCAACGGTCAACTTTTCCGAGGCGCTAGTAATACAGCAGGAGAATGGGGACATTCCGTGATCGTTGCCGGTGGGCGTGCTTGTCGATGTGGGAATCAAGGCTGTCTCGAAGCGTACGTTGGCGCACCTGGAATCATACAGACCCTGGCTGAGATCGATCCGAAAAGCCCCCTACTTTTCCTGAAGACCAAACCCGCACGATTTCAGCCATTGCAACTGCCGCCGAAGAGGGCAACACCACAAAAGCCGTTGTGCATCAAACCGCTGTGTACTTGAGTGCTGGGTTATCCAGTTTGATCAATATTCTCAACCCTGAACAAGTGATCCTCGGTTCCTGGGTAGCAGGATTATTAGGATCAGTAATGCTGCCGGAATTGCTCGAATTGGTTGAAAAACAATCCCTTGCCCAACCCTATAAATCAGTTCAATTTACTCTCAGCAAGATGAATAGAAACCCGGTCAGTTTGGGTGCGGCAACATTGGTGCTTGAAGAATTTCTTGCGAGCGCCGGACGACAGGCTGGTGCCATTCGTTCCGAAAGTTTTTCGGTAACAAAGCCTTAACGGCACATCGTTCAAAAACTTAATGTACAGGAGGTGAACGGAATTTAAACGCATTCCGGTCTATAAACGCGTCTATTTCACGATCAAATCGATTTTCACATATACCAAGAAGGAGAAAAGATAATGAAACTATCCAAGTTATTTGCTGTGCTCGTTATGTTAAGTATGCTGTTGGCAGCCTGCGGTCAAGCTGCTCCCACCACTGTACTGGAAGAGCCTGCAGCGACCGATGCGCCCGCCGTAGAAGTCCCTGCCGCAACCGATGCCCCAGTGACCGAACCGGTCACCCTGACATTAAGCTTTTGGGGTAGCGATCTTGATACCCAGGTCTACCAGGAACGTGTGAACATGTTCATGGAAAAGAATCCGGACATCAAAGTTGAACTGCTGTACATCCCCAGCGACTACAGCCAGAAAGTTCAGACCATGATCGCCGGTGGTACCGCTCCCGATATCATCCAGTTGTCGGAAGATGTGCATTCGTATTCATCCAAGGGACAGGTTATCTCCTTGAATGATTTCGTTGCTAATGACAGCCTCGACCTCAAAGCCCGCTATGGTGAGACCGGCGGCTTGACCACCGCCTATTCCCTGGACGGGAATTTATATGCCATGCCCGACCGTGGCGGCGCGCTGATCCTTTATTACAATAAGGATATGTTCGATGCCGCAGGCGTCTCCTACCCAACCAAGGATTGGACCTGGGTCGAATTCCTGGATGCCACTCAAAAACTGACCATCCGTGATGGCGACACCGTGACGCAATACGGCTTTGCCGCTGGCGGTTGGTGGCCCTGGTGGATGAGCTTCATCTATATGAACGGCGGCGCAGTGCTGGATGCCAGTGGACAACCCGTGGTCAATTCCCCCGAAACAGTGGAAGCCATTCAGTTCTACAACGATCTGGTCTACAAATATCAGGTAGCCCCCTCCCCCGAAGATTATGCCAACCTTGGCACCAACAGCCCGGATCCGCTCTTTGCACAGGGCAAGGTTGCCATGAGCACCACCGGTTTCTGGGGCATCGGCGGATTGAAAGACGCCACCTTCAATTGGGACATTGCTCCGCTCTTCAAGAACAAGCAGAATGCCACAGTCGTGTTTGGTTCCGGCTTGGCGATTTCCAAGGACTGCAAGAACCCCGAAGCCGCCTGGAAGTTAATCGAATTCCTGACGAGTGAAGAAGGACAGGCTCCGATCGTCGAGTTCAAGCAAGACGCGCCTGCCAACATCGCCAACCTGAGCGGTGATGCATTCCTCAATCAGAGTTGGAGCAGCAAGCCGATCAACATGGCTGCGTTGGGCGAATCTGCCAATGCCGCCTTCGCGTTGCCCCTCTCCCCGAAGTGGAATGAAATGATGTCTGTCTTCGACACCAACCTCGGCGAAGTGTTTGCGAACCGCGCCGAAGTCCAGCCGACGATGGATGCCATTCAGGAACAATTGGTCGACCTGTTCGCTCAATAAATTTTGAAGAAACTGTGGGAGGTGCAAGCCTCCCACAGTTTTCTCCTCGGATTGCCAAATCGTGAAAATTTCGTTCAACCGTCCAACAGGCATTTTGCTATTATTCTTTTTGATTTTCTTAAGCGCCTGTGCCACGATCAAACCTGATGCAGAAACCCATCCCCCCAGTGTGGATACAACTCCCCATGACATCTATCTCCCAAGACTTAAAAACTATTGTAGTAACGATCAACACCCAATCCGAATCGCAAACGATGGAAGGCTTTGGCGCGGCGGGAGCCTGGTGGGCGCAGGATGTCGGCGGCTGGGAGGATGAAAAACGGCGCCTCGTTGCCGACCTTTTGTTTGATCCTGCAAAAGGAATTGGTCTGTCCTTTTACCGCCACAACCTCGGCGGCGGTAATGGCGAGAACATTCAAGATGTATGGCGGCGGGCAGAAACGTTTGAAGTCGCCCCCGGTCAATATGACTGGACTCGTGATGCCAATGCCATGTGGATGTTGCGGGCGGCGCGTGATCGGGGTGTTGAACATTTTGTAGTTTTTGTCAACAGCCCTCCGGCGCGTATGACCGTGTCTGGATTAACGACCGGGGAAAAGGACGGCAAGTCGAATCTATCTCCCGAAATGTATGCGGAGTTTTCACAATACATGGTGGATGTAGTCCGTCACTTGCAGGATGAGGAAGACATCCCTGTTGATTGGCTCAGCCCGATCAATGAGCCGCAGTGGAATTGGAGTTACAAAAACGGACAGGAAGGTTGTCATTACGGTCCCGACGAAGTGCTTGAACTGACCCGCGTCTTGCTGGAGACTCTGCGGAAAAACCAACTGGATGTGCAACTATCCCTTTTCGAATCGGGCGAGTGGAAGACTGCGGATGTCTACATCGAAAAACTTGCCAGCGATCCACAGGTTTGGGAAGCCCTGCCGCATCTGTCGATCCATTCGTATTGGTCTACGCGCGCTGATAAAGAACGCTTCATGAAATATATGCAGAAGAATCATCCGGGCAAACCACTGTGGATGTCGGAGTGGACGGAGATGCAGGAGGGGCGCGACGCGGGCATGGAATCTGCCTTAATCATGGCGAATGTCATCCACGATGACCTGACGATTGCCAATGTCACTTCGTGGCAATATTGGATCGCAGTTTCCAAATATCAGTATCGCGACGGCTTGATCTACGTCAACCCGCTCGGTCAGGATGTTCTGCAAACCAAACGCCTGTGGGTGCTGGGAAATTATTCGCGTTTCATCCGCCCCGGTTTTGTGCGCCTGGAAACGCAGGGCGGCGATGATACCCTGCTTGTGTCGGCGTATCGTTCAGCAGACGATCAGCGCTGGGTGGTGGTGGCGGTTAATTTGGCAAACGAACCAGTTGTCCTTAAGTTGGAAGCGTTGCAGGGTCAATTGCCTGAGTCCGTTCAGCAATTCGAAACTTCAGAGCAATTCGATCTGTCGTTGGTAGAGTCGCGAACTGAGTCAGGCACATGGACTCTGGCGCCCCTGAGTGTGACCACACTCGTCATGGATAGGTAACCATATGAGGAAGAAAGAAACGTTGTGGTTTTATCTGCTGGTGTTTCCCTGGGTGTTTGGTTTTATCGTCCTCACCCTGGGACCGATGCTCTATTCATTTTTTCTCAGCCTGACCAACTGGGATCTGTTCACCCCACCGCAATTCCTTGGCTGGGACAATTACATCCGGCTATTCACCAAAGACAAGATCTTCTGGAAAACGGTTTTCAACACTTTATATTACGCATTTATCTCCGTGCCGTTGGGCATGCTTTTCTCCCTCTTCATTACTTATTTCCTGAATAGACCGATCAAAGGCTCGGCAATTTACCGCACGCTGTATTACATCCCAGCGACTGTGCCCGGTGTGGCTTCAGCATTACTGTTCAGGTGGCTGCTCGCGCCTGATGCCGGGATGATCAATCGCTTTCTCGCGATCTTTGGCATGGATGGACCCGCCTGGTTGTTAGAGCCTGATTGGGTCAAGCCTGCACTGATCCTGATGTCCTTGTGGACAGTGGGTGCCAACATCACTTTGCTCATGGCGGGGATGAAGAGCATCCCTACGGAATTTTATGAAGCGGCTGAACTGGATGGCGCATCTCCCATAGCTCAGTATTATCAAATCACCCTGCCATTGCTCACGCCGGTTATCTTTTTCAACCTGATCAATGGCTTGATCGGCGCACTGCAAGTCTTCACCCAGATATACATCATGACCGGTACCGGCGGCGCCAACATGGGTGGACCGAACAACGCCAGTATGATGATCGTGCCGTATCTCTTCAACAATGGTTTCCGATTCTACAAAATGGGCTATGCCTCTGCCATCGCCTGGATCCTGTTTGTGCTGGTGATGATCTTAACCCTGCTGGTGTTCCGCTCCTCAAGCGCCTGGGTCTATTATGAAACTGAGGTGCGCAAATCATGAACAAAATGGGCAAGATCGAAAAGTTTTTTACATATCTCATCCTTACAGGATTGGGAGTGTTGCTGGCGGCGCCGTTCATGTATATGATTTCCATGTCGTTGGCAAGCGACGCCACCTCAGCCAAACTGACCTTCACCTTCCTCCCGGGCGAATTTCATTTCGAGAACTTCGTGCGGGTATTCACCTCCAAACTGAATTTCGGTCAATTTCTACTCAACAGCCTGACGCTGGTATTCTTCTCGATGGTGGGACAGGTACTCGTCAGCAGTCTGGTGGCGTATGCATTTGCGCGTTTGCGCGCTCCAGGAAAAGAGATCATTTTCATCATCCTGCTCTCGACCATGATGATCCCCACCGAAGTGACGCTCATCCCACAGTTTGTCCTGTTCACTAAACTGGACTGGATTAATACCCTGCTTCCCTTGATTGTTCCTAATTTTTTTGGTGGCGCATACAACATTTTCCTGTTGCGCCAATTCATCACCCGCATCCCTGTGGAGTTGGATGAAGCCGCGCAAATTGACGGTTTGAATTTCTTCGGCATTTACGTTTACATCATCCTGCCTCTGATCCGTCCCGCACTTGTGGCGGTGGCAATCTTTACTTTTGTTTGGAACTGGGGCGCATTCTTTGGTCCGCTGATCTACGTCAACGATGTCAGCAAAATGCCGCTGGCGTTGGGCGTGCAGATTCTGAGCGCCACCAACAGCGCTGGTCAAATTCCGCCCTGGAACCTGGTGATGGTCGGCGCACTGGTGTTGACCGTGCCGATGATCCTGGTCTATTTCTTTGGTCAGCGCTTTATGGATCAGTTGAGTCTGTCAGGCGGCAGCGCGGGGATCAAGTAACCTATTCTCTCATTATTCTTTTCATGGCGGCGAAATGTTGAATATCAACAAAATTTATTATGGCGGGGATTACAACCCCGAACAATGGAACGAAGAAATTTGGCGGGAGGATATGCGTCTGATGCGCGAAGCAGGCGTCAACCTGGTCTCGCTCGGTATTTTTAGTTGGGCAAAACTGGAACCCAAGCCCGGTCAATATCAATTTGACTGGCTGGATCGCATCTTGGATTTATTACATGCCAATGGTGTGCAGGTTGCATTGGCAACAGCGACCGCTTCCCCCCCACCCTGGTTTTCGCGTCTTCATCCTGAAAGTTGGCCCGTGGCTGTGGATGGACTTACCTATAAACCGGGATCGCGCCAATTCTATTGTCCGAATAGCGCGGCGTACCGTGAAGCATCCTCCAGGTTGGCAGGTGAGATGGCGCGGCGATACGGTCAACATCCAGCAGTTTGGATGTGGCATGTTAACAATGAGTATGGATGTCACGTTCATGAGTGTTATTGTCCCGTTTGCACCCAAGCCTTTCAGGAATGGCTGTGTGAAAGATATAAAAGTGTGGATGTATTAAATGATGTTTGGGGAACGGCGTTCTGGTCGTTGGGCATCAGCGATTGGGCGGATGTTCAACTGCCGAATCGCACCACCTCGTATCGCAACCCGGCGCAGGTGCTGGATTACCGCCGCTTTATGAATCATTCCCTTCTAAATCTTTTCAAAGCGGAAATTGATGCCATTCGGTCAACAGGCGCAACACAACCTCTATTTACCAACTCCGTATTCGGCTTGAAAGCCCTGGATGGTTTTGAATGGGCAAAGTATCAAGACGTCACTGCCATTGACATGTATATTAATCCTGCTCACGGTGAGCAAGCCTGGAAAGACGGCGCGTTCTGGCATGACCTGACCCGCAGTTGGGGGCGTGGAAAACCTTATTTATTGGTGGAGCAGACCACCAGTCAGGTCAATTGGCGGGCAGTCAATTCACTCAAGGCACCGGGCACGATCCGCACACTTAGTTATCAGGCATTGGCGCGCGGCGCATCTAGTGTGATGTTCTTCCAATGGCGCGCATCCAAAAGCGGCGCAGAAAAATACCACGCAGGAATGATCCCCCACTACGGCGTGGACGGGAGTCGCATTTTCGCTGAAGTCAAACAAATCGGCGCGGAATTTGCGCAACTTGAAAGATTGGGCTCACAGCAGGCACATTCGCAAGTCGGCATTCTGTTTAGTTATGAGAATGTCTGGGCGCTGGAAATCGACTCCAAGCCCGCTCAACTGGATGCATGGGATGTGTTGCGCCCCTGGTATAACGCGCTCATCGAACAAAATATTCCATTAGATTTTATCCACCCGGATGATGATCTCAGCCGATACAAGGTATTGATCGCTCCATTGCTTTATCAAATATCGGAAGCCCAAGCAGAGAATCTAAAGTCTTTTGTGCAAGCAGGTGGGACGTTGTTGATGACGTATTTCAGCGGTATCACCGATTTGAACGAACGCATCTGGCTGGGCGGTTACCCGGCTTTGTTGCAGGATGTCCTTGGAATCAAAGTAGAAGAATGGCAGCCTTTTCAGCCTGGCGAAACAAATCTCCTATCGGTGAATGGCATGTCAGTTGAAGCTTCACATTGGGCAGACCTATTGCATGCAACCACTGCCGAAGTGCTCGCCACATACACTCAGGATTTCTATGCTGGCAGACCCGCCCTCACCAAAAATCAATTCGGCACAGGGACAGCTTATTACGCAGGTACATTACCCGCGCAGAACTGGCTCCGCAACTGGATTGGTTCCATCTGCGCCGAACAAGGAGTTCAGCCGCTTGTTAAAGCCGACCCAGATGTGGAAGCCGGGTTGCGTACCGGAGAAGATGGCGCTTCAACGCTTGTGTTGATTAATCATGCGAACGAACCTGCGCAGGTCAATCTACTTGGCAAACATGGGCGTTCTTTGCTAGACAATCGCGTTATAACAGATGAACTTGTACTTGATCCCTACGATGTGTTAGTACTGGAATTGGAGTCATAGTATTGAGCTGTCTACTTCAGTCATCCACCCGTAATTTGGAGATAAAACTTTCATTGCTTCAGATCTAAAACCTTCTTCGATCGCCAGCCCTTAATCAAAATAATAAATATACGCCTGTGCTGGCTAACTTACTCATCCGCCCAGAATTGCGAGGTAAAAGAGATCATCATGTTATTTTACTCTCACCTATTATTTCCTAGGACCAGCATGATGGCAAAATCCTTCTCTGGTTACAAAAGCGCATCAAACTCTGGACAAAACCCGCCCTCAGGTAGTAAACGAACAATAGTGAATTGTATTTGGCTATTTGTGTCCCATGTGTTTGCGTAAAACGATCATCCAAATGATTCCCAGTGCGTATTCTGAAAATAAACTGAGCCCAGTTTTCCAGGAAAAGAACGATCCCCGATCGAAATCTCTGCATAAAGTCCCAAAAAATCTGGTGGATGAGTAAGTAGCGAGCACAAGCCTACCATATCTGATTATGGTGTGGTGCTTAAGTTAAATAGCATAGCTAATAGATTCGTCTTTGAAAACATGCCATGAAAATAAAGAAACCAACAATTAAGGATGTCGCCATTGTCGCTGGGGTTTCGACACAGACTGTTTCTCGTGTGTTAAAATTACCGAAGAAGTTGCGTCGTTCACCGGATTGAAAGCGGGTACACCTGTTATCGCTGGCGGCGGCGATCAGGCTGCGGGAGCGGTAGGAATGGGAGTGGTTGAACCTGGCATTGTCGGTTTGACCGTTGGCACGAGTGGTGTTGTGTTTGCAACCACGCCTTCTGCGTTGATCGAACCAGACGGACGGCTTCACGCCTTTTGCCATGCCGTGCCTGGCATGTGGCACTTCATGGGTGTGATGCTTTCTGCGGCGGGGAGTTTGCAGTGGTATCGCGATACGCTCGCACCCGATGTGAGTTTTGATGACTTATTGAAAGAGGCGGAATCAATTCCTGCGGGAAGTGAGGGATTGCAATTCCTGCCATATCTTTCTGGCGAACGCACGCCTCATCCCGACCCGTTGGCGAGGGGCGCTTTCATCGGCTTGACCCTGCGCCATAGCCGCGCGCACATGACGCGTGTTGTGCTGGAAGGCGTGGCATTCGGGCTGAAAGATTCGTTCACGCTGATTCAAAATGCTGGACTCGGCGATATTAAACAAGTCCGCGCATCTGGGGGTGGTACGAAGAGTGTGTTGTGGCGGCAGATTTTGGCGTCGGTGTTGGAAGCGGAGCTGGTAACGGTCAACACCACAGAGGGCGGCGCGTATGGTGCTGCATTGCTAGCAGGTGTTGGCGCAGGCGTGTGGGGCAGTGTGGCAGTGTGGCAGAGGCGTGCTCAGCGTGTATCAAGATTACAGGTAGCACCCAGCCCGCCCCGTCGGATGTTGAGGCGTATCGAAAGTCATATGTGGTGTATCGGGAATTGTATCCAGTGCTGAAATCCAGTTTTGCAAAGATGTGATTTTCCATTTCAAATGTAGCTAGGTCAAAGAAATGTCAATCTGATAAATAGCTTGGTTAATGGATACGTTATGGAAAACATGCCATGAAAATAAGGAAACCAACAATTAAGGATGTCGCCATTGTCGCTGGAGTTTCGACACAGACTGTTTCTCGTGTGTTAAACAACCGGGAAGATGTGGCAGAGGCGACAAGAGAGCGAATCCTAAAAACTATTTCAGACTTGGACTATTCCCCAAATGAAGCTGCTCGATACCTCGTCCGCCAGCGAAGTAAGCGCACGCCTTATGTACCACACAATGGTGACGCTACTTATTACGCCTCAAATAATCCTCCTGTTGATTCACAGTAATAAGATTTGATTCAAAGTATGCTGTTGATTTTTTAGCCTGCTAGGTGAAGTCAACGCATATTGCATCAATTTCCACACAGCGATCTAATTTCCCAATACATCTAAAAGAAGAAGTGCGAAGGTGTAATTTTCTTGACAGAATTTAGTTTGTACAGTGGCAAATAATGTTCGAGATCGCGGGTTCATACAAAGATGGAGCTCGCGGTGCGTAACTTTTTTTCACCCCTGTTTTTACGCGAAAACTGGCAATAAACAACAAAAAACCGCCATTTTGAACTGACCCCCGAAAAGCGGACACGAAAAGAAAGCCCTCCTGTGAGAAGATAAGCACAGGAGGTGCTTTTATGTCAGGAAGAAAAGGAATGTTGCACTACAAGGTGGAAATTAAAGCAGGAGGCGGTACGTCTGGTGGAGGAAGAACATCTGACGTATGCGGCAGTGGCGGCCCAGCTGGGAATTCGCAAAGCGGAGCGGATCGAAGCCTGGGTGCGCATGTATCGACGAGAAGGAGAGCTCTCGTTCCATAAACCGATCGGGCGTCCACGCAAAGCGGAGAGTGAAGAGCGGGAAGTGGAACGGTTGCGAATGGAGAATGCGCTGCTAAAAAAATTCCATACCGAATTGCGGAAAGTGCAGCTCGCGCAGCGCAATATCGGGCGATCTACCACCACAAGGAAGAATACGAAGTGAAAGCGATGTGCGAATTCTTCGGTGTTTCGCGAGCGGCGTATTATGTCTGGGTCAAAACGCTGGCAGAGTCAGACCCGGACCAGGAACGCTTGGACCAGGTACAAGCCGTGTATGAGGCTTCCCACAAGGCCTATGGCTATCGGCGCATCACGATCCAACTGCAGACGAAGCAAGGACTTTCCATCAACCACAAGGCGGTTTTACGGCTAATGACCAAACTGGGGATCCGTTCCCAGGCCAGAAAGCCCAAAATGTACAAAAAGTTGGAAGAGATTGGCACATACCATCGCTACCCGAACGTGCTCAATCGTGAGTTTGTAGCTACCAAGCCCAACCAGAAGTGGGTCACCGATGTGACCTATATCCGCACCTTGCAGGGCTGGGCATATCTTTCCACTATCAAAGACTTGTACGATGGGTTCATTGTGGCACATGTCTTTGAGCAGTCCAACTCGATCGCTTTGGTGACCCAAACCTTGAAACAGGCCAAACAAAAGGAAAAGCTCACGGATGGATTGATCCTCCACAGTGACCAGGGGACGCAATACACTTCTGACCCATATCATGTCCTTACCGGCGAGTATAACATTACGCCTTCCATGTCGCGCCGTGGCAACTGCTGGGACAATGCTCCAATGGAGAACTTCTTTGGACACCTCAAAGAGGAATATTTGCGGCAATTCAAGCAAACCACCTTTAAGGATACAAAGCAACTCATTGATGAATACATTTACTTTTACAACTATGAACGGATACAATTGAAAACAAGACAGACACCTTACGAAACCAGGTGTCTGTCCATTTGACCAGTGGGGGCTTTCTTTTTTTGTCTTGCTCGAAGGGTTCAGTCTATTTTAGGTCGGTTCTTTCGTTTATTCTTGGCGGTCCCGACGGGGATAGAAATCGCGGTGCGTAACTTTTTCGCAAACTAACGATGAAGTGAATTTTTGGCCTTTTTAAGGCTATTTTTGAAATTCCTTGCGGAGACAGGAAGAATGTCGCGCAATACTTATTAAATTTTATTACGACTAGAACGAATACTGCCTCAGGTCAAAGCAACGAACACAGAAGTCATTCTATATGGGGACACAGTGAAAGTCAAGTAATTGGTGGGGGATTTCGTTAAAGTCGAGACAAATGTCCACTTGTATCCACTCGTGTCACTCTGAGACTTGTTTTCCTTCATAGCTATAATACAGGTGAGCTCAGCAGCCTGTATAGGGGGAAAGGAAGATTCCTTGATCAATATCTTGCGTAAAATCCCAAAAAATCTAACGGATGAAGAAAGTAGCCAGCACAGTCGTCCCAAAATTAGGATGCAACAAAAAAGAAACCGTAAGCCCTACGGTTTCTTTTACTCCAAGTACCCTCTCCAAGATGCTTAAACTTGAAAAAGGAGAATGCTCATTTAATGCTGCGGCGGATACGGATATGATTCCTGACCGTCGTCTTTTGCAGACGCGATCCAGCGCAAGGTTAATGCAAAAGTTGTGACGGCGGCGCCAACCAGCAGACCAACGACAGCCGCGCCGACTCCAGGGGTGTTGACCAGCCAGTAGAAAAATTGAAAGAGGGGTTGTTCAAGCGGAAAGTTCATATTTATTCTCCAGAACCCTGTTCAAGTGCGCGACCCTCTTCCACTTCCCAAATGGAAATGGACGGGAAGAATTTATAGAAGACCACGAACATCAAGGTCAGTATTCCAAAGGTGGAAATGGTGACGGCAATTTCGGTGATGGTGGGAGTGTAGGTGGTGTATGGCATCAGGCGCGCATGGGTCAGAGTGGGCATCAGAATATTCCAGCGTTCGAGCCACATGCCAAAGAGGACAAAAGCGCTCGCGATGACTGTCGAAGTGATGAGACGAGTCTTCATCCATTTGGTTACGCCGAGAAGTGCAAAGATGAAGAACAGGATGAAAGCGAGCAGCAATCCTGTTTGAATGGCTGGAGCGGAAAGCGCGGGCAATTGCAGCCACAAGACGAAGAAAATAATCACACTGATGATAGTTGCGACCAGCCCTGTGACAGTTTGAAACAGCGGATTGCGCGATGGCTTATCCGAAACAAATTTCGGCGCGACCAGAATCCATGTGGCGGCGATCATCAGGATGTTCATGCCCCAAAATGCGGGCGCGAATTGACCAAATAATTTGGAAGCCATAACAGGAAATTCAAGCGTTTCCTGCTCGGTAACAACGACCAGAGTTTCATTGAGCGTGAAGTAAAACCAGACCGCGCTCATCACAATGAAGATCCAGCCCAAGTTGGTGTAAAAAGTTTCAGTGATGTATTCTTTGAGATGTTTATTATATTCACGGGCAAGTGAGACGGCGATGAAGAGCAAGCCAATGCCAGAAAAAATCGCGCCGACTACAAAGTACGGACCAAGAATGGTGGATTTCCAGCCTGGCTGCACGGTGGTGGAGAATAGCCACGAGGTAACGGTGTGGAGTGAAATACCAATTGGGATGATGAAGACCGAAACCACCGTGATGGCTTTTTCAAGCCGCCGCCATTGTTCTTTTGCGCCTGTCCAGCCGAGTGACAGAATGGAGTAAAGTTTTTTGCGCCATGCAGGAGCGGCGGTAGGAGCGGTGTCGCGCAGCAGAGCAATGTCTGGGATTAGCTGAAGGTACAGGGCGAAGACAGCAGTCAACAGGTAGAGCGTGAGCGAGGCGATGTCCCACATCAGAGGCGCTTGCAGGCGTCCATAAAGCAGGGTGTTGATGAGACGGTCAGGGCGTCCCATATCCATGACGATCTGCAAGCCTGCGGTCATCAAACCGAAGACGGTCAACGACTCGGCAATGCGTGTGATCGGGCGGCGCCAATTCACTTTGAGCAATTGCAAAACCGCCGAGATGACCGTGCCCGCCATGCTGACGCCGATCAGAAAAATAAAGTTGACCAGATACGCGCCCCAGAAAACGGGACGGTTGAGGTCGGTGACGCCAAGCCCCAGCACCAACTGACGCACATACAGCAACATGCCAGGCGTGATGATCGCGATCAGAAACCCAACCACCATCCAAAATTTACGATCAAATTTATACAGCGGCGTAAGTAATTCGTCACGGTCGTGTAAAGTGAGAGTCTGCTGCATGGTTATCCCTCCGCCAAATATAAAGTCTTGGGATGTGCGCCTGAGTCTTCGAGCAAATGCGTGGCGCGCAAACTCTTCGAAAGCTGTGAGACGGTGCTATCGGGGTCATCGAGGTCGCCGAAGAAACGCGCCTTGCCCGTGCAGGTCTGCACGCAGGCGGGCACATATTCATCAGCGCGGAATTCGCGTCCTTCAACTTTTGCCAATTCACGCGCCTTCACCAGACGATGAACACAGTACGTACATTTTTCCACCACACCTACGGGGCGCACCGCAGGACCTTCGAGTGAACCGTTCACACTCAACTGATCGGGGTTGCGATATTCAGCCAGTGTCTCTTCCCATTGCGGCTCAGTCCAGTTGAAGTAACGCACACCATACGGACACGCCACGGTGCAAAAACGACAGCCGATACAGCGGTCATAGTTTTGGCGCACGATGCCTTCTTCGTCAATGAACGTGGCTTGCACAGGGCAAACCTTCACGCACGGCGCATTGTTGCAGTGCATACATGGGCGCGTGGAGTAATGCGTTTTCACATTCGGGTATTCGCCCTGGTCGGGACCAAAATGCATGGGCAGCGGGAACACATCGTTCCAGCGGATGGCGCGTCCATTCTTCGCTTCTTCAGGACTTACGACAGGCGTGTTATTTTCCATGCGGCAGGCAATACTGCACGCCTGACACGCAACACATTTTTCGAGATCAATTACCATACACCAATTAGTCATATTATTTTCCTCTACGCCTTGTTAACTTTGACGCGTGTATTTGTAAAAGCAGCCAGCCCCGTCAACGGCTCAGAAGCAGGATTTAATATCTCAAGCCCGTTGACGCCGCGCCCTTTGGCATATCGTCCCACCGCAGTGTGACCTTGATTGAATGGCATATTCACAACATCTGGATGAAGACCCGCCACCAACTTAACCTTGGTGCTGATTGCCCCAAATGGGCTTTCAATTTTCACCCGATCATTTTCCACCAACCCCAACTTGCGCGCGGATTCTGGATTCATCTCCAGCCACGAGTCCCACGTCTCGCGCACGGTCATGCCGCTGATCTCCTGCAAGGATGGCATGTTTGCCGCGTCGCTGCGTGACCCCAGACTCATCAATGTGACGATGTTCAGCATGAACGGATATTGCGCTTCATCACCCTGAAATGCGGTGGCTTCGTAATGCGGAAGAATTGCGCCATCACCAGATTGTGTAATGCCAAGTTTGGCGAGTTCATCTTTCTTCATCTCACCGAGGAAGCAATTTAATTCGCGGCTGTATAAATCAAAGTACCCATCACGCGGCGCATTCAAACGCTCGGCGCCGACCACGTTCTCGATCCAATGCTGACTGCCGCGTTTGGCAAAGCGATAGCCAGGGTTGAACCACACGCCTAATTCCTTGAGCAATTCCCAATCCGCGCCGATATCTTTCAAACGGAATTGCAAAACTTCTTCGTAGGATTTCCAAGCGAAGGCTTTGGCAACTGTCCCGCCCATGGTCTCGGCTACTTTCAAGAAGAAGTCACCCGTGTTCATCGTGTCGTACAGCGGCTCGATGACAGGTTGATACAACGAAATGCCAGGGTAGCCCAAGCCTTCAATATGGTCATCGCCCCAGCGTTCAAGGAATGTGGGTTCGGGAAGAATCAAATCTGCGAGTTCGGCGCTCTCATCCATGAAGGAAGAGAACGAAACGACAAAGGGAACTTTTGCAAAAGCGTCTGCAAAGCGTTTGCCGCCAGGGGTTTCAAAAGCGGGATTGGCGTCATACAGGAACAACGCTTCAACGGGTGCGCCTTCCAAAATTTGATCGGCAACCGATTGATAGGAATTTCGTCCAAGCGGGAATTTACCGCCTGCGCCATCTATGCGGGCAGTTTTCATTCCCTTTGCCGCAACCGAATCAGAAGGAAGTTTTGGATAATCCACACAAGGCATATACCGCTGAGTCATCACGCCGCCCTTGGACTCGATACTCCCCACCAACGCATTCAACATGTGGACAGCCATTGCCGTGTACACGCCGCTGAATCCGCCGTTGAGCAAGCCGCCCTTGCCAGGCATGATCGCAATCGCGGGGCCATTGCCAGCGAACTCACCCGCCAGCCGCGCAATCGTCGTGGACGGGATACCCGTCATCTGCTCGACGCGGATCGGGTCATAATTTTCCAAGACAAAATCACGGAAGCCTTTGCGCTCCCCACCTGAAGCAAAGTTATCGAAGCCGAAACAATAATTCTTGACGAAGTCCGCATCCACCAAGCCAGATTGGATGATGACATTCGCCATGCCAAGCGCCAGCGCCGCATCGGTGCCAGGCTTGATCGGAATCCACTCATCGGCTTTCGAGGCGGTAATGCTCTGGCGCGGATCGATCACCACGACCTTGCCGCGTGTCGCACGTCCGCGCCGCAGGAAGGTGTACCCAGAGATCGTGCGCTGTGGGTTGGGCCCTGCTTCCAAAAGATTCGCGCCAAAAGAAATGACGTAGTTTGCATTTTCAAGGTCATACGCGGGCAAACCGTAAATGCCTTGCGTGAGATACATGCCAAGTTTTGCGGCGGCTACATTCAAACTTTCATGCGAGACGACATTGGGCGAACCGACTGCTTCCATGAAACGGGTCAGGAAGGAGCGCATTTGTCCGCGCGTATCACCGTGCATGAGAACAGCTTGTTCGGGATGACCCGCTTCGCGCAAAGCGTTGAGCTTGTCCGCTGTCAGTTGGATGGCTTCTGCCCATTGAATCTGAGTCAACTGTCCCGTAGCGCGATCGCGTTTCATTGGGGAGGTTAATCTGTCAGGGTTGTACAACAGTTCGGGGGCAGCCTGTCCCTTTGGACAAAGCGCTCCCTGATTGATGGGGTGCATCGGATTGCCTTCAAGTTTGACGGCTTTCCCATCCGCCACGCGGACGAGAATTCCGCAGCCTGCCGAACACAAGTGACAAGTGGAAGAGACGACTCTTTCTTCAACAGAAGTTTGAAGTTCAGAGTCAGCCTTTGCAGACATGACGTTTTTCAACGCGCCCAATGCCGCCGCAGACCCAGCCGCCACACCGCCTACTTTGAGAAAATCACGCCGTGAAAGGGGTTGTTTGGTCATTAGTTACCTCCGCAGAAAACAGAGGCTGATTGAGGCGCGCATTTGAATTCAGGGGATTCGAGTTGATATTGCAGCGGGGGAATTTCAGCCTTGCCGGTTGCAAGCGCGGATGTGTAATCAATGAGCGCCTGTAATTGCGCGTCGGTGAACATGCCTTCGAAGGAGGGCATTCCGCTTTGAAGCCGTCCGCGCAAAATGTTGGTGCGGATTTTTTGAGGTTTGACACCGGTGTTGACGATGACGCGTCCGAACAATCCTTCGCCGAACATTCCATGACAGGTCGAACAGGCGATCTCAAAAAGTTCCGCGCCGTCGTTCACGCCAGGAGCAATCAACACACCGGGCAGAGCGGGTACTTCATCCGCGCGACCTCTAGCCGCCCATAACGCGCCGCGCAATGTACGCGGGCCACCGCCGCCCGGGTTGACATGACACACGGCACAGGCTTCGCCGGTGCGATGAGAATACTCAGGTAGAGCATGAACTGAATTTGAAGTGGATGATATTGCCAGCAAAATAAAAATAGCAATACCAGCGATTGCCAATAATTGCAAATAATGAATGAGCCAGGGTTTTAGTTTCATCGGCGCGCTCCTAAGCCCGCGGTTTCGTTGAAAATCGGGACGGGCCACTTCATCCCCTGGATGGGTGAAGCCAATACAAATTATTCGATGGGTAAAGTTTGGATGTAGGAAAGGATATCGAGCAGATCCTGGATAGACCAGGTCATGTGACGTCCTGCCGTCATTACTTCACCGGGCTGGCCATTCTGGATTTTGTTCAAAACTTCCCATGGGTTATCGGCTGAAACAGTGCCTACAAATTCAACCCCTTCACCGTCGTCGAAGTCCAACGCTTTGCCGTCTTCGGCGTGGCAGGCCAGACAATTGCTTTCATAGAGGACTTTACCGTTTTCAGCATCGCCATTGACGGTCTTGTCATCGTTGATATAGGGGGCCATATCCTCAACCTGCTGCATGAAAGCAACCAGGGATTTCAACTGGTCATCGTTCAAATAGGAAGAGAAGTCGTGGTCGCCGGTCTTCATCGCGGCCATAAGTTCTTCAGAGGTCTTTCCAGCGGAAGAGATCACGCCGGGGAAGCCAGTGAGATGTGAGCCGGAACCATAACGGCCTTCCACGCCCTTGTAATCCCAACCGTGGCATTCCTTGCAGCGCCAGGTGTCGTTACCAGTGCGGGTGTTGGTGGTCTGGGTTAACCACAAAGGTTGATCTGTGGTCATATCTTCTGCGCCAATGGCTGCGATCCAATTGTCATAAAGACGTCCGCCTTCGGCGACAGGGCTGGAGGTGGGCAGGGTCTGGGCATAAGCCAACAGGTCAATATATTCCTGATCGGTAAATCCAAGATCAATGAGCGCGGGCATATCTGCAACACCGGGTTGCCCGAAGCGGGCCTTGTGGACGAATTCCCATGGGTTGTCACTCGCGATCGTGCCATAATATTCAGGTCCGCCATCATCTGCGAAGTTAAGCACAAGACCTTCAGGGCCGTGGCAGTCAGTGCAGTTCTTCTGTATAGATCGTTTCGCCGTTGGCAGCATCGCCGCCAACAGCCGCTTTGTCCGTGATGAACGCAGCCGAGTCGAGCATGTTTTCGCCAAGGAAGAGTGCGATATCGATCAAAGCCTGATCATCCATATAAGCGGAGAAATCATGGTCGCCTGTCTTGAGCGCGGCCAAAATTTCATTCGGGTCAGTTCCAGCGACCTGCATGACACCTACAAAACCAGTAGCATGTGAACCACCACCGTATGCGCCATCTTTGCCGAGATAATCCCAACCGTGGCATTCCTTGCAGCGCCAGGTCGTACCGCCGCTACGGGTATTGGTGGATTGAGTTGCCCACAAAGGCTGATCGCCTTCAGGAGCATCCACGCCGAGGACTTTTGTCCACTCATCATAGAGCAAACCGCCGCGGATCGGGTCGCCGCTCAAAGAAACAGGGGCTTCCGTTGCAGCAACAGGGGCATCAGTCACAACCACCGCAGCTTCAGTTTGTGCAACAGGGGCCTCGGTTGAATTCCCACCACAAGCTGCCACTACAAGCATAAGGCCAATGGCAATAGCGAAAAGAGAGAAAACACGTTTATTCATCTTACATTCTCCTAGTGAAATATTGAATTAATATTTAGGTAATTCTCACCATCAAATCTTCGCCTAAGATAACACCAATGCCGGTCAAAACGGTCTCGAATTGTCTCAAATGTGTCCTTATTTGTATCTGGCTTGAACAAAAAGGCTATAATCTGTGCAATGAAATCAAACCTGTTTACCTGGCTAAACAAGGGTCGCTACCTTGACTTAAATATTCTGCAATGGGCAATACCGCTCTTCCTGGCCATCACAGCCATTGTCTTTGAATTTGTGGAACATGGTCTGGAAGGCGAACTGAACTTTGACCTGGCGTTCATGAGCGAAACCATCATCTTTGGACTGATGGGTCCCGTAATCGTCGGCTTTATCATTGCCTGGATGCGCGAACTGGTCAATGCCGAAAAGCAAGCCATTGCCGAAGTCCATGTTTTGAATCGTGAATTGGAAGCCAAAGTGATTGAACGAACTGCCGCACTGGAACAACGCAACATAGAGTTGGGTAAGGCCAATCACGAACTTCAAAAATTGGATGAAATGAAATCTGAATTTGTCTCACTCGTCAGCCATGAACTGCGCGCTCCGCTTACAACCCTCAACGGAGGTTTGGAACTTGCGTTGCAGCACGCCGATACTCTCCCCGATGCGGCACGGCGAACACTTGAAACAATGGTGGGAGAAAGCAATCGCCTGACTCAATTGGTGCAAAGAATATTGGATATATCCCGGCTGGAGGCAGGTAAATTGGATGTCAATCTCGGCCCGGTTGCCATCCGTCCGTTAATGGAACAGGCCGCTGATGTTGTCCTCATTCCAAAGGGCCGCCAAGTTGAGTGGAAATTCACCGATAATCTTCCTCCAGTTTGGGCAGATGAGATTCATCTTGAAGAAATCATTCGCAACCTGATGCGAAATGCAGAAAAATATTCCCCATCCAATACAACCATTATATTATGCGCATGCCAGCAGGGTGAATATATTCGCATTTCAATTAAGGATCATGGGCATGGGGTTCCTCTTGAATATCAGGAAAATATCTTCGAGCGCTTTGGGCGTGCCCAGCATGGCGAAAGTGCCCCGCCTGGCTGGGGGCTCGGTTTATATTTTGCGCGGAAACTGATTGAAGCGCAGAACGGCTCAATCAACATAATTAGCCCGATCTGGCAGGATGCACAAGCACCTGGGGCGGAGTTTTATCTGCTCGTGCCAGTGGCAACTTTCAGTGAGGAGTGAAGCGTGTCTTCCATCCTGCTAATTGACGACGATGTAAACTTATCCAATCTGCTTGCTGAATATTTGCGTGATCAAGGTTTTGTTGTCCACACCGCCAGTGATGGTCAAAAAGGGCTGCACACATTTTTTGAATTGAAGCCCGATCTGATCGTGCTCGATGTGACCATGCCCGTCAAAGACGGCTGGGAAACGCTTAAGCGCATCCGCGAAATGAGTCAGACCCCGGTCATCATGCTAACTGCACGCAGTGACGAAAGCGAAGTATTACGCGGCTTCTCGCTCGGTGCCGATGATTATGTCAGCAAACCCTTTTCATTTGCCCAATTAGGTGCGCGTGATCATGCTGTGTTAGCGCGCACTGGAGGAGAAATCTACCAACCATGGAGCAAGTTGGATGCCGGCGGATTGAAAAGTGGATTTATCAGCCCGCCGCGTTACTCGAGACGGGGAGTTGATTGCGCTCACTCCAACCGAGTTCAAGCTGTTGGTTGCTTTAATACGCCATCCCCATGATGTCATTTCGGCAGAAGATTTGGTGCGCGAAGTGTGGGGACCGCAATATGCCAATGAAGTTGGTTTTGTGCGCCGTTACATCTGGCATCTACGCCAGAAAGTTGAAGTGGACCCGGAAAATCCAAAATATATTCATAATGAAAGAGGATATGGATATCGGTTTGAAACTGCAGAGAACAATAAATTGTGACAATAAAATGCTCGAATTATTTTCGATCAAATACTTCCTTTGTAATCTCTAGACTTTTCATGCTAAATAGAGGGTTTGAATAGTCAATTTGAAAGAGTTAAACATATAGTGTGGAGAGAAATAATGAGATGACAAAGAATCATGGAGAGTTTGCTTTTACTCCCCCCTTATTGAAATTCTTACAACAGAAAATCAAACCTTACTTGCTGCTGCCTACATTATCCTGTATCACACGCGGATGTTTTTGCCGTGGTTGCTGCTAAAAAAAAATTAACCAAACAATTTTGACCAGAGATCCAAAATTTGAAGAAGTTACCAAACCGGCTAAACTTGATTGACTCATATATGAAAGTCATGATCTCCATGACTTCATTCAAATCCCTTTTCAGGAGGATTCTAACGTTTCCTGAATGCACCTGATTTTTCCAGTCCTGTATATTGGCTTGACTTCTTAAAGTTCGGTGTGAATTGTCAGTCAATTAGAGATTGGGGAAAGTCTGGTTTTAATTTCCTGCAGGAAGAACTCAAAAGGACAAAGTCACAGACATTGCTACCTCGTTTTTGGGATCATAAAGATT
The DNA here is from genome assembly GCA_016714565.1 of Candidatus Villigracilis propinquus. GTDB lineage: Bacteria > Chloroflexota > Anaerolineae > Anaerolineales > Villigracilaceae > Villigracilis > Villigracilis propinquus. The sequence goes on from JADKDM010000038.1 coordinate 327,122, forward strand.
TTGGAAGATCAAATCCACACCATCCTGTAGTAGGGTCTCCTGGTTTGAAGCTAGCGCATATTGTGAGCGGCTATTACAGAATTGGGACCAACTTCTGGAAGGCAAAGAGAATCTGCAATTAAGACCGCAATCGATGCGGTTACCCTTGGAAATAGAGTGAGGGCTTGCTGCTGGCGGTGGAATTCCGGAAAAACGCTACCCGTGGGATGATGCAGGAAAAGCAACAACTTCCTTGAAGGTACTTTTGCAGCGGGCTAACATAGAAGAAAGCGGGATAGCTCATACGACACCAGTGTTTAATTATCCATTGGGAAAGTCCTTTGGGCGTCATGGATATGGCTGGCA
>JADKDM010000039.1 GCA_016714565.1 Candidatus Villigracilis propinquus
ATCCCATCTTCTGCTTGAATTTTCACACCCAAGTCCGTAGCGCGTTGACGCATGGCTGTATTCGTGACTGTTTCTTGAATGGCCTGCGCGAGTTTATCAACAGTTAGTTTACTGCGCGGGATTGGGGTGGGGCCAACGCCCAAATCTGCTATGCGCCGCCCCCAGAAAGGCTGATCTCCAAAGAATGGAATCACAGTGGTGGGTACACCCGCCCTGAGACCAGCGGCAGTTGTTCCTGCGCCACCATGATGCACCACTGCCGCGACGCGCGGGAAAAGCCAGTCATGCGGAGTCGAGTCGATTATCAATATCGAGTCAGGCAGGTTTTCTTTGTGTAACCCGCCCCAGCCTGAAAACAAAAGCGCGCGTTGATTCGTTTTCTTGACCGCTTCTACGACCAGATCTGCGGTCCCTTGCGGGTTGCGGCTGCTCATGCTGCCAAATCCAATGTAGATTGGCGGAGAACCAGCCTCTAAAAAATCCACCAGATCGGATGGCGGATTCCAGTTATCAGCCGAATCTAAAAACCAATAACCAGTGACATGAATATCGTCGCCCCAATCCGGGGGGTTGGGGATTACTGACGGGCTGAATCCATACAGCGTGGGTAAACCTTTTGAGTGATCGGAATAAAAAGGTCGGGAGAATGAAGCGGGAGGTAAGCCAAGTACTTTTTGTCGCGCGAGGCTAAGCGCTGGTTGAAATCCAAGCCACGTCAACTGTCGAGTAATCTGATGCGATATGAGATTGAACGCGCCTCCCAAATTGGGCAGGGACTGCGGGAGAAGCGCGCTGGGAAAAGTTTTTGTCGGTGTGAATGGAGCCAGATGGGACTGAAGGAGCGGAATATCCAACTTCTCTGCAAGCGCAACGCCGATGAATATGCCGCCCAAACTTGCAATTAGCAAATCCATTCCCTGACAGGCAACGAAGCCATCCTCCATCCACTGAACTGCGGCGCGCCGAGTTTCCTTCGCCATGAGTTTCGTAATCGCAAGGAGATTTCCTTTCTCCAATAACTCGCGCATTTCCACGCCTTCGAGAACATCCTGCACATTGCCGCGCATACACCAGAAATCCAATCCGTATGAAACGACCAGCGCTTCATAATTCTCTTGTGTCACCATCCGTATAGCGTGACCTGCTTTTTGTAGTCCCAACCCCAAAGCGATGTACGGTTGAACATCTCCGCGGCTTCCGAGTGCTATGATGGCAATGTGCATAAATTATTTTCCTTCAATCTGTTGAATGATTTCCACGGCATTTGCAATTCCATCTTCTGCCTGAATTTTCGCGCCCAAGTCCGTGGCGCGTTGACGCATGGCAGCATTCGTGACTGCTACTTGAATGGCCTGCGCAAGTTTGTCTACTGTCAGTTTGCTGCGTGGAATCGGGGCGGGGCCAACTCCAAGGTCATACACACGTTTGCCCCAAAATGGCTGGTCAATGAGAAATGGGATTACGATGGAAGGCACGCCTGCTCTGAGACCAGCGGCAGTTGTCCCTGCGCCGCCGTGATGTACAACTGCCGCGACGCGCGGAAAAAGCCAGTCATGCGGGGTGGAGTCGATCATCAATATCGAGTCGGGCAGGTCTTCTTTGTGTAACCCGCCCCAGCCCGAAAACAAAAGCGCGCGTTGATTCGTTTTCTTGACCGCTTCGATTACCAGATCTGCGGTCTCTTGCGGGTTGCGGCTGCTCATGCTGCCAAACCCAATGTAGATTGGCGGGGGCCAGCTTGCAGAAATTTCAATAAAGTTGAGGGCGGAGTCCAATCATCGACAGCATCAAGGAACCAGTAGCCAGTGACATGATTCTCATCGCTCCAATCGGTTGGGGCGGGAATCACGGATGGACTGAATCCATACAGCGTGGGAAAATTTTTTGAAAGGCAATCAGGCGTCGGGTCGAAGAGTGAGGCGCGAGGCAGTCCAAGTACTTTTTGCCGCGCCTGATTTAACATCGGTCGACTTGCCTGTAACATTATCTGTTGATTAAGTTGATGTGATATGCGATTGAACGTGCCGCCCAAATTTGGCAGAGTTTGAGGGACGAGTATGCTGGGAAAAGTCTTTGTAGGAGTGATCGGAATTAAATGTGCTTGAAGCAGGGGAAGATGATATTTCTCCGCAAGCGAGATGGCGATGGATAAGCCCACGCTGCCTGTGATCAGCAAGTCGATTCCCTCGCAGGCGATGCGTGCATCGTCCATCCATTCCATGGCGGAGTGCAGAGCATGTTTGATTAACTGGCTTACGATAACAACGAGATTCCCCTTCTCAGACACTTCCCGCCATTCCTTGCCCTCAATGTTCTCTTGCGAGTTCCCACGTATGGGCCAGAATTCCAATCCATGTGATTTGACCTGCGTTTCAAAGTCCTGTGTGGCGATCAGCCGCACGGAGTGACCGGCTTTTTGTAATCCCAGCCCCAAAGCGATATACGGTTGGACATCTCCACGGCTTCCAAGTGCTATGATGGCGATACGCATGGATGATCTTCTCCTTTTTGCGTTAATCGATTATCTGCCGAATCACATTCCCTATTTCTGTGATCGCTTGTGCCGCCTCGGGTACAAAGGGTGCGAAAAATGGGAAGATATGCCACATGCCCGGCCATATCTTTAATTGAACATCCACACCCGCGGCTCTCGCCTTATCCGCAAGGCGGGTGGAATCGCTCAACAAAATTTCATCAGTCCCAACATGGATCACGATCGGTGGGAATTTTGCGAAGTCAGCATACAGGGGCGATATTAGTGGGTTGCGCACATTATCCCCGCCCACGTAATAGTTGAACAATATTTTCGTATCTGCTGTCAACCACGGATCGAGTTTGGCGTTTGTGATCATGGAGTCACCTGTGCATTCCAAATCCGTCACGGGTGACAGACAAATGACCAGCAAAGGCAGGGGTATATGATTATCACACAAGGAAACAACCGTCGAAAGCGCCAATCCAGCACCTGCTGAATCCCCGGCAATCATGATTCTTTCGTATCCATTTTTTCTCAGCCACTCATAGGCAGTTAAAGCATCTTGCAGCGCGGCAGGGAAGGGATGCTCGGGAGGCTGGCGATAATCAATGATCAAGGTATGGATTTTTCCCGCCTCGGCAAGTTGACCTGCAGTGGCCCGATGCGATTTGATGGAGCCCAGCGCATATCCGCCGCCGTGCAAATATAAAAGCGCTGAACGCGCATCCGCCCGTTGGTGAATTAGAAGTTCGGCAGGAATATCTTCAATGCGGATACTCTTTGATTGCACGGCTTTCGGAAATTTACAAAAGCGCGCTCCGCTGTCTGCCAGCTTGCGCAACTTTTCGACTGGGTCGTTGTAATTACCGGTGAACTTTATGTAATTCAAATATGATCTGATAATGAGGCTTTGCCAGTTCATGTTCTGTACCTCGTGTGTGGAATTGATGTCAATGCGAGGAGGAGCGGGCGACGACGAAGCAATCTCCTTGCGATAAGAGATTTCTTCGGGCGAAGAGCAAGAGCGCCTTCGCAACGACGTCAGTTTCTTACGGCGCTGCGGGACATGCATCCACATGCAAATACTGCTGGCATTCTTCGGTAGTCAGCGTGCGTGTGACGCGGGATTGTGCCAGCGCGATCACATCTTCAATTTGCAGATAGAAAATGGAAATGCCTGTCCTGCCGCCTACGGCAAGATGTTTTCCATCCGGGCTAAAGGCAACGCTGCCGCCCCCGCCGCTTTCAAAAGGCATGGTCAACAGATTCACCCGCTGGCGGCATCCCACAAACGAGCTGTGCCATCGCCGCTGGCGGTCGCAATAGACTTTCCATCCGGGCTAAATGCGACTTGATAGCTTGAGCCGGTATGGCCTCGCCATCTCAATAATTGCTTTCCAGTGAATGCATCCCAAACACTGATGGTGCCGTTGAAACTGGTGATCGCAATCCGCCTGCCATCTGGGCTGTAATTAACGGCTGTGACCGTACTGTCAACAGGAAGGGTCAAAAATATTTCGCCTGTAGCAGCATCCCAAACATATCCGTTTATATTGCTGATCTTTCCTATTGTGCCACCGCCTGCAACAAGATACTTTCCATTCGGGCTGTATGCCACTGAGAGCAGCATCTCTTCATCTCCACGCAATGTACGCAAGGCTTTGTCGTTCGACAAATCCCAAATGATAACGGAGCCGTCTGCGCTTGTGCTGGCAAGATGGATACCATCCGGCGAAAAAGCAACTTGAAAAATAGCAGCCGTATGCCCAACCAGTGTGCTACGTTGTTTACCGGTCTGCAAATCCCAAACTATGACTGTGTTTTCATAATTTCCGCTGGCAGCCAGTTTTCCATCGGCGCTGTAGGCTGTATACAGGGCGGGTCCCTCCAAACACATCAATTCCTTGCCAGTAATTGCGTCCCATATTCTGGCGTTCCCATCGGTGTAGTCTGTCAAGAGGTGCGTCCCATCCGGGCTGTAACTAAGATACTCACTCCATGTACTGATTGCAGAATTGACAAATGGAATAATAAGTGCTTCTTTTGCCGGGGTAATATCCCATACTCGGACTGTGCCATCCCAACTGGCACTTGCGAGGTGTGTACCATCCGGACTAAATGAAACACCTAGAATTGTACTGGAGTGACCGGAAAGCGTATACAACACCTGCCCAGTTGTACTGTCCCAAATCTTCACCTTTTGATCGTCAGCACCGGTAGCCACAAGTGTTCCATCAGGACTAAAAGCAATATCATCGAGTGCGTCTGTGTGGCCAAAACTGCCACGCACTACTTCTGCCCCAGTAACTGCATCCCATACAAATGCAATAGGATGTTGAACGTCACCACCTGCTGCGGCTATATGCGTTCCATCCCGGCTGTAAGCAACGCTGTAGAGAGTTAGGGAGCCCCCAACAGACAGAGTGAGCAACTCTTTTCCAGAGCTTGAATCCCATACTCGAACGTTCCCGTCAGCACCACTTGTAGCGATACGTGTTCCGTCCGGGCTAAAGGCCGCATCATAAACCACGGCTTGGTGATTTGAAAAAGAGATTAATTCTTGTCCACTATTTGCGTCCCAAACTTTTGAAGTCCCGTCTGCGCTTGCGGTTGCTAGACGTGTTCCATCCCGATTGAATTCAACACCAGAGACTACATCGATATGACCTGTCAAAGTCAATAAAAGTTCTCCGGTATGTGCGTCCCAAATTTTCGCTGTGCTATCCGAACTGACTGTGGCAATACGCTTGATGTCCGGGCTATAGGACATTCCCCAAACTTCATCGGCGTGACCTTTCAGAGTTAATAAAAGCTTTCCTGTCTTTGCATCCCAAATTTTTGCTGTGCTATCTGAACTGGACGTCGCAATTTGTTTGCCATCCGGGCTGTAGATAACATAATTAACCAGAGCATCGTGTTGAAGGACGAGTTCAACTCGCGAAGTCAGGACGGAGCGATGCAGAGCGTTTTCAGCTTCCGTGGTGTGTGCAGTGGATTCTGCCTGAAGTGCCAGAAGGATGCTTCGCTCGGGGTCAACATCGTTTCGAGTTCCCGCCTTTGTCTTGCCTGTTCTGCCAATTCACGGCGATCCCTTTCAATAATGCTGGCGGATAAAAAAGCGCGTTCCGCTTGAGTCAATGCAACGGTTGTATTTTCTGCCCAGCCTTCGAATTGCTCCAGACGAGCGCCGGATAAAAGGAAGCTTATATCCTGTTTGGCACTATTCCATTCATTGGTCGCCGTTGCAAGTTGTCTTTGTGTACGCACATCAGTGCGGCTTTCGGTGAGCCACTCGCGCAGGCGAGTCCATTCACGCAAGAGCGCTTCGTGCGCCACTTCGATTGTCGCGCCACGGGTGACTGGGTCGCGGTCGAAGGATAATAAACGCGCCTTGCCGAATATGTCGATGACTTTCTGAATAGCGGATTGATGGTCTTCATGCAGAGCCTCAATTTCTTCACGCAAGACTCTGCGGCGGGTGTCTTCGGTTCCTTCGCCCAAGGTCACTAATCGCAGGAATAGTTGACGTGCCGCGGAGCGGGAAGCTTCGTCCAATTCTGTGTAAATCGTTTCTGCGCTGCGTCCCAATGCGCCGAGCACACCGCCGATCTCCTGATAGGCTTTGTTCGTCAACACGCGTCCGTCGCGCCTGTCAAATAATTCAGACAGTGCATATTGCAATAATGGCAGGGCGCCGGGTTGATTTCCAACTTCGCGAATGATCGTCGAGACCAGACCCTTTTCCAGTTTAAGCCCCGCGCGCTGTGCGGGGCTGAGGACTGCGCGTTCCAATTCGTCCGGTGTAAGCGGCAGGACAAACTCAAAGCGGCGGTTCATCAACTCGCCAAAGTCCACGTAGCGCAGAGGCTTGTCGGTGAAATCGGCGCGCAGGGTAATGATCACATGTAGGCGGCTGCGCTCATCCAACACGGCTGCGGCAAGATTTTCAAGCAGCAACGCACGTTCGTTTTCATCTTCGATCAGGGTGAACACTTCCTCAAATTGATCGATCACCAACACAAGTTCCACGGATGAGTCTTTGGGGAGAATGCGATGCACGGCACGCAGCAGGCCGCGGCTGCCATCCTTCATTTGCGATAACAAATGCTCGGGCGGATTTATTGCTACACGCAATAGAGAGGCTTCAAGTTCCTCAAATGGATGCCTGCCGGGCAGCATATCCACGATGAACCAATTTTCGGAGCCGGGCAATCCGCCGCGGCGTAAAGCAGGAATTAATCCGGCTCGGACGACCGATGACTTGCCACTGCCACTCGGACCGATGACTGCCGAAAGCGACTCAGATCGCCACCCTCACCCAACCGCGCCAACAGTTGCTGGACCAGAGTCTCGCGTCCGAAAAAATTATCAGCATCGGCTTCGCTGAAAGCGCGCAAGCCCTTAAAGGGGTTGATGATCTCCACGTTTGGATCTTCTTCAACGTAAATCGTTACCGGATGCACCCCCATCAAATTTTGGGCAGCCTGACGAAAATCTTTATAAAGAGACAAAGCGTCTTCGTAACGGTCTTTCGGTTCTTTGGCAGTTGCCCGTTCAATAACCTTATCCAATGCAGCGGGCAAGCCAGTATGGTTTGCCGATAAGGATGGAACAGGTGCATTAATATGCTGCTGAATAAAATCGATCGGCGTGGGGCCATTAAACGGCAACGCGCCGGTTAACATTTCATACAGCATGATCCCCAGGCAATAGATATCGGTCTGTGGTTTTATGGAAAGCGAGCGGATCTGTTCCGGCGACATGTAATGCGGCGTCCCGACCAACTCTCCGATCTGAGTTCGATTCTCCATATCGGGATTGCTAATATTCTTTGCAATGCCAAAGTCAGCCAGATAAGAGTTGTTATCTTCATCCAACAAAACATTTGCAGGTTTGAGGTCACGGTGGATCACTCCAATGCGGTGGGCGGCATTCAACGCCGAACACATTTGCTCAAGAATGTGGCTCGTTTCTTCTATTGAAAGTGCCCCCCGGCTTAACAACAAGTTTTGCACGTTTCCCCCGCGTAAGAGTCGCATCACCAGATACGCCACCCCTGGTTCGCGCCAATAATCATAGAGAGGCACGATGTGCGGATGTTCGAGCCGTGCTACGAGCTGCTTCCGCCTCAAAACGGCGGATGAAATCAGGGTGGTTGGCATACACAGGCAGAATGATCTTGACCGCTACTTCGCGCTCGACATTGGGCTGGACCGCCCGATAGACTGTGCCCATTCCACCCTTGCCGATGCGTTCGGCCAATGCGTAGCCGCGTATGGCGCGTCCTGTCAGGTCTTCGCGCCCAATTTCCTCCAATGATGGGGCTGGGGTGATAGCAGGGAAGTCCGAGGCTTCGGGGTGTACCGCGCGAGCACGGCGAACGAATTCGGCGCGGTCATCCAGTGGAATGGCGAGCGCGGCAAGCCGTTCCGCGATCTGAACGGAGGGGCGCAGATCATCGGCTTCGATCTTGCGAAGAGTGATGGCTGCGCATCCCACGCGCCGCGCCAGTTCTTCCTGTGTAAGGTCCATTTCACGACGACGCTGCCTGACATAACTGCCAAATGTGATCTCTTGATTCATACCGCCTCCTCCAATAACCCTAGCCTTGCGTATAAACGAGTATAGCGTGTGGGGAAGGGTAATACAAGAACTTTTATTCCTTGTATCGCTTTTTATATCGGTTTAGTTTTTCCACGCAAGTTATATACAAAGCGATAGGATCGCCAAAAACGCTTGTATTTGATCTGTATGGATGCTACTATGCGACAGCGTACCAACAGACACGTGATCGAGAAGCGCAAAATTCAAACGAAGAGCCAAAGGAGATAAATATGAAAATTCGGAAAATGCTTGTTTCAATACTTCTGCTTGTTTGTTTTCTTCTTTCAGCGTGTGTTCCAGCAGCCAAATCCAGCTTGCCAACCGTCATTGATGATGAGTGGTCACGCAGCAAGAAAACCGTGGAACTATCAACCGGCATCAGCATGCGTTATGCGAGAGCGGGCCAACGAATGGGGAACCGTTAATCCTCTTGCACGGCATGAACGACTCGAGTCGCTCATGGTCATTGATGCTGCCCTATATGGGAAATAAATATCACATCTACGCCCTTGATTTACGTGGTCATGGCGATACCGATAAAGCAGTCTCTGGTTATGCTCCGCAGGATATGGCCGGAGACGTAATTGCTTTTATGGACGCGCTAAAAATCGAAAAAGCAAGCTTCGTTGGCCATTCCATGGGGAGTAATATTTCACAGTATCTAGTGATAGATCATCCAGAAAGGATAAATAAAGTAGTACTGATCGGCACATTTGCGCAGGGGTCAGCCGATGCTTCGACCGATAAACCAGAGATAACGGAATGGTGGTGGACCACCATATCCACTCTGCCAGAGCCTATTGAACCGAATTCGGAATTCATGGTGTGGTGGGGAAGGGTACTGCAACTCCAGTGGATGAAGGCTTCCTGTCTAAGGTTCGATCGAGGCGGCGGCTCAGCCTTTATATGTCTGGAAAGCTATAACAAAAGGACTCATCGTTGATGACCACAGGTATTTTTTCAAATATTACGACGCACCTACCTTAATTTTATGGGGTGTCAAGGATGAAATGACTCCGCAGTCGGACCAGGATGCAATAAAGAAATACCTGCCTCAGGCAACCTGGATCTCTATTCCCGATGTTGGACATTGCACACAGTGGGAAGTGCCGGAAAAAACAGCCAATTACATCCTGAAATTCCTTGCCGGGCAACCAGTTAATTGAAATAAAACGCGTTTCAAAAAACGCACCCCAGAATTTGGAGGCGTTTTTCTTCTGTATGAAAGGCTGTTTGATAATAACTTTGTCAAAGTAAATGTGTTTAGGGTTCAAGAAAGTTGTGGATGGAAGTTCAGCGCCAAAACGTGAATATTAATGGTTATAATCCGTCAAATCCTTCTCATGGAGAACCTCCCGACTCGGCCACTCAGCGTTTTCTCTGCCATGCTTCACAAGACAAGCCGCTGTACGCGAGCTGTATAAACGACTGTCCGCTGAAAAATGGATCGATCCACGGCTGGATGAAGAGAACTTGTTACCCGGACAGGATTTTGGATTTGGAGATCATTAAAGCCGCACGGGATGCAGATGCAATCATTATTTGTCTTTCCAAGTTTGCTGCCAAAGAGGGGATATGTCAACAAAGAGATCAGGCGCGCGCTAGATGTAGCCGATGAAAAGCCTGAAGGTACGATCTACGTTATTCCTTTACGCTTGGATGAATGTGAACCGTCTTTTGAGCGCTTGAAGCAACTACATTGGGCGGATTATTTCAATCCGAATTCACATGAAAAACTACTCAAGTCTTTGCATGCCCGTGCTGTGGCGTTGAATATAGAAATCCCTGAAAATGTTGCTGAAATAAAAGTAAATATACCTGCATATGAAGGTCATGATCTCCATGACTTCATTCAAATCCCTGTTCAAGAGAATTCCAAGGTTCCCCATCCTTTCTGGATCGGTAAATACCCGGTAACTAATTCGCAATATGAACGTTTCCTGGATGCCCCTGATTTCTCCAATCCTGTATACTGGCTCGACTTTAAAGTTCGATGTGAATTGTCAGCCAATTGGCGATTGGGGAAGTCGGGTTTTAATTTCTTGCAAGAAGAACTCAAAAAGACAAAGTCACACACTGATCCCTCGTTTTTGGGATCATAAAGATTTTGGAAGATCAAATCCGCACCATCCTTTAGTGGGGGTCTCCTGGTTTGAAGCCATGCATATTGTGAGTGGCTATTACAGAATTGGGACCGACTTCCGGAAGGCAAAGAGAATCCGCAATTAAGACCGCAATCGATGCGGCTGCCTTTGGAAACAGAATGGGTACTTGCAGCTGGTGGTGGAATTCCGGAAAAGCGCTACCCGTGGGATGAGGCAGGAAAATGCAACAACTTCCTGAAGGTGCTTTTTACAGCGGGCTAACATAGAAGAGAGCGGGATAGCCCATACGACACCAGTGTTTACTTATCCATTGGGAAAAAGTACTTTGGGTGTCATGGATATGGCTGGCAATGTTTGGGAATGGCAGGCAAAGTTTCATTAATAAAGAATTTGAATGGCTGGCTTTTCGTGGTGGCTCGTGGTATCTCAATCAATTTGTTGAGCGTTTTTCCGGTCGTTTGTTCTTCCATATTTCCGCCCAACAAAAGCATGGAATGATTATGGTTTTCGCGTGCTAGCTCTTCCTAGTTCATAAGTATTTATACAATTTAAGAGATAGCGGGTTCGTACAAAGATTCCTGATAGACAAATTCGCAGTACGTAACTTTTTTCCATCCCTGTTTTTACGCGAAAATTAGCAAGAAACAACAAAAGAACCGCCCTTTAGACTGAACCCTTCGAGCAAGACAAAAAAAGAAAGCCCCCACTGGTCAAATGGACAGACACCTGGTTTCGTAAGGTGTCTGTCTTGTTTTCAATTGTATCCGTTCATAGTTGTAAAAGTAAATGTATTCATCAATAAGTTGCTCTGTATCTTTAAAGGTGGTTTGCTTGAATTGTCGCAAATATTCCTCTTTGAGGTGTCCAAAGAAGTTCTCCATCGGAGCATTGTCCCAACAGTTTCCACGGCGCGACATGGAAGGCGTAATGTTATACTCAGCGACAAGGACATGATATGCCTGTGAAGTGTATTGCGTCCCTTGGTCACTATGGAGGACAAGTCCATCAGTGACCTTTTCCTTTTGTTTGGCTCGTTTCAGGGTCTGTGTTACCAGAGCGATCGAATTGGTTTGGTCAAAGACATGTGCCACAATAAAGCCATCGTAGAGATCCTTGATGGTGGACAGATACGCCCAGCCCTGCAAGGTGCGAATGTAGGTGACATCCGTGACCCACTTCTGGTTTGGCTTTGTCGCGACAAAGTCTCGATTGAGAACGTTGGGATAGCGATGGTAGGTGCCGATTTCTTCCAGCTTTTGTACATTTTGGGCTTTCTGGCTTGCGAACGAATCCCCAGCTTGCCCATCAGCCTCAAAACAGCCTTGTGATTGATCTGCAGCCCCAGTTTTCGCTGGAGTTGGATCGTGATCCGCCGATACCCGTAGCTTTTGTGAGAAGCCTCATAGACCGCCTGGATGTGCTCCATGCGCTCCTTATCCGGGTCTATCTCTCCCAGCCTGCCTTCCCATGCATAATATGCCGCTCGCGAAACACCAAAGAATTCACACATCGCCTTCACTTCGTATTCTTCCTTGTGGTGGTAGATCGTCCGATATTACGCTACGCGAGCTGCACTTTCCGCAATTCAGTATGGAATTTTTAGGAGTGCATTTTCCATTCGCAGTCGTTCCAGTTCCCGCTCTTCCGCTTGCGATTTCAACGGCCTCCCAATCGGTTTATGAAAGGAGGCTTCCCCTTCCTCTCGATACTTCCGTACCCAGGCTTTGATCCTATCTGCTTTACGGATTCCCAACCGGGCTGCCACAGTCGCATACGTCTGATGCTCTTCCTGCACCAGTCCATCTTGCCCCTCCTTGCATTCTACCCTATAGTGCTTCATTCCTTTTCCTGACACTTAATGCTAAAAGCACCTCCTGTGCTTAGTTTCTCACAGGAGGGCTTTCTTTTCATGTCTGCTTTTCAGGGGTCAGTTCAATTTTAGGGCGGTTTTTTCATTTTATTCTTTGCGGTCCCGACGGGGATAGAAATCGCGGTGCGTAACTTTTTCGCAAACTAACGATGAAGTGAATTTTGACCCTTTTTAAAGGCTGTTTCGTAACTCGTCGCAAAAACATGATGAATGTCATGCTACTTTGTTACGATTATTACGGTTTGGAAGCTGAAACTCAGGTCAGAAGCTTTTTCGAAAGAAACTAAAACTAGACCGACGATATTCCTTCCCAACATCAAAAAAAAGCAAATGGATTAAGGAACTTACACAGGGCTCATTCTATATGGGGACGTAGAGACTGTCAAGCAATTGATGGCGAATTTCTTTAAAGTCGAGACAAATGTCCACTTATGTCCACTCGAGATACAAAGAGATTATATGAACGAAATCATTGCAAGCAATAACCAAAGCCTGACCACAGATGAGCGGGGTAGTAAAAGTTGTTAGTCGATCATCCATACATACAAATTCTTTGGACCATGACACCCTAGTGTGACTGATTAACTCAATATCGCGGTGCGACTCCGGGCCAGTGATGAATACGAGGTAGTTACTGTCTTTCCCTTCGGCGAAGACCTGGTGCATATCGGCACGGAGCATTTCCGGGCGGACGATGGTTAGGTGGATGCGTGGGGCAAGGGAGACGGCCCGTGGTTTTTCAGCGGAAGAGTGCAGGACGAGCGTGCCTGTTTGGGTAGGAGATAATCGGCCGGTGATGCCGAGGTCGTAATGGGTGATGGTGTGTTTATCGGCATTTGGGAAATGAGTTCCACGCCGAGTGAAGAAAGGTAAGTGGTAATTTGTAATTGGTTTAGGCGTAAGATTGTTCCAGACCGTCGCTTTGCGGATGTTTTGTTCGGCAACTAAAGATTGAAGCGCAAAAAGAACATTGGAAGGTTCGAGTCTTTCCGCCTTGCCTGATAGCTTATTGACTTCCGAGAGAAATCGTTCGGTTTCAGAGTCCACTGATTCGGGGAGGCGAGTATTCAGGATTTCAGGTCGCAGGCCTGTCCTGAGCAAGGTCGAAGGGCCACGGGTAGAGTGAGGTGTGCGCGCCAATGAGCGGCGGATATTTTCGAGAATGAGATTTGTCATCGGGTGGGATCGCTTTCCCAGAGTCGGGCGCAGTTTTCCACCATCTTCTAAAATGGGAAGTGAATGGCGGTAGGGGGCGGGCTTTTGTCCAACGGCTGAGGGGATAGGGTGCGGAGGGAATCCAACCATTGCGTTTGAAGATGGACATGATGGTGGGCAGGATGAGTGCGCCGAAACGATAGATCCAATTTTGAGCGAGGGCGAGAGAAACCAGGCACAGCAGCGGCGCGGATCGGAAGAGGAATGGTGGGCAGAGCAATGGCGTCGCCTTCTGCAACGCGGCGGCGAAGATGACGCAGAATGGTAGGATGGGGAATTTTTACGGGGCAGACATCGGCACACGCACCCAGAGCGTGGAGGCGTATGGAAGTTCGCGCGGTTTTTGTGCCAAGCATTTGCGGGAGAGGATCGCGCCGATAGGAGCCGGAAATGAACCAACCATACGCAAAGCCGCCAACATTTTTATACACAGGGCAGACATTGGCACATGCGCCGCAACGAATACACCCGAAGACTTCGCCCGATGGGGTCTTGCAGAATGTTCGAACGTCCGTTATCGAGCAGAATGATACGAAATTCCTTGGGACCAAATTCGCCTTCTTCGCGGCGCGGGCCCGTGATGAACTGGGTGTAGGTGGAAAGTTTTTGTCCTGTGGCGGAACGCGCCAGCAAGTTGAGAAAAAACCGTGAGCGATTCCCAATCGGGGATGATCTTGTCGATGCCGACGACAGCGACATGCAGATCGGGCATGGTGGTACACATGCGACCGTTGCCTTCGTTGGTGACCATGACCAGCGTGCCTGTTTCAGCGACAAGAAAATTGCCGCCTGAGATGCCCATTTCAGCAGTGAGGAATTTTTCGCGCAGAATCTCGCGGGCGATGCGTGCCAGTTCAATTGGATCAGCGGGCGCGTTCATATCAGTTTCTCGCTGAAGATGGCGGCGATCTCTTCTTTTCTGAGATGCACCGCGAGAACAGTTGATATGCGATGGTCCCCGTGCCTGCCAGTTGGATGATGTACTCGCCAAGGTCAGTTTCGATGACCTGAATATTTTCCTTTTCAAGAAAATGATTCAGCCCGATCTCTTCGGTCGCCATCGACTTGGATTTGACCACCGTTTTGACGTTATGCTCTTTTGCAATTTGAAGAACGATTCGATTCGCGTCTTCGGCTGTCTGCGCCCAATGGACATGTCCGCCTGCCGCTTTGACTTTATCTTCGAATTGCTCTAGATACACATCCATGTTCTCGATGGTGTGCAAACGGATATCCGAGCCTGCCTGACGGAGTTGCTCCCATTCAGGTAGTTCTGCCACGCAAGCTGCGTCCGCTGACGAAACGTCCGTTGCCTGTTGAACTGCGGCAGGGATGCTGGCGGGAATATGTTCGCTGTATTCTTCAAAACCGATGTAGGTGGGAGTTTCGGACATAAGAACCTTCACGAAATAATACTAAATATGTAACTGGTAATTATTTTTGAGCAAGCAAATCAATAATGTGCATAGCGCGGATGTTTGCACCCGTTTTGTGCAACCCGCCTGCAACATTCATCAGACAGCCTGGTTCACACATCACAACAGTATCCGCGCCGCTAGCGACGATATCCTTGACCTTGTTTTCCATCATCGAGCGGCTGACTTCGGGATAGGTGACGGTGAAACGCGCCGCCAAAGCCACAGCAGGTTTTCTTCTTTGAGTTGCACAAACTCCAAGCCTTTGACTTGACGAATAACGTCTTCGCTTCGGTTTTGAGTCCCATCTCGCGCAGATAGTGGCAGGAGGCGTGATAAGTCACTTTGTGCGGATACACTGCGCCGACATCCGTGACCTTCAAGACGTTCACCAGATATTCGGTGAATTCATAGGTGCGCGAGGCAATGTCCACTGCGAGGGCATGTTCGGGAGTGCCTTCTTTGAACAGTTCCACATAATGATGCTTGACCATGCTCACGCACGAACCTGATGGCGCGATGATCGGCGCGTCAGATTTTCAAAGGCACGCAGGAAATTCAATGCCACAGGGCGGGTCTTTTCTTCAAAGCCGTTATTGAAAAGGCTGTCTGCAGCAGGTCTGTTCAGCGGGGGGAATGATACATCCACGCCCAAACGCTCCAGAATGCGAGGTGTGTTCTGGAGTGTGGATGTAGAACTGGTCACCGAGACAGGTGATGAAGAGTTGGGCTTTTCGGCATAAGACCTTTTTTGAGGATAGCGCCCGCTCCCTATTTCTAAGTAGGAGAAGGGTTTCAACTCAGGAGAGAAGAACAATTTGGTGCGAGGTAATTGTCTATCGCAAGAAAGCCTCATGTAAACCCCATCTACACTGATGATCTGACCAGTGGTCTTGCTGAACTTGCCACTGTTGGATAGGTAGGCGACTTCATTGATCTAGAGCGTTATCGAGATTTTGGTCAAAGTCCGTTGAGCGCATAAACAACGCCAACTTATCACGCAGGCTTCGTTAGCTTACTTTCGCACGTCAAAAGTTATGTTGGAACTGCTTGGTGGGCGACGATAACACGGTCGCGGGAACATGTTTCTGCCCTCGACCACGGTTGGCGGAGCAAGTCCATTCCACACGCACCAGCGGCGAGTTCAATCTGCCAGTTCGCGCACCAGATGATCCGCAGCAGCTTTGCTCGTGTCGTATGCCACGGAACAGGGTTTGTAACCAGCTGTCGCACTGGTTGACGGCGATTCTTAACCCTGCTTCGCCTTACGGTTATTTTTGCTTCATCTGCAACAAGGTATGGGCCTGTCCACATTGGTCGTAGTTGGCGTTTTCTCAATGAATGTGCCCAACTTATCGGGCGGCACAAAAATTCCCTGCCGTAATGGTGACATTGTCCGCACCGCCATAAGCCGGTGTGATCTGTTCGAACATGGCCTGGATTTTTTAACGCTTGGTGATATCCACCGCCTCCAAGCAGGTACAGGGCCGTGGCCCGAATACCCGTCACCGCTACACCGATACTACCCATTCGCCACGCCGCGATCAATTCGTCGGCGGTTTGCGCGCCATCCTCAGAAAGATCCGCACAGATCACATTCGGGCCTTCGGCTTCGCAACACGGTGCGTATCCACGCCCTTGCCAATGCCGCTGCCCGCGCCCGATCACCACAACCGCGTTGCGAGCCAGGTTTCTTTTCCGAGGGCATGGCATTCAACTTAGCTTGTTGAGCAGCCAGTGTTCGATATCAAATGCCTCTTGGCGCGGCAGTCCCTTGATATTTAGGTCAACGCTTCCGATGAACCCATGACCTCAATCAGCAATGGATAAAGTTCGGCAGTGGCTCAAGCTCTCCGCTTTTATTTTTACCCCCCGCTGATCGTTCCCAGGCCTGGGACGCGGATGACATGATCGGATTCGTGTCGCGCATGGCAGTTGAATTTGGATGCACGCCCCCCGTAATAGGATAGATAATCGCTTCGATAGTTATCCAGGCCTGATTCCCGTTTCGCAGACAGACTGCCTCAATAATCCTTTTGAGTTCCAATCCACGTGTTACGACACGATCGTTGTCCTGAGAAAATGGTCAGGACAAGGACGTACCGACTTCTGCCAGGAACGCGGTGCGTCGATTGCTGTTCTGGGGCTGGCTTTTGCTCGGTGACGTGGACTGACCGATGAAGCGGTTCTTTTTGGCGAGAGGTTATGCGCAGTTTGGGCAAAAAGTTGAATGAGTAATTTATTGGGCTGTTTCTTCATTCAGCGATTGATATTTCGCGCAGCCAAAAGTCTTGCGTGTCCGCCTTGCTTTGGTAACATTCGATGTACTTCGCTACTTTTTCAATGGCGAGAGGGTCAATTCATAACATGCTTTGTCATCACCATCGCGATTGATCAATCGTTGCTGACCCCCGTGATCAGCCCTTTGAGATCAGGATTCTTTTTCAATTCATCGCGCATCCTGCCAATCCCAAGTCGAAAACCCGAGGCGCTGCCACAGGAACCCAGCCCGCGCCGCCGCCAAATACTTGCCCCGTCGAAAATCGTTTGCCTGATCCTTGCTTGCAGCGATCGCAATCGCTGAGACAGAATTCGCTCTTGATCCACGCTGACGAAAGGATCATCCATGCAAGGGCGTGTCAATGGAGCTTTGCAGCTGGGTTGAACCAAACGTGGTGTGGCGATACATATCCACCATTGAGTCTTCGATTTCGGTTTTTGCGCCACTTTTTCCTTTGGCCTTGTTATAGATATTTTCCAGTGAAAGATTTATCCATATGCAATGTGACCCGAAGTTGGCGTCGCGAGATCCGTAGATCACCAGAGCCTTTGACCCGCATTACATCCACTTCCTCACACGCGACCGGGTCGGTCATCTTCACCTTGGAAGAGGTATTCCCGCCGCCTGTGTTGGTGATGCGCTGGTCACAGACGAGGATAATTGCTGCGATAAGCGCAAACGTTCCGCCGCATCGGATTTGTTGCCGGTTTCATCATCCCAAAGATAATTTACATATTTGACTTCATAGTTTTTCATTCTCCAAAATCCTACTTCTATCGTCTTTCCTCTTTTGTCGATGAAAGATGAAAGAGGAAGGGAGTTATTTGATTAAGCGAGCTCCATCTTTTCATGTTCCTTGATCGTGCTCATGAAGTTGTACCTGCAGGGAATTAATTTCTTCTTTTCACAGTAGGCATCCCACGCCGCCATAAACAGCATGGGCAGGAGTTCTTCCTGTAAAGCGAGACGGCTGGAGGGGAAATCACCGTCAAGTTCCATATTGTTTTAACAATTCCTGTGGCTCAAGCTCAACGCTTCCACCAGCAGGGCTTTAGGCGTATTGCGCGCGCCGATCGTCCATGCGGCGGTACGGTTAATGCTGGCATCAGAAATAATCCCGAGACCGATGTGAACACGCTCCAGTGCATCGTTGCGGGCGATTTCGCTGGCGATGGCTTGCGTGTCGTCGTTCAAGGTAACCCAACATGGTCACTGTCCCAGCGCACGCGCCGCGGCTGACATGCAATAACAATTGGTCATGATAGATCAACAGGAAGAGATTTTGTCCGAGATGGTTTCGGTGGGGTGGAAGTGGCCAGGATCCAGGGTAAGCAATATCTTTCAGGTAAGTGCGCAGGCGGAGCAAAACTCCATCGAACCAACGACATACGCCTCCGAGCCGAGACCGAAGCTTGGGCTCCACAGCGTCGAGTTGTGGGACAATTCCTCAGCGAGGATCAAGTCCTGAGGTCAAGCAGCAGGCGTCCGGGGCGATTGAAGCTGATCCGCGGGTGTGTCCTTGTATCCATCTGGATCCAAGTATTCGTCACCGCAAGGAACTCCTAATTCCTTCCCAAAATAATCCCCGATTCTTCGGCTGCCAGCATTACCGTGTTCGAGTCAATATTGGCGGATGGATTCGTTGCGGTGGGCGAGGTATAGGAGCCGTCTGCCGCGAGGATGCGAAAAACAGGTCGGGGTTTAAATCGGCCCCGTGACCGTTTGCCTTTGCCCAATCTTTCCATGCGGAAAAAATGCTGCGACTAGATCTTGTTGTTCCTTTTTATCGGCTTCCAAATAAATGGCATGAAGGTTCAAACGAAGTGAGCCGAGCAGGAACGAATACCACATCCAGATCCTTACGTAGTTCTTCGGCGGTGCGTGCTTTACCCGGGATCGTTTCCTGTTGCCGCAATGCCGCCAACTCAGTTCGCCGCCGGGGATTCTCAAACCCGCCAACATCATCGCCCTGCCAGCAATGCAGGCTGATGGAAACTTGCTGTCAAGTTGTGCTGGCCCCCGCGTTCAGTATTCGCCAAACGCGGCATATCGTTCTTTAAGTTCACCAGCTTGTTGGATACTTGTCTCGTCGTGTGCCTCTTGTTTTGACCGCAGACCGTGGACGATGATAGACGGTTGTAGCACGGTCTACAGTCTATGGTCTATGGTCTATGGTCCTGTCGTCTGTTATCAAAAAATATTTTGTTCAATATTGAACGTCTTACAAATCTCGCAGATTTCATCCGCTCAAGCCTTCACCGATCTCATGCCGCCGGGGTTGAAGTATTCCCTTGTTGCGGCGGTCTCGAAGCGTATTCAATACGGTCTACCGCGCGATTTTGACGGAAATATCCAGAGCGTGCCATTACGCCATGTTTTTGCCCAAATTACCACGATGCGTGCGATATGATTCAATATTCCGCCATCAATTCAGGTGAGCCGGGATGCGAAATGGAATAAAGCCGTTGCCTTCCGGCAAATTGATAATATTCTCAGGCTGCCAGCGCAGGAGATGCGTATTGAGATACTGCTCATTCTGATAGCGCGGGATATGGCTGGGGAATATATCAGATCCATGGGCTGCGCATGAATGATCGCATGAAATTTAAATTGTTTTGCAATCATCCAGTCGTAATGCACAGCGAGATAATGATTGAACTCGCTGGTCACCCGCTCAAAACGGCGATGATGCGGTCGCAAACACTCAAATTTTACGCCGTTTTCCATCCGCGCGTTCACAACAATGCAGGCGATATTGGCGGATTTGGGTCATCAATAATTTCACCACGAGACTGACGACCGGAGCCCGTCACAAGAAATGTTGCGCCTGCAAGTTCTGGAAACGAACTGTAGCAGAGATTGATTTCGTTTTTTAATAAGGAAGATATTGCCGGGCTCAACCTGCCAGCGTAAACAGACGGAAATATTTTCCCGCCGCGCCTTCACTTGCTTTAATGTCTGCCATGTGTCGTCCTGCTTCGCCCATCATAGGCGGAAGCGAAGTCATTCAAGATTCAAGATAGGTGCTTCTGTCATTTATCTCGTCAGTTCAATATTTTGATGCGCTTTGTCCCACTGAAAATTTGAGGAGGGATAATATTCTTCCACTTCAAAGGATGCGCATGCCACCTCACGCGCATCGGATAACGAGCCAAGATCTCCCAACGCGATAGCTTGCGCCGCGAGGACGTACCGTTGGCTGGCCTTCCAGGGAGCCGGTGACGACGACGCGCTTCACGTTACTTCCATAGCCGAGTTGATTCAACAACCGATTCCTTGTCCCGCCGCCGATAAGTATGGATCGGCGAAAATTTTCAGGGTGAGTTCTTCAATTTTTCGAGCACCCAGCGATATTTCAATGCGAGGCTTTCCATACAACATTTAAAATCTCACCTTTGGTTTTGCGGCACAGACAGGTCTCGTGTCTGCGCAGTATTTTGAATTCGTTGGGGCATGTCGCGGGGGGGAAAATATTTTCATCAGGATTGATGACCGCCATAGAAAGAGTTTTGCTTCAGAAGCGAGGCGATGATCTCTCATCATGGGTAATTGCTTCGCCGCCAGTGTTTCCTGCGCTTGCATTCTTGAATGATCCAAGGAGACCCATGATGTTTTTCGAGGGCGCCATGTACCAAATACGCCGCCTTCGTTGGTGAAGTTGTATGCCAGCGCGCTTTTTCATCCCTGCATGGCTCGCGGACTTCGACGCCCATGATCAAACACTGTCCCTGGGCTGATCCATACAAAGTCTTGATTCGTTGCTGGAGGACGGCCACGACCGCCGAGCCGAAGAAGGTATCGTGACGGGCAGGGACTGCGATCTGACTCCGCCCGGCACTATCTCTGTTGCGATGTTCGGGAGGAGGTCCCTATCAGTGTGCCAGGATCAGCTGTCGGCTTG
>JADKDM010000040.1 GCA_016714565.1 Candidatus Villigracilis propinquus
ATGGTCTTGAGAAGCAAATCTGGTGAAACACGGGTTGTACTTGGCTCGATGGAGGTCATTGAACTGAACCATGAAACTTGTGTGCTTTCCACTACCATAGACATTACCACCCGGTTGGAGATGGAGGAGGAACTGCGCAACATTGAACAGCGTTTCCGCCAGCTGGCAGATAATATTGAAGAAGTATTTTGGATATTTGACCCGGTTGAAAAAAAAGAGGTGTATATCAGCCCCGCGTTTGAAAAGATATGGATGCGCTCCATTCAATCCTTTTTTAACAACCCCGAGCTGTTCTTTGAAAGCATTCTTCCAGAAGACCGCACCTATGTGCGGGAGGTAACAAGCCGTCAGGCACGCGGCGAAAAAACTGAAATGAAATATCGTATCCTGCGCCCGGATGGCTCCATCCGCTGGATATGGGATCACGGTTTCCCCATCTTTGATGAACAGGGAAAGGTGATCCGGGTGGTTGCCATCCTCGCAGATATTTCAGAACAGAAAAAAGCCGAAATAGAATTGCTTGAGTTGAACCAGAACCTGGAACAACATGTAAATGAACGTACCGCCGA
This sequence comes from Candidatus Villigracilis propinquus, assembly GCA_016714565.1. Lineage (GTDB taxonomy): Bacteria > Chloroflexota > Anaerolineae > Anaerolineales > Villigracilaceae > Villigracilis > Villigracilis propinquus. The sequence continues at coordinate 570 of JADKDM010000040.1, forward strand.
AGTTGTGGACCTATATGAGAATGCGCCTGCCGGTTATCACTCCCTTGATGTAAATGGCGTTTTTGTTCGTATTAATAAAACGGAATTGAATTGGCTGGGTTATTCTCGTGAAGAGGTTTTGGGGACCAAAATCTTTGCTGATGTAATTACCGCTGACAGTAAAAGAATTTTTAACGAGAACTATCCCAACTTCAAGAAGCAGGGATGGATCAGGGACCTTGAATTCGAGCTGGTGCGTAAGGATGGGAGCATCCTGCCTGTTTTGCTAAATGCCACTGCCATATACGATGAACACGGAAGTTATGTCATGAGTCGTTCGACTGTCATTGATATCACCGAACGCAAACAGGCTGAAATGCGCTTGCGAACCGCTAATATCGAGCTGGAAAAAGCCTCCAAATTAAAGGATGAATTCCTCGCGAACATGAGCCATGAACTGCGAACACCGCTTAATGCCATTATTGGTTTAAGCGAGTCTCTGCAAATTGGCACCTACGGCGAACTTGCCCCGCGTCAGGAAAATATTCTGCGTGTGATCCGCGAGAGTGGGCAGCACCTGCTTGAATTGATCAATGACATTCTTGATCTTTCCAAGATCGAGGCGGGTATGCTGGATATCACGTATGAAACTGTCGATTTGAAGGCCGTATGCGAAGCATCCCTGCTCATGGTTAATGAAGCTGCTCGCAAAAAAGAATTGCAGATTTCAACCTCCATTACCGATCAGATTCAAGCCATTAAGGCTGATAAACGCCGTCTCAAGCAAATGATCGTTAATTTGCTGAGCAATGCAGTCAAGTTCACACCTCAATTCGGAAGTGTTGGGTTGGAAATCCTGCCTGAAAATGATAATGCCATTCGGTTTACAGTTCGGGATACCGGTATTGGCATCTCCGGCGAGCAGCTTGAAAATTTATTCAAGCCATTTGTCCAGGTGGATAGCTCTCTCGCTAGAAAATTTGAGGGCACGGGGCTGGGGCTGGCGCTTGTCCGTCAATTGGCCGAAATACACAATGGCAGCGTTGGTGTGGAAAGCACGCCCGGAAAAGGCAGCAACTTTTACTTCATCATCCCGCGGCAACCTTTGCAGGGTTTTGCGGAGGAAGAATCGCTCATTTCCAATGATGCGCCTCTGGAACAGAGTTCGGTCACGCCTTCATCCGTCACCATTTTGTTGGTGGAAGATAACCCGACCAATATGATGTTCACCGGCGATTACTTGACCGCGAAGGGATTTAACCTGGTCACAGCAGAAAATGGCTTGCAGGCCCTTGAGCAGGCAGCGCTTTATACCCCGAACCTCATCCTCATGGACATTCAAATGCCTGAAATGGATGGGATCGAAACGATCCGCCGCCTCCGTTCCACTCCCAAGTTTGCTACAGTACCGATCATTGCACTCACCGCCCTGGCCATGCCAGGGGACCGCGACCGCTGTCTTGAAGCCGGCGCCAGTGAATACCTTGCCAAACCCGTCAGCCTGAAGAAACTGTTTGCCATGGTCTCCAACTTGTTGGAAGCACACGGGTATCAGTCAGGGCCAAACTGATACATAAGATGGCTTTCTCAAAGTAGCTCGAGCGTTTTACAGATTCACGGCAAAGGCTTTACGCCAATTATGCGAAACTCACAAAAAGTATAGAAAAGTTCGCGTTCTTCGCGCCATTCGCATTAAAGATTTATTGAATTTTAGAAAGCCATGGAAATATAAATTTATTTACTTGACATTCCTGGGCCTTGTACATATAATATCGCTCGCGTTCCTGGCTAGCTCAATCGGCGGAGCGAGCGGCTGTTAACCGCTAGGTTCTAGGTTCAAATCCTAGGCCAGGAGCCAAAAAAGACCTCCGAGTTCTTCAAGAACTCGGAGGTCTTTGCAATTAAGAATTAAGGCCACGGGATTTCGGCCGGCCCGCCATACCCGTGCTTCTCCTGCACATATACCCGTCCATGCGATGGTTCCGCGCAGCCGCCTACATCTGTAAATGTAATGAACGGGACGGTGGATCCGAGCGTATCAAAAACGATTTCGCCGTCTATGCAAGTCCAAATCTCTACAATATAAGGGAACATGTTCTCGTCTTCATACTTGCCCGGGCTCACGAGCACCTCCGTCCAAGTGACGGTAACTTCCGCTCCCTTGCGTACTGCAGTCAGAACCGTGGTTCCTCCATAATATGGCGAAACAGGGATCGTGTACCCATCGGGATACATCGGCTTGAGCGTATTCAGATCGCCTTCAACCGACAAAAATTCCGCATTGACCCAGCAGCGCTGTGGCTCATTTTCCACCAGCACCCAATTATTCCCATGCGCCTTGCCGATGAGTTTCAGTCTCGCGCCGCTCACATACCCAAACAAATAGAGGTAATTTTTTCCAGGCCCATAACGACAGACGAGCTTGTCCGCAGTGACGGCGGCTTTCAGAGAATCCACATACGCGATCTGGGTGGGTGTCTCTGTGGGAATGGGGGTGAACGTCTCTGTAGGCGGGGGGAGCGTTGGGGTGGCAGGAACAGCCGTGGCTGTTGCCGTGTGGATAATTTCCTCGGTAACAGTAGCAGCTTCAACCTGCGGAAGAGCGGTGGAAGTCGCCTCGGGAGCGCAGGCCGTCCCTATCAACATCAATGCAATAAGCGTCAGTACATAAAATTTCATCTTAACCATTCTCCGTGTTTAGATTGCCGTTCAAGGCATCTTCGATAAATTGTTTCAATGCATGAAAAGGCTGTGCGCCTTCCACTTTGACTCCATTGATGAAGAGGGTCGGCGTCGCGTGGACTCCATCCGCCTCGGCCTGTGCCTTGTCCTGCTCCACCCGCCCTTTATATTTTCCTTCGCTCAAACAGGATTCAAACTCCACCGTGTTCAGGTTCAGTGCGTTCGCATATTGGATCAATTTATCCTGCGTAAAATCTCCGACATTTTCGCCGGTCCAATTGGTAAATAGCGTATCGTGGAACTCCCAGAATTTTCCCTGGTCACCCGCACAATACGAGCCTTCTGCGGCAGTGAATGATTCCGGCCCAATGATCGGATAGGCGCGATATTCAAAATACACCTTGCCCGTGTTGACATATTCTGCGATCAATTGCGGCTCGGTCTCGCTCCAGAACTTAAGACAGAAGGGACATTGATAATCGCCATATTCCACAATATAGACGGGTGCTTTCGGGTCGCCCATGGTATTGCTTTGTGTCACGTCACGCGGAAGCTCCTCCGCAATTTGGACATTATCCGGTAAAAAATTTTTCACGATGTCCGGCCCAACAAGGATCAATGCGCCAACAAAAACAGCCGCGCACAGGAACACCGCGCATCCGCCTGCGGCAAGCCATATCACCCAATTGCGTTTCGGTTTTTCATCAATTACTGGTATGTTTGGAATTTGGTCTTCGATCATCAGTCCTCCGGGAAAGCCAGATTGTACCGTGAAATAATTATGATATTCTGAGAGAACTATCAGGGGGAAAGTGCGCACGCCTTCAAGTTCTTAATCTAAAACTTAGGCAACCCCCACAAATGAGATCGTTTTTTCGTTATAATCCTTATCATGAATAGAGTAGCATCCAGGAATAATTTAATCAAACAGATCCTTGCCGCGCTCATTGGCGGATTTATTATCTTCTCGGCCATCGCCTTTGTGTGGATGATCGGTTATCAACTGGTGTATGCAGGGAAGATTTTCCCCGGCGTTTCTGTTGCAGGTGTGGACCTTTCCGGTCTTTCCCCAAATGACGCCGCGTTGAAATTAAGCCAGACCCTTTCCTATCCCATTACTGGCAAAGTATTGTTCCGCGATGCAGAAAGAGTGTGGGTGGCGTCCCCTGCGGAGTTGGGCATGGTCTTCGACCCGTCTGCCAGCGCCCTCGCCGCGTATGACTTTGGGCGCAAAGGCGGCCCATTCTCCGCGTTGTCCGGCCAAATCAGCGCTCGCGGCCTCGGCACAGATGTTGCACCTGTCGTCATCTTCGACCAGCGCGTGGCGTACAGCTATTTGCAAAATATCGGTTCACAGGTCAATCAAGCGGTTGTGGAAGCAAATCTCCATGTGGAAGGAACGAATGTAGTTTCGGAGCCAGGTCAATTGGGGCGGGCATTAAATCTCGATGCCACATTGGTCTATCTCGCCGGACAACTACAATCCTTTCGAGATGGGGAAGTACCGCTTGTCATTCAGGAGACTTCACCAAAATTAATTGATGTCTCTTCGCAAGCCGAAGCCGCCCGCCGCATCCTCAGCCAGCCGTTGACCATCACTGTCCCGAACTTCCGCGAAGGCGACCCCGGCCCGTGGACGTATGATGTCCCTATCGTTGCCAATATGCTCGCGGTTAATATTGTGAATAACGCGGGCGCCGCTGAAATGCAGGTCGGGCTCGACCCGAATAGATTGCGCGAATCTCTGAAAGACCTGAAAATAATCGTCGATCAAAACCCCGCCAATGCGCGATTCACTTTTAATGACGAAACAGGGCAGATCGAACCGATCTCCGCTTCCACGGTTGGCCGAGTCATGGATGTGGAAGCCAGCATCACCGCGATCAACGCCGCATTGCTGCGGGGCGAACATACCGTTGCCTTATCTGTCGCTGAACAGGCCCCCGCCGTGGCAGACACAGCCACCGGCGCAGATCTGGGCGTTACCCAACTCATCGCAGAGCAGACCACATATTTCTACGGCTCCAGTGAAGCGCGTATTCAAAACATCGTTGCCGCCGCAGAAAGATATCATGGCCTGCTCGTTGCCCCCGGCGAAACCTTCTCGATGGGAAATGAATTGGGTGACGTGAGCCTTGAAAATGGCTTTGCTGAAGCCCTCATCATTTATGGCGGACGTACCATCAAAGGCGTGGGTGGGGGAGTGTGTCAGGTCAGCACCACCTTGTTCCGCACGGTGTTCTTTGCAGGCTTCCCTGTGGTGGAAAGATACTCACACGCATATCGCGTCTCTTATTATGAAATGGATGCCAGCGGCTCCGTTGACCCCGACTTTGCCGGTTTGGATGCCACCGTCTACTTCCCGCTCGTGGATTTCAAATTCCTGAATGACACTTCCAATTGGCTGTTGATGGAAACCTATGTCAACGTCAGCGCCCGCACCATCACCTGGAAGATCTACTCCACCTCCGATGGCCGCAGCATTACCTGGGAAACCACCGGCCCCGCAAATGTCGTGCCGCCTCCACCCCCGCTTTTTGAAGAGAACCCGGAATTCAAAGTGAACCAGATCTCACAGGTCGATTACGCCGCCCAGGGTGCGGATGTAACCGTCAGCCGCACGGTTTGGCGTGGCGGGCAGGTCTATTTCTCAGACCAATTCATCACTCACTACGAACCCTGGCAGGCCGTCTGCCAATATGGGCCGGGAACCGAAGACCCCGAAGAAGCCGCTAGGAAAAGCAAACTTTGCCAGCCAAGTAGCTAATCTTTCCGCATGGTACAATCTTTGCCTGTAAAAGGAGACATTATGGTCAGTACAGAACTGTTAGAAATTTTACGTTGCCCCCATTGTGTTCGAAAAAGGAAGGCAACCTCGTTCTTCACAAAGATGCCTGGCTCATCTGCCAGGACTGTGGCCGCAAATACCCCATCGTGGATGACATCCCCGTCATGCTCATTGATGAAGGCGACAAGTGGGTCAATACTGCGCAGGACGCTCTCCCCGTCCCCCCGCCGGCAAAATAGGATAATGAAAGAACTTCTGGCTGATCTAACCAGTGGCGATGATGAACGCGCCGAAAGATCGATCCCTGCAATTGCAAATTTGGGATTGGCGGTCATTCCTCCGCTGTTGGATTTGACCCGCTCAGAAGATTCAGATGTGCGCTGGTGGGCTGTGCGCGCTCTTGCCGCCTCGCCTCACACCCGGACCGTTGACCTGATTCCGCTGCTCAGCGACTCAGCGCCGGAAGTGCGTGCGGCTACTGCGCTCGCCTTGTGCCATCACCCCCACGAAGAAGCCGTGGGAGCCTTGATCCACACCCTTTCAGATGAAGATGCTCTCACAGCGGGGTTGGCAGGAAATGCCCTCGTGAAAATTGGAAGCCCTTCGGTGCCGCCCCTGCTCAAAGTCATGGAAGAAGCGCCGACAGGCATCCGCATTGTAGTGTTACGCACCCTTTCCGAGATCCGCGATCGTCGCGCTATTCCGGTGATGATGAAATGTCTCGGTGAAGAATCCGCTTTTTTGCAATACTGGGCTCAGGAAGGCCTGGAAAGACTTGGGCTCGACATGGTATATATAAAGCCCTGAGGTTTTTGAAAAAAAATGAATAGATTTGAATTTTTGAAAAAAATAAAATTTGGCCGCCCCACAGTGGGCGGGGTCATTTTTTGGGTGGTGACTGCTGCATTGGCGGTTGGCGTCTTTGTGTTTGCGAATAACCTGACCCAGTGTTGGAATTTAACCCAACTGCCAGGCGTTGCTCCCGCCAAGTGCGGCCTCGCCGCTAGTGGCGGGGATCAACCCATCATCAATGCAGAGGGTACCCCTCTGGCTGTCGAAGCGCTGCCCACAGCGCCTGTTGCCGCTCCCGAAGTTGCATTGCCGCCCGCCTGGGACGGCGCCAGCCGCATCAACATCCTTTTTATCGGTTTGGATGCGCGTGATATTGGGCAAAGCGGCCCGCCGCGCTCCGACACGATGATGTTGGTGACCATTGACCCCATTGGTAAAACCGCCGGTATGTTATCCATTCCGCGTGATATGTGGGTAAACATTCCGGGGTTCGGGTACAGCCGTATTAATACCGCCTACTCCAGCGGAGAAGGCGCTCAATTGCCGGGTCTTGGCGGGGCTCGCCATGAAGACCGTCTCCCAGTTCATTGGCGTTCCCGTTGATTATTATTTGCAGGTTGACTTTACTGTGTTCGTGGACATGATGAACTGGATTGGTTGTATCCAGGTGAATCCCACCGAAGACATGGTGCTTGACCCCATCGGCAGTGGCACGGATAAAGTTGTGCTGACAACAGGGGGTACCCGCGAACTGTGCGAAGGTTGGAGAGTGCTGGCCTATGCCCGCAATCGCCACACTTCCGGCGGTGACTTTGACCGCGCCAAACGCCAGCAGGAAGTGGTGCTTGCCATCAAGGACAAGGTCTTTGACCCTGAAATTTTCCCCACCTTGATTGGCCAGGCTCCGCAAATGTATGCGGAACTCTCCTATGGCATTCATACCAATATGTCTTTTGAAGATGCCCTTAAACTGGCCGTGCTTGCCAAGGATATCCAATACGAAAATATCAAGTCCGGCGTGATCGACACCACCATGGTTACATTTGATACGGTGACTCTGGGAGGCGAACCCGCGAGCATCATGAAACCGATCGCGGACAAGATCCGCGTGCTGCGCGATGAGATATTCACTTCCTCTGGCGCGCTCAGCCCTCTGGCCGTTCCCTCTGGCAGTACGGATGTGAACGATATTACTCAAGCCATGCGCGACGAAGGCGCCCGCGTCCGCGTGATGGATGGAACCTTCACCGCAGGGCTGGATCAACGTGCGGGAACATTCTTCCAATCTTACGGCATGAATGTCGTCGAACTCGCTCCGTCACCAGAGGCGTACAGCCAGACCGTTGTTGTGATTTATAAACCCGGGCTTTACACGATCAAGTGGATGCAAGGCGTTTTTGGCCTCTCCAATAGGCAGATCCGCTTCAGTCCCGACCCGAACTCCACGGTGGATGTTGAAATACGGCTCGGCTCAGATCTAGCTGGAAGCATTCCATAAAATTATTCACAAAAAAATCCCCTTCATTACGAAGGGGATTTTTTTGTTTAACCGATCAGCGTGCTTCGCACCCAATCACCGATGAGCCAGTATTTGAAATCCTCACCCTGGTTGGTCATGATTCCCCCGTACGCTCCATACACCAGGGCAACCAAAGGCAGCAGCCCGAAACAACACGAGATCGGCAGGCAAACCAGCCCGGCAATTGGAATGAACTGACTCAACCCACCGACCAGCACAGCAAGCAGCAACCCTCCGAACGAACAAATTCCCTGCATGATGATGGCCTGCAATGAATGATAGGCTACATACCGCGAACGGTCTTTATAGATCAAATAGATGGCGATCGGCACTCCGATCCCCATGAAAGCGGTAAAAAGATTAAGCAGCACGCTGAAATGAGAGATCATTGCCCATTGTTTTTCCTCCGCCGGAGTCAATGGCTGGTTTTGCGGCGTTTGTTCGTTCATTTGCTGGTTCATGGTTTCTCCTTCCTTTGGTTAAGGAGAGTCTATCATAAGTGCGCTGGTGTGTTTAAACAGAATTGAGCGCTGCGTCTTTGTTAACAAAGAGACCCGCAGTTCACACTGCGGGTCTCTTTGAAAAGCGGGGAAATGTTACGCCCAACCCTGATTGCGAATGAAATCGCTGATGAACGGAATCTTGATGTCCACGCCCTGATAAGCCTGATAGGCCCAGTAGAGCTGTGCAAATACAAGAATGGCGCCGCAGCCGAATGTGACGGTGGCGATGATGGAAATGGCCACGGTTACAGCAATGGATTGAACAGCGCTAAATTTGACATAAGGACGGGCTTTCTTATCCTCCATGAAAAGAACGACAACGGCGATCACGGGGATGAGGTAGCTAAGCATCGCCCACAGTTTGTCGTCAGCGGTGATTTCAGAATTGATTGGTTGTTGAGACATGATTTATTCCTCCGAATAAGTTAGATTTGATTTGCAGTATTTTACAGCCTTTCAACCCAAAACGCAAACCAATCGCCTTCATACTTTAGTACCATGCAGTTACCATCATGTTAAAGGTGATTTGTCAGCAGTTAATACAATTTTCCACAAAAGGCAGTAAAATTTTCATATGACCATAAAAATTGTATTCATGGGTTCCCCCGATTTTTCATTATCTGCCCTGCGCCTGCTCGCTGAACAATATCAGGTTGTTGGTGTCGTCACCCAGCCAGATCGTGCTTCAGGCCGCGGACGTGAACTGAAAGCGCCGCCTGTCAAAACCTCGCACTTGAGTTGAACATCCCCGTCATTCAACCGGAGAAACTTCGCGAACCCGAAGCCATGCAGCAACTCCGTGAATGGAAACCCGACCTCATTGTGGTCGCCGCATTCGGGCAGATCCTAAAGAAGGATGTGCTCGAACTTCCAAAGCATGGATGCATCAACATTCACGCTTCGATACTTCCACGCTGGCGCGGCGCGGCGCCTATCAATGCCGCCATCCTTGCAGGGGATGAGGAGACCGGCGTCACCATCATGAAAATGGATGTGGGATTGGATACCGGTCCCATGTTGACGATGAAAAAGATCCGCATCAGGCGGGACGATACGGCTGGTTCTGTCCTTCAGGCATTATCCACACTGGGAGCGAATCTTCTCATCGAAACCCTGCCCGATTATGTCCGGTGTATTGACACCGACTCCGCAGCCTGAGGAAGGCTCAACCTACGCGCCCATGCTCAAGAAGCAGGATGGCTTGCTGGATTTCACCCAGTCCGCTGTTGAGTTGGAGCGGCGTGTGCGTGCGATGAATCCGTGGCCGGGGCGTGGTTTGAGTGGAACGGGAACGTGCTCAAGGTGGCGCGGGCATCTGTCAGCGAAGCAAAGGCTTGAGCATCGGCAGCAGGTTCACGGTCGAAGGAAGACCGGCGATCATGTCTGCGGATGGGGCATTGGTTCTGGATGAAGTCCAACCTTCCGGCAAGAAGGCAATGCCGGGGAAGTCTTTTCTATCCGGGCGCGAGATTGGGAAGCACATTTATGAGGGATATTCCGATTGGTTGTACAATGTATTCATGGGAAACAACCAAAGACATTGGTTTGAGAATTAGGTGCCAGGGAAAAAAATTGACAGAGGCTGGGAATCCGTTGTCAAAACAGAAATTACAACCACGAACATTATAAGGAGAATAAACATGAGCGAAGAAGAAAAGTGTCCGATCATAGGTAAAGCTGGCAGCACAACTGCCAGCCGGGGAACCTCCAACCGCAGTGGTGGCCTAACCAACTGAACCTGAATATTCTGCATCAGCACGCGCCAGCTTCCAACCCGATGGATCCTGATTTCGATTACGCCAAGGAATTCAAAAAACTCAACCTGGCTGCGGTCAAAAAAGACCTTGCCAAGTTGATGACCGACTCGCAAGAGTGGTGGCCCGCGGACTGGGGTCATTACGGCGGATTGATGATCCGTATGGCCTGGCACAGCGCGGGTACCTACCGCACTGCGGATGGACGCGGCGGCGGTGGCACGGGCAACCAGCGTTTTGCGCCACTTAACAGCTGGCCCGACAACATCAGCCTCGACAAGGCGCGCCGCCTGCTCTGGCCGATCAAACAGAAATATGGCAACAAACTCTCATGGGCTGACTTGATGATCCTGGCGGGTAACGTGGCGCTGGGTCGATGGGCTTCAAGACCTTTCGGTTTCGGTGGGGACGCGCCGACATCTGGCAGCCCGAAGAAGATGTCTATGGGGTAATGAAGAGACCTGGCTGGGTGACAAACGCTACAGTGGCGAACGTGATCTCGAAGATCCTCTGGCTGCCGTGCAGATGGGCTTGATCTATGTCAACCCCGAAGGCCCCAACGGTAAACCCCGACCCGGTAGCCTCGGGCATTGATGTGCGTGAGACTTTTTGCACGTATGGCTATGAATGATGAAGAAACTGTTGCGCTCGTTGCTGGTGGACACACCTTCGGCAAGGCGCACGGTGCAGGCGACCCGAAACTGGTCGGACGCGAACCTGAAGCCGCTCCACTGGAACAAATGGGACTTGGCTGGAAGAATAGCCTCGGCTCTGGTGTGGGCATTGATACCACCTCCAGCGGCATCGAAGGCGCGTGGAAACCGAACCCCACCCAATGGGATATGGGCTACTTTGACATGCTCTTTGGCTACGAGTGGGAACTGGTCAAGAGCGGCTGGCGCTCAACAGTGGCAGGCAAAAAACGTCAAACCCGAACACATGGTTCCCGACGCGCACGACCGTCGAAGAAGCACGCGCCGATGATGACCACCGCTGACCTCTCGCTGCGCTTTTGACCCGATCTACGAACCCATCGCGCGCCGCTTCCCCAGGATCCCAAAGCCTTTGCAGATGCCTTTGCCCGCGCCTGGTTCAAACTGACGCACCGCGACATGGGTCCCAAAGTCCGTTACTTGGGGACGGAAGTTCCGAAGGAAGATTTGATTTGGCAGGATCCAGCTTCCGCTGTCAATCACAAGTTGATCGGTGCGAAGGATATTTGCCTCACTAAAGAAGGATATTCTAGCTTCGGGTCTTTCTACGCCTGAGCTTGTTTCTACAGCTTGGGCTTCAGCCGCCACCTTTAGAGGATCAGACAAGCGTGGCGGCGCCAATGGCGCGCGCATCCTGCTGCCCCGCAAAGGATTGGGGGAAGCCAACCAGCCTGTCCAACTGGCGAAGGTGCTCAAGACACTGGAGCGTATCCGCAAAGAGTTCAACAGCGCCCAAACTGACGGCAAGAAGGTTTCGCTGGCTGACCTGATCGTGTTGGGTGGCTGCGTAGCGGTTGAAGCCGCAGCCAAGGCGGCTGGCCACGTATTGAAGGTGCCCTTCACGCCGGGCCGGGCCGATGCCTCGCAAGCTCAGACCGATGTGGAATCATTCGCTGTGCTTGAACCCGAGGCAGACGGCTTCCGCAATTACCAGAAGGCAACCTTCACCGTCTCTGCTGAAGAGATGCTGGTGGACAAGGCACAACTGCTGACTTTGAGCGCACCCGAGATGACCGTGCTCCTCGGCGGCCTGCGCGTGCTCGGCGTCAACGTCGGCGGTTCACAGCATGGCGTGTTCACCAAACAGGCTGGGGTGCTCACCAACGATTTCTTCGTTAACCTGGTTGATATAGGCGTTGTCTGGCATCCAGCTTCCGGAAGCCGCCGACACCTTCCATGCCCATGACCGCAAGACTGGCGATGTGAAGTGGACTGGCACACGCGTGGACCTGGTGTTCGGCTCGAACTCACAGTTCCGTGCCCTCGCCGAAGTCTATGCCCAGGACGACAGCAAGGAAAGTTCGTACGTGACTTTGTCGCGGCCTGGAACAAGGTCATGAACCTTGACCGCTTCGATCTCACCTAACCGCATTAAGATGGGTGTGTGGTTGAGAAGGCAGCATAATAATTAACTTCCGCATAAAAGCGGTTATCTGATAAAAATAGATAACCGCTTTTGGGCAAGTCAGCAGATAAATCCTTCGTAGCGAATTTGGGCTGGAGGTTTGTATCTAAAAATCGTTTGAATGGAGAAGAAATGTTTTAATTCAAAAGTGTTTGTTGCTGAATTTATCGGCACATTGCCCTTGTATTCATAGGTGCCGGCGCTGGTATGGTAGGGCGGGGTTGGTTGGGATTGCGCTGGCGTATGGTTTTACGCTGGCAGTATTTTATTATGTCTATGGACATATTTCCGGTGCGCATGTCAACCCGGCTGTGACTTTTGCGCTTGCATTGAGTAACACGGTCAAGTGGGGGCAGGCTGCATTTTGTTGGATCGCCCAGTTTGCGGGCGCGATCCTGGCAGGCCTGGTTGCTGCAAACCATTGCGGTCTCGCTTGGCGGCACGCTGGAAGGCGCTGCGACAACCGGCCTATTGACGAAAAAGAGCCGATCTTTTGCAATGGTTGTGGAAGCGATCTTGACCTTCTTGCTTGTGAATACGATCCTGAATACAGCAGTAGCTGGCAACGGTGGAAATTTTGCGGGTTGGGCCATTGGCACAACCTTTGCCCTGCTATTTTAGGAGCAGGCACACTCACCGGCGCTTCCCTAAACCCGGCACGCACTTTTGGAATTGCCATTTTGCGGGACCGAGCTACACAAATGTGCACCTATGTGATCTATTTGTTCGGCCCGTTGATCAGTGCCACACTAGCAGTTCTGGTTTATAACTTCCTGAACGATATTAAGGATGAAGAAGACCTCGAATTGGAAGAGTTAGAGTATGTTCTTGAGGAAGAACCTGTTCAGAAGACTGAAGAAGGCAAGAAAGCCTGCGGTCCGCAAGGCAAGAAGAAGTAGAATTTGAGGCAGTAAATTCAAAATGGCGGTCCCTGCACTGGTGCGGGGACTGCTTTTATTCAAGAAACCATGTTAAAATGTACGGCCTTTGTTGGCTTCTGGAGAAAAATGCAAGACGCAATTTCAAACGCAAATCCCAACCATAAAATATCACTGGGCGAGGCGATTGCCGCCCGCCGTACCTTTGCTATTATCTCTCACCCGGATGCGGGTAAGACTACTTTAACTCGAAAAGCTGCTGTTGTACGGAAATGCCATTGAACTGGCGGGGTCGTGCGTGCGCGCAAGAATCAACGTGCCACCACTTCGGACTGGATGGAGATGGAACGTGAGCGCGGGATCTCGATACATCCACGATTTTGCAGTTCCCGTATCACGAACATATCATCAATCTATTGGATACGCCCCGGCCATCAGGATTTTTCCGAAGACACGTATCGGACCTTGTCCGCAGTGGATTGCGCTGTAATGGTGATGGACGGCGCGAAGGGCATTGAACCGCAGACCTTGAAATTATTCGAAGTCTGCCGCAAGCGCGGAATTCCCATCTTTACCTTTATCAACAAAATGGACCGTCCCGCCCGCGACCCGCTGGATCTGTTGGATGAGATCAAGAAGGTCTTGGGTATGGAACCCGTCCCGATGAATTGGCCGGTGGGGGATGGCCCGAACTTTCAGGGTGTGTATGACCGTGAAGCCAAGGGTGTTTATTTGTTTGAGCGCACCGAGCGCAACGAGCGCATGGCTCCCGAAGTCTTCATGCCTTTGGAAGACATGGTCAAGAATCATATTTTGAATGAAGAGCGCCACAAGGAATTGACCGAAAGCATCCATCTGTTGGATGAAGTGGGCGTAGTCTTTGACCATGCAAAGGTGTTGAGAGAAGAACAAACGCCAGTCTTCTTTGGCAGCGCGGTCACAAACTTTGGCGTGCGTTTGTTTTGGATGCGTTTGTAAAGTACGCTCCCCTTCCTCAACCTTATTTGAGTGATTCGGGAATTGTTGAGCCTGAAACCCCTGAGTTCACTGGCTTTGTTTTCAAAATTCAGGCCAACATGAATCCCAAGCACCGTGACAGCGTGGCCTTCCTTCGGATTTGCTCAGGCCGCTTCGAGCGCGGCATGGATCTTGTCCACGCGCAGAGCGGGAAGATGATGAAACTGCTGCGTCCGTACCGGCCATTTGCGAATGAGCGTGAGATCATTGACGAGGCGTTTGCAGGCGATGTGTTGGGCATTCCAAATAACGGTGATTTTGCCATCGGTGATTCATTGTCGGGGAGCGCCGATCCGCTTTCGCGTCACTGCCGCGCTTTCAGCCTGAGCATTTTGCACTGTTACGAAATACAGATTTGAACAAGCGAAGCAATTTGCCAAAGGACTTTCCCAATTGGAAAATGAAGGTGCGGTGCAGGTGATGTACAACATCAATGCATTCAAGCGCGAGCCGATCCTGGCTGTCGTTGGTCAATTGCAGTTTGACGTGGTGCAGGCGCGTTTGAAAGCCGAGTACAACGTCCCGACTGAGTTGGAACGTCTGCCGCCTGTGATGATGCGCTGGATCAAAGGTACGGATAAGGCGATTGAAGAGTTGCTAAGCCGCAGTGAAGTTATCATCGCTCGGGACTCACGGGACGGCTGGGTTGCGCTCTTTAGCACTCCCTTCTTCCTGAAATACTTTGCTGATAAAAATCCCGATGTGCAGTTTGTGGAAATTTCTGAAAGCTAGATAAAAATAATAACTCTCATTTTTTGGACGCAGATAAACGCTGATTTTCGCTGATCAAAAGCAAAGTCAGCGTTTTCTGTGTTTATCTGCGTCCTGATTGCTCTTGAAAACAGGTCATTTACAAATATTGTCTTTGGAATATGTGAGGCTGGTTGAAAATAGATCTCTCTCGAATCCTTTTTTGTTTTACAATTAACACGCAGGTTATCTCAGGAGGTTCTTATGTCAAAATACGTTGCCGCAATTGACCAGGGTACGACCAACACTCGTTGTATTTTTTGACCACGGTGGGAATATCATTGCTGTTGACCAAAGGAACACGAACAAATTTATCCCAAGCCAGGCTGGGTGGAACATAACGCTAGAAATTTGGGAGCGGACTCAGGAAGTGATGAAGGGCGCGTTGGCGAAGGCTGGTGACCCCCTTCGGGGACTTCGCGGTATTCAGTGACCAGTGATCAGATTGCGGCTATTGGGATAACAAATCAACGTGAGACAACCCTTGTCTGGGACAGGAAAACTGGCAAGCCGATTTACAACGCCATTGTCTGGCAGGATACGCGGACGGATGTCATTTGCAATGAGCTGGCAAAAGACGGCGGTCAGGACAGATTGCGCTCAAAGACAGGTCTGCCGCTTGCCACATATTTTTCCGGCCCCAAGATCAAATGGATTTTGGATAACGTGGAAGGTGCGCGAGCCAAAGCCGAAAAAGGGGAGTTGATGTTTGGCAACATGGATACCTGGGTCATTTGGAATTTGACAGGCGCGCATGTCACCGATGTGACCAACGCATCTCGCACTCTGTTGATGGACTTGAATTCCCTAGATTGGGATGATGAACTTTTACAACTATTAACCATTCCGCGCTCGATGCCTGAGATCGTTCTTCATCCGAAGAATATGGCAAGGCGAAATAATTTTGGAAGGTGTACCCGTCGCTGGGGATTTGGGTGACGAGCAAGCTGCGCTCTTTGGGCAGACCTGGTACAGTGCGGGCGAGGCAAAGAATACCTACGGCACAGGCTGCTTCATGTTGATGAACATGGGCGAAATTCCAGTCCCTTCAAAGTCAGGTTTGTTGACCACGCTTGGCTACAAGATCGGCGACCAGAAAGCCGTGTACGCGTTGGAAGGCTCCATCGCGATTGCCGGAGCACTCATCCGGTGGCGAGAGATAACTAGGGACTGATCCAATCGTCGGCGGAAGTGGAGCCGCTCCCCAAGATCAGTCGAGGATAACGGCGGCATTTCTATTTCGTCCCTGCGTTCAGCGGATTGTAAGCCCCATATTGGAAGTCCGATGCGCGGCGTGATCGCGAGCATGACTCGCTACGTCACCCAAAGCGCATATTGCAGGCGGCGATTGGAAGCAACAGCGTTTTCAGACTCGCGAAGTGCTGGATGCGATGGAAATGGACTCGGGCGTCAAACTCAAAGCGTTGAAGGTGGATGGGGTATGGTCTACAACATTGCCGATGCCAGTTCCCAGTCTGATATTTTGGATGTACCTGTGGTACGTCCCAAAGTAGCGGAGACGACTACACTCAGCGCGGCCCCCACGCGGCCGGGACTCGCGGTATATTCTGGAAGATTATGATGAACTGCGCGACAATTGGGGACGCGACAAGACCGAATGGTCTCCCAAAATGGACGCGAAGCAACGTGAGGGTTTATACTCAGGTTGGAAAAAAGCCGTCACACGCACGTTTGATTGGGTTGAATAAAAACGTGTCAGGTGCGGGGTTTCAAGTGTCAGGTAAATCCAAAACACATGGAACCCAAACCTGAAACCTGACATCTGAAACTTGGAACCGATATCGCGGAACCGGCACGGAATTCTCTCCTCTCAAAGCAAAACCTGAAATCTCTGTAATAAATCGTTGGCGCGGGATCAATGGCATTGGCACATTTCGTGATCTTGCGCTGAACGGCGTGGATGTTTATCAAGATCGGGCGGACTTTTGTACCGGGCGCCGAGCGCGGCATCCTACACATGGCGCATGGCGGCAGTCGCTATCTTGAAAACGGCGAGTTCCGTCTGGTGCGCGAGGCGGTGCGCGAACGCAACCACCCCCGATCCAAAACGCGCCGCACATTGTCAAACCTCTGACGCAACCATTGCCCGTGTTTAAATATTTTCGGGTCTGCTCAACGCGTGGCTAAAGTTTTAGGTTGGCTCCGAAAAACCCTTCCGACACGCGGTTTCCATCATCATCAAACTTGGCCTCATGCCCATGCACGATGCGTACACAGGCAGAAGCGCACCGTTCCCCGCCATACATTTCTCTCCGCGCCTCATCATTGAAGCGTTGGAATAATTGGATCCCGATGTTGCCAATACCGCCACCTATTAGCAATGGCGGCATGATCTCAAACCCCGAACGGCTGGGCTTGGGAATTCTTTTTGGATACCGGTCACAAAGCCCCAATGCTCACGCTTTGAATTATGTCAGCATGGTTAGCCGGACAAAGACCACGGTCATTCTCCGCGATGAACTGGCGATGAAACCCAGGGATCCGTCCGCAGCTGGAAATTAATGCCGCTGGCCGTGGATCGGTCACCCAACTCACGGCCTCGGCTTGTCCACGCAGTTTTATCGGCGGAACAAAGGAACGCATCTTGTGTTGAATCATCCCGAGTTGCGCCGCGAGTGGCGGCAATGAGATTCTTCTTCCGAAAACAAGGATGGGCGCATTGTGCTTATCTTCCCCTTGTATGACCGCGTTCTGGTCGGCACCTCAGACATCAAGATCGACCACCCCGATGAAGTGCGTTGCACCGATGAAGAGAGCGACTATTTCATCGGCATGGTCGAACGCGTCTTCCCGCCCATCAAAGTGCGTCGTGCAACTATTGTCTTTCAATTTACGGGTGTGCGTCCATTAGGAAGGAGCGGCGCGAAGACCACAGGTCAACAGGCGCGATCCGTAGTAGTGAAGTGGTTGAGCGGTGATTGGACCAAATCCTGCAATTCCCCGTCTTTTCGTTTGGTGGGTGGTAAGTGGACATCCTTCCGCGCTTTCTCAAGCAGGTGACTGATAAGGTGTTGGCCCATCTCAAGCCCCGCCAGAAAAGCACAGAAGACCTTCCCATTGGCGGCGGGCGCGGCTATTCCAGTGATGGAGCCGAACAGAAACGCCAGATTGATGGCTTTGCCGCGTAGTCTGACCCAGAGCGAGAACGTCTGCAAATTTTGCTGACGTGATCCGGTACGGCACACGCACTGAGACTGTTGCAACTTTTATAAACCGCGACGCCGCGGTGGGCGAGCCGCTGAGGCCCTCCCCGAATATCCCGCCGTGAGATCGCATTCCTTGCGCAAAGTGAAAAAGGCAGTTCATCTTGGTGATATTCTTCTTCGCCCTCGCCGCTTGCCATGCTCGGCCGCCTGACGAAGGCCAACGTTGAAGAGATCGCCGATGCGATGGGCGTAGCCCTCGGTTGGAGCGTTGAGCAGAAAACTGCCGAGGCGGAGCGCACTCTCCGTTGCTGGTTAACAGGCACGGGGTTGATTGTGATGCGTTAGACATCCCAAGGAAGACCATACGTTCGGCGGTCTTTTTTCATCCTCAAGCGCATGGTAAATCCTTTCGATGTCTCCAAAAAGCGAAAACTCAAAGTTGACCTCGTGTTCCCCATCCTTTAATGAACCCGGCGATAAGCCCGACCTATGCGGACGTTTGCCGCGTTGACCGGATTCGCTGCCCTTTGTACTTTAATTCATGTACGTGGTTGACGGATCTTCCCGACAGGACAGTTGATACGCTTCGAAAATAGCGGACGACGACCGCGCATTTCCCTGCTCCAACTCAGACGCAACTTCCGGGCGCAAGCCGCGCTCACAGCAGGCATGGATGTCTGCTGGCGCTCACGATGATCTCGCTAGACGGCGACGGACACACCGCCTGGGATGATTCCCCAATGCCAGAGCTTATTCCGGCAGGACTACGACGACATCAACCCAACGCATCGAAGATGACCGCTCTGTTTCGTTTAAAGAGAGTTACGTCAATTTTTTTCTATTGGCTGATCCAATAAAATTAGCGGCACTGCCAAATGTTACGGGGTGCAGCGGACTGCCGCGCGCTTTCACGCAATACATTGAACGGTAGGCGCTCTCGATACGAATATCATCGTTTCCACCGTGGCATGATCTCGTGGATAGGATGCAAAAGCGTCATCCTTCCATACCATGAGCAAGCGCGTATTGCAGGTAAATCAAAATACTCTTGGTAAAATGTTCCGCCTTGCTTCGGATGCCATCTTTTCATTTTCCTCGCGCCTTTGTACATTTGGCGAGTACAGGATTAGAGCTTCTTTGTTAGCGGTGCGCAATTGATCTATGTTCTCATGCTCTGGCTGACGGGCAATACGCAACGTAGGCCAGGCTGGAGTTCGTTGATGGGGATCACACTGCTCACATCCGCAAGCGGCATTATCATGATTTTTGTAGCTGTCGGAGTATATGTCGGGTATATTTTTCAGGAAGTCAAACGTCGTCCCATCTGCCCAGCTTTTTGAAACTGCCAAATGACAGAGAATAATAAGCTAAATCATTTTTCATTACGTTGCCGCCACGGCAGATCCGTGGGGAATGCTACGAATCACGCTGGCGAGGGCAAGCCGATTTCCCATTGACGGAACTTAGACACGAACAGGCTTCGGCTCTGGCAAGGTGCTGGAAAATTGACAATGTGAGGTGACCATGTCATTTTAGCCCGCTACCCGCGCAAAGCAGACGAAAGCCGAGATCATTGCCTCAAAACTGGTACAAATTGAATTCAGGCCGCTCTGGTTTGGGAACGTGACAACGGTGAATTCGCAGGGTTGACCGCGCACGAAGTCCGTCAGAATTTTGTCCATTCATCATTCACCACCGGCATACGACCCCCGTCACGGTTCGGATGGGGAAGGGGATTGGGAATTGTTCCTGCGTGCAGGACAGGCTTTACACTCTTTATTGAAGCGCGAGCCTGCCCGCTATTTGATCGTCTCCCACGGCGGATTGTTGAATCAGGTCATGCACGCGGTGGTGGGGTCGCTCCGCGAACCAACAATGCGAGCACGCGCTTCCGCCTTGGAAACACGGCTTTGCCCAACTCATATATTACCCGTATCAACATCGCTGGGCGAAATCGACAAACTCAACGACAATTCCCCACACTGGCTGGACGCGGACTG
>JADKDM010000041.1 GCA_016714565.1 Candidatus Villigracilis propinquus
CATTATTGGTTTAAACGGGTCTCTGGAAATTGGCACCTACGGCAGGCTTTTGCCCCGCGTCGGGAAATATACTGCATTAGCGATCCGTGAGCGGGCAGCACCTGCTCAGAATTGATCAATGACATTCTTGACCTTTCCAAGATCGAAGCAGGTATACTGGACATCACGTATGAAACTGTAGACTTGAAAGCCGTATGCGATGCGTCCATCATGGTCAACAAATCTGCGCAGAAGAAGTTGCAGGTTTCGCTTCCGTCACGGATGAAATTCAAGCTATTAAGGCTGATAAACGTCGTCTCAAGCAAATGATCGTCAATCTACTGAGCAATGCAGTCAAGTTTACGCCTCAATTCGGAAGTATGGGGTTGGAAATTCTGCCTGAAAATGACAATGCCATTCGGTTTACAGTTTCGGGATACAGGTATTAGCGCCTCAGCAAGCCCGAAAATTGTTCAAGCCGTCTGGCCAGGTGGATAGTTCTCTCGCTAGGAAATTCGAAGGGGCGGGCCTGGGGCTGGCGCTTGTCCGTCAATTGGCGAAAAACACAACGGCAGCGTCGGTGTGGAACGCGTACGCCCGGAAAGGCGACAGTACCACTTCATCGCCCGAAGCATCCTTTGCAGGGGTTTTTGCGGAGAGGGAAGAATCTATCGTATTCCCAACAGGCGCCTTGGAACAAAGTTCCGTTACGCCTTCATCCGTCACGATTTTATTAGTGGAAGATAACCCAACGACCAAAATGATGATTACTAGCGATTGCTACGGTTTGAAGGGATTTAATCTGGTCATAGTTGAAAAAGGACTGCAAGCTATGGAACAGGCGCTTGATACACCGAACCTCAGCGGGACGTCGTGTCTCATGGATGGGATCGAAGATCCGCCGCCTCCGGTCCGGAATTGCTTAGGAAACGATCACGTCCGCCTCACGCCTGCGCCCGGCCTCCTTGCTCTAACAGCGCGCCGTGACTGGGCGCTGCCTCGAAGCAGGCGCCAGTGAATACCTCGCAAAACCGTCAGCCTGAGAAACTGTTTGCCTGGTCTCCTTGTTGGAAGCACACGGGTATCAGCGGGCAACGAAGTGGCTTCGAGCGCGATTTGATTGGAAGGCTTTCGCCTGCGGCTTAAAGGTTAACTTACGGGCTTGGGTGAGTTTATTACTGGAGAACGAATAAAATTTTTTACTTGACATTCCTGGGTCTTATACATATAATATCGCTCGCGTTCCTGGCTAGCTCAATCGGCGGAGCGAGCGGCTGTTAACCGCTAGGTTCTGGGTTCAAATCCTAGGCCAGGGCCAAAAAAAGACCTCCGAGTTCTTCAAGAACTCGGAGTCTTAATAATGAAATTAAAGCGCCACGGAATTTCCGCTGGACCGCCATACCCGTGTTTTTCCTGCACATACACCCGCCCATGTGATGGTTCCGCGCAGCCGCCCACATCGGTAAACGTAATGAATGGGACTCTGGAGCCAAGCGTATCAAAAACGATTTCGCCGTTTAATACAAGTCCAGGTTTCCACAATGTAGGGGAACATGTTCTCGTCTTCATATTTGCCCGGGCTCACGAGCACCTCTGTCCATGTAACGGTGATTTCCGCTCCCTTGCGTTCTGCGGTTAGAACTGTGGTTGCTCCATAATATGGCGAAACAGGGATCGTATACCCATCGGGATACATCGGTTTGAGCGTGATTAAGTCACCCTGGGTTTCCACGAATTCTGAATTGACCCAGCAGCGTTGCGGTTCGTTTTCCACCAGCACCCAGCCATTTCCTGTGGCGCGTCCGATCAGCCTGAGCGGTGTGGTTCTATTGAACGCAATGAGATACAAATAATTAGCGCCCGGCCCATAACGGCAGACGAGTTTGTCCGCAGTGACTGTGGCTTTTAGAGAATCCACATACGCGATCTGTGTAGGCGTTTCCGTTGGGATGGGGGTGAACGTCTCTGTAGGTGGGGGGGAGCGTTGGGGTAGCCGGCACTGCCGTAAATGTCGCAGTGGGGATAATTTCCTCGGTAACCGTAGCAGCCTCAATCTGAGGAAGAGCGGTGGAAGTCGCCGCAGGGGCGCAGGCTGCCAGGATCAACATCCCTGCAATAAGCACCGGTAAATATTTTTTCATCTTAACCATTCTCTGTATTGAGATTGCCGTTCAAGGCATCTTCGATATATTGTTTCAATGCATGGAAAGGTTGTGCGCCTTCCACTTTGACTCCATTGATGAAGAGGGTCGGCGTCGCGTGGACTCCATCCGCCTCTGCCTGCGCCTTGTCCTGCTCCACCCGCCCTTTATATTTTTCTGCGCTCAAACAGGATTCAAACTCTGCCGCGTTCAGGTTCAACGCGTTCGCATATTGGATCAATTTGTCTTGCGTAAAATCGCCGACATTTTCGCCGGTCCAGTTGGTGAAGAGCGTATCGTGGAACTCCCAGAATTTTCCCTGATCACCCGCGCAATACGAGCCTTCTGCGGCAGTGAATAATTCCGGCCCAATGATCGGATAGGCGCGATATTCAAAATACACCTTGCCCGTGTTTGACATATTCTGCGATCAATTGCGGTTCGGTCTCGCTCCAGAACTTAAGACAGAACGGACATTGATAATCGCCATATTCCACAATGTAAACGGGCGCTTTCGGGTCGCCCATGGTATTGCTTTGTGTCACGTCACGCGGAAGTTCCTCCGCCACTTGAACATCGGTGGGGGAAAACTTTTGCACGATGTCCGGCCCGAGGATGATCAATGCGCCGATAAAAACAGCGGCGCACAGGAACACCACGCATCCGCCTGCGGCAAGCCATATCACCCAATTGCGTTTCGGCTTTTCATCAATTACTGGTATGTTTGGAATTTGGTCTTCGATCATCAGTCCTCCGGGAAAGCCAGATTGTACCGTGAAATAATTATGATATTCTGGAGAGAACTATCAGGGGAAAGTGCGCGCGCCTTCAAGTTCTTAATCTAAAACTTAGGCAACTCCCACAAATGCAACCGTTTTTTCGTTATAATCCTTGTCATGAATAGAGTAGCATCCAGGAATAATTTAATCAAACAGATCCTTGCCGCGCTCATTGGCGGATTTATTATCTTCTCGGCCATCGCCTTTGTGTGGATGATCGGTTATCAACTGGTGTATGCAGGGAAGATTTTCCCCGGCGTTTCTGTTGCAGGTGTGGACCTTTCCGGTCTTTCCCCAAATGACGCCGCGTTGAAATTAAGCCAGACCCTTTCCTATCCCATTACTGGCAAAGTATTGTTCCGCGATGCAGAAAGAGTGTGGGTGGCGTCCCCTGCGGAGTTGGGCATGGTCTTCGACCCGTCTGCCAGCGCCCTCGCCGCGTATGACTTTGGGCGCAAAGGCGGCCCATTCTCCGCGTTGTCCGGCCAATCAGCGCTCGCGGCCTCGGCACAGATGTTGCACCTGTCGTCATCTTCGACCAGCGCGTGGCGTACAGCTATTTGCAAAATATCGGTTCACAGGTCAATCAAGCGGTTGTGGAAGCAAATCTCCATGTGGAAGGAACGAATGTAGTTTCGGAGCCAGGTCAATTGGGGCGGGCATTAAATCTCGATGCCACATTGGTCTATCTCGCCGGACAATTACAATCCTTTCGAGATGGGGAAGTGCCGCTCGTCATTCAGGAGACTTCACCAAAATTATTGGATGTCTCTTCGCAAGCCGAAGCCGCCCGCCGTATTCTCAGCCAGCCGTTGACCATCACCGTCCCGAACTTCCGCGAAGGCGACCCCGGCCCGTGGACGTATGATGTCCCCATCGTTGCCAATATGCTCGCGGTTAATATTGTGAATAACGCGGGCGCCGCTGAAATGCAGGTCGGGCTCGACCCAAATAGATTGCGCAGATCTCTGAAAGACCTGAAAATAATCGTCGATCAAAACCCCGCCAATGCGCGATTCACTTTTAATGACGAAACAGGGCAGATCGAACCGATCTCCGCTTCCACGGTTGGCCGAGTCATGGATGTGGAAGCCAGCATCACCGCGATCAACGCCGCCTTGCTGCGGGGCGAACATACCGTTGCCTTATCTGTCGCTGAACAAGCCCCCGCCGTGGCAGACACAGCCACCGGCGCAGATCTGGGCGTTACCCAACTCATCGCAGAGCAGACCACATATTTCTACGGCTCCAGTGAAGCGCGTATTCAAAACATCGTTGCCGCCGCAGAAAGATATCATGGCCTGCTCGTTGCCCCCGGCGAAACCTTCTCGATGGGAAATGAATTGGGTGACGTGAGCCTTGAAAATGGCTTTGCTGAAGCCCTCATCATTTATGGCGGACGTACCATCAAAGGCGTGGGTGGGGGAGTGTGTCAGGTCAGCACCACCTT
Source organism: Candidatus Villigracilis propinquus (assembly GCA_016714565.1). GTDB lineage: Bacteria > Chloroflexota > Anaerolineae > Anaerolineales > Villigracilaceae > Villigracilis > Villigracilis propinquus. The sequence continues at coordinate 4,350 of JADKDM010000041.1, forward strand.
GTTCCGCACGGTGTTCTTTGCAGGCTTCCCTGTGGTGGAAAGATACTCACACGCATATCGCGTCTCTTATTATGAAATGGATGCCAGCGGCTCCGTTGACCCCGATTTTGCCGGTTTGGATGCCACCGTCTACTTCCCGCTCGTCGATTTCAAATTCCTGAACGACACTTCCAATTGGCTGTTGATGGAAACCTACGTCAACGTCAGCGCCCGCACCATTACCTGGAAGATTTACTCCACCTCCGATGGCCGCAGCATTACCTGGGAAACCACCGGCCCCGCAAATGTCGTCCCGCCTCCACCCCCGCTTTTTGAAGAGAACCCTGAATTCAAAGTGAACCAGATCTCACAGGTCGATTACGCCGCCCAGGGTGCGGATGTAACCGTCAGCCGTACTGTTTGGCGCGGCGGGCAGGTCTATTTCTCAGACCAATTCATCACTCACTACGAACCCTGGCAGGCCGTCTGCCAATATGGGCCGGGAACCGAAGACCCCGAAGATGCCGCTAGGAAAAACAAACTTTGCCAGTCAAGTAGCTAATCTACCTGCATGGTACAATCTTTCCCTGTAAAAGGAGACATTATGGTCAGTACAGAATTGCTTGAAATTTTACGTTGCCCCCATTGTGTTCGCGAAAAGGAAGGCAACCTCGTTCTTCACAAAGATGCCTGGCTCATCTGCCAGGACTGTGGCCGCAAATACCCCATCGTGGATGACATCCCCGTCATGCTCATTGATGAAGGCGACAAGTGGGTCAATACCGCGCAGGATGCTCTCCCCGTCCCCCCGCCGGCAAAATAGAATAATGAAAGAACTTCTGGCCGATCTAACCAGTGGCGATGATGAACGCGCCGAAAGATCGATCCCTGCAATTGCAAATTTGGGATTGGCGGTCATTCCTCCGCTGTTGGATTTGACCCGCTCAGAAGATTCAGATGTGCGCTGGTGGGCTGTGCGCGCTCTTGCCGCCTCGCCTCACACCCGGACCGTTGACCTGATTCCGCTCCTCAGCGACTCAGCGCCGGAAGTGCGTGCCGCTACCGCGCTCGCCTTGTGCAATCATCCCCATGAAGAAGCCGTGGACGCCTTGATCCACACCCTTTCAGATGAAGATGCTCTCACAGCGGGGTTGGCAGGAAATGCCCTCGTGAAAATTGGAAGCCCTTCGGTGCCGCCCCTGCTCAAAGTCATGGAAGAAGCGCCGACAGGCATCCGCATTGTAGTGTTACGCACCCTTTCCGAGATCCGCGATCGTCGCGCTATTCCGGTGATGATGAAATGTCTCGGTGAAGAATCCGCTTTTTTGCAATACTGGGCTCAGGAAGGCCTGGAAAGACTTGGGCTCGACATGGTATATATAAAGCCCTGAGGGTTTTGAAAAAATGAATAGATTTGAATTTTTGAAAAAATAAAATTTGGCCGCCCCACAGTGGGCGGGGTCATTTTTGGGTGGTGACTGCTGCATTGGCGGTTGGCGTCTTTGTGTTTGCGAATAACCTGACCCAGTGTTGGAATTTAACCCAACTGCCAGGCGTTGCTCCCGCCAAGTGCGGCCTCGCCGCTAGTGGCGGGGATCAACCCATCATCAATGCAGAGGTACCCCTCTGGCTGTCGAAGCGCTGCCCACAGCGCCTGTTGCCGCTCCCGAAGTTGCATTGCCGCCCGCCTGGGACGGCGCCAGCCGCATCAACATCCTTTTTATCGGTTTGGATGCGCGTGATATTGGGCAAAGCGGCCCGCCGCGCTCCGACACGATGATGCTGGTGACCATTGACCCCATTGGCAAAACCGCCGGTATGTTATCCATTCCGCGTGATATGTGGGTAAACATTCCGGGTTTCGGGTACAGCCGTATTAATACCGCCTATTCCAGCGGAGAAGGCGCTCAATTGCCGGGTCTTGGCCCGGGGCTCGCCATGAAGACCGTCTCCCAGTTCATTGGCGTTCCCGTTGATTATTATTTGCAGGTTGACTTTACTGTGTTCGTGGACATGATGAACTGGATTGGTTGTATCCAGGTGAATCCCACCGAAGACATGGTGCTTGACCCCATCGGCAGTGGCACGGATAAAGTTGTGCTGACAACAGGGGGGACCCGCGAACTGTGCGAAGGTTGGAGAGTGCTGGCCTATGCCCGCAATCGCCACACTTCCGGCGGTGACTTTGACCGCGCCAAACGCCAGCAGGAAGTGGTGCTTGCCATCAAGGACAAGGTCTTTGACCCTGAAATTTTCCCCACCTTGATTGGCCAGGCTCCGCAAATGTATGCGGAACTCTCCTATGGCATTCATACCAATATGTCTTTTGAAGATGCCCTTAAACTGGCCGTGCTTGCCAAGGATATCCAATACGAAAATATCAAGTCCGGCGTGATCGACACCACCATGGTTACATTTGATACGGTGACTTTGGGAGGCGAACCCGCGAGCATCATGAAACCGATCGCGGACAAGATCCGCGTGCTGCGCGATGAGATATTCACTTCCTCTGGCGCGCTCAGCCCTCTGGCCGTTCCCTCTGGCAGTACGGATGTGAACGATATTACTCAAGCCATGCGCGACGAAGGCGCCCGCGTCCGCGTGATGGATGGAACCTTCACCGCAGGGCTGGATCAACGTGCGGGAACATTCTTCCAATCTTACGGCATGAATGTCGTCGAACTCGCTCCGTCACCAGAGGCGTACAGCCAGACCGTTGTTGTGATTTATAAACCCGGGCTTTACACGATCAAGTGGATGCAAGGCGTTTTTGGCCTCTCCAATAGGCAGATCCGCTTCAGTCCCGACCCGAACTCCACGGTGGATGTTGAAATACGGCTCGGCTCAGATCTAGCTGGAAGCATTCCATAAAATTATTCACAAAAAAATCCCCTTCGTAATGAAGGGGATTTTTTTGTTTAACCGATCAGCGTGCTTCGCACCCAATCACCGATGAGCCAGTATTTGAAATCCTCACCCTGGTTGGTCATGATTCCCCCGTACGCTCCATACACCAGGGCAACCAAAGGCAGCAGCCCGAAACAACACGAGATCGGCAGGCAAACCAGCCCGGCAATTGGAATGAACTGACTCAACCCACCGACCAGCACAGCAAGCAGCAACCCTCCGAACGAACAAATTCCCTGCATGATGATGGCCTGCAATGAATGATAGGCTACATACCGCGAACGGTCTTTATAGATCAAATAGATGGCGATCGGCACTCCGATCCCCATGAAAGCGGTAAAAGATTAAGCAGCACGCTGAAATGAGAGATCATTGCCCATTGTTTTTCCTCCGCCGGAGTCAATGGCTGGTTTTGCGGCGTTTGTTCGTTCATTTGCTGGTTCATGGTTTCTCCTTCCTTTGGTTAAGGAGAGTCTATCATAAGTGCGCTGGTGTGTTTAAACAGAATTGAGCGCTGCGTCTTTGTTAAACAAAGAGACCCGCAGTTCACACTGCGGGTCTCTTTGAAAAGCGGGGAAATGTTACGCCCAGCCCTGGTTGCGAATGAAATCGCTGATGAACGGAATCTTGATGTCCACGCCCTGATAAGCCTGATAGGCCCAGTAGAGCTGTGCAAATACAAGAATGGCGCCGCAGCCGAATGTGACGGTGGCGATGATGGAAATGGCCACGGTTACAGCAATGGATTGAACAGCGCTAAATTTGACATAAGGACGGGCTTTCTTATCCTCCAGGACAAGAACGACAACGGCGATCACGGGGATGAGGTAGCTAAGCATCGCCCACAGTTTGTCGTCAGCGGTGATTTCAGAATTGATTGGTTGTTGAGACATGATTTATTCCTCCGAATAAGTTAGATTTGATTTGCAGTATTTTACAGCCTTTCAACCCAAAACGCAAACCAATCGCCTTCATACTTTAGTACCATGCAGTTACCATCATGTTAAAGGTGATTTGTCAGCAGTTAATACAATTTTCCACAAAAGGCAGTAAAATTTTCATATGACCATAAAAATTGTATTCATGGGTTCCCCCGATTTTTCATTATCTGCCCTGCGCCTGCTCGCTGAACAATATCAGGTCGTTGGTGTCGTCACCCAGCCAGATCGTGCTTCAGGCCGCGGACGTGAACTGAAAGCGCCGCCTGTCAAAACCCTCGCACTTGAGTTGAACATCCCCGTCATTCAACCGGAGAAACTTCGCGAACCCGAAGCCATGCAGCAACTCCGTGAATGGAACCCCGACCTCATTGTGGTCGCCGCATTCGGGCAGATCCTAAAGAAGGATGTGCTCGAACTTCCAAAGCATGGATGCATCAACATTCACGCTTCGATACTTCCACGCTGGCGCGGCGCGGCGCCCATCAATGCCGCCATCCTTGCAGGGGATGAGGAGACCGGCGTCACCATCATGAAAATGGATGTGGGATTGGATACCGGTCCCATGTTGACGATGAAAAAGATCCGCATCAGGCGGGACGATACGGCTGGTTCTGTCCTTCAGGCATTATCCACACTGGGAGCGAATCTCCTCATTGAAACCCTGCCCGATTATGTGTCCGGTGTATTGACACCGACTCCGCAGCCTGAGGAAGGCTCAACCTACGCGCCCATGCTCAAGAAGCAGGATGGCTTGCTGGATTTCACCCAGTCCGCTGTTGAGTTGGAGCGGCGTGTGCGTGCGATGAATCCGTGGCCGGGGGCGTGGTTTGAGTGGAACGGGAACGTGCTCAAGGTGGCGCGGGCATCTGTCAGCGAAGCAAAAGGCTTGAGCATCGGCAGCAGGTTCACGGTCGAAGGAAGACCGGCGATCATGTCTGCGGATGGGGCATTGGTTCTGGATGAAGTCCAACCTGCTGGCAAGAAGGCAATGCCGGGGAAGTCTTTTCTATCCGGAGCGAGAGATTGGGAAGCACATTTATGAGGGATATTCCGATTGGTTGTACAATGTATTCATGGGAAACAACCAAAGACATTGGTTTGAGAATTAGGTGCCAGGAAAAAAATTGACAGAGGCTGGGAATCCGTTGTCAAAACAGAAATTACAACCGCGAACATTATAAGGAGAATAAACATGAGCGAAGAAAAGTGTCCGATCATAGGTAAAGCTGGCAGCACAACTGCCAGCCGGGGAACCTCCAACCGCGAGTGGTGGCCTAACCAACTGAACCTGAATATTCTGCATCAGCACGCGCCAGCTTCCAACCCGATGGACCCAGATTTCAATTACGCCAAAGAATTCAAGAAGCTCAATCTGGCTGTAGTCAAGAAAGACCTTGCCAAGCTGATGACCGATTCTCAGGAGTGGTGGCCTGCTGATTGGGGTCATTATGGCGGATTGATGATCCGCATGGCCTGGCACAGCGCCGGTACCTACCGCACTGCGGATGGACGCGGCGGCGGCGGAACGGGCAATCAGCGTTTTGCGCCGCTCAATAGCTGGCCCGACAACATCAGCCTCGACAAGGCGCGCCGCCTGCTCTGGCCGATAAAACAGAAATATGGCAACAAACTCTCATGGGCTGACTTGATGATCCTGGCGGGTAACGTGGCGCTGGAGTCGATGGGCTTCAAGACCTTCGGTTTCGGTGGGGGACGCGCCGACATCTGGCAGCCCGAAGAAGATGTCTATTGGGGTAATGAAGAGACCTGGCTGGGTGACAAACGCTACAGTGGCGAACGTGATCTCGAAGATCCTCTGGCTGCCGTGCAGATGGGCTTGATCTATGTCAACCCCGAAGGCCCCAACGGTAAACCCGACCCGGTAGCCTCGGGCATTGATGTGCGTGAGACTTTTGCACGTATGGCTATGAATGATGAAGAAACTGTTGCGCTCGTTGCTGGTGGACACACCTTCGGCAAGGCGCACGGTGCAGGCGACCCGAAACTGGTCGGACGCGAACCTGAAGCCGCTCCACTGGAACAAATGGGACTTGGCTGGAAGAATAGCCTCGGCTCTGGTGTGGGCATTGATACCACCTCCAGCGGCATCGAAGGCGCGTGGAAACCGAACCCCACCCAATGGGATATGGGCTACTTTGACATGCTCTTTGGCTACGAGTGGGAACTGGTCAAGAGCCCGGCTGGCGCTCAACAGTGGCAGGCAAAAAACGTCAAACCCGAACACATGGTTCCCGACGCGCACGACCCGTCGAAGAAGCACGCGCCGATGATGACCACCGCTGACCTCTCGCTGCGCTTTGACCCGATCTACGAACCCATCGCGCGCCGCTTCCATAAGAATCCCAAAGCCTTTGCAGATGCCTTTGCCCGCGCCTGGTTCAAACTGACGCACCGCGACATGGGTCCCAAAGTCCGTTACTTGGGGACGGAAGTTCCGAAGGAAGATTTGATCTGGCAGGATCCGCTTCCCGCTGTCAATCACAAGTTGATCGGTGCGAAGGATATTGCCACACTAAAGAAGGATATTCTGGCTTCGGGTCTTTCTACGCCTGAGCTTGTTTCTACAGCCTGGGCTTCGGCCTCCACCTTTAGAGGATCGGACAAACGTGGCGGCGCCAATGGCGCGCGCATCCGCCTTGCCCCGCAAAAGGATTGGGAAGTCAACCAGCCTGTGCAACTGGCAAAGGTGCTCAAGACGCTGGAGCGCATCCGCAAAGAATTCAACAGCGCCCAGTCTGACGGTAAGAAAGTTTCGCTGGCTGACCTGATCGTGTTGGGTGGCTGCGTAGCGGTTGAAGCCGCAGCCAAGGCGGCTGGCCACGTAGTGAAGGTGCCCTTCACGCCGGGCCGTGCCGATGCCTCGCAAGCTCAGACCGATGTGGAATCATTCGCTGTGCTTGAACCCGAGGCAGACGGCTTCCGCAATTACCAGAAGGCAACCTTCACCGTCTCTGCTGAAGAGATGCTGGTGGACAAAGCACAACTGCTGACTTTGAGCGCACCCGAGATGACCGTGCTCCTCGGCGGCCTGCGCGTGCTCGGCGTCAACGTCGGCGGTTCACAGCATGGCGTGTTCACCAAACAGGCTGGGGTGCTCACCAACGATTTCTTCGTCAATCTGGTTGACATGGGCGTTGTCTGGCATCCAGCTTCGGAAGCCGCCGACACCTTCCATGCCCATGACCGCAAGACTGGCGATGTGAAGTGGACTGGCACACGCGTGGACCTGGTGTTCGGCTCGAACTCACAGTTGCGTGCCCTCGCCGAAGTCTATGCCCAGGACGACAGCAAGGAAAAGTTCGTACGTGACTTTGTTGCAGCTTGGAACAAGGTCATGAACCTTGACCGCTTCGATCTCACCTAACCGCATTAAGATGAGTGTGTGGTTGAGAAGGCAGCATAATAATTAACACCATAAAAAGCGGTTATCTGATAAGAAGCAGATAACCGCTTTTTGACAAGTCAGCAGATAAATCCTTCGTAGCGAATTTGGGCTGGAGGGGTTGTATCTAAAAATCGTTTGAATGGAGAAGAAATGTTTAATTCAAAAGTGTTTGTTGCTGAATTTATCGGCACATTTGCCCTTGTATTCATAGGTGCCGGCGCTGGTATGGTAGGGGCGGGGTTGGTTGGGATTGCGCTGGCGTATGGTTTTACGCTGGCAGTATTTTATTATGTCTATGGACATATTTCCGGTGCGCATGTCAACCCGGCTGTGACTTTTGCGCTTGCATTGAATAACACGGTCAAGTGGGGGCAGGCTGCATTTTATTGGATCGCCCAGTTTGCGGGCGCGATCCTGGCGGCCTGGTTACTGCAAACCATTGCGGTCTCGCTTGGCGGCACGCTGGAAGGCGCTGCGACAACCGGCCTATTGACAGAAAAAGAGCCGATCTTTGCAATGGTTGTGGAAGCGATCTTGACCTTCTTGCTTGTGAATACGATCCTGAATACAGCAGTGGCTGGCAACGGTGGAAATTTTGCGGGTTGGGCCATTGGCACAACCTTTGCCCTTGCTATTTTAGGAGCAGGCACACTCACCGGCGCTTCCCTAAACCCGGCACGCACTTTTGGAATTGCCATTTTTGCGGGACCGAGCTACACAAATGTGTACACCTATGTGATCTATTTGTTCGGCCCGTTGATCGGCGCCACACTAGCAGTTCTGGTTTATAACTTCCTGAACGATATTAAGGATGAAGAAGACCTCGAATTGGAAGAGTTAGAGTATGTTCTTGAGGAAGAACCTGTTCAGAAGACTGTGAAGAAGGCAAGAAAGCCTGCGGTCCGCAAGACGGCGAAGAAGTAGAATTTGAGGCAGTAAATTCAAATGGCAGTCCCTGCACTGGTGCGGGGACTGCTTTTTATTCCAGAAACCATGTTAAAATGTACGGCCTTTGTTGGCTTCTGGAGAAAAAATGCAAGACGCAATTTCAAACGTAAATCCCAACCATAAAATATCACTGAGCGAGGCGATTGCCGCCCGCCGTACCTTTGCTATTATCTCTCACCCGGATGCGGGTAAGACTACTTTAACTGAAAAGCTGCTGTTGTACGGAAATGCCATTGAACTGGCGGGGAACGTGCGTGCGCGCAAGAATCAACGTGCCACCACTTCGGACTGGATGGAGATGGAGCGCGAGCGCGGGATCTCGATCACATCCACGATTTTGCAGTTCCCGTATCACGAACACATCATTAATCTGTTGGATACTCCCGGACATCAGGACTTTTCCGAAGACACGTATCGGACTTTGTCCGCAGTTGATTGCGCTGTAATGGTGATGGACGGCGCGAAGGGCATTGAACCGCAGACCTTGAAATTATTCGAAGTCTGCCGCAAGCGCGGAATTCCCATCTTTACCTTTATCAACAAAATGGATCGTCCCGCCCGCGACCCGCTGGATCTGTTGGATGAGATCAAGAAGGTCTTGGGTATGGAACCCGTCCCGATGAATTGGCCGGTGGGGGATGGCCCGAACTTTCAGGGTGTGTATGACCGTGAAGCCAAAGGCGTTTATCTGTTTGAGCGCACCGAGCGCAACGAACGCATGGCCCCCGAAGTTTTTATGCCTTTGGAAGACATGGTCAAGAATCATATTTTGAATGAAGAGCGCCACAAGGAATTGACCGAAAGCATTCATCTGTTGGATGAAGTGGGCGTTGTCTTTGACCATGCAAAAGTATTGAGAGAAGAACAAACGCCAGTCTTCTTTGGCAGCGCGGTCACAAACTTTGGCGTGCGTTTGTTTTTGGATGCGTTTGTAAAGTATGCTCCCCTTCCTCAACCTTATTTGAGCGATTCGGGAATTGTTGAGCCCGAAACCCCTGAGTTCACCGGCTTTGTTTTCAAAATTCAAGCCAACATGAATCCCAAGCACCGTGACAGCGTGGCCTTCCTGCGAATTTGCTCAGGGCGCTTCGAGCGCGGCATGGACTTGTCCACGCGCAGAGCGGGAAGATGATGAAACTGCTGCGTCCGTACAAGCCATTTGCGAACGAGCGTGAGATCATTGACGAGGCGTTTGCAGGCGATGTGTTGGGCATTCCAAACAACGGTGACTTTGCCATCGGTGATTCGCTGTGTCAGGGAGCGCCGATCCGCTTTGCGTCACTGCCGCGCTTTCAGCCTGAGCATTTTGCACTGTTACGAAATACAGATTTGAACAAGCAGAAGCAATTCGCCAAAGGACTTTCTCAATTGGAAAATGAAGGTGCGGTGCAGGTGATGTACAACATCAATGCCTTCAAGCGCGAGCCGATCCTGGCTGTCGTTGGTCAATTGCAGTTTGACGTGGTGCAGGCGCGTTTGAAAGCCGAGTACAACGTCCCGACCGAGTTGGAGCGTCTGCCGCATGTGATGATGCGCTGGATCAAAGGTACGGACAAGGCGATTGAAGAGTTGCCAAGCCGCAGTGAAGTTATCATCGCTCGGGACTCACGGGATGGCTGGGTTGCGCTCTTTAGCACTCCCTTCTTCCTGAAATACTTTGCTGATAAAAATCCCGATGTGCAGTTTGTAGAAATATCCGAGAGTTAAGAGTAAGGCGGTGATTGATTTCAATCGCCGCTTTTTTTATTCCTCCTTCTTGAATGAGTGCTTGAAAATCTTTCAAAAGCTTAAACCACAGAGAACACGGAGCGCACAGAGATTGAAAAGGTTTTCCTCAGTGACCTCTGTGTGCTCTGTGGTGATATTTGGTTGCTTGATTCAGAAAATAGGTTTCTTCGGAAGGCTTTTTGTTTTACAATTACGAAGCAGGTTATCTCAGGAGGTTCTTATGTCAAAATACGTTGCCGCAATTGACCAGGGTACGACCAGCACTCGTTGTATTATTTTTGACCACGGTGGGAATATCATTGCTGTTGACCAAAAGGAACACGAACAAATTTATCCCAAGCCGGGCTGGGTGGAACATAACGCGCTTGAAATTTGGGAGCGGACTCAGGAAGTGATGAAGGGCGCATTGGCGAAGGCTAGTGACCCCCCTTCGGGGACTTCGCAGTATTCAGTGACCAGTGATCAGATTGCGGCTATTGGCATCACCAATCAACGTGAGACAACCCTCGTCTGGGACAGGAAAACTGGCAAGCCAATTTACAACGCCATTGTCTGGCAGGATACGCGGACGGATGTGATCTGCAACGAATTGGCGAAAGATGGCGGACAGGACAGACTGCGCTCAAAGACAGGTCTGCCGCTTGCCACATATTTTTCCGGCCCCAAGATCAAATGGATTTTGGATAACGTGGAAGGTGCGCGAGCCAAAGCCGAAAAAGGGGAGTTGATGTTCGGCAACATGGACACCTGGGTCATCTGGAATTTGACAGGTGCGCATGTCACGGACGTGACCAACGCATCCCGCACTTTGCTAATGGACTTGAATTCCCTCGATTGGGATGATGAACTTTTACAACTATTAACCATTCCGCGCTCGATGCTGCCTGAGATTCGTTCTTCATCCGAAGAATATGGCAAGGCGAAAATAATTTTGGAAGGTGTACCCGTCTCTGGGGATTTGGGTGACCAGCAAGCTGCGCTCTTTGGGCAGACCTGTTACAGTGCGGGCGAAGCGAAGAATACCTATGGCACAGGCTGCTTCATGTTGATGAACATGGGCGAAATTCCAGTCCCTTCAAAGTCAGGTTTGTTGACCACGCTTGGCTACAAGATCGGCGACCAGAAAGCCGTGTACGCGTTGGAAGGCTCCATTGCGATTGCGGGGGCACTCATCCAGTGGCTGAGAGATAACTTGGGACTGATCCAATCGTCGGCGGAGGTGGAGCCGCTTGCACGATCAGTCGAGGATAACGGCGGCATTTATTTCGTCCCTGCGTTCAGCGGATTGTATGCCCCATATTGGAAGTCCGATGCGCGCGGCGTGATCGCGGGCATGACTCGCTATGTCACCAAAGCGCATATTGCACGGGCGGCGTTGGAAGCAACAGCGTTTCAGACTCGCGAAGTGTTGGATGCGATGGAAATGGATTCGGGCGTCAAGCTCAAGGCGTTGAAGGTGGATGGGGGGATGGTCTACAACGAATTGCTGATGCAGTTCCAGTCTGATATTTTGGATGTACCTGTGGTGCGCCCCAAAGTGGCAGAGACAACTGCTCTCGGCGCGGCCTACGCGGCGGGACTCGCGGTTGGCTTCTGGAAAGATTACGATGAACTGCGCGCCAATTGGGGACGCGACAAGGAATGGTCTCCCAAAATGGACGCGAAGCAGCGTGAGGGTTTATACTCAGGTTGGAAAAACGGATGTGCGAAGGGTTTTTTCAACGTAAAGGAGTTCCTGATCGTACAAGGTGATCGGTGAGTACGAAGCAGACCTTGTAGTAGATGGAAAAATTGTTGTTGAACTAAAATCAGTTTCTCGATTTAGTTCCGCCCATGAAGCGCAAGCCATTCATTATCTAACTGCAGGCTTGCAACTTGCTCTCCTTATAAATTTTGGCGCAAGCTCTCTGGAGCACCGCCGTATCGTGAAGTCACAAAAACAACCCCAAAAATTCGCGTCAATTCGCGAAATTAGCGGCAAAAATTCTTTGGAAGAAACATCATGAATCGAAACGAAATTCTCTCCTCTCTCAAAGCAAAACCTGAAGTCTCTGTGTTAATCGTTGGCGCGGGGATCAATGGCATTGGCACATTTCGTGATCTCGCGCTGAACGGCGTGGATGTTTTGCTCATAGATCGGGCAGACTTTTGTTCGGGCGCGAGCGCGGCATCCTCACACATGGCGCACGGCGGCATTCGCTATCTTGAGAACGGCGAGTTCCGTCTGGTGCGCGAGGCGGTGCGCGAACGCAACCGCATGATCCAGAACGCGCCGCACATCGTCAAGCCGCTGCCGACAACTGTGCCCATGTTTAAATATTTTTCGGGTCTGCTCAACGCGCCTCTGAAATTTTTAGGTTGGCTCGAAAAACCTTCCGAGCGCGGTTCCATCATCATCAAACTTGGCCTCATCATGTACGATGCGTACACAGGCAAGAAGCGCACCGTTCCCCGCCATACATTTCTTTCCCGCGCCTCATCATTGAAGCGTTGGAATAAATTGAATCCCGATGTTGCCAATACCGCCACCTATTATGACGGCATGATCTCAAACCCCGAACGGCTGGCGCTTGAAGTTCTTTTGGATGCGGAAGCCGAAAGCCCCAATGCGCATGCGTTGAATTATGTCAGCATGGTGAGCGGACAAAAAGACACGGTCATTCTCCGCGATGAGCTGAGCGATGAAACCTATGAGATTCGTCCGCAGCTGGTAATTAATGCCGCTGGCCCGTGGATCGATTTCACCAATCACAGCCTGGGCTTGTCCACGCGTTTTATCGGCGGCACAAAAGGCTCGCACCTTGTGTTGAATCATCCCGAACTGCGCGCCGCGATTGACGGCAATGAATTCTTCTTTGAAAACAAGGATGGGCGCATTGTGCTCATCTTCCCCTTGTATGACCGCGTTCTGGTCGGCACCTCCGACATCAAGATCGACCACCCCGATGAAATCCGCTGCACCGATGAAGAGATCGATTATTTCATCGGCATGGTCGAGCGCGTCTTCCCGACCATCAAAGTGACTCGCGAGAATATCGTCTTTCAATTTACAGGCGTGCGTCCGTTGGGCAGCAGCGGCGCGAAGACCACAGGTCAATACAGCCGCGACCATCACATCGAAGTGTTGAGCGGTGATTGGACAAATCTGCAATTCCCCGTCTTCTCTCTGGTGGGTGGCAAGTGGACATCCTTCCGCGCGTTCTCAGAGCAGGTGACTGATAAGGTGTTGGCTCATCTCGGAAAGCCCCGCCAGAAAAGCACAGAAGACCTTCCCATTGGCGGCGGACGCGGCTATTCCAGTGATGCAGCCGAACAGAAACGCCAGATCGATGGCTTTGCCGCATGGACTGGCTTGAGCAAGGAACGCCTGCAAATTTTGTATGACCGTTACGGCACACGCACTGAAGCTGTTGCAACTTTTATAAACCGCGACGCCGCAGTGGACGAGCCGCTGAAAACCCTCCCCGAATACACCCGCCGCGAGATCGCATTCCTTGCGCAAAGTGAAAAGGCAATTCATCTCGATGACATTCTTCTCCGCCGCACCATGCTTGCCATGCTCGGCCGCCTGACGAAGGCCAACGTCGAAGAGATCGCCGATGCGATGGGCGCGGCTCTCGGTTGGAGCGTTGAGCAGAAAACTGCCGAGGCGGAGCGCACTCTCCGTTTGCTGGCTGACAGGCACGGGGTTAGGTTGTGATGCGTTAGACATCCCAAGGAAGACCGCCAAATTCGGCGGTCTTTTTTTCATCCTCAAGCGCATGGTAAAATCCTTTCGATGTCTCCAAAAAAGCAAAAACTCAAAGTTGACCTCGTCATCCCCATCTTTAATGAAGCCGAAGCGATAAGCCAAACCTATGCGGATATTTGCCGCGTTGTGGATTCGCTGCCCTTTGACTTTAATTTCATCTACGTGGATGACGGCTCTTCCGACGGGACAGTTGATACGCTTCGAAAAATAGCGGACGACGACCCGCGCATTTCCCTGCTCCAACTCAGCCGCAACTTTGGGCATCAGGCCGCGCTGACAGCAGGCATGGACGCTTCTCGCGGCGACGTGATGATCTCGCTCGACGGCGACGGCCAACACCCGCCCGAAATGATTCCCCAAATGCTTGAGCTTGTTCAGCAGGGCTATGACATTGTCCAAGCCCAACGCATCGAAGATGACCGCTCTGTTTCGTTTAAGAAAGTTACCTCCAATTTTTTCTATTGGCTGATCAATAAAATTAGCGGCACGCAAATATTGCAGGGTGCAGCGGACTACCGCGCGCTTTCGCGCAATGCATTGAACGGTGTGCGCTCGATGCATGAATATCATCGTTTCCTGCGCGGCATGATCTCGTGGATGGGATACAAAAGCGTCATCCTTCCATACCATGAGCCAGCGCGTATTGCAGGTAAATCAAAATACTCTCTTGGTAAAATGTTCCGCCTTGCTTCGGATGCCATCTTTTCATTTTCACTCGCGCCTTTGTACATTGGCTTGAGCGCAGGATTGGGCTTCTTTATTCTGGCAGGTGCGCAATTGATCTATGTTCTCATGCTCTGGCTGACGGGCAATACGCAACGCGTAGAGCCAGGCTGGAGTTCGTTGATGGGGATCCTGCTCATCGCAAGCGGCATTATCATGATTTTGCTTGGCTTTATCGGAGTGTATGTCGGGTATATTTTTCAGGAAGTCAAACGTCGTCCCATCTATTTAGTGCAGGGGAAACTGCCAAATGACAGAGAATAATAAGCCTAAATCATTTTTCATTACGTTGCTGCGCCACGGCGAATCCGTGGGGAATGCAGAATCACGCTGGCAGGGGCAAGCCGATTTCCCATTGACGGAACGCGGCCACGAACAGGCTTCGGCTCTGGCGGAACGCTGGAAAAATGAAAATGTGAAATTTGACCATGTCATTTCCAGCCCGCTTACCCGCGCAAAGCAGACAGCCGAGATCATTGCCTCAAAACTGAATTTGCAAATTGAATTCGAGCCGCTCTGGTTGGAACGTGACAACGGTGAATTCGCAGGGTTGACCGCGCACGAAGTCCGTCAGAATTTTATCCATCCATCATTCACCACCCCGTACGACCCCGTCGGTTCGGATGGGGAAGGGGACTGGGAATTGTTCCTGCGTGCAGGTCAAGCTCTGCATTCTCTGTTGAAACGTGAGCCTGCCCGCTATTTGATCGTCTCCCACGGCGGCTTGTTGAATCAGGTCATGCACGCGGTGGTGGGGGTCGCTCCGCAGGCCAACAATGCAGGCACGCGCTTCCGCTTTGGGAACACGGCCTTTGCCCAACTCATGTATTACCCGTATCAACATCGCTGGGCAATCGACAAGCTCAACGACCATTCCCACTGGTTGGACGCGGACTGAAATCCCGTAATTGGTGGTCGAGTAGGCGAGTGCTTTTCGAGGCCGTACCGAGACCACCTGTAATAAATAACCAATCGTAACTCTGGAGCCTCATGGCACGACCTATTGACCCTAACTCATCTGGTATGAAAATCCTCATCTTTGGCGCAGGAGCCATTGGCACATATATCGGCGGCTCGCTTGCGCTCTCAGGGAATCAGGTTGTGTATGTGGAACAACCGAAGATGGTGGAGCAGTTACGCGAAAAAGGGCTGCGCCTTGATTTGACGATTGATGAAAGAAGAAGGACGAAAGATGCCTTTTCTTTGGATGCTCGTTCTTTCATCATTGAACCGTCCCTTGAAGAAGCACTAAAATTTGGCCCATTTGATGTTGGCATCTTTGCGCTGAAATCCTTTGACACCATCCCCGCCATGGAAGGATTGAAACCTTTCGCGGATAAACTTCCCCCCATCCTTTGCCTTTCCAACGGCGTGGAAAATGAACAGTCCATTGCGCGTGTGCTCGGCCCCGACAAAGTCATTTACGGCACAGTCACCACAGCCATTGGCCGCCGCGGCCCCGGCGACATTGTCCTCGAAAAATTGCGCGGCGTGGGCGTTGCAGATGGACATCCTCTCTCGAAGAGACTCGTCACCGTGATGGAAAGCGCCTTCCTGAATTGCCGTCTGTACCCCGAAGCGCATGGCATGAAGTGGTCGAAGATGCTCACCAACCTCATCGCCAACCCAACCTCCGCCATTCTCAACATGACCGCCGCGCAGGTCTTTGACCATAAAGGCTTGTATAAGCTGGAAATTAACATGTTGAAGGAATGCCTCGCAGTGATGAAAGCTCAAAATCTCGAAGTTTATGGCCTGCCTGGAACACCTGTCCGTGCGCTGGCTTTCGCCACCAAATTACCGCTCTGGGTTTCCAAGCCGCTTCTCTCCCGCGCCGCAGGCAGTGGACGCGGCGCCAAAATGCCCTCCTTCCACATTGACCTGTATGCTGGCAGAACCCAAAGCGAAGTGGAATTCCTGCACGGCGCAGTTGTCCGCGAGGGAAAAGCGCGCGGCATCCCAACCCCCGTCAACGAATTGCTGACCGATACCTTAATGGCTCTCACCAAAAAAGAAATCCCTCTTTTTGAGTATGAAGGAAAGCCGGAGAAACTGTTAGCCAAGTTGAAAGGTTGATAAGTTGGCAGGTTTTTACTTTCAAACCTTATAACCTTCAAACTTTTAAACCTTTAAACCCATGTCCATTCAAATCACCCAACCCAATACGAATATCGAAATCCATTTACCCAATGGCAAAACCTTGTCTGGCCCGCGCGGCACGCAAATAGGGGAGTTCTTTGCCAAGGTCAAAGATGATTTTCCTGCACCCATCGTTGCAGCCATCATCAATAACCAAATTCACGAGTTGACTTTTCCTGTTGATGCCGAAGCGCATTGCACTCCCGTCACCATGGATACCGCCGACGGTGCGCGCATCTATCGCCGCTCGCTGGTCTTTTTGCTTGAAATGGCATTTATTCAACTCTTTCCACAAGCCAGATTGAATATTGATCATTCCGTCTCGTCCGGCGGATTTTATTGTGAAGTCACTGGCCGCGAAGCACTCTCACGCCCTGAGATCGATTCTCTTAAATCACACATGGAAAATTTGATCAAAGAGGATCATCCCTTCACTCGCAAGGAAATTCCCATTCAGGAAGCGATTCAATATTTTCAGCAGCGCGGGTATGAAGATAAACTCCGCCTGCTTAAACATCGCGGCAAAGATTACCTCACAATGTACAGCCTAAGCGGCCAAATGGATTACATGCATGGTTACATGGTTCCGTCCACGGGCTATTTGAAATGGTTTGATCTCAAGCTCATCAATGGCGGCTTTCTCCTTCAATTCCCGCGCCGCCATGCGCCGACACATCTTGAACCGATGGGCGATTACCCGAAACTGCTCAGCACGTTTCGTCAGTATGGCGACTGGCTTGAAACGCTCAACATCGACAATGTTGGCGCGCTCAACGATGCCATTGCAGATGGCCGCGCCGATGAACTCGTGCTGGTCTCCGAAGCGCTGCATGAACAAAACCTTGCCGATATTGCCCAGCAGATCGTCCACAAAAAAGCGCGCATCATTTTGATCTCTGGTCCGTCATCGTCGGGCAAAACAACTTCCTCGCGCCGCCTCGCCATTCAACTGCTTGCGCGCGGCATTTCACCCTTCCCGCTGGAACTCGATCATTATTTTGTAGACCGTGAAAAAACTCCGCTCGATGAAAACGGCCAGCCCGATTTTGAAACCATCGAAGCGCTTGATCTTCCACGCCTCGCGCAGGATCTGGAAAAATTGATCAGCGGAGAAAAAATTCAATTGCCCCGATTCAACTTCAAGACGGGAAGAGGCGAAGCGGGTGACATTGTCCAATTGAAAGAGGGACAGCCCATCATCCTCGAAGGAATCCATGGGATGAACCCGCGCCTCATTCCTGACCGTTGGTCTGATTCTGCTTTTCGGGTATATGTCTCTGCGCTGACGCAGCTCAACCTCGACCGCCACAACCGCGTCTCCACCACAGACACGCGCCTCATCCGCCGCATCGTCCGCGATGCGCGCGAGCGTGGATATTCCGCACAGGCCACGATCTCGCGCTGGGAATCAGTTCGCCGCGGCGAGAAGCGGCACATCTTCCCCTATCAGGAAAACGCGGATGTGATGTTCAACTCCGCGCTGGTCTTTGAACTTGCCGCACTCAAAGCCGCCGCCGAACCGCTGCTGCGACAGGTTCCGCATACCGCGCCAGAATACATCGAAGCCCGCAGACTGCTCGCCTTTCTTGAATGGTTCCTGCCATTGGACGTGAACTTGATCCCCGCCAATTCCATCGTCCGCGAATTTTTGGGCGGCTCCAGTTTGAAGGATTTCAAGATCTGGAGAGGATAGATTAAAAGCAGACCTCCGAGTTGTTGAAAACTCGGAGGTTCTTTTTATTTTCTAGCCAACTCACTGATCAAAGTGTAGTGATCATCTATTTGCTTTTCCATAATGATGATCTGGCAGTTCTTGGGGTTATGTAAACTTTCACATTCCTCCACACTCCAATGGAACCATCTCATTAAGAAGAGCCTGATCGTCATACCGTGAGAAACGATCAATACATTTTCAGGGTAATTATATTTTTCAAAATCCCTGTGCAACGTATCCAGAAAAGTTGTGACCCGGTCATAAACATCTGCTCCCGATTCTCCATCAGGAATGCGGAAATAAAATGTGCTGAATTCATCCCGCGCCTTGATGATTCCTTTATTATCATCAGGGTGCCGCAAATGCCCCCAATCCTGTTCGCGGATGCGAGGGTCTTCGATGGCTTTTGTCACGTTGTCAATGATCGATGAATGAATATGCTTAAACGTCTCACGCGTTCTGAAAAATGGTGAAAGATACACGTACACTGATTCATCGCCGATCATTGATTTGATGTCTTTGCCAGCCTGGGCAGCCTGTGAAATTCCTTTTTGTGTCAACTTCAAGGCGTAATCTGGCGTGATTTCATATTTGGAATTATCTAAATTCCCTTCGGATTCTCCGTGACGGATAAGAATGATCCTTTTCGGCTTCATGGATCTTTATTCTATCCGTTCAAGATCGTTTCGATCTGTCCCAACTCATCTCCCGAAAAATCAAGCCGCTTCAACGCGCTAACCGCATCATCGATCTGCAACACGTTGCTCGCCCCGATCAGCACGGATGTCATTGCATCGTGGCGCAGAACCCAGGCCAGCGCGAGTTGCGCGAGAGTTTGTCCACGGGATTGGGCAAGCTCGTTCAGTTTTTGAACCTTCGCCATTTTTTCGTCCGTGAGGTGAGCGGGCTTGAGGAAGCCATGTGCCTTGGATGCGCGCGAGCCTTCAGGAATGCCACCGAGATATTTATCGGTGAGCATGCCTTGTGCGAGAGGGGAGAAGGCAATACAGCCGATGCCTTCCTCTTTGAGCGTGGTGAGCAAATCTGCTTCCACCCAGCGGTTGAACATGTTGTAAACAGGCTGGTGGATCAAACAAGGCGTACCAAGGGATTTCAAAATCTTCGAGGCTTCGCGGGTTCTGTCGGCGGGATAATTGGAAAGCCCCACATACAACGCCCGCCCGCTGCGGACGATGTAATCCAAAGCCTGCATGGTCTCTTCGAGCGGAGTCTCAGGGTCGGGACGGTGGTGGTAGAAAATATCCACGTATTCGAGTCCCATGCGTTTCAGGCTTTGGTCGAGGCTGGAGACGAGATATTTGCGCGAGCCCCAATCTCCATACGGGCCGTCCCACATGGTGTAGCCAGCTTTGGAGGAGATGATGAGTTCATCACGATGCGGACGCAGATCCTTTTCGATGATCTCTCCGAATGTCTCTTCAGCGGAGCCGGGAGGGGGGCCGTAATTATTCGCCAAATCCAAGTGAGTGATGCCGAGGTCGAATGCGCGCAAGACCATGTCTCGGCTGTTGACGAAGGTGTCCACGCCGCCGAAGTTGTGCCACAAGCCAAGAGAGACGGCGGGCAGTTTCAGTCCACTGCGGCCTGAGCGGTTGTAGCGCATGGTTTCATAACGGGAACTATCGGGGATGTAATTCATGGTTGCTCCTAGTAAACTAGGTGACAGTCACTTTTAAAGTGACTGTCACCTGCTATGCAGAATAGTTACACAAACTTCTGTTCGATCAAACTCTCCGCCATCGAGAGAATGGATTCTTCCACAGAGCGCGGAGTCCATTTGAGGATGCGTTTTGCTTTTTCATTGGAGAGATCATAATCCCAACCGAGGCTGGGCGCAACGAGGGCGATCTTTTTATCAAAGAGCGCGAGGAGTTTAATTAAAAAAGTGGGAAACACAATGCGCGGAATTTTATATCCCTTGCCACCATATTCCTTGTGAAGAATGTCGGCAATGTCTTTGATCCAAACCATACCAGTGGGGACAAGGAAACGATTGCCCGCTGCTTCGGGCGTTTGCATTGCAAGAATGATCGCAGAAGCTACATCACGCACATCCACAATGTCCATTTTGATGCGTCCCACACCAGGGACTTGCCCAAGCATAAAAGTACGCACCACTTCTGCCGAGGTGGGGAAGTCCTTGTTTGGCACAGGCCCAAGAATGATGGGCGGATTGATGGCAACCATTTCGAGCTTGCGCGTATTTTCCGCGCCGTTGATAAAGTCCCACGCGGCGCGTTCAGCAAGAGTTTTACTTTTTTGATACGAGCCGATAGGTTGCTCGACCTTTGACCAATCATCTTCGGTGAAGGTGCGGTTCTCGCCGGTATGACCCGCAGTCACTGCGGCAACGGATGAAACCTGCACCACGCGTTTGACATTGGCTTTGTGCGCCGCACGCAGCACACGCAGCGTCCCTTGCACGGCGGGGATGATGAGTTCATCTTCATGCTTTGGCTCGAACAATGGAAACGGCGACGCGACATGCAGCACATACTCGACGTCTTTCATCGCTTCATCCCAACCTGAATCCTGTTCCAAGTCCGCAGGCAGAATCTCAAACCGATCATTTGCCTGTACGTACTTTGAGATCGTCTCGCGGACTTCCGCTTCGCGTGACATAGTCCGCAAGGTGCCGCGGACGTTGTAGCCCTGCTCAAGCAGTTGGACGATGGTGTGAATGGCGACAAATCCGCTGGCGCCTGTGACGAGAATGGGGGAGGATGATGACATAAAAACCTTTCGTGAATATCTAAATTAAGATGAATAGCATTGCTACGAGCATTCCAAATGCGCCGCAGGAGAAATTGACCAAGTCATTATCCAGCCACTTCCAACCGCGGATGTGAACCGTCTCTGTGCCGCAGGTGTGGAAGGGATGTTTCTCGGTCTCTTTTTTGTCGGTGGGGCAGTAGTACATGGCTTGGACGGTGCCGCCGAGAAGCGAGTCAAAGAGCGAACCAGCCAACCCTGAGAAAGTGACCAGAAGGAATATTGACCAGTTATCAGTTAAGAGAGAGGCGAGGAATGCGATCAAGGCGGAGCCTGTCAACGAGGCGAGAGTGCCAATTAATGAGATTCCGCCTGAGGTGCCTTTTTCCACAATTTTGTTTAAGTTGGTGATCATGCGCGGGGGCTGTGGGTTGAGCACGCCGAGTTCGGTGGCCCATGTGTCGGCGTTGACGGCGGCGAGTGCGGCGGCGAAACCGAGCCAGGGCCAGATTTCATTGGGAAAGAAAAAATGCAGCGCGGCGAATAGCGTGGCGACGCCGCCGTTGCCAAAGACCTGACCCGAGTCACGCTCATGGCCTTTGGAAAATTTTTCGTCGAGGCCTTGTTTGCGTTTTTTGAATGAACGACTCAACGCAGAGGAGGTGATGAAAAACGTGAGCAATAAAATTGCCCATTGCCATCCGCCAATGCCGAAGATGATCGTACCTGTGAAAGCTGCTGCCAGTGCGCCGCTTTTGTTTAAGCTGTGTGCTTTGTAGGCGAGGAATGCGATGATGATCGCGAGGAGAAAACCGAGGAGAAGTTGCATAATGACTCGTTGAAAGTCAAAGGTCGAAGGTCAGACTTTTGACTTTCGACCTTTGACCTCTTAAACAGGAGTTGTGATGATGAAAAGCACGGCGAGCAGGAACAAGAGACTCGTCAGCGTGCTGGAGCCCCAAATGATGAAGGCAAGCACACGTTCGCGGTCCCAGCGATAGAAATATAATCCCGCGATCCAACCGACTATTGCAAGCAAAAGACTTGCCACGGGGAAGATAATGAGCTGGGAAGATGGCACGGTGTCGAGCGTGCCGCCCGCAAATTGTTGACCGATTGCCACAAGCGGCGTGGATGGGATGATGAGGCTTGCCCAAATGAACAGGCCGATATTCAGGAATAATGCCGTGAGCCAGAGATAACGGGCGATGCCGCTTTCCCATGCCTGTGTGACAACAAAGGACGGATACACCGATTTTGCTTCGACAGGTTGCAGGCTGCCCATCTCGGTGGCACGGGCGAAGGTCTGCGAAAGGCCGGATGGATTTTCAGGTGAAATGACGAAGACGCGTTTGGCAGTAGCAATGAGCAGAAGTTTTTTTGAGTCCGATGCAAGGAACTCCACAATGCCGAGTTCAGGATGGCGGCGAATTCCCAACAGTCCACCGGGGAAGGGGAGCGAAGGCAAGGCAAGCGGTGTGACCAAATCTTCCGCGGAGCGCATCCATTCGATATCGGAAAGGGGAATATCTTCGACGCGCAAGCCCCAGTTGATGGCGAGACTGTCACGGTCAATGTGATAATCTGCGCGCCAAAGGGAGTAGATTCGGTATGCAAAAAATGGGATTGGCGCAAAGGAAAGTAACGCGGCCAGCAGCCAGATCAAAAAGGTGGGGCCGACTTCGGAATTGGAGAGATTGAAGAACCCAACGACCGCAATGACCGTAAGCACAAGCAGGATGCTGCTGTGAACGATCAAGCCGCGTCTTTTGGGTGGAGGGTAATGTCCAACATTCATTTTATAGTTGTTCCAAATAAATTTCTTTGATGAATGCGATATGCGGCGTTTTTGGATGCGCCACCAAATTCACCTGTTGACCCTGCCTCAGCTTTTCAACACGAGAGTTTTTCTTCAAGCGGTTGCGGTATTGATGTGCCTGTCCTTTGAATTCATATTGGTAGTGGATAATGTAGTCTCTGTTGCGCTTCCCTCTGATAATGGTGTTGATCTCACTCACATGGCCTGTGAGTTCTGCTCCATTTACAAAGGTGGAAACGATGAGGTTGTATCTCCAAAAAAAAGTAAGCAGCCCAATAGGCGTAAGGATCGCAGCGAAGATGGCGAGGGCCGTAGTGAAGTGTCCTTCAAAGAGCGCATCAATCCCGTAAATGACCCAGCCTGCAAAGATCATCACAAAAAAATTTTGCGCCAGATAATCTCTGGAGATGATGTGAAAGAAGTCGGGTCTGGGACGTAGTTGGGTATTTTGGTTCATTAAGTTTATAAAATTTCAGAAATATCTTTCAGGTTCAGGATCTTTTCCACAAGTACGATGTTGCCGCCCGCTGCTGTTCGTAACTTTAATTCTACCATCTCGTCTTTCAGCGCTTTTTCGCCTGCGGTAATTCGTATCGGGCAGCCGATCAGATCTGCATCGTTGAATTTGACCCCCGCGCGTTCATCACGATTGTCGAATAAAACGGAAATGCCCGCGCTTTGCAGAGCGTTGTAAATTTCCTCGGCCTTTTCCAGGGTGTTGATGGTCTTTCCGGGTACATGCATAAGGTACACATCAAAGGGCGCGGCAGATTTGGGGAGAGCCAATCCCTTTTCATCATGGTAGGTTTCAGCAAGCGCAAGCAGAATATTGTCAAATTGAAAACCGGAGTCTGAAGCCAAACTAATGGCCGGAAGCGTGGAAAGTGGATTTCCACAATTCACACAAAGATCGCCCACTTTGGCTTGCGTCACATCGGCGACGATTTCGGCGGAATAGTCGCGAGGATAATTTGTATTCTTGAGATGATAGCCCGCTTCATTTGCGCCAGCCACCAGATTGTGCGAACGCGGGATCAATTCATCCACGACGATGAGTGCATTCGTCAGGCCGATCGGGGATGCAAATCCCGCCTCCGCGCCCGCCCTGCGAACTGATTCTGCATCTGCAAGTTTTATCTCCCCGACAATGTTCCTGAGTTTCGCCTCGCTCAACTGCATATCTCCGCGCACCACAATGAAGACAAATTGTCCGTCTGAAACTCGGGTATACATCAGCGCTTTTGCGGTTTTCTCTTTCGGCACACTGAGGAAATTTGCAAGTGACTCGATGGTGTTGCAATCCGGCGTCAACACTTTTTCGAGCGGAAGCTCGTCTTCGCGAGGGAGGGCTTTCTTTTTGAATTGAGCAAGTTCCAGCCGCTCCGAATATTTGCAGGATTCGCAATGAGCGATCTCCACATCTCCAGTGGGAAGAGGGAAAAAGGTCTCATGCTCGTTGGTGAAAAGAGGCAGAGACAGTTGAAAGAGCAGGGATGGGTCTTTCAACAAATCTTGCAGACGTGAAATGGCTTGCTGGCCTAGTGGCAGCATTTCATTTTCACGAGTCAAAAATCCCGCGCGGACGAGGAAGGCAAAGCCTTCAGTCCGTGCATTGTTGGGTGCTTCACGCTGGGTTTGGATTTGGAGGTCTGTATATTTCATGGGATTTAATAGTGTAGGGACACGGCGCCGCCGTGTCCCTTGGGATGATCTAGGCTTCGTTCTTTTTCTTCCCGTTGCGCATGATCTTCTGCGTGGAATCGATCGCAGGCGCTGGCTCGGCAGGGGCGGGGATTTGGATAGGCATCTGTGCAATAGACTCTGCCTGGGCGGCCTCCGAAGGCGTGGATTCAGGAGCAGGCTCAAGGTCCAGCTCGACCGTTTCTTCCATGCGGATCTGTCCGCGCAGGAAGGCGCCTTCTTCGGTCACGAACGCGGTGGTGACCACATCGCCCCAAACACGGCCAGATGCGCGGATTTCCAGCTTTTGGGTGGTGATATTTCCGCGCACCGCGCCCGCCACGATGACAGCATTGGCGCGCACATTTTGGCAGGTCACGCGTCCTGTCTCGCCGACGACGAGCATTCCGCGCAGGGCGATCTCGCCTTCAAATGCGCCCTCAATGCGCACGCCGCCCGAGCCATTGATACTTCCGTGCCAAATAACACCCGAACCAAGCACCGAGGTGATGCGTTCGACGGCTTGTACAGGTTGTGGACTTTCTGCAGGGGTACTGTTACGTTTAAACATGTTGAAGCAATTTTACCTTGAAAAGCGCGGGCGCGGAAAGAAGGGGAAGGGAGCAGTTATGTAAGCAGGTAAACAAGTAAACAGGTAAAAAAAGACACGCAAACATTTCCTGTCTACGTGTCTACATGACTACGTTTTTACTTCTTACTTTTTACTTCTTTCTTCTTACTCCGCCTTCTCATCCTTCGCGCTCATTTGTACGCCAACGCTATTGAAGCCAGAGTCTACATACAGTACTTCGCCCGTGATTCGGCGTGAAAGGTCAGAAGCCAGAAAGACAGCCGAGTTACCCACATCTTCAATCGTAACGTTCTCGCGCATGGGGGAAATATCCGCAAAGTGCTTGTACATATCGCGGAAGCCGCCCACACCTGCCGCCGCCAGTGTGCGGATCGGGCCAGCTGAAATCGCATTCACACGGATCTTCTGCGGGCCGAGGTCATACGCCAGATAGCGGGTGGATGATTCCAACGCGGCCTTCGCCACACCCATCACGTTGTAATGCGGCGCAACTTTCACCGAGCCGTAATAAGTAAGGCACATGATGGAAGCATAGGGGTTCAAATACGGCAAAAACGCATTGGTCAACGCGAGCAGCGAAAACACGCTGATGTCCATTGCGGTTTTGAATCCCTCGCGGCTGGTTTCGTAATATGGCTTGCTCAATTCATCGCGGCCTGCGAACGCAATTGAATGCACGAGCACATCGATCTTGCCAAAATGCTTGGCGGCCTTCTCAGCCGTCAACGCGATCTGGTCGTCCTTGGTCACGTCGCATTCTTCGACCCATTTGCAATCCACTTGTTCCGCAAGCGGTTTCACACGGCGTTCGAGCATCTCGCCCGCGTAGCTAATTCCTAAATTCGCGCCTTCGCGTTTGAACGCCTGCGTGATTCCCCACGCGATCGAGCGTTCATTCGCAAGACCAAAGATCAAAGCATTTTTACCATCCAGCAATCCCATATTAAGCTCCTCGAATATCGATATTGGATACTCGATTATCGGATCTCGAGTATCGGTTCTTTTACTAAAAATCGCCACGGCATGGATAGCCATGGCTCTGCTGTCTTATTTAAACCCACGCGAGGGCCAATGGTCACGCTTTTATCTGGGATGAAAACCCCCGCCTCGATCCTTAAACTGGAAGCTGATTCCGTCAAATCGGCATAGTTCTGGCTTTTAGTGATCCCCAGCGCCTGAGTCAGTTTCCCGGGGCCAAACGTATCCCGTCCCTGACGGCGCTCCATCATCACCTCAATCCCTTCAATCGGCTGAATTGCGCGGATCAATACCGCCGCGGGGAAACCTTCCCTCTCGGTAACGGCGTTCAACATCCAATGATTGCCATATGTGAAATAGATGTACGCCAGCCCAGGCGGTCCGTACATTGGGTCAGTGCGAATCGTTCGCCCAGCTTTGGCATGGCAGGCAAGGTCATCTTCACCGATGTATGCTTCAGTCTCGGTGATGAGTCCCACCAGCTTGATGCCATTGGAATTATGAACCAACCGCGCGCCGAGTAGTTCGCGTGCAACGGTCAGTGTGGGACGGTTGTAAAATTCTTTGGGGAGAATCATTGTTTCTTGAAAATGACGGTGGACAGTAGACCGTTGACGATAAGTCCTGGTTCACCGTCAACGGTCATTTATTTAAACCTTGCGTCACGCTGAAGGGTTAGCCGCAATCCTTCATCCAGCTTAATAGACGGGACGAAGCGTAATTTTTCTTTCGCGAGATTCAAGTCCGCCCTCATGCGGGAGACGCCGCCCGTGGTTTGGGAGTTATAGATGACGTTGGCTTTGCTGTCGGTCACATCCAACACGGTGCGGATGAGATCCTTGATAGAAGTCTCCACCCCAGAGCCAACGTTGATGACCAGTCCATTCACACTTGGCGCCGTGGATGCGGCAACCATTGCAGTGACAACATCATCAACGTAAACATAGTCGCGAGTCTGGCTTCCATCGCCATGAGCAACCAGTGTCCCGCCGCGCAGGGCTTGACGAAGGTAATGCGGCACAACAGGCGGATGGGATGGCGGCAGGTGCTGGCCTAGCCCATAGGCGTTGAAGATTCTCAGGCTGACGGTTTCAATGTTCCACAAATTTCCAATGGTGCGGACGTAATATTCCGCTGCAAGTTTGGATACGGCATACGGGGAGCGCGGATTGGGCGTAGCAGACTCTATCAGTGTGGAGTCTCCCAGGTCACCGTATACAGCCCCGGATGAAGCAAGAACGACGCGTTTGACTCCCACATCGCGCATGGCTTCCATCAACGCCACCGTCCCGCCCACGTTGACGGTGTTGTAGTCGCGTGGATATAAAATAGATTCCTGCACCGAAACGCGCGCAGCGAGGTGATAGACCACATCCACATCCTGAAGCAGAGTCCATAGCTTGGGTCGGTCGCTGGTATCTCCACGCGTGAAGTGAATATCTGGGGCAAGCACTTTTGGGTCGCCAGTGGATAGATCGTCCAGCCCGCGGACCTGGTGTCCTTCGCGGGCTAGATGGTTTGCAAGCGAAGAGCCGAGGAATCCCGCGGCTCCAGTAATTAAAAAGTTCATAAGAAAAGATTATACCCGTAATATATTGGGGTCACCTTTCGATTGACTTGCATTGGGTAGTGTGTTATTCTTGCATTTAATAGGAAACGGTAAGTTACGTTGGTTTGAAGAACAGCCACAGCTCACAGTTTAACTGTGGGCTGTTTTGTTTTGACCTCCGATGGAACAAACAGCTTTACCTAAAAACAATTTTTTTAGTTGCCATAAGGAGGCAAAAATGTCTGATCGTATAACTGGTACTGTGAAGTGGTTCAATGGTGATAAGGGCTTCGGCTTTATCGAGCGCGAAGGTGGAGCGGACGTGTTCGTCCATTTCTCCGCCATTCAAGGTGACGGTTTCCGTAACCTGCAAGAAGGCCAGAAGGTCGAGTTCGTCGTTGAAAAAGGCCCCAAGGGTCCCCAGGCTTCAAACGTAACTGTTCTGAGCTAATCAACAATAAAAAGAGCCGGACGCGAAAGCGTCCGGCTCTTTTTTTCGATTGGAATAATTTTTTTGCGTGGGGCGCGGGGGGTGCCGGGGGGGGGGGCTGGTGGGGGGGGGGGGTGGAGGGGGGATGCTTTGGGGCGGGTGAGGTTTGGCGGAATGGCGGATTTGGGGGGTGAAGTTGCAATGGGAACCATGAAAGGTGGTGGTGGTGTGGGTGGGGTTTTGTTGGGAGAATCGTCGTTCCGGCAGTTCGCCGCGGGCGACGTTGATCGCGCCTGCTTGTTTTATCGGCTTCCACTTTTTCGAAGGCAAAATCATTTCCGTGCATATCTGAGATTACAGCGATTCGCATCATATAAACTCCTCATTATAAAAAGATTATAACGAAAACCCGCCTCACATGAGACGGGTTTTCTGCTAACTGCTTTACTTGATCTTCCTCGGCGCCAGCCGATTTCTTCCATAACTCTTCGGCGTGGGAGCAGGGCGCGGTGGACGGCGTGAGTCCTCTCGCGGGGCGCCTCTGCCTCGGGCACCAGATTCAGATCTCGGCGGGGCGGGAGCCTTGTAATCAAATCCATCGAGGGTCTCGCGTTTGATCGGCCCACCCATGATGCGCTCAAGGATCTTGATCATATCCTTGTCTTCATCGGTAATCAAAGTGAACGCGTCACCTGTGCGTTGAGCGCGGCCTGTGCGGCCAATGCGGTGGATGTAGGCATCGGCAGTGTCGGGCATGTCATAGTTGATGACGTGCGAAATGCTTTCCACATCCAGCCCGCGCGCGGCAATGTCCGTTGCGACCATGATGTTATGCGTGCCATCCTTGAAGCCCTTGAGCGCAGATTGGCGTTGACCCTGCGAACGGTCGCCGTGCAAACTTGTCACTTTGAAACCAGCGCGCAAAATTTGCTGTGAAACTTTTTGTGCGCGATATTTTGTGCGGGTGAAAACCAAAACAGAATCGGTGTCGGTGCGTTTGAGCAATTCAAGCAAAAGTGCAGACTTCAAATGCGGCGGAACAGGATACAACGCGTGCGTGACGGTATGTGCAGGCTTCACGATTCCCATCGCAATTTTTTGCGGCTGAGTCAGAACCTGTTGCGCGAGCAATTCCACATCCGCAGGGAAAGTGGCCGAGAAGAACATGGTCTGGCGTTTCGCAGGCACGGCCTTCACAATGCGGCGCACATCGGGCAGAAAGCCCATGTCGAACATGCGGTCGGCTTCATCGAGCACCAGAATTTCAATGTTCCCCATTTTTGCATAACCTTGATTGATAAGATCCAGCAGACGGCCAGGGCAGGCGATGAGGATTTCCGCACCGTTGCGCAATGCCTGAATTTGTGGGTTCGCTCCGACTCCGCCGTAAATAGTCACGCTCTTGATCTTTGTCCCCGTTGCGAGGACTTTCACCACGTCGTTGATCTGTTCAGCGAGTTCGCGGGTTGGCGCAACAATCAGCGCGCGCGGGACGTTGCGTTGTCCTCCACTGAGCAGTGCGTTCAAAATTGGCAGAACAAACGCGGCGGTCTTGCCTGTGCCTGTTTGGGCTGTGCCAATGATGTCCCGTCCGCGCAGGGCGGCAGGCATGGCTGCTTCCTGAATAGGCGTAGCGACATCGTATCCTGATTTTTTGATACCCACCATCAGGCGGGGGTCGAGATTAAATTGTGTAAAGTTCATATACTTCCTTATAAGATTAAAACCACGAAGGGCACGACCCTCATTCGGGGTCTTGGGTTGCACTAGGGGAGTTGTGAGATATGCGCCGCACCTAATTTGATGAGAGAGAAAATACTCATCAACAAGAATCCGCCCGTAGGGTGCGACGCAGGATTCGCGTGAAATAGCGGGTTAGCGCTACAGGTTCATTATAACCCTACATTTTGAGTTTTACCGCCAAGCCCGCAAAGTGTGCGAAGAAAACCAAACCTGGCTTTCTTCGCGGTTAAATTTATTTTTTTTTCGCTGGTTTTAGTGTTCACTTGCTTTTAATACTATTTGGTTATCAGTCTCTTTGCTTAGTTCCGCCCGTGTCAACAAAATGACCGCCACCAGGATCAGCCCGCCGCCGACCATCACGATGGGGAGCAGCTTATCGCCAAAAAGCCAGGCAGCGAGCAGCACAGTGACAATGGGTTCCACAGTGGAGAGCATGGCCGCATTGGTGGGGCCAACTCGTTCCAGGCCTGCCAGAAATGTGACCACAGGAATAATGGTTGAGACAACGATTATTCCCAGCATGGCGAGCCAGCCCGAATTACTTGCGGGGAAGTGCGGGCCTTTTGAAAAGGCCAACAGTCCATACACTGCACCAGCCGAGGCAAAGATGACCGTGGATGATTGCACAGGTGTGACATGTTTCATCACCCCTGTGCCAACGATGATGTAAATGGAGTAGATCAACGCCGCAGTGATTGCCATGAGCGCGCCGATTAATTGTCCGCTGACAGGGCCGACGGTGAGCGCTGCACCAAAGAGCGCCAGCACAAGCGCAATGACTTTGACCCGTGTGATGACTTCACGCAGGAAGATCATCGAGAGCACAGCAACGAAGAATGGATAAAGATACAGCAGTAGCGCCACCAGTCCTGCGGAGGCGTAGTTGATGGCTGTCAGATACAAGAACGATTGGCCGACATATCCCAGCGCACCCATGCCGACGAGTTGCGCGAGAATGCGTCCGCGTGGAAAATGCTCCTTGCGCAGAAGCAGGATCACGGTCATGAAAGAGGCGGAGATTCCAAATCGCAAAAAGAGGACGGTATAAATATCCATGCCGTCGTTGTAGGCGTAACGGCCAAAGATGGCGAGTGTCCCGAACGATGCCGCCGAGATGGCGATAAGTAGGATGCCGATGATTCGTCTCATAGCGGGCTACTATATCACAATGATTGTCGTCAATGCAAGTGTTGCGAGGAGGGTGTTCTTCCCGACGACGCAATCTCTGACTCGTATACAAGATTGCTTCGTGCCTCGCAATGACGGTATAACTTTATGTGTGGGGGAGTTTATACGGGTGCGGTAATGATCTGCAAATGGCTTTGCCTGTGCGAGAAGCCATCCCAAATTTCCTGCGGGTACACAATTTGATTCGTGCCGGGCAACTGCTCCATGGCAAGCCCTGTGTTCAAGTTGATGCCAATACTTTTATAAGCCTTGTACGCGAGTTGGCTGCAATAATAGGCTTCTTCGGTTTCGGCATTCAAAAAATTGAGGTTGTACGGCTTGCCAATTTGCGCGAGCGTAAACTTCGCGATCGCGGCACGCGCATGCATTTCCTCTTCTTCAGAAATTCCCAAAGAATCCAACGGCGAAGCGATGCCGTAAAACGTGTCGAACAAATGACCGCGCTGACGAGCCATGCGTTCGGTATCCCAATGTCCATTGGGCACGTTGAACGAGATCACACCGCGCGCGCCCGCTTCTACACAGCGTCCATTCGGGCCGACATAGATCGCAACATGATCCACATCGCCCGGCACGAGCCGCCCCACCAAACGCCAAAACTCGCCTGGCAAAATATCGGGCTTGCCGTTCATCGTGCAGACGATGTCGCCTGTCTGTAAAGCCATTCCATTGATCTGATAAGTGTGTACCATTTTTACCGTATTCATTATACGGAAAACACCCCTAAAAGTGTCAGCCGTTCATCCCAAAAATGAAAGCAGAAATTCACGAATTTGATTCGCAGTCTGATTCCATTTTGGCTGCGCGAGATAATGAGTCCGTGCCGCGAGACTCATTTGGACGAGGACATCGCGCCTCTCATTCATAATCTGCAACTTGGTTGCCAACGAGTGAGCATCACCTGGCTGGATCAAAAACCCATCCACGCCATCGCGAATGACCTCTCCTGCCGCACCCGCCGTGGTGCCGATGGCGGGCAGACCAAATCCCATCCCTTCGAGATAGACAATGCCAAAGCCTTCGTAACTTGATGGCACGACAAGAGTATGTGCATTTTTTAGTTTTTCGATGAGTGGTTGGTTGTTGAGAGAGCCATGAAAATGGACGGTGGACGATAGACCGTTGACCGTGACGAACTCTTGCATTTGCTTGGCGTACTCGGGTTCGGATGTGAGAGAGCCAACCACATCCACGATGACTTTTGACTTTAGACCTTTGACTGCCTCTAAAAGTGTGCGAAGTCCTTTTCTCCCCATCACATTGCCGAGGAAGAGAATATGCAATTCTTTCTTTCTTCTTTCCTCTTTCTTCAATCTCACTTTCCGAAATCGCATCCCCAAACCTGTCAGTGGGCGGGTAGGCAATGACATCAGGTTTACTATTCCTAATTAAACCATGCACCACGCCCTTCGTCGTTTTTGAATTAAAGATAAATCCATCCACGCTTTGCAGATATTTCTTTTCCACAACGCGGTAAAGGTCATTCTGCCATTTTGGGCGAAGTTCCGAGCAGCGCAAATGATGGACAAGTGAAATGATGGGATAAGGATGCTTTCCCCGATTCGCCCCGATCAGCGACGGATGATTCAATTCATCCTGTATCAGAATATCCAAATTAGACGGCAGCTTGAAAGAAAAATTATCCGTCAAATGCGCGGCATAATTCCGCCACGGCAGCGATATGATCTCCACCGTATCGCCTTGCGCGCGCAAATATTCCACCATCATGCGGTCGTACATGTACCCGCCGCTGAGGGTGTCGATGGAGCCGTAGATGACGAGGCCGATTTTCATAGGGTTTGAAGGTTGGAAAGTTGGGAGGTTTGAAAGTTAAAACCTGTAAACCTTCTAACCTTTTGACCTGTCGACCGAAAAAGCTGCCCACGCATTCTCATGCTCCCACAGCACAACCTTGAGCTTTGAGATATTTTTAGCTTGAATGCGTTCGTTCAATGTGGTGGCAAGGATTCGCGAGAAATGCTCAATGGATGGGTTCAAGCCTGCGAATTCCGGCTTCTCGTTCAGCATCTGTTCCTTGTAATAACCAACCACGTCATCAAGATGTTTTTCCACATCCACAATGTCCACGAGATAACCGTGCTGGTCGAGAGCACCGCCCTTGAGTTGTAATTCCAATATATAGTGATGTGAATTGGGGAAGTTCTCAGGCCCCCAGTCTCCACCGATCAAAAAATGCCGCGCAATGAATTCTCTTCGTACTCCGAGGGTATACATGTAAAGCTCCTGATTTAGTTTTTTACAGCCCGCACGATCAGCTGGTCGTTTTCTCTTGTAATTGGCATGGCGAAATCAAAGGCGTTGATGCGGGTGCAGTAATCCAGATCTGATCTTGGAAATTGTGGATGATCATCCATGTGCTGAAAAGCATCTCTGGAGGAGATGACGCGATGGATGTAATTAGACTTATCCACTGCCTGACCTAAAAAATTCTTTTGCAGAAATTCGGCGCAAGCCAGATCCTCGGCATTATCCGCGCCGCCTGTGATGACAAAAGTGATTTCATCAGGCTTCAATCGCAGAACGTATTCCATCGTCGCTTTTGCAACCACAAAACTTACCGCAAGCATAATATCCGCATTTTTACTTCGCACCGCGCCTTGTGTTCCTGCCCCTGTGCGCTGGATTAAGGTAATCCCTGTCAAATCCTGTTCCAAAATACGAGTGGGGGAGTTGCCGAAGTCGAACCCCTCAGGCGGGAGCCCGCCCACTTCGCCCATCGCCTTGGAGTTGGGAGTCCGTTCCTTCAGTTCCAATGCCTCCTCCACCCCGCTGACGAGGCATATTTCCTTTGCGCCGCGTGAGAAAATGCCGCAGCCGGGACTGCCAACGCAATACGTCAATGACGAGGACAATGCCTGTGGCAGTATGACAGGTTTCAAGAGTGGTGTAGATGAATTTCATGATTAATACTCAAACACAACCTGTATCGTCTCCTGCGGACTTTCATCCAGCAGCCGATACGCCTTATCTGCATCTTCGAGTGAAAAACGATGCGTGATCCACTTCTCAGGTTGGATACGTTTCAATGCTTCCCATGTCACTTCAAATCTGCGAGCCTTGTCCCAGCGTCCGCTCAGCTCTGGCGAGATCGAACTCACCTGAGACGAGATCAACTTGATGCGCGAGCGATGGAATGTGCCGCCCAGATCGATCTCCGCGCGTTTCTGTCCATACCACGAGCCGATGACAACGCGGCCTGAAAAACTAGCCAGGGAAATGGCATTGTTCAAAGCAGAGGGGGAACCGCTGAGTTCGAATACCAAGTCAAAAGTCGAAGGCCGAAGGTCTTGAAGTAAGAGACTTTTGACCTTTGACCTTTGACCTCCAATTTGCAACGCCTTCCTTCTCAACTCAAACCGATCCACCGTAACCAAACTTTCCAGCGGAAACTCACTTAATAACGAGGCTGTCAATAATCCAATCACTCCCTGCCCCAAGACCAAAACACGCTCACCTAAAATAGGAGCGCCATCCTGTACCAGATTTACAGCAGTTTCCATATTGGGGAGAAAGCAGGCGTTTTCGGGAGAAAGCCCTTCGGGCAAAAGGATGAGGAATGAATGATGAATAATGAAATGCGAAGTGTGAGGTTGAAAAGCAAAAATAAATTTATTGCGCCACGCCTTGTCTACTTGTGTACCTGTTTCCCTGACTACGCCAACGCACGAATACCCATATGCCAACGGATAATTCAAATCACTGCTCACCGCATCATGAGAATCTGCCAGGTGCGGAAACTGTCCGCGGTAGACCAGCATCTCCGTCCCTGCGCTGATGGCCGAACAGATGGTCTCCACAAGAACCTCGTCCTCTTTCAACGGGGGAAGGGTTGTCTCTCGGATCTCGATTTTTTTTGGCGCGGTGAAGAACAAAGTTCTGGCTTTTTGCATGGCTCGAAGTTTAACATAAAAGGCGGCTGTCCCATTCAAGACCGCCGCCTTTGTAAAATCCGTTTTTCCGTTTCCCATCCGTTCTCCTATCAGTTTTTCTGTTCTCACCACCGCTCGTGTTATAGCTTCATCCCCGGTTTTGGTGGATAGTTCGGTGTATCCCTGCGAAACTCATAATTCTTGATGATCGCCTCGATCATCGCCTTTTGTTCCTCGCTTACTTCCTTGAACTCAAAACCAATGTTGAAGAACTGCGGGCTGAGATCCTGCTGGCACCACACCACGCGCACCGGCACGGTCATTCGCATGGCCTTGATATTGGGCAGGTCAGGCAGCTCAACGGCAATCGTCAACTCCGTGTTTTCGGCCATGATCTTTTCCCCGATCACCATCGCCCCATGCAGATGCAGATCTCCCAAATAGCCAAGCAAAAAGCCTCCATACAGATCAAAGACCTGTGTGTATGCCATCAAACTTTTTCGTTCTGCTTTGCGTCTTTCTTTCATCAGTCCTCGCGTACGTTATCTAGTGTACTTGAGCGCCCGCTGAAATTTCATTGCCGTTTTGTGGTAAAAATGCCCCATGCGTTGGATATATATTTCCCCCCATTTAGATGATGCCGTGCTTTCTGCCGGCGGATTGATCCATGATCAGGTGCGTGCGGGCGTGCAGGTTGAAATCTGGACAATCCTCTGCGGTTTTCCGCCTCCGGGCGAGCTTTCTTCCTTTGCACAAAGGCTGCATTATCAGTGGGGTATCGTATCTGCCGATGAACTCATCCGCTCCCGCCGCGCAGAGGATGAAAAAGCCTGCCAGATCGTCGGCGCAAAACCCGTTTATTTTGATTATCTCGATTGCATCTATCGCCGCGGCAAAAGCGGGGATTGGCTGTACAGCAACGTTTTTGTCCCGCCCCATAAAGACGAAGCGGATTTGCCTGCCCGAATCGCTGAATCCATCTCCTCCCGCCTCCAACCGACCGACCAATTGGTCTGCCAACTGGCAGTTGGTTCCCACGTTGACCATGTCACAGTCCGCCGCGCCGTGGAATTGCTTCAGCGTCCCCTTCTTTATTACGCTGACATACCCTATCTTTTCAATACCCCTCAGGAATTCGATACGCGCGCTGCTGGAATGAAGGGAAATGCCTATATGGTAGGCGAGGCAGGCCTAACGTCGTGGCAGGAGGCGATTGCCACGTACGA
Organism: Candidatus Villigracilis propinquus; assembly: GCA_016714565.1. GTDB lineage: Bacteria > Chloroflexota > Anaerolineae > Anaerolineales > Villigracilaceae > Villigracilis > Villigracilis propinquus. The sequence continues at coordinate 40,414 of JADKDM010000041.1, forward strand.
ATCCCAAATCTCCAGCTTATTTGAGAGTCCAGACCACATGCGCTCTCAAATCCAACAATATTGGTCAAAAAACGGCGGCGCTCGCCTCTGGTCTGCCTAGACAAATAATTTCAACATATTTGGGGCTTGAATCTGCTTTTGAATCATGATATAGTAAGCCCGACTTTCCGGACCATACCACCGGAAATTTTTAATCACTTGCATCTCTGATCCAGAGATGCAAAATACTATCTAGAGCAGGACATAAAATGCCAACCAATTTCCTTACCAAAGAGGGCTTTCAGAAGCTTCAAGAGGAACTGGATCATCTGCGCACAACCAAACGCATGGAAGTAGCCGCCAGGCTGCACGAAGCGATGGAAGGCGGGGAATTGATCGAAAATGCCGAATACGAGGCTGCCAAGAACGAACAGGCTTTCGTGGAAGGCCGCATTCAGGAATTGGAACTTCTGCTTGCCACGGCACAGATCATCGAAGATAACGGCAAAGCCAAAAAGAATGATGCCATTCAAGTAGGCACCAAAGTGACCATTAAAGAGGGTAACTTTGAGGCTGAAACCTTCACCATCGTCGGCGCGGCAGAAGCCAACCCTCGCGAAGGCAAGATATCCAATGAGTCTCCGATCGGCAAGTCTATTCTTGGACATAAAATTGGCGATACCGTTAAGGTGGAAACCCCCGGCGGTACCTACAACGTTAAGATCATCAAAGTCGGCTAAAACAGGACGCGCAGAATTGTCCCGCGTCCAATTTGTATTGGACGCGGGATTTTTTATTTTGACCCCAAACCTTTCTTTCTTCTTTCATCTTTCAGCGAAAGGGAAGAAGAAAGAGGAAAGATAATATCATCATGGCAGAATACAACTCTCTCGAAAAAATTCGTTTGCAAAAACTGGATGAACTCCGCGCCGAGGGCGTGGAGGCATATCCCACCCGCGCCACGCGCACACATACCAGCGCGCAAGCCATCGCAGCCTTTGAAGCGGTGGAGGCTGCCGCCACGGAAGTGAAAGTGACCCTCGCAGGCCGTATCCGTTCCATGCGCCCAAAGGGAAAACTTGCTTTCGTTCATATTGAAGATGGTGACGGCAAAATACAGTTGTTCCTGCGAATTAACGAAGTAGGGGAGGACCGCCTCGCCTTTTTCAACAAGATGTTTGACTTGGGAGATTTTCTCGAAGCGACGGGTGTGATGATGCGCACCAAAGCCGGGGAAGTATCGCTTCATGTCCACAACTTCAAGCTGCTTGCAAAATCTATAACACCTCTCCCCGCTGACAAAGATGTGACTCAGGAAGACGGCACCGTCGTCCGCTACGCCACATTGGACGACCCCGAGATCCGCGCACGCCAGCGCTACGCTGACCTTGCCGTGAATCCCGAAGTCCGTGAGACCTTCCGCAAGCGCGCGAAGCTCATCAAGTCTTTGCGTACGTTTCTCGACGACCATAACTTTCTGGAAGTGGAAACTCCCATTCTCCAGCCGTTGTATGGCGGCGCGGCAGCACGTCCGTTCACAACCCATCACAACGAATTGGCTCAGGATATGTACCTGCGTATTTCGTTCGAGTTGTATCTCAAGCGTTTGCTTGTCGGTAATCTTGAACGCGTCTACGAGATCGGACGTGACTTCCGCAACGAAGGCGTTTCCTTCAAGCACAACCCCGAATTCACCCAGCTTGAGTTTTACTGGGCCTACGCAGATTACCTGCAAGTGATGGAACTCACCGAGCAGATGGTGGCCTACGCCGCCGAGCAGGTGACTGGTTCCACCAAGGTCAAATTTGGTGAGCACGAACTGGAATTCAAACCACCGTGGAAACGTGTGGAAATGCGCGTGGGCATCCTCGAAACCAGCGGCATTGACATTGCCGAGCACACCACTGCCGAGGCGTTGCTAAAAGCTATTAACGAGAAGCTGCCCAAAGCGGCGCCAGACCCGAAGTCCACTCGCGGCAAGTTGATCGATTTCCTCGTCGGTGAATATCTGGAGCCGACACTCATCCAGCCGACTTTCCTGTATAACTACCCGCGTGATATTTCTCCGCTGGCAAAATCCATGCCCGGTGACCCGCTGACCGTGGAGCGCTTTGAAGGCTACGTGGCAGGCTTTGAATTATGCAACGCCTTCACCGAGTTGAACGACCCACTCGATCAGGAACAACGCTTCCTCGAAATGGGACGCGATTACGAAGCCGATGACGAAGAGAAACATCCGCTGGATGAAGATTACCTGCGAGCCATGCGTTACGGCATGCCGCCCAATGGCGGCTTCGGCATGGGCGTAGATCGCCTGACGATGGTGCTGACGGATAAGCATTCCATTCGCGAAGTGCTCTTGTTCCCGGCGTTGCGAAAAGAAGAATAGTTTGACAGCAGACCGCCGGCGGCAGACCAAAGTCTGCCGCCGGCGGTCTTTTTAGTCACCCAAAAGTTGGATGCAGATTTTATGACCTTAGGGGGAGACACAGAAAAAACACTCTTGCGTAAAATAGGTTTACTAACTGATGTTACTCAGTTTATTCGTAGCGCGACACATCGTCCCCGTAGGGGGTTCATGTCGCCTGAAATCGCGAGATAAATCTCGCGCTACCGCGTAAGGTGAGTTACTAAAACAGATGACTGCCGTTCTGGTGTTGGTCATCTGTATTTTTATGAGGAATAATGGTGACTATGGAAAAAGTAATGGAAGTTTTAGGTTTTGACGATGCCGACCTTGGCGCCAACCGGCTTAATCAACTGACCCAGAAACAAAAGAATTTATTGGCAGAAAAGGCAAAGAGCCATAAGAGCTTCAATACGATCATTGGCGTGATCATTGCTGTTGTTTTTGGCGGAGCATTGTTAACCGGTTTAGGTGCGCCTATCCTTGCCGCAGTGGGCGGAAGTTTACTGGAAAGCGGCAAAGTCACGACAGAAGCGCTTCTCACTTTAATCCCCATTATTTGTGTAGTTCTGTTTGTCCTCGTCATCTTTGGCGGAATTCTTATTGTGATTCTAAAAGTTATCTTTGATCGAGCCAACCAAAAAGTAGATACAATCGTCCGCCGCGTGGAAGGGATAGTCAACTTTGTTTGGGTCGAGAGGCGGGAACGTAATACAAGAAAAAGCGGTCCCACGTATAAAACCGTCCGCGTGCTGGAGATGCGTATCGGCGGCGAGACCTTCAATGTCAATAATGAATTACCTAATGTCATCAATCAAGGCGAAGAGTGGATTTTTTACTACACCAACCATCCCTTCAAATTTTTGTCTGCCGAGCGGGTAAAATAGCGCAATGATAACTTTCTCCGCCTCCCACGATTTCGCCCTTCAACTTGATGCCCAAGATAAACTCGCCTCTTTCAAAGAGGCGTTTGTCATTTCAGACCCAAGCCTCGTCTATTTTGACGGCAACTCGCTTGGCATGATGCCCAAAGTGGCGCAGGAAAAATCGCGCCAAATTGTCGATGAGCAATGGGGCAAAGACCTTATCCGCGGTTGGAACAAAGGCTGGTGGGAAGCTCCATCTCGCGTGGGGGATAAGATCGGTCAACTCATCGGCGCGGCGGCGGGGCAGACTCTCGTGGGCGACACTGTTTCAGTCAACCTTTTCAAACTCGCCACCTCTGCGCTCACACTGCACCCGAACAAAACCCGCATCATCACAGACACATTCAACTTTCCATCTGACCTCTATATTTTGCAAGGCATCAATCAAACGCTTGGCAATTGCCACGAGATCATCCGCATCGGCGCAAGCGACAACGACATCACTCCCGATCTCGCCGCGCTCGAAGCCGCCATCGACGAAAACACGGCGCTCGTCACACTTTCACATGTCGTCTTCAAAAGCGGCTACATGTACGACATGCAGCGCATCACCGAACTCGCCCACAAAAAAGGCGCGCTCGTACTTTGGGACTTGTCGCATTCTGTCGGCTCCGTCCCCGTTCACCTCGACGATTGCAACGCAGACTTCGCCATCGGCTGCACCTACAAATATCTCAACGGCGGCCCCGGCTCGCCCGCGTTTTTATACGTCAACAAAAACATTCAAGAAAAACTTTCCTCGCCCATTTGGGGTTGGTGGGGTCAAAAAAATCCCTTTGACTTCGACCTCGATTACACCCCCGCCCCCGGCGCTCAACGCTTCCTCGTTGGAACGCAACCGATGATCTCCCTCCTCACAATGGAAGCTGCCCTCGAACCGATGATCCAAGCAGGCATGGACTCGCTCCGCGAAAAATCCATATTGATGACGGACTACGCCTCTTTTTTAACGGAAAGCTGGCTCGTCCCCTTTGGCTTTTCTCTCGGCTCTCCAGTTGACTCTGCCACTCGCGGCTCGCACATCAGCATTCGCCATCCCGAAGGCTACCGCATCAACCGCACCCTCATCGAAGAGATGAACCTCATCCCAGATTTCCGCGCACCAGATAATCTACGCCTCGGCTTCGCACCCATCTACCTCTCTTTTGCAGATGTCTGGGAAGGCTTCGACAGAATCCGCAGAGTGATGGAAGAAAAGAAGTACGAGAAGTACCCGAAACAAAAACTGGCAGTAACTTAATTTGACCGTTCTGCTCGTGCGGGGCTTAGCCCCCGCACGAGCAGAATAAAAGGAAAAAATATGGATTCCAAACCCGACACCATAAAAATCTCAGCCTCTCATAAAGAGGAGATATTTGCCACTCATGCCAACCTGCATGTGACGGTGAAAGGCTCATCCATTGTCAATGGGGCCGAGGCGATGAGAAAAGCCAAAGAGGTGACAGTGCTTCTCGAAGCACTGACCAGGCTCGGGATTAAGGAAGAAGCGTTCTCGTTGCAGGGAGTCCACATTGAAGGGGCGGGCGGCGTGCTGCTCAAGTCGTCCAGCGCAGCGTATCGTTTGAAGATCTGCTGTGATGATTTGAATCAACTGGCAGAGATGCTGGATGTTGTTTCGTCTCAAAAGAATGCAACTCTGGAACAGGTGGAGTGGAAATACAGCGAAGAAGAAGCGCGTGAGCGCGGCTTGAATGAGACGTTGGAAAAGGTGAAAGCCAAAGCACAAAAGGTTGCGACGGCTTTGAATGTGAAACTGCTGGGCGTGTATGACTTCATTGAAAATGCGTATGATGAAGAACAGCCTGCAAGGACGTTTCAGCCGCAAGCCATGATGACGAAGCGCGGGGGAGGGGCTGTCCCTGAACCCAGCCTGGGGATGGATATTCAGCACAGCAAGACCATCCACATAAGTGTGGATATCTGGTACCGGGTATCTGAATTTTAGTAATTTGAAATAAAGACAAAAAAGCCAGGGATTTTTATCACTGGCTTTTTTTGTCTTTATCGGTATGATAGATGCATGGAATTGTTTTATCTCACCCCGGCTTCAATAAGCTATTTAAATCAATTTCTTCAGTCTGTATTGATCACCGGCTATCTTTTTCTTCGTTTTTTTGCTCAAAAGAAGCGTCAGCCTTCAAAGCAGGTAATGCTGATGTCCGGTTTTTTTACTGGTGTAACCATTCTTTCGGCTCTGCTTTTTCTGGAAAATTCCCTCCTGCCTGCCGAGCGGCTGCTGGCGGTTTTTCTTGAAAATACCGTTCTGGGGGTGACCCTTTTTCTGCTGATCGATTTTGCATATCACTTTCCACAGGAAAAGTCTCAACATGCCCTTGAAAGAAAGATCGTGCTTTTTCTTTCTGCGTCCTATGCTTTGTGGGAAGCGGGCTTTGCCATCTGGCGGTTTACACAGCTTCGCATTTTTGTGGTGAATTACCGCCCCAGCTTTGTGGATTTTCTGCCCGCTGCCCTCATCCTGTGGCTGATATTTCTCTTCCTCCGTACTGCCGTTCAGAACCCGGGTAATCAGGCCAGCAAAAGGTTTGCGTATATTTTTGCCATTCCCTTTCTTATCATCATTGTCAATATCCTGCGTTCGTTCTACTATGTGTCGGATCTTTTTTATCACATCTTTGCATCCATCGGGATCCTGTTTGCCGGTTCCCTTTTTATTTTGAACTTTTTATCCTCCCAGCAGGAAAACACCCCGTTTTCTACAAAGTTTTCGGGGCTTATTTTTGCGATCTGTCTTGCTGTGTTTGGCAGTGTCGCGTGGATGGTGGCGCCCATCCATGCGCAGGATTTCGTGCCCGCTCTCAAAGATCAACGTACGCTTTATTTTTCACAAAACGGAGAAGGCGGTTACACTGTTGTGGAAGCCCCATTTACCTTCGACGAGAATTTTGGGAACAATCTTCAGCTTACCGATTCAAACCTGCGCCCGTTCGAGGAAGTGGATTTTGAATTTCCATTTTTCGATAACGTGTATCAATCCGTTTATATAAGCAATGACGGCGTCATCAGTATGGGGGCCGAAGCGATTTTTAGAAATTATCAATTGAACTTTACCAGCGTCCCTTCCATTTTTCCGCTGTTGGTGGATCTTGAGCCCGAGGGCGTGTTGAGCGGCGGAGTATTTACCCGCAGAGAGGCAGATTTTCTCGTCATTACAGTTGACCGTGTAAATTCCTATCACCATCAAAACGAAACCTATACCTTTCAGGTGGTTTTGTACAACAATGGCGAATTCAGCATTACCTATAACGGATTGCCTGCGGTTTATCGTTATCAGCCGAACCAAAACCCCGAAGTTGAGATATGGGCCATTGGAGTAAAACCATCCAGCCCGGCCCGTATAAAGGGAAGTTTCGCAACCCTTCCGCTTGAAATTGGCCCGGAAGGAATGATCCAGGATGAATACCAATCCTTTCGTCAGCATCAACACCGCCTTATGTTCCCGATCGCGTTGGTCGTCCTTGCCAGCGGTTTTATCTTGGTGCCGGGTGTTCCGTTTTTCATTCATAGGAGTCTGGCGCGTCCTCTCAACTCATTGCTCGCAGGTGTGGAGAGAATGAACAACGGCGATCTGGATGTAGTGCTGCCTGTTCAGTTCAACGATGACATCGGTTACCTGACCCAGTCCTTCAACACATTGAGCAGGGAACTGAACAGCCTGATCCGTGAACTGGAAACTCGCGTCTCAAACCGGACATCGGACCTGCTTGCTGCAAATGAGCAGTTGCTCAAGCTGTCGGTTGCTGTTGAACAAAGCCCCAGTTCCATTGTCATTACAAACATCTACGCCGATATTGAATATGTGAACCCTGCATTTACCAGCGCAACGGGCTATGTGTTGGACGAGGTAAAAGGGAAAAATCCGAACATTCTAAAATCGGGCTTAACTCCGCAGCAGGTTTATATGCAGTTATGGGAAAATTTGACAGCTGGATTGTCATGGCGCGGTGAATTGATCAACAAAAAGAAAAATGGGGAAATATTCTGGGAATCCACGGTTATTACTCCCATCCATGATTCCAATGGTGATCTAACCCATTATGCCGCCATTAAAGAGGACGTTACCGCGCGCGTAATGGCGGAAAAGGCGCTGCGCGAGAGCGAAGAACAATACCGCCTGCTGTTTGACCTTGAGTCGGATGCCATTTTTATCATCCGAAATGACGACGGGCAGATCCTGGAGGCAAATAATGCCGCCACATCCCTGTATGGATATTCGTATGGTGAATTGCTGGCTTTGAAAAACACCGATCTTTCCGCAGACCCCGAATCCACACAGAGAGCCACAAATACCCATTTGCCCAGCGATCAGGTGATCATTATTCCCATGCGGTATCACCTCAAGAAAGACGGCGCCAGTTTCCCCGTGGAAATTACAGCCCGTTTCATCTCATGGGAGGGACAGTCCGTGCATATCGCTGCCATTCGCGATATTACCGATCGAAAGAAAATAGAAGAAGAACTGGTCAAGCTCTCCATCACCGATCCGTTGACGGAAATTTCCAACCGCAGGTATTTCTATATTCAAGCCGAACAGATATTTAATCGCGCACCGGGTTCCAATACTCTTGCCGTTATCATGCTGGATATTGACCACTTCAAACAGATCAATGACCGGCTGGGGCACGCCGCTGGGGATGCGATTCTCCGCCAGCTTGCTGAACGGCTGCACCAGAATTTGCGTCCCACCGATATTCTCGCCCGCTATGGCGGGGAAGAATTTGTCATTCTTTTGCCGCGCACCCGTCAGCCTGAGGCTGAACAGATCGCTAAAAGGCTTTGGCAGGCCATGAATGAGTTGCCATTCAGTTTTGGTGATAACTCGGTGACTGTGACCATTAGCATTGGCGTTGCAGAACTGAGCGAAGAGATGGAGAATCTCGATACTCTCATGCGCTATGCAGATAAAGCCTTGTATCTAGCTAAGCAGGCGGGGCGAAACCAGTGGGCGGTCTGGAATGGAAAAACTGGTGAGGGTGCTTAAAATAATCTAGCACTTTTGTTCTATCAATGATAAAATCTTCTCCCCCTAAAGGAGAAGATTTTTTATGTCCCCTACAATCACTGTCCAGCAATTGAGCAAGACTTATCAAGTGCCTGAGCGCGAAGGCGGGTTCGGCGCGGCAGTCCGTGGTTTCTTTAATCGTAAATATAAGGATGTGAAAGCAGTTCAGCAGGTTGATTTCAAGATCGAGCGCGGAGAGATCGTCGGCTTTCTCGGCCCGAATGGCGCGGGCAAGACCACCACACTCAAAATGCTCTCTGGCTTGCTCCACCCAACGAACGGCAAAGCGGATGTGCTTGGCTTCACGCCGTGGGAACTCAAGCCTGAATACCTGCGTTCGATGACCCTCGTGATGGGACAGCGTAACCGCCTATCGTGGGACATCCCCGCAGCGGATTCGTTTCTGCTGAACCAGGCCATTTACCGCATCCCTGACGATGAATATAAACAGACCTACAAAGAACTGGACGAACTTCTCGAACTCGAACCTTTGATGAAGAAGCCTGTTCGGAATCTTTCGCTCGGTGAAAGAATGAAATGCGAGATCGCTGCGGGACTGTTACACCGTCCCAAAGTTTTGTTTTTGGATGAGCCTACCATCGGCCTGGATATCACAGGTCAGGTGCGCATCCGCGAGTTTTTGCGTGAGTACAACAGGCGTACAGGTGCAACCGTGCTGCTCACCAGTCACTATATGGCGGATGTGACCGCACTTTGCGAACGCATCATCATCATTCATCACGGACAGTTGAAATATGATGGCGGCATCAATGACCTTTCCAAGAAGATCGCGCCATTCAAGTTGATCGGGGTTTTGCTGGCAGAAGCCAACAGCCACGACCTTTCCAAATACGGTGAACCAGTTCAAAATGAGGAAGATGCGGAGAAGAAATATATCCAGGTCAAAGCGGAAGATGTGACCAGTGTCACATCCAGGCTGCTGGCTGATCTTCCCATCCACGATATCACCATCACCGATCCTCCCATCGAGGATGTGATCGAGCAGGCGTTTAATCAGTAGGATTTACGTCATTGCGAGGAGCGTTCTTTGCGACGAAGCAATCTCGCTCAACACGATGGAGATTGCTCACCGCACTGGCGCGCGGCGCAAGTGTCAGGCGAAAGAGCATCGCCTTCGCAATGACGAGAACAGGAGCTTTATATGTTACTCATCATCAAACGACTCTGGCAGGTGAACTGGGCGGAGCAATGGCAATACCGCGCCAACCTGCTCATGTATTTACTGTACTGGCTGGTTTCTCCCATTATTTATCTCGCCGTGTGGACGAGCATTGCCAATGCAAAAGGCGATGTGAATGGTTTTACCGCGAATGATTTCACCACCTACTACATGGTGCTTTTGATCGCGGATCAGTTCACCAGCAATATTGTCATTCACACATTCGGATACAAAATTCAGGATGGTTCACTTTCAGGTGAATTGATTCGCCCCATCCATCCTTTGCTGACGAATGGACTGATCAATAACATTGCCTTCAAGGCGCTGACCATCATGGGCTTGCTTCCCATTTGGCTCATTTTGTTCTTTCTCTATAAACCTGATTTCAGCGGCATCTCATGGACAGGGATTGCGCTCGCCATCCCTGCGATGGTGCTCGCGTTTTTCACAGGCTATTTGCTTTCAGCCGCCATCACATCCCTCGCCTTTTGGACAACGCGCGTATATTCCGTCCACGAATTTTATTATGCGTTGATCCTGTTATTCTCGGGCCAGTTCGTTCCGCTCACGCTTATGCCACAAGTCATTCAAAACATCGCTCAATATTTACCGTTCCAACTATTTATCTATTACCCCGTTCAACTGATCCTCGGAAAACTTTCTGCCGCACAGATCATGCAAGGCTATGTCATGTCATTCATTTGGCTTGGTATTTCGTGGCTCTTCTTCACCTGGGTATGGCGCAATGGTGTGAAGCGTTATTCTGCGGTGGGAGCGTAAGCCATGCATACCCTTAAACTTCTTTCGGCGTTCTTCAAAGTCAATGTGCAAATGGCGCTTGCGTATCGCGCCGATACGGTCGTGAATATTTTGCTCAACCTGATGTGGCTTGGCTGGGAACTCCTCGGCTTGAACATCATCTTTAGCAACACCGAAACTCTCGGCGGGTGGGGGATTGGCGAGTTGATCGCGCTGTTGGGCGTCTTCCGCCTCGTCAACACCATGATGATCGCGCTCATCTGGCCCAACACCGAAAAATTCAACCAAAGCATCCGCGACGGCTCGATGGACTACACCATCCTGCAGCCCGTCAACAGCATGTTCCTCGTCACTTTTTCGCGCATCACCGTCTGGCGGATTTGGGATCTAGTGCTCGCGATTATTTTGATCGTGGTGGGTGTCAACATGTCTGGCGAAGCGACCACCGCGCTTCACATCCTGACCTTTATCCTGCTTGCCCTCTCAGGCACGATCATCATCTACAGCCTTTGGATCGTCTTAATAGCTCTTACGTTCTGGTTCACTAAATTTGATAATAACGTCACCATCCTGCAAGCTCTCATGGATGCAGGACGTTATCCTGCCACGGTATATCCCGTCTGGCTGCGAGTGATCGTCACGTTCATCATTCCCATTGCTGTGGCAACCACAGTCCCGCTTCAAGCCCTGCGCGGCGAACTGGTGATCGGACAGATATTGATGTATGTTGGAATCAGCTTCGTCAGTTTTTGGCTAGCTTCCAAAGTGTGGAAATTGGGTTTGAAACGGTATAGTGGTGCGAGCAGTTGATAGGAGTTAGGCGGGTTGCCACTACGTTTGCATAGAGCAAGTTAATAAACAAAAGCCAGAGATTTCAAGTCTCTGGCTTTTGTTTAAGGCTAAATATTTTTTACTTGCTTGCAAGAACCACAACCAAACCTCCATCTGCGGAGGTGAGCGTCAATTGACTCCCATCAATTTGGTAGCGAACTGTTTGGCCAGACAGAATACCAAGCACAGCACTTTCCTGATCGGAAATCGTTTCGCAGAACATCATGGTGGACATGATGGAACCAAAAGTAATCTGGTCGCCGCTCACTTTGTAGTCAGCTCCGAAGGAATTACATCCTACGCTCCCGCCGAATGTGCCATCCTCGTTAAAGTTGATGGATGTTTCTATATCGGGAAGTGCAGGCGTTGGGTTGGATGCGTCGCCGTAGGAAACCAACGTCCACTCACCGGTAGGGGAAGCGGATGCTCCTCCACTAGCGCAGGCGGATAGAATTAATACAGAAATTGCAAAAAGCGTGCGTAAAAATAGGGAAGTTTTTTTCATGTTTATCTCCAGAATTAGTATCTCACTGATTCAACGTCTCAACACGAAAAAGGTTCCCTTCCTTTCCTAAAAAGAGCCAGAGACGTAATGCATCTCTGGCTCTTCCTCGTTACTTCTCACTTATTACTTATTCCTTTTTATTCTCAACATATACCTTCACCGCATCCCGCATGAACTCGGCGAGGCGTGGATCCATCTTGTCGAAGTTGGCTTTGAAGCGCGGGTCATCCGTGTAGCCGTTGGCAATGCCAAGCAACTGCTCCAAATTCGGCGTCCAGAAATAGTCCATGTGCTTGCGCCAGCGTTCGACGATGACTTGTGCCTCGGTGCTGCCTGCGCCCTTTGGCATGACCGCGATCATGTCCGTGTAGATGGCGCTGCCTTCAGCCAGAATGGATTCCTTCTTCGACGCGGAATAAGCCTTCCACTTGCGGTTAGATTCACGCACGGTTTCGGGGTCGTACATTTTCTCAGCTTCTTGAGCATATTTTTCCTGCTGTTCTTCGCTGAAGCCTTCAAATAATTTTTCGTCACTCATTGTTTTGTTTCCTTTCAAATGATTAATGGTGTTGTCCACTGTTTGAATGAGACGGTTGATGCGCACGGCCTGTTTGCTTAGAGCTTCCTTATGGCTTTGCAGCGCACCCATCACATCATAGTCACGGCGTCCCATGATCTTCTTGATGTCATCGAGTGGAAAGTCCAGTTCACGGTAGAACAAAATCTGCTGCAAGCGCAGAACGGCATCCTCCCCGTAGTAGCGATAGCCATTATCGCCCACGTGGGATGGCTTGAGGAGGCCGATCTCATCATAGTGATGCAGGGTGCGGGGCGTGATCCCCGCCAGTTTGGAGAGTTGTTTTACAGTGAACATGACGCTACTATAAACCCTAACGTAACGTTAATGTCAAGGGGGGAACGGATTTTGAAGCAAATTCACGGATGGAAAAACGGATAGGTTGATAACCGGATTTCTGTGGTTAAATTCAGATATGGATATCATCTACAAAGACGAACAGATATTGATCATCAACAAGCCTGCAGGACTCTCTGTCCTACCTGAGGGCTGGGACAAGGACGCGACCTATCTTGTCAAAACATTGGAAGAGCAATACGGCAAAATATGGGTTGTTCATCGAATAGATAAAGTTACCAGTGGAATTATCATTTTTGCGTTGACAGCCGAAGCGCACCGCTCGTTGAACATCCAATTTGAGAAACATCAGGTGGAAAAGACCTATCATGCCATTTTCAACGGCGTGCCGAAATGGGATGAGAAGACCACGAAATTTCCGCTGCGGGTGAATGTGGGGCACAAGCATCGTACTATGGTGGATGACAAGAACGGAGTCCGCTCTGAGACGAGATTCAAGATCCTGAAACGCTATCATGCGTCGGCTTTGGTTGAGGCGATGCCGATGACGGGGAGAACGCATCAGATCAGAGTCCATGCTTACGCGTTGGGATATCCGCTGCTGGGAGACATCCTCTACAGTGCGCCTGAAACGAATATTATTTCACGCCCTGCGCTGCATGCGTATTCGCTAAAGTTCACGCATCCCACGACAAATGAGGCGATGAGTTTTCAAGCGGAGTATCCGGGTGATTTTAAGACGGCTGTGAAGATGCTGAGAGAGAAATAAGCAATCCCAATTTATGGTATATTTTGAATAGGAGAAATGCTATGAATGAGCGAATCCTAATTATCGAAGACGACCAGGCTATTTTAAAATTGTTACAGCGCGGACTGGCTTATGAAGGTTACACAGTGGATACAGCCATTGACGGACGCATGGGTTTGATCGCGGCGCGAGATCATACGCCCGACCTTGTGATCCTGGATTGGATGCTGCCCGGTATGGATGGTTTGGAAGTATGCCATCGTTTGCGGACGGGCGGTTCGATCCCGATCCTGATGTTAACGGCGAAGGACACCGTGCAGGATCGCATTCAAGGTTTGGATGCAGGTGCTGACGATTACATGGTGAAGCCATTTAATCTGGATGAGTTGCTGGCGCGTGTGCGTGCATTGCTGCGCCGCACCCAGCCTGAGCGCATCCCTGTTTTGAAATTTGCAGACCTTTCTTTGGACACGGGTTCACGTCAGGCATCGCGCGGGACTCGAGTGGTGGCATTGACGGCGAAGGAATACGAATTGCTTGAGTTGTTTCTGCGTCATCCGAAACAGGTGCTGACCCGTGAAGTGATCTTCGACCGCGTGTGGGGATATGATTTCGGCGGTGAGAGCAACGTGCTGGAAGTCTATATCCGCTACCTGCGCCAGAAGCTCGAAGGTGAAGGCGAGGTGCGCCTCATCCACACCGTGCGCGGGGTAGGGTATGTAATGAGGGAAAATCCGTAACAAATAAGCGGCAGAGTTTCTGCCGCTTTTATTTTTAATTTCAGTATAAATTCTCAGGTAATCCTAAACTCATCCGGTTAAACTTTTTACATGTCCCTGCGCCTACGCCTCACTTTGCTATATACAACCTTCATGGGTGGAATTCTGCTCATCTTTGGAGCGGCGGTTTATATTCTTGTCAATGTGATTTTGTTGAATCAAGTGGACACCATGTTGGAAAGTGTGGCGAGCGACATCATGCAGGTGTCCAGAGTCGACTCAGTGGGTGAATTGAGTCTCATCAGTCTGCCTCCGTTGGACATGACATCGAACGCGTATGTGCAGGTCTGGGGATTGGATGGAAAGATTGTTGGGACCTCTCCGAGCATCGGCATGTTGATCGCACCCCTCGATCCGATCGGGCTGAAATCCATGAGTCCACTTTATGAAGATGCCTACCTTGAGGGAGCACATCTGCGGGTCTTGAGTGTTCCCCTCGTTCTCGGCGAGCGCCTGATCGGAACTTTGCAAGTGGGGGCAAGCCTGACGGTTGTGGATGTAACGCGTGCCAACCTGCTTTCGACCATGGTGGTTATTTCGGTGCTGGCGGTATTGCTGGCCGGGCTTGGTTCGTGGGCTGTGCTGGGACGTGCGCTCTCACCATTAGAATCTATTACGGATACAGTGGATCAGATCAACCGGGCGGATGACCTTTCACGCCGCATCCCGTATCAGGATGAGACGGATGATGAGATCGGTGAAATGGTGGTTTCGTTCAACCAAACGCTTGAACGTCTCGAATCGTTGTTCACTTCGCAACAGCGTTTTCTCGCAGATGTGAGCCATGAACTGCGCACGCCGTTGACGGTGATCAAAGGCAATGTGGATCTGATGCGCCACATGAAGGAAGCGGACGAAGAATCTCTGAGCAGCATCGATCAGGAAGCGGGCAGGCTTACGCGGCTGGTGGGCGGGCTGTTGATGCTCGCGCAGGCGGAGTCTGGCAAGCTGGCGCTCAACTTTGCACCTGTGGAATTGGATCTTTTGTTGACGGAAGTCTTTACTGAGATGCGCGTACTGGCAAGCAGCAAGGTACGTGTTCATCTTAATGATATTGATCAGGTGATGGTCAATGGAGATCGTGACAGGTTAAAGCAGGTCTTCTTGAATCTGATCTCAAATGCCATTCAATACACACCGGCAGGCGGAGAAATTTTCCTGAGCATCCGAAAGCTGGGCGATCAGGCACGTGTCATCGTACGGGACACGGGACCGGGCATCCCTGCCGAGGATTTGCCGCATATCTTTGACCGTTTCTATCGTGCGGAGAAATCGCGCACGCGTTCAAAGACCAGTGGGTTCGGGCTGGGCCTGTCCATTGCGCATTGGATCGTGGAGCACCACGGCGGACAGATCAAGGTTGAGTCAAAAGAGGGGAAAGGGACGACGTTCGTGATCTGGTTGAATATTTTGAAGTGATTAGGCCGTAGACGGTGGACGATAGACCACAGTCTACGGAAGGCCCAATCGTTGATGGGCTTGCCTGCATAAACTAACCCCATAACTGGAATACCAATCATTTAATGCATCGCTGGTTTCAAGGCCATTGACTGCGTCATAGTAAATGGGCGCGCCATATTGGACGTATCTCTTCGTCTGTGCGGGCCATGCCCACTCAGCGCGTGGGATGACGCCGATGCCGCCGTTGTAGCCCGCCATGGCGAGGCGTGCATCTCCATTTGCAGTGGCGAGCGAGCGGGTGAGGTAGTCGAGTCCACGGGCGGCGTTGGTGTTTGGGTTGTAGGGATTGTCTGTCGCGTGGAAATGAAACGGCATTACTTGAAAGAGTCCCATGGCACCAGCGCTGGATACCGCGCGCGGGTCTCCACAGGATTCGATCTGCATAATGGTGGCAACCAGGTTCGGGTTAAGACTCGAAGCGGCCGCCCACTCAACGATAGAGTCAGCCCAATAGCGGACTTCTTCCCGAAAGATGGGAGAAATGCCCGTTGATGTGGAATCGGGCGGAACATCCACAGAAAGAACAGCCACAGTGGATACAACGACTGGGGCTTGGTTGGAGACGATGGGATTTGTTTTCCATGCAAGGGAGGCGAGGGCGGCGCTGATGATAATGACTGCAAGTGGGACGATGGTAAAACCAGACAAACAGCCGCTCCCTTGTTCTTCATACTGGGGCGCGGCTGTTTGCCGAATTTTTTTTGTTGAGCGAGCGCGGGGCATGATAAATTCTCTTTTCTGGGTCGGCTAAAGGACCCGGGCTCGAAATGAGTTTTATTAAGTTGTTAAGGCCGAACGAATGACTTGTTACGCGTCGTAGCGTCTGTCGCTGCTTTCGGAACTACGTGCTTCCATGACGGGGTGATAGGTTGGTTCAGGAGGAACGAACGAAGTCTGTTGTGAGGAAACGGGCTTGGGAGCAGGGCGAAAGTTCGTTGTCGTCGGAGCGTTTGCGGGACGGTTGATCTGGGATGCAGGCCGCAGGATCGGTTGGTTGACGGGTTGGTTCACCGATTGGCGCTGTGACTGGGCTTGATAGGAGGAAGCGGGGCGCTGCTGTTGGGTGTTGTTATATTGGGGGCGCGGCGCTTGATACTGTTGTTGTTGAGGCTTCTGATACGACTGGCTCTGGGAAACCTGCGCGGTGGTGAAGAGACGGTCACCAGCGAGGGAGAAGGTGCCGATGATAAGCAGACGAACCAGCCAGACCATGACCGCCACGAAGACGGGGACAGCCTTGGTAAGGGTTTCTGCGCTCATCACTGCGCTGGATTGTATGTTGCCGTTGGTGGTGATGGCAACGGACACGCCCCACCAGGTGAGAGTGGCGTTGAAGCCAGCGGCCAAAACCCATGCGCCAAAGAGATAGTACACTTCGGCAGGTTCGTCACGGCCCTGTTCGGGGGTGAAGATGCGGGCGATGCCTGCAAAGTCAATGCCGCAGAAGGCGATGGCAAGGACTGTGGACCAGCGCATTCCTGCAAATTTTAGGTCGCCAAGCATATCGTGCAGAGCGTATTGAGTGGTGCTGAAGTTGAAGATTTCAAAAGCAGCCAGGGCGCCGACGATCATGGCTCCCCACGCTGCGCCACGGTTGAACTTACGGTTGTGGACGATGCTGTTCCAGAGAATTCTCAGGTTGTCTCCAAGCGGGTTACGACGGTATGTAGTCATTTCGACCTCCTTGTCGATTAATGATGCGGATTTTAGAACACATGTTCTAGTTTGTCAAGATGTTTATGAGGATTGATTCGGAGGAGATTGACCGTGGACGGTAGACCGTAAAAACCTTCGCCGCGAATTACTCGAATTTCACGAATTGAAAGAAAAAATCCGCGTAAATTCGCGATATTCGCGGCCAATGCTCTTGAACTCTCTAATTGAATCAACAATACTTCTTTACAGTTTAGCCACTCCCAATTTACATTTACTGTCCACCGTCTACGGACTACCGTCCACTCCTCCCAATGCTATAATCCCCTCACACATGAAAATCCTACTACTCAACCAAGCCTTCGTTTCCCCTGATGAACCAGGCCACACACGCCATTTTGAGATGGCGAAATTTTTGCAAACTCGCGGACATGAACTGGTCATCGTAGCCAGTGACTTGAATTACCAGACGGGCAAACGCACCGTTGAACACAGCGGCATCTACGCCGAGCAGAATTTTGACGGCGTGCGCGTGCTGCGTTCGTATATTTACCCTGCCCTGCATCGCAGTTATTTCTGGCGCATCATTTCCTTTTTCAGTTTCATGTTCAGCTCGGTGTGGACGGCTCTGCAAGTCAAAGACGCTGACCTCATCATGGGAACCACGCCGCCCATCTTTCAGGCGGTCTCTGCATGGTTCGTTGCGCTTGTTCGGCGCAAGCCTTTCCTGCTCGAAGTGCGTGACCTGTGGCCTGAGTTCGGCGTGAGCATGGGCGTGTTGAAAAATCCAGTCATCATTGCGCTCGCGCGCTGGCTGGAAAAATTTCTCTACGCGCGCGCCACGCATATTTTGGTGAACTCGCCTGCTTATCGTGATTACATGATCGCCAAAGGGGTACCCGAAAGCAAGGTCACCTACATTGCCTACGGCACCGATGTGGACATGTTCAATCCGTCCATTGATGGTTCGTCCATTCGCAAAGAATTAAAGTTGGAAGATAAATTTGTCGTATTGTATGCTGGTGCGCTTGGTCAGGCGAATGATCTTGATACGCTGCTCCGTGCGGCAGAAAGATTGAAGCCGTACGACAAAATTCATTTTGTCCTTTTCGGCGATGGAAAGGAACGCACGCATCTTGAATCCGAGGCCAAGCGTATGGGCTTGCATAACGTCATCTTCGCGGGCACGCGCCCCAAAAAGGATATGCCGCTCATCGTCGCTTCCGCCGATGCCTGCCTCGCGATCCTGCAGGATATCCCGATGTTCCGCACCACCTATCCCAACAAGGTTTTTGATTACATGGCTGCGGGCCGCGCCACCGTGCTCGTCATTGACGGCGTCTCGCGTGAGTTGATCGAGTCTTCGAATGGGGGAGTGTACGTCCAGCCGAATGACGATGCCGCCCTCGCGCAAAGCATCCTCGCGCTATCCAACGACCCCGCCCGCGTCAAACAGATGGGCGCAGATGCGCGTGCCTATTTGGTGAAGCATCTCGACCGCCGCGATAAGTTGAATGAAACGCTCGGCTTGCTTGAGAAGTTGGTAAAGTAAAAAAATATGAAAGTATTTCCAGTGACTAGGGTTTATGAAAATTCTCGTCACAGGCGCAACAGGTTTCACTGGCTCACGCGTCGTCCCCTTATTAATACAAAATGGATTTGATGTCCGCTGCCTCAGCCGCTCCACCAGCGACCGCACGCCTCTTTCCCCGCTGACAGTTGAGTGGGCTACGGGAGATTTATCCAACGCTGAGTCATTGACCTCCGCCATGCAAGGGACAGATGCCCTCGTCAACATCGCCTCTCTCGGCTTCGGCCACGCGGACAATATCATCAGCGCCGCAAAAGCAGCGGGCATCAAACGCGCGATCTTCATCAGCACCACCGCCATCTTCACGCAGTTGAACGCGGGCAGCAAATCCGTCCGCCTCGCCGCAGAGGACGCCATCCACTCCAGCGGACTGGACTTCACCATCCTGCGCCCGACCATGATCTACGGCAGCCCGCGTGACCGCAACATGTGGCGGCTGATTCGTCTCCTGCGCATTTCTCCCGTCATGCCCATCTTCGGGGACGGTCAATCCCTGCAGCAGCCCATCTTCGTGGACGATGTTGCCCAAGCCGTCCTCCGCGCCTTGCAAACGGACGCGACCATCGGCAAAAGTTACAACATCGCTGGCAAAGCCCCGCTGACCTACAACCAGGTCATCGACACAGTCGCCGCATCCCTCGGCAAACGCATCTGGAAACTTCACCTGCCCTACATGCCCATCGTCCGCACATTGCAATTCACCGAACGAATGCAAATCCGTTTGCCCATTAAAGCCGAGCAGGTGTTGCGATTGAATGAGAACAAAGATTTCTCTTACGCAGAAGCGCAAAAGGACTTTGGGTTTAGTCCACGCAGTTTTGAAGAGGGGATCGGGGTCGAAGTGCAAAACTTGACAATGAATATCGTATAATTCCAGAAATAATATGAAAGCACTTAATTGTCCCAACTGTGGAGCATCTCTGTCTGTACAAGCCATGAAAGCAGAGATCACCGTCTGCGAATTCTGCGGCACGACCTTTCGCATGTCCAAGACCCATACACCCGAACCAGACATGGGCGACCTTCTGCTCGGCGCTGATTTTGGGAGCGATACTCTGCCAGGCTGGGAACTGGTCAAGGATGGGGAGATCACATTCTACAAAGGCAGTCCATCCGAGTTGCGCGGACTCTATAAACCTCGTGTCGATTCATATTATGTGTTGATAAGCTCAGGCTTTTTGGATGATTTTGACGCCAGTATCACGATCAAGTTCACAGAAGGGGACGAGAAGTTGATCACGGCTGGATTTTTCCCCCGCCTGACAAATGACGGCGGGTACGCGGTGTATATCTCTCCGTTGGGGTCATACAACATTGGTTATTTTACAAAAGATACAACCAACAATCGCCTCAAATGGAACACATTGGTGGATTGGACGAATCACTCTTCCTTGCGAAAGGGCTTGAATGTGACGAATCGCCTGCGCGTGATCTGTGATGGCGAACGCTTTCGCATCTACCTGAACGGGGTGTTGGCAACTTCCCTCAAAGACAGCCGCTACGCGATGGGCAAATTGCATGTGATCGTAGAACCAAATGGGGACACGAATTTGGGCATTGCCTTCTCTGACCTTCAAGTAAGAGAGATCGCAAGATAACTGTAGCGTAGCGACATTTTAGGCAAGGGGATTGGGTAGTGATTGGAGATTGGAAATTCAAAATAAAAAAACTCGGAGATGAAAGTCTCCGAGTTTTAGTTTCATGCAAAGGTTGGCTCATAATGCAAGACTAGTAACTTATCTGCTTTGACTGCAAACTCCGCATATGTGCGCCCTTCGTTATCAGTAAATTCTACTTCGTAGACATCAGGCGCAAGGACTTCAACGACGGTTCCAACCTGTCCACGTTGTAGATCGCGTTCAGTCAGATCGTCAGTTAATGCAACAACATCCAGTAATTTCACTTTGTTTTTCATTTCTAACTCCTATAAAACATAACAACTTGTAAGCCGTGAGTAATCTTCTCCAGTACGGACGATCCATGCTGTGCGGATGGCAGCTTGTCTGCCCTGTCTCGTCATCGTAAAGTCAAGTGTGTAGCGTTGGCCATATTCATCGCGTTCGGTTGACGTTGCTTCTTCGGTAAGTACAGCAGACAGAATTGCATTGCGAAGTTCTTCCGCATCCTCTGCCGTTATTCCCAACGTGGTTGAAAAAACGCGGGCCTTATGTCTGCCACGCGGATGGCTGGCGCTCAAACAATAATCACGCAGTTTTTCGATTTCAACAATGGCATGCGCAGCGTTTGGTAGTTTCATCTCAGAAAATTATACCGCCACTTTTTATCGTCGGGCGGGGCATATCGGGGAAACAACTGCCTTTCGAAACAGAATCAACTTCCAGTTAAGCAAGAAGCGGTAAAATCATCCCCAATGACACCGACCTTCGCATATCCCCTCATCCTTGTCCTCTCTTATCTTGGCGTGTGGATCATCCGCCGTTATGCCGAAAAACGAAGTATTTTAGATCATCCCAACGAACGCAGTTTACATTCCACGCCCACGCCGCGCGGCGGAGGGTTGATGATCGTGCTGCTCGTGACGGCGGCTGGCTTGTGGGCCGTGTACGAGGCGGGCTTCACCCGTGGATTGATCTACATCGTCTGCGGGCTGGTGATTGCATGGCTGGGCTGGCGCGACGACCTGCACTCGCTTTCGCCGCGTTTGCGTTTTGGCGTGCAAAGCCTCGTTGCGCTGGCGTCTGTGCTTGGGCTGGGATATTTCAAATCTGTCACCATTCCCTTGTTCGGAGAATTGCAGCTTGGCGTGGTGGGCTTCGTCATCACCTTTTTGTGGATCGTCGGCCTGACCAACGCCTACAACTTCATGGACGGTATCGACGGCCTTGCGGGCGGCGTGGCGTTTGCGGGCGGCATCGGCTGGATGTTGCTTTCGGTGAACATGGAAAACACGTTTGCGTTTTGGGTTGCGCTTGCGGTTTCAGCCAGCAGCCTCGGTTTTCTAATTCATAACTGGTCGCCCGCGAAAATTTTCATGGGCGATGTTTCCAGCACCTTCCTCGGCTACACCTTCGCCGTGTTGCCATTGCTTGCCGCAGACGAAGGCGGCGACGCGCTTATGCTTGGCACGCTTTTGATGTGGACGATCATCATGGACGCGGGCGTCACGTTCATTCAACGCGCGCTTCGGCGTGAGAACGTCCTCGCCGCGCACCGCACGCATGTCTATCAACGACTCGTGGCGGGCGGTTATTCTCATGCCACCATCAGCTTCATGTTCATGGTGCTCACCTTCGTCGCCGTCAGGCTCACCCTCGCATGGTCGCAAGGCGCAGTCATCGCCCCCGTTCTCATCATCTTTGGATTGCCCGCCATTTGGATTCTTCTCACTCGTCACGCAAATGATCTGAATAATACTTTAAACACGACGGACACAAAGGACACGAAGTGATTCAATTACCAATTACTAATTACGCATCACGAAACACCTTTTCATGCTCAAGCGGATAAAGACCCTCGCCTCTCTCTACCGAGAACTTGGTCTGCGTTGGTTAGCTTTTCGCCTCGCCTATGCATTTCGCCACCGCAGCGGACTCATCCGCCTGCAAATGCCGCTCTATAAATGGGCAGACCGTCCGCTGGCGACATGGCTAAAGAAAAACATCCCCTCTGAATCAACTGCCTACGCCGAATGGCGCAAAGCGAATGCCCCTAAATTTTTCTTCGGCGAAGACACCGGTGGTCGAGTAGCGCGGACGGTTTTCCCGCGCGTATCGAGACCACCGATTGAAGAAGCCGACCGCATCCTCAACGGCGAGATCAAATTCTTCTCCCACGAATATCAACAAATAGGTTTTCCGCCTGCTTGGAATCATGTCATCCTGAGCGATAGCGAAGGATCTCTACCAATGTCATCAGAGATTCTTCGGTCGCAAAGAACGCTCCCTCAGAATGACATAATTCAACACTGGTCACAGATCTCCGACGATGCGGAAGTGGACATCAAATTCATTTGGGAAGCCAATCGCTTCGGCTTCGTCTACACCCTCGTCCGTGCCTACGCCGCCACAAACGACGAAAAATATCCGCAAGCCTTCTGGCAATTGATTCAAGATTGGGCTGAACACAATCCACCCAACACAGGCGCCAACTGGAAAGACGGACAGGAGATCGCCCTGCGTCTCATGGCATGGACATTCGGCTTCTACGCCTTTATCCATTCTCCATCCACCACGCCTCAGCAGATTTCCCAATTCACGCAATTCGTCGCTGCGCAAGCCGAGCGCATCTACAAGAACATCGGCTACGCCATCTCCACCCGCAGCAATCACACCATCAGCGAAGCCTTCGGCCTGTGGATGGTCGGTCTGCTTTTCCCCGAACTCAAAGACTCCGAAAAATATTTCACCCTCGGCAAACAACTCCTCGAAGAAGAAGCCGCCAAACAGATCTTCCCCGATGGCAGTTATGCCATGTACTCCCTCAACTACCATCGCTTCATTTTGCATCTTTATCTTTATGCCATCCAACTCGGCGATCTCAACCAATTACCATTTACCAATTACCTAAAGACCTCCATCTCCAATTCTATTAATTACCTCTCCCACCTCATCGACCCAAACACAGGACAAATGCCTGTCTACGGCTCAAACGACGGCGCACTCGTCCTTCCGTTGAATAACTGCGACTTCACCGATTACCGTCCGCTGTTGCAATTGGGTTCGGTCATCACCACAGGCGAGCGGATGTTTGAGGAAGGCGAATGGGATGAGGATG
Organism: Candidatus Villigracilis propinquus; assembly: GCA_016714565.1. Lineage (GTDB taxonomy): Bacteria > Chloroflexota > Anaerolineae > Anaerolineales > Villigracilaceae > Villigracilis > Villigracilis propinquus. The sequence goes on from JADKDM010000041.1 coordinate 63,861, forward strand.
TGTTTTGGTTGTGTGGGGATAAGATAGCAAAGAAAGAAGAAAGAGGAAAGAAGCTGGTTGATGTTTCTTTTCCAGAGGGTGGAGTTCATATTCTACGCGGCGAGAATAGCAAAGCTGTCATTCGCTGCACAGACTTCACCTCCCGTCCCTCGCACGCTGACCAACTCCACGTGGACTTGTGGATTCACGGTCACAACATCGCCTGCGACGCAGGCACGTATCTCTACAGCGGCGAAGGCATCTGGCGCAACGGACTCGCGCGCACGTCCGCTCACAACACGGTGACCGTGGACGGCAAAGATCAAATGTCCATGGCCAGCCGCTTCACGTGGACGGATTGGGCGAAAGGCAAAGTTCTACAGCATGGGGAAAATCTCTGGGTGGGGGAGCATGATGGCTATAAACCCGTCCGCCACAAACGCACGGTCATGGCACTGGATGGGGACAGGTGGTTGGTGATCGATCATCTTGATTCGAATGAGCCGCATCAATATACTCTTCACTGGTTGTTGAGTGATGCGCCTTTCACAGAAAACAAAAACTCGATTCACCTAAAATATGAATCGAGTACATACAAAATTCAAACGGGTTTGCTTGGCGGCGAAGCGAAATTTTCCACCGTCTACGCTGACGCCAACTCCACCCGCGGATGGCGCTCGCGCTATTACGGTCACAAAGAACCCGCCATTTCACTTTTGCTCGAAGCAAACCAATCCAAAGCCTGCTTCTGGTCATTCTTCGGATTTGAAGGCGACATCGTAGAAATAGTGGAAAATAATTTGAAAGTCAATTCAGAAATTTATCAACTTGGGGGATGACTTAAAATCCAGTCCGCGGGAAGGGTGACAGGGTAAATTGCCTGCATTATAGTGAGCGTCTTGTTTTATTAATATTGATACTTGGAGGTTTGCCAATGTCATCAAAACTTCGACTGCTTCACCTTTTTATTATGTTTGGATTTCTCCTGACATTCGCCTGTACGCCAAATAGCCCAACTGAAATACCAACTTCCATCCCCGCATCTCCAACCCCGACCCCTGCTTCTCAACAAGTGACATTTACAACCCCTGACGGTGCGTCCCTCGAAGGGATTGTCCACGGTTCGGGCGATGTTGCTGTGATCTTCTCAGTGATGGGAAATTGCAAACGCGGCTGGGAAGATATGGCAGACTTGGTCGCACAAAATGGAATGACCGCTTTAACCTATCAGTGGCGCGGATGCATGGATTCGGGCGGCGTGGATGAAGATGAAATTCAAAAATTTGTGGATGACCTGCGCGGCGCGATCACTTTTATGCGTGAACAAGGTGCAAAGAAAATTATTTTAGTTGGTGCCAGCCTTGGCGGATGTGCTTCTGCCAAATTGACCGTAGAATCGCAAGCGGATGGTTTGGTCGTTGTAGCATCTCCAGCTGAAATTTCACAGTGGGGTTTTGCCATCGAGACGCGCGACATGGATTCGGATATCCCCAAATTATTTATCACTGCCAAAGAAGATGATACCGTCCCGGTCGAATTGACGCAGGAATTATATAACCTGGCGGCAGAGCCCAGGGAATGGCAGACCTACCCTGGCACCGCGCATGGCACGGATCTATTTGATACGCAACATAGGGGTGAATTTCAGCAAAGGATCTTGGAATTTATCTTGACGATTAAATCTGCGAATTAAGTAAATTCTCGAAACATAAGCTCAGTCGCGGGCTTAGCCCGCGACTGAGTGGTCTGTCGTCCACCGTCCACGGTCACTCTTTCTCCGTCAGATAGTGGAGCAGGATCAAGCCGAGGCCTAGAAAAAGCGGGACGAAGCCGCCCAGCATCCACGGTCCGAGGTGAAGCGGGTAGTTGTTGCCAGAGTCAAAGCCCAATGGATAGAGTCCGAGCGAGAGAGCAAATCCAAGCGCAGAGATGACAATCCCCCAGCGCAGCAAACCTTTTTTGCCAGATCTATTTTCTGGGCGGGTCAATCCCTTTTCGGCGAGGGCGATGGTTTCTTTGTAATTCATGTAACGCATGAAGGCGAGAAAGCCAAAGATAATGGCGAGGACGCCGACAACACCGAGGCAGGGAATGAGATCGCTCATGAAAAGTCCTTTAGAAAAAGTCAGGGACTGGAGATTTCTCCAGTCCCTGTTATTTTACTTGATGGCGGTGATGTTGATGCCGCCGCTGTTGGTGCTGACGGTGAGTTGTTCACCTCCGCCGTTGATGGCACCGACAATTTGATCTTTTTCCGAACTGGAGCTTTCGGTCAATGTGACGGTGATCGGAAGGTCAGACTTGATCTTTCCAAAATCGGTCTTGAGATCCACATTGAGTTTTGCATCTGTGGGCAGGGCAAGGTCAATGTTACCGAATTCCGACTCGACCTTGTGTGGGCCAGCGCCGAGCGAGCCGTTGAACTCGATGGTTCCGCTATTGGTCTTGACATCCAACGTGACGGACTTCGCGTTTGAGATTTCGATATTTCCAAAATCGGTGTAGGCTTTGAGTTTGCCTTTTGCGCCGTCGATGGTGATCCCGCCGCTGTTGGTGTGCAGGTCATACGAGCCAGCCATTGCCTGGGTCAATTCGATATCGCCAAAATCATTTTGGATATTCAATTCCTTCGTTACATTGACCTTGGTAATGCTGACCTTGCCGCTGTTGGTATCCATTGTCAGGGTTGCGGCGGAACCATTTTCGTAGACCGTGTTTCCAAAGTCGGTCTTGATGTAGGCATCTCCTGAAGCGCGGATATTGGTGAACGTCACGACGCCGCTGTTCGATGTTGCACTGACATCCTTGGCTTTGATCTGTTCCAGAGTGATATCTCCGAAATCAGTTTTGATCTCTACATTCTTGTCGCCAGCATCCACGGCCTCGACGTTGATCTCACCACTATTGCTCTGAACCGCTAGTTCCCCTTCGATGTTTTTTGCCGCCACATCCCCAAAGTCACTAGTGAGATCCACAACGCCTTGAACATCCTGCACGGCAACCGAACCAAAACTGGTATCAACGCTGACAGAAGTCTCGGTCGGGACGGTGACAATAAAATCCACGGTGTTGACGTTGTTGTTGAAGTTCATCGAATCGGGTATTTCATACTTGATAGTGATTGCATTGCCGTTCTGCTCGATGGTGTATTCGATGGTCTTCACTTCCTCGTCTGCGCGGGCTTGGGTGGAGTCGTAGGCGGTCTTGACTACTTTGACTTCTACAGTTTCCACATCTCCGCCTGTGACAGTGATATCACCAGCATCGTCTGTCACATTCAATGTGAGTGGTTTTTCTGCATCCACTTTGAGGGTCTTGCTTTCTTCCACTACGGAGGAAACATTATTTCGATCAAATGGGCTGTTGGTCGGGAAGCCGCCATTGATGGCGAAGAATGCCACCGCGCCAATGCCCAGACATACCAACGCCAACGCGATTACTAAAAGGGTGATTACAACGGGTCTTTTCATTTTCGTTCTCCTTGATGTACGAAGTGCCGCAAAAAGCGGTATCATGTTTCTCACTACGTTTGACAGGCAATTTCCGAAAAAGTTTCAAATTGATACTATGTCATTGCGAGGAGGGTGCTTTTCCCGACGACACTTGCGCCGTACGCCAGTGCGGTGAGCAATCTCTTGATAAGTGGGGGATTGCTTCGGGCGGACAAACACCGCCCTCGCAATGACGTGACCTGTATTTGAAACTTTTCCCCGCTTTTCCTGTCTAATCCTGTAGAGACTCCATGTCAGCTACTGAAACCACTCTTATCCAGCGTGCGCAAAAAGGAGATCATGATGCCTTTGCCGAGCTGGTCACCGAACATCAACGCTATGTTTTCAACCTTGCACTGCGAGTCGTCAAGGATGAGAACGAAGCGCTCGACCTCGCGCAGGAGACCTTCGTGCGCGCATGGACAGCTCTGCCGAATTTCAAATGTCAATCCCAATTCCGCACATGGCTGTATCGCATCGTCACCAACCTGTGCTACAACCGTCTGCCGAACTTGCGCCGTTCGCTCAACGACCTCGGCGATGATGTGATGGAAGATATTCCCGAAACCAATTTCGCTAATCCCGCCCGCGAGTTTGAGTCAAATGAAACAAAACAACATTTGCAACAAGCGATTTCTTCACTCGACTCAAATTACCAATTACTCATTACCCTTCGCTATCAAAACGAACTCTCCTACGACGAGATCGCCTCGACTCTTAATCTGCCGCTTGGCACTGTTAAAACGGGCATTTTCCGCGCGAAGGAACAGCTCCGCAAATCACTTGCCCATCTGGAGGAATCATGGATAACCGCCTAGAACAAGACGCCCTCATTGAAGACGCTCTCCAAAATTATCCGCTCGCGCCCATGCCGCGCGATATTACCGCCAGCGTCATGGCACGCATTCACGTGGAAAAACGTCCCACCCTCGTCACATGGAATGACTTTGCCATTGCGCTCGTCATTGCCGCAATTATCGGTGCGCTGTTCATTACGTTCCAAAATTTGCCGCCCATTGCACTGGCAAAACTCCGCATTCAAGGAATTCTTTTGTATCAGGATATTCTTGTGAACATGCGCTGGCTCGTTCCCGCTGTGCTATTTGGTGCCGCCGCATTTTTCTCCGCCCTTGCAATTCCATCGCTATTAAAAATGACCACAGACGATAGACGATAGACCACTTTTGTCAGTCGTCCATCGTCCGTGGTCTATCGTCTAATCCAACCTTTGCAGGATATGACTCACTGCCGTGGACGCTGGCCCGCCGAGTGACTGGATGAGCGCAGTCTTCGCGCCCGCAATCTGGTTCGCCTCTGCCCGCCCTCTTAGCTGGGTGACTGCTTCGACAGCTTGATACACGCCCGCAGCGCCACCGGGGAATCCGCGGGCTTTCATGCCGCCCATCGTGGCACAGGGGAGTTTACCTTTTAGACCGATGTGTCCATCTGCGGCGAACTTCCAACCTTTTCCCTTGATCGCAAACCCAACTGCTTCGAGCTGCAACGCGGCATAGATGCTGAACGCGTCGTGATATTCAAAGAAATGGATCTGATCCAATATCACGCCTGCCTGCTTCATGGCTTTGCCCGCAGAAATTTGCGCGGTGTCAAAGTACAACATATCTTTTCTATCGTGCAGTGCCAATGTGTCAGACGATGCTGCCGAGCCAGCGATCTTCACGAGTGGGATATTTAGCTCGGACGGAATCAGGTCACGGCGAGTCAGAACGAGCGCGGCAGCGCCATCCGCATTGGGAGCCACGTCAAACATGTTGATCGGGTCGCTGACCATTTCCGCTTTGGCATACGTCTCGGCTTTGATGGCTTTGCGGAACATGGCGTGTTTGTTCGCCACGCCGTTCGCGTGCGCGGTCAATGCAAAATTGGCGAAGCCATCCGCGGGGACATCATTCTCGTGCATGTAACGCTTCATTAAGAGGGCGGCTTGCGCGGTGGTGGTCATGCCTTGCACGGCTTCAAAATCAGAATCGGTGATGGTGGATACAGCCTCTTCCACCTCCGGGCCGAGCTTGTCTGTAAATTTTTCCACGCCGACGACGAGCGCCACATCCACCATGCCGCTGGCAATGGCGAGATACCCCTGACGAAGCGCCGCTCCGCCCGATGCGCCCGCCGCTTCGACGGTGACGGCTTCGATGCCAGTGAGGCCCGCATAGTCCGTGAGCAAAGCGCCGACATGTGCCTGCCGTGAAAGATTCGGCGCGAGCATGTTGCCTACGAATAAGGCTTGCGGCTTCAACCCGCCCGCGTCTTGAATGGCCTCGTGAATGGCGGCATACGCGAGATCACGCAGACCGATCTCCCAATGCTCGCCAACTTCGGTTTGTCCAATTCCTGCGATTACGACTTCTGTCATAGATGATTTCCTGATTGTGTTGATTTGTAAATTCGTTGTTCGGGAATTGGGAATGGGGAGTTGGAAAAACCGATTCCCGACGCCCGATTCCCGTTTTACCAAATGTTCTTCAAAAACTTCAACTTCTCCAGGTCGTGAAAACTCTGCCCGCCTTCGTGACCGTTGTAGGTATAGATCTTGATATCTTTTTCACCAGCCCAGTGATTGTATGCGGCATAGACTGTTGAGGGCGGGCAGACTTGGTCCATGAGGCCAACGGAGAAAATTGTTTTGGCTTTTTGCACGTGCCGAGAAGTTGACTCCGTCAAAATAAGAAAGCGTGTTGAAGACCGCATCCACTTTGTCGCGGTGAACGTGACAATATTCCGCGATCTCTTTGTATGGATAGCTGTCCACGATTTCGGTGGCGCGGCGATAGTGGCAGAGGAATGGCACATCGGGCATGGCGGCGACTACATCAGGGACGAGGCCAGCCGCGGCGACGGTGATGCCTCCGCCTTGCGAGCCGCCCGTCACGGCAATGCGCGCCTCATCCACTACGGGATGGCTGCGTGCTGCTTCGATGGCACGGACTGCATCTGTGAAAACGCGGCGGTAATAATAATGCTTCGGGTCGAGGATGCCCTTGGTCATGCTGCCGGGGAAGTGAGCATTGCCGCCGTCCGCATAGAGATCGGGCGTATCGCCTGCTGACCACGTGCTGCCCTGTCCGCGCGTATCCATGACGAAGTGAGCATAGCCCGCGCTTGCCCAAAGCAGCCAATTGAATCCGAATGCGCGTCCGCCGCCGTAGCCGATGTATTCGACGACGCAGGGCAATTTTCCGGTGCGTTGAGTCGGAAGGATCAGCCAGCCTTTGACGGGTTGTCCGCCGAAGCCATTGAATGTGACATCGAAGGTTTCCTGCGCGACGAGACCGTAATCCACTTTTTCAAATGTCGCATTCAGCGGAAATTTCGTGCTTCATCCAATGTGGATTTCCAGAAGGCGTCAAAGTCCGCGGGTTCTTCACGCGTGGGGAGGTAGGTTTTGAGTTCAGGGAGAGAGAGGTCGAAGAAGGCCATGATTTCTCCGTCATTGCGAAGGGGTGCTCTTCCCGACGAAGCAATCTGGAAGTTGATGTTCGGAAACCAGAACGCCCTCGCAATGACGAATAAATGGTTCTTATCTCATCGCCAACTTGCCGCGATAGCGGACATACGTCGCGTAATCAATTTCTGTGCGGCGTTTGATGTATTCCTGAGTCTTCGTGGCGAGGCCCTGGCGGGCGGTCACTTTGTCAGTGACGGTGATGTCGAAGGCGTCTGACCCTGCCCCAGAGCCGAAAGAGACGACGAGAATTCTGTCGCCGGGTTGGGCGATGTCGAGAGTCGCAGTCAGGCCGATCATCGCCGCGCCTGCGTATGTATTTCCGATGGTGCCGACGAGCAAGCCGGGTTCGATCTGTTCAGCGGAGAAGCCAAGTTGACCAGAGACACGCTGCGGGAATTTTACGTTCGGCTGATGGAAGACAGCCCACTTGTAATCCTTTGCGGTGGAGCCCATCGCTTCCATGAGGTGGGTGGCGGCTTCGGTGATGTGCTTGAAGTAGGCGGGCTCGCCTGTGAAGCGCATGCCGTGCTCGGGATATTTTTGATATTCGCGCCGCCAGAAATCGGGCGTGTCGGTGACGTAGGAATACGAGGCGTTGATGGTCGCGAGGGATTCTTCGGCGGGGCCGATGATGTACGCGCCGCCGCCCGCGCCTGCGGTGTATTCGAGCGCGTCGCCGGGCTTGCCTTGCGCGGTGTCCATGCCGATGGCCATGGCATAGTGACCCATGCCCGAGCCGACCAATCCCATTGCGGCGACCATCGCTTCGGTGCCCGCTTTGCAGGCGAATTCCCAATCCGCGGCTTGCGTGTTGGGGACGGCGCCGATCGCTTCGGCGACCAAGGTGGAAGTTGGTTTCACCGCATAGGGATGCGACTCAGACCCGACCCAAACCGCCCGCAGTTCTGTCGGGTCAATTTGAGCGCGGAGCATGGCGTTGCGCGCCGCTTCAATGGACATGGTGATCACGTCTTCATCGAGGCCGGGCACGGCTTTCTCTTTGATGGGAAGTCCGCCGCTTTTGCCTGTCCATACGCGCGCGACTTCCTTCGCGGGCAAACGGAATCGCGGCACGTACGCGCCGTAGCCGACAATGCCAACAGGCTTGATGGGTTTGAGGAGGGTGGGGGAGTGTGGTTGAGGAGTTGTCATTTATTTTTCCTGAATTCGTAGGAGGATTTTAGTTAGGATGGGCTTTCAAAAGCTATCTTGTTCACTTTCAATTATATTATCGCTTAATTACATCAATAAGACTATCTGGAAAATTGACTACATAATCCGGTTCGCCGCGAAGTAGAGTTTCCAAACTTTGATGTCCCCACGTCACGGCGATGCTGGTCACTCTGCTTCTTTCGCGGCGCGGATGTCACTCAATGCGTCACCGATCATAAACACCGCTCATTTTTCCAAAACGCCTCGCGCATGGATATTTTCTGTGCCTTCGAGCCGGGTGTATCCACGCCATAAACGGCATGGATGAGGCTTTCCAGTCCGTGGTTGGTGAGAAAGGCGCGAACGTTTTTCGATGAATTTGTGGTTACGATGGCGATCTTGTGCTTCGATGACAGATGTTTGATTACCTCGCTCAGTCCATCGAAGATGGCTGGTGGGGACTCTTTCTCTGCAAATAGGTTCAGACTGATTTTGACGAACTCATCCAAAAGATTCTCTGGCACTTCACAAGCTCGTCCGTATGTAGAAAATGACATCACCTCAAGATTGCTTAAGTCGTTTTTTGTTACCACATGGTATACGCCTAGTTGGTTGCAGGCTTCCTGTCCGAATCGAATCAGATCGTCAAGTGTGTCTGCCAGTACGCCGTCATAATCGAAGATAACTAATGCCATGAAGATTTTTCCAATTCTAAAAAGCGGTTGCGATGATGCCGAGGATTGCCGTGAAAATGCCAAGCCCTTGAAGTTTTGAAATCTTATCTTTGAGGAAAATGACCGCCAATGCAATGGTCACAATGGACAAAGCCGAGGCGATGGGCGTGATCAAGATGGCGTCCCAATAGTCAACCGTAGTTGACGAGCGCCACCAGCGACTTCAATTATGCCCATCAAAGCAATCACATGTTTGGTTTTTACCGGGATGTTTGTCAGTCCAAATTCATGTTTTACAACAACAGAGAAGATCAATAAGAATATGGCGATGCCAAATTTTACAAGCAGGGTGGTGAGTAACCATCCGATTTCTTCAGAAATGATTTCGCTGATGTTCCAAAAGATGCCGAAGAAGAACGCGCCAGAATTGCCTCTTTGACGCCCAGTGAAAGCTGAAATCTTTGGCTATGCATACTGCCCCAATCGAGCGAGGCGAGCGTCGCGCCAGAGAGGATCATGACCACGCCGATGGTTTGGGTTAGGGAGAGACGTTGTCCCATAAAAATAAAAGCAAACAGCATGGTGAAGACAGCCCACAGATTCATGGTTGCGGCAATGATCGACACATTGCCTTTCTCAAATCCTTTGAAGAAAAACAAATAACCAGCGGAAGAGACAATGGCGGCAACCGGATACAAAATGATCGCAAGGATGGAAATGTGAAAAGCTGTTTTGAAGGCAAAGGCAAGCAGAAGGATGGAGCCCAATCCAGCCAACTGTGACCAAAACAAGGACTTGAAAGATCCGATCTGCTTTGAAAAAACGCCGCCTAGAAAATCATATATTCCCCATCCAAACATACCGCCTATTCCCAGTAATATACTTAACATGGTTGTATTCATAAATGTCATGAACCTTATTCACTTCACACATACCAAAACCTGGACTTCAGCCCAGCCTGCCTGAAAACTTCCGCAACCTGTTCGATGCGCGTCCATGAAAATCCACGGACATGCGATTGTGATACCAGAGTTTGGATAATTCCCAAACTTGACCGATTGTTAGAATTTCGCCGTGTTCAAGATGATTTCGCTTGCACCATTTGTCAATCCACTCCTCCGACTGGAAGAGAAGCATGGTTGCTCAGGTGAAGACGAGGTCATCGTACCAGCGGGAGAAATGCACCAGGGCGTCGCGCCGAAAGTGAACGAGGTAACCATCGCTAGGGTCACTGTTCGTAACTTTGCCATCCTTTACTTCCAATTGAATCGCTTCGTTGCTTTCTGTGTACACTGTGTCAATGACCGCGTCGCAGTGCAGCGCGGCGGGGATGCCGAGCATGTCCCAGGCGCAGTTGGCGAAGTAGGTCTTGCCGTTCGCGTGGACTCGAAAGTCCGTGGGGATGCCTGAGAACGGGTTTGCCATGCGGATGGTCAATGTCTCTGGTTCGAGGAAGAAGGAATGGCGGTTGTTTAATTCCTTGTAAAGTTCGCCAGCTTCTTCGGTGCTGATGTTAAAGTGCTGCGCTGTCTCGTCCACGCTGGGCGGGCGGGTGGTTTCCGCAAAGTGGGCATAAACGAAATGACGAACTTGCCAGAGAAGATTCCATGCCCACTTTCTACTTTCCACCTTCCATTTACCCAACACCGCTTCAATAATCCCAACATACCCGCGCGCGGTCTTTTCCAATTCGAGCAGACTGAGTTGTTCGTCCACCACATGCGCGTCACCTTCGGCGCCGGGGCCAAAGCCGATGGTCGGCACGCCAGCGGCGCCCATGCTATAGGCGGCGTTCGTGCAAAAGCGGTAGGCACCCAGCTTCGGGTTAAGTCCCGAGGCGCGTAATCCCTTCAATGCCAGTTGGACGAATTCATTCTCTTCATCCAATTCCCAGGCGGGGAAGAATTTTTCCGCGTGCAGGGTTTCGCCGGTGTAGGTGATGTGGTCGCTGCTGGCGATCTTCGCCGTGAAGTTGACATCCTTCAACGCGGGCAAAGATGTGATCTCATTTAACACGCCTTCGGGTGTTTCGCCTGGCAGGAGACGGCGGTCGTAGGTCACTTTGCAGCGCGAGGGGATGACCGAGTAACCCGGATACGGCTCTGAAATAATATCGGTCAGCGCAAGGATGGCGGGACCCATCAACGGGTGTTCGCTCAATTTCAATTTTTCAATTTCAGCAATGACCTTCGTCATCAAATGCACAGCGTTGACGCCCAATTGTGGGGAGGAGGAATGCGCGGGCTTGCCAATGGCTTCAAGATGGATCTCCGCCCGTCCGCGCCCGCCGCGTGCGAGGTTGAGTTGGGTCGCTTCGCCGATGACAACAAAATCAGGCTTGACCTCATCCATCACGGCTTTGAGCGCGCCGCCTTCGTACACTTCTTCGAGCACCGAAGCGGAGACGATGACCGTGCCATGCAACTTGCTTTTGTCCACACTTGCGGCGGCAAGGATCATTGCGGCGAGCGAGCCTTTCATGTCCATCACGCCGCGGCCGTACATGTGGGTATTGGTGACTTCTGCGCCAAAAGGGGCACGGGACCAGACTGATCCGGGAGCGATTCCCACCGTATCAGTGTGCGCATCAAAAAGCAGAGTCTTACCCGGGTGCGCCCCTCGCATCATTCCCACGACGGAGCCGTATCTGTCAACCCAAACATTATCAAAGCTGAGAGCATTCATCTCGTCCATGACGAGCTTGCTAACAGCGCCTTCTTCGCCAGACAAACTTTGCTGGCGGACGATCTTTTGCGTTAATTCGATCAGGGCTTCGATATCCATGGGGCTCGGGGGAAGGTTATTTCAAGGGGGTAAACAAGTACACGTGCACATTGTTTAGTCCAGTGAACTCGCTCCAACATGTTTACTTGTTACCTATTTTCCTGTGTACTCTTTTACCAGCTCTTCCGCCACGATCAATACGCACAACTTTTTCCGCCACCATTTGCGCGGCGACTTTCTCGATCAACTTACCAGATGCTCCTGCTGCGATGGCGACTTGTCTTGCGTGTAGCGACATGTGCCCGCGTTGGATGCCTTCGGTGGCGAGGGCACGTAATGCAGCCATATTTTGAGCGAGACCCACCGAGACGATGATCTGCGCGAGTTCGTTGGCGGTCTTCACGCCCATCAATTTGACAGCGGCTTGCGCAGCCGGGTGGACTTTGGTCGCGCCGCCGACGATGCCGACTGCCATTGGCATTTCAAGCGTGCCGACGAGATTGCCGTCTTTGTCTTTGCCCCAGGTGGAGAGGGATGTGTATTTGCCAGAACGGGCGGCATAGGCATGTGCGCCGGCTTCGATGGCGCGCCAGTCGTTGCCAGTGGCGAGGACAACCGCGTCCACGCCGTTCATGATGCCTTTGTTGTGGGTGGCGGCGCGGTATGGGTCAGATGCGGCGAAGGCATACGCGGCGATGATTCCATCACGGACGGCTTCGCCATTGAATTCATCGGCAGCCATGGTCAATTCATTGACGGGGATGGTGGCACGCACGCGGGCGATTCGTCTGTCCGCGAAATTGGAGAGAATTTTCAGGTGGATTTTCCCGCCCGTAATGGCTTCGATCTGCGGGGCGAGTTTTTCGCAAGCGGTGTTGACCGCATTCGCGCCCATCGCATCGCGCACATCATAGATGAGATGAATGACGATGAATGCGCCGATGGCGGATGATTCGATCACGCGGACTTCCAGGTCTCTTGCGCCGCCGCCGAATTTTTTGAGGATGGGGTCGATCTCGTCTGCGATGGCGAGCAGTTCGGCTTTGTGCTCGTAAATTTTCAGCTTGGCTTCTTCCACGTTGACGAGGTTGATGAGCTGCATTTGGCCGATCATCAGCGGGTCGGTGGTGGTGGCGTGGAATCCGCCGCCTGCACGGACGAGTTTTGCCATGAACGAAGCGCCCGCCACAACAGACGGCTCTTCCACGACGAAGGGCACGAGCACATCGCGTCCATTCACCATGAAGTTGAGTCCAATGCCGACGGGCAGGGAATGCATGCCGACCACGTTTTCGATCATGTGGTCGGCTGATTCAGCGGAGAGTCCGCCCGTAGTCCACGGGGCAAGCTCGAGCGGGGAAAGATGCGAAGCGTCCGCAAGTTTGGCGCGGCGTTCTTCAATGGTCAGGTTATAAAATCCGGAGATGCGTGAAGTTGTCATGTGAGTTGTCCCAAGTATAGGTTTGGCTTTCTTTCAAATTCTATCAAATAGCAGTGAATTGATTATAATGCGAGTTGCGTATGTGTCTTTTTCCGGTGATGCTATTTAACCCGTGAACAATTGCAGGAGCGTTTATTCGCGCTTCATCGCGCCAGTTTGGAATTGGTGAAGGATGTTTCGTTTGAGACGCTGCTTGAACGCATCGCATCTACGGCTTGTGAGCAATCTGATGCCCGTTATGCCGCATTTGGGGTTTTGGATGATGATGGCAGTTTAAAGAAATTCATTTCCGTCGGGATGACCGACCAGCAGATAAAAAAGATCGTACATCCGCCTGTTGGCAAAGGTCTGATCGGCGAATTGATGGATACGGAAGAACCGATCCGTATGCCTGTGCTTCAGGATCATCCCCGCTCTGTAGGTTTTCCTGAACATCACCCGCGTATGGTTTCGTTTTTGGCGTGCCGATCCGCTCGGGGATAAACAACTCGGCCAGATCTACCTCACCTGAAAAATTGATGGATCTGAATTCACAGCTGACGATGAAATGATTATTCAGATGCTGGCTGCCTACGCTGCCACGGCTATCACGAACGCGCGTTTGTACGAGCAGATGAAGGAACGCGACCTCGCGCTGACCCGCCGCAACGTGGATATGTCCCTGCTCAATGGCATCGCCTCCACCTTAACCTCCAGCCTGGAACTCGACGAGATTCTTAACAAGACCCTTGGGCTTGTGATGAACTATATGAAAGTGGAAGCAGGCGAGATTTTCCTTCTGGAAGAGGATAAGAACACCCTGCGCATGGTCTTGCACCGTGGACAGGCCGCTGAAGCCTTCTGGCGGCGTAATACATTCAATGTAGGTTACGGTTATCCCGGCATGGTGGCAAAGAGCCGCCAGCCAATGACAAGCACTCAACTGGCAAATGATTCAAATTTTCTGCGCGATGCCGTGGTGGAGGCGGGCTTTCAGCAAATTGCCTGTATTCCATTGCTTTCCGGTGACAATTTGATGGGTGTGATGAGCGTTGCTACTCGTGGAACGGATCCTTTTGATGAGCGAAATATCCAAATGCTCACTGCGGTGGGAGCGTGGGCCGGCCTTTCCATTGAAAATGCCCGTTTGCACTCCAATGCGCGTCGATTGGCTGTGTTGGAAGAACGTGACCGCATCGGCATGGATCTGCATGATGGCATCATTCAATCCATTTATGGGGTGGGTCTTGCTTTGGAAGGCGCGAAACTTACCATGAATGAAGATACCGAAGCCGCCAAGGAGCGTATTCATCACGCCATTGATGGATTAAATCAGGCGATTCGAGATATCCGTTCTTATATTTTGGATCTGCGGCCGCGTCAACTTGGTTCGGAAGGCTTGTTGAATGGCATTAAACGTCTTATTGCCGAGTATCGCGCCAATACATTCTCAGAAGTTCACTTCACCGGGCCTGATTCAGACCTCAAAGACCTGCCGCAGACCCAATCATTGACCTTGTTTCACATCTGTCAGGAGGCATTGGCCAATGCCGCCAAACATGCCAAGGCAAAAAAAGTGCAAGTTGCCATCTGGACCACCGATGATCGCGCATTAATGGAGATCCGCGACGATGGCAAAGGCTTTGATCTTGATAATATGCAGACCTCCATCGGGCATGGACTCGCAAACATGCAGACTCGCGCACATGCCGTGGGTGGTGATATAGATATTTCATCAGTTAGTGGAGAGGGCACAACCATTCTTGTATGGGTTCCGCGTGCAATAAAAAAATAAATCATGTGAATCGATGATTCATTCAAAATGAATCACAGGAACTCGAGTCTCATCTGCAATGAATCAAAAAGTTTTACATTACGATTCTTTAAGATAGATATGCCCTGTATGCCTAAAAAATGCCTTTCACACCCATATATGGGGGGTGTGGATAACTTACAGGGCGTGAGTGGCTGAAACACTCGTTCTATAACATAACAATATCATTCACGAGTACGAAACGATTCTTTAAGAAAGGCCAACCTTAAAAAAACACATCTTTTTAGCTTGACGTAGGTTGAACGCCTGTTATCATTTCAAAGTATCTGCTAGAATGGATGCACGCTGATATAAAGGATGTTTGCCCCTCACATCCGAACCCCGTAAGACTCTTTAAAATAAAATCATTAGAAACACTTACTAAGCCGCGATCCAGGCGGGCTAGTTCAATGTTCGCAAAAACACATTTTTAAGGAATGCTTTATGAATGCAGAGCAGGCTTGGCAATCAGTACTCGCACAACTTCAAATGGAAATGCCGCGCGCCTCTTTCGATACATGGGTGCGTGATACCCGTCCTTTGGCGTACGACAACGGATTAATTACCGTTGGCGTACGTAACGCGTATGCGCGTGACTGGCTTGAGAGCCGCCTACAAACCAACGTCAGCAAATTGTTGATCGATATTCTCAATTCAAACGTCGCAGTTAAATTCGTTGTCTCACAAACGGATGAAAACGCCTCCACCACCGACCTCGAACCTGCTGCCTCTTCCATTGAAATAACGCCACCCGAGCCAAAACCCCGCCATGTGACGTTGAATCCGCGCTACACCTTCGATACCTACGTCGTCGGCTCAGGCAACCGCCTTGCTCATGCGGCTTGTCAGGCTGTGGCAGAGAAACCCGCCCGCGCCTACAATCCGCTTTTCCTGTACGGCGGCGTGGGACTCGGCAAAACGCACTTATTACACGCCATTGGCAACGCCTGTCACGCCAGCGGACTTAATGTCCTCTACGTCTCCTCTGAAGAATTCACGAATGACATGATCAACGCCATTCGTTCGCACACCACCCAGGCCTTCCGCGAGAAATATCGCTCGGCTGATGTTCTGCTCGTGGATGATATTCAGTTCATCGCAGGCAAGGAATCCACGCAGGAGGAATTCTTCCACACCTTCAACACCCTGCACGGTCAGGACAAGCAGATCATCGTTTCGTCTGACCGCCCTCCCAAGTCCCTCAGCACATTGGAAGAACGTCTGCGCTCCCGCTTCGAGTGGGGCTTAACCGCCGACATTCAAGCTCCAGATTATGAAACCCGCATCGCCATTCTGCGCTCCAAAGCCGAGCGCACTGGCCGCCAAATTTCCGATGAAATTTTGGAAAGTGTTGCCAAGCAGGTTCAGTCCAACATCCGCGAATTGGAAGGCGCACTTAATCGCATCATCGCCTTCGCTGACTTGAGCGGCTCCGCCCTCACCCCCAGCCTCGTGGAAGTTGCCCTCGCCGACCTCATGCCCGCCCGAGGTGATTTGGAACCCGAGCAGGTTGTAACACGGGTAGCCAGCTACTACAAACTTTCCACCGAAAAACTGTTAGGCCGTGACCGTACCAAGGAAGTAGCCTTTCCCCGTCAGATCGCCATGTATCTGCTGCGCGAAGAAGCAAAGATCTCCTTCCCGCAGATCGGCGAAGTCCTCGGCGGGCGTGACCATTCCACGGTGATGTCTGCCATCGAAAAGATCAAAGAGCAGATCCGCCACGGTGACAGCCGCCTGGAAAAAGACATCGCTTCCATAAAACAGCAGTTGTATAATCAGGCCGTACCCGCATAAAAAACAGGAAACTAAATCCCAAACAGGCATACCCATTGGTGTGCCTGTTTTTTGCGCTCCCCGCCCAGGGGGGGGTGTTTGGGAGCAGATTCAGGCTCGAAGGTCCAGCGAGAGAGGCGGGGAAATTTAGCAGATTTTGCTTCAGATTTGCTGTAATCCCATCCTGATAGTTTCTGATAGGCGAACGGGATAGAATTACCTTTGAAGAAAGGAACACACACTGGAAATTCCAAGACACTGGCGTCTCAAAAAACAACGATACGGTTTGGTGGGTGAAGTTTGCCCACACTGCGACCACAAAATTTTTCCGCCCCGCGATGTTTGCCCGAACTGCGGCGACGAAGCAAAAGAACAATTTGCATTTAGCGGCAAAGGTGAGGTGTATTCATATACAACAGTGTATGAAGCCCCCGCAGGCTACGAGGCGAATGCCCTGCACCACCGTGGCGATTGTGAAGCTGGAAGAGGGCCCCATGCTCAGCCCAGTTGACCGACGTTGACAATAATCAGGCACAGATCGGCATGCCCGTGGAAATGGTCACCCGCAAAATGCGAAACGATGGCGATGAGCGCGGTTTGATCGTTTACGGGTACAAGTTCCGCCCCGCAGTTGTTGCATAAACGACTTTTAGATATTCTTTCGCCCTGCCAGACTACTGGCAGGGCGAATTTTGTTTTATACTACTCTCCCCATGCCCAGCCTCACTCCCGAACTCCTAGACAACTTCCCATACTCCCAATATGCTGACCCTCAATCCATCCAGCGTGGACGTGCCTACTTCAAAGACGGTCGCGCCTGGAATGTGGAAATAATTAACGATCGGAAAGCCATTTGCTTTGTGGATGGTGAAACCGGTGAATACGAAGTCACAATTGAAGTGGGTAAAAAATCGGGCGCGCTATCCCTAGATTGCAACTGCCCGTATGCCGAGGCACATTTCTGCAAACACATGATCGCCGCCGCTCTGGCTGTGAGCGAATATTTGAAAGAAGAAATGTTTCCTTGGAAGATAATGATGCCCCTGCTTTTCCATTTGCTCCATCTGCCACCGGCGGCAACTGGCAAAGCCAACTCAAGGAAACTCTCGCCTCTTCACCGCGCAAATCAACGCCCAATTTGAGCCGTTATGTTGCGCTTGTGATTATGGAACGCTCACGCATGGGATCGTACGGTTTTGGAAACGCGTACCGCGCAACCTATTCATACTCTTTAATCCCGTTCATCATCAAGGCAAATGAATGGCATGGTCTCGCGGGCGACGAAAAAAAGTCACCGCAGGAAATTCATGCATTTTTAGAAACAAACAAAAAATGGATAAAGGCGGGCGAAAGACTGTTCCAACAGGTGAACCCTGCTGGCTGCCCTCAATCTGGATCATGATGCAGCGTCCTTTCTAAATCTTCTTTCCACTGCAACACGCATGTATGGCATTGGCTCCAGTAATGTGCCCATGTTCCTTTCCATGCTTGCTAAATTTGATATCCCCGTTTTCATAGGCAGTTTCTTCCCCGATAAAATAGAGCGCCGTGTCCACATCCTGCCGGAACCTGTGGAAGTAAAAATTGACATGCAAAGCGATGAGAGCAAACTGGTTCTGCGGGCAGGCTATGAGCAGAATGGGCAGTTTACTCCCATCCGCGAAACTGTCGAAACGATTTCTACAGACCCTGTCTGGGTCTTGATGGATGATCACGCCGCCCAGCTCCGCAACGCGCAGGCGCTTTCCATTCTTCCGTCATTTCCCATTGTCATTCCAACCGCTCAGGTGGATGTTTTTCGCAAACAATATTTCGCGCAGATCGCGCAGCTGCTTCCTATTAACAGTGACATCGTTCAATGGCAGGATGTACATGCCGAACCCATTCCGCGCCTGTATCTTCATGATGACAAGCGCAGCAGTCCTGTGGACAAGCGCAGCGGTCCTGCGGACAAAGATCAAATCTTGCGTGCTGACTTTGCGTTTTGCATACGGCGAATATGAATTGTTGCCGGGAAAAGAAGAATCCTATTCCGTTGAAACCAGCCCCGATCCGTGGAACTTGACCCGTGTTCATCGTCAGCTTCAGCGCGAACAACATTTTTATCAACTGCTCACCGATCCGGTCTATCGCCTGAAACGGGCAGGTGCGCCGCATCCTCATGGCTCGTTTGAGCTGCGTGCCCGCGCCCATCCCTTTGATTTTCTCGTCCATTCCATTCCGCTGCTTACACAGGCAGGCTTTGAAATTTACGGACAGGATGATCTCAAACTTGGCCGCATCAATCGCAACGTGGCAAACTTGCGCGTCAGCATCACTTCGGGCATAGATTGGTTCGACCTCAAAACCGTCGTCGAATTTGGCGATCAGCAAATTCCATTTCACGATGTCCGCAAGGCTCTCAAACGCGGCGAGCATTACATCAAACTTGCCGATGGTTCCGTGGGACAGATCCCGAAGGAATGGCTTGAAAAATATAAACATCTTTGGAATATGGCAGAGGAGACTGAAGATGGATTTCGCGTCAGCGACTTTCACCTGCCCTTGTTGGATTCTCTGCTCGAAGAGGACGCCGCGCTTCACGCTTCGCGGCCCTCGGAGCTGATTCAACGCCGTGAGCGTTTTCGCCACTTCGAGCGGATTGCGCCACATCCGCTCCCCAAAGGTTTCACCGGCGATCTGCGTCCCTACCAAAAGCACGGCTTTGACTGGCTGCACTTCCTCAAGGAATATAACTTCGGCGGCATCCTTGCCGATGACATGGGCTTGGGGAAAACTGTTCAGGTGTTGGCTTATCTCCAATCGCAACAGGAGCAGGCTCCGGCTAGCAAGGAGCGAGGTCGAAGTGTCAAAAATAAAGCGGCGACTTTGCTTGTCGTCCCAAAAAGTTTGATCACCAACTGGCAGAGAGAATCCGAAAAGTTCACACCCACATTGAAATTTCTTGAATACATGGGCAACTTCCGCAACAAGGATACGGCCATCTTCAATGAATATGATGTGGTGCTGACCACCTACGGCACAATGCTGCGTGATATTGAGATCCTGCGCGGATATAAATTCAGCCATGTGATTTTGGATGAATCGCAAGCCATCAAAAATCCGCTGGCGAAGAGTGCAAAAGCGGCGCGTCTGCTTCATGCTGAACATCGCATCGTGATGACGGGTACGCCTGTTGAAAATAATACGTTTGAGTTGTGGTCGCAGTTTTCATTTTTGAACCCGGGCTTGCTCGGCAGCATGGATTATTTCAAGCAGGCATTTGCCAATCCCATCGAAAGTAATGGTGATGAAAAGGCAATGGCGACGTTGAAAAATTTGGTGTATCCATTCATCCTGCGCCGCACCAAGGAACAGGTTGCACCGGAACTGCCGCCGCGTACCGAACGCATCGTTTACACGGAAATGGATACCGCACAGAAAAAGTTATACACACAAACCCGCGAAAAATACCGCGCTGAGTTGCTTGGCCTGATCGAAAGCGATGGCATGAATGATGCGCGCTTCAAGATTTTAGAAGGACTGCTGCGCTTGCGGCAGATCGCCATTCATCCCGTGTTGGTGGATAAAAATATAAAGGCGAAGCGCCCAAGTTCGAGATTTTGCTGGAGACATTGGAAACCCTGCAAGCTGAAAACCACAAAGCTCTCATCTTCTCGCAATTCGTGGAGACGCTCAAGCTTGTTAAAAAAGAATTGGACGCGCGCAAGATCAAATATTTATATCTCGATGGGCAGACACAAAACCGTCAGACAAAAGTGGACGAGTTCCAAAACAATGACGCTATTCCATTTTTCTCATCAGTCTCAAGGCAGGCGGAGTTGGATTGAACCTGACTGCCGCCGATTACGTGATCCATCTCGACCCGTGGTGGAATCCCGCCGTCGAAATGCAAGCCAGTGACCGCGCCCACCGCATCGGACAGAATCGCCCCGTCTTCGTTTACAAGATCATTGCCCGCGACACTGTGGAAGAAAAGATATTGCAGCTGCAGGAAAAGAAACGTGCTTTGGTAAAGAGCATCATTTCCAGTGAGGCGAGCTTCTTCAAGTCACTCACGAAGGACGATGTGAAAGCATTGTTTAGTTGACCTCTGACAATGTGTTTTTTTAATCCCCTGAAGGTTTGCCGAAGATCGAAAATGCAATGACAATCAGCCTTGTGGAACTGGTTCAAACTCCACCCCCGCTTTTTTTTTTTTTTTTTGGGGTTTGGGTTTTAAAGATTAGATACTCTTCTTGAAACTGAACGGGATTGGCGATCGCCAGTCCCGTTTTTTATTGATGTAGAGCATTGATCATTTTCCAAAATTGAACCGCTGTACGATCTCCTGCAGTGATTTTGCCATCTCCATCAACGACTGAGCAGATGCAGTCACTTCTTCAACCTGCGCGCTCATCTCTTCCGCAGATGCGCTGACCTCTTCGATGGCTGCGCTGTTCTCTTCTGAGACTGCCGCGATATTCTCAATGGCGCGGGCCACATCTGACATTCCCGTCGTCATCACTTCCATCGCGGCCATATTCCCTTCCACAACTACGCTAACTTCATCGACAGACGTGACTAATTGATTAGATGCAGACTTCATTCTTTCCGCGCCGTGATCTGCCTCTTCTGCCAGGCGATAAACTTCCTCCGCTGCTTTGAGGATCTGCCAGCGCCCTGCCAGCCTCATTAGCCATTTTCACGCCGCTTTCCACTTCATGCCCGCCCTCATCCATGGCAATGACAGCTTCAGAAACCGTACGTTGTATGTTCTTGATCAACCCACCGATCTCTTTGGTGGCCATGGCTGCCCGTTCTGCAAGTTTGCGGACTTCGTCAGCCACCACCGCAAATCCTTTGCCGTGTTCCCCTGCCCGCGCGGCTTCGATCGCCGCATTCAAAGCCAGTAGGTTGGTCTGATTGGCAATATCCTCGATAGTCTCCAGGATCACATTGATCTGATCCGACAGCGTTCCCATTTCAGCAACCCGCTCTGCCGATGTGTTCACCTTGGATTTGATCAACTGCATATCCTTGATTGTCCCCTCCACCGTTCCCGCTCCAGACCTGGCCGCATTTGCTGCGCCCGCCGAGACACGGGTCACCGCCTGAGCATTTCCCGCTACCTGTTTAATGGTCTCGTTGATCTGGGTCGTGATCGCAGTTGCATTTGCCACAGAGATCGTCTGCTCCTGTGTTCCGCGGGTGATCACACTAATGGTCTGCGACATCTGCTCCACTGAAGCTACCGTACGCGTGACGGATTCAGTTTCCATTGTGATACCTTTGGCCACCTGTTGGACCGTCGTTGCAATCTGGGATGTTGCCAACTCCGCCTGATCTGCCGAAATCGCCAATTGCTCAGATGCAGAAGTGAGGCTGCTTGCGCTCTCTGCCACACGCCGAATAGCGGATTGCAGACTTTCGATCATTGCCTTGAAGGCATGCCCTAATTTATCCTTGTCGGATTTCGGCTGAATATTTTCAGTCAGGTTTCCCTTGGAGATGGAAATTGCCGCAGCTGCTATTTCTTTTTGGTAGCTCAGCATCGAGCGGATGGAATCCGCCAGAATACCATATTCATCCTTGCTCACATAACTCAGCGTCTGGTCAATGTCACCCAATGCGAGGCGATTGGATGTGTTTGCCATCAGTTTCACTGGCATTGTCACTCCACGGGCGATCATAAAAGCTGCAAAGGATACCAGCACGATGGAAAGTGCTATCGTCAAGATGCTTGTCATTGCAAGCCGTGTAGCTGCCGAGTTCGCCTCGGAAGTTTGCTCTTCGGATATCAATCCCAGTTTCAATTCAGGCAGCCAGGTATATTGGCCGATGACTTCTTTCCCAAGATAATTTGTGTATATTCCATTGCCCGAAATGCCTGCCTGCAATTCCTTGCTGGCAGCTGTCTGGAGTTGATATGTCAGCTCGGGATTGTCTTCGATCATTCCCGCTGCTTTCATCTCGTCCACGAAGCGGGGAGTGGTCACAAAATATCCTTCCGAGTTGACCAGATAGCTTTCGTCTGTTTCGCTCATTCGATTATTAATGAGAAGCTGGGTGATCGAATTTATGGAAATCGTTTCGCCAATCACTCCTACAATAAGCCCTTCACTGGATTTGACGGGCGCAGCGAACACAATGATTAAATTTCCAGTAGCTCTGGAAATGATGGGCTCCGATATGGCAACCTTGCCTGTTAAAGCCTCTTTGAAGTAAGGACGATCGGAAATATTGAGAATACCGCTGCCTGAATCCGCGATCGATATTCCATCCATCCCAGCCAGAAAGATCGTTTCATATACGCCCCACAACTCATGGTATTGCTTGATCGCAGCATTTGCAGTTTCAGGGTTCATGGAAGAAATTCTTGCGATCCCTGAGAGAGTCAAAATATCCTGTGTCCGTTCATTTGCCCAGTTGAGCATATAAGTGGACTGGTCTTTTGCGATAACGCTTTGCGTTTCATTGGTCGATTGTTTCAGCGCATTCCGCGCCAGGTTGTAGCTAACGCTGGCATTGACCACAAGCGGAAGTATACCGATGAACAGCATAAAAGAGGAACCTGCCAAGGAACGACCGGTAGATCGGTATGTTTACAGTGACTTCATTTTGTTCAGTGTGGTTCATGATAATCCTCCTTTGCTATGCATCAATTTGAAGCGGGAAACCACTTGCGGAAAGTTGCTGCGCCATTTCCATCAAGGGATGGGTCGCCGAAGCGGAGACCTCCTCCACCTGTGCGGAGACTTCCTCCGTCGAGCCGGAACTTCCTCAACCGACGCGCTGCTTTCCGCGCTGATGCTTGCAATGTTTTCGATGGACTTGGTCAACTCTGATGAATTCGCTGACATCGCTTCCGTGGCCGCAGTGTTTTCCTCGATTACCGCAGATACGGAATCGACAGACATCACCAATTCCGCTGCGGCCGCGCTGACTTTTGCTGCCGCGCTGCCTGCTTCCTCGGCCTGTTTATAGACCGACTCTGCGGCAATAAGGATGTTCTCCAGTACCGCACCTGCCGAGTTGGCTCGTGCCACTCCTGCTTCCACTTCGCTGGCTGAGTCCTTCATCGCTCCCACTGCTTCGTTGACAGTGTTTCTGGATCCCCTTGATCAGCGTAGCAATTTCCTTGGTCGCAAGACTCGAACGTTCCGCCAATTTGCGTACCTCATCCGCTACCACCGCAAAGCCCTTGCCTTGTTCTCCGGCGCGTGCCGCTTCGATGGCCGCATTCAAAGCCAATAGATTCGTCTGGCTGGCAATGTCTTCGATCGTCTCCAGGATCGCTCCGATCTCTTCCGAGCGTATCCCCATCTCTTCCACTTTTGTAGCAGACAACCCCACCTTGCTGCGGATCGCTTCCATACCGGCAATGGTTTCTTGTACCGTTTTTGCTCCATCCCGCGAGTAACTTGCAGCCTCTACAAAATCGTGAGTGACTGTCTGCGCATTGTTCGCAACCTGTTTGATCGCTGCACTGATGCGTGAAGTAACTTCTGAAGCCTTGCTGATCGCAGCTGCCTGCGCCTGAGCCCCTCTTGCCACTCCATCGATCGCCTGGTTCATTTGCTCTACAGAAGTGGACGTCTTGGTGATGCCCGAGGATTGTTGGGTGATCCCCTGCGCCACTTGTTGAATGGTTGTGGCAATTTGGCGTGTGGCATCTCCCGAAGACCGGGCAGATTCAGTCAATTTACCGCTGACAACCATGAGGTGTTCTGTGCGTTGAGCGAGAATTCCGATCAAGCCGCGCAGGCTGGATGGCTCGCTATTAAATGTCGCCACGGGAATTCCGGCAGCCACCGCACGATTGATGTAAAGGACCAGCCCATTGTTGAAAATATCCGTAATGATGGCGTTGTAACCGTCTTTTATCAGTTGATCGATCGTTTCTCCCCGCACTTCCAGATCGGGTGGCACTTTGCTGCCTTCGGGGAGAATCCACTCCACGGTAGCATTGAGCGCTTTCAGTTCTTTGGCTGCTGAAAGTACCCCGGCGTGGACAGGTTCCCAGAAGCGGCTTTCATCCCGTCCCAATACTGCGATGCGCAGTGGGAGAGGGGAGGCCTGCAATGGTTTGGCGCGCTTTTCGGCTACTGCTTCGTGATTCGATAATGCCGCGGCCTGCCTGCCAAAATTGTTTATAGTTTTTTGCGTCATCATCTCTGCGCTGGTGATCAAATGCGGCGTGGGTGGTTGCCATCCGCCGCCCAGATGATTGCACATATCGCGCACTGGGTCATGCCCCTGTGCAACCGGGTCCTGGCCCACTGCGGCGGTGATGGCGCCTTGCATTAGATATTGCATGGTCTCATCCACCAGATCGTGGGTCACCAACTTTATCCTTCCAGCATGGCCTGGATCAACCAATGCTCGCGCAGCGCAGAGGGAGTTCCGCCTTCCGCCACATAGATGCCCGCTAGATTCGGATGGCGTTTTATGAGTTCCTGTGTACGCAAATGACAGATATCAGCGCTATCCTGATTTTCCACCGTCTCCAGGATTTGCACATTTGGATACTTTTTGCGCAGCGCGATCTCAAAGCCCTTGCTGCGAAGTTGATGCGAAGTTTGCGAAAAGGAACCGATGATAATGGCTACCTGTCCCCGACCATTTAATATCTGCCCCATCATCTCGCCGCAGGTGTGACCCTCAAGATACGGGTCGGCGCCAACATAGAAGAGTCGTTCGCAGGGCTCATCGGTGACGGCATTGAATTCCTTCGCGCTGTCGTGTATTTGAGCGATGATCGTATTGAACAATGATGTCAGCTGGTTGACCTCGGGGAAACTGGATGCTGCGGTAAGTGACTGGGCACCCAGCGTAATGCGCGTGGTCAGGTTGCCTTGGGCTAACGCGGCCAGTGCATCTGTGAGAATCAGGTTGTCTTTGGTGACGAGTGCTTCGCTGTCAGCCACAAGGCGTGCCAATGGCTTTATGATGTTTCGGTGGGTGATCAAGCGGGTAACGTACCATCCTAATCCGCAGCCGAAACCGATCATCAAGCAAATCACGCCAAGCTTCATCTCATTGGCCAGAAAAGCAAAAAGCCCCACAACCAGAAGCATGAGAGGCAGCAACAAACCCTCTTTGGTTATCAGTCTTCGAAATTGTGCGAGCATGCATTACTCCTTGTGTACTTATTTTTTCTTGATCAGGAAATATATTTCAAAGATGTGGATCCTCTTCCAGCTTGAAGCGGGAGACGACTTGTGAAAGTTTCTGTGCCATTTCCATTAGGGATGTCGCTGCTGCGGCTACTTCCTCCCCCTGAGCGGAAACTTCCTCTGTAGAAGCGGATACTTCCTCGACTGCGGCGCTATTTTCTTCGCTGACGCTTGCGATGTTCTCGATCGACTGGGTCAACTCTGACGAATTCACCGACATTTGTTCTGTGGCTGCGGTATTCTCTTCGGTCACCGCTGAGACGGCATCCACGGATGCGATCAACTCTGTGGCCGCCGAACTGACTTTTGCCGCAACATTGCCTGTTTCCTCCGCCTGCTTGTAAACAGACTCTGCTGCCACAAGGATATTGTCCAGAGCTATGCCTGCCGAGTTGGCGCGAACCACTCCAGCTTCCACTTCAGCCGCCGAGTCTTGCATGGCTCCCACTGCTTCATTGACGGTATCTTGTATGCCTTTGATAAGTTTTGCAATTTCCTTTGTGGCAAGGCTCGAGCGTTCTGCGAGTTTACGAACTTCATCAGCCACCACGGCAAAGCCCTTGCCCTGTTCTCCAGCGCGAGCCGCTTCAATGGCCGCATTCAACGCCAACAGATTGGTCTGACTGGCAATATCTTCGATGGTCTCAACGATCGCGCCGATCTTTTCCGAGCGGTTCCCCATCTCTTCCACTTTGACGGCCGACCGACCCACTTTGCTGCGGATGAGTTCCATGCCTGCAATGGTTTCCGCACGGTCTTTGCTCCATCTCGTGAATAACTTGCCGCTTCGGCAGAATCGCGGGTGACGATTTGAGTATTGTTGGCAACCTGATTAATGGCGCGCTAATGCGTGATGTAACCTGTGAAGCCTTGTTGATGGCGCTGGCGTTCCTGTGCGCCTTTTGCCAGCCCCATCAATGGCGCGGTTCATTTGCTCCACCGAAGCGGAGGGTCTGTGTGACGCCGGCAGTCTGTTGGGTAATGCCGATGGCTACTTGTTGAATGGTCGTGGCGATCTGCCGCGCAGCCTCTCCCGATTGACCGGAAGTCAGCGCCAGTTGTCTTGATGCAGCAGTTAGTTTTCGGTGCTTTTGATCACCAGCAAAATTAAGTTTGCAGGCTTTCAACCATTTTTGCAGAATGCAATTCCTAATTCATCCTTTTCACTTCGTGGTGCGACTTTGACGGTCAAGTCGCCGGCTGCGATGCGGCTGGCAATGCCTGCCATCTCCTGCAGATAATGGACAGTACTTTGGAAGCTTTCTCCTGCAATTCCCAACTCATCTGACCTAAGGACGATGCTTTCCCTGACCTGTTCGGGTACATCCCAATTCAGGTTCCCCTGACGCATGTTTTGCAGCCCCTTTGCCATGGCCTCCACCGGAGTGCGGATGTTGACGGTGATCACAAACCCTAACCCAATGGAGAGGAGCAGCCCTGCTACGCTGACAATAAGCATCCGTTGCAGCGATGCGTTGAACGTATCAACGCTTGTTTCCTGTGCCTCAAGGGCAAGGTCTTGATTAATGGATCCAGACGGCTGACCGATTTTTCCACTGCCTGCTGGCTTGTTAATGCATCACCGCCGACCACGCGATGCAGGGTATCCCTTGCTTCTCCGCTGTCGGCCTTCGCCAACAGATCTGCGATCACCACCTGATAGTTTTTCCAGGCGCTATCGAATTTTGCGAGTTCATCTTTTTCTTCCGCCGTGATACGCGGGTTCAAGCGGTACTCTGAAATGATCTCGTTGACGCGGGCAATTTCCGTGCTGATGTTATTTTCCACCTGATTGTGCTGCTCGGTAATTACTTCAGCCGGATGACAGCTCGCACAATCCTGTCCATCGGTCATGCTCGTCGTTGCACGCCCATGTTTCGGGATCGTTAGCCTGTGTGGAATGACACCATGTCCGAATAACTGAGCATGAGGGATGCTGCAATAATGATGACAATGATGAAAAAACTGCCGCCTAATTTTAGACCAATTGGTAATTTGCTAAGTATTCGATCCATAGTGGTTCCTCTTCCAAAATAGCGCCTCTATAATTTAAAACGGAGCACAACCTGCTGCAGCGCATCTGCCATTTTCATCAGGGATGTTGCCGAAGCAGAGACTTGCTCCACCTGTGCGGAGACTTCCTCCGTGGAGGCGGATACTTCTTCAACAGCCGCGCTATTTTCTTCGCTGACACTTGCGATAGTTTTCGATGGATTGGGTCAACTCTGATGAATTGGTTGCCATCTCTTCAGTTGCGGCGGTATTTTCTTCGATCACAGCAGAGACCGAATCCTACCCCCTCGACCAATTCGGTTGCCGCTTTGCTCACTTTGCCCGCCGCATTGCCTGCATCTTCTGCCTGCTTATAGACAGATTCTGCCGCGACAAGTATGCTCTCCAGCACGACACCTGCCGAGTTGGCTCTCGCAACGCCTGCTTCCACTTCGCTCGCGGAGTCTTTCATTGCACCTACGGCTTCGTCAACGGTTTTCTGAATGCCCTTGATCAGCATACCGATTTCCTTGGTGGCCATGCTCGAGCGTTCTGCTAATTTTCGTACTTCATCTGCCACCACAGCAAAGCCCTTGCCCTGCTCTCCTGCGCGGGCTGCTTCAATGGCCGCATTCAATGCCAGCAGATTGGTTTGGCTGGCGATATCTTCCGATGGTTTCAAGGATTGTGCCGATCTCTTCCGAGCGCGTTCCCATTTCTTCCACTTTGGTCGCGGAGAGTCCCACCTTGCTGCGGATCGCTTCCATTCCAGCGATGGTTTCTTGCACGGTCTTTGCTCCGTCTCGTGAATGGCTGGCTGCTTTGGCAGAGTCTTGGGTGACTATCTCGGCGTTCTTCGCCACTTGTTCAATGGCCACACTGATGCGGGAGGTGACTTGGGAGGCCATGCTGATGGCGTTCGCCTGTTCCTGTGCGCCGCGGGCAACGCTGCCAATGGCACGGTTCATTTGTTCCACTGAAGCGGACGTCTTGGTGATGCCTGCAGTTTGTTGGGTGATGCCCAAGGCCACCTGTTGGATGGTGGTGGCAATTTGTCGGGTGGCATTGCCTGATTGTTCAGATGCAGCCACCAGTTGGGAAGAGGCGGATGTGACTGCTTTGGCGCTTTCCGCCACCTGTCCCACGGCATTGCGCAATCGGCCACCATTTTTGCGAAGGCATTCCCAAGTTCATCATTTTCAGATCTAGGAGTAACAGAAGTTGTCAGGTCATTGTTGGCTATGGAAGTGGCTGCAATTCCCATTCCCTGCATATAGTCGATCAGCCTGTCAAACGCCTGACCGATCTCGCCGATCTCGTCCTGGCGAACGCGGACCTTATCCTTTTCCGTGTCGCTCATCCCGCGGACCAGATCCCCATTGGCCAGTGATTGCGCCATTTTGGTCACAATGCCCAATGGCATTGCGATGCTGTGGTTAATAATTCGCGCGGTGATGAAAGTTCCAATGGCTACCGCAAATAAAGCGGTTGCCAGACCAACCAGTAGACTCTGCAGCTCGAACTGATAGATCTCTTTCAACTTATGGTTGGTGATCAGACGCCATTCAAGACTCTGCGCTGTGTCACCGCTCAAAGCGTTGTATGCCAAAATGGCGGCATCGCCGTTAATGTCGTTAGATTTTACCCGGCCACTGGTTCCTGTATTGAATAAAGCCATAATATTTTCAGGAGCAGGCTGCATGATCAATGCGGAATTAGATGAATAGAGAATGATTCGCTTTATCGATCAGGGTAACGCCGCCAGCTTCACCAACTTTCCACATCGGCAAGTGTCTGCACGAAAATGGAAATATCGAGGTGTTCGCGTAACACCCGATCACGTTTTGATTCTTTGGGTCGCGTATAGGCACGCCGATGTTCATCGCGTAGGCTTGCGAGCTTTCGTCATACTCAACCGCGCCTACATAAATTCCCCGCTTCCATTGGCATAGGTTGACTTCCACCATTCCTCGTCGCTTTGCAGGTAGTCGCTGGTGCGGTCTGTCATAGCAATGTTCAAGCCTTTAAGATCGGTAACGAAAACTTCGACCTCGGCTGGATTGCTGTTTATAAAATCGGTCAAATAATTACTTAAGCTGTTGTTCGATATATTCTTAATGGTTAGTTCGATATTTGAGCTTTTCGAACTCCATGCTGTATCCATCGCGGCAATATTTTCCGAAGTCAGGTCGGAGTGAAGATTGTTTGCTTGTGAGACGGCCGTAACGAGCGAAGGAGTTTTGGCAAGTGTTTCCAGAATTTTCACTCCTGAATCCACCTCGGCAGATGCGCGCAGAAGAGTTTGGTCTCCAAGCGAAACCAGTTTCTCTCCGATCTGTTGGTCATTTGCATCACGTTATTAACGTATAATTTACCAGCATCAGCAGGCCGAGACAAAAAAAGAGTCCCACCAAACAATGCTGGTTACTTTTCCGCTTATCTTCCAGTTCAGCCAACTGAAATACATGGCACGTACAACCTTGTTTTTCATATCGACTCCTCAAAGTGTTCATCCCTCACCGCCTACATTCCCAGCCCGAAGGGGAGACCACTTGCGATATTTTCGATGGATTGGGTCAACTCTGACGAATGCCGCCATCTGCTGTGGCCGCGGTGTTCTCTTCGGTTACAGCCAAAACCACATCCACAGATCCCCACTAAATCCATTGCTGCCATGCTCACTTTCGCAGCTGCATTTCCTGCTTCTTCTGCCTGCTTGTGTACCGATTCTGCCGACTTCATGATATTGTCCAATACTTCTCCAGCAGAATTGGCGCGAATGACAACTGACCTCGTGCGCAAGCTGTATATTTTCGAAATAGAATACAAAGGCAGAGATGTAGTGATTTGAATGTAGCCTTTCACACTTCAGCGAATATTCATTTGGACGATCGAATGAGCATGGTTTGAATTACTTTAGTTGTTGCTAAATTTGGCTACCAACTTGCTGAGCCGTTCGGCAAGCTGAGTGAGTACTATGGCACTGATCAATTCCTGACCATTTTCTGAAATCACCTGCCCGGAATGACCGCTTAACTCGGCGATCTCCTTTGCAATGCTGTTGGTAACGATCGAAGTCTCAGACAAACGCACGTTAACATCGCGCACTCCGCCAAATGTTTGGGCAATATTCTCTGCAACATTCTGTGTGACGATTGATTGTTCCTGAATGGCTGCTGAAATGGTCATGACGATCTCATTGACATCACGGATGACCTTTACGATCTTGTCGATATCCGTCACAGCTTCTGCCGTTGAGTTTTGAATGGAGTCGATCTTGTCCTTGATTTCATTGGTTGCTTCAGCGGTTTGCTTGGCGAGTTCTTTGATCTCATTGGCTACCACAGCAAAGCCTTTGCCTGCCGCTCCTGCGCGCCGCTTCGATCGTTGCATTGAGTGCGAGAAGATTGGTTTGCGAGGAGATGCTGGTGATCGTTTCCGTTACTTTGCCGATTTCCTGGGCAGATTGTCCGAGTCCTTTCATGATCTCGGAAAATTGGTTTACTTGAGTGGCCGCTTGGGTTGTGGTGGCATGCACTCTTTCAGAATTGAGTGCAATTTCGCCAACCGTGGCATTCATTTCTTCAACCGCAGTGGCTACGGCTTGCAAACCGGCGCTGGCTTGATCCATTCCTGTCGCAACAGAAGTTGTAGTAGCGCTTAGCTTCTGCTGCAGTTGCGATCAGGTCAGTTTTGAAGAAAGCTGAGCAGCGCCCTCGGTTAATTGATGGCTGGTTTTTTTTGTGACTGAAAACACATCGCGGATGACCGTTTTTGTCTGTCCATAATATTCGGTCAGATCATGCTCATCGATGTTCACTGTTATGAAGGTTAGGTCCATCCCAATGGACTGTAAGTAGTCATAGAAGAATGCGTCCGATACGGCCTGCATATCAAAGTTGAATATGGTGAAGACTGCCCGTTCGGCATGAGCCCGAAAACCCGGTCGATAGAAGTAGTACCTAGTTAAGATATTTGCGTACCAGATCCTGATAAACACTGTAGCTGCCGATATACCATTTCATCGGCAGGTCGATCACATTGTGCGTTTTCCCAAGTCGGAGTCGTTTCTCAAAGTAATCCGTTCCATACTGCCCTCCTGTGGCGGCCTTCTGAAAGATTTCACGGAAGGATTGAGCTTGAGTCTTTTCCAGATGTTCACGCAATTGGGTTACTGTCATCTTGCGTTTGCGGGCATGCGCCTCGAAGAACGATAATGTCGGCGCGAATGAGAACTGGTTGTCGTAGAATTCTTTGGCGATCAAGGTCAGCCACGCGCTCTGCCCAACCTGCAAGCTGCTTTCGAATTCGAACATCCTCCGAGGTGAAGCGCATGAATTCTTTTCTAAGTTTGAGGTTGGTGTCATTGATACGATACTCATCAATTAGTTATTTCATGGGAATCATTTCCTTTTAAGAATGCTTGTTGATTTTGAAGCGGGAGACCACCTGCAATAATTGCTGTGCCATTTCTCTCAGCGAAGCTGCTGAATTGGAAACTTCCAGCACCTGTGCAGATACTTCTTCGGTGGAAGCGGAAACTTGCTCGACAGCCGCGCTGCTTTCCTCGCTGATGCTTGCAATGCTTTCAATGGACATGGTTAGATCTGATGAATTTGCCGCCATCTCTTCGGTGGCTGCTGTTTTCTCTTCGATCACCGATGAGACTGCATCGACAGCTTCTACTAATTCTGTGGCGGCCTTGCTCACTTTTGAAGCGGTATTCCCTGCTTCCTCCGCTTGCTTGTAGACAGATTCAGCGGCAACCAGAATGTTCTCAAGGGCCATACCGGCTGAGTTGGCGCGAACGACGCCAGCTTCCGTTGCGGATGCCCGCATGGCATCGGTCGCGGCTCCACGGTCTGTTGAATACCTTTGATCAGCTTGCCGATCTCTTTGGTGGCCGAGGCTGGAGCGCTCTGCGAGAGTTTTCTCACTTCATCTGCTACCACTGCAAAGCCCTTGCCCTGTTCCCCGGCACGAGCGGCTTCGATGGCCGCGTTGAGTGCAAGCAGGTTAGTCTGGCTGGCGATATCTTCGATGGTCTCAATGATGTTGCCGATCTCTTCAGAGCGGGTGCTCATCTCTTCCATCTTGGTGGTGGAGAGACCCACCTTGCTGCGGATCGCTTCCATCCCGAGAATGGTTCCTGCACCGTTTTGCTCCTCCCGGGAATGACTCGCTGCTTTGGCTGAGTCGCGGGTTACGGCTTGTGCATTGTTCGCCACTTGTTCTATGGCAGAACTGATGCGAGAGGTTATTTGAAGCCTTGCTGATGGCATTTGCCTGTTCCTGCGCACCCTTGGCAACTCCTTCAATAGCGCGGTTCATTTGCTCAACCGAAGAGGATGTCTTCGATATTCCAGTAGTTTGCTGAGTGATGCCGGTTGCCACTTGCTGAATGGTGGAGGTGATTTGACTCATAGCCCAGATTGACTGGATGTCGAGTCCAACTGTCCTGAAGATTCAAGAAGCGCGCGGGCGGTTACATTAACATCCCCCATGCTTGCATGCAAATTCGTCACCATGTTCGAAATGGCGTTCCCTAATACATCCCGTGCAGACTGCGGCTGGACGTTTTCCGTCAAGTCGCCATCTGCAACCTTTTGAGCAACCCCCGCCATATTCTGTAAATATTTCACCATGTTGTTGAACGCCGAGATGGTTTGCCCGATCTCATCTTCATCGCCTGCTTGCAAGCTGAGCTGCAGATCACCGGAGGCGATCTGGTCGGCAGCTTTGCTGATGATCACGATCGGACGGGTGAGCCGTTTTGTGACGAACGAGATCAATCCGCTCATCAACAAAATACCGCTTGCACAAACAATGATGAGGATCAGACGCAGTCGGTTTGCGTCTGCCAGCATTTCCGCATCTGGCACAACGACAACGAACCCCCATTGACCGGTTTTGACAGGCGTGTAAAACATAGTGACCGTTTTGCCGCTGAAAGGATCAAGGGTGTTCACATATCCACTGTTACCTGCTGGACCTGTGTGCTGATTTCAGCCAATTGCGGATTATTGTTTTCTTTTGCAAAGTCGTTCAGTGTTTTTATTGCCGATCAACGCCTTGTCAGGTGCGGAAACAAAGATGCCGGGATTGCTGACTAGAAAGGCATACCCGCTCTTGAACACCTTTATTTGGCTGATCTCTTCATCCAGATTGTTGAGTGAAACATCAATACCCGCGATCCCAATGAACTTGCCGGAGCGATCAACAATGGGGGAGATGTAACTGGTCATCAAGACTCCTTGATAAAGATACGGCTCGATCACACTGTCAGCCTGGGTCTGTTTGGGGATCAGGTAATAATCGGAAGTTTCGTAATCTGCGAGCGGGTCTAATGTGAGCTTGCCCGTCAGGCGGTTCCAGTAGGGGATGAAGCGCCCTGTCTGATCGTGGCCAACCTGATTGACAAACTCGCTGTCTAGGCCGTCAAAGGCATTTGGCTCGTAGCCGACGTATGATCCAAGGATGCTCGGGTTTCCTCAACCTGACTTTTAATATTTAGGATGTCGTCACGGTTGGCCCCTGATAGCCGGACATCATTGAACTCATGGTACGGCTGACGCTGAGGTCAGCGCTCATTTGGCTGTTGAAATCGTTGGAATAATTTGCCGCCATTTGGGCTGCTGATTCGTAGGCGAGTTTTTTCTCTGAGCTGCCGGACATTAGAATGGAAGTGATGGTCAGGACGATGAAAACAGTTAATACCACCGGAAGAATTTGCAAGATCATTTTTTGCGATATTGAACGTTTCATATGCTTCTCATCCTTTTCCGCTATTTAGACAGTTAATGCTTCGAGAGATTTTTGTTCATCAAGATTCAAGACCCTGTTCAATTCCAGCATGATGATGAGTCGATTTTTCCCAGGCGGACAATGCCTTTGAGGAATGCAGAGTCGACGGAGTTGATCATTGGCGGCAATGGTTCGACGGAATCATCGGCAACACGCAGCACTTCTGAAACCGCGTCCACAATGATGCCGGCCTTGATGTTGCCCATGGTGACGATCATGATGCGGGTCTGTCGGGTATCTTCCTTCGGGTCGCGCGCGAAACGGGTGCGCAGATCAATAACGGGGAGCACGCTACCGCGCAAGTTGGTGACTCCCTTTACATAGTCAGGCGTTTGTGGAAGTGGCGTGATCGCCTGCATTTTGATGATGCTTTCCACCATGGCAATGTTGATGCCATAAAATTCATTTGCCAGTTCAAAACCACAAGTTGTTGTTCCATTTTTTTATCTCAGAGGACCGAGGGTGTTGTGAGGGCAATATTCCATTGCCCTCACAACAAAATCATATTTATTTCGATGATTCTGTTCCCCAGTTTTAAGCGGGCAACCACCTGTGAAAGCCGTTGAGCCATTTCCATCAGGGATGTCGCCGAAGCGGAGACTTCTTCCACCTGTGCGGATACTTCCTCTGTGGAGGCGGATACTTCCTCAACGGAAGCGCTGTTTTCTTCGCTGACACTTGCTATGTTCTCGATGGACTGGGTCAACTCTGATGAATTCGCCGCCATCTCTTCGGTCGCTGCGGTATTCTCTTCGATCACCGCCGAGACAGTATCAACGGCTTCGACCAGTTCAGCAGCTGCAGCGCTGACTTTTGCCGCCGCATTCCCCGCCTCTTCCGCCTGCTTGTATACCGACTCAGCCGCATCAAGAATATTCTCAAGCACTTCACCGGAAGAGTTGGCGCGGTTGACACCCAACTCAACTTCTTCCGCTGAAGCCTTCATGGCTGTGACAGCCTCGGAAACTGTTTTCTGGATGCCTTTGATCAATGTGCCAATTTCCTTGGTGGCGAGGCTGGAGCGTTCAGCGAGTTTTCGTACTTCGTCGGCTACTACTGCGAAGCCCTGGCCTTGGTCCCCGGCACGGGCGGCTTCGATCGCGGCATTGAGCGCGAGTAAATTGGTTTGGGAGGCAATGTCTTCAATCGTCTCGACAATGGCACCGATCTCTTCGGGCGGACGCCCATCTCCTCCACTTTAGCAGCCGACACACCGACTTTACTGCGGATCGCTTCCATGCCGACAATGGTGTCTTTTACGGTCTTTGCACCG
Organism: Candidatus Villigracilis propinquus; assembly: GCA_016714565.1. Taxonomy (GTDB): domain Bacteria; phylum Chloroflexota; class Anaerolineae; order Anaerolineales; family Villigracilaceae; genus Villigracilis; species Villigracilis propinquus. The sequence goes on from JADKDM010000041.1 coordinate 99,586, forward strand.
TCGCGAGAGTATGTAGCAGCCTGAGCTGAATCGCGGGTGACGGATTGAGCGTTGCTGGCAACCTGTTCAATGGCGGTGCTGATGCGTGAGGTGACCTGGGAGGCTTTGCTGATGGCATTGGCCTGTTCCTGGGCGCCTTTGGCTACGCCTTCGATGGCGCGGTTCATTTGCTCAACGGAGGAGGAGGTCTTTGTTACGCCAGTGGTTTTGCTGGGTGATACCCATGGCAACCTGTTGAATGGTTGTGGCGATCTGTCGGGTGGCGTCTCCTGATTGTTCAGAAGCAGATGCCAGCTGGGAAGAGGCGGCGGAGACTGCGGTAGCATTTTCAAGCACCTGTCCAACGGCATGCGCGCAGACCAGCGATCATATTGGCGAAGGAGTTGCCGAGTTCATCTTTTTCAGATTTCGGGGGGTCACCATTGTGGTCAGGTCGTTTTGGGAAATGGCGGTCGCGGATACACCCATGCCCTGCATGTAGTTAATCAGCGGATCGAAGGCTTTGCCAATATCCCCGATCTCATCCTCACGCAGGCGCACTTTATCTTTCTCGGCGTCTTTCATATCGCGCACCAGATCGCCAACCGACATTGCCTTGGCGATGTTCACAACGATGTTTAACGGCACAGTGATACTGCGGCTGATGACGACCACAAAGCCGATCGCAACGATCACCCCAAATATGCTTACCAGAACCAGGGTCATACTGGAGGAGGAAAAAGTAGCTGCATTCTCGTTGGAAAGTTCTTCGGCTAACCCGGCATTGACCTCGACGATCGCTTCCATGGCTGTGCCGACTGCTTTGCGGGCGTTGGAGGCTTCGCCCCCATCGGTAATACTGGTAATCGCGACGTCTATGTTGCCGCTGTCCACATTCTTCATGACCGTATCCACAGCATCATGATAGACAGGCGAGGTCTTGTCGAACTCAGCCAGGCTGCTTTTCTCTTTTCTCCAAGCTGACCGGCACGGTAGGTATCCATCAGCCCATTGATCGTTTCTTATGTCCCCTTCGATCGCTTCTTGTTTCTTCGCGCCCTGCGAAATACAAGTGAATTTATACAGATCCCGCGCAATTTCCATAACGCAGAATTGGCAGAGCTGACTTCCCGGATCGGCAGGGTCTGGTCGGTATATAAAGATTCCGAACCCTGGTTAATGGTGTTCATAGACATATAGCCTACGGCAGCGATGATGATCATTAATACAACTACCGCGCCAAACCCCCCAATCAACTTAGTACTTGTCTTTCATTATCGAGCCATTTCATATTATGCTCCTGAATATTTATGAATATTCTTCGACGTCAGGACTTTTAGGTTTAGCTGACAGCCAAAGCCTCAAGTGAGCGTTGTTCATTAAGATCGAGTACTTTCCGAGCTCCAGCATGATGATGAGACGGTTCTCCAGACGGACAATGCCTTTGAGGAATGCAGAGTCGACGGAGTTGATCATCGGGGGTAAGGGCTCCACAGTATCATCGGCAACACGCAGCACCTCTGAAACCGCGTCCACAATAATGCCGGCCTTGATGTTACCCATGGTGACGATCATGATGCGGGTCTGTCGGGTATCTTCCTTCGGGTCGAGCGCGAAGCGGGTTCGCAGGTCGATGACGGGCAGAACACTGCCGCGCAAGTTGGTGACTCCCTTTACATAGTCAGGAGTCTGTGGAAGCTGCGTGATCACCTGCATTTTGATGATGCTTTCCACCATGGCAATGTTGATGCCATAAAATTCATTTGCCAGTTCAAAAACCACAAGTTGTTGTTCCATTTTTTATCTCCAGATGACAAGGGTGTTGTGAGGGCAATATTCCATTGCCCTCACAACAAAATCATGTTTATTTCGATGATTCTGTTCCCAGTTTGAAGCGGGCAACCACCTGTGAAAGTCGTTGAGCCATCTCCATCAGGAAGTCGCCGAAGCGGAGACTTCTTCCACCTGTGCGGATACTTCCTCTGTGGAGGCGGATACTTCCTCAACGGAAGCGCTGTTTTCTTCGCTGACACTTGCTATGTTCTCGATGGACTGGGTCAACTCTGATGAATTCGCCGCCATCTCTTCGGTGGCTGCGGTGTTCTCTTCGATCACGGCTGAGACCGCGTCCACGGCCTCGACCAATTCCGTGGCCGCTGCGCTGACCTTTGAAGCTGCACTTCCTGCATCTTCCGCCTGCTTGTAAACGGACTCGGCTGCGACGAGGATATTGCCCAATACCGTCCCTGCTGAGTTTGCACGGACCACGCCTGCTTCCACTTCTGTGGCAGAGGCTTTCATGGCTTCCACTGCTTCACTGACGGTCTTCTGAATGCCTTTGATCAATGTGCCAATTTCCTTGGTCGCGAGGCTGGAGCGTTCAGCGAGTTTTCGTACTTCATCAGCCACCACTGCGAAGCCCTTGCCTTGTTCTCCGGCACGGGCGGCTTCGATAGCTGCGTTCAAAGCCAGCAGGTTGGTCTGGCTTGCGATATCTTCAATGGTCTCGACAATGGCGCCGATCTCTTCGGAGCGGACGCCCATCTCTTCGACCTTTGTGGCAGAGAGACCCACCTTGCTGCGAATGGCTTCCATCCCTGTAATGGTTTCCTCTACAGTCTTGGCGCCATCACGTGAGTAACTTGCGGCTTCAGCAGAATCGCGGGTCACTGCTTGGGCATTGCTGGCGACCTGTTCAATGGCGGTGCTGATACGAGAAGTGACTCGGAAGCTTTGCTGATGGCATTGGCCTGTTCCTGGGCGCCTTTGGCTACGCCTTCGATGGCGCGGTTCATTTGCTCAACGGAGGAGGAGGTCTTTGTTACGCCAGTGGTTTGCTGGGTGATGCCCATGGCAACCTGTTGAATGGTGGTAGCGATCTGTCGGGTGGCATCTCCTGATTGTTCAGAAGCAGATGCCAGCTGGGCAGAGGCGGCTGAGACTGCGTTGGCGCTTTCGAGGACTTGTCCAACTGCGTCACGCAGACCTGCGATCATCTTGGCGAATGAATTGCCAAGTTCATCTTTGGTCGATTTCGGTGTCACCATGGTGGTGAGATCGTTTTCAGCGATGGCGTTGGCAGATACACCCATGCCTTGCATGTAGTTGATGAGGGCGTCGAAGGCGTTACTGATATCGCCGATCTCGTCCTTGCGTTTTCGGACTGTGTCTTTCTCGGCTTCGCTGACATCGCGCACCAGGTCGCCGACGGATAGTGCCTTGGCCAATTTGGTCAGGAATCCCAGCGGGGTGGAGATGCTGTTCGAAATGACGATGCAAAACCCATTGCGGCCAGTACAGCGATCACTGATAACGATCATGATCGTGGTTGCCTTATTTGCAAGGGCAGTATTCTCTTCGGAACGCCTTTGGCTTGCTCCACTTTCATCTGCTGCATCGCGTCTAGGTCTTCTTCCACAGATTTGGCGCTTGCAAAGGCATCTCCACGCAGGGTGGTTAACGCCTCATCAGGTTTGCCCGCTAACGCCAGCGCCATGATCTGGTCGCGATAGCCATTGAATTCTTCGTAGCTTGTCATGTATTCGTCAAATAGAGTCTGCATCTCAGTAGAGACGATCAACTTTTCATAATCAGCTGAGGTTGTGACGATCAGCGCGTCAAGCTCTTTGATCGTGTCGGCATACTTTTGTGCTTCGGTTGTATCTTTTGCCAATATCATGTCGCGCAGGTTAACGCGAATCCGCTGGAATGCAACACCGGCATCGGCGATCTGACCGATCGGCACGGTTTGATTCTGATACAGGCGGGTATCTGCAGCATCGATCTGTTTGAGATAGTAGACCCCAGCACTCCAACGACGGCTGTGATCACGGCGATGAACAAAAAACTGCCGATCAACTTCACACTTGTCTTCCATATTATTGAGAACATTCATGTTATACAAGCTCCTTTTTTTGAATTTCATTTATTGAAACCTTACATAATTCCAGATGTGGGTAAATAAAATGACCCATAATAAAATGCTGGGTTGCCAAATCCATACCATTGTATGAAGGGGCTTTTCCCATAATAAAAATGAAGGTAAGAACTCGTTAATATTCTGTGAATTTTTGCGCTTTCAATGTCCCCACTCACCCGTTGAACGATATTGAAATTAAATGCCTGCGAATGGCTCGCCCATGTGATTAAATGGCTGGTTAGATTAAGGCGCATTTCCGTACCACCCATTTTGGCAGGGTCTATGTTTACGGCAGATGTGCTTCATCCGGGCAGTTATGCCAGCTCGAAGGTCAAAACCTGGAGTTGTATTGGCAGCGGGATAAGCTCGGTTTGCTTGACTTGCACAGCCAGCCCAATGTTGAATTGGCAGATCTGGCATTGCTTCATTGCCTCGGCCAGTAAACAGCATCTGCACATTGCAATATGGGATTCGATTTTTTCGTTTTCAGTCATGGCTTTATCCTCTTTCTTGAGATTTGTGAAATTTTTGATCAAAAGGCTGTAGTAGTGCTGTTTATATTAAGCGAAACGACAGCGGGGTTGGACGGCCGATCCATGCCATGTTATATGGAAACAAGAAAAGTCGTAATAAAAAACGAGAAAGAAGCCATTAAAAAAGCGGTGAATTTCCAGTGGTTATCGCGGGAAGTTTGCACCCTTGAAGCTATTCCAGCGCCGTCTAAAGGAGAAAAATTAATGGTCTTTTTATTACGATTATGGATCGTTCACATTAAGATGTTTTCAACTTGAGACTGATATAGACGGTCAGTCGCCTCTTGTTTATATTTAATTGTCTTTGGATATATTGATGACCCATTCGCGGCCTTCTTGAAAAGATAGATAGGCAGGGCGATTAACGAACTAGGCATTCAGGTGAAGCCAAGGATTTTGAAACGATCATTTGAAAAACCTATATATTGTGCAGTTGGAGTAACTGAATGTCTGATTTGTTTGTTGGCAGACAACCTGTCTTGAATCGATACAAAGAGACCATTGGCTACGAATTACTTTATCGGGCAATGCCAACGGATTCACAGGCAGAATTTATTGATGGGACTGTGGCAACTTCTCAGGTCTTATTAAATACCCTTTTTGAAATGGGTCTGGATGCGATTGTCGGTTCACATCAGGCATATATAAATTTCACCAGGGATTTCCTCGTGAAAGATGATCTGATCCAGTTACTCGCAGCGATCCGAACCGAAAATTTTGATCCCAAAAGAGTTGTGTTGGAAATCGTGGAAGATATTTCGCTTGATGATGAGCTCATCCAGGCACTTTATCGATTCAAGAAAAGCATTTCCAAATTGCACTGGATGATGTGACTTCTTTGGATCGTTACTCCAATTCTTGGCAAGGGAGTGGTCGATATTGTTAAGATTGATCTGCTGGCAATTAACAGAGCCATTCTTTGGATCTGGTGCGTTATATAAAACAATACGATATTCTGCTTCTGGCGGAGAAAAGTGGAAACCCTGGAGGACTTTTCTCTCTGTCTGAGCCTGGGGTTTGATTTCTTTCAAGGCTATTTTTTTTATAAGACGGAGACGATCAAAGATAAAAATAAAAAGATGGATGTATCAAGGCTAAGCATCATGCGTTCATTAGCTGCTATTATGAGTTCCCGCGCCGATTTTAGTGTGTTGGAACCGATAATTTCACAGGATGTGAGGTTAAGCTATAAATTACTGAGGCTGGTCAATTCTGGTTACTATTCCATGGCGTACGGTGTCAAATCCATTCAACACGCGATTTCCCTGATGGGATTGCAGCAACTTCGAGGTTGGCTGCTGCTGCTTACGATGACTACTGTGGATGATAAGCCGCATATATTGACGACCATAGCTCTTCAACGGGCGAAAATGTGTGAACTACTTGGCAAAGATTTGAGAGACCGACAGACCGAATCGTATTTCTTGATCGGCCTGCTTTCGGTTCTGGATGCTATTATGGATCTTCCCATGTGTGAAGTGGTGGAAAATTTGTCACTTGCCAATGAACTTTCCGAGGCGTTGGTTAGCAGGACAGGGAGGTTGGGAATGGTGCTAACAGGCGTGATTGCGGCAGAAGGCGGTAATTGGGATAACGTTTTACCATTAGGCTTCAAGCCTGAGGCATGGCAGGATATTTATTATGAGTCTGCAAAGTGGTCTAGTATGGTCATGAATCAAGTAGGCGAAGAAGAATAAAGTGATCCCGAATTTCTGAATATGTCTAGATCTCTTGTGGCGCCCTCCTGGAAAAATTCACTAAATTTTTATGGGGCTACATAGAACAACAAGGTATACTAAAACAATCAAACCGTCTGAAGCATTTCCCAGCCTGTTTTGATTCCCTGTCCAGCATGGGCAGGCCGGAGTAGAATGACATTAAGTTTCACTTTTTTCAAGAAATAGATTGTCCCGAGGTATTCGTGAATTCTTTTGAGTACAGATCCACTGAGACAGAACAATTGGAAGTTGAACAAAGAGATACTCAAACGGTCTCGCAAGAGCGGGGCCTGTTTCCGTTTCAGTTTCTGTTCCAGCCGCTGTACCTGCGCCTGAGACGGAAGTTGGAAAAAGAAGATCATCGATCATCCTGTATCTGTTGTGACTTTTGAGATGGAATCTATTCCGCAAATCTCCACTGAGTTGGCGTACTCATGCCTGTTGATTCCCCGTTTTGCTTGATCATTATTTGACGGGCGATATCACCAGGGATCTCAGATCGTGGATGAGGAAGTTTGCATCTCCTGGCTGGCGCTCCGGGGATGATCACAATCCGTCGCAGGTATATTCAGTGGGGGATGACCGTGCCGATGACTGCACCCGGCTCAATTCATGGAAGATCCTGCGGCTGCAAACATCCCCAGATTTTTCGGAAGATTATCCGCGCTTCTCACGACAGAATGTTTCGCATGATTTTTGGGCGCCCGGGTTTTCTTTGGTGCCTGGCAACATTCCGCAATCGGCAGATGATATCAATAATTTCATTATGCAGATACGCAGGCAGCAGGGCATTTATTAGATCTAGAGGTTGCGGGGAAGTACATCAAAAACTTTTTCAGTCAAGATATTGATTTTCAGGGATGATCTTATTTGCTTTGGATATGCCAGAGCGAAGCGAATGTTGTTTGGTTGCAGCCAGTCCAAAGTCTAGGGGGAAGCGATTTTGAATCTTCAAATACTCTAGTATGGCAAGTCCATAATCGAATTGCTAAAGTTTTTGCCAATCATGCCGATGCTTGATATGGACGTATTGACTCTGGAGGCAACGATGAGCACAACGGTATCAAGTGATATTTCAAATCTAATGACAGTACGGCGGCTTTTGGAAATGGAAGAAGATGCGAAGGCGCGCCGTAGTGGAAAAAAGGTGGAGGAAAAATCCGCGCTGGATTATATGGAGGAAGATCAGGCATTGATCAGTCCCTCTGCTGTTGACGCGCAAAAGCAGAGCGCGCTTTCCCTGCCGCAGATTGAGAATGTCAACGTTAACCTGGCCGACTTGAAATCCGCTGTAAAACAGGTTGCTGACCTGCCGAAAAATAATCAGGCAATGGTTGGGGTTGTAGCGCAGGAGAGTCTGAGTGTTGAGATCGAGATGGAACTTCGTTATCAATCGAATGCGCCTATCGATGGATTGATAGTGCATGATAAGAATTATGCTGAATCAGACCGTTATCTTTTCAAGTTTGCGGATGGGGCCACTTTCACCATCCTCGATAAGTGGACGAGCAAGAGCACGACCATTTGGGGTGACCCGCATGTGGATGTTGCCGATGTAGAGGGAGCGAGCGATGGGGATTTCAAAGATCTAAAGTCCAGCGAAGATGTGACTACGTTTATGTTAGGGGATGGCACTCGAGTCACTTTCAAAGCCAAGGATGCCGGGATCATTGAACGGGTGGAGATTTTCAAAGGTTCACAACATGTTACGGGGATAGGCCAGGAGGCCAAGGATTTTTCGCCGGAGAACAGTCTCTTCTCCACTACCGTGCTGAAAGACGGGGCATCCTCAGCGAGCGCCACTCCCATGGGAGATGTTGTGAGTGCCGGTGGGGATGGGAATGACTGGTTCGATGTTAATAACAAACTGATCTGGGGGAAGACAACCGGTCCCGTGGTGACCAAACGTCCGCCTGCCACGCTTGAATTTTTCTACAAGCAAACCGTTTCGCAGTCCGTTTCCATTCAAACACTTGCCAAGGATGCATAATTTCCAATACTTTAACCGAATTTGAGTTTCAAAAATAGAGCGGAATCGGGGGTCTTTCGAGGGGGAATCCTGTAGGCTAAATATTTTTAGCCAATCTTTATATTCCTTTCACGGCCTATTTACATGAGATATGGGGTGGGTATGCTAAATTTATCCAGAAAATACTGCCTGAATTGATAAATCCCATATTCTCCGGCAGAAAGGAAGATAACCGTGATCTATCTTACTCGTACAAATGGCACACAATTTTATATCAACCCTGAATTGATCCAGACCGTGGAAAAAACCCCCGACACGATTATCACTTTGATAAACAACAAAAAAATAATTGTCAAAGATACTCCGCAGGAAATTGCAGAGCGCTTTATTGAGTACCGCCGCAAGACTTTGGTACCTTTCACTTCAAAAAGATCGGTTGAATAACCTTCAACCCCTTTTCAAGAACATTCGAAATAACAGGAGTAATACATGGATATTGCGACCGTCTCAGGATTTTGGTCTTGGCCATCACCGTAATTATACCGCCTCATTCTGGATGGCGGTTCTCCTGCAATTGTTTGCCGCTCCCGCTGCGATCATCCTGATCTTCGGCGGTTCCATCGGCGCGACGATCATTACCTCCCGTTGAAGGTAGCGCTTAAGCTGCCTCAGTACATATGCGGGCGTTCAAGACGAACAAGTTCGATACAAAGAGAGGACATCGAATCCTAACAAGGAATTGGCGGATAAGGCCCGCCGCGAGGTCTGCTTGCGTTGGAAGAAGACAGCAGAAAGATCAATGACAAATTCCTGAAAAAAGGTTTGATGATGGTGGTTGACGGTGTGGAGCCCGAACAGGTTTCAGCAATTCTGGAAACCACAGTCGATCAGATGCGCACCCGCCATAAGCATGGGATCGGTTTCTTCACAGCGGCTGGCGCCTTTGCCCCCACCTTCGGCATCATCGGAACCGTGATGGGCTTGATCAGCGTTTTGAAGCAGTTGGATAACCCCGCTGCATTAGGTGAGGCGATCGCTTCGGCGTTTCTGGCCACCTTGTGGGGACTTTTGACCGCGAACCTGATCTATTTGCCAGTCGCTGGAAGCTAAAGGCGAAGAGCGAAGAAGAAGCTCAAAATCGGTACATGCAATTGGAAGGCATTATTTCCATTCAGGCGGGTGAAAATCCGCGTGGTAAAAGACAAGCTGAACGCCTATTTAGCTCCGGCGGATGCCAAGGGGTGAGGCGGACAATGCCGATAAAAAGCTCCAGCAGGTAATGCTGGGAGGGCTCAAGCGTAGCCATGGCACATCGTAAAGAAGAACACGAAGAACACCATGATGAACGCTGGCTGGTCAGCTACGCGGCTTATTACCCTGCTCATGGTTCTGTTCGTTGTGCTTTACTCCTATGGGGCAAAGAATGGAGAAATACAAACAGCTGGCAGAAGTATGGACGGCTTTCTCTGTGGGCGGCCCAGCCCGGGTGGTGGATAGTCAGATCAACTCGGCCGGCGGAACGAGTGAAGACGGTTCCTCAAGCCGATCGTTGTTCCGGTATTCCCGGACCGACCCAATCTGAAGAAGTTGCCCGGACAACTCACTGCCATGCTTCCACTCAAAACCTCGGCAATCAAGTCAGCGTACAGACCAATATTGAAGGCGTGCTGATCTCACTTGTGAAAGCTGATCTTCAAGGATGATCAGGTAGACCTTCCTCCGGAAGCCTTTCCAGTACTGGATACGATCGTTGAAATGCTGCGTCCGATCAGTAACAAGGTGCGGCTGGTGGGCCATACCAATAACAACTTACCTACAAACCCGGCCCACCAACCAATTGGGAATTGTCGTTGGCGCGTGCAACATCGGTTGCAAGGTATTTGATCAATGCAGGTATCGCTCCTGAACGATTTATCGTATCGGGACAGGGCGAATATGCGCCGGTATTCCCGAACGACACTCAGGAGCATAAGGATATGAATGCACGAGTGGAAATTATCATTATCTACAAAGTAGATAGCAACATCATTGATGTTAATGCCCCGGATGTTTTGCCATAAGTCTCAGATGTGGGATCATTTCAGCCGGGCTTTTTATACGGGAGGCACATGTTAGACAAAATTCTAAAAGTTCTGAATGTGATCACGCAAGGTAATCCTTATGATTATGGCGTTCGTATCTATGATCACTGCGTACGTGGTCTTTGCTCCAGATGAATTGCCGAAGCCTTTCCCGTCTGGTTTACAACTACAGCGCAGCTCTTACGACACCTGTTGCCGCACCTGTTGCCGAAGCCGCTGTTGAATCCCACACTGCGACGGAAGCACATGAGATCGTTCCCGGCGAAGGAATCATGCTCAATATGTCCACTAAGATCATCAATCTGGTTGATCCCACCGGACGAAAATATATCCGCGTGACGATCGTTGCTGAATTTGCCCCGGATAATCCGGAATATTTGGCCATGCCAGAAGAGGAAAAGGCGGCCTATCTGGTCGCGTTCGAAGAAAAGCTAAATTCAAGATTGCCCATCATGGACGATACTGTGATCACACTTCTGTCCACCAAAACGTACGAAGATCTTTACACAGCGGAAGGCAAAGAAAAACTGCGGATGGAGATCATGGAAACTCTCGCCGAGCGGCTTGTTGATCTTGAGCTCATTTCAATTTATTTTACAGAATTCGTGGTCCAGTAACCATGTTAGCCCAATCAGAAATTGACGCCCTGCTTTCTGGCGCTATCGACTTCGA